>CAWHKH010000016.1:0-521277 GCA_963829945.1 uncultured Actinomycetota bacterium | reverse complement strand
CGTGCACGACACCGCCAGTCGAACGCATGTTCGAGAAGGCGGATCGCTGAGTCGCATCGCCGTTGGGCGACGGCTCCACGGGTCACGCCGCCGAGCGATCCATGAGTCAGCTGAGTGCGCAGATGGGTGCACCTCACCTGCGGAAACGATCGTGTCGGAGACCGTTCCCGCAGGTGAGCCGCTGTATTGCTCGGCTCCCCCGGCTGGACTCGAACCAGCAACCCTCCGATTAACAGTCGGATGCTCTGCCAATTGAGCTACGGAGGACCGGTGCCCGCGACGACGCGCGAGCGCCGAACCAGGATAGCCCAACGGTGCGGCCCGCTCGGTCGGTCGGCGGGGTCGCGCCTGGTCACGCGGTCGGACGAGGACGAACGCCCCCGCCCGGCGTGGGTCGGGCGGCTGCTGGGTATAAGGAAGACTGAGCGCTGGTCCCCGCCTCGACGGGGAATGACGGCAGGAGGATGTCGCACATGTTCCGCATCGCCATCGGGGTTGCCATCGGCTACGTGTTGGGGTCGCGCGCGGGCCGCGAGCGGTATGAGCAGATCAAGCGGCTGACCCTCAAGGTGGCGGACCACCCCGCCGTGCAGGGCGCGGCTGGCTTCGTCCAGGCCAAGGTCTCCCAGGTCACCGGCAAGGGCTCGGGCCGCTGACGACGGGCGAGTGAGTCGCGCGGCGCGCGGCCATTTGATCACCGCCCGCCGACCAGTCACGGCGGGACGGGACGCGCGGACTACTCCTCGATCTGCGCCCGCGACTTCTTCGACCGCTTCACCTCGACGCCGCCCATCAGCGCCACGCCGTTGATCCGGACGACAGGCGCGCCCGGCGGGCCCTCGACCTGGGCGTTGTCCTCGAAGGCGCCGAGTAGCCCGACTCCGGAGACGACGACGGTCAGGTCCTCGGGCACGACGATGTCGATCCCGCCCCAGAACGCCACGCAGGTGATCACCGTGGTGCTCTCGGTGAAGTGCGCCTGCGTGAGATCGATGTCGATGCCGCCCATGATCGCGACCGCGTTGAACTGGGCAGGCACCACCCACGGCCCCTTGCGGGTCGCCCCGGACAGCACGGCGATCGCGACCGACGAGGTCGGGGTGCCGCCGATCCGGCTCACCGAGCGGCTCGACGCCGGCGCCGCGACCTGCGGCAGGGTCGACTCCAGCGGAACCAGCGCGGCGTGGCCGGGCAGGTCGGCCGTCAGCGGCTCGAGGTCGCCCAGCGTCTTCGACCCGTAGACCGACGTGAGTCGCTCGTGCGCCTCGGTCGGGGTCAGCCGGCCCTGCTCCATCGCCTCGTTGAGCACGCGGGCGACGCGCTCGCGGTCCTCGTCGGACGCGCGCAGCCGTCGCGGATCGTGCGAATCAGCCTCGCTCACCCCCAGCACTCTAGCGAGAGCGGCGCCTCGGGCTCATCGGGTTTCGAGTCGGCGCGGCACCGTCGGCGGCGGCCGAAGGGAGGCGCGATACACCGGTCGAACCCCCGGCTCAGCGCTCCGCCGTGGCGCCGCCGGCCAACTCGTCCGCCAGGTCGGCGGCGGCGTCGGCGAACCCGCGGGCGGCCGGATCGGCACCGGGGTCGAGCCGAATCTGACGCACGAGCCCGTCGCGGCCGGCGATCCGCCGCAGCACCACCCAGCCGCCGGCGCCGGGCCACGGCAGGTGCCGGCTGGCCGCCACCGACCCACGCACCCGGCCGTGCACGACGTCGGTGATCGAGTTGCGCGCGGAGAGCGTGAAGGTCCGCTGCGGCCGGTCGACCAGCGCGACCATCCCGTCGTCCCACGAGCCGACCTGGTCGGCCACGACCACCGACAGCACTCGACCGTCCAGCCGCGCCTTCGAGATCAGGTGCCAGTCGATCCGGTGCGCGTCACCACCCTCGGTGACCCAGAGTCCCGATCGCGTCGCGACCAGGACCGGTCCATCGACGCACTCGGCGACGCCGAGCACGCGCTCGTCCTTGCCGATCGCGCGGGCCACCGGCTCCGGAACGGGCCGCCGCCGCCAGCGATCGAGAACGCTCACGCATTTCCCCGCGCGCGGTCGGCGAGCGCGCGGCGGTATGTCGCCACCGCGACGAGGTCGCCGGCCAGCTCGCGCACGCGCGCGGAGTCGCCACCGGCCTCCGCCCGCTGCAGCTGCGACCGCAGCGCTCGCTCGTCGGCGGCGGCCACCCGCTCCGCCATCCGGGCGAGGATCGCGCCGGCGTACCGCTCGTCCACGGCGTCGGCGCGCTGCCGCGGCGGTTCCACGGCCAGCTCGCTGACGAGGGAGCGCAGCGGCCCTGCCGGCAGGCGCTCGGCAACCGACTCCACCCAGGCGACCCCGGAACCGGTGGTCGGCGGTCCGCCGGCGCTCTCCACCGCGCTGTGCACGGCCGCGTAGGCGGGCTGGGTGAAGGCCTCCGCACGGACCTGGTCGTACCCGGCCGCCACCAGGTCCGGCTGCTGCAGAACGAGTTTCAGGGTCTCTCGCTCGGCGAAGCTCACCCGGTCCCGCGGATCGGGACGCTCGATCGCGGCGGCCGCCGGCGCGGCCGAGGTGACGTCCGGGGCACCGGGGGCGCCCTCGGTGGGTTCCGCGGCCGCCCGATCGGCGGGGCCGTCGGCCGATGCGACGGCGACCGGTCGCTGCGCCGCGCCGTCCGGCGGGCGGTGCCGATCGGGCCGGTCCGGCCGGTCGGCGCGCGCCTGGCTATGGCGGTCGGCGGCGAGCTGCCGCTGCACCCGCGAGCGGATCGGCGCGAGCTCGGCACCCAACCAGCCGGCGAGCTGGCGGGTGTACTCGTCGCGCAGCGTCTCCTCCTTGATCCGCGCGACAAGCGGGACCGTGGCGTTCATCGCCGCCACCCTGCCCTCCGCCGTCTCGAGATCGTGCTGGGCGAGCGAGGTCTGGATGGCGAACGCGAACAGCGGCCGCCGCGACTCGACGAGCGCACGGACGGATTCGTCGCCCTTGGCCTGCCGCAGTTCGCACGGATCCATGCCGTCCGGCGCGATCGCCACGGAGGTGTTCGCGGCGAACCGCTGGTCGGCGTCGAACGCCTTCAGCGCGGCCTTCTGTCCCGCCGAATCGCCGTCGAACGTGTAGACGACCTCGCCGCGGATCACCTCGGCACCAGCCCCGTGCGGCGAGGCGTCCAGCAAGTACCGGCGGAGCACGCTGATGTGCTCCGCGCCGAAGGCGGTCCCGCACGAGGCGACGGCGGTGGTGACTCCCGCGAGGTGCATGGCCATCACGTCGGTGTAGCCCTCGACGACGATCGCCCGGCGTTGCCGGGCGATGTCCCGCTTGGCCAGGTCGAGCCCGAACAGCACCTGAGACTTGCGGTACAGCGGGGTATCGGCGGTGTTGACGTACTTCGCCTCGAGCCGGTCGTCGTCGAAGAGCCGGCGGGCGCCGAAACCGACGATGTCACCGGCCGCGTCCTTGATCGCCCAGAGCAGCCGTCGGTGGAACTGGTCGATCGCGCCGCGCTGACCCTGCCGAGCGAGGCCGGCCCGATACAGCTCGTCGAGCGAGAAGCCCTGACCGGTCAGTGCTTTGACCAATGCGTCCCAGCCGTCGGGAGCGTATCCACAGCCGAAATGGGCGGCCGCGGCCAGGTCGAATCCTCGGTCCGCGAGGAACCGCCGGGCGGCCTGGCCACCGTCGGACCGCAGCTGGGCGGCGTAGAACTCGTCGGCGGCCTTGTTGGCGGCGAGCAGCCGGGACCGGGTGCCGCGCTCGGCGCGCGTCGAGCTGCCACCCTCCATCAGGGCGAGGGCGATGCCTGCGCGGTCGGCCAGCTGCTGGACCGACTCCACGAAGCTCAGGTGCTCGAGCTCGGACAAGAAGGCGAAGACGTCGCCGCCCTTGCCGCAGCCGAAGCAGTGGTAGTAGCCGCGCGCCGGGCTGACCTGGAACGACGGCGTCTTCTCGTCGTGAAAAGGGCACAGCCCCTTGAGGTTTCCGCCACCGGCGGACCGCAGCGCGACGTACTCGCCGACGACCTGCTCGATCCGGCTGGCATCGCGGACGCGTTCCCGATCCGCTTCTGAGATCCGCCCCGCCACGCAGGCGAGTCTAGTTCCGTCGCGGACCGGCCCGGGTCACCTGTCCACCGCGACGGATCCACCCCCGATTCCGGCGACCCAGCGGCGGTGCCGGTTCACGGCCTGCGCGTCGGTCAACAGCGACACCTGGTCGAGCACGGCTCGCAGCCGCTCGGCATCGCCGCCGGCGCCGTCGAAGTCGGCCGCGAACGCCGGGTCGAGCGCCGCGGACCCCCGATCGGCCATCGCCCGCACCAGTTCGACGAGCAGCTCCTGCTCGCGGTGCTGGGCCGCCACCCGGACGGGATCGTCCATCACGTACCGCACGGCGATGGCCTTCAGCACCGCGACCTCGGCGACCAGGACGGCCGGCACCTGCAGGTCGGCGACGTACCGGGTCAGGCGGCCGGACCCGAAGCGCTCGCGGGTGGCCGCGATGGGCCCGCTCGCGAGCCGACCCGTCAGCTCGCTGGTCATCCGCTTGATCGCCGCCCGTCCGCGCGCGCCGGGATCCTGGTCGAGGGCCCCGGCCACCGCCGGCAGCGCGAGCAGATCGGCGAGCACGATGCCGAGATCGTCGGGCGACGCGACCGAGTACGTCGCCGCCCGTTCCGCGATCGCCGACCGCTCCCCCGGGTCGGCGAGCCGGCGCAGGTCGATCCGGCCGAGCATCACGCCGTCCTCGACGTCGTGCACCGAGTACGCGACGTCGTCGGCCCAGTCCATCACCTGGGCCTCCAGGCACCGACGGTCCACCACGCCGCCCGGATCCGCCGGGTCGGCTCCGTCGACGACCGGTCGCCGGATCCACTCGAACACCTCGGCCTCCGTGAGGTACACACCGAACTTGCCGCCCGCCGTCGGGCGCGGCCACGGGTACTTGATCACCGCGTCCAGAGAGGCCCTGGTCAGGTTCAGCCCTGCGGGTCGCCCGTCGGGCGCGATGATCTTCGGCTCCAGCCGGGTGAGCAGGCGCAGGTTCTGCGCGTTCGCCTCGAAGCCACCGGCCGCCGCGCCGGCCGCGTCGAGCGCCGCCTCGCCGTTGTGCCCGAACGGCGGGTGCCCGATGTCGTGCGCGAGCCCGGCGAGGTCGACGAGATCCGCGTCGCAGCCGAGCTGCTCGCCGATCTCCCGGGCGATCTGCGCCACCTCCAGGGAGTGCGTGAGCCGGGTGCGCGGCACCGCGTCCTCGTCCGGCGCGACCACCTGGGTCTTGCCGGCCAACCGGCGGAACGACCCGGAGTGCAGCACGCGGGCGCGGTCGCGGGTGAACGGGCTGCGGCCGACCGCGGCCTCGATCGCGCCGGGCAGGGCGGCGGACTTCGGGGCCTCCGCGGCCCAGCGCGCGGAGTCCTCCTCGCGGTATCCCGCCGGGAGGCTGACGCCCAGCGCGCGGTCGCCTCGCGTCCCCGAGCTCATCCGCCGACTCATTGCCGGCTCACGTGACGGTCCCGCCGACGCCCGATGAGCCGCCGGTCAGCCGGTAGAAGAGGGTGCCGAGCGTCTCCCGCAGCACGTAGGGCACCGCGATGCCGTCGCGCAGGGCCGGCCCCTCCTGCACGGGCGACACCTGGACGTGGAGGCCGAGGTCGGTTGCCATCAGGCGCGCCCGCGCGGCATGCCACGGGTCCGTCACGAGGACGACCGAGGACTGCCCGCGGGCGGCCAGCACCGGCGCCGCGGCGCGCAGGCTCGCGAGCGTGTCCCCGCCCTCGGGCACGGCCGTCAGCGCGGCCTCGGGCAGGCCGGCGGCGGCCAGGTAGTCGCGGCCGGCTTGACCTTCCGTGGTGCGGTCGCCGGCCTGCCCGCCGCCGATCACGACGACCTCGTCGGCGACGCCCTGCCGGAACAGCTCGGCGGCGTGGTCGAGCCGAGCGGCGAAGACCGGAGACGGTTCGCCGTCGTATTGCGCGGCCCCGAGCACGACGACCGCATCCGCGGCGGCGCGCTGGTCCTCCCCCGCGACCCGGACGGTGCGCCACCCCGTGCCGCCCGCGATGAGCGCCAGCACCACGGCCGTGCCGGCGAGGTACCGCAGCACCGTGCGCACCGACACTCCCTGCCCCGAGCCTGGTCCTGCCGGCGAACGCCGCCGGCGGATCGATCATGCCAGTCGGCCGCGCCCGCGACGGCCCGTTGTCCCGGCCACGCGGGCCGGCTTACTCGGGCAGCGGTGCGTCGCCGACCGGGAGCAGCCCCGCGGAGATCAGCTCGACCGTGACCGCGACGGCGACCGACTGCACCAGCAGCAGCCCGACCAGCACGAGCAGCTGCACGGCCCCGGCCTGCACCGGCGGCGCGCCCGCGATGAGCACACCGACGAACGCGCCGGGCAGCGTGACCAGCCCCACCGTCCTGGTCTGGTCCAGGCCGGGCACGAGGGCGAGGCGGGCGGCGTCCCTGGCCACCAGGCCGACGCCCTGTCGCCGGTTCAGCCCGAGCGAGAGCGCCGCCTCGTAGGAGCCGCGATGCACGGTCAGCTCCTCCGCGGCCCGGCGACCGGCGATCGACGTCGCCGTCATCGCGCCGCCGATCAGGATGCCCGCGGTCGGCAGGATCGCGACCGGTTCGACCGGCATCGCGGTGCTGAGCAGGATGGCACCGAGCGTGGGCAGCACGCCGGCCAGGATCGGCGCGGCGGTCCACCACGACCGCGGGCGCAGCGAGCCGGTGATGCGGTGCGCGGACGTGCCGGCCGCGACCGCCACCATCAGCAGCAGGAACAGCGCGGTGAGCGACAACGACCGCAGCACCACGACGATGACCGCACTGACCGCGGCGAGCTGCAGCACGGCCCGGACGGCCGCGAGGACCACGTCCCGCGCCCGGCCGACCCGGGTGAGGCCGGTGACCGTCGCCGCGGCCGCCGTCAGCAGCACCAGCAGCACGGCCAGCGGCCACCCCAGAGTGACTGGATTCATGGCCGGCCTCCCGTTCGCGTCGAACGGGACGATCAGACCAGGCGCGCGGCCACGGCCGTGCGGCCGGTCACCAGGCCAGGCCGCCGCCCGTCTGGTATTCGATGACGCGGGTCTCGAACACCAAGTTCCCTCCGCGACACGATCCCGGCTGGGAACTGACCATGCCGACACGGCGCCGCCGGCACGGCTTTTGACTCGGTGATCAGATCGGCCGAACTCAATGCGGGCGAAGAACGATCCGCTCGGCCCCGCTGAGGGAATCGCAGTCGAAGTCGTCACATTGCAGCAGGTTCGCGCTTGCGGCCGCGAGCCCGGGGCGCAGCGCTGTTTCCGGGTCCAGAACCGATCCGACGGCTTCAACGGTCTGCGCGGCTCCCGTGCAGGTGAGCGGCACGTACGCGTGGGCGGTCGCGGTCGTGGTTCCGCGGGACTGGACGATCTCCGCCGTGAACGAGCCATCAGCACCTGCCCGGCAGGTGAAGGTGGCCGACACGCGGACTCCTCCTCGCCGCCCTCGACGAGGACCGCGTCGTGGAGATCGACATCCGATTGCCCACCTGCAGACGCGGAGGTCACGGGCGCGCCGCCGACCATGAGCGCGCAGCCCAGCCCCACAGCGGCAACGAGTCTCCTGCAACACCAATCCTCACCCTCCCCCGCGGGTGACCGTGGCCCGCGACCCGGATCGAATCGCTCATTTGACCGTCACGGTGCTGCTGTTCGGGCTCCAGAGGACGTTGCCGAACGGGTCCTTGATGCGGACCTGGTAGGTGTGCGTCGAGCCGCGCGGCAGCCCGGTGTCCGTGACGGTCTGGTTCGGCACGGTCCAGAAGTTGGTCTTCACCTGGAGTGAGCGGATGATCGTGGTGCCGTCGCGGAACACGTCGTAGGTGAGCGTCTCGTTGTCGTAGTCCCAGGCCGTACCGAAGGTGACGGTCACGGTGCCCGGGGAGGACGAGGTCGCCGTCGTGGGAGGGACGGGCCTGTCCGGCTTGGTGGTGTAGGTCGGGCCTTGCTTGTTCGGCGCGGATGCGCTGACCGCCATCCGTACCAGTCCCTGCTGAGCCGTACCGTTCACCCGGGGGAACTCGCCCCCCAGGGACGACATAGCTGCCGTTGCCCGCGAGGGACCAGGGCCCCTGCGACTGGCCCGTGTAGGAACCCGCGGACAGCTGTGGGAACCACTGCAGGACGCTGGAGGCCGGGAGACCGTTGTAGTTCCAGCCGTAGTTGTCCGGACCGATGTTCGTCGTGGTCGAAGTGGTTGTCTGCGCGAGCGCGCGCTGCCACCGCACCCGAGGACTCGTGTCGGGGAAGCTGCGGATCCATGAGCAATCGTGCGCGTGGCCGACGCTGTACAGAACCGGACCGGACGGGAGCACGTCGTAGGTGTCGCCGTGACAGTCGTTCACGACCGTGATGTTGCCGGTGCTGGGATCGGCGGCGAACGTGCCCTCGAAGCTCGCTCCGGCGCCGAAGGCGTAGCCCGAGCCGTAGATCCTCTGGCCGTCGGAGCGCAGGCTGGTGATCGCCCCGTTCGACGCCGGCGTCCCGGATCTTCTGGTTGGCCGCCCACGGCAGACTCGCCCCGGTGCTCGCGTTCAGCGAGCCCATGCCGTAGGCCGCCTGGCCGTTGAGCGTGGTGAAGGAGCCGCCGACGATCAACCTGGTCTTGTCGGGCGACAGGGCCATCGACCAGACGCCGCCGTTGTCGGCCGTGGGAGCCCACGGCAGCAGCGACCCGGTCGAGGTGTTCACTGCGCTCAGGCTCTTCCGGGCGGTTCCGTTCACCGATCCGTAGGTGCCGCCGATGAACAACGTGGTTCCGTGCGGCGGCCAGCGCCCGAACCTGGCTGCTCACGTTCGGCTTGAATGTGGGGTCCAGTGCGCCGGTAGCTGTGTCGAAAGCGGCGACATGGCCGCGGGCGACGCCGTCGACGGCCGTGAAGTCCCCGCCGACGTAGATCCGGGAGCCGTCCGGGGCGGCGGTCACCACCCGCCCCTGCGCGTTCAACGAGTGGTTGAAGGACGCCACCCGGTTGCCGGTGGTGATGTCGTAGGCGAAGACGTTCAGCGCAGTCGACCTCGCCCGCGCCACCGGCAGCGACGCCTGGAGGCCGGGCCTTGGTGAAGCTGCCCGTCGCGTAGACGATGTTGTTGACGACGGCCTGGCTCCACACGACCCCGTTGATCTGCCAGGTCGGCAGCGCGTCGGCGCTGACCGTCGCGGGCGTCCCGGTCGGTGGAGCCGTGTCCCCCCAGGCATTGCCGGATGCGGCCGATGCGGTGGTCGCCGCGAGCGCGACGACGGTCAACGCGGCGCGCCATCGCGCGCGCATTGCCGTTCTGCGAGGCCACGCATCCCCGATCATGCCCGACGCGGTGCCGCCGCGACCTCATGACACGCCTCCGACAAACCGAGCGGGAGAATGCAATCCGTCGAAATCGACCGTGATCTCGGCAGTTCTTCGATCCCTCGGTGGTATAGCGAACGCGTAAACGGCCGAGACCGATCCCGCCGGCGGTGCGGCACCGGCGAAGTCCTGCACCTGCGAATACTCATATACTGGCGCGGCGCTACGGCGGGGCGACCCATAGGTGGCGCTCACCACCACCTGATTCAGGTCGATGGGCAGGGCCGACTCGTTCCGCACGGTCAAGAAGATCACCGTGAATGGGCGGGCGGCGGAAACGCGCCCGGCCCTTGCTCCTTTTCCACCGCATGTGAGAACCGATCCACCGTCACCGAGACGCCGTCCTCAAAGTGCACAGCAGTAGACCTGGAGAATCCCCCGACGCCTCCGCGGATTGTGGGTTCAGGGACGACCCCGTTCCTCGCCACCGGTGCGGCCGACGACGGCGCCTCCGGGTCCGCGGGACCGGTTCCGGGTGCGAGCGATGGGTCCACGGCATCCGGACCCCCGGGCGCCGCGAGAAGCCGCCCCGGCACGGGCGTTCTCGGGGGCGGGCGGCAGGGCGCAGGCGGCGGACAAGGCCAGTAGACCGATCAACCAGGCCGCCAAGAGCGCACCGCCGCGACTCGGCCACCGCTCGTCCCAAGAAGAAACGTGAACGTGGGCCATGGGACCCCCATGTGCTCCAGAAGTAGTCGGCCGACGAGTCGACGTACAGCAGTATTTTGCCACCCTGGGAAGTGCTCAGGCACGAGAACTTTGAGTGACCGAACGTGACGATCCGTGTCGTGGCCCAGGCCACAGACCCGCTCGCATCATCGGGGATCACGGCACGACCGCCCGGACAGCGCACGGCGGCCAAACGGTTCAGCCATGCACCACCCGGACGGGCGAAGCTCGACGCAAAACATGGCTGAGGAGGCGCTGAGCGGCGCCCCGGTACCACGAATGAGCGGATATCAGTACCGGTTGCCCGTGTCGCCAAGTCTCGACGCCCCGGGTGTATTCGGCGGGCCGCGCTTGCTTTGCGCGTCGCGCGGATCCGAGATCGTTGGACGATCGGGTCGACGGGCGCCGATCTCGCTCGCCGACGGCATCTCCCATTGCATTTGCGCCGCCTGGTCGTCGGCGTGACGGGCGCTCCGGCATTGAGCCCTGTGTCGGCGCGTCAGCTGGAGCAAATCCGTTATCGTCGGCCACGATCGGCGCATCGCGCCAGTCGACTCGTGGACCATCGTGGCGATGATCGTCGGCCCGGTCGCCTTGGCGCGGTGGTCGGCGAGCCCGACCAGATCGGTCGACGTCACCGTGGTCGAGGCGCCGAGCGACCCGCGGGATGTCGCGGCATCGCTCGCGGGCGTTCTCGAATCGATTGTCGCTTTGGGCGCGCTTTCCGAGGGAGGTCAACCGGAAGGCAGCGGAGAAACATCTCGGGATGGAGCGGAGAACGGTGTTCGAACTGGGGGTCTTGCGAGACCTGGCAACGGCGACACCCGGGCCTAGGACTGGCCGTCATCCAGGGTGGCCACGAAATCTTCGAGGAGAGCCCATCAGCAGGTCCTACCGCGCTCCGCCATTGCGCCGTCGGCTTGACCTTGCATCATGGCGCCACCGAGGGCGCCAGCCCAGCGCACCGGGTCGCGGCCGGGTCAATTGTCGGCTTGGTCGGGTTCGTCCTGACGTTCGTCATGAGATCTGGCTTGATCCCGCCGATCGAGTGGCCTGGGCATTCGTTCGTCTAGGGAGGCCAGGTCGTGGTTCAAGGCCGTCCGATGCTGCTTGCGCGCGCTTATCCGGTCCGCTACCCATTCGATCAGGCGCATGTGCGGACCCCTGGACGTGCGAACGGCGGCCGTGATGGCGATATGGCTGCCGGATGAGGCTGGAACGCTCGCCAGCAAGCGCGACAGGTGGCGCAGCCCGGGCGCAGCTGGACGGTGAAAGCGAAAGGGGCCGCTGGTCGGGCGGGGGGCCGTGAAGCTCGTCCGCATGCTCATTCGACACCCCCGTCCACGGCGAGGTACAGCGCGAGCAGGAATAACGCGTACCCGATTCCGAGCATCCAGACGATGATTCGTCCTGCGTTCAGGTCCGATTCGAGGGTCCGTCCGGTGATGCATGACGCAGCGGGGTCGGCGCGCTGCTTCTCGTCGTTCACGGTCATGGAGGGGCCGGCTTCCGCGTCCTGGAACTCGATGGGGCTTGTCGGCGGCCGTCCGTCAGCGGGAGACGTACCGGGTTGCCGGCGCCCGCGGTTGCTTGGTGGCACGGGCCGGGAGGTCGCCCGGGAGACTCCGCGGAGTCCTCTTGACCGAGAGCCGTCCGCGAAATCCGACGTCGACCACGACGTGTTGGGTGAGAGTGTGAACCGTGGCCCCACCCGTGACGAACGGATCTCGCCTCACCCCCCTGCAGGCCCCGCATGCCCCACGCTGGGGCGATCGATGCGGGGCGCTGCGCCACGTCACCCGGGTTGGGGCGACCTGAGATCGCCGAGCGGTGCTTCAACCCGGGTGAGATGCGACGGAAACGATTCAGCCCTCTGGAGGCAGTGATCCACTTTCCGCCCCGCCCCGGGTCGGTCGTCGTCGCGGCCGACGCCCTCCGTCCGCGGCATAGGGGGCCTTAAGGCAAGCCGAAATGCCTCGGCCCTTGGTGACGGCTCATGATCGGGCGAGGATGAAAAAGTCGGCGTCGCTGGGGTGCCCGTTGATGTGCGGGCCATCGGCCTTGTCGACCAGTTCCCAGCCGGGCAGCATCTGCAGCCAGTCGGCAACGTTGCGGTAGCGGACGTGCGGGTCACCCGGTGGCTGCTTCTGATCCTCGGTGTAGAAGATCGCCCATGCTGTGCCGGCGGTGTCCACCAGGCGCAGGTAGCGGGCTAGGGTGTCGTCCTCCACCAGGTGCAGGATCACGTCCATGGACAGCACCAGGTCGGCGGTCAGGCAGGGCATGTGGAAGCGGGCCGGGTCGTAGAGTGCGAAGGACTTGGTGGGGTCGTCGGCGAACTGTTGCAGGCACAGGTCGATGGCCACCGGCGACACGTCGACCCCGATGTACTCCGGGACATGGAGCATCGAAAGCTGGTTGCCGTCGCCGCAGCCCAGGTCGATCACCCGCTGGATGTCGTGCTCGCGGATGAACGTGTTCACCACGTCGGCCTTGATCCGGCCCACCTCGCCGTAGGAACCGGAGCCGGAGGTTCCGCCCCGTTCGTAGCGGCGCCGCCAGTAGTCGGCGGACGTGGTGAAGGATCGCTGCTGCACGATGCGCGCGAGGCGGGTGCGGGTCCGGTTGACCGCGCTGCCGCTCATGCGGTGCGCCGTCTGGTTGTCATCCCAGCACCGTAGACCTGGTGGGGCCACAAACGTGACCGCGCCCGAGGGGCGCCCGTCCTCCTGGTTTCCAAGTATCCAACGCAGTTTTTCGTCGTATGTCGAAAATGTCCCGCCTGCCGTATCAGTCCTGGTTAGCCCCCCCGGTGACTTTGACGCCCGATGTCCTTTATGGGTGCGAGGTTTTCACGATCGCACGTGGATGAGCGAAGCCGAAACCGACGCGCATCGTGGCCTTCACGGCGAGGCGAATCGCTGGTGAAGCGATCGCTGGTGAAGGACACCGACTTGTCGATCTCGATGCGCGCGTCGGATCGGAGACGACGAACACCCGATCCCGCGGAAATCGCCCATGCGACCTTGGCGCCGATGGTCGGGCCGACGAGCAGCGGCCGGCGGTAGATGATGCGCGGGGTCGGTGTGGTCACGTCGGCGGTGAGCAGCGGCCGCGTCATGCCGCTCGTCTCTTTGAGCGTCGACAGCGCTGGCGCTCGCCGGCGACGCTGACGAAGGAGGTGATGGTCGCGTCGACTCCTTCAGCCGTGAAGATCGCGGCGGCGAATGAGTCGAGCGTCGGGAAGCTTGAGCACTTTCGACGCTGGTCGGCGTGGTCAGGGAGAGGAAGCCGACGGACCGTTTGTCGTGGGATTGGCAAAGAACGCGGCGTTCATCTCGACCGCGATGCTCCGTGCGAGCGATTCGCCGACGAAGGTCGTTATCAGACGTTGGCTGGATGATTCGCTGTCCAGCCTGGGCCGCTCGATCCGGGCGATGCGCTCGAGGGCTCGCTCATCCTCGGCGGCGGCCGGAGCCGAGAACCGCTTTCAGGGCGAGCAGGCGGCCGCCGGCCGTGGTCGCTTCGCAGGTTTCCAAGCTCCCGGCGATGTAGGCGGTACAGCATTGCCTTGGCGCGAACCGGCGACGCGCCGACCGATACCACATCGAAAACCAACGCACCCCCTACCGTGTAAATCAATCGTAATGGTCCAGGGGCTTTCCGCTCGACTCGCATCGTCAAGGACCCACGACGAAGTAAGCGTGTCGATATCCAGGAAAACAACTTCGACTGGAGTCACGAGACCAATTTCTTCCGTTGGAGCGCTGTGCGGCTGGGCACAGGCGAATTTTACGCCACCGGTGTCACCTGCACATAGCCTTGAGCTGCGACTATGTCACCATGCCAGGCCGCCGCCGGTCTGGTATTCGATGACGCGGGTCTCGAAGAAGTTCTTCTCCTTCTTGAGATCCATCATCTCGCTCATCCACGGGAACGGGTTGTCGGTGTCGGCGAACAGCGGCGCCAGCCCGATCTGCCCGCAGCGCCGGTTGGTGATGAAATGCATGTACCGCTCGCACTGGTCGGCGTTGAGCCCCAGCATGCCCGTCGGCATCGTGTCGCGCGCGTAGGCGATCTCGAGATCGCAGGCCTTGGCGAGCATCTCGCGCACCTCGAGCTGGAACTCGCGCCGACCAGAGGTGCGGGTTCTCGATCTTGATCTGGTTGATCACGTCGATGCCGAAGTTCAGGTGAATCGACTCGTCGCGCAGGATGTACTGGTACTGCTCGGCGATGCCGACCATCTTGTTCCGCCGGCCGAGCGAGAGGATCTGCGCGAAGCCGGTGTAGAACCACATGCCCTCGAAGATCACGTAGAACGCGATGAGGTCGCGCAGGAACGCCTGGTCGGCCTCGGGCGTGCCGGTCGAGAAGTCCGGATCCTCCAGGTTCTTGGTGTACTGCAGGGCCCACGCGTCCTTCTCGGTGATCGACGGGACCTCGCGGTACATGTTGAACAGCTCGCCCTCGTCCAGACCGAGCGAGGCGCAGATGTACTGGAACGTGTGGGTGTGCACCGCCTCCTCGAACGCCTGCCGGAGCAGGTACTGGCGGCACTCCGGATTGGTCAGCTGCCGATAGACGGCGAGCACGATGTTGTTGGCCACCAACGACTCCGCGGTGGCGAAGAAGCCGAGGTTGCGCTTGCAACATGGTGCGCTCGGCCTCGGTCAGGCCGTTCGCCGTCCCGGCCGGCGCCTTCCACAGGGCGATGTCCGCCTGCATGGACACCTCGGTCGGCATCCAGTGGTTGTTGCAGCCGGCCAGGTACTTCTCCCACGCCCAGTGGTACTTCAGCGGCAGCAACTGGTTGACGTCCGCCCGCGAGTTGATCATCGCCTTTTCGCCGACGGTGACCCGGCCACCGTCCCGATCGATGCTGCCGAGCCCGGTCGCGCTCGGCGCCTCGGCGCGCGGATCGATGGCCGGTCGTGCGACGGGTGGGGTGGGGGCCGCCGTTGCGATCGCGTCGGCGGGCTGGTCGGTCCGGCGGAGCTCGTCGGTCCACAGATCGGTCATCGCAGGTTCTCCTCGGGGTCGCGCGGCCGGTCAATGCACGCACGGAAGGGGTTTCGACGGATGGGGTATTCGAGCGGAACGGCTACTGGCACGCCTCGCAGTCGGGATCGTCGATCGAGCAGGCAGGGCCGTCGGTGCCCGGTCCTGCGATCAGCCCGGGCCCGCCGAGCGCGACGGGGATCGCCGCCGGACCCGCCGCGGCCGGGGGGATCGGCGACGCGGCCGGGGCCTCGCCGCCGGTCGGGCCGGCCGGGTTCGATCCGCGCAGGGGGCGGCGCCGTCGTCAGGGACACCCCGGTGAGCCTGCCGTCGGTGCCGCGCAGTGTCGACTTCTCCACGTGCGTGGCCGATGTCGAACGCAGGTAGTAGGTCGTCTTGCACCCGCTGCGCCAGGCGAGGCGGTAGAGCTCGTCCAGCATCCGGCCGTCGGGCGAGGCCACGTACAGGTTCAGCGACTGCGCCTGGTCGATCCACTTCTGCCGCCGCGAGGCCGCCCGCACGAGCCAGGTGCCGTCGATCTCGAACGCGGTGGCGAACAGCTCCTTGACATCGGCGGGGATGCGGGCGATCGGCCCGAGCGAGCCGTCGAAGTACTTCAGGTCGGCGACCATCACCTCGTCCCAGAGGCCGCGTTCCTTCAGCACGCGCACGAGATGCTCGTTCACCACGGTGAAGTCGCCGCTCATGTTGGACTTGACGAACAGGTTGCGGTAGGTCGGCTCGATGGACTGTGACACGCCGACGATGTTGGAGATAGTCGCGGTGGGCGCGATGGCGAGCACGTTCGAGTTGCGCATGCCCTGCGCGACGACGGTTCCTCGGAGCGCATCCCAATCGAGGGTTGTCGACCGGTCCTGGTCGAGATCGCCGCCGCGGTCGTCGGCGAGCATGTGCACGGAGTCGATCGGCAGGATGCCGCGGCTCCACAGCGACCCGTCGAAGGACGGATACCGCCCGCGCTCCGCGGCCAGCGCCGACGACGCCGCGATCGCGTCGTAGGAGATGTGCTCCATCGAACGTGTCGGCGAACTCGACCGCTCGCTCGCCCCCGTACGGAATGCCCTGCGCCGCAAGGCTGTCGGCGAATCCCATGATGCCGAGCCCGATGGGCCGGTGCCGGAGGTTAGATCGGCGGGCCGACGGGATGCTGTAGAGGTTGATGTCGATGACGTTGTCCAGCATCCGGATCGCCGTGGTCACCGTTCCGCGCAGTCGCTCCGCGTCCAGCCCGTCCGCGCCGACGTGTGTTGCGAGGTTGACCGAACCCAGGTTGCAGACAGCGGTCTCGCCGTCCGCGTGGCCGGGCGTCTCCGCGCGGGTGTTCAGCGTGATCTCGGTGCAGAGGTTCGACGAGTGCACCACGCCGACGTGCTGCTGCGGCGAGCGGAGGTTGCACGCGTCCTTGAAGGTGATCCAAGGGTGGCCGGTCTCGAAGAGCGCGGTGAGCATCCGGCGCCACAGCTCGACCGCGCGAACGCGACGGAACACCCGCAGCTCGCCCCGGTCCGCCGCGGCCTCGTACTCCGCATACCGCCGCGAGAACGCCTGCCCAACCAGATCGTGCAGGTCCGGCACCTCGTCCGGGGAGAACAGGGTCCACGTCGCGTCGGCCTCGACCCGGCGCAAGAACTCGTCGGGAATCCAGTTGGCCGTGTTCATGTCGTGCGTGCGGCGGCGCTCGTCGCCGGTGTTCTTCCTGAGGTCGAGGAACTCCTCGATGTCCACGTGCCAGGTCTCGAGATACGCGCAGGCGGCGCCCTTGCGCTTGCCGCCCTGGTTCACCGCGACCGCGGTGTCGTTGGCGATCTTCAGAAACGGCACCACGCCCGAGGACAGGCCGTTGGTGCCCTTGATGTGCGCGCCGATCCCCCGCACCGGGCGTCCAGTCGTTGCCCAGCCCGCCGGAGAACTTGGCGAGCAGCGCGTTGTCGCGGATCGAGCCGAAGATCCCGCCGAGATCGTCGTCGACCGTGGTGAGGAAGCACGAGGACAGCTGCGGCCGTGTCGTGCCCGCGTTGAACAGCGTCGGCGTGGAGTACATGAAGTCGAAACTGGAGAGCAGGCGGTAGAACTCGATCGCCCTGCCCTCGCGATCGGTCTCGCGGACGGCGAGGCCCATCGCCACACGCATGAAGAACGCCTGCGGCAGCTCGTATCTCGTCCCGTCCTCGTGCAGGAAGTAGCGGTCGTACAGCGTCTGCAGGCCGAGGAAGCTGAACGGTGCCGTCCCGCTCGCCCTCGAGCGCGTCGCCCAGCACGCCGAGGTCGAAGTCGGCGAGCTCGGGCGCGAGCCGGCCGAGCTCGATGCCGCGGGCGACGAAGCGCGCGAAGTAATCCGGGTAGCGGCTCGTTCATCTCGGTCGCTGACGCCTGGTCCGCCGACCCGGCCAGGAACGTCAGCGCCTCCGAGCGGAGCGTGTCGGCCAGCAGCCGCGCGGCCACCCGGGAGTAGCCGGGCTCGGTCTCGACCAGCGCCCGGGCGGCCATGTGGGGGCGAGCCCCAGCTCCCGGACGGAGATCCCGTCGTACAGGTTGTCCTCGGTGGCGGCGAGCACCGCGCGCGGCATCGACGCCCGCGAGCCCATCGCAGGCCTCGTCGATGATCGTGCGGAGCCGCGGCACGTCCAGCGGGCGCCTGACCCCGCCCGCGTCGACGACGGTGAAGGCCGCGATTCCCGGCGGCGCCGTTTCCGCTCCCGGTCCCGCGCGGCCGGGCCGGCCGCGCGCTCCGCCCTGGCCCTGCGGTGCTCCTCGCGGTACAGGATGTAGGCGCGGGCCACGGCGGCGTGCCCGTCCCGCATCAGCGCGAGCTCGACCTGATCCTGGACATCCTCCAGGTCGACCGGCCGGCCGGGGGCATGCTCCGGCCCGTATCGCCGGCGAAGCGTGCCGACCACCGCGTCGGTCAGCTCGACGACCAGCGCGCGCAGCCGCGACGACCGCCCGGCGGTCTCACCCTCCACGGCGAGGAACGCCTTGGTGATGGCGACCGAGATCCGTCCTGGATCGAAGTCGGCGATGCTGCCGTCCCTGCGCAGCACGCTCATCCCGGTCACCGCCGTGGCGGGCGGGTCGGCGGGTGGCCGGACAGTGGCCGGGGTGACGCTCGGGGTGTCGGTCGGGTGGGTGGTCTCGATGAGCGTCATGCTCTCTCCTCGCGAGCTCGAGCCGTCGCGGCCGTCGGGAGCGGGGGATGCGAACACGGGGCGGCGAGCAGCCGCCACCCACGCCGCACCGACCCGCCCTCGGGGTCGCGCAACCGGCGTGACCCGGGGTCGGGCACGCCGCCGAAGGCAGGTCTTCGGACTCGTGGGCAGGACGGTCGACTCCTCGACCGTCGTCCTACTGGCCGCCGCTTCCCGGACGCTCGCGCGTCCAGTGCTGACACGCCGGATCCGTCGATCCGGCGGGACGGCTGTCGTTCCCACTCACCGCTGCGGGGCAGTCCCGGACTCGCACCGGATTCCCTGTCTCCTCCCCGGCTCGTCTCCGATCCGGGGAACCCTCGGCGAAAGGGACAGTACATCTGGGGGTCATTGGATCGTGGGACCCCCAGATGTCGTGTCGCGTGTCGCGGTCGGCTCGACGCCGATCCATCCCGACGGTCGGCTCGACGCCGATCCATCCCGACGGTCGTTCCCACGCCCGTGTCAGCAGTGGCTTGTACCGTGCGGGAGTGAATTCGAGGGGACCCGCCGCGCGTCGAACGCGTGGCGCGTGGCTCTCGGGAGCCTGCGCCGCGGTGCTCGTCCTGGGCGCCGCCTGCTCGTCGTCCGTCGGCGGGTCCCCGGGCCCGGCACCACAGGCCGAGACGCCTGCCGCGACGTTCGCGTCGACCGCGCCGGACCCGGCCGGCACGGATCCCGCCGAGCCGACCGGCATCACCCAGCCCACCGGCACGCCGCCGCCGGGCACGACGAGCGCCCCGCCGACCCCGGCGATCGAGCGCGACGACGGGTCGGACGGCACCATCGGCCGCGACGGCATCGGCGATCCGTACTACCCGACGGCCGGCAACGGCGGGTACCAGGTCGACGCCTACGACATCGATCTGTTCTACGACCCGACGACGAACACCCTGCAGAGCACCGCGACGGTGACCGGCTCGGTCACCTCCGACGACGGGCTCACTCAGTTCAACCTCGACCTGCAGGAGCCGCTCGTCGTCAGCTCGGTGACCGTGAACGGCGCACCGGCCGAGTTCGCCCGCGACGGCGCCGAACTCGTCATCACGGCCCCCGCCCCGGCGCCGGAAGGCGGCCCGCTCGTCACGGTCGTGGAGTACGCCGGCTCCCCCGAGGCCATCGCCGGCGGCACCGTCGGATCCATCGACGGGGGCTGGTACCGCACCCAGTCCGGCGGCGCACTCGCGTTGGGCCAGCCCTTCTCGGCGTCGTCGTGGTATCCGGTGAACGAACATCCTTCCGACATCGCGACTTTCGCCGTGACCGCGACGGTTCCCGAAGGATGGCAGGTGATCTCGAACGGACTACAGGTCACCGACGGACTGGCGCCGCCGGAGCCCGGCGAATCCGTCTTCCGCTGGGAGCTCTCCCGGCCGGTCGCCAGCTACCTGACGATGATCTACATCGACACGTTCACCGTGGTGCACGACGAGCTCGACGACGGCACGCCGATCGTCTCCGCCATCGGTCCGGCGGCCGCGGAGGACCCCCCGCCGGTGGAGGACACCAAGCGCGTGATCGAGACGCTCGCCGGGTGGTACGGCCCGTATCCGTTCGAGGCCGCCGGCGGGATCTACACGGGCGAGAACCTCGGGTTCGCCCTGGAGACCGCCACCCGGCCCGCCTACGGCAACGCGACCCTGCGGCTACTGGTCCACGAACTCGCGCACCAGTGGTTCGGCGACGCGGTCACGATCGACCGCTGGTCCGACATCTGCATGAACGAGTGCTTCGCGTCCTACGCCGAGTGGATGTGGGCGGAGGACGTCGACGGGACCGACCTCGACGCGTCGTGGCAGCGGATCATGGCCGAGGAGATCGGCCAGCCCACCTACTGGTCGTCGCCGCTCGTCGACATGGGTCCGGGCAACGAGTTCACCAGCGTCTACGACCGCGGGCCCTTCGCCCTGCACGCGCTGCGCAACGAGATCGGCGATGACGCCTTCTTCCAGCTGATGAAGCAGTGGATCTCCACCTACGACGGCGAGGTCGCCTCGTTCGACGACTTCTCCGCGCTCGCCTCGGAAGTCGCCGGGCGCGACCTGACTCCGTTCATCGACGCCTGGTTCCGCGACACGACGGTGCCGCCCGAGGAGTTCCGCTACCCCGGCGACCTGGGCTGACCCGGGTTCGATCCGGGGGTCGCCGGCGGCCGTCCCGGAGCCGTCGCTACGGCCGGCGAACCGTTCCGCACCGTGCGGCGTACTCCTGCACGGCGGACACGGTCGTCCGCCCCTCGACCGACACCTGCTGGAGCGGAATTCCATGACCATCGCGCGACCCCTCGGCACCGCCGCACCTTCGATCCTCGTTGCCACGCCGGGTGTCTCGGCGCCGGCACCGGCCAGGACGGCACCGGCGTTCGTCGCGCCACCCTTCGACCCGACCTTCGGCACCGCCGGCGTCGTCCGGCACCCCGTACGCGGCCGCGCGGTGCAGATCCTCGCCCAACCGTCCGGGCACCTGCTGGTGTTGTCCGCTGGGATAGCAGCGACGATGACCGTCGCCCGGCTGATGCCCGACGGGCGACTCGATCCCGGCTTCGGCGCGGGCGGCAGTACACCGATCGGCGAGTTCGGGCAGCCCGTCACCGCCCGCGCGATGACCGCGCAGGCCGACGGCCGCGTCCTCGTCGTGGGCAGGGCCGCCCCGCCCGGCCCCGAGCGCGTCGCGATCGCCCGGCTGACCGCCGACGGCCGGCTCGACCCGACATTCAGCGGGGACGGCCGGCTCACGCTCACCGTCCCGGACTCGGCCAACGCCCTCGACGCGGTCGCGGTCCTGACCCAGCCTGACGGCCGGATTCTCGTCGTGGCCACCGCCATCGCGCAGCCGACGTCGCCCGGCCGGGTCGTCGTGGCGCGCTTCCGGGGCGACGGCTCGCTCGACCTGTCCTACGGCACGTCCGGTCGGACCGAGATCACGCTGCCCGGCATCCTCGCTCGCACGACCGCGGCTGCCCTGGACGCCGACGGCAACCTGCTGGTGGCCGGCCACTCGTTCATGCCCGACACCGAGTCGGACATGGTCGCGCTGCGGATCCGTCCCGACGGCACGCCCGATCCCGCCTTCGGCGTGCATGGCGTGGTGATCACGGACTTCGGCGTGGGCAACGACAGCACAGGCGACGTCGTCATCGCGGCCGACGGTCGCATCCTGCTGGCCGGCACCTCCCAGACCGGGCCGACGAGCACCCGTCCGGCGGTCGTCCGACTGCTGCCCGACGGCGCCCTCGATCCGGAGTTCGGCACCGGCGGCCGCGCCACCCTCGACGTCGGCGTCGCTCCCGGATTCCAGGTCGGACGCGCGGTCGCGCTGCTCCCCGACGGCCGGCTTGCGATCGCCGGCACCGTTGACGACGTCGACAGCGAGGTCGCCCGACCGTTCGTCGGCATGCTCACGGCCGCCGGCGCGCCCGACGCCGGGTTCGACGCGGGCGACGGTGTCGTGCTGCCGCTCCTGGTGGGTGAGACAGCGGAAACGGGCGGAGCGATCGCCGTGCAGCCCGATGGTCGGCCCGTAGCCGCCTTTGCCGCCGATCCCACGAAGCGCCTCGCCGTGCTGCGCTTCCTGCCGCGCACCGAAACCGCGGAGCTCTCCGTGACGCTCGGAGCGGACACGTTCTCCGCCGGTCCCGGCCCGCTGACCTTCACCGCGATCGTCCGCAATGCCGGACCGCTTGCGGCGCAAGGCGTTCAGCTGCGGATCCTGGCCTCGAAGGCGATCAGCGCGCCGGAGCCGACGCAGGGCAGGGCGGTCCTCGACGGCACCAGGGTCCGCGCGACCTGCCTGCTGGGCACGGTCCCGGCCGGCGGCGAGGTCACGGTGACCTTCCGCACGACCGTCACCGGCTTCGAGGGCGCGATCGACGTGAACGCCGTGCTGACCGCGGCCACACCGGACCGCGCCGGCGGCGACAACGAGCGCAACGTGCAGGTGCTGACCAGCCGGCTCGCCACCGAGTAGGTCGATCAGGCGCCGACGAGCCGCCCCGCGAGGTACTCCTGCACCTGGTCCAGGGCCACCCGGTCCTGGCCCATGCTGTCCCGGTCGCGGATCGTGACCGCCTGGTCGTCCTGCGTTTCGAAGTCCACCGTGAGGCAATAGGGCGTGCCGATCTCGTCCTGCCGGCGGTACCGGCGGCCGATCTGCCCCGCGTCGTCGAACTCGACGTTCCAGGTGCGGCGCAGCGAGGCCGCGAGGTCCCGCGCCACCGGCGACAGGTCGGCGTTGCGGGACAGTGGCAGCACGGCCGCCTTCACCGGCGCGAGCCGCGGGTCCAGCCGCAGCACGACCCGCTTGTCCATGCCGCCCTTGGTGTTCGGCGCCTCGTCCTCCGCGTAGGCCTCCAGCAGGAACGCGATCATCGACCGGTTCACGCCGGCGGCCGGCTCGATCACGTACGGGGTCCACCGCTCGCCGGTGTCCTGGTCGAAGTACGACAGGTCCACGCCGGAGTGCTCGGAATGGGTCGTGAGGTCGAAGTCGGTGCGGTTCGCGATGCCCTCGAGTTCGCCCCACTCGCTGCCCGCGAAGTGGAAGCGATACTCGATGTCGACGGTCCGCTTGGAGTAGTGGGAGAGCTTGTCCTTCGGGTGCTCGAACAGCCGCAGGTTGTCCCTCGCGATCCCGAGGTCGGTGTACCAGTCCATGCGCGTGTCGATCCAGTACTGGTGCCACTCCTCGTCGCTGCCGGGCTTGACGAAGAACTCCATCTCCATCTGCTCGAACTCGCGGGTGCGGAAGATGAAGTTGCCAGGCGTGATCTCGTTGCGGAAGGACTTGCCGATCTGGCCGATGCCGAACGGCGGCTTCTTCCGCGCGGAGGCGGCGACGTTGTTGTAGTTGACGAAGATCCCCTGCGCGGTCTCGGGCCGCAGGTAGTGCAGCCCGGCCTCGTCCTCGACCGGCCCGAGGAAGGTCTTCAGCAGGCCGTTGAACTCCCGGGGCTCGGTCCACTGCCCGCGGGTGCCGCAGTTCGGGCAGGCGACGTCGGCCAGCCCGTGCTCGGGCACGCGACCCTTCCGCTCGGCGTACTCCTCCTCGAGATGGTCTGCCCGGAAACGCTTGTGGCAGGACAGGCACTCGACGAGCGGATCGACGAACGCGGTCACGTGGCCGGACGCGACCCACACCTGCCGAGGCAGGATGACCGCCGAATCGAGGCCGACGATGTCGTCGCGCGAGCGGACCATGGCGTTCCACCACTGCCGCTTGATGTTCTCCTTCAGCTCGACGCCGTGCGGCCCGTAGTCCCAGGCGGACCGGCTGCCGCCATAGATCTCCCCGCTCTGGAAGACGAAGCCCCGCCGCTTGGCGAGGGACACGACGGCGTCGATGCGATCGGCGGCCACGCTGGTACTCCTGAACGTCGGGCCTGACCGCGTGGGTTCACGGCCGGGCGTCGTCCCGGTGCTGGTCACGCCGGGTTCTGGTCAACAGCCGTCGAGCCTAATGACTCCGCGCGGCGCGCCCGACCACGCGCGCGCTCGCGCACCGCCGCGTACGACCTGCGGCGACGGCTCGGCGCAGGTCAGCGGCCCGGGTCGGGCACGGTGACCTCCAGCAGCCGGAGGGGCCCGGCGTCCGCCGCGGCGAGCACCTCGAAGACCCCCGACGTCCCGCTCTGGGCGGCGGACAGCCACGGGATGACGGCGGAGCGCACCTCGAACGGGGAGAGCGCGCGGCGGCACGCCGCGGCCGTCTCGTACTCGGCGACGAGGACCAGCCGGTCGGCGGCCTCGGTCGAGCGGGCCCACCGCAGCCTGCGGGTGTCCGGCTGGGCCGCGAGCAGATCGACCGGGGTCAGCGCCGCGGCCAGCCCCTCCTCCGGGCTGGTGCCGGGGTCGAGGTCGACGTGCGCGATCAGCAGGAACATCGGCCCATCCTCGCGCGGCCGGGCGCGCCCGCGCGCCTGAGCGGCCTCGTTCCGTTGGCCGCGGTAGTGCTTCCCCTGCGCCGGGTCGGTCGTGGTGGTCAGCCCTGATCGCCCGCGACGGCCGGGGCGCGATCGGTGCCGGCTCCCACCCGGCCGGACACCTGTACGGAGGACCCGTGCCGGGTGCGCCGCACCAGCACCTGGGTCGGGATCCGCTGGCGCAGCTCCTCGACGTGCGACACGACGCCGACCACCCGACCACCCGCCCGCAGCTCGTCGAGCGTGTCCATCACCGTGTCCAGCGCCTCGGGGTCGAGGCTGCCGAATCCCTCGTCCACGAAAAGGGTGTCGAGCAGCCGGCCACCCGACTCGGCGGCGACGACGTCGGCCAGTCCGAGCGCGAGGGCCAGGGAGGCGAGGAACGACTCGCCGCCGGAGAGGGTCTTCGTCGGGCGCACCAGCCCCGACCACGCGTCGAGGATGTCGAGGCCGAGGCCGCCGGCGCGGCCGCGGGACTCGCGGTCCGCGGAGGGCACGAAGGTGTACCGCGACGCGGTCATGCGCTCCAGCCGGCGGCTGGCCGCGACGGCCACCTGGGCGAGCCGGGCGGCCAGCACGTAGGTCCGCAAGGACATTCCCAGCGCGTTCTGGCCGCGCCCGTTCAGCACGTCGGACAAGGCGGCAAGCTGGGCCTCCTCGGCCGCGACGGGCAGGCGACGGCGCCGGGCGTCGGCGAGAGCCCCCACGGCCTCGGTCACCCGTTGCCGCCGACGGGCGGCGGCGTGCGCCTCGGCGATCGCGTGCTCCGCCCGCTCGTCCGCCACCGACGCGGCAGCCTCGGCCGCGGCGAGCGGAACCTCCTCCTCCGGGTCGAGGCCGGCGAGCGCGGGGTCGGCCAACTGCTCGGTGACCGCGGCCAGGGCGTCGTCCGCCTCCCGCAGGTCGGCCGCGGCACGCTCCGCGTCGAAGGCCGCGGCGGCCAGCGCGTGCGGCACGTCCGGGAATCCCGCCTCGACCGCCGCCTCGCCGGCGCGACGCCGCGCGCGGTCGGCGTCGGCCTCGGCGGCCGCGAGCAGGTCCGCGCTGGTGGCACGGTGCTCCCAGGCGAGGGCACGGTCGAGCAGGAAGCCGCGCCGCTCGGCCACGGTGGCATGCCTGCCCCGCGCGGCGGCCAACCGGCCGGCCCGGCGCTCGATCGTCGCGGACAGCCGCCCCACCTCGATCTCTGCCGCCCGCAGTTGGTGCGCGAGATCGTCGCGCTGCAGCGACAACTCGAACTGGCGCTTGCCGGCGGCGTCCCGCCGGCCGAGGACCGTGTCGAGGGTGCGGGCCAGCCCCGCCAGCCGATCGCGGACCTTCGCCGCGCCCCGCTGGGCGGCCTTCGCCTCGTCGGCGCCGAGCCCGGCCGCGCCGGTGAGCACCCGCGCGAGCTCGGCCTCCGCCGCCGCTCGCTCGGCCGCGGCGCGTTCGCGAGCCTCGGCGGCCGCATCCTCGAGCCGGCGCGCCGCGTCGATCCGACCGGCGCCGACCGGTGTCTCGCCGGGGGCCGCCGGGTGCGGGTGCTCCGCGGCGCCGCAAACAGGGCACGGACCCCCGGCCCTCAGCGCGCCCGCGAGCTCGGCGGCCATCCCGGCGATCCGCTGCTCGACCAGGCGCTGCCGCGCGTCCACCGCGGTCTGATGAGCAGCGGTCGCGGCCTGGGATGCCGCGGCCAGCGCCGCCGCCCGATCCCGCAACCCGGGCACGGCGGCTGCCGCCAGCGCCGTCGCCTTCGCCGCCTCGTACTCGGCACGCGCGCCCGGCAGGGTGTCGCGCGCCGAGCGCGCCGCGACCACCCGGCGCTCCAGGTCGTCGATCAGTTGGGGAAGCCCGGCGAGCTGCTGCTCGGCGTCGGCGGACGCCTCCTCCGACCGGTGGTGGCGGGCGCGGGCGGCGACGAGCGCCGTCTCGTCGCGGTGTTGCTCTTCGGCGAGGTCGACCAGCGGCGAGAGCGACCCTGCCAGCTCGCGGTCGGACGCCGCCCTGGCCCTCGCGAGCTCGGCCCCAGGGGTCTCGTCCCAGAGGGTCAGGTCGGCGACGGCCTTCTCGGAGTCGATCTCCGGGTCGGCATCGAACCGCGCGATGTCCGCCGCGGCCCCGTCGTTCTCGTCTCTGGCCCGCCGGCGACGCTCCTCGGCGTCCGCCGCGGTGCGGCCAAGGGCCACGACCGGGGCGGCGAGGGCGTGCCGGGATACGGCTGCGCGCAGGGCGACCAGGTCGGGCGCGCGCCGGCCCAGTTCCGCGCGCCGCTCGACGAGCGCCCGCAGTCCGGCGACGCGCCGCGCCCGCTCCCGCGCGTGCTCCGCCGCGGCGGCGGCCGCCGCCCGCGCCGACCTGGCGCGCCGCGCGTCCAGATCGGCGGTGTCCGCGGCGTCCGCCAGGCGGTCGCGCAGGCCCGCGAGCCAGGCATCGTCGACGAGGTGCGGCGCGTCGTCCTCCGCGGCCTCGGCCAACCGCGCTGTCAGCTCGCCGACGAGCGTGTCGGCGGCGCGCAGCCGCTCGCCGGCCGTCCGTCGCGCCGCGGCGAACCACTCCTCGACCGCGCCGAACCGGCCCGTGTCGAACAGCTTCTCGAGAAGCACGGCGCGGTCGGCGGTGTCGGCGCGCAGGAAGCGGGCGAACTCACCCTGCGGCAGCAACACGACCTGGAAGAACTGGTCTGCCGACATCCCGATCAGATCGGCGATCACCTGCCCGACCTCGTCCGCGCGGGACAGCCCGGACGGATCCGTGCCGGGCGCCGGCGCACCGATCCACCGGAGCAGCACGCGGTGCCGCTCCGGCGTGGTGCCGGTGCCACGGGTCTTGGGTCGTCGGTACTCGGGGTTGCGGACGAGCTCCAGCCGATGCCCGCCGATCGTCGCCTCGAGGCGCACCTCGGTCCGGAGGTGCGGGTGCGCGCGGTCGCAGCGCAGGCGCTTGGCCTCGTTGCGCGGGCCGGGCACCCGCCCGAACAACGCGAACGCGACGGCGTCGAGCAGCGAGGTCTTGCCGGCGCCGGTGTCGCCGTGCACGAGGAACAGGCCGTCGGCGCCGAGCGCGTCGAAGTCCACCTCGACCACGTCGGGGAACGGCCCGAAGGCCTGGGCCACCAAGCGGTGGAGTCTCACGACGCGGCCTGCGCGGTGCGATGGGCGACGACCGCGGCGTCGACGAGCGCCCGTTCCGCCCGCGTCGCCGGGGTGCCGCGGGTCTCGCCGAGGAAGCAGCAGACGACATCGACGTCGGATTCGGCCTCGGAATCGGCACCGGAGTCAGTGGGATCGGATATCCGCTGCGCCACAGGAGATGTCATTGGATTCCACTGCACAACGAGGGTGTGCGGCAGGATCTCGCGCAAACGGCGCATCGGATCGAGGGGGCGCACCGGGTCGGTCAGCTCGACGGACAGGTAGGCGTCGGCCAGGTCGAGCCTGGTCAGCACCTCGGCGAGCGGGCCGGACACCACCCCCAGCCGCCGCGAGGGCGGCAGCGCCACGGGCCGCACTGTCACCACGGCGTCCGCCGCGAGATCGACGATGAGCACGGACTTCTCCTGGCCCGCCTCCGAGAAGGCGTACGGCACCGGGCTTCCGGCGTACCGCACCCGATCACTCAGGGTCTGCGGCCGGTGCAGGTGACCCAGCGCCACGTAGTCGACCCCGTCGAATACGTCAGCGGTCACCGATTCGACCCCACCGACCGCGATCGATCGCTCGGATCCGCCGGCGGCCGCTCCCACCACGAAGGCGTGCGCGACCACCACCGAGCGCACCGCCGGGGATCGGGCGGCCAGGTCCGCGCGCACCCGGTCCATGGCCGCGGCCAGCACCGCCTGGTGCCCGGCGGGCGCGGGCACGGACCAGGCGTCACGCACGAGATCGGGCTCCAGGTATGGGATCGGGTAGAACAGCACGGGCCCGTGCTCGTCGGACAACTCCGCGGGCCGCCCGACCGCCGCGGGGTCGGTGCCCAGGTGCAGGCCGCCGGTGGACAGGAAGTCGCCGAAGGCACCGAGGCGTGGCGCCGAGTCGTGGTTGCCCGAGATCGCGACGATCTGGGCGCCCGCCCGCCGGATGCCTGCCAGCAGGCGGGACGCCGACTGCACCGTCTCGGGCGACGGCACAGCCCGGTCGTAGACGTCGCCGGCGATGACCACGACGTCGACGCGCTGGGCCGTCACCATCGGCGCGATCGCACCCAGCACCGACTCCTGATCGGCCAGCAGGCTGTGACCGTGGAAGGTCCGCCCCAGGTGCCAATCGGAGGTGTGCAGCAGGCGCATGCCCCCACCGTAGGAACAACCTCCGACAGTCCGGCGGACCAACGCGCCGTCGATCGGCACAATCGCCCCCGCAACGCAACATGTTGTGGCTCAGGGCTCTTCGAGCGCCAGAATGCGGTACTCGGATCCCTCCCGGACGAGAGTCATGACGTGCTCCGATTCGTCACGTGACGGTGTGTCGCCGACCGTCGCGCCGGCGCGATCGACGATCGCGTGGGCCGGCAGGGCATCGACGACCCGCAGCCGGACGGCGCCCTCGGGCAGAGTCGCTGCGGCGTCCTGGATCTCCTCGACCGCGGCGATCACGTGCGCCGCGTCCGGCACCCGGAGACCGCCCGCGGACAGCTCGGCGATCGCGGCGGCGTCCGCTGCGCGCGCGGAAACCCCGGCGGCGTAGACGGTGTCGAGCAGTGCCGGGTCCGGGAGCCCGAACGCGCGGGCGCGCCGGCGATCGAGTTCGACCACCGCGGCACGCCAGCCGGCAGCGTCTGGCGCCGCCGCCGTCGCCGCCACGGACGGGTCGATCGGCATTGACTCCCGCTCTCGCGGCTGGATGGACAGCTGGGCGGACGGCTGAGCGGACGGCTGGGCGGACGGCTGAGCGGCCGTGGGCAGCTGGTCGGCGCTGGCGGCCGGCCGGTCCCAGCTCGCCCACCAGAGCCCCGCCTGGATCGCGCCGACCGCCAGCAGCGCCGCGGCCACCACGCCCACCGCGATCGTCGCGACGCGCCGGCGCGGCGCCTCGCCGGCGCGGCGGTGGCGCCGCGGCCGCGCCCGTCGTGCGGCGGCCCTCGGGGTGGACGGCCGGTCGGCGGGCGGCGGGTCGGCGGGCGGCGGATCTGCGGGCGGCGGGTCAGCGGGCGGCTGGCCGGCGGCGGACCCGGGGATAGCCGCGGATGCGTTCACGAGAACCGCACCCCGCGCCTTGGTCGCGTCGGTCGAGGCGATCGCGTGCGCGGTGGGCGCGGCGGTATCGGCGATCGGCGCGACATCCGCGGCGGGGGCGGTCATGTCGAGCGGCTCCGGCTCCGAAACGGCGGCGAGCCGCGCCGGGAGCGACGCGACCGGCGGCCGCCGACCGGGGTCCGGATCGAGCATCCGCCGCACGAGGGCGACCAGCTCTCGGGGCTGCTCGTCGCGCGGCAGGTCCGGCCAGAGACCCGCCGCGGACTGCACCAGGACATCCGCCGCGTCGTCTGCGGGCCAGGCGGGCTGCCCGGTCAGGCCGTGCAGCAGCACCGAGCCGAGCGAGAACACGTCCGATGCGGGCGCGATGTGCTGCGCGCGAACGACTTCCGGTGACAGGTCGCCGACGGTGCCGGGCAGCGAGCCGTCCAGCTCCTGCTCGACGAGCGCGGGCGCGAGCGCCACCAGCGCGGGCCGGCCGGTGTCGTCCAGCCAGACGCTGGACGACCCGACGCTGCCGTGCACGAGGCCCGCGTCGTGCACGGCGGCGAGTGCCGCGGCGATCGGCGACGCGACCGTCAGCAGTTCGCCGACGCGCAGGCGGCCGCGCCGGTCCAGCACCGAGCGCAGCGAGCCCGCACCCGGCCACGGCAGCACCATGCCGATCTGGCCGCCGATATGGCCGCCGATATGGCCGCCGATCGAGCCGCCGATCGAGCCGCCGATCTGGGCCCTGATATCGCCCCCGATGGCGCCGTCGTTCCCGTCGCCGATCACACCGTCCGTCCCGGAGCCCATCCCGGGGTCGAGCCCTGGGCCGATCCCGGGGCCATGGACGACGGCCAGCAGCGGAAGCAGGTGGGCGTGGGTCACCCCCGCCGCCCGCACGCACGCCCGATGGACGGCGTCCGCGTGCTGCGCGCGCACGATGCCGATCGCAACCGGCACGTCGCGTGTCGCGTCCCGCCCCAGCCACCACCGGACGTGGGACCAGCCGTCGCGGGCGCCGTCGGCGAGTCCGAGCTCGGCGGTCAGCGGCCGCACGGCGACGAACGTGGGCGGGGGCCCGGGTGTGGACCCGGGAGTGGGCACCGTCACCGCCGCAGGCTAGAAGGACGGCCCTCGTCCGCCGGGGAGTTGTACACATGGGCGGGACGGCGGACCCGGTCGGCGTCGGTGGCCGTCGGGCGCCGGGCGTAGGTTCAAGCCATGCGCGCGAGCCGCGAACCCGCCGAGTTCGTCACCCTGGGCGAGATCGACTACGTCGAGGCGTGGGAGATGCAGCGCGGTCTCGCGCAGGCCCGCGCGGACGGCGACGGGCCCGACACCGTGCTGCTGCTCGAGCACCCGGCGGTCTACACGGCCGGCAAGCGCACCCAACCCGGGGACCGTCCGACGGACGGCACGCCCGTGGTGGACGTGGATCGGGGCGGGCGGATCACCTGGCACGGCCCGGGACAGCTGGTGGGCTACCCGATCGTCGCGCTGCGCGAGCCGTTCGACGTCGTCGGCTGGGTCCGGCTGCTGGAGCAGGTGCTGATCGCGGCGTGCGCCGACCTCGGGCTGGCGACCGTGCTCGTGCCCAGCCGCAGCGGGGTCTGGCTGCCGGCGGATGCCCACCGCCCCGAGCGCAAGGTGGCGGCGATCGGCGTGCGCGTCGCGCGGGGCGTGACCATGCACGGCTTCGCGCTCAACTGCGACCCCGACCTCACGGCGTTCGACCGGATCGTCCCGTGTGGGATCCCGGATGCGGGCGTCACCTCGCTCACCGCGGAGCTCGGCGCCACCGTCGCTGTCTCGGACGCGCGACCGGCGGTGATATGTCGGCTTCGGCAGGGCCTCGACGGGGAACTCCACGTGGGCGGCGCGGGTTCGATCGCGGCTACCGTCGGAGCGACGGCGGCGGCATCCTGACCAGCAGCACCGCCGAGGGATCGCCCCGACCACTCGATGATCAAGAGCGGGCCCAGGAGCAGGATGGAACAATGACGGGGCCTTTCTCGAGGATCAGTGTCAGACGAATGACGAGGAGCTGCCGATGAGCACGTCACCAGGACCCCGATCCACTGCCGCCGATCTCGCGGCGAAGGCCGCCGACATCGCGGACAAGGTCGCCGATGTGGCGAGCGACGCCGCGAGCAAGGCGGTCGCCATCGCGGGTGACGCCGCGCACGCCGCCGCTCCGTATGTCGAGAAGGCGGGAGAGCAGCTGGAGGGTTCAGCCAAGAAGCTGGGCCGGCGCGCCCGCCGCACCGCCAGGAAGTCGTCCGACCAGGCCGCGAAGGCCGCGTCGCGCGCCGCCAAGCGCGCTGGCAACGTCTCGTCGTCGGTGGCGGCGAGCCTGGCCGAGAAGGCACAGACCACGGGCGTGCAGGCCGCCGCGGCCATGGGCGCCAAGGCGGCCGCGGCTGCGAAGTCCGCCAGCAAGGCCGCGGCCAAGACCGACAAGAAGCTCTCGAAGCAGGCGGCGAAGGCGTCGAGCAAGGGCCACCCCGTGCGGAACCTGCTGCTGATCGCCGCCGCGGCCGTCGCGGGCGCCCTCCTCTTCAGAAAGATGCGCGCCCAGAACACGCCGGTCCCCGACAACAAGCCGGCGCCGACCCGGCCTGCCGCTCCGCCGAAGTCCGCCGTGGACACCGTGAAGGAAAAGGCTGCCGAGGTCGCGGACGCGGCCAAGGACGGCGCGGCCAAGCTCGCCGACGCCACCAAGGACAAGGCGGCCCACGCGGCGGACGCCGCCAAGGAGGTGGCCGCGGCGGCCAAGGAGAAGGTGGCGAGCGCGACCGAGGCCGTCAAGGAGAAGGCCGCCGACGTCGCTGATGCGACCAAGGACGCCGTGGGCAAGGCCGGGGACGCGGCCGAGAAGACGGCGGACAAGGTCGCCACGAAGGCCTCCGCGGCGGCGGACAAGGCCGGGAACGCGGCGGACAAGGCCGCGGCCAAGACCGCCGGCGCCGCCGACAGTGCCGCCGACAAGGCATCGGCGGCAGCCGACAAGGCCGCCGACACGGTGGAGAAGACCGCCGACACGGCATCCGACGCGGCCGCCAAGGCAGCGCAGAGGGTGGAGAGCGCGGGCGAGAAGCCCCCGGGCGGATCGTCGTGACGGTGTCCGACGCGCCGCCGGTGGCCGGATCCCCGTCCGGCCGCCCGGCGGGCCGCAAGCTGCTGCGCCTGGAGGTGCGCAACGCCGCGGTGCCCATCGAACGCAAGCCCGAGTGGATCAAGACCAGGCTGCGGACGGGTCCGGAGTTCCAGAATCTGCAGGAACTGGTCAAGCGGGAGGGCCTGCACACGGTCTGCCAGGAGGCAGGCTGCCCGAACATCTACGAGTGCTGGGAGGACCGCGAGGCCACGTTCCTCATCGGCGGCGACCAGTGCACCCGGCGGTGCGACTTCTGCCTGATCGACACGGGCAAGCCCGGCGAGCTGGACCGGGACGAGCCGCGCCGCGTCGCCGAGTCGATCCGAACGATGGACCTGCGCTACGCGACCATCACCGGCGTCACCCGCGACGACCTGCCGGACGAGGGCGCGTGGCTGTACGCCGAGACGGTGCGCCAGGTGCATGCGCTGGCGCCCGGTACGGGCGTGGAGATTCTCACGCCCGACTTCTCCGGCCGGCCGCAGCTGCTGGGACAGGTCTTCGATGCCGCACCCGAGGTCTTCGCGCACAATCTCGAGACCGTGCCCCGGATCTTCCGGCGGATCCGCCCTGCGTTCAGTTACGACAAGTCGCTGGACGTCCTGGCGCAGGGCCGCGCGGCCGGGATGGTGACCAAGTCCAACCTGATCCTCGGCATGGGCGAGACCCGCGCCGAGATCTCCCAGGCGCTGCGCGACATGCATGCGGCGGGCTGCGACCTGGTGACGATCACCCAGTATCTGCGGCCGACGCCGCGGCACCACCCCGTCGATCGCTGGGTGAAGCCCGACGAGTTCGTCGAGCTGCGGGCTGAGGCCGAGGAGATCGGCTTCGCCGGGGTGATGTCCGGCCCGCTGGTCCGGTCGTCCTACCGTGCGGGCACGCTCTACCGACAGGGTGCCGCCGCACGCGCGGAGCGCGAAGCGGCGGCGGGCACGCACGCCCGCGAGGACGAGCGGGTCGTCGAGGAAGCCGCGGTCTGACGACCCGGCGGCACCCGCACGACCACTATCCTGATGGGCATGGCCAAGAACGCGGCGGGCACTTCCGAGGAGAAGAAGGCGGCCAAGCAGGCGGCCAGAGCGCAGAAGAAGGAGCGCCGCGGCCAGCTCTGGCAGGCCTTCCAGATGCAGCGCAAGCAGGACAAGCGCCTGCTGCCCTACATGATCGGTGTGCTGCTGCTGTCGGTGGCGATCGCCACGACCCTCGGCCTGCTGCTCACGGATGGCCCGATCCTGCTGGTCGGATTCATCGTGATGGGCATCGCCGTCGGCGCCCTGCTCGCCATGATCATCTTCTCCCGCCGCGTGCAGACCAGCGTGTACAAGCAGGCCGAGGGCACGCCCGGCGCCGCAGCGTGGAGCCTGCAGAACAACCTGCGCGGCAAGTGGCGGGTCACGCCCGCGATTGCCGGGACCTCGCACCTCGACGCCGTGCACCGCGTCGTCGGCCGGCCCGGCGTCGTGCTCGTCGGCGAGGGCTCGCCGAACCGGGTGAAACCGCTGCTGGCGCAGGAGAAGAAGAAGATCGCGCGGGTGGTCGGCGACACCCCGATCTACGACGTCATCATCGGCAACGAGGAGGGCCAGGTCCCCCTGCGGAGGCTGAACAACTACATGATGAAGCTTCCGCGGAACATCTCGGTGGCCGCGGTCGGCGACATCGACAACCGGCTCGCCGCACTCGCGCAGCGCAATACCCAGGCCGGCCTGCCCAAGGGCCCGATGCCGGGCAACGTCAAGATGCCGCGGAACCGCAACGTCCAACGGGCGATGAAGCGCCGCTGAATTCAGGCCGGCCCGGTCGATAGACCCCGCGCGGCGGCGGTCGCCGTGCCCGGCCGGTTCGGGTCGGGCCGCGAGCTACGACGCCGGCTCGTCCGCGCCCACCGGCTCGGTGCGGCGCGCGAGGTCGTCGGCGATCTGCCGCGCCTCGGCCGAGTTGTCCTCGCTCGAGCGGAGAGCGTCCGTGCCGCGCCGCATCTCGTCGTTCTCCAGCGCCGGCCCGGTCAGCTCGGTGCGCTCGGCCGCGGTGCCGGCGTCCACCGACTCGTCCCCGCCCGGTCCGGGCTGCTCGCCGGCCGCGTCGGGGGCGGTGTCAGGTTCCAGGCCCGTGTCGGGGGCGGCGTCCTCGTCCAGGGCGGCCGTCGGCACATCGTCCTCGTGCGCGGCTTCGTTCTGCGGCAGGTCCGTCGTCACGCGTCCTCCTCGTTGCCCTGAATGCAGCCCCGTCCCGCCGGTCTCGAACGGGCCCGCCGGGCGCGGCCGATCCGGGCGTCTCGAGACTGTTGTTTCCCCGTCGGTGCCGATCCGACACGAACCGGCCCGGTCGAGGCGGTCAGCGCATGCGCACGACGATCGTCCGGCACAGGCGGTCGTGCCAGCCGCGGCCGTCCTCATTGATGACCAGCGGCGGGACGATGAGGAAGACGAGCGCGGTGCGCGGCACGGCCCAGAGCCCGATCAGCGAGCGGCCGTCGACGCGCGCCACCCGGATTCCGACCGCCGCCTGGCCGGGCGTGAAGCCGAAGGCGCCGACCGCGACCACCGTCATCCCGGCCCAGATGAACAGGCTGAGGTTCTGCGGCGGATCGGGCGCCGTGAATGCCCACGCGACCAGCGCGGAGAGCACGATGTCGAGAAGGAAGCCGGCGACCCTGGAGCCGAGCGACGCCACGGACCCCACGCCGTCAACGGGGAGTCCCAGCCGGGCACCCGGATAGGCGCCGCCGCCCTCCCCCGCCTCGCTCGCCGCCGTCACGTCGCCCAGCGTAGGTGTCGCCGACGAAGACCCGGCGCGCCGCGGGGACGGCGGTCGGGCCACCGTTCTGCTCCGCCGTCCGGCGGTCGCTGCCCGATCGGTGGAATGCCGTCCCCGGACGGGGCAGTCGTCCGGGCGATCGGTCACGCAGCGCCGTCCGGGCCACGCCCGATTAACGCCCCCGAAACAAACCGGAGACGGCGGGGCAACACCGTCTGCCTAGCGTGACCCCGGCGTGACCTTCCCCGGCTCCCGGTGCGCGGAGCCGGCGGTCGGCCTGCCAGGATGCACTGCCGGCGCCCGCCGGTTCGATCCACCCGCGCAGTCCCAGGCCGACGACCGTCCAGCTGGCCCCCGGACCACGCGACGGCCCACGCCAGACCCACCGACGACAAGGAGCGCGTGCGTGTTCTCCACTCCCGAAGAGCTGGTCGCCTACATCAAGGACAACGATGTCGAGGTCTTCGACATCCGCTTCTGCGATCTGCCCGGCGTCATGCAGCACCTCACCGTGCCGGCGTCCACCGTCACGGTCGAGTCGCTGGCCGACGGCATGGCGTTCGACGGCTCGTCGATCCGCGGGTTCCAGGCGATCAACGAGTCGGACATGACACTGCTGCCGGACGTGTCCACGGCCAGGATCGATCCGTTCCGCAAGCGCAGCACGCTCAACTGCAACTTCTTCGTGCACGATCCGCTCACCCTCGCGCCGTACTCCCGCGACCCGCGCAACGTCGCCCGCAAGGCCGAGGAGTACCTGTCCAGCACGGGCATCGCCGACACCTGTTACTTCGGGCCGGAGGCCGAGTTCTACGTCTTCGACGACGTGCGCTTCGACTCCGGCCCGAACGGCACGTTCTACAAGGTCGAGTCCGAGGAGGCGTGGTGGAACACCGGCCGTGACGAGGGCCCGAATCTCGGCTACAAGGTCCGGTTCAAGGGCGGCTACTTCCCGGTGCCGCCGTACGACCACCACGCCGACCTCCGCGAGGACATGATCGCGAACCTGATCAGCATGGGCTTCGACGTCGAGCGCGGGCACCACGAAGTGGGCACGGCCGGCCAGGCGGAGATCAACTACAAGTTCAACACCCTGCTCGCCGCGGCCGACGAGCTGATGCTGTTCAAGTACATCGTCAAGAGCACGGCGTGGGACGCCGGCAAGTCAGCCACCTTCATGCCGAAGCCGCTGTTCGGCGACAACGGCTCGGGCATGCACGCGCACCAGTCGCTGTGGCTCGGCGGCAAGCCGCTGTTCTACGACGAGGCCGGCTACGGCGGGCTGTCGGACATGGCCCGGCACTACATCGGCGGCCTGCTGCACCACGCGCCGTCGCTGCTCGCGTTCACCAACCCGACCGTCAACTCCTACCACCGCCTCGTGCCCGGGTACGAGGCCCCGGTGAACCTGGTCTACTCGGCCCGCAACCGCTCCGCCTGCATCCGGATCCCGATCTCCGGGTCGAACCCGAAGGCCAAGCGCATCGAGTTCCGCTGCCCCGACCCGTCCTCGAACCCGTACCTCGCCTTCGCGGCCATGATGATGGCAGGCCTGGACGGCGTAAAGAACAAGATCGAGCCGCCGGCGCCCGTGGACAAGGACCTCTACGAGCTGCCGCCGGACGAGGCCGCGAGCATCCCGCAGGTGCCGTCCTCGCTCCCGGCCGTGATCGATCGGCTCGAGCAGGACCACGACTATCTGCTGGAGGGCGGCGTGTTCACCTCCGACCTCATCGAGACGTGGATCCGGATCAAGCGCGAAGAGGAGATCGACCCGATTCGGCTGCGCCCGCACCCGTACGAGTTCGCGCTGTACTACGACCTGTAGGTGTCTCCGCGGGTCACGCCGTTCTGATCGTGGTCGAGTCCGCAGGTGGCCCGCAAGAATCGTCAGCCGGTCATCCGCACCGGTCGTGGCCCGGAGTTGGCCCGGCGCGGCCGCCAGCGGGTCTTGCCGGCTGCTCTCCTTGCGAATTGTCAGAGAAGGGGCAAAGGTGACAAACCCGGCTTAGACCCGGACGCGGCGCCTACCACACCCCTCACGAATAGCAGCCCGCCACTGTGCGGTTCGACGGTGACGGGCTGCTACGCGAATGCTGATGTGTCAGTTGGTGTGATACGGCATCAGCATCTTGAACGTCTTGTTGACGAAGTCCAAGTAGTCCCGTTGCACGGTCAGAGCAGCATCGAACCAATCCTCCCATGCATCTCGGCGGTCCCAGCCGGACAGCAGTCGGCGGTCGTCGTCAGAAATGTCGGTTCTGCTGCGGCCCTCGTTACGGGTCTCGGTTGCGGTGGCCATGCAGCTCTCCTTCCCGGGTTGTCACAGTGGAGATCCGTTGCGCTCCACTGCTCCTTCAGTCGGCGCCTGCCGACGTGAAGCGATCCTGTCGCTGCCCGGGCTGGGATTCAATCGGATGAACGGGCGACCCCCACCTGGGTCGTCTCCCCCTGGATACAGCAATGGTTAGCAACGCACGAAACCGCCGCCAGCGCATCCTTCGCATGGTCAGGAAGAGCGCCGCCGACCGGGCACGCGTGATCGGCGATGGTTCACCGAGCAGTCGCTGACTGCTGAGCGGCAGCGGGTAGGCCTGCCATTCCCGAAAAGGAAGGGGCCGAAGCGGACCAGCGCTGAACGCCCGGCTGAAAACGGAATCGCGGAGTACGAATAGCCGCCTCAATGACCCGGCCGGCCGGCATCCGTGAGACCACCCGGGAATTGCCAGGCGGTTGGTACCCACAGTCGGCGCCACGAGCGCTGCCGCCGGACCTGAGCCCGGCGTCGTGACGAAGCCGCTGTTCCACCCGACCCGGTTGAGGCACTCTCTGGCAGCTCTGTCGTCGGATCCCGAAATGCGATGCCTCATCCGGTTGAGGTTGGCGCAGCCCCGCATCGGTCACCCGAGCGAGGGGGACGCGGGGCCGCTGCAGGGGCCGCGCACTGGCAGTCGACCCACACAGATGGTTCCCGGCACCTCGCCGAGGCTGAACCTACTGACTGACACCGCATCGAATTGTCGTCCCGCTCCGGCGAGGGCGGGAGTCGCGTTGTGGCGCGCGGCGTGCACGGAGCGACGACGTTCAGGGCGGGCCAGGGCCGCCGTGGCCGGAAATCACCCGATCGATGACGCGGGTGACCGGTGGACAACGATCAAGAAAGCCGGGAACGTATCAACCGGACAAGCGTCTACTCGATTGGTTGTAGCCTGGAATTGCTCGCGAGGGCTGCGCGAGCGTGTCGATCGGACCCCGCCATGGTCGTGACTGAAGTCCACCGATCTGGCGTTCCCGCGCCCGGGAAGCCGGATCACGCATGACGGCGCCCGCCCCCACGCCACCCGCGCCGGCACCTGCGCCGCCCGTGATGGACGCCGCCCGGGACGCCAACGGCTCGAACGCCGTCGCCGCCGTCACCGTCACCAACGGGTACCAGATGCCCGCGGCGATGCCGGTCGACGCGGTCGACACCGACCACGACGGGCTCACCGACGACTTCGAGAAGTTGGCCGGCACGAACGCGCTGGCCGCGGATTCGGACAGCGACGGCCTGACCGACGGCTACGAGGCGTTGAAGAGCCACACCGACCCGCTCTCGGCCGACACCGACAAGGACACCATCGGCGACGCGGTCGAGGTGGCCGCGGGATCCGACGCCGGCACCATTCCGGGGATCGGGGGCGTCGGCGGTCTCGGCGAGCACGCGTCGAACATCCGCGACGGCGTGGTGGACACGGACCTCGACGGCCTGTCCGACCCGTACGAGATGCAGATCGGGTCGAACCCGAACAGTGCCGACTCCGACCTCGACGGCCTGGCCGACAACATCGAGGTCACCCTGGGCACCAGCCCCACGCTGCTGGACTCGGACGCGGACGGGCTCACCGACGGCACCGAGGTGCAGTACGGGATGGACCCCGTGCACGCCGACGCGGGGACCGGTCCACCGCCCGTGCCGATCGCGATCACCCCCCCGGCGCCGGTCGTCGCACCGGCGCCCGCGCCCATGCCCGCCCCGGCGGCGCCCGCGACCCAGACCTCCGACGTGGCCGGGACGCAGGTCCAGCAGATGATCGCGCACGCGATGGACCAGGTGGGCGACCAGTACGTGTTCGGCGCGGAGGTCTCCGAGACCGACCCCGACCCGAGCGTCTGGGACTGCGCCGAGTTCACCCAGTGGTCGGCATACCAGGTCGGCGCCGAGATCCCCGGCAGTTCCTTCGAGCAGTACCTGGATCTGAAGGCCAAGGGCCTGGTCATCCCCGTCGAGCAGGGCATCAACACGCCGGGCGCCCTGCTGTTCCACTTCTCCTCGGAGCCGCAGCCCGGCGGCGGCCGGCCGAGCCAGGCGCACGTCGCGCTGAGCCTCGGCGACGGCACCACGGTCGAGGCGCAGAGCGAAGAGGTCGGCGTGATCGTCGACGACAACGCCGACAGCCGGTTCGAGTACGCCGCGCTGCTGCCGAACGTCGACTACACCGGCGCCGACATCAGCGGGGCAGCAGCCGCCGTGCCCGCGGCGGCGCCGGCGGCGCTGCCGGCCGAGGTGGACGGCACCGGCCTGAACATCGACATGGTCATCTACGGCATCAAGATGCAGGAGTCGCGCGGCGACTACCAGGCCGAGAACCCGACCAGCACCGCATCCGGCGCCTACCAGTACATCGACGGCACCTGGGACGGCTACGGCGGCTACGGTCACGCCGCCGACGCGCCGCCGGACGTGCAGGACGCGAAGATGCGCCTGGACACCCAGGCCGCGTACGACCGGCTCGGCGACTGGGAGCGGGTCATCGCCTCCCACTTCGCCGGCGAGGGCGCGCAGGCCGGCCCGAAGGAGGACTGGAACAAGGTCCCCGGCTACGACTACAACCAGAACCCCTCGATCTGGGAGTACGTGCACGGTGTCGAGGGGCACATCGCCGAGGCCGACCCGTCCGAGTTCGGCGGCGCCGCCTACGCCCCCGCGTCCACCGCCCTGACCGCCCCGCCGCCCCCCGCCCAGCCCGTCATCGCCCAGGTCGCGGCGCCCGTCGAGGCCGTGCCGCAGGTGCTGCCGGGCTTCACCATCGATCCCGGCATGGACATCAGCAACCCGGAGGCCGACGCCGACAACGACGGCCTGACCAACCAGTTCGAGACGATGGCCGGGACCAACCCGACCGTCGCCGACACCGACGCCGACGGCCTGACCGACGGCTTCGAGGCCAGCCTGGGCACCAACGCCACCCAGATGGACACCGACGCCGACGGTTTCACCGACGGCTTCGAGGCCATGTTCGGGATGGACCCGCTCACCGCGATGACCCTGCCATCGACCCCGCTGCCCGGCACCGGCGTGCCGATCGGCGGCCCGGGGTCGCCGACGCACTCGCCGCTGGGCGACCCGCTCGGCTCGCCGATGGGCGGCGCGCTGCCCGATCCGACGGCCGGCGCGGACGCGCTCGATGCCGGCCACGACGTGCTGGACGCCGGCGTCGACCCGGCCCTGCCCTAACCCGACCCGGAGAGGACGCAGTGGGGGCTCCGGCGGTACTGACCGAGAAGCTGCGCCGGCCAGAGGCGGCCGGGCTCCGGCGCGCCCGCCTGGAACGCCCCCTGCTGCACCTGGGCTCGCGCCTCGGGCTGGTCGTGGCGCCGCCCGGGTCGGGCAAGACCACGCTGCTGGCCGGTGTCGCCTCGGCCGCCGAGACGCCCGTCGCCTGGTACCGGGTGACGGCGGACGACGCCGACGAGGGCTCGCTGGTCGCCCATCTGCGGCGGGCGATGCAGGACGCGCTCGGCATCCCGGCCCGCGCCGCGGTCGACGGGGCGCCGGACACCCAGGACGGGATGAGCGACCTGCTGGAGACGCTCGAGGGATGGTCGGCGGGCGCGCCGGCGCCGAGTCTGGTGATCCTGGACGACCTGCACGAGATCGCCGGCAGCGCCGCCGAGGAGGCGGTCGAGCGATTCGTCGCCCTGCGCCCGCACGCGATCGGGGTGTTGATCGGCTCGCGCCGGCATCCCGGGATGAACATCCCGCGGCTGCGGGTGTCCGGCGAACTCTTCGAGATCACCAGCGACGACCTGCGTTTCCGCTCCTGGGAGGTCGAGGAGCTGTTCATCGGGGTGTTCAACGAGCCGCTGTCGCCGGAGTCCGCGGCCGCACTCACCCGGCGCACCGGCGGCTGGGCGGCCGGCCTGCAGCTGTTCCACCTGGCCACCGCGGGACGGTCCGTCGCCGAGCGGCAGCGCGCGGTGGACGACCTGGGCGGGCGGTCGAAGCTGGTCCGCTCCTACCTGGCCCGGAACGTGCTCAACGACCTGCCGGAGAGCCGGCGCCAGTTCCTGTTGCGCACCTGCACCCTCGGTTCGATGACCGGTCCGCTGTGCGACGCCCTTCTCGAGACCACCGGCAGCGCCATCGTTCTCGATGAGTTCGAGCAGCAGCAGATGTTCACCTCGTCGGAGGACGACGGCGCCACCTTCCGCTACCACGAGGTGCTCCGCACGCACCTGGAGTGGGCCCTGATCCAGGAGTACGGGCCGGAGGGCGCCCGCTCCTGGTACGCGCGCAGCGCCGGGCTGCTGGAGCAGATCGGCGACCGGCGCGGGGCGGTGCGCGCCTACGCCAGGGCGGAGGACTGGGGCGCGGTCGCGCGGCTGATCCAGGCCGGCAGCGTGGGCCCGGTGGGCGTGGACGCCGGCGCCGACGTGCTGCTGCCGGCGTCCGTCGTGCAGTCAGACCCGTGGCTCTCGCTCGCGCAGGCCAGGCGGCGGGTGCGCGAGGGCTCCCTGGTGTCGGCCGTCGAGGCGTTCCGGCAGGCCGAGGAGCTGCTCGACGAGCCGGAGTTCCGGGAGAGCTGCCACCTGGAGCGGGAGGTCGCGCAGCTGTGGGCCGGGCCCGCGGCCGCGTTGGGCTGGGCGCCGGCGCCCGCCGCACCCATCCGGCACTGGTCGGCGCGGTTGCGGGGCGCGTTGCGCCGCGCACCGGCCGAGCCGGTCGGCGACCCGTCGTCCCGCGCGTTCCGGGAGGCGAGCCCCGGCGAGCGGCTCGGCACCGGGATCGCGGCGCTGATCACCGGCGACGTGCGCGGCGCGCGGCGGATCCTGGACCGCGTCGAGGCGGACGACCGGGCGGACGCGGCGATCCGGTTGCTGGCGCAGATCGCAGGCACCGTCACCGATCTGATCTCCGACGGCGAGGACCCGTCCGGCCCGCTGAGCCAGATCGCGCTGGACGCCGAGCTGGCCGGGTTGCCGTGGATCGCCCGCCTCGCCCGCGGCCTGGAGGACGCGGTGCTGGTCGGAGCCGGCGCCCCGCCGTGGCGCCTGGGTGCCTGCATCGAGCGGCTCCGCGAGTGCGAACGAAGCGGGGACCACTGGGGTGCGGCGATTCTCGCCCTCGCCGCCGCCGTGGCGTGCGAGGCGGCGGCCGCGCCCGCCGCCGGCGGCGGGCCCATCCCCGTCCAGGGCGCCGGCGTCGCCGCCGAGCCCGGACCCACCTTCGCCGACGCCGCGCTGCGTTTCCGGCGGCTCGACGCATCCGTCCTGGCCGTGTGGTGCGACGCGCTCGACGCGTGCCTACGTCCGCGGGGGCCGGACGCGGGCGCGCGGGCCGCCCGCGTCATCTCGGCCGCGCGCAGCGCGCAGGTGCCCGCGGTGGAAGCCATCGGCAGGGCCGCGGTCGGCGTGCTCCGCGCGCCCGATTCGCCCGACGGGTCCGCGTTCTCGGAGCTGGGCAGCACGCTCGGCATGTTCGCGCTGACCGGGCTGCTGCGGCGAGCGGCGGCGGCCGCGCACGTGGCGCCCCCGGTGGGCGGCGGCGTCGATTCGGCGGATCACGCGACCCCGGCGCCGGCTGCCGGCCCGCCGGCCGTGCGAATCCGGTGCTTCTCCGGCTTCGCGATCGAGGTCGACGGCCGCCCCATCGATCTCAGCCCGCTCCGGCCGCGCGCCCGCTCGCTGCTGCGGCTGCTCGCCGTCGGCGCCGGGCGGGACGTGCACCGGGAGACGCTGGTGGACGCGCTGTGGCCCGGCGTCGACGTCGCCGTCGGCACCCGCCGGCTGCAGGTCGCCGTGTCCAGCGCGCGACACCTCCTGGAGAGCAGCGGGCTGCCGGGCGCCGACATGATCGGCCGGCACGGCGACGCGTACCGGCTGGCCCTCCCGCCCGGGGGCGCGGTGGACGTGCTGGAATTCGACGCCGCGGTGCGGGACGCCGCCCGCGCCGCCGCCCGCGGCGACCGGGCCGAGGCGATCGCCTCGCGGGAGACGGCGCTCGCCGCCTACACCGGCGACCTGCTGCCGGAAGAGGGTCCCGCGGAACAGTTCTCGGCCGAGCGGGACCGCTACCGGCTCGCCGCCGCCGAGGTCGCCGCGCGGCTCGCCGAGGATCACCACGTCGACGGCGCCCCGGCCGCCGCGCTGGCCGCCGCCCGCCGGTCGGTGCACTTGGACCGCTACCAGGACGCGGCCTGGCGCACCCTGATCGAGGTGCAGCTCGCGGCCGGCGACGCCACCGCAGCCGAGCGCACCCGACGGGATCACGCCCGCGCCCAGGCCGAGCTCGACATCGTCGCTCCCTGAGCGACTCTCGCCGCTGGGTCGGCCCGCGGCGATGCCGCGGCGCGTCCCGAGCCTCCCGCGCGTGTCGGGTGTCCCGTATGACGGCGTGGACCCCGGTATGACGTTCGAGCGTCATACCAGAGACCACAGGGTCCTACCGGCGGCCAGAAGGTCATACCGAGCTTTGCGCACGCGGCACCACGCGCGGCGGCAGCCGGTCGGCCGAGCGAAGCTCCGGGTGGTCAGGCGTGCTGGAAGACCTCGACCCGGTGCGGGATGTGCGCCGGCTTGACCAGCGCCACCAGCGCGTCCAGGCGCCGCACGTCGAAGCCGTCGGGCTCGGAGACCCCCAGCCGCACCACCAGTTCCGGGACGTCGGAGCCCGGCAGCGGGCTGCCGGACTCCGTGGAGTGGCTGCTGCCGCCGGACTCGGTCAGCTCGATCGGGCCGTCGAACAGGGCGTCGACGGCGGCCCGCACGCCGCGCGCCGTGCCGCGCCAGCGCAGCAGCTCGACCCCGGTGCGGACGAATTCCCGTTGCCGCTCCGCGCTCTGGTGCGAGTCCAGCACGATGCCGAGCCAGCCGGAGAGCCAGCCGAGCATGTCGTCCGGCGAGGTGGCCGGGTCGAAGTAGGCCGGCAGGTTGTCCAGCGTGCTGACGATCGGCGCGAGCACCTCGTCCAGGCCGGCGCACAGCTGCTGGGTGAACAGGTCGTCCCGATACAGCCCGGGCAGCGAGTCGCCGAGCGGGTACGGCGACTCCAGACCGTCGACCAGACCCCTCATTGCCGCACCCGGACCTGGTGCTCGTAGGAGAAGACCAGCGCGGTGGCGGGGATGGCGAGCCGGGTGACCGCCGAGCCGCGCTTGCCCGTGGCCGGGTCCGCCGGGAACAGCTGCACGCTGAGCTCCTCGGCCATGTCCACCCCGGGGATGGTGGCGAGCGCCGCGTTCACCTCGTGCGCCTGCACGGACCGGCCCATCGGCCAGCCGGTGCCCTCCGGCCCACCCTCCAGCGGGTCGAACAGCCGGTACACGGTGCGCAGCACGTCCTGTCGCACGTCCTCCGGCTTGTACCTGGCCCTGGCCCGCACGCTGATCACCGCGGTCAGCCACTGGTAGTCCGGCGGCTCGATGACGAGCCGGCTGCCGACCAGCCGCCGCTCGTCGAGGTACGCGCTGATCCGGCTCAGCGACTCGGGCAGCGGGACGAGGTCCTCCCGGCGGATCCGGCCGACCGCGTCCCTGGCCAGGTGCGGCACCGCGAGCACGTGCACGCCGCCGCCATCGGCGCCCTGGCAGTGCACGCGGGCGATCTCGGGCGCGACCTGCTTGGTCAGCTCCACGTAGTCCTCGGCGGTCACCGCGCGCCCGCGCGACCGCATGACCAGCGGCCCGCGCAGCTTCGCGTCCTCGATGTCCTCGGCCCGCGCGCCGCCGACGGCCGGCGACCGGTTCTCCACCCGGGACACGTACGGCACGCTCGTCTTCAGCACCCGCACCTGACCGGTGGCCACGTTGCCGCTCACCCCGCCGCCGGTCCGATACACCGACAGCCGCAGGTGGGCACCCTTCGGCGGGATGGCGCCGTATTGCCGCAGGGAACCGTCGGCCTGCCGCACCGCCGGCCCGAACTGCACCTCGCCGGAGAACGCGTCCACGTGGAAGACGGTGTCCGTCGGCCCGGACTCCGCGAAGTGCTCCGTCGCCGTCCACTCGGAGACGCCGGTCTCGTCCAGCACCTGCAGCACGCCCGGCTCCTCCCACGGCACCACCGGGCGACGCTGCAGCGCGATCCGCTGGCCGGGGGTGCCGTCGGACACGCCGAGGTCCTCGTCGCGGATGACCTGAGCGTGCACCATGCGGGCGGTGCCGCCGATGGTGAAGGCGCTCAGGGAGCGGATGCGCGGGGATGCGGTGTAGGTGGGCTGACCCTCCTCCGGAACCAGGAGCCGGCACCGCAGCCAGCCGGCCCGCTGCTTGGCCATGATCGACGCCTCGTGCGTCTCCGGCACGTGCACCACGACGTCGCCCGGCTTGTTCATGCCGCCGGTGTCGTCCCGGTCGAGATCGCAGGCGCTCCAGCCGTTCCCGGTCCACGCCTCCCAGATCAGCGGCGGCCAGTCCGGGCGGACGCCGACGCCCGACACCCGGCAGTCCATCCGCACCACGACGGCGCAGGACGGCACCGCGTTGGACAGGCCGACCAGCAGCGCGTCGCCGGGCTGCGGGTTCTTGGTGAAGCACTCGAACTCGCCGCCGGCCCGGATCGCCGAGGAGTGGTCGCTGACGTCGCCCCTCGCGGTCATGGCGCCGGCGTGGGCGAGCGAGCAGGGCACGATGTCCAGCGCCTTCACCGTGGAGAACACCACCGGGTCCGCGACATCGGTTCTGGGCGTGGCGACCTCGGTCTCGGATCGGACGACCACGGTCTGCGGCTGCGGCGCGGACAGCCAGAACGTCACCCGACCGCGGGCGGCGGCCGGCGGCCGGAGCTCGACGCCGATCAGCTCCAGGAACTTGATGTAGTTCCGGTCGGGCACGCGGTTGAGCCGGTAGATCAGCTGGTCCACCATCTGCGCGAACGCCTCGAGCAGCGTCACCCCGGGATCGGACACGTTGTGGTCCGTCCACTCCGGGCAGCGTTGCTGCACCAGGCGTTTCGCGTCGTCGACCAGGTCCTGGAAGTGCCGGTCGTCCAAATTGGGTGCGGGCAGCATCCCGCTCACCTCCGCCGGTTCGGGTCAGCTGTGCGGGACACGGGCGGCCCGGAGCCGAAGAGCGCGGCCACGGGTGACGCGGGAATGGCGGGCGGGGCGGACCCGGCCAGCTCGGTGCTCTCGTCGGGGATCACATAGAACGGGAAGACCAGGTTCCGCGGGTCGTTGAAACCCTTGACGGAGTAGACGACCTCGATGTAGAGACAACCAGCGTCGGCGCGGTCGAAGCTGACCAGCACGTCCCGCAGGTCGATGCGCGGCTCCCACTGCTCGAGTGCCGACCGGACGTCCTGCGCGATCGCGCCCGCGGTCGAGGCGTTGATCGGCGCGAACACGTGGTCGTGCACGCGGCAGCCGAACTCCGGGCGCATCGGCCGCTCCCCCGGCGCCGTGGACAGGATGATCCGGATCGCCTCCTCGATCTCCCGCTGCCGGGTGACCAGGGCGATGCCGCCGGTGGCGTCCGTGGACACCGGGAACGCCCAGCCGGCGCCGATGAAGTCGACGTTGCGCGCCACGACGCTCAGCCCCCGATCATCACGGTCGGGGCGCCCATGATGATCGGGGCGCCGCAGGCGGCCATGTCGCCCACCCGCGCCGCGGGCATGCCGCCGATCAGCACAGTGGTCGACCCCGGCGGCACGATCGCGCTCGGCGGGTGCGGCGGCGGGGGCGGGAACGAGCAGATGTGCGGGGTGCCGACGGTGGCCGCCGGCATGCCGCCGATGAGCACGGTCGGCACGCCGGGCGGGCCGATGACGCCGGGGTGTCCGGTCGCATCGCCCACGCGGGCTGCTGGTGGCATCTGCCGTCCTCCTTCGCTGCGCTGACTCGATCTCCGGCGGCGCTAGTTGATCTTGACCATGGAGCCCTGGATGGTGGTCATGCCCGAGGCCTTGACCTCGGCGGTGCCCTGGCCCTCGAGCTTGGCCGTCGAGCCCTTGAGCGAGAGCTGGCCCTGCGTCACGACATCCACGCCGACCGTGCCGCCGTCGATCTTCACGCCGCTGGTCGCGGTCATCGAGATCTCGCTGCCCTTGAGCTCCATCTTCGACTGGCCGAGTCGATGACGATGCCGCCCTTGCCCTCGATCAGCACCTTGCCGTCGCTGTGCATGGTCATCTTGGTGTCGACGGAATCCATGACCAGCTGGAGCTTGTCGCCCGTGGTGGACAGCGTGATGCCCTCGGTGCGGCCGTCCTCGTCGATCAGGTCGATCCGGTGCCCGCGGCGGGACACCATGGACCGCCGGTTCACCGCGCCGGACGAGCCGTCGATCAGGGCGACGCCGCCGGTGGGCGGGGTGTCGATCCCGTTGTACAGCCCGCCGATCACGTACGGGCGGCGGATGTCGCCCTGCTCGAACAGCACCGCGACCTCGTCGCCGACCTCGGGCAGCACCATCGCGCCGCGGTCCTTGCCGGCGCCGGGCTGCACCGTGCGCGCCCAGTCGCTGACATACGTCTCGGACAGCCACGGGAACGTCACCTTCACCCGGCCGTGCTGCTGCGGGTCGTTGACGTCGCTGACCTGGCCGACGACCATGCCCTGCCCGGGCTTGCCCGTCGCACCGCCGTTCGCCAGCCCGTAGATGCTGCGCTCCTGCCGACCGGTCACCGAGAACACCGACTGGTAACCCGTTGTCGGGTCGTACCGGTGCCGCGAGGTGGTGATCATGTACTTGCCGTCGAACGGCGCGCCCACGTTGTCGACGGTGATCGAAGCGCCGGCCCGCAGCTTCGGGTTGCCGCGCGCCACTCCCTCGAACTCGGCGAACGCGCCCGCGATCTGCTCGGCGATCGCGGCGGCCGCGCCGTCCACCTCGGCCTGCGTGCGGTAGGCGACGTCGGTGGCGACATAGGTGTTCTTGCCGAAGATCTCGGCGATCTTGGCGGGATCCAGCGTCGGCAGCACGGCGCTGGTGGTCTTGGCCGGGGCGGTCGCGACGAACGCCTTCTTCTGCGCGAGATCCCAGCCGCGGGCCTGCACCTCGTAGACCTGCTCGGCCGACGTGATCACCGAGCGGAACCGCAGCAGGTCGGTGCCGAGCCGCAGCACCAGCGGATTCGCGTCCTGGGTGCCGCCGCTCGTGGGCGCGTCGTCGGCCTTCGGCGGCTTCCGGAAGTCGAAGGCGCCGGCCCGGACGGCCATCTCGTAGCCGATCTCCCTGGCCATGCCGTCGAGGAACTCCCAGTCGGTGACGCCGCCCTGCGAGACGTGATCGAACACGGTGGACGTCGACTCGATCAGTGCCGACCTTGAGCCCGGCCCGCTGCGCCACCTGGGTGGCCACGTCGGAGGCGGTGACCTGGGTGTAGGTCTCGGTGTGGCGGCCGCGGAACAGCCGGTGCGCCATGTCGTATCCGCGGATGATCGTGTAGGTGCCGGTGCTGTCGAACTCGGCCTCCAGCGCGGTGACCTCGCCCTCGATCAGCGGCTCGGGCGAGGTGCTGTCGTCGCTGGCCACCGAGATCTTCGCCTTGGAGCCGATCTTCACCCCCGACTTGCTGAGCACCATGCGCTCGGAATCGCGGAACCGGAGCACGAACAGGTCCGGCAGCCGCAGGCTGTCCTCGACGTGGGCCGAGAGCAGCATCGGCTTCGACGTCCGCGGCGAGCGGCGTCCCGTCGAACTCGACGACGAATCCGGAACTGGTCGGCATCTCCCGATCACCCCACCGGCGCCAGGAGTTCGGCCGCCGTCGGCACCATGAGCACGCTGCCCAGCGGGATGCGCTGCGGATCGTCGACGCGGTTGAACTCCGCCAGCTGCCGCCACAGCGTGGCGTCGCCGTACTCGGCGAACGCCACCGAGGCGAGCGAGTCGCCGACCACCATGCGGTGCACGCGGCGCACGGCCAACGACCCCGAGGTCGGGTTCTGCTTGCCCTCCTCGCCGGGCATCTCCTCCAGCGTCACGCTGCACACCGCGCGGATCGGCGTGCCGTCCGCCGAGAAGAGCGTGTACTTCGCGCTCACCTGGGTGACGAAGGCGGGGAAGCTGGTGATGTTGCCCCAGCTGAACACCACCAGCGGCGGCACCGGCTTGTCCTCGTTGGCCGTCTTCTCGGTCGGCACGCAGCAGGAGAAGAGCTTCTCCACCGCGGCCACGACGCTGCCGTCGTGGCTGCCGGTGGCGTCGAAGAACATCTCCAGCGTGAGCTTGCACGGCTCCGCGCCGCTGAACTGCGGCGGGCCGGCCTTCTTCGCGCCCCGCTCGGGCTTACGCTCCCACTTGGCCGACTTCGCGATCGTGACTTCCTTGGGGTTGAACTGGAAGTCGATCGCGCCGATCTCGCCCTCCGGCTTGCGCCCGGCCTTGGTCGGCTTGGAGTCGTACATCTTCAGGCTGGCGCGCTGCACCTGCGGGCGGCTGCCGTCCCCCGACGGCGACGGCGGCGTGAGCGACCCGCCGGCGCCGGCGTGCACGAGTGCGATGGACATCGGTCAGCCCTCCCCCGGCGGCAGGATCCCGTGGTGTGCGACCTCGAGCGTCTCCACCGCGACCTTGACGGTGTCGAAGTTGAGGCTGGGGCCGGTCCAACGCACCGGCACGACGCCGAACAACGACCACTCGGCGACCACCTTGTCGTCGACCGTCATCGCCGAGATCACCATGGTGGTCGGCTTGACGCCGTTCACCATGCCCGCGAACCACTTGGTGAGCTTGGCGCTGTCCTCGCCGATCGGCCGGGACAGCTTGACGTTCGTGTACTTCATCCGGGTGGGCAGCTGCCACACCATGGAGTTGTTGCCGCCCTCCTCGCGCTGCTCCATGACGATCTCGCAACCCAGGCCCTCGCAACTGTTGAACACCCCGAGGCTGTCCTTGTCGATGCTGACCTTGAAACAGACACTGACAGCCGGATCCTGATCTGCCATGGTCACCTCCCCACGATGAGAATGATTGCTGTCACTGCAGTCCGGCCGCGATCCGCTCATCGGCGCAGATCCGTCACGAGTCCGGCCCGCTCGCGGTCCATCCACAGTTCGTTGCGTAGCCGGGCGCTCAGCGGGTCGAACAGCCTGCGGGCGAGCTCGTCCAGGTCGGTCGGCAGCGCGTTGGCCGCCCCCGCCGCCGCGCCCGCGAGACCACCGGCCGCACCCGACGCGGCGCTCATCAGCCCGGAGGCCGCGCCGCCGGCCGCGTCCGCGGCGCCCGCGGCGGCGTCCGACACCTGGCCGGCCACCCCGCTCGCCGCCTGCTGGACCGTACCGATGGCGCTCTGGGCGGCGCCCCCCGCCTGGTCCGCCAGGCCGCCGAGCGCCCCGGATGCCCTGTCCCCCAACGCCGACGCGGCGCCGGACGCCTGATCCAGGTAGCCACCCGCGGCCGATCGAGCGGAATTCAGCAGCCCGCCGCCGGCCGCCTGCGCCTGATCGAGGTAGCCACCGGCCGCCGATTGCGCGGAGTTGACGTATCCCGATGCGGTCGACCGCGCGGAATCCAGCGCGCCGGTCGCCGCCGAGCGGGCCGAGTCCGCGTAGCCGCCCGCCGCCGAGCGCGCGGAGTCGAGGTAGCCGCCGGCCGCGGAGCGGGCCGAGTCGCCGAGGCCGCTCGCCGCCGAGCGCGCGTTGCTCACGGCCGAGGACGCCGAGGACAGCAGGTCGCGCCCCGGCAGCGAGAACCGCTGGGCGACGGGCATCTCGACCAACGGCGCGGCGGGCCGGGCAGCGGGCGCCGCCGCCGGCGGTACGGCCTGCCCCGTCGGCGGGTGGAACACGTACGACCCCGACCCGTCCGGCACCGCGGCACCGCTGGCGACCGCCGCCTCGCCCGGGGCGAACATGTCGGCGAGCGACATCGCCCGGACCGTGACCCGCGAGTCGTCCACCGTGGGCGACGGCGTGGGGGGCGCCGCCGCCGGCGCGCCGGATCCGGGAGGCGGCGCCGCGGACCGCTGCAGCGCGGGGCCGCCGGGATGCGGGGCCGGCGCGGCCGGGAGCGGTGCCCCGAGCCCGCGCCGGACCGCTGGAGCGATGGCCGAGGACGGGCTTTCGTGCGCGGGGTGTTCGCCGGCTGCGGACGCTCCCGCCGAGCAGCGGCGCGGACGCCAGCGGCAGCGGGAGCGCCGCGGAGGCATCCGGGTGGACGGGCATGGCGGGCGACCCGGCGTCGGACGCCTGGCGCTGCACGGACGCGACGGCCGGGAGCGCACCTTCGCCGGACGGGAATCCGTCGGCGCCGCGTCCGGCGTCCGGATGGGCGGCGGTGCCGGCCGCGGTCGCGGAGCCGGGCGGTGCAGCGGCGGCACGCGACACGGGCAGCGCCGGCACGTCGATCGCCGTATCCGCGCCGTCCCCGCCGGCCGGATCGGTTGCGTGTTCGTGACCCAGGTGTGGGCCGGGATCGACCGGATCCTGCTCGATCGAACGCTGCAGGCCGAGCGTCGGCGCGGACGACACCGGCCCGTCGGTCGCGGCGAGGGGCGCCGCGACGGGTGCCCGCGGACGCGTGTTCACCGGACGTCGCGGAATGGTGCGCGCCGCCTGACGTTTCGGTCGGCAGGGCCAGCGGATCGTCGTGGCGCGCCGAGTCCGCGGTGGGACCGGCGCGTTCGGCGCCGATCGGGGACGGACCGGGCGGCGGCGCCGGTGTCGGTGTCGGTGCTGAGTGCGGCTGCGCGACCGGTGATGTCGTGGCGCGCTGCAGCGGCGCGCCCAGGCCCAGCGGTCGGCTCGCGGGAGCGGGAGCGGCTGCGGCCGCAGGGCGCTGCGCGCCGGTGAAGGGCATCGCCGGCGCCGCGCCGGCAGAACCGGCGACCGGGGTCGCCGCCGGGCCGACGTGCCGCTGCACCGACGGTCCGGCGGGCGCCCGGCCATGGCCCTGCGCGACGTCGGACGGCGCGGCAGCGGCGGGATGGGAGTCCGAACCAGCAGCCGCCGCAACGGATTCCCCGGCGCCGATGGTCGGCGCCGTGATCTCGTCGGCCGGCACGCCGTCGACGGCGATGCGCTGCACCGGCTCGTTCTCCTCGGCCGGAGCGCCCACGACCGGGGCGTTCTCGGCCGGGTTCGGGGCATCGTCGTGCGGGTCTGCGTGCCGCTGCACGACGCCGCCCGGTGTGGCCGCGGGCGCGGCGGACTCGAGCGCCGCAACGCGATGCAGCACGGGCGGTTCCGGCGAGGTGACGAACGACGGCGCGGATGGGGCGGCGGCCGTGACCGCGGGAGCGAACCTGGGCTGGGACGCGGCCACGGGTGCCGTGGCCGGGATCGTCGGGTTCATCACGAGGCGCTGCACCAGCGCGTCGGGCTTGACCTTCGCCCGCGGCACCACCGGGAGCTCCGAGCGCGGCGAGGTCGCGTGCGGCGCGGCCGGTCCGGCCAGGCCCTCGACGTGGCCGCTGGGCCCGTCCGGGTCCACGAGGTGGGCCAGCGGGGCCAGGAAGCTGGGGTTCTGCCACGAGCTCAGCGCGTTGCTGAAGGAGTCCAGCGGGGCGATCGCCGGGGTCGGCGTCACCACCCGCTGCAGTGGCGGGAGGTCCTGCCATGCCTGCCGCTGCACCGGCGGCAGTGCGGCCGGCGCGGCCGGCGCGGACCGACTAGCGGCGGCGCCGGTGGCCGGTCGCGCGTCGACCGGTTCGGAGCCGTTCCGTCTGCGCCACCATGCCACCGGGTCACCTCCCTCGTTCGATCCGTGTGTTGATCCGTCCGATCTCCGCCGGCGAACCGCTGCCGCTCGGCGTGCTCGAGATCGAGCAGATCGTCCAGGGGCCAATGGAAATGGAAGGCGATGTACGCGACCTCCTCGTAGATCCGGTCGGGCGCGTACGTCACTATTCCCCCAGGCGCCCCCGGAGACGTCGATCGGCGAACTCGTGCTCGCAGTTCGGGCAGGTCACCGCGGCCCGGGTGTGGCCCTCCTGGTTGATCCGCCGGTACAGGTCCTGCAGGAACGCCAGGTCCGAGGCGAACAGGTTCTCGATGATGCCGGCGTGCACGTCGTCGATGGTGCCGATCCGGGTGACCACCCGGCCCAGCAGCACCACCGTGAGGTAGGCCGGGTTCTCCCGGACCCGGTCGTCCCGCAGCGGCACCAGCTCGTCCCGCGCCGTGGCGAGGCGCATCACCCCGTCGCGGTGCACCGTGCCGGCGGAGTCCACGTAGCCGCGCGGGAGCAGGAAACTGAACTCCGTCCGCAGGCCCTGTTCGGGGCGCTCGAACGGCCGGGGCGATCCGGATCGGATCCCCGCTGCACCGCCTCCAACGCCGCCGACGGCGGCAGCTGCGACGCATCACTCGACCTCGAGCCGCTCGTAGGTGACGACCAGCTTCTCGGTCAGCACGCTGGTGTCCCCGGCCTTCAGGCGGACCGATCTCCAGGCTCTTCGGCCAGGCGGCGGTCAGCTTGTACCGCTTGACCGCCATGCCCTCGTAGTCGAACACGATGATGGCGCCGCCCTTGCGGACATCGCCCATCTTGCCGAACTGCGAGTCCTTGACCCACTTCTCGAAGCTCTGGTCGCTCGGTCAGGCCGCGGGTCAGCGTGCACCTCGCCCGCCTTCCACCGACCGGGCAGCTTCTTGATGTTGTACTTGCCGTCGGGCCCGTTCTGCTTGAGCTCGATCACGTCCTGCTCCATCTTCAGGCCGCAGACCTCGGTGATGCTCTTGATCACGACGCCGTCGATCTCGAGGCCGAACGAATGGCCGACGACCATCTGCCTTCGAGTGCCATCGGCTGGTTCCTGCCTCTACGGTTCGGCGGACTGGTGGAGGCGTCTACTCGGCGACGAGGCTGGTGCCGCCGGAGAACTGGGACAGCTGGAAGATCACGAACTCGGCCGGCTTGACCGGTGCGACGCCGATCTGGCAGACGACCTGCCCGGCGTCGATGCCCTCGGCCGGGTTGGTCTCCCGGTCGCACTTGACGAAGAACGCCTCGTCCGGGGTGAGCCCGAACAGCGCGCCCTTGCGCCATTCGTTGACCAGGAACGCGCGATGGTGCGGCGGATCTTGGCCCACAGCGCGTCGTCGTTGGGCTCGAACACCACCCAGTTCGTGCCGTTGAGGATCGACTCCTCGAGGTAGTTGAACAGCCGGCGCACGTTCAGGTAGCGCCATGCCGGATCGGAGGACAGCGTGCGCGCGCCCCAGACCCGGATGCCCCGGCCGGGGAACGTCCGCAGGCAGTTGATGCCCACGGGGTTCAGCAGGTCGTGCTCGTTCTTGGTGATCTGCACCTCGAGCGAGATCGCGCCGCGGACCACCTCGTTCGCGGGAGCCTTGTGCACGCCGCGGGTGTCGTCGTTGCGGCCCCAGATGCCGGCGACGAAGCCGGACGGCGGCATGTGGATGTTCTTGCCCGGTGGCCGGGTCGGCGGCCTTGACCCACGGCCAGTACAGCGCGGCGTACTTCGAGTCGTAGCCGGCCTTGTCGACCCGCCATTCCTTGATCTGCTGGGCGTTCAGTCCGGGCGGCGGATCGAGGATCGCGATCGCGGTCGCCCATCAGCTCGCAGTGCGCGATCATCGCCAGCTGCACGGCCTTGACCGTCTCCTGGTCGATCGCGCCCTGCTGGTAGGCGCTCATCAGGTCGGGGACGCAGACCATGGTGACCTCGTCGACCGCCTCGAGCCCGGAGAACCCGGTGCGCTCGGCGACATCGCCGACGTAGTCGTCGGCCGACAGTCGCGGCGAGGGCACCGCGGCCGGCGGGCGGCGGGGCGAACAGGCTGACGCTGGCGCCCTGGGCTGGGTGCCTCGATCGACTGCGCCGGTCGCCGTCTCCTCGATCTTGATCAGCTTCGAAGCCGCGTTCACCGCGGTGGCGACGTTGGCCTTGCCGCGCCCGGTGTTCAGCCGGTCGTACTCCTCGAGAACCTGATCGCCCTGCCGGACAACCAGTTTGAACGGCCCGTCCGGCGCGTCGCCCTCGACGCCGTGCACGTCGACGGTAGATCGAGCCCTCGGGGGTGCCGGCGTCCAGGGCGACCACCCGGTAGGTGCCGAGCATGCCCTGCGGGCCGGCGGTGATGCGCCTCGGCCCCGCTGCCGCCGTTGCCCGACGAGTCCTGCCCGATCGCGGACGACATAGCAGTTCCCGCCGCCGTTCTGGAAGTAGGCGTAGACGGACTGGGCGAGGTACGAGCCCTCGACGAAGCCGCCGAAGTTGCGGACGAACTCCGTCCAGTTCGGCACCAGTGTGGGCGTGTTGAACGGCCCGTCCTCGGCCAGCCCGACGAAGGCGGCGACGGCGGTCCCGACCCCCTCGATGGGCCGTGAACCTGAATCGACCTCTTCGACGTAAACGCCTGGAGAGAGGTAGGTCGGCATGCTGCCTCCTTGGTAGACCACCTGAGATTGCCTTGATCGTGCGCCCCTGGCGCGGCGGGCGGGATGTGCGGACGGACGGGACCGGGGGCAGAGTTCGCTGCCCGATCGGGCAGCAGGCACGCGCGCGACGGCACGGTTTGGCTTTCCGCCGATCGACAGGGACGATGCGGACACGATCTCGGGCGCCCGCCGCGGGAGCCGCAGCCGCACACGAACCCTCGAGGAGACCGCATGCCCGGCATCGCCGACGAACGGCTCGCCCTGCTGGCCCGGTTCCGCGACATGTACGAGGCGTGCCACTTCGAGCCCGACCTGTTCGACCTCGACGGCGGCTATCTGCAGACCACCCTGGCCGACGACGACCGGATGCCGCTGCGGTTCTTCGTGGAGTACAACAACGCGTGGTGGTTCGCGATCATCACGGGCGTGACCGTGCCGATGATCGCCTACGACCCGGCGAGCGGGACCGGGGCGATCGTGCTCGACATCCACTACGAGGGCGACCTGCTGCAGGCGATGCAGCGCGTGCACTTCGGCGACGGGGTGATCACCCGGCTCCAGACCTATGCCTCGTCATCGTTCTTCGGCCGGCCGCGACCGCTGGTCGAGCTCGACCGGTACGGCAACGCGGTCTGGCTGGAGACCGGCTACGACCTGGCGACCTCGCTCGCCGCGGCCGAGGTATTCCTGGACACCCCGCGCGGACGATCGTTCGCGGCCACCGCCCCGACGGACGCGGCGGTCGCCCGGATCCGCACCAACCTGGCGGAGCTCCGCGGCCGGCTCTGAGCGCTAGCACGTCCGGCCCCGCCCGCATCCGGCACGACGAGCCACTCGGCTGAACCGCTGCTCGTCAGATCGCGGCCGCCGGCGCGACATCCGACCGGCACCGGTGCAGTCGACGGGTCGGCCGCACGGCTCAGGCCATCTCCTCCTCGGGGAGCTCCTCGTCCTCTTCGGCGCGCTGGACGAAGGCGCCCTGGAGTTCTTCCTCCTCCGGCACCTCCTCGTCCTCATCGCGCTGGACGGACGCGCCCGCGGCACCCACGTCGGCGTGGCCGGAATCGGGTGCGGGGCCTGACATCACGCGATCCGCGTTGGCGGACGCCTCCCGCTCGAAGCGGTCCGACGGGTCGCTGACCTTGATGCCGCCGTCGGTCGACGTGCCGTCGACGGGCCCGCTGCGCTGCTGGACGACGTGGGTGAGCTCGTGCGCCAGCATCGTCTTGCCCTCGCTGGACCCCGGGTCGAACTTGTCCCGCTGGAACACCACGTCGGAGCCGACCGTGTACGCGTGCGCGTTGACCGACTTGGCGGAATCGCCGGCCCGACTGTCGGTGTGCACGCGCACGTCCGAGAAGTCGTGCCCAAGCCTGCCTTCCATCTCGCCCCTGACCTCGGGGGCCAGCGGGCTGCCGCCGCCGGAGCTCAGCACGTCGTGCACCGGGGAGCGCTGCTCCTCGGCCGGCTGGCTCTCCTCCTCGAGCAGCGCGCCGACACCGCCGTTGCCGACCGCGCGTTGCAGCCCGAGGATGCCGGCCTCGTCGAGCACGTCGGTGCGGCCGGTGCCGGCGGCCTGCAGCAGGTGGGCTGGCGGGCGCGCATCCAGCCGGGAGGCCTTCGGGCGGATCGACGCCTCTTCGGCGTCGTGATCGTGCAGGCGCATGGTGGCTCCCCTCGGTGCCGGGCGACTCCCCCCGATCGTGCCACCAAAGGCCGCGGGCCGGTGAGTGGGAAAGGCCTGCCCTCGGGGCGACGGATGCTGCCCCTTCGGGCAGTGCGGCCGCAGAGCCGCTGCCCGTGGCCGCCTGCACCGCCCCGGCGCGCGGTCAGCTCCGCCGGGGCAGCGCCAGCAGGCCACCGATGAACGCGATCACACAGCCGGCGAACGCGACGAACGCGCCCACGCCGGGGCTGCCGGTGTTGGACTGGAACGCCAGCCCGACCATGAACGCGACCAGCGCCAGGCCCGCCACCAGCGCGGCCAGCCGCGTCATCCGGCCGGACCGCCCGATCACGCCCAAGATCACCAGGACGGCGAGCACGAGCATCACCAGGCCGGCGGACAGGAACGGGTCGACCGCGTCCGCCACGTCGGGGAACTCCACGTCCGCGATGGCGTCCGACCCCGCGTCGATCGCCGGCAGGGTCCACTCGAGCCCGGTGACCTCGCCGCCGACGCCGACCCCCAGGGAGGCGCCGACGTTCCACGGCAGCAGGGTGCCGATGATCATCAACGCGCCGCCGAGCAGGGTGAGCAGCACCCGCCACATCGGCCGCCGGTCGCTGCTCTCCTGGACGAGGCTGCCGGTGGCCTGCGCGTCCCGCTCGCCGTCCGAGGCGACGACCGTGATCGACCGGCTCGCCTGCTCGCCGGGCTCCGGCCGCGGCGCGGACATCTGCACCGACGCCGAGCCCCACTGCCCCGGCGGGACCTGCAGGACGGGCGGCACGAACGAGAACCGCACGACGCCCTCGGCGTCGAACCCGGAGAGCGTGACCTGCCGGTGCCGGCCGCCGGCCCGATTGTCGGCGACCACCGTCAGCGTTCCGGTGCCGGCGTTCCGGACGCGGGCCACGGGCGGCTCCAGGCGCACCGTCATCGGCTCGTCGGGCGGCGGCGGCGAGGTCACCTGGACGAGGGTGCCCGGCACCTCCTGCTCCCGGTCGCCGTCGGCGGCGACGATCGTGAACTGCCGCGAGATCTCGGCGCCCGGTCGCGGCTGCGCGGCGTCCAGGCGCAGGTTGGTGCGGGCGATCTGACCCGGACCGACCTCGACCAGCTGCGGCCAGAAGGTGAACGCGATCGCCCGCTCCGGGTCGGTCCCGCTCATCGACACCCGACGGGCCGTGGCGCCGCGCCGGTTGTCGATGATCACGTGCAGGTTCGCCGTTGGCGCGTCCTGGACCCGCAGCAGGCTGGGCTCCAGCTTCACCACGACGGGCGCCTCGACCGGGGCCGCGCTGGTCACCTGCACGAAGGTGGCGGACGCCTCGACCTCGGCAGCGCCCTCCTGGACGGCGACCACGGTCAGGTTCCGGCTCGACTCCTGACCCGGCTCGGGCGGCGGCGCCTCCACCCGGACCCGGGCGGTGACCGACTCGCCCGGGAACACGTCCACCGACGGCGGCGCGAAGGTGAAGCGCACCAGACGTTCCGGGTCGCGGCCGGCGAGGAACACCCGCCGCGTCCTGGTGCCCTTGCGGTTGTCCAGCACGGCGTCCAGGCTCGCCGACGCCGCGTCGCGGACCCGCAGCAGCGCCGGTTCCAGCCGCACGGACAGTGGCACATCGACGGCGGAGGACTGCTGGAACGATGCGGTGGCATCGACCGTGCCGTCGTCGTCCGTCGCGGAGATCGTCAGCAGCCGGTTCGCCTGCTGGCCGGGCTCGGGCACCGGCGCGGTGAGAGTCGCGGTGGCGCCGGCGATCTGACCCGCAGCGACCTCGATCACCGGCGGCGCGAAGTCGAATCGGGTGACGCCCTCAGGGTCCCGGCCGGAGAGCCGCAGCACCCGCGGGCGGTTCCCCGTCACGTTGTCGACGACGACCCGCAGCCGGCCGGACGCCGCGTCCTTGACCTTCACCACGCTGGGCTCGAGCCGGAGCGTGACCGGCACCTCGGACGCCGGCACGGCGAGGTCGACGGTCACCTCGAGGAAGACCTCCGGGTGCGCCACCGACCGGATCACGAGGGCGAGCGGCGTGCGGCCCGCCAGCGCGACCGTGCCCGGGCGGATCCGGGCGGTGATCCGCTCCTGGCCGTTCGTGGTCGGCAGCAGGCGGAGCTCGGCGCTGGTCACGTCGAGCCAACGGGGCGCCGCCGCGGCCTGGATCCGGTAGGCGTCGACGATCGGCGACAGGTTCCACACGGAGACCGTGAACGTGACGGGGTCGCCGTCGAGCTCCAGCTCGGATCCGGACGGTTCGACCTCGACCCGCAGCGTCGGCGAGGCCGCGCTGCGCACCGCGGACTCGTCCGCCTCCACTGGCGTCCGGGACGCGCCGGCCGCGCCCGCGGCGATGAGCGCCGACATCGAATCGGCGGAGATGATCTCGGTTCGACCCTCGTCCGGTGCCGCCCCCGCGCCGACCCGCTGTCCGGCGGCGGCACCCGGTGCGCCCGCGGTCGGGGGTGTGCCGATGGCAGCCGAACCGCCCGCGGCGGTGGTGTCCGGAGCCGCGCCCTCCGCGGCGATCGCCGGGAGCGGGGCCTCCTTGGTGTCCTCCCACGGCAGGAAGGAGTTGCACGAGACGCAGAACTGGGCGCCCGGTTCGTTCCGGGTCCCGCACTGCTCGCAGATGATCTCGGCCATTCGCCCCTCCCACGCCGGCGCGCGCGTCGGCCCTGCCCGGCTTCCCCGCAGCGCCGGGCCACTGATGTGACTGATGTGCATGATGACGCACAGGGGTCGCCCCCGGTATCTGTGATACGCCGGAGTCGCCGTTCGGGTTCGCGGCGACCCGGAGGTCCGCGTCGGCCCGGGGGCATGGCGGGGCGGATCAGCCGCCGCCGACCGCCGCCGTGCGCACGAAGTAGGGACCGAACTCGCGCTCGAGAACCAGGCGCCCGAGCTTGCGGTACTCCTGCTGGATCGCGGAGATCACCTCGGCCATCCCGACCGGGTGGCCTGCGGCCGCGGCGAGATACCCGGCCGTGGTGGCGGCGGAGCGGATGTTGCCGCCGGAGAGCGTGAACGACTTCGCGCAGAACGCCAGGTCGAGATCGGGCTCGGCCGGCACGGGCGGCGCGAGGCAGCGCTGCCAGATGGTCAGCCGGGACGCCTCGTCGGGCGCCGGGAAGTCGATGATCATGTCCAGCCGGCGGGTGAAGGCCTCGTCGATGTTCGCCCGCAGGTTGGTGGCCAGGACGGCGAGCCCGTCGAAGGTCTCCATGCGCTGCAGCAGGTAGGCGCTCTCGATGTTGGCGTAGCGGTCGTGCGCGTCACGGACCTCGCTGCGCTTGCCGAAGATCGCGTCCGCCTCGTCGAAGAGCAGCACCGCGTTCACGCCGCCGGCCTCGGCGAAGATCCGTTCGAGGTTCTTCTCGGTCTCGCCCACGTACTTGTCGACGACCGTCGCCAGGTTCACCGTGTACAGATCGAGCCCGAGCACGCCGGCGATCACCTCGGCAGACATCGTCTTGCCGGTGCCGGAGTCGCCGGCGAACAGCGCGGTGACGCCGCGGCCCCGGCCGCCGCCAGGCCGCATCTTCCACTCGATCAGCACCCGGTCCCGGTTCCGCGCGCGCTCCGCGAGCTCCCGCAGCTGGTTGCGGGCGTGGTCGGGCAGCACGATGTCCGCCCAGCCCACCGCCGGCTCGATGCGGCGCGCGAGCCGCTCGAGCCCGGCGGCATTCTGGGCGCGGGCGCCGCGGCGCAGCAGTTCGCCGGTCAGCCGGCCGGTGTCCAGCATGGCCGAGGCCGAGGCCGACCGGACGGCCCGCGCGACCTGCCCCGGGCCGAGGGTGAAGTGCACAGGGATGGTCGCCGGGTCGAGCACCTCCGGGTCCACGCCCGCGATCAGCACGCCGTTCACGGACGAACCGGTCGACGCGCGGTCGATCGGCACGCCCTCGATCGGCCGCCCTCGATCGGCATGCCCTCAATCGGCACGGTGCCGTTCGCGTTGTCCGCACCGGCCGTCGCGAGCGTGCCGGCGAGGCCGGCCAGCTCCCGCGTCCAGACGGTCGCGCGGTCCGTCGGCGTCAGGGTCGGCGCGTCCACCACGAGCGGTACGCCCTCGGTCCAGGTCGGGTCCCACGTCACCGCGCCCACCAGCACGACGGGGACGAGCAGGTCGGCCAATCGGCGCAGCGCGTCCGTCGAGACGTCGGCCAGCGCCTCGACCGGCCCGGCGACGACGGCGGCGCCGCGCAGCAACGCCTCCCGGCCGAGCACGGACACCACGTCGAGCGGATCGCGGCTGCCGGCCAGCCGGGTGAGATCGGCGGACAGCACGGTCATCCCGGCGCCCGTGAGCGCGGTGACCGCCATCGGCACGCCGACCCCGATCCCCGGCCCGCGGACGTAGACCAGCCGCTGGCCGGCCGCGACGGCGGCCGCCATCCGCGCCGCGAGCGGCGTGCCGAACAGCTCGGGGTGCGCCACGGGGTCGGCGAGGGTGCCGACCAGCACCGGGTCGAGCGCGTCGTCGCCGAGCAGGTGCGCTGTCACCCGGTCCGGCACCCGCAGCGCCCGCGTCAGGTACGGCCGGTCGGCGTCCTCGACCTGGACCAGCGCCTGCTCGATGAGCGGGCCGCCGGGCAGCAACCGGGACCGTGCGGCCGCCGACGCGGGCGACACGTCGGCGAGCGCGAGGGCCAGCCCGACGGTGGCGCGGCGACGGGTGACGTCATCGTTGAGGTAGCCGTAGAGCCGCTCGAAGCGGCTGTCCAGGTCGGGCACGAGGGCGATCACCAGCAGCTCGACATCCAGTTCCGTCAAACGACTCTCGGTGGCGAGGCGGCGCAGCCGGAGCACGGAGCCCGTCGACTCGGCCCGATCCCCCAGTCGCTCCACGGCCTCTCTTGCCTGCCGGTCGGGGCGGGGCGGCTCCTTGGCCGGTGCGAGCAGCGCGTCGACCACCTCGTCGGTGAGGTACAGGCCGCGGAAGGGGTCGTCGGGGGCCGGGTCGTCGGCCCGCCGGTGCGCCACCATCGCCCGGATCCGGTCCTCCACGAGGCCGACCCGCCGCAGGAGGTAGCCGAGACTGTCGGCGCTCATGCCGGTCTCACTTCTGGGAGATCCCGCCCGCCCGGCGCCGCCTGGCCGCCGGCTTCCGCGTCGCCGGCTTGTCCTCGCGGGGCTCCGCCTCGTCGCCGTCGCCCGCGGGACGGCCGCTCCGCGCGAACTCGGCCCAGGTCATCCCGGCGGCCTGCCCGCCGGCGCCGGCACCGGCACGCGCCGAGGCGCGACCCGTGTCGCCGTCCGCGGTCCCGTCCTCGGTACCCGTCGCGACCCCCGCTGCGGCCAGCCGCGCGGCCGCGGCTGCCCGCGCGGCGGCCGTCCGGTCCGGGGTGTCCTCGCGGGTCTCCCGCGGCGGCCACGAGCCCAGCCCGCCGAGGGAGATGGTGCTCGGCTGCACGACAGGGGGACCCGCGTGGTACCGCTGGCCGGTGTCCGTGGGCGCGCTGACGACGACGTCCAACGACGGCTTGAGCTCCCCGCCGAGCGCCGACCACACGTCGGCGAACGAGCGGTCCTCGGGCGGCGGCAACGCCACGGTGACCGGCACCGGCAGTCCCATGTCCGCGAGCGGGCCGGTCACGAGGTCGTCCGGGATCGCATCGTGCCGCAGGAAGCAGGACAGCAGGGCGGCCAGCAGCCGGTGCTCGTCCTCGGGCCGCTGGGTCCAGGCCGTGACCAGGTAGGACAGCTTGAAGTGCCGCGGCGGGAGGGACCGCGACTTCACCCGGCCGCGCTCGTACTCGTTGATCAGTCCGCGTTCGCGTCGGCGCAGGTCCTCGCGGATGTCGTACAGGTAGACGTCGATCGTCGGCACGTTGCGGCGACCGGCCCAGTCCTTGGTCGGCGCGTCGAACAGCACCTCGACGTCGGTGCCCGCCGTCGCCTCGCGCTCGATGAGACCGCGCAGCGCAAGGTCGACCTCGTGGATCACCGCTCCACTGTGCGGCTCCCGGACCGGCTGCGGCACGGGAGCCGGGACAGTCTGCGGGGCACGGCTCGGTGCCCGAAAGGGCACGCGCCGCGCCCAACCCCGCAGAGTGCGGCAATCGCGTAGGTTCTGGCCAGCAGAATCGGTGCGATCCGATCGGCGATCATGGTGTCCGTGCAGCCGAGGCCCGCGCCTCCTCGCAGGGTCCGGTTCGGGTAGCAGATCAGGAGAACGCAGCAGCGATGACGGATCCCATCGTGCGGCTGGAGACGCCGCAACTGACGGTGGAACCCGGCGGTCAGGCGCGTTCGCTGCTCACCGTGCGGAATCTCGGCTCGATCGTCGAGGGGTTCAAGCTGCAGGTCGTCGGCGAGGGCGCGGCGGACTGGGGTGAGGTCACGCCGCCGGAGGTGCAGGTCTACCCGGACCAGGAGGCCACCGCCGTGGTGGTGTTCTCACCGCCGGCAGGCACCCAGACACGCAGCGGCACCTTCCCGTTCGGCGTCCGGGCCGAGTCCGTCGTGGACGCCGGCACGTCCGCGGTCGCGGAGGGCGACCTGGAGATCGGCCGGGTGTTCGGGCTGCAGGCCAAGCTCACCCCGATCACCTCCAGCGGCCGATGGCGGGGCAAGCACTTCGTCGAGCTGACCAACTGGGGCAACGCGCCGGTCAAGCTCAAGATCACCGCCAGCGATCCCGACGAGAAGATGGCGTTCCTCGTCGGACCCGAGATCCTCGACCTGCCACTGGGTGTCACGGGACACGCGCAGGTCAGGGTGAAGACCAAGTCGCCGTTCCTGCGCGGTTCCCCGGTGCGGCTGCCGTTCCAGCTGGTCGCGGAACCCGACCCCCCGGAGACGCCCCGCCGGGCCGCCGTCGATGATGCCCAACCCGCGGCGGGCGACGATGGACGGGGCCTTCAACCAGAAGCCGATCCTGTCCAAGTTGACGGTGGTCGCGGCGCTGGTCGGCGTGCTCGCCATCGGCGGCGGCGTCGCCTACGCGCTCACCCGCGACTCCGGGGATCCCGCCAACCAGCTCGCCGAGGGACCGCCCCGGACGCCCGAGCTCAGCGTGGTGGCCAAGGACGCCACCTCGATCCAGCTGCTGTGGCAGGGCCAGCCGGGCATCGAGTCCTACCGCATCCACCAGCTCACCAAGGAGGGCAACACCACCGGGGTGCAGGCCGTGGACGGCGCGCTGGACTCCTTCGTGGTCGCCGAGCTCACCGCGGAGACCGACTACTGCTTCCAGCTGGAGGCGGTGCGCGGCGGACAGAACAGCCCGCTGTCCGCCCAGCAGTGCGCGAAGACCGGAGTCGCGCCGCCGCCGACCGGCGTCTCGACCGCGGTGAGCGAGACCGCCGCATCCACCGCGGTCAGCCCCGCCGAGTCGTCCCCGGTCTCGAGCCCGCCGCCCACCGGGAGTTCGGCCGCCGGGTCGGCGGGCGGCCAGACCGCAGCCACCACGCAGTCCACCGGTGCCGGGGGCCAGACGGGCGCGAACGGGGTGCCGCGCCGGGCGTGCCCGGCGGATCCGGCTCGTCGGGCGCGCCACCCGCCGGCGGGTCGGGCGCGCCGTCGACGTCCGGCTCCGCGCCGACCGCCCAGCCCGGCGGTTTCACCCCGAGCCAGTTCATCGGCGTGGTCTTCGCGGTGCCGGCCGCGGACGCGCAGGCGCAGCAGCGGGCCGAGGTGCGGCGGCAGCAGCTGGTGCAGTCCGGCATCGCCGCGTCGATCCTGCGCACCAGCGAATTCCCCGACCTGCGCTTCGGCCAGAGCACGCAGCCGCCCGTCGACTCCTACCTGGTGTACGTCGGGCCGTTCGAGAACTCGCCGTCGCTGTCCCAGTTCTGCCAGGCCCAGCCGGCGCTCCTCGCGCCCTGCCTGCCGGTCCGGCCGAGCCCCCAGGGCTGACAGAACCGCCGGGCCCCACAGGGCCGCCGGTCAGGGGCGGCTGAACAGTCGGATCTCGCTGATCGCGGCGAGGTCGAACGGCTGGTCGGGCACCGGGGGGTAGGCGTCGACGACGCTCACCCTGATCTGCGATGTCTCCACCGGCTCGAGCTCGAGTTCCTGCAGGGCCGAGGTGTCGCCCAGGCTGACCCGCTGGCAGCTGCCGTCCGAGAAGCCGAGCTGCAGCGTCTTCGGCCGCCACTGGCGCAGCCGCCGCTGGTCGCCCTCCGGCAGGCCGGCGGCGATCGAGATCGACCGCAGGGTCACCGGGGTCGCGGGGATCAGCACGGCCGACGCGGGCACGCCAGGCGGCGACGTGGCGGACGGCGCCAGGCACGCGGCGTTGGCCGCCGCGGCCAGGTTGTCGACCGTGAACGTGGTCGCCCACGCCGTGTCCGACAGGTTGTCGACCAGGTTGCCTGCCGGAAACTCGGCCGCCGCGCCCTCCGACGGCTCGGTGACCGCGTCCACGCCCTGCACCTGCGCGACCTCGCCGCGAAGGTCCTGCCAGCGCGCGGTGATCCACCCGATCGGGTTCTGCCCGATGAAGGCCAGCGTGCCCAGGATGGCGCCGATGCCGAGCGCTGCCCAGATGTACCGCTTCGCCCGGTACAGCAGCGGCATGCTCTGCCGGTAGGCCACCCTGGCGGCCCGGCTGGTGCCCGGTGCGGGCCGATGCCACCTGCGCCACCAGGGAATTCGCTCGGGAGTGGCGACGAACGCCGGCCCGGAGTCGGTGAGCACGGGTCCGGCGAAGGCGTGCCCGCACTTGCGGCAGAACCGCAGCCCCGGGTCGTTCTCCACGCCGCACTTCGGGCACACCTGATCGACGGGCGGCGGCGGTTCCGGAGGCGGCGGGGGCGCGGCCTCCTGCCAGGCGGTCGGCTGCGCGGCTCCGGCACCCATCCAGGCGGGCTGGCTGCCGGTTCTGGCCCACGCGGGCGCGCCACCGGGCACGGCGGCGCCGGGGACCGCGGCGCCGGGCACGGTGGGCACCGACATCGACGCGGCCGCAGCCGGTCCCGCCGGCTGGGCGGGGGCCGTGCGCGCGCCGGGCTGGGCGGTGCGCGGCGCGGGCGGGGCAGGAAGCGTGGCCGCCGGCGATGCCGCGGCGGGAGGCGGTTCGGGTTCGTCGTCCCAGGCCAGGAACGCGCCGCAGGACGCGCAGAACTCGGGTCTGCCGACGTTGCGCTCTCCGCACTCGGGGCAGGTGGTCTCACTCATCGTCGACGGATCTCCTGGCGCAAGCGGCCCATCGCGCACGGTCTGCGCACGACGGTGCCGGGTGGGGCCATAGTGAATGATGGCGCACGGTGAGGGAGGCGCGCATGGGAGATCTCGGACCAATGGTGTGAAGGTTTGTTCCAGCTGCGGGGTCAGCAACGACGACGACGCCGTCTTCTGCGTGGCCTGCAACTACTTCCTGGAGTGGGAGGACGACGCGCCGCCGACTCCACGGTCGGCGCCGCCCGGGCCCGGCGCGACCGGCCCTCACACCGCCGCTTCGACCAGACCCGTGCCGCCGCCCACCGCACCGGAGCACACTGCGCCATCGTCCGCGCCATCGTCCGGGCCATCGTCCGGGCCATCGTTCGGGCCTCCGTCCGTGCCTCCGGCTCACCCCGCGCCGTCGCCGACCGGCGCGCACCCCGCTCCCGCACCGCCGCGCGCCTCGGCCACCGCACCCACGCAGCCGGATCTCGGCCGAACCGGGCCGACACCCCTGCCGCCGCCGCCCGTGTCGGGCCCGGCCACCCAGCCGACCCCGGTGACCGCGCTGCCCGAGCCACCCGCCGCCCCCCCGGCCGCGTCCACGACCGCGCGCGTCCAGGCGCCGCTCCCGACCACCCCGCCCGCGCTCCCCGGCCGGCCCCACCCCGCGCCGGTCGCCGAACCGGACGCCACCGAGTCGGCCGAGATGTCGCGCGAGCACCAGCTCGTCCACCAGGCGGTGGACGGTCTGCGCAGGGGCCGCGAGCTGGCCGCAGCCCGCGACCGGGGAGACCTGGCCACGACGCTGGACAAGGCGCAGCGCCGGATCGACCAACGCACGATCGGCGTCGCCGTCGTGGGCGAGTTCAAGCGCGGCAAGAGCACTCTCGTCAACGCGCTGCTGCACACCGCGGTGTGCCCGGTGGACGCGGACGAGGTCACGGTGGTGCCGACGATCATCCGGTACGCCGAGACCGCGGGCGCGACCGCATATTTCGATGCCACCGACGAGGACGGGGAGCCCCTGACCGAACCGATCGACGTCGGGGCCATCGGCCAGTACGTCTCCGAGACGGGCAATCCCGGGAACGTCAGGGGGCTGCGCTCCGTCGAGGTGCGGCTCCCCCGCCGCATGCTGCGCACCGGCCTGGCCCTGATCGACACCCCCGGCGTCGGAGGCCTCGACTCCGCCTACGGCATCATCACTCTCGGCGCGCTCGACTCCGCCGACGGGGTGCTGTTCGTGTGCGACGCGTCCCAGGAACTGACCCAGCCGGAGCTGGACTTCCTGCGTCAGGCGCTGCAGCGCTGCCCGGTCGCCGCGTGCGTCGTCACCAAGACCGACCTGTACCCGCAGTGGCGGCGCATCGTGGAGCTCGACCGGGGTCACCTGGCCGCCGCCGAGATCGACATCCCGGTGATCGCCGTCTCGTCGTTCCTGCGCCTCGGCGACCGCCGAGACCCGGCGCTGGCGGCCGAGTCCGGCTACCCGAACCTGGTGGACTTCCTGGCGCGCACCGTGGTCCGGTCGGCCAACGCGGTGGCCGCGGCGTCGGCGGCGCGCGAGATCGACTTCGTGGCCGGGCAACTCGGCAAGCAGATCGACGCGGAGAAGGCGGTGCTGACCGAGCCCGCCGCGGCCGAGCGGGTGGTCGCCTCGCTCGCCTCCGACCAGGGCCGCACCGCCGGCCTGATCTCGCCGACGGCGACCTGGCAGCAGGTGCTGTCCGACGGCGTGCAGGACCTGGTGGCCGACGTCGAACACGACCTGCAGGGCCGGCTGCGCACGGTGCTGCGGGACGTCGAGGCGATCATCGAGGCGGGCGACCCCAAGGACTCGTGGGCCGACATCGAGGTGTGGCTGCGGCGGCACGTCGTCGCCGCCGCCGTCGAGAACTACGACCTGCTCGCCGCCCGCACCCGCGAGCTCGCCGAGGACGTCGGCGTGCGCTTCGACCTCGACGCCAGCACCCCCGTGCTGGTCGACCCCGGCGGTCCGCCCACGGGTCTCGACGCGATCAACCTGGCGTCGGCGGAGAGCCTGCAGGCGCCGGGCGGCAAGCTCGCGCCGATGATGACGGCGACCCGCACCGCGCTGTTCGTGCCGATGGTGCTGTTCGGCATCGCCGGCAGCCTGCTCGGCGCGGTGGTCGCCGCGCCGCTCACCGCCCTGCTGGCCGCGGGGATCGGTCAGAAGATCATCCGCGACGAGAAGAAGCGGCAGATCGCCCACCGCCGGCAGCAGGCGAAGTTCGCCGCGCGCCGGTACGTGGAGGAGGTCGGCTTCATCATGAACAAGGAGGGCAGGGACGCGCTGCGCCGCACCCAGCGGTTGCTTCGCGACGACTTCCAATCCAGGGCCATGACGCTGCACCGCTCGTCGATGAGCGCCCTGGAGTCGGCGCGCAGCGCGGCCCAGCTCTCCGGCCCGGAGCGGCAGGCCAGGGTCGCCCAGCTCGACGCGGAGGCCGGCCGGCTCGACCAGGTCGGCGCGCAGGTCGCCCAGCTCGCCGAACGGGCGCCGGCCACGGCGGGGGCGGCCGGCCGTGGATGACGCACTGGTCTCGTCGGTCGGCGAGCTCGTCCGCTCCGCGGCCGACCGCGCGACGAGCGACGAGGCGCGCCGGCAGCTGCAGGAGACCGCCCAGCGGCTCGCCGAGCCGCTGCGCCTGGCGATCGCCGGCAAGGTGAAGGCCGGCAAGTCGACGCTGCTGAACGCGCTGCTCGGCGAGGAACTGGCGCCGACCGACGCGGGCGAGTGCACGAAGATCGTCACCTGGTACCGCTACGGCGACCGGCCCACCGTGGTGCTCCACCCGCGGGAGGGCGAGCCGGAGACGGTGTTCTTCAGCCGCGACGGCGGCGCGCTGGAGACCGAGCTCGGCGGGCGGGCCCCCGGGGACGTGGAGCGGCTGGAGGTCTGGTGGCCCACCAGCCGGCTGCGGGACGTGACGTTGATCGACACGCCGGGCATCGAGTCCATCTCGACCGACCTGTCCGCGCGCACGTTGCGCGTGCTCACCCCGGACGACGATCGGCCGCCCGTCGTCGACGCGGTGCTCTACCTGCTGCGCCACGCGCACGCCAGCGACGTGCGGTTCCTCGAGTCCTTCCACGACGACGAGCTGGCGCACGGCACCCCGATGAACGCCGTCGGCGTGCTGTCCCGCGCCGACGAGATCGGCTCGTGCCGGCTCGACGCGCTCGACGTCGCCGCGCGGGTGGCGCACCGTTACCAGGCCGAGCCCCGGCTGCGCCGGCTGTGTCCGGTGATCGTGCCCGTCGCCGGCCTCCTCGGGCACGCGGCCGTCACCTTCCGGGAGCCGGAGTACCGCGCCCTGGCCAAGCTGGCCACCGCGGTACGCGCGGAGACGGACGCGCTGCTGCTCACCGCCGACCGGTTCGCCGCGCGCCCCAGCACGGTCCCGGTGACCGAGCTCGAGCGCGAGCATCTGCTCGCCCGGCTGGGCCTGTACGGCGTGCGGCTGTGTGTCGAGCTGATCCGCAGCGGCGCGGTGCAGTCGGCGACGGACCTGGCGGCGCAGCTCGCCGTGATCAGCGGCCTCGACAACCTGCGGCACGTGCTGCTGCGCCAGTTCACCGACCGCAGCCGGGTGCTGCAGGCGCACTCCGCGCTGACCGCCCTGGAGTCGGTGATCCGCAGCGGTGGCTGCTCCGACGTCGAGACGCTGCGCGTGCGCGCCGACCAGATCGTTACCGGCGCACACGCTTTCGAGGAGGTGAGGGTGCTCGACCGGCTGCGCACCGGCGGGCTGCAGCTGCGCGAGGAGCACGCCGCGGAACTCGACCGCCTGCTCGGCGGGTCCGGACACGACCCGGCGACCCGGCTCGGGTTGGCGCCCGGCGCCGGCGAGGCGGAGATCAGGTCCGCCGCGCTGCAGCTGCTGGGCCGCTGGCAGCTGCTCGCGGAGCATCCGCTGTCGTCCCGGGAGGTGCAGGTCGCGGCCCGCGGCGCCAGCCGCACCCTGGAGGGCATCGTCGTCGCGACGTCACGGCGGTTTTGACGGCTTTGACGGCGGGTTTTGACGGCGGGGTTTTGACGGCGGGGTTTTTGACGGCGCAGACCGACGGCGACGGACCTACGGCGATGGGCACGGCCGGCGCAGCGGCGCCGAGTCCGGCCGAGTCCGTCAGATGAGGCCCTCGCGCACCGCGTAGGCGACGGCGTGCGAGCGGTTGCGCAGCTGCAGCCGCGTCGTGACGTCGTGCAGGATGTTCTTCACCGTGCGCTGGCTGTAGGACAGCCGCCCGGCGATCTCTGCCGTGTCGTGGCCGGTCGCGACCAGCTTGAGCACCTGCGCCTCGCGGTCCGAGAGCCCTGAGAACGCAAGGCCTCTCGGTGCCAGCACCTGACGCTGCAGGCGACCGACCTGGCCGAGCAGCCGGCCCAGCAGGTCGGCCGGGATCTCGCCCTCGCCGGCCGCGACGCGCACGAGCACCCGCGCCAGCGTCTCCGGCGTGGCCTCGCCGCGGCGCAGCAGCCCGCCGACGCCGACCTCGGCCGCGCTGACCAGGGTCGCGTCGTCGATGACGCGCGCCACCAGCACCGTGCGCGGAACGCTGCCCCGCTGCAGAGCCCGCAGAACGCGCAGGGTCTCGTCGTCCAGCACGTCCGTGACGACGACGGCGACCGCCGCCTCGCCGAGGTGCTGGGCGTCGACCACCCGCACCTCGGGGCGCGCGCGCAGCTGGCTGATCACGCCCGCCTGCGAGATCGGATCGCTCGCGTACACGTACGTCGGAACCGGAGTCGTCATGGTGGTCCTCCCCTGGTCGCACCGGGTGCGGTGACTGGATCGATGCCGGTCGCGGCGCCTGCGTCGCGGTCCCGGTCAGACCCCGAGACCCGCTGTCCCCGAACGCAACCCGCTACCTGATGGGGAATCGTGGACGGGCACCCTCCACGCCCGCTTCACATGCGCGAAAGGCTGCCCCAACGGGCAGCGCCGGTCGACGGTCCGTGAGCGTCCGGCCGCGGACGGCGAGATTACTCACCGACCGTGACGGTTCCGGTCCGGTTCGGCGCGACCCCCCCGGGTTCACGGCGGCTCAACGCGTGGCCCGGACGGGCAGCCCGGGGGCGCTCAACGAACGCTCAACAAGGACTTCCCGGACACCCTCCGGGGCCGGGCCGGCCGACCGGGCGAGGCGCTCGCGCCGGGATCGCTCAGCCGACGCCGGCGAGCTCGCCCGCGCCGGCCGCGCCGGGCCGGACGGCCGCGTCCGGCGCGCTCCGGATCCGCTGGCTGATCACCGCGGTGATCCCGTCGCCGCGCATGGACACCCCGTAGAGCGCGTCCGCCGCCTCCATCGTGAACTTCTGGTGGGTGATGATGATCAGCTGCGAGGAGTCGCGCAGCTCGGTCAGCAGGTTGACCAGCCGCGTCAGGTTGACCTCGTCGAGCGCCGCCTCCACCTCGTCCATCACGTAGAACGGGCTGGGCCGCGCCCGGAAGATCGCCACCAGCATCGCCACCGCCGTCAGCGACCGCTCGCCGCCGGAGAGCAGCGACAGCCGCCGCACCTTCTTGCCGGGCGGCCGGGCGTTGACCTCGATGCCGGTGGCCAGCATGTCCGAGGGGTCGGTGAGCACCAGCTCGCCCTCGCCGCCGGGGAACAGCGTGGCGAACACCGTCCGGAACTCCCTGGCCACGTCGTGGTAGGCGTCCGCGAAGAGCTCCAGGATCTTCTCGTCGACGTCCCGAATGACGCTCATCAGATCGCGCCGCGTGGCCTTCAGGTCCTCGAGCTGCGTGGAGAGGAACGCGTGCCGCTCCTCCAGGGCCGAGAACTCCTCCAGCGCAAGCGGGTTCACCTTGCCGAGGGCGGCGAGGTCGCGCTCGGCCCGGCGCGCCCTGCGCTCCTGGGTGGCCCGGTCGTAGGGCGACGGCTGCGGCTCGGTGACGGCCTCGCCGCGCTCCTTCGCGTCCTGGTACTCGGCCAGCTCCTGCGCGGTGGCCGGCACCGGGACGTCGGGACCGTACCCGGCGACCAGGTCGTCGGCGGCGATGGCGAACTCCTCCAGCGCCCGCGCCGCCAGTTGCTCGGCCAGCAGGGTCTGCTGCGCGCGCACCACCTCGCCGGCGTGCACGCGGTCGGTGAGCCGCTCCCACTCCGCCTGCAGCTCGGCGACCGCGGCGCGCGCCGTCGCCCCGGTCTGCTCGACGGTGCGCAGGCTCTCGGCCAGCCGGTCGCGCTCCGCGGCGGCCGACGCCAGCGACTGCTCCAGTTGGTTCGCCGCGCGGCGGGCGAGGCCGGCCACCTCCGCGGCCACCGCGGCGTTCCGGGTGCGCCGCGCCGAGAGCTGCCGCGCCCGCTCCCTGGCCTGCCGCTCCTGGCGAGCGGCTCGGCGCAGCCGCTCGGCACCGCCCTCAGCGGCGTGCAGGCGCTCCTCGGCGGTGCGGACCGCCAGCCGGGCGTCGACCTCGCGCTGCCGGGCGACAGCAGTCCGCGCGGCCAGCTCGTCCCGCGGGCCGGGGTCGACGGTGTCCGGCGCGTCCGAGGACTCCGCCGCGCGGAGCCGCTCCTCGAGGTCGGCGACGGCCGCGGCGTGCCCCTCGCGGGCGGCCTCGGCGGTCGCGCGCTGGCGCTCCAGCCGATCGATCTCCGCCCTGGACTCGCGGACCGCGACGCCGTGCCGGGCGAGTTCCTCCGAGACGGCCGACATCCGCGCGTCCGACTCGTGCAGCTCGGCGAGGGTCGCGGCGGTCCGCCCGTCCAGCGCCCCGGCGTCCGCCGACGCCCCCGCGAGAGCCGCCTCCAGCCCGGCGATCTCGTCCACCACCGCGACCAGGTCGGCGGCCGCGCGGTCGGCCGCGGACTGGATCTCCAGCACGGACTGGGCGCCCGCGTGCCCGCCGACGACCCAGTCGGGACCGACCAGGTCGCCGTCGAGGGTGACCGCGCGGACGTCCGGGTGGGACGTGACGACGTCCACCGCCTCGCCCAGCGACGGCACGACGGCCACCCGGTCGAGTGCGCGGGCGATGGCCGGCCGCAGGTGCGCGGCGACGACCATGTCGGCCGCCCACCGCACGCCGTCGGGGAGCACGGGCCATTCCCGGCGGTCGGGCATCGTCCCCGCGCCGTGCACGAGCATCCCGGCGCGGCCACCCGTCGCCGTCCCGGAGCAGACGCACCGCGGCGGCCGCGTCCGGCACCGACCGGACGGCGACCGCGTCGCCGATCGCCCCCAGTGCCGCCGCGACGGCGGCCTCGTAGCCGGGGACGACCTGCAGCGCGGCGGCCACCGTTCCGAGGACGCCGGGCAGCGCGCCGGCCGCGGCGAGCAGGGTGCCGGTGCCGTCCTTGCGGTCGAGGCCGAGCGCGAGCGCGTCGACGCGGGCCCGGAGCCCGGCCTGCCGGGTGCGCGCGCCGCGGAGCGCGTCGGTCAGCTCGGCGACCCGGTCGTGCGCCGCCGCGGCCTGCGCGGCCGCGGCCTCGTGCGCCTCGTCGAGCCCGACCTCCGACGAGTCGAGGTCGCCGACGGACTCCTGCAGCGTCTCGAACGCGGCGGCGGCCGCCGCCGCCCGCTCCCGCGCCTCGGCGAGGGCGACGCCGAGCCGGTCCACCTCGTCGGCACCGGCGGACTGCCGGGACCGCGCGGCGTGCACCTCGCCGGCGAGCCGGACCAGCCCCTCCCGCCGGTCGGCGATCGCCCTGGTCGCGGCCGCCAGCTCCTGCTCCGCGACGCGCAGCGCCCGCTCGGCCAGCGTCCGGTCCTCGACCGCCTGCCACTGCACGTCCTCCGCGGCGGTCAGCGCGGCGCGCAGCGACTGCTCCTCGGCCTCCGCCCGCTCGGCGGCCGCGTCCAGCGCGTCGGGGTCCTGGCCCGACCCGGTCTCCGCCGGCCGATCGGCGAGGTTGCGGGAGCGCTCATCGGCGAGCGAGATCGTGCCCCGGAACCTCTCGGCCAGCGCCGACAGCGAGAACCAGACGTGTTGTGCCGCCTGCAGTTCCGGCGCCGCGCCGTGCAGCGCCCGCTCGGCGTCGTCGCGCGCGGCGAGCGCGGCCGCCAGGTCGCGCTGCACCGTCGAGCGCAGCTCGATCGCCTGCTGCTCGTCCTGCGAGTCCTGCGCGATGTGCGCCACGAGCTGCGCGACGTCGTCGGCCAGCAGGCGCATCCGGGCGTCGCGCAGGTCTACCTGCACGCCGGCGGCCCGCCGGGCGATGGCCGCCTGCCGGCCGAGGGGCCCCAGCTGGCGCCGGATCTCGCCTGTCAGGTCGGTCAGCCGGGTCAGGTTGGCCTGCATCGACTGCAGCTTGCGCTCGGCCTTTTCCCGCCGCTTGCGGTGCTTGAGGACGCCGGCCGCCTCCTCGATGAAGGCGCGCCGGTCCTCCGGCCGCGCGGACAGCACCGCGTCGAGCTGGCCCTGGCCGACGATGACGTGCATCTCGCGGCCGATGCCGGAATCGGAGAGCAATTCCTGGATGTCGAGCAGCCGGCAGGCGGTGCCGTTGATCTCGTACTCGCCGGCGCCGTCGCGGAACATCCGCCGGGTGATCGAGACCTCGGTGTAGTCGATCGGCAGGGCGCCGTCGGAATTGTCGATCGTGAGCGTGACCTCGGCCCGCCCGAGCGGCGGGCGGTCGGCCGTGCCGGCGAAGATGACGTCCTCCATCTTGCCGCCGCGCAGCGCCTTCGCGCCCTGCTCGCCGAGCACCCAGGCGATGGCGTCCACGACGTTCGACTTGCCCGAGCCGTTCGGCCCGACGACGGCCGTGATGCCCGGCTCGAGGCGCAGCGTGGTGGACGACGCGAAGGACTTGAAACCCTTCATGGTGAGGGATTTCAGGTGCACGTCGCGCGGTCCCTCCGTTGCCGGCTGCGGCCGATCGGTCCCGTCGACCGGCCGGGTCGCCACTGTCGCCCGGCGTGCGGCCGGGCCCTGCGGTACCCGGTCACGCTACCCGCGGGACGCCGTCGATCCGGGGACGTTCGGGCCATCGACACCCCGGTTTCGGCCGCCGACATTCCCGTGTCCCGGGGCCGCCCCGCGCGCCGCGACGCCCTTCCGGCGCTGCGGCGGTGGTGGGACAATGGCCGTACGGCGGACCGGTGTCCGCCCGGCGTCCGCGCGGCCGGATCGGCACACTCGCCCGGTGCGTGCGGCGCCCGGCCGGCATCCGCACTGCCGGCGCGGAGGTGACGGCGATGGAACTCGCCCTGGTCGGCCTTCTCGTGCTGCTCGCCATCCTCGGACCCTGGCTCGGCGCGGACAGCCGCGTGCCGGGCGGTGGGTGGATCCGGACCCCGCCCGGCGGGAAGCTCTGGCCCGACCCGCTGGTCCAGCCCGACCGCCCCAACGGTCGCGGGCGCCGTCGGCGGCCCTGACCGCCCGGCGGCGAGCCCGGGCGGGACCCGCCGAGGATCCGGGTCAGGAGACCTCGAAACCCCGGAAACCGCCGCGCGCCTCGGCGAACTCCTCGACGACGGCGTCGACGGAACCGGGGGTGCGCGCGCCGCGGAGCTCGGTCAGCAGCCGTTCGCAGTCCTCGCGGTTGCCCTCCGCGACGACCTCAACGCGACCGTCGAAGAGGTTCCGTGCCGAGCCGACGAGGCCGATCTCCATCGCGCGGGATCGGGTCCACCAGCGGAACCCGACGCCCTGCACCATGCCGTGCACGAGCACGGTCATCCGGACGTCGCCCGGGGCGGGCCCGGTCTGCGGCTTACCGTCCTGTCGCTCGGCGTCCTTTCGTCGGGAGAACCAGCTCATGCCGGCCATCCTGCCAAGCCCCGCCCCGACGTGCCGGGGCACGGGGCGGGGCGCTGGGATCAGCGAGTCGGCGTCAGGCGGACGGCCGGTACACGGTCAGCCGACGGGGGGCGAGCAGCACCTCGACGTCCTCGACGTCGTGCTCGAGTTCGCCGTCGTGCGCGATCGGCTGCGGCCCGGAATGCGAGTGGATGACCAGCTTCTCGGCCTCCACGGTGCCGAACACGCTGCTCAGCTGCACCAGCCCGAGCAGCGAGAGCAGCACCGCCCTGGTCCGCGCCAGCCGGCGGTCCGCACGCACGTACTGCACGTCCAGCACGGAGTCGGCCAGGTCCTCCCGCCAGGACGGCGCGAGGCCGCGCGGGGTGTACCGGCCGTTGCCGATGAACACCACCCAGACCGGCAGCCGGTCGCCGTTGATCTCGACGTCCAGCGGCGACCCGTGCCGCAGCGTCCGCCACAGGCCGTAGGCGGTCGCCGGCCACTTGCCCACCCGATGCGCGAGCCGGTCGCGCCGCCGGACCATCTCCGGGTAGCCGCCGATGCTGGCGGTGTTCAAGAACGCCTTGCCCTCGATCGTGGCCAGGTCGACACCACCCGCGGTGCCGGCACCCACCGCCCGCACCGTGTCCTTGTCCTTCTTCAGCGCCAGCGCCTTGGCGAAATGGTTCAGCGTGCCCGCCGGGAACACGGCGAGCGGGAGGCCGCGGCGATGGGCCACCTGGGCGACGGACGCGACCGTACCGTCGCCGCCCGCGACGCCCAGGGCGATCGGATCGCCGGCGATCAGCGCCTCCAGGTCGGTCTCCGGATCCCAGCGCAGGACCCGGGCGTCCGGCAGGGCCGCGGTGATCGAATCCGCCGAACCGTCGGAGCTGCCGGAGGCGTCGTTCACGATCACGGTCAGGCCGCGGCCCGTCGGCAGCGCGGGCGCCGTCGCCTCCGCGGTGCGCGCGGGCCCCCAGCTGCGCACCGGCCAGAGCACCCGGCCGAGGATCGCGAGGCCCGCCCCCAGGGCGAGCCCGGCGATCACGTCCGATCGGTGGTGCACCCCGACGTGCACCCTGGAGTACCCGACGGCGGCGGCGATCGGGCCGACAACGATTGCGGCGGGCGGGAACTCGAGGGTTGCCCCGGCGACGAACGCGGCCGCCGACGCGGCGTGCCCGCTCGGGAACGACGAGGTACGGGGCGTCCGACTGAGCCGCGGCGCGAGCACCGTGCGCCCCAGGCCCGGCCGCGTCCGCCGGACGAACGGCTTGACCAGCACGTTCGCGGTGAGGCTCGCGGCGCCCATCGTGAGCAGCCCGCGCACGGCAGCGCGGCGGGGTCGCTGGCCGAGGAGGGAGCCGACCGCGGCGACCCCGAACCAGAGCACGCCTTTGTTCGCCGCGTTGGTCAGCAGGCGGAGCGCCACGTCGACCGTGCGAGCCGCGGGCGGGGGCAGGGCCGTCACCGCATCGGGGATCCGCACCGCGTTCGGCGCGACCGCGGCGGCGTCGATCGCGGAGGACAGCAGGCCCCGCAGGCCGGATCGCCGGAACGCTGAGAACCGGGGCCCACTGGACGATCCGACAGAGGGCATCCGCCGACTCTACGGAACGGGCGCCACGCGTGGCCGCGCGGCTCGCGGGGCCCGGGGCGGCCGCTGGCACCGCGGGCAGAAGTACGAGGACCGGTTCATGAAGGCGTCGCGGCGGATCGGCGTGCCGCAGCGCGGGCAGGGCAGGCCCTCCTGGCCGTAGGCGTTCAGCGCCCTGTCGAAGTAGCCCGACTCGCCGTTGACGTTGACGTACAGCGCTGTCGAAGGAGGTGCCGCCGGAGCCGAGAGCGTCGGCCATCACCTCGGTCGCGGCGTCCAGCACCGAGCGGGCGACGGGCCGGGTCATCGTCGCGGTCGGCCGGGCGTAGTGCACCTTCGCGCGCCAGAGCGCCTCATCGGCGTAGATGTTGCCGATCCCGGAGACCACCGTCTGGTCGAGCAGCGCCCGCTTGATCTCGGTGTGCTTGCGCCGGATCGCGGCGACGGCGTCCGCCACCGAGAAGTCCGGGTCGAGCGGGTCGAGGGCGATGTGCGCGACGGCGTCCGGCAGCTGCGCGCCGCCGGGCGAGAAGGCCATGCCGCCGAACGTCCGCTGGTCCAGGAAGTCCACGGTCGGGCCGCCGTCGTCGAAGCGGAACCGGATGCGCAGGTGGGGGTGCTGGGCGGGCGGCTCTCCGACTGATCGGGCCGTCGGGGCCGGCGGTGATCCGGAACTGCCCGCTCATCCCGAGATGGGCCAGGATCGCGTCGCCGTCGTCCAGCGCCCACCACAGGTACTTGCCCCGGCGCCGGACGTCGTCGACCCGGCGGCCGGCCAGCACGGCGGAGAAGTCGGCGGCGCCGCCCGCGTGCCGGCGGACGGCCCGGTCGTGCCAGACCTGGACGTCGGCGATGCGGCGGCCGCGACGTGGGAGGCGAGCCCGCGGCGCACGGTCTCGACCTCGGGGAGCTCCGGCACCGGGCGTCAGGCGGTCGGCTGACCGTCGCCCGTGACGGCGCTGTACGCCGCGGCGGCGGCCTGCTGCTCCGCCTCCTTCTTGGTGCGCCCGGAACCCGCGCCGTGCGCGGTGCCCGGAGAGCATCGCCCTGGCGGCGAACACCTTTGCGTGATCCGGGCCCTCCTCGGTGACCCGGTACTCGGGCACGCCGAGACCGCGGGCGGCGGAGAGTTCCTGCAGCGAGGTCTTCCAGTCCAGGCCGGCGCCGAGCTGAGGGGCGGCGGCCAGCAGCTCGGCGAACAGCTGGAGCACCACGGCGCGCGAGACGTCCAGCCCGTACTGCAGGTAGACGGCACCGATCACGGCCTCGACCGCGTCCGCGACGATCGACGTCCTTGTCGCGGCCGCCGGTCATCTCCTCGCCGCGGCCGAGCCGCAGCTGGCCGCCCAGCCCGATGCCGCGGCCGACGCCGGCCAGCGCGTGCATGTTGACCACGGAGGCGCGCAGCTTGGCCAGCCGCCCCTCGGGCAGGTCCGGGTGGGTGCGGTACAGCGCGTCGGTGATGACCACGCCGAGCACGGCGTCGCCCAGGAACTCCAGGCGCTCGTTGGTGGGCAGGCCCCCGTTCTCGTAGGCGTAGGACCGATGGGTCAGGGCGAGCACGACCAGCTCGGGATCGACGTCCGACGCCGAGCGCGGCGCTGAGGGCGACCGGGTCCGGCGCGTTCGTGGAACCCGCGAGGGGCGCGCCGCCGGCCGAGCCGGCCGACACGGCGGTCAGACCCCGACGACCTGGCGGCCCCGGTACTGCCCGCAGTTCGGGCACACCGCGTGCGGCGGCTTCAGCTGCGCCGCAGGCGCGGTTGGTGCAGGTCACCAGGGTGGGCACGGAGGCCTTCCACTGCGAACGGCGCGAGCGGGTGTTGCTGCGCGACATCTTCCGCTTCGGGACAGCCACGGTCGTTCTCCTTCGTCTGTTTACTCGCCGGACCCGGCCAGCGTGCGGCGCCGTTCCGATAGTCTCCAGGTCGGACGCCGAACTTCTCCCGCAGCGCGGCCCAGCGAGGGTCCAGTATCTCATGGGAATGACCGGGCCCGAGATCATCGAGCCGCTCGCCGCAGATCCGCGCACAGCCCGCGGCAGTCCGGCGCGCACAGCGGGACCAGCGGCAGCGCCAGCACGATCTCGTCCCTGACCAGCGGCTCGAGGTCGATCAGGTCGTCCACGAGCCGCGGCACCTCGTCGTCCTCGGTGGTCGCCGCCGTCGTGGAGTCCGGGTAGGCGTAGAGCTCCCGGACGGTGGCGACCACCGGCTCGGTCACCGGTCGACCAGGCACCGCGCACACTCGCCGACGGCCGTCGCCGCTGCGGTGCCGGACACCAGCACGCCCTCGGCCACCGCCTCGAGCCGCAGGTCGAGGTCGATCGTCCGCACCGGCGGCACGGCGATGACCTCGATGCCCATGGGCTCCTCGACGGGCGCGGCGAACCGGACGCGGCGGGTGCTGCCCGGCCGGCGGCCCAGCGTGCGGGTGTCCAGCACCCACGGCGAGGCCGGGTCGGGCCGCCGTGGTGGTGGCGCGCGGAACTGGGCATGACGCAGTGCTTCTCTTCGCTTCGGGGCCGGCGGGCGGGTCGTGGTGGTCGCACCGGCGTCGTGCTCGTCGGCGCGGCCGGGCGCGGGCGCGAGGTGATCGGCCCAGGGCAACCGTTCCAGGGTAGTCGAGATCTCGGCCGGCCCCAATTCCCGCAGGTCACGGCGATGCGCGCGCGGCCCCTCCGGGATGGGTGACAGGTCCAGCGGCGCTCGGGTCAGCGCCCGGCGTAGGCCCGCCCGGCGCCCACCGGCTCGTCGCGGTAGTCGGCGACGCCGCCGCTGCGCAGCGCCGTGCGGCCGCGGCCGATCGTGCGCAGCGTGCTGGTCAGGGTCTCCTCGAGGTGGCCCAGGGTTCCGTCGACGTAGCTGTCGCACTCGGCGCGCATGCGGTCGGCGTCAGCGTGGCCGCGTCCAGGATGCGCGCGGACTCCAGGTGTGAGGCCCGGACGACCTCGGTCTGCGAGACGAGCCGCGCCTGCTCCGCCCGCCCCTCGGCGACGGCGCCCTCGAAGCTGGCGCGGCCGGCGGCGACCGCGCGATCGGCCTCGGCGTGCGCCCTCGCGACCAGCGAGTCGTGCTGTTCCTGCGCGAGCTGGCCGATGCGGGCCGCGTCGTCCTGCGCGCGGGCGACCAGCGACTCGGCGTGCGCGGTCGCCTCGGCGACCATCCGCTCCGCCTCGGCGCGGGCGGCCAGGATCATCGCCGTCGGCGTCCGCGCGGGCGGTGCCGACGAGCCGGTCGGCCTCGGCCTGCGCCTCGGACACCGAGCGGGTCGCGTGCTCGTTCGCGTCGCCGAGCATCTGGTCGCGGTGGTCGAGCACGTCCTGCGCGTCGTCCACCTCGCCGGGCAGCGCGTCGCGGACATCGTCGAGCAGTTCCAGCACGTCGCCGCGGGGCACCACGCAGGACGCCGTCATCGGCAGGCCGCGGGCCTCCTCGACGATGGTGACCAGCTCGTCGAGAGCCTCGAAAACCCGGTACACGTGAAACCTCCCAGCTCGACCTGCCGGCCCCGCGCGCGACCGCTCGGCCCAGTGTCGCAATCCCGGGGGTCACGACCAGGGACAACACGCCAGGCGCGGCCGATCGGCTCGCGCGCCCCGGCCGGGCGGGTACCGGTTCAGCCGGCGGCGAGCTTGTCCCTGAGCGCCTCCGCGACGGGCGGCGGGAGCAGATCGGAGACGTCGCCGCCGTAGGTCGCGACCTGCTTGACCAGGGAGGACGAGACGAACGAGAAGCTGGGGCTGGTCGGCAGGAAGAGGGTGCTGACGCCCGTCAGGCCGTGGTTCATCTGCGCCATCTGCAACTCGTAGTCGAAGTCCGAGACCGCGCGCAGGCCCTTCACGATCGCCGCGATGCCCTGCTGGCGGCAGTAATCGACCAGCAGCCCCTCGAACGCGTCGACCCGGACGTTCGGCAGGTCGCCGGTGATCGCGCGCAGCAGGTCGAGCCGCTCGGCGACGTCGAACATGCCCTGCTTGTCGGGGTTCACCAGCACGGCGACCGTGACCCGCTCGAACAGCCCGGCGGTCCGGCCGATGACGTCCAGGTGGCCCAGGGTCGGCGGATCGAACGAGCCGGGGCACACGGCGTGCGTCATGGGGCGCGACCGTAGCAGAGCGCCGTGTCGCCGTACCGGCGCAGCTTCTCGCCCTGGAACGGCGACGGCCAGGCCCACGCGGTGCCGCGGAGACCGCGCTCGACGACCACGTCCGCGTGCCGGTCCAGCGCCCCGGCGGCGTGCAGCGCGGTGAGCACGCCGGCGACGGCCTCGGTCGCGACGGCGTAGGGCGGATCGGCGACCACCACGTCGAACGGGCCGAGCCGGGCGGCCTGGGTGCGGGCGAAGGCCTGCGCGTCGATCGCGGCGACGATGAGCTCGGCCGGCCCGCCGCCGTCGGACGGGTCGGGCCCGCCCGATGCGTCCGGTGGGTGCGGCGCGCCGGGTTGCCCGCCCGCGGCGGAGAACGTGGCGACGTTCGCCCGCAGGGCCGCGAGCGCCTGCGCGTCGCGCTCGACGAAGACGGCGGCGGCCGCGCCGCGCGAGACCAGTTCCAGCCCGAGTGCTCCCGACCCCGCGTACAGGTCGAGCACCCGCGCGCCGGTGAGCGCGCCCGCCGCCGTCAGCGAGCTGGCCAGCGCGGCCCTGACCTTCTCGGAGGTGGGCCGGGTGTGCGTGCCGGCCGGCGTCACCAGCCGCCGCCCGCCGAACGTGCCGCCGACGATCCGGGTCTGGGTGCGCACCCGTGCAACGTAACGAGGAAGCGCCCACCCGGCGCCCGCGCTGGTGCTCCCCCGTGGCAGTTGATCATGGCGAAATTCACGCTCTGCGCCGGTTTTCGTCGGCGTGTCGCGTGAATATCGCCATGATCAACTCCGCAGCACGGACGCGTCGCGCTGCGCGGGCGGGCCGGGCGCTTCCGGAGGGAACTGACCCGTCCCGGGCGGGCGTGGGGTCGGGGGTCAGCCCTTGGCGAGGTACTCCTGGCTGTCCTCGGCGATCACGGCGGACACCATGGCGGCGAGGCCCGGGCGGGCGACGAGGGTCGGGTCGTCGCCCACCATCTGCTGCGCGTCCGCGCGCGCGTCCTGGATCATCTCGCGGTCCCGGATCATCGAGAGCTGCCGCAACGACGTCGACCTGCCCGCCTGGCTGGTGCCCAGCACGTTGCCCTCCCGCCGCAGCTCGAGATCCCGCTCGGCGAGGGCGAACCCGTCGGAGGTGGCCGCGACGGCGTCGAGCCGGGCGCGGCCCGTGGTGTTCTCCGGCCCATCGGTCACCAGCAGGCAGATCCCGGGTGCGCTCCCCCGGCCGACCCGGCCGCGCAGCTGATGCAGCTGCGACATGCCGAACCGCTCGGCGTCCATGATCACCATCATGGTCGCGTTGGCCACGTCGACGCCGACCTCGATGACGGTGGTGGCGACCAGCACGTCGACGTCGCCCGCGGCGAAACGTCGCATCACGTCGTCCTTCTCGGCCGGAGGCAGGCGGCCGTGCAGCTCCTCGAGCCGGAGCCCGGCGAGCGGCCCGTCGCGGAGCGACTCCGCCACGGCCTGCACGGCCAGCGGGGGGCGGCGCGCCGCCTCGGCCCCGTCTCCGTCGACGCCGCCGTCCGGGCCGATGTCGTCCTCGAGATCCATGCCGTCGTCGGACGTCTCGGCGTCGTCGCCGATCTTCGGGCACACCACGTACACCTGGTGACCCTTGCCCACCTCCTCGCGCACCCGGTCCCACGCCCGCTCCAGCCACGCGGGGCGCTCCGCCGCCGGGACCACGGTGGTGGAGATCGGCGACCTGCCGAGCGGCAGTTCCGACAGCGTCGACGTGTCGAGGTCGCCGTACACGGTCATGGCGACGGTGCGCGGGATCGGCGTCGCCGTCATGACCAGCACGTGCGGCGGAGCGGCGTCCGGGTGGCGGGCGCGCAGCGCGTGCCGCTGCTCCACGCCGAACCGGTGCTGCTCGTCGATCACCACCAGGCCGAGGTTGGCGAACAGCACGCCCTCCGACAGCAGCGCGTGGGTGCCGACGACGATGCCTGGCTCCCCCGACGCGATGGTCAGCAGCGCCCGCTTCCGCGCGGCGGCCGCCAGCGAGCCGGTGAGCAGCGTGATCGTGGTGGCCTCGGCCGGCGCGCCCAGCTCGCCCCCGCGGCCCAGCGGCCCGAGGACGTCCCGCAGGGACCGCGCGTGCTGCGAGGCCAGCACCTCGGTCGGCGCCAGCAGCACGGCCTGCCGGCCGGAGTCGATCACCTGCAGCATCGCGCGCAGGGCGACGACCGTCTTGCCGGACCCGACCTCACCCTGCAGCAGCCGGTTCATCGGGTGGATGGTCGCGAGGTCCGTCGAGATCACCTCGCCCACCGCCTGCTGGCCCGCGGTGAGCGCGAACGGCAGGTTGCGGTCGAACTCCGCCAGCAGCCCGTCGTCGACGCGGGGGCACGGCTCGGCCGGGTCGTCGCGGGCCTCGGCGCGCCGCCGGGCGAGCACGAGCTGGATCGCCAGCGCCTCGTCGTAGCGCAACCGCTCCTGCGCGGACGACAGGGCGGTTGCGGTCGGCGGCCGGTGCACGTCACGCAGGGCGGTGTCGAGGCCGACGAGGCCGTGCCGCGCGAGGAGCTCGTCCGGCACCGGGTCCTCGATCGCGCCGGCGCCGTCCAGCACCATCCGCACCACGCGCTGCAGCGTCGCCTGGGTGACGCCCTCGGCGAGTGGGTAGACGGGAATCACCCCGCCGGGGAACGACTCGAGCGTCTGCAGTTCGCCCTCACCGTCCCGGCCGCCCGCGCGGCCGGACCCGTCGGGCGCGCCGGGGCGGCCGTTGATCCCGGCGGACGCGCGCAGCTCGTCGGGCGGACCGTCGTCGTCGCCCAGGATCTCCACGATCGGGGACGACATCTGCAGGGCGCGGTTGAACTCGGTGACCTTGCCGGAGAACATCGCGGTGGTGCCGACCGGCAGGCGCCTGCCCCAGTACGGCTGGTTGAAGAAGGTGCAGGTGAGCTGCCGGCGGGAGTCGGCGATCACCACGTTGGTGATGTGCCGGACGCCGCGGCCGCGCTGCCCGCCGCGCGGCTGCAGACGGCGCTCGTTGACCTTGACCACCGTGGCCCAGACCGTCGCCCGCTCCCCGATCACCAGCTCGGCGAGGTCCGTCAGCCGGCCGCGCTCCTGGTACCGGCGCGGGTAGTGACGCAACACGTCGCCGACCGTGTGCAGCTCCAGCTTGTCGGCGAGCAGCGACGCCGTCCGGCGCGGGATGAGCGCGGTCAGCGGACGGTCCAGGTCCAGCCGATCCATCTGCCCTCCGCGTGCCGCCCCGCGCCTGCGTGCCGCGTCCATCTTGGTCCCTCGGGACGACACCCCGGCGCGGCCACGCCACGGCGCCGATGCAGGATCGTCCGCGGCCGTCAGTCCGACACCTCGAGCACGCCGATCCTCAGGTCGAACACCGCCCCCGACGCGTACGCCTGCTCGATCACCTCGCCCGGTCGCTCGGTGTGCACGTGGCACCACAGGAGGCCGTCCCGCTCCCACGTGGTGACCTCGGCCGAGAGGGCGCCGATCGCCGTCACCAGCTCGGCGAACTCGGCCGCCCCGGTGCCCAGCTGGAAGGTCACCTCCGCGGCGAACGGCCGGCCGAGGTTCTCCCCCGGCATGGCGCCGCAGCTTGCCGGGTCCGTCGGGCCGGCGGGTTCCGCGCACACGTCCTGCAGCGCGATCAGCACGAGGCAGATCAGGCCGCGGGCCCGGTACTCGATGCGCTCGTGCGGGTCGGCGGGGGTGCCGATGCGCCAGCCGCCGGCGGCCGCGGCGACCGCCACCCGGGTGACGACCGCCACCTGCGCGCCGTTCACGGCCTCCTCCGCGGCCCCGATGCCGGCCAGCCATGCGGCCTGGGCGGCCGTCGGCTCGTGCACCCGCACGCCGCCCGCCGCGGCCGGCGCCGACCCGACGAACTCCCCCTGCAACGCCGCGGCGCCGGCGTTCAGGCCGGCCGCGACCGCCATCGACGCGGCCGCCGGCTCGCCCGCGATCTGCTCGTCCGGGTCGAGCCGGGCCCTGGCGCCCGCGACACCGGACGCCACCGCCCGCAGGTACCGCCGCAGCAGCCTGGCCGGCACTTCGGTCTGCTCGTCCGGCGACGCCGCCGCGCGCGGCTCGTCGACCTCCGCATCGGGCTGCTCGGTGACCGCGGCCAGCAGGAAGCCGGCGCCCGCCTCGAGAGCCGCCCGCTCCTGCCGGGTGAGCTCGATCCCCCACGCGGGCCGCAGCCCGCCGGCGTCCGCGAGCAGCAGGCCGAACCAGCGCTCGACGAGGTCCGCGTCGAATCGGGTCACCGGTCCATCGTGCCCCGTCGTGGCCGGCCCCCCGATCGGCGGCGCACCCCGGGCGAGCGGGACGAGGGTCGAGGAGGCGGCGGAACCGCTCGGCCGGCGACGGGGCGCAGATTTGGCCGCAGTCGGATCGATCAGTACCCTGGGATGGTTGCCCGGATTGCGTTCCGGGCCCAGGACGAGAACCAGACATCATCGAATCGGCCGCGGTGCCGATGCTCAGGCAAGGCGATAGGGGTGTTCGGCGTGGCTGCCGTCTGTGACGTGTGTGGCAAGGGACCCGGGTTCGGGATGAACGTCTCGCATTCGCATCGGCGTACCCACCGCCGGTGGGATCCGAACATCCAGCCGGTCCGCGCCCAGGTCGCGCCGGGCACCGTGCGCAAGCTCAACGTCTGCACCTCCTGCCTCAAGGCCGGCAAGGTCGTCCGCGGCTGAGCCGCCGCCCAGCGCAGGACGAAGGCCGCCGCCCGCAGGGGACGGCGGCCTTTTCGCTACCCGGCGCCTGGTGACGCGGGCGGGCCGTCAGCCGACGGTGACCATCCAACCGTGATTGTCCGGTCGCCGCCCGTACTGCAGCGCGGTCAGCTCTTCACGCAGCCGCATCGTCACGGTTCCCGGCCGGCCACCCGCGATCTCGAACTCACCCTCGGCGTGCTTGACCGAGCCGACGGGTGTGATCACCGCGGCGGTGCCGCACGCGAAAACCTCCGTCAACTCGCCACTCTCGGCCTTCTTCGCCCACTCGTCGGTGGAGATCCGGCGCTCCGATGCCCGGTAGCCCAGCTCCCGGGACAGCGTCAGCAGCGAGTCGCGGGTGACGCCGGGCAGCAGCGATCCGGTGAGCTCCGGCGTGACCACCTCGACGTCCGATCCGGACCCGAAGACGAAGAACAGGTTCATCCCGCCCATCTCCTCGACCCAGTGGCGCTCCACGGCGTCGAGCCAGACCACCTGGTCGCAGCCCTTCGCCGCGGCCTGCGCCTGGGCGGCGAGCGAGGCCGCGTAGTTGCCGCCGGTCTTCGCGGCTCCGGTGCCGCCGGGCGCCGCGCGCACGTACTCCAAGGACCACCAGACGCTCACCGGCTTCACGCCGCCCGGGAAGTACGGCCCGGCCGGCGAGGCGATCAGGCCGTAGAGGTACCGGTTCGACGGCCGCACCCCGAGCCCGATCTCGGTCGCGAACATGAACGGCCGCAGGTAGAGCGACGACTCGCTCCCGCTCGGCACCCAGGCCCGGTCGATCGCGATGAGCTCGCGGATCGAGCCGAGGAACAGCTCCTCGGGCAACCGCGGCATGCCGAGTCGGTCCGCGGACCGGTTCAGCCGCGCCGCGTTGCGGTCAGGCCGGAACGACGCCACGGACCCGTCGGGCTGCTCGTAGGCCTTGAGGCCCTCGAAGATCTCCTGCCCGTAGTGCAGCACCATCGTCGCCGGGTCGAGGGTGAACGGGCCGTAGGGCACGATCCGCGGGTCGTGCCAGCCGAGGTTCGTGTCGTAGTCGATGACGGCCATGTGATCGGTGAAGTACCGGCCGAACCCGGGAGCGGCGTGGATCTCCGCGCGCCGCTCGTTGCTGATCGGCGCGGGGTGCGGCTCGCGGCGAAAGGACGGAGTCGTCATGCCAGCAGGATATCGCGATACTAGGACGTCCGACTATCGGGTCCGAGCCCATCGCCGTATCGCCTCCGCGATGACAGAATGCGCGCGTCGTTCCGGGGCCGTGCGATCAGCAGCCGCCCGGCGGCCGGCGAGGACGGGGGTCGCTCATGAGGACACGGGACAGGGCCGCGCGGACGGCGCGCGACGCACGGCGCACGAGGCCACGGACCGGCCCGAACGCCCGGCGGACGCGGGCGGCGGCGGGCGTCGCGGCCGCCTGCGGGATCGCCCTCGCGGCGTGTTCGCCGTCGGGGCCAAGCGCGACCAGCTCGCCCGCGACGGCGGTGGAGAGCGGGACCGGCTCGTCCGCCGGCCCCGCGTCCCCGGGTGGGGTAGATCCCGCCGCGACCTCCCCCGCGGCGCCCACGACGTTCCCCGCAGCCGTCGCCGAGCAGCTGGACGCCGCGATCGCGCAGGCCATGGCCGCGGCGAACGTCCCGGGCGCGCTCGTCGGCATCTGGTCGCCGGAGGGCACCTACGTCAAGGCGTTCGGCGTCGCGGACAAGGCGACGGGAGCGCCGATGGACACCGGCCTGTTCCTGCGCATCGGCAGCGAGACCAAGACGTTCACGGTGACGGCGCTGCTGCAGCTCGTCGACCAGGGCAAGGTCGGGCTCGACGACCCGATCGGCACCTACATCCCCGGCGTGCCGAACGGCGACGTCGTGACGATCCGGCAGCTCGCCGAGATGCGCAGCGGGCTGCCGAGCTACTCGGCGAGCGAGCAGTTCGGCATCGCGTACCTGGGCAACACGCAACGCCACTTCGAGCCAGAGGAGCTTCTGGCGTTCGCCTTCGAGATGCCGGTGCTCGGCCCGCCCGGCACGGCTTTCAACTACTCCAACACCAACACCGTGCTGCTCGGTGTGTTGGTCGAGAAGGTCAGCGGGCAGCCGTTCGGGGAATACCTGCAGGAGCACATCTTCGATCCGGTGGGCCTGACGTCGACCAGCTACCCGACCGACGCCGCCCTGCCCAGCCCGCACGCCCAGGGGTACACCGAGCAGACGGCGGACGGCCAGGAAGCGGTGGCGACCGACTGGAACCCGTCGTGGGCCGGGCCCGCGGGCGCGATGATCTCGACCCTGGCCGACCTCGGCGTCTGGGCCGAGGTACTCGCGACCGGCTCGCTGCTGACGCCCGAGACCCAGGCGCAGCGGCTGCAGGCCATGCCGATCGCCCCGGACCTGCCCGACGTGCGGTACGGACTCGGGCTGTTCGACGACCGCGGTTGGCTCGGGCACAACGGTTCGCTGCCGGGCTACCAGAGCCTGACCATGCACCTGCCCGAGGCGGACACCTCGTTCGTCGTCATGCTCAACACGGACATCGGCGCCCCCGTTGAAGGGGGCACGGCGATCGCCGACCCGAGCACGGTGATGGGCGCCGCGATCACGTCGATCATCTCGCCGGACCACGTCTTCACGCTGCCCAGCAGGCCGGCCCCGCCCGCCGGCGAGATCGACGACGGCGAGAACTGACCCCGCGCACGCGTTGAGCGGGCTCGCGTGGCCGCCGCCCGACCGGGCGCGGCGCCCGGGGTGCCGGATGCCGGGGAACCGGGCACGCTACCCGCCATGACCGCGCGCATCTCGAACCTGTCCTTCGATTCCGTCCAACCCGAGGTCACCGGCGCGTTCTGGGCGGCAGCGCTGGGCTGGCCGCTGGACGCCGACAACCCCGACGAGGTCGCCGTCACCCCGGCGCCGGACGCATTCGGCCACGGAGTCCTGCCCGACCTGCTGTTCCTGAGGGTGCCGGAGGGCAAGGTCGTGAAGAACCGGCTGCACGTGGACCTGCGCTCGGACGGCGATCAGGCGGCCGAGGTGGCCCGTCTCGAGGGGCTCGGCGCGCGCCGGGTCGACATCGGGCAGGGCGACGACGTGAGCTGGGTGGTGATGGCCGATCCGGAGGGCAACGAGTTCTGCGTGCTGCGCAGCCCGCACGCACCGGGCTCGTCGCAACCGGACCTGTCGCAGCCAGAGGCGACGTGACGCCACCCACCACGCCGCCGCGCGACCTCACTGCGCGCCTGTCGAGCACCACGTCCGTCGTGGCCGTGGCGCTGCTCTTCGCGGTGAACGGCCTGATCATCGGCGGCTACGGCGGCGCCCTGCCCTCGATCCGCGAACGACTCGACATCGACGCCACCCGCATCGCGATCCTGCTGTTCACCGCCGGAGTGGCCGCCATCATCGCGATGCAGGTCGGGGGCCGGCTGTCCGACTCGATCGGCGCCCGGCAGGTCGCGCTGGCGGCCCTGCCCGTGCTCATCGCCGCCGCGGTCGTCTTCGCCTTCGCCGCGACGTATCCCCTCGCGCTCGTCGGCGCCGTGCTGCTCGGCCTCGGCAACGGCAGCATGGACGTCGCGATGAACGCCGTCGGCGTCCAGGTCGAGGGCGCACGCAAGCGCCCGATCATGAGCTCATTCCATGCGCTGTGGTCCCTCGGCGGGTTCGTCGGCGCCGGCAGCGTGCTGCTCATGGCGACCGTCTTCGACATCGACGACGCGGCGATCGTCATGCCCCTCATGCTGTTCCTGGCCGCGCTGGCGACCGTGGCCTGCGTCGTCGCGTTCCGGATCACACCGCCGACGGCGGTCATCCCCCACACCGTGAACGGCGTCCGCACCAAGATCCCGTCCGTCGCCTGGCTGCTCGCGATCATGGCGCTGGCATTCGGGCTGTCGGAGGGGACAGCGACCGACTGGGCCGCGCTGCACGTCACCGAGGTCGCACAGGTCGACGCCACCACCGGGGCCCTCGGGCTGATCGCGGTCAGCGGGTTCATGGTCGTCATCCGCCTGCTCGGCGATCGGCTGGTGGCGCGCTTCGGACGCCGCGCGGTCGTCCGCTTCGGCGGGGGGTGCGCCGCGATCGGCTACGGCACCGTCACGCTGGTCAGCGGACTGCCCCTGCTGCTGGTCGGCTGGGCACTGGTCGGGCTGGGCGTGGGCATGATCGCGCCCCAGGTGTACGCGGTGGCCGGCCACATCGGCGGCGGCCGGGTGCTGGCCGTCGTCGTCACCTTCGGGTACGCCGCGTTCCTGGCCGGCCCGGCGGTGATCGGCTTCCTGGTCAACCACCTCGGGATGCAGCACGCCATGGCGGTGCCGGCCGTGCTCTGCGTCGGCATCGTTGCCCTCGCGGGCGCCATGCCCAAGAGCGACGCGGACCTGGCCACCGGCCGGTGATCGCTGCCCGATCCGTCGGCCCGCATCGCGCTGCCGGGCCCGGGTCCCGGTGCGCCTACGATCACCGTGCATGCCAGTCGTGAGCGCCAGCGTCCGGACTCCCCTCCCGCCCGCGGAGGTCCTGCGGATCCTGACGGACTTCAGCCCGGCGAGGGCCGACGCGTTTCCGGGCGTCGACGAATCGAACCTGACGGTGCACGACAGCGGCGAGAACTGGGCCGACGTCACCGAGGGGAACAAGCTCGGCTGGGAGCGGGAGCGGTACGACTGGGACGCGGATGCCGGCACCATCTCCGCGGTGACCACGGACTCGAATCTGTGGAAACCGCCGAGCCGGTGGGACTACCGGCTGGTGCCGGCCGACGGCGGGACGCGGGTGGAGGTGACGCTGCGCCGGCACAGCAAGGGGGTCAAGGGCGCGTTGGTCGCCGGGCTGATTCCGCTGTTCGGCAGGCGGACGATCACGACGTCGCTGAACCGGGCGCTGCAACCCCGCTGATCCGGGCGGCCCCGGTCCGAGCCGGCGCTCAGCGCACGTGCGAGGGCACGAACGGCGGCTTCATCGTCCGCACCCGCATCCGCCGGCCGCGCACGTCGACGGCGAGTTCGTCGTCCGCCGCCACCCCCGCCGCGGTGTCGATCAGCGCCAGGCCGATGCCCTGCCCGAGGGTCGGCGAGAAGGTCCCCGACGTGGTCTCGCCGATCGGCTCGCCCGCCGCGTCCACGACGGTGAGATGGCCGCGCAGGACGCCGCGGTCGATCGCCAGCAGCCCCCACGCCGACCGATCGGGACCGCGCTCCTTCTCCGCCCGCAGGGCCTCGGCGCCGAAGAACGTCGGCTTGCGCCAGCCGACCGCCCAGCCGAGACGCGCCTGCACCGGCGTGATCTCGGGGCCGAGGTCCTGGCCGTGCAGCGCGTAGCCCATCTCGGTGCGTAGCGTGTCCCTGGCGCCGAGCCCGGCCGGCCGGCCGCCGCGCATGCCGGCCTCGTGGATGAGCGCGTCCCAGAGCCCGGGCGTGGCGTCCCACGACGGCACGAGCTCGTAGCCGTGTTCCCCGGTGTAGCCGGTCCGGCAGACCCGGACGGGGGCGCCCTCGAACTCCGCGTCGACCCAGGCCATGTAGTCGAGCTCGGCGGGCAGCCCGAGCGCTCCGAGCACCTCCGGCGAGGCGGGGCCCTGCACGGCCAGCACGCCGAACTCGCGGTGCCGGTCGGTGACGGTGACGCCCGCCGGCGCGGCCGCTCGCAGAGCTGCCACCACCGCCGCCGTGTTCGCCGCGTTGGGGATGAGGAAGACCTCGTCGTCGGACACCAGGTAGGCGATCATGTCGTCGACGACGCCGCCGGAGGGGTTGCAGCACAACGTGTATTGCGCCTGACCGGGAGCGATCCGGCCGAGATCCGCGGTGAGGCAGGCATTCACGAACGCCGCCGCGCCCTGGCCGGTGGCGGTGGCCTTGCCGAGGTGCGAGACGTCGAAGACGCCGACGGCGGTGCGGACGGCCGTGTGCTCTGCCACGACCCCGGCGCCGGCGTAGCTGATCGGCATGTCCCAGCCGCCGAACGCGCCCATGGTGGCGCCGAGCGCCCGGTGCCGGTCGTCCAGCGGGGAGGTGAGCAGCGGCGCGTCGTCGACCGGGTCAGCCATGGCGCCGACGGTAGCCTGCGCGGTCGGCGCGCGGGTACGCCGACTACGGTCGTCAGCGCGGCGACGCACCCGGCACCGGCCCCGATCGGGCCGCCGGAGCGGTCGCGCCCGGCCGACAGACCCGGCCCCACACCGAGGAGGACCCGTTCCCGATGACCCGACTGACCCTGTCCATCGCCGCCCCGACCGGCGCCAAGGCGGACGCCCTGGTGATCGGCCTGTACGAGGGTGCCGGTGAGGGTGCCGGTCCGATCGCCGCGGACGCGGACCTGGGCGCGGCGGCCGCGGCGTGCGCGCTGGCCGGCGCGACGGGCAAGGCCGGCTCGGTGACGACCATCCCGGCGGCCGGCCTGGTCTCGGCGGAGCGGATCGTCGCGGTCGGCCTCGGCAAGGCGGTCGGGGACGGCGCGGCCGAAGACATCTCGGCGGCCGCGGAACGGGTGCGCCGGGCGGCCGGCCTGGCGTCGCGCAGCGCCGCCGGCTGGGACCGGATCGTCTCCACCCTGTCGCGGATCGACCTGCGCGCCGCGGCCGAGGGGCACCTGCTGGGCGCCTACCAGTTCGCGACCTACAAGGATCCGAAGAAGCCCGCCGTCGGCGCCGTCGTGCTGTCCGTCCCGTCCGCGGACAAGGCGGCCAAGGCGGAGGTCCGGCGCGCCGAGGTGACGGCCGAAGCGGTGGCGTTCGCCAGGGACCTGGTGAACTCCGCGCCGAACGACCTGCCGCCGGCCGAGTTCGCCGACCGCGCGGCCGCCGCCGCCCGCGAGGCCGGGCTGGACGTCCAGGTGCTCGACGAGAAGGCCCTCGCCCGCGGTGGTTTCGGCGGCATCCTGGCCGTCGGCTCGGGTTCGTCGCGGCCGCCGCGGTTGGTCCGCGTGGCCTACCGGCCGGCGGGCAGGGCGGCGACCTCGGTCGCCCTCGTCGGCAAGGGCATCACCTTCGACTCGGGCGGGATCTCGATCAAGCCCGCCGCCAAGATGGACCAGATGACGAGCGACATGGCCGGCGCGGCGGCCGTGATCGCGACCGCGGTGGCCGCGGCGAGGCTCGGCCTGCCGGTGGCGGTCACCGCATACGCGGCGCTCGCGGAGAACCTGCCGTCGGGGTCGGCCTACCGGCCGGGCGACGTGATCCGGCACTACGGCGGCGCGCCGAAGCGTGGGGCGAAGAAGCCGCTCGGCAAGACCTCGCACATCTTGAACACCGACGCGGAGGGCCGCCTCGTGCTGGCCGACGCGATCGTCCGCGCCGCCGAGGACGACCCCGACTACCTGCTCGAGACGTCCACGCTGACGGGCGCGCAGATCGCGTCCCTGGGCAAGCGCACGATGGGCGTCATGGGCGAGGCCGAGCTGCGCGACCGGGTCGCCGAGCTGGCGCGGGAGACCGGCGAGGGTGGCTGGGCGATGCCGCTGCCCGAGCACCTGCGCGATGGCCTCGACTCCCCGCTCGCGGACCTGCAGAACATCGGTTCCGCCGACCAGGGCGGCGGGATGCTCGTGGCCGGGCACTATCTCAGCGCGTTCGTGCCCGAGGGGCTGCCGTTCGCGCACCTCGACGTCGCCGGCCCGGCGTTCCACGACGGCAAGCCGTACGGCTACACGTCCACCGGCGGCACCGGCGTTCCGGTCCGCACGCTGCTGGCCGTGCTGGAAGATCTGGCGTCGCGCTGAGGCGCCGCTCGCCCGGTGGGCGAGCGGGTCAGTCGCCGAGGGCCTCCCGGTCCGCGCGCTCCTGCAGGATCGTCTGCCGGCGCGAGTAGTCGCGCATCCGCTGCGGGTAGCCGACGACGGTCGCGTCGTAGATCGGCAGCGCGTGGTCGCGGGCGAAGTCCTTGGCGGCCTCGGGCGATGCGATCCGCCGCCGGGTGAACTCCCCGTCGTGCGCGACCAGCACGACGCTCGTCTCGGTCACCGCGGTCCGCGGCTCGACGAACACCTCGACGCCCCGGCGCGCCGCCGCCCACTCCGCCAGCGCCTCGGTCACCGCCTTGCGATCGGAGCGGCTCAGCCCGCTGGAGCCCCGGCCCTTCCGCGAGAACCAGCCCATCGCACACTCCCGTCCACCTGCCGCGCCGCGGCCGCCACCGGCCGGGCGGCGCCTGCCACCAGTGTTCCTGAAGCCCCAGCGAAGCGGCGGGCGGGACAGTTCCCGAAGAGCCTCCGGCGGGTTCGCCGCGGCCCGCCGGATGCCGTCCGGCCCACGGGCGGCATTCCGGGCGGGATGCCAAGATGGGGTCGCGTCGCGGGGTGCGGGCGCAGCGATGGCGGCACCCCGACGGCGGCCGCCGGCGGAAGCTCCGCGGGTGCCCCGGCGTTGGAAAAGTTATGTCAACAACCGAATTGAGGAGCACTGATCCGATGGGCGAGACCAACGTAGATCTGGTCGTTCTCGGCGGGGGGTCCGGCGGCTACGCGGCTGCCCTGCGCGCGGCCGAGCTCGGTTCGTCCGTCGTGCTGGTGGAGAAGGAGAAGGTCGGCGGGACCTGCCTGCACTGGGGTTGCGTCCCGGCGAAGACCCTGCTGCACGCGGCCGAGGTCGCGGACGAGGCACGCGAGGGCAGCACGATCGGCATTAAGTCGACGTTCGACGGCGTCGACGTGCCTGCGCTGCTGAAGTACAAGGACGGCATCATCAATCGCCTCTACAAGGGCCTGCAGGGCTTGGTGAAGTCCCGCAAGATCCAGGTGGTCGAGGGCGAGGGCAGGTTCGTCGGACCGAACAGGGTCGTCGTCGGATCCGGCGACAGCGCAGAGACCTACGTCGGCAAGGACGTCATCCTGGCCACGGGCTCGTACTCCCGCACGCTGCCCGGGCTGGAGATCGAGGGCAGGGTGATCACCTCCACCCAGGCGCTGAGCCTGGAGTGGATTCCGAAGAAGGCGGTCGTCCTCGGCGGCGGCGTCATCGGCGTCGAGTTCGCGTCCACCTGGGCGTCGTTCGGCACCGACGTGACGATCGTCGAGGCGCTGCCGACGCTGGTTCCGCTCGAGGACCCGTGGGCGTCCAAGCTGCTGGAGCGCGCCTTCCGCAAGCGCAAGATCGCGTTCAAGACCGGCGTCCGGTTCCAGGGCGTCAAGCAGGACGACTCCGGCGTGACGGTCAGCCTGGAGGACGGCAGCACGATCGAGGCCGACCTGCTGCTGGTCGCCGTCGGGCGCGGCCCGTACACGCAGGGCTGCGGCTACGAGGAGGCCGGCATCACGATGGACCGCGGCTGGGTGATCACCGACGAGCGGATGCACACCAACCTGCCGCACGTCTACGCGGTCGGGGACATCGTGCCCGGCCTGCAGCTCGCGCACCGCGGGTTCCAGCAGGGCATCTTCGTGGCCGAGGAGATCGCCGGCCTGCATCCGCGGGTGATCCCGGACGCGGAGATCCCGAAGATCACCTACTGCGACCCCAACGTGGCGTCCGTCGGCCTGACCGAGGCGAAAGCCAAGGAGGAGTACGGGGATTCGTCGATCGAGACGTACGTCTACGACCTCGGCGGCAACGGCAAGTCGCAGATCCTCAAGACCGCGGGCGGCATCAAGCTGGTGCGGGTCAAGGATGGCCCCATCGTCGGCATGCACATGGTCGGCGCCCGGGTCGGCGAGCTGCTCGGCGAGGCCCAGCTGATCGTCGGCTGGGAGGCGCATCCCGAGGACGTCGCCCCGTACCTGCACGGGCACCCGAGCCAGTACGAGGCGGTCGGCGAGGCGATCCTGGCGATGGCCGGCAAGCCACTGCACGTGCACGACTGATTTCCCGGCGCCGCGGCCGGGCACCCGCACAGGGAGCGCCCGGCCGCGACCGCCGGCCAGCACGGCCCGCCACGAGCACCCCGATTGATCCAGTTCAGGTCACAGGCAGGAGAACCCCGCTCATGTCCCACTCCGTCCAGATGCCGGCCCTCGGGGAGAGCGTCACCGAGGGCACCGTCACCCGTTGGCTGAAGGCCGTCGGGGACGAGGTCGCGGTCGACGAGCCCCTGCTCGAGGTGTCCACCGACAAGGTGGACACGGAGATCCCGTCGCCGTACGCGGGCGTGCTGGAGAAGATCGTCGTCGGCGAGGACGAGACGGCGGCCGTCGGTGCCGAGCTGGGCGTGATCGGCGACGGCTCGGGCGCCAGCAGCGATGACGGCGATTCCGGCGGTGACGCGGCCGGCGACTCCGGCGGGGCCGCCCAGCCGGACACCACGCCGGACACCAAGCCCGAGCCCGACGCGGCACCGGCCGCGGAGACCGCCCCGCAGGCCGAGCCGTCGACGGACACCGAGACCCCGCGGGAGAAGCCGACCGCCGGGGCGAGCGGATCCTCGGGCGGCGGCACGTCGGTGACCCTGCCGGAGATGGGCGAGTCCGTCACCGAGGGCACCGTGACCCGTTGGCTCAAGGCCGTCGGCGACGACGTCGCCGTCGACGAGCCCCTGGTGGAGATCTCCACCGACAAGGTGGACACCGAGGTGCCATCGCCGGTCGCCGGCACGCTGCTCGAGATCAGCGTCGGGGAGGACGAGACCATCCAGGTCGGCGGCCAGCTCGGCGTGATCGGCGACGCGTCGGCGGCGCCCGCCCCCACCGAGGAGCCCAAGCCGGAGCAGAAGGAAGAGCCCGAGCAGCAGGCGGCACCGGAACCGGAGGCGAAGCAGGACCGCGGATCCGCGCCCGCCGTCACCGAGCAGCCGGCCCCGCCGCCGGCGGCCGCCCCGTCGGCCCCGTCCGGGGCCGGGTCGGCGCTGCCGCCCGCCGCCGTGCCGGAGGGCACGTACGTGACGCCGGTGATCCGCAAGCTCGCCGCGGACAGCGGCGTCGACCTCTCCAGCGTGAAGGGCACCGGGGTCGGTGGCCGGATCCGCCGCGAGGACGTGGTGGCCGCGGCGGACGCGGCCAAGGCCGCCGCCCAGCCCGCCGCCGCAGCCGCCCCCACCGCCCCGGCGACGGCCGCCGCTGCCCCGGCGGCGGCACCCGCCGGTTCGAGCGTGCCGAAGCCGGACGCCGCGGCGACCGCGCTGATCGGCACCACGGTGAAGACGCCGCGGATCCGCCAGTCCATCGCCAAGAACATGCGCTACGGACTGGACACGGCGGCTCAGCTGACAACCGTGATGGAGGTCGACGTCACCCGCGTCGCCCAGATCCGGGCGCGGGCGAAGGCGGCGTTCACCGCGCGCGAGGGCGTCTCGCTGTCGTTCCTGCCGTTCTTCGTCAAGGCCGCCATCGAGGGGCTGAAGGCCTACCCCGTGGTGAACTCCTCGCTCTCCGCGGACGTCAAGGAGATCACCTATCACGGCAAGGTCCACCTGGGCATCGCCGTCGACACGCCGCGCGGCCTGATCGTGCCGGTGATCAAGGATGCCGACGACCTCAACATCGCCGGCATCGCCCGCAAGATCGCCGACCTGGCCAAGCGCACCCGGGACAACAAGGTCGGCCCGGACGAGCTGTCCGGCGGCACCTTCACGATCACCAACACCGGCTCGGTCGGCGCGCTGTTCGACACGCCGATCTTCGTGCCGCCGCAGTCCGCCATCCTCGGCACAGGGGCGATCGTCAAGCGTCCCGTGGTCGCGCAGGACGCCGACGGCAACGAGGTGATCGCGATCCGGTCGATGTGCTACCTCGCACTGTCCTACGACCACCGGAACATCGACGGCGCCGACGCGTCCCGGTTCCTGCTCGCGGTGAAGAAGCGCATCGAAGCCGGCGAGTTCGAGGGCGAGCTGGGCCTGTAGGCGGCGAGGCGGCGGGGGACGGACACGGCATGCGCATTGTCGCCGCAGGGGCGAGCGGGTTCATCGGGCAGCGCCTGCTGGCGGCGCTGGCCGCGGATGGTCACGAGATCGTCCAGCTGGTGCGCAGGGGTCCGACGCGCGCCGGTCAGAGCCTGTGGAACCCGCACGTCCGCAGGCTCGAGCCCGGCGTCCTCGACGGTGCCGACGCCGTGATCAACATGTGCGGCGTGAACATCGGCGACAAGCGCTGGACGCCGAAGTTCAAGCAGCAGCTGCGCGCGTCGCGGCTGAACCCGACGAGCTTCCTGGCCGACGAGTGCGCGCGGCTCGGCATCCCGGCGCTGATCAACGCGAGCGGCAGCGGGTACTACGGGGCGCGGCTCGACGCCGAGATCCTGACCGAGCGGTCCGAGCCGGGCACGTCGTTCCTCGCCCGGCTGTGCGTGGACTGGGAGGCGGCGACCCTGCCGGCCGCCGAGGCCGGCACCCGCGTGGTCACCCTGCGCAGCTCGCTCGTGCTCGGCCGCGAGGGCGGGCTGTTGCAGCAGCTGGGCTCGCTGGTGCGGCTGGGATTGGGCGGCCGGCTCGGCTCCGGCCACCAGTACTTCCCGTGGATCGACGCCGACGACGAGGTGCGGGTCATCCAGTTCCTGCTGGACGGCGAGGTGTCCGGGCCGGTCAACGCCGCCGCCCCGTACCCGGTCACAAACGCGGAGTTCACCCGCGAGCTCGGCCGCGTGCTGCACCGTCCCACCCCCTGGGTCATCCCGGGCATCGCGCTGAAGCTGGTGCTCAGCGACTTCGCCGTCGAGCTCCTCGGCGGCCAGCGGTCGGTGCCGGCGAAGCTGCACGACCACGGCTTCGAGTTCCGCTACCGGACGCTGCCGGAGGCGCTGGCCCACGAGCTCGTGCCCGACCCCGGACCCGTGGTGCCACTCTGGCGGCTGGTCCCCACCTGGTGACCCACCCGGGGCCACCAGGCGCGTGATCTGCCTGCCCTGCTGGGCGCTCGGGCCCTGATCAGCAGCGATCCGCGGGCGGAGCCATCGCCCGCCGCCCCAAATTTCGGCGCTTGCCTATATTGGTCGCAGGCGATATACATGTAACGTGCACGCGTTCGACGTCCTGGGCGATCCCGTCCGGCGGCGGATCATGGAACTGCTGGCCGACGGCGAGCTCTCCGCGGGCCAGGTGACCGACGTGGTGGCGGCGGAGTTCGCGATCTCGCAGCCCACGGTGTCCGGTCACCTGAAGGTCCTCCGCGAGAACGGCTTCGCCACCGTCCGGCGCGACGGCACCCGGCGCCTGTACGCGGTCGAGACGGCGGCGCTGCGGGACGTGGACCGATGGCTCGACGGATTCCGGCGGTTCTGGACCCCGCCGCTCGATGCCCTCGCCGTCGAGCTCTCGCCCGGTCGTCGCGGCGCCGCATCGACGCGGCAGTCGCCTCCCCCACCCTCGAACGAAGGAGATCAACGGTGAACGAGATCGCCGACCAGGAAACCAGTTTGACCGCCGTGCAGCGGACCATGGGCACCCGGGAGATCGCCGCCGGCTCGGCGCGGACGGCCGTGCTCCGCCGTCGCTATGACGCGCCGATCGAGGAGGTCTGGGACGCCATCACGACCCCGGACCGGGTCGACCGCTTCTTCCTCCCGCTGAGCGGAGACCTGCGGGTCGGCGGGTCCTTCGAGCTGCAGGGCAACGCCGGCGGCGAGATCCTCGCCTGCGAGGTGCCGCACCTGCTGCGTCTGCAGTGGACCCCGCTCGACGAGCGCGGCTACAGCGACCAGGTCGAGGTCCGGCTGACTCCCGACGGGCCCGACGCGACGTGGCTGGAGCTGGAGCATGCCTCGATCGCCGACGTCTTCCGCAACGACCCGGACACCGGCCGATACGGGGTGGGCACCGGGTGGGAGGGTCCGCTGCACTACCTCGGCGAGTACCTGCGCGGCGTCCTCCCGGACCGGCCCAGCACCGAGTGGTACACGTTCGACGAGGCCGAGGAGCTGCGTCTCGCGGACTACCGGGGCACGGCGTGGGCGACGATCGAGGCGCAGCACGCCGGCCGCAACGCCTGACCCGCGCGTTCGGGACCCGTCCGGCTAGTGCTCGTACGGGTCCGCGGGCTGCGGAACGGGGTTGATCGACGTGATCGTCACGGTGGGCACGTAACCGTTGTCGATCGTCGCGGTGTTCGGTACCGCGGTCACCACGGCCTGCACCCAGGTGTCCGACGGGAGTGGCGCGTCGGCCGCCACGTGCACCTGCATCGGGTTGGCGTCCGCGGCGCAGCAGCTGATCACCATCCGGGCGATCGTGTAGCCGTCGGAGAACCCGTCGCCGGGCGGCGCGATGAAGCCGGTGAGCGTCACCGGCACGCCGTCCACCGAGCCGTCGGCGTCGTACAGGGCGCGGAGCACGAAGTCCTTGAACGTCAGCGTGGGGTCGGCGCCCTCCGGTAGCGGCGGGAACTGCTGCGTGCGCTTGTTCCCCGCCGAGTCGGCGGCCGACCCGCTGCCGTCGTTGAACTTGTAGCCGCCCTCCACGCCGCCGGCCGCGTCCGGGCTCGCGGGGTCCGCCCGGGCGACCACGTCCATGCCCGCGACGCCCTGCGAGCCCGCGCTCCGCGACACCGCGTCGGCGCCGAGCGCGGGTGGTGCGACCAGCAGCAGCACGAGGACCGGGACCAGGATCAGCCACGGCGCCCGCGACGAGTCGTGGTCGTGCCCGTGCGCGTCCGGCGCGCCGCCGGCGGGATCGGCGGCACCCGCGGGCCCGCCGTGCTCACCCGTCGCCGGCGGCCCCGGCGCCCGACGGCGACCCCTGCTTCTCCGCCCGAGCCTCAGCGAGCATCGTCAGCACCAGCGACGCGACGCCGACGAGGACCAGGACGATGCCGCCGATCAGCAGCAACGGTGCGAACCCGGGCCGCACGTACGAAGTGAACCGCCCGGACACGGTGATCGAGATCAGCAGTCCGCCGAGCAACGAGATGACGATGGACTGGGTCAGCCGGTTCACACCTGCCACCCCCAGAACACCAGGCCGACCGTGGTGCCGACGAGGACCGCGACGGCGAAGGTCAGCGGCGCGAACCGCACCGCGAACCTCCGGCCGAAGACGCCCGCCTGCATGGCGGCCAGCTTCACGTCGACGGCCGGACCCACCGTCAGGAAGACCAGCTTGCCCACCAGCGGGATGGTCGAGAACGAGGCAGCGACGAACGCGTCTGCCTCGGAGCACAGCGCCAGGAGCACGGCAAGCAGGGCCATCAGCGCGATCGACAGCAGCAGCGACGAGCCGATGCTCTCCATGATGTGCGCCGGCACGAGCGTCTTGAACGTCGCCGCGGCGGCCGCGCCCAGCACGAGGAAGCCGGCAGCCTGCGTGAAGTCGCCGAGCATGGTGCTGACGAACACCTTCCAGCCCGCGTCCTCGCCGCGCTCGGGGACCCTGCGCTGCGGCCGCATCCACTCCGGCCGGCCGATCCGCTCCCAGATCCAGCCCACGATCACGGCGGTGGCCAGGCCCGCGATGAGCCGCGCCCACACCATGGACGGCTCCGTGGAGAACGCGACGGCCGTGGCCACCAGCACGATCGGGTTGATGGCCGGCGCGGAGAGCAGGAAGGCGAGCGCCGCCGACGGCCGCACCCCCCGCTCCATCAATCGGTTTGCGATCGGCACGGAGCCGCACTCGCAGCCCGGCAGCGCGACGCCGCAGGCCCCGGCCACCGGGACCGCGAGCGCCGGGTTGTCGGGCAGCAGCCGGGCGAAGACGCGGGCCGGCACGAACGCGGCGATGGCCCCGGAGACCACCACGCCGAGCACGAGGAAGGGCGTGGCCTGCACGCAGATCGCGACGAAGACGGTCGACCAGCTCTGCAGGATCGGCACGTCGAGCAGGGACTCCAGCGGCCCGCGCAGCAGGATCGCCAGCAGCAGGACGGCCCCGAAGATCTCCAGCGAGCCCGGCCGGTAGCGACGGCGCGGCGCGGCGGGCGGCCGCGTCCCGGCCACCGCCTGCGTCTTCTCCGTCGTCACCCGTCCACCCCGCTTCCGCTCGCCGGCTCCGCCCTGACCCGTTCGATCCCGACCGGCGCCACTCCGTCCGAACCGGCGGCCGCGGCTGCGGCACCCGGGCCCCGGCCCGCGGCGCCATCCTCCTCCGCCCCGACCACTCCGCCGAAGCGCCGCTGCCGGGCCGCATAGATCTCACATGCCCGCCACAGGTCCCGGCGGTCGAAGTCCGGGAAGAGCGTGTCGAGGAACACCATCTCGGCGTACGCGGACTGCCAGATGAGGAAGTTGCTCGTGCGCTGCTCGCCGGAGGAGCGCAGGAACAGGTCGACGTCCGGCATGTCCGGCTCGTCCAGGTACCGGGCCAGCACGCGCTCGTCCACCTTCGTGGGGTCGATGCGCCCCGCCGCCGCCGCGATCGCGACGGCGCGCGCCGCATCCGCGATCTCCGCGCGGCCGCCGTAGTTCACGCACATGGTCAGGGTGAGGACGCGGTTGTCCGCGGTGAGTTGTTCCGCGATCTCGAGCTCGTGGATGACGCTGCGCCACAGCCGCGGGCGGCGGCCGGCCCACCGCACCCGCACGCCCAGCGCGTTCATCTCGTCCCGGCGGCGGCGGATGACGTCCCGGTTGAAGCCCATCAGGAACCGGACCTCGTCCGGCGAGCGCTTCCAGTTCTCGGTGGAGAACGCGTACGCGGACAGGTGTTGCACGCCCAGCTCGATGGCACCCTCGACGACGTCGAAGAGGGCGGCCTCGCCGCGCTTGTGGCCCTCGGTGCGGGGCAGGCCGCGGGCCTTGGCCCACCGGCCGTTGCCGTCCATCACCAGCGCCACGTGCCGCGGCACCGAACCGGCGGGCAGCGCGGGGGGTCGCGCCCCGCTCGGATGCGGGGTGGGCGGTCGCTGTTCGACGTGGGACGCCCTCACGCGCCCGCGCCTCACGGCGCCACCGCGTCCCGCGCCGGCCGGTCGTCGCCGAAGAGCGCTGCCGGTCGATCATCCCCGCCGGTCTTGTCGTCCGCGGGCGCGGCGGGGGGCCCGTCGCGGGGCCCGGCAGTGGGCTCGGCGGCGGCGGGGGTGACCGCCGCGACGTACGGCCGGACCGCGCCGCGGTCGACCAGCGTCAGCGAGCGCAGCCCCCGCTCGAGGTGCCACTGCAGCAGCGCCGCGACCAGGCCGGACGCCTCGCGGCGCGCGTTCGGTGGCGCTCCGTCCGCCGCGACCCAATCGCCGTCGGCCAGGGCGATCATCAGCGCGACGGTGGCGCCGGCCGGGCGCGCGGCGCCGACCGAACCCCCGCCGCGACAGGCGCGCAGAGCACGCCGCCCGACGGGACGTGGAACGCGGCGTGCGGGCCGGGCGTGCCGCAGCGCGCGCACTCGGCCAGCGCCGGCGCCCAGCCGGCCAGCGCCATGGCGCGCAGCAGGAACGCGTCGAGCACCAGCGACGGATCCCGCCCCTGCTCGGCGAGCGCCCGCAGCGCCGACACGACCAGCAGGTAGAGCCGCATCGAGGGCTCCCGCTCCTCGGCCGTCAGCCGCTCGGCGGTTTCCGCGATCGCGGTCGCGCAGGTGTACCGCGGGTAATCGCTGGCCAGCGCCGGCCCGAACGGATCGAGGGTCTCGGCCTGGGTGACGATGTCGAGGTTCCGGCCCTCGTAGACCTGCAGGTCGACGTGGCTGAACGGCTCCAGCCGGCCGCCGAACCGGCTCTTGGTGCGGCGGACGCCCTTCGCGACGGCGCGCACCCGGCCCGTCCGGCGGGTGAGCAGGGTGACGATGCGATCGGCCTCGCCGAGCTTCGTCACCCGGAGCACCACCCCGGAGTCGCGGTACACGGCCACGCGCTCATGGTGCCACCGGCGCCCGACGATCCGGACCGACGCGGCGGTCCGGGCCGGCGCGTGTCCGTGTGCGGCCCCGCACCCCCTCACCCGAACCCGTATGACCGCCCGCACCCTCGTATGACGCTATTGCGTGCTACGAGAGCACACGCGGTCATACAGGTTCGGGATCGGCGCCTCGCGGCGGGTGGAACGCGCGGCCGCGCCACTGCGTACGAGCCCGTCGGCAGCGCCGCGTACGCGCTGCGCGAAACGCCGGCCCTGCGGCGGCCGAAGTCCCTCGCCCCGGGGCCGGGGTCAGGCCGCGTGCACTAGCCTGTCGGTGCGGTTCGATCGCATCCGGATCTCGCCGTGCGTTCCCGATCGGCCGTCCATCGATCGGCCCGTCTCAGCCTCGTCAACGACGCCGAAAGGTGGTCGCATGAGCCCCTCTCCGACCGTCCGCGCGGCCACGCCGGAGGACGCGGACGCCTTCGCCGCGTGCCACCTGGCGTGCTGGCGCGAGTCCTACGTGGAGCTCTGGGGGTCCGAACGCATCGACGAGTTCGACGAGAAGCGCATGGCGCAGCGCCGCCGCAAGGAGATCGAGGCCGGCATCGCCGACCACTACCTGGGCGAGCTCGACGGCGAGGTCGTCGGCATCGCGATCGCCGGCCCGTCCCGCGACGAGGACGACCCGAGCAAGCGCGAGCTGTACGCGATCTACGTGCGGGTGGCGCAGCAGGGCACCGGCCTCGCCGACGATCTGCTGAACACGGCACTCGGCGACGGACCGGCGCTGCTCTGGACCTACCGCGACAACCCCAGGGCCAGCGCGTTCTACGTGCACCACGACTTCATCCCGGACGGCAACGAGCGCATCGATTCCGCCGGCATCCTGGAGATCCGGATGGTCCGCCGGTAGGGCGATCTCGGCCCGCGGCGGCGGCACCGAGGGCGGGCCAACTGGGCGTGCGGCAGCCGTTCGGGCGGTACGGCGGTGGCGATTCGGGCGCCGCCGGTGGTGGCATGCTGGTGCGGTGAGTCGCGTCACCGTCCGCACCCCGATCCGCCGGTTCCGCGACGGCCTTTTCACCTCGCGGCCGGACACGGTGGTCGGCGAGGAGCCGCTGGAGATCCGCGTCGCCGGCGAGGTCATGACCGTCACCATGCGCACCCCGGGTCACGACATCGAATTGGTGCACGGCCTGCTGCACTCCGAGGGCGTGGTCACCGGGGCCGCCGACGTGATCGCCATCCGGTACTGCGACGGGGTCGACGAGAACGGCCAGAACACCTACAACGTCGTCGATGTCGCGCTCACCGAGGAGGCGGCCGGGCGGATGGTGCCGGCCCGCCTGACAACCACGACGTCCGCGTGCGGCGTGTGCGGGACCGCCTCCATCGAGGCGCTGCGCAAGCAGCTGCGCTACCGGCTGCCGGACCTGCCGGCGTTCGACCCTGCGACCATCACCTCGCTGCCCGACCAGCTGCGCGACCGGCAGCAGGTGTTCCGCAGCACCGGCGGCCTGCACGCGGCGGCGCTGGTGCGCCCGGACGGCACCGTGGAGCGGGTCCGCGAGGACATCGGACGGCACAACGCGGTCGACAAGGTGATCGGTGCCGCGATCCTGGCCGGCGAGATCCCGGCCGCCGACCGGGCGTTGCTGACCTCGTCGCGGGCCTCGTTCGAGCTGGTGCAGAAAGCCGTGATGGCCGGCATCGGCACGCTCGTCGCGGTGGGCGCGCCGTCCTCGCTCGCCGTCGATCTCGCGCAGGAGACCGGCATGACCCTGGTCGGTTTCGCGTCGCTGGCTGGCTTCAACATCTACAGCGGCGCACGCCGGGTGCGCGGCTCCAGCAGTTGAGCCGGGCACCCGCGGGGCCACGGCCGTCGGGTCAGGCCGGCGGGTCCACCGGAACGGCCGGGGGCGTCGCCTTCGGTTCGTACCAGCGGCCGATCAGCCTGGCCGACAACCCGTGCAGCACAATGCTCAGCGTGACCGTGACCACCATGACGTCGCCCACCAGTTCGCTCTCCGAACCCGTCAGCTGGATGTAGGCGAGCAGCCCGAACACGATCGACGCCAGGCCGCGCGGGCCCATCCAGCCGAGGAACACCACGTCCTTGAACGCCAGCCTGGTGCCGATCAGCGAGATCGCCACCGGCACCATCCGCACGACCGTGAGCGCGAGCAGCGCATAGGGCACGGCCTCCCACACGCCGGCGTCCTCGACCGAGTCGGTGATCACCTGGCCGAACACGAACCACACGATCAGGTTCATCATCGTGCTGATGTCCTCGGTGAGGTGCAGCGCGTCGTGCGGCAGCTTGGCGGCGAACGACCCGAACGTCACCCCGGCCACGAAGGCGGCCACGAAGCCGTTGCCGTCCAGCAGCACGGCGACGGCGTAGGAGGTGAACGGCAGCGCGAGGACGCCGAGTCGCAGCGCGGACGCCTCCGTCCACTGGGCGTTGAACACCAGCACCAGCAGCTTGCCGCCGATCAGCCCGATGCCGATGCCGACCGCCACCGAGATCGCCAGCACCGGCAGGGCGAGCAGCAGCGCCTGACCGATCGGCTGGTCGCCGCCCTCGCCACGGGAGGCCAGCGCACCGGCCAGGCACCACAGGAAGACGGGCGCGACAATGCCGTCGTTGATGCCGCTCTCGAGGTTCAACGTGTCGCGTAGCGCGCGCGGCACGCGGGCGTCGCGCAGGATCTGGGCAGCCGGGGCCATGTCCGTTGGCACCACCACCGCAGCCAGAACGGCCAGCAGCCAGAGGTTCTCGGTGGAGAAGAAGATCATGCCGAACAGCCACGCGAACACCAGCGACAGCGGCAGCGCGATGGCCAGCAGGCGACCGGGCACGTGACGGGCGCCGCGCCGCCATGCGGTCCGCGGCACCTCGGTGGCGTCGAGGAAGAGCAGCAGGGCCAGCACGACCTCGACACCGTGCTCCGCGGAGGAGGTCTCGAGCTCGAGGACGAGGAAAGGGCTCTCGCCCGCCGTGAACGCGGTGCCGGCGAGCACCATGGCGAGAGGCGCGGTGATGCTCCACCGGGCGAGCCGCCCCGCGACCAGCGCCCACACGAAGAAGATCACCATGATCAAGATCAGTGCGGCCACTGCTCACCCCCCACCGGCGCACCCGCCTGATTGGTCGGCTCGATGCCGACATCGTCCGCCGCAGGCGGCGTCCGCGCACGCTACCGCGCCGGTATCAGCGGCCGCAGCGCCGACCTCCTCCGCGCGATGCCGCCCGATCGGCCGACACCGCGCCCATGATCGTTCGGGAACTCCGGTCACATTCGGCGGCGTTACGATCCACCTGCCCCCGGCGACCGATGACCTACGGAGCGAGACACATGGACCGACGTTCGACCGTCATCGCGTCCCTGGCGCTGGCCGCGACGACGATCGCGCTCGTCGCCTGCGGGGCGAGCATCGCGGGTTCCGCCGAGCCGAATCCGGCCGCGGTGGCGTCCGCCGTGGTCAGTGCGATCCCCACCGAGATCCCCAGTGAACTCACCGATCTCACCCTGCCGACGGAGCTCGAGATCCCGACGGACCTGTCCCTTCCCAGCGACCTGTCCGTGCCGGAGCTGAGTGAGCTGTCGAACCTCACCGAGCTGTCCGAGCTCTCCGAGCTGCTCACGGCGATCCCCACGAACCTCACCGAGTTCGGCATCCCGACGGACCTGTCGGTGCCGACCGAGCTCTCCTCCGTGCTGAACTTCTCCGACTCGTGCATCACGATCGCGTTCGGCTTCGCCAACCTCGGATTCGCCACGCTCGGCGCCTACTTCGGCGGCACCGACGCCTTCGACGGCGCCGCTTTCGCCAAGGCGGTCGAGGACATGGCGGCCGCCGCCCCGCCGGAGCTGGCCGCGGACATGCAGGCGCTGCGCGAGGTGGCGGCGGAGACGCAGGGCACCACGCTGACCCAGGCCGGTGCGATCCTGAACGGCGAGAAATACACCACCGCCAGCGAGAACATCACGAAGTGGACCGAGACCAACTGCGGCGGCTGATCCCTCGGCGCGGCCGCTGAGGGCAGGAAATCACGGAAGGCGCGGCCGGCACGGATCCGGTCGGCGAGGCCACCGGCGGCGTGGCGTTGGCGGGAATCCGCGAACGCCGGGATCAGGCGGACTTCTCCCGCGGGGTGCGCTTCGGGGCCCTCGGCACGATCGTCGGGTAGACGTTCGACCGCACCGTCTCGGCGGTGACGACCACCCGCTCGACGTCGTCGCGGCCCGGCACCTCGTACATGGCCGGCAGCAGGACCTCTTCCATGATCGCGCGCAGGCCGCGCGCGCCGGTGCCGCGGAGGATCGCCTCGTCGGCGATCGCGTCCAGCGCGTCCTCGTGGAACTCCAGCGCGACCCCGTCCATGTCGAACAGCCGCTGGTACTGCTTGGACAGCGCGTCCCGCGGCTCGGTCAGGATCTTGACCAGTGATTCCTTGTCCAGGTTGGTCACCGACGCGACCACCGGCAACCGGCCGATGAACTCCGGGATGAGCCCGAACTTGATCAGGTCCTCCGGCATGACGTCGGAGAAGATGTCCGACGCGTCGATGTCGAACTTGCTGCGCACCTCGGCGCCGAAGCCGAGTCCGCGCTTGCCGACCCGCTCGCCGATGATCTTCTCCAGGCCCGCGAACGCGCCCGCCACGATGAACAGCACGTTCGTGGTGTCGATCTGGATGAACTCCTGGTGCGGGTGCTTGCGGCCGCCCTGCGGCGGGACCGACGCCTGGGTGCCCTCGAGGATCTTCAGCAGCGCCTGCTGCACGCCCTCGCCCGAGACGTCGCGGGTGATCGACGGGTTCTCCGACTTGCGGGCGATCTTGTCGACCTCGTCGATGTAGACGATGCCGGTCTCCGCGCGTTTGACGTCGTAGTCGGCGGCCTGGATCAGCTTCAGCAGGATGTTCTCGACGTCCTCGCCGACGTAGCCGGCCTCCGTCAGCGCGGTGGCGTCCGCGATCGCGAACGGCACGTTCAGCATCTTGGCCAGGGTCTGCGCCAGGTAGGTCTTGCCGCAGCCGGTCGGCCCCAGCATCAGGATGTTCGACTTGGCCAGCTCCACCGGCTCCGGCCCGCGGTCGGGACCGGCCTGGATGCGCTTGTAGTGGTTGTAGACGGCGACCGAGAGCGCCTTCTTCGCGGTGTCCTGCCCGATGACGTACTGGTCGAGGTACTCGCGGATCGCGGTCGGCTTGGGCAGCTCGTCGAGCTTGACCTCGCTGGTCTCCGCGAGTTCCTCTTCGATGATCTCGTTGCACAGGTCGATGCACTCGTCACAGATGTACACACCGGGGCCGGCGATCAGCTTGCGGACCTGCTTCTGGCTCTTTCCGCAGAAGGAGCACTTGAGCAGATCGCCTCCGTCACCGATGCGTGCCATGTGCCCTCTCGATCCTTCGTGCGGTTCGCCCGTGGTCCGAGCCGGGTGCCGGCTCTGGCGATCGATCCGACGTTACCTGTTGACGGCGCCGCCGCCGGCGGTTTCGCACACCCGACACGGGCGAGGAAATCGGTACGTGGCCTGGGTTGACGGTCTGGCTGACGGACTGGGTGGATGAACGGGACCCGAGGCGCGCGGGACCCGCACGGACCCTCTCAGGGTAACCGGCCGCGCGCGGGACGCCAGGGGAAATCGGAACTGATGCTTTCGCGCGGTAACAGCGCGTGATCCCGTGGCGCCGCTGCCGGGCAGCGCCGTACGGCGTTAGCGGGCGCTGATCTTCCGGTACTCGAGCACCTCGTCCACCAGGCCGTACTCCTTGGCCTCCGCGGCGGTCAGGATCTTGTCGCGGTCGATGTCCTTGCGGACCTCCTCCTGCGACCTGTTCGAGTGCCGGGCGAGGATCTCCTCGAGCGCGGCGCGCACCCGGCCGATCTCCGCGGCCTGGATCTCCAGGTCGGAGACCTGGCCGTACACGCCCTCGGTGGCGGGCTGGTGGATCAGGATCCGCGAGTTGGGCAGGGCGAGCCGCCGCCCGGGCGAGCCTGCGGCGAGCAGCACGGCGGCAGCCGAGGCCGCCTGGCCGAGGCACACGGTCTGGATGGTCGGCCGGACGAACTGCATCGTGTCGTAGATCGCGGTCATCGAGGTGAACGATCCGCCGGGCGAGTTGATGTACATGATGATCTCGCGGTCCGGGTCGGTGGACTCGAGCGTCAGCAGCTGTGCCATCACGTCGTTGGCCGACGCGTCGTCGATCTGCACGCCGAGGAAGATGATCCGCTCCTCGAACAGCTTGTTGTACGGGTTGGACTCCTTGACGCCGTAGCTCGTCCGCTCGACGAACGAGGGCAGGATGTAGCGGGCCTGGGGCAGGCTCAGGGCATTGCCGTGGGCGGTCCCGCCGAGCGGGCCCCGCGGCAGCTGGTGGCCGGTGTCGTTCACTGTGGTTTCTCCTCCAGAGCCGCGGAATGTCACTTCTTGCCGGATGCTGACTTGCCCGAGTCGGACTCGCCCGTGTCGGTCCCCGTGTCGGTTTCCGCGGTCTCCGAGACCGCCTCCGCGGCGCGTCGGACCACCTTGTCGATGAAGCCGTACTCGAGGGCCTCCTGCGCGGTGAACCAGCGGTCGCGGTCCTGGTCGACCTCGATCCGCTCGATCGACTGGCCGGTGTGCAGCGACTGCAGCTCCGTGAGCTCACGCTTCGACTTGGTCAGCATTTCCGCCTGGATGGCGATGTCCGCGGCGGTGCCGCCGACGCCCGCGGAGGGCTGGTGCATCAGGATCCGGGTGTGCGGCAGGGCGGCGCGCTTGCCGGGCGCACCCGCCGTGAGCAGGAACTGGCCCATGGACGCGGCGAGGCCCATCGCGGTGGTCGCGACGTCGGGCTCGATGAGCATCATGGTGTCGTAGATCGCCATCCCGGCCGTGACGCTGCCGCCCGGGGAGTTGATGTACAGCGTGATGTCCTTGTCGGGATCCTCGGCTGCGAGCAGCAGCAGCTGTGCGGTGATCTCGTTCGCGTTGGTGTCCCTGACCTCCGAGCCGAGGATGATGATCCGCTCGCGCAGCAGCCGCTCGGACACCGAGTCCGACAGCGACATGCCGGACGTGTTGCGCATCATCGGTTCGGCCAGGCCGGGAACGATCGCGTCCAATCGCCGGACTGCGCTCAGTGCCCGCGAGGCCTGCTGGGAGTGACGGTCGCTCACTGGGGTCTCCTGTCGTGGTGCGGGTGCCGGGTGTGGTCGGGTGGTCTGGTCGGGGTTCGTCGGCCGCCCGGCTCCGTGGTGCGGTCCGCGGGCGATGCCATCGGCCGCACCACCGATCGGGCGGCGGCCCCACCGACACTAACGACGGGCGACGTCCGGTAGGGCCGGCACGGCCCGCTGTTCGCTGACGGCGTGACCTGCGGCGGGGCGGGTGCCCGCGGGAGATGCCCCGGTCAGCCTGCGCTCGGGCGGGCGCCGGCCGGCGCCGCCTCGTCGGTCCCGTCGTCCTGGATGTCGTCGCTCGCCGCCCCGGTCTGGGCATCGGCATCAGCATCGGCATCGGCATCGGAGTCCACGTCCGTCGCCTCGGTCGCTCCCTCGGCCGCATCGACCACACGTCCGTCACCCGCGCCGTCCGCCGTGTCGTCCAGCTCCACCCCGAACAGCGCCGCGATGTCCAGCACGTCGCCCGACTCGCTGGTCACGGTCGCCTTCTCCACCGCGCCGGCCAACGCCTTGCCGCGGCGCACGTCCGAGAAGATCGAGGCGATCTGGTCGTTCTCCTGCACCCGCTTGAAGTACTCGTCCGGCGACATGCCGTAGCGCTGCGCGTTGAAGATCACCCGCTGGGTGAACTCGTCCTGGTTCACCCCCACGTCGTTCTTCTCGGCCAGGGCGTCGAGCAACAGCTGGGTCCGCACCGCCTTGACGGCGGCGTCGCGCAGCTCCGCGTCGAAATCCTCGCGGGTCTGGCCCTGGCTTTCCACGTGCGCGGTCAGCGCGTCCTCGTCGTGGTCGAAGACGTGCACGGCGTCGTGCGCGCGCGAGGCGAGCTCGGCCTCCACCACCTTCTCCGGGGCGGGGATCTCCGTCGCGTCGAGCAGCGCCTCCAGGACCTGGTCGCGGGCCTGCCCGCCCTGCTCGAGGTTCTTCACCCGGCGGATCTTCTCGGCCAGGTCGGCCCGCAGCTCGTCGATGGTGTCGAACTCGCTGGCCAATTGGGCGAAATCGTCGTCGACCTCCGGCAGCGTGCGCTCGGAGACGGTCTGCACGACCACCGTCACCTGCACGTCCTGGCCGGCATGGTCGCCCGCGACCAGGCTGGTGGTGAACGTCGCGGATTCCCCCGCCGACAGGCCGGTGACCGCGTCGTCCAGGCCGTCGACCAGGTCGCCGGCGCCGACCACGTACGACAGGCCCTCGGTCGACGCGTCCGCCACCGCCTCGCCGTCGGACTCGGCGGACAGGTCGATGGAGACCAGGTCGCCCTCGGCGGCGGCCCGCTCGACCGCGACCGTGCTGGCGAACCGGTCCTGCAGCGCCGCGACCTCGGCGTCGATGTCGGAGTCCTCGACGGCCACGTCGGGCACGGTGACCGCGATCGACGCCGGGTCCGGCAGCTCGATGTCGGGCCGGACGTCGACCTCCGCGGTGAACTCGAGCGCATCCCCGTCGTCGATCCGGGTCACCTCGATGTCCGGTTGGCCGAGCACCCGGATGTTCTCCGTGGTGATCGCCTCGCCGTACTTCGCCGGCACCGCGTCGTTGACCACCTCGCTCAGAATGGTGCCGCGGCCGAGCCGGGCGTCGAGGATGCGCGCGGGCACCTTGCCCGGGCGGAAGCCCGGGATGCGGACCTGCCCCGCCAGCGCGCCGTACGCCTTGTCGAAGTGCGGCTTGAGCTCGTCGAAGGGGACCTCGACGGTGAGCTTCACCCGCGTCGGGTTCAGGTGTTCGACGGTGCTCTTCACGTGCGGTACTCCTCGGCCGGGGACGGCGCGCATCGTCTTCTCGGCGCCGCGGGATCGTGGGGGCGGACAACCGGCGAACCGGCTCGGCAGCGCCCAGGAAGACGCGGCGTCTGGGAGGGCGACGCCGCCGGACGGAACCGCCGACGATTCTAGGTCAGTCGACGCATGCCGTCGGACCTGCACGTCTTCGCCGACCCGGAGACCCGGCGGCCGGTGGCAGGATCGGCCGGTGCCCGCCGATGCATCCGCGCGCCAGGGGCTCGTGCTGTTCGAGCACGCCGAGCCGTTCGAGCCGTTGACGGAATCGGCGCTGGGCCCTGCGATGCTCGACGCGGCGCGGCGCTCCGGGACCCGCTCCCTGCGGGTGTCGAACCCGCTTCCCACGGTCGCCTTCAGCGGCCGTGACTGCGTCTCCCCCGGCATCCTGCCGGCCGTCGCGTCCGCGCAGCGGCACGGGTTCGGCCCGGTGCGGCGCGGCCCCGGCGGCCGCGCGGTCGCCTACCACCGGGGCACCGTGTGCCTGGACTACGCGGGCCCCGACGACCCGCCGTCCACCATCGCGGCCCGGTTCGACGCCCTCACGGGGCTGTTGGCCGGCGCGCTACGGTCCCTCGGGTTGGACGCTCGCATCGGCCAGGTGCCCGGGGAGTACTGCGCCGGCGACCACAGCATCCACGACGGCGCCGGCCACAAGCTCGCGGGCACCGCCCAGCGGCTGGTCCCCGGCGCGTGGCTGTTCAGCGCGGTCGTCGTGGTCGCGGATCCGGATCCGCTCCGGGCGGTGCTCGAGGACGTCTACGCCGATCTCGGCATCGACTGGGACCCGGAGACCGTCGGCGCGGCCGACCGATCGCGCCCCGGCGTCCGGGTCGAGGATGTCCGGCGTGCGGTGGTCGACGCGGTCGTGGGGTCGGCGGCGGAGTCAGTGCCCGGCGGCGCCGACGTCACCACCGAACCGCTGCCGGAGTCGCTGGTCTCGTCGGCCCGGGACCGGCGCGACCTGCACCGGGTGCCGCAGTGAACGTGGTCCATCGCTGCCATGAGCGGCGCTGATGTGGTGATCGTGGTTGATGAGACCGCGCCGCCCGATACCCCCGGCGTGGCAGCGGCGCACACCCCCCCGTCCCCCGAAAAGGACACCCCCCTTCGGATGTGGCAAGGGGGTAGTCCTGCTGATAGGCCCCCCCCCGGTTCCGGGAAGACCACCGCTGCACGGCAGGCACCCCCCGGCTGGGCGGTCTATGACTGGGATGACTGGCCAGACCCGGCGGACTTCGATGCTGCACTGTCCGCGCTGGGTCAGGACCCACAGGCCAGGGCGGTGGTGGTCCGTGCGTGCGTGACCGCTGCTGACCTGGCCCACACCGTGGCAACCATCCAGCCCACCGCCGTGTACCGGGTGGACCCCGGTGACCCAGCCGTCTGCGCTCAGCGCATCCAGTCCCGGCAGGGCGGCACGCCCCCTACCCCCTACCAAGCGCCGGGGGATCAGAGAGTGGTACCGGAATGGCGGACACATTCAGATACCAGAATGGAAAGGATGGAATGCAATTGCGAATGTGAATGCAAATGTGAATTCACAAACGCAATTGGGGACGCCCAGCCCCGCCCTGGCCCCCGCCCGCGCCAGCGCGAAAAATGCTTTGTCACAATAGGTTTCGTCACGGGCGGGGGATTTTTGGGGAGCCCCCCTCTCCCCGGGGATATGCCGGTGGGGTGTTACTTATCCCCACACCGTCAGCGGAATTAGTGATCCGTCGGGTCGACATGCCACTGCGCTACCCGGACCCGCGAGGGCGCACCCGGACCAGCCGGGAGGACTTCACCCGCAGGGACCGCGAAGCCCTCTTCGTGATCTTCGGCGGGCGGTGCTCGCTGTGCGGCCAGCCGGTGCGGCTGCTTGTACGGCCCAGCAGGACCTGACAGGGCCATCGCCGGGCACGTGGTCAGCCGCGCCGAAGGCGGGCTGCCGGTGCTGTCGAACGGGCGGCTGGAATGCGCGCGGTGCAGCTGGGCCGAAGGGCGCCGACGACTGGGCCAGGCCGCCCGCCGCAGCCAGCGCCAGGACCCCGCCGCAGCCCAGGCCAGGATGCGCGCCCAGCGTGCCGCCCAGCTGGAGCGGAAATACGGGATGGCACCGGGCAGCTGGCCGGTCCCGGGATCGACCGGCCAGGATCGTTCGACCGGCTACGGGGTCGCCAGGATGTGCAGATGCCAGGATGTGCAGATGCCTGGGGGAATGGAGCGCCGCCGCGTCGCCCCGGCCATCTGGGCGGTCGATGGCCTGCTGCTGGCCATCGCGCTGGTGCTGGGGGTCATCGGGCTGCTCCGGCTGGACGACAGCGCCGACGTGACCCGGTACGTGGGCATCGGTGGCCTGGTCATCGCCGCGCTCTCCGTGGCTGCCGCCGTGTCGTCAGCGATTGCCGCGCGGGCTTCCAGGGCTTCCGCGCAGGCGTCAGCGGAAACGGCGGAACGCGCCCGCCGGGCGTTGGCCTTCCACAACCGCCCCACCGGCAGCCTGGACATCTGGACCGCGTTCCGCCAGCCGCCACCGTCGAAGAACGCCGGGCTGACGCACCCGGACTTCGTGCAGGGCGTGGACACCAGGGCCATGGGCGACACGGTGCGGGTGATCGTGACCATCACGAACGCGACTGACCCGCCGATGACGAACCTTCGGTTCGGCTACGCGAACACCGCTGGGCAGTCCTACACGGAACCGCTGACATCCGGGACGCTGACCGAACCCCTGCCGGGACTGACTGCGGCGGAGTGGTCGGACAGCCATGACCGGGGCTGGCACGTCACCATGCGGGGCTACTGGGTGGAGTGCTTCGACCCGGAGACCACCACCACCTGGCGCGCGTCCTGGGAGCTTCCGCGGCGGCGTGATGGCAACAGCGACCCCATGACCGAGGGCTGGCACACGCTGACCTTCGAAATGGTCTAGCGCGCCACCGGTGTCAGCGTCGCGCCCTGGTCCGGCGCTTCGGCCGGGAGCAGATGCAATGCGTGATGCGGTCCGCCAGCGCGATGCGGGCGCGGTCCTCCACGTCCAGCCGGTCCCTGGGCGCACCGCGTGACGCATACCCCAGCGCAGCCGCCAGGCACACGTTCGTGTGCTTCCAGTGCGGCAGGTGGGCGTAGGGGTGCTCCCGCCCGCGAACGCTGGGCGAAGCGATGCCCTGGTGCGGTGGGTCCGTCACGCCTGAAGCATCGCCCCGGGGTCCGACAGACCGGGCGACCGCGCCGCCGGGGCGGGGCGTGGATGGATCGCTGGGTCAGCCCAGTACCTGAGACACCACTGCCACTCGTCTAGGGCAGTAGGTCTGGGCGGACAGCACCATCAGTTCTTTGGCCTGGGCAGCAGTGATGCCGTAGCGGTTGATCCGGCTATCCCGCTCGGTCTGAAGGTCCGTCCGCGACGATTCCGAATACCCGTACACCAGGATGTCGCAGACGTTGTGGGCGTCATAAACGACGTCTAGGTCCCCGTAGGGAAACGCGAACGTTGTGGGCACCAGCCCCGCCGTTCGTGCCTGAGCCAGAAAGGCCATGTCCCTAGGCTCTGGATCGCGACACGACCCACAGGCTAACGACGGCCCGGCCGCCGTGGTACTAACCACCGGCGACGACGATGTGGGCAGCGCTTCTGCTGACGACGTGACGCCCGTCGACCCCGACGACGATGCACAGCCAGCGACCAGCATCCCGACGATGACCAGGACGGTAGCGCCGCGCGACCCCCACATGCCGGGGGAGGGTAGCCGCCCCGACGTTACCGCGCGAAACCAATGACGCACGTAGGTTGCACGGCCGGTGTTCCACAGGCCACGAAACTTACCGTGACCTGCGGAAACGTCGGTCGGGGTGACAGGATTTGAACCTGCGGCCTTCCGCTCCCAAAGCGGATGCGCTACCAAGCTGCGCTACACCCCGGCGCGCGACCAGCGGAGACTCGCTCCGGAGGTCCGGCGCGTCTGGCACTGTACCGCCGCCCCGAGCCCGGTGGGTTAGCATTCTCCCGGCGGCGGCCGAGCCACTGCCAGGCGGGCGTAGCTTAGTGGTAAAGCCTCAGTCTTCCAAACTGATGACGCGAGTTCGATTCTCGTCGCCCGCTCCGCTTCGTGCCTGGCTCCCGGCACCGAGACACCCGACCGGGCGGCACTTCTCGGCCACCCACTCTCAGCACCCCGTGGCCGGGTCTCGTCCCGCCCGGGGGATGAGACGTCGAGGACGGCGGTGAGGCCGTGGAAGTCTCCCCAGGCACGCACTTCGAAGGTGTACGCATCGCCCGGAGCTCGCTGTGGCTGCGGCGGCCATCTCCGGGAATGCGGGGCGAACGGGATGATCAGGACATCGGTGCGGCCGCCGGCTCGTTCCAGTTGGCGTCGACGGTGCGGATCGCGACCAGGCTGCGCGGCCCGACGACCAGAGCCTGCTCCGTCATCGCGCCGCGCCGTCCGGGGTCGTAGCTGTCGGCGGCGACGATCCACGGACCGCCCGTCGTCCAGGTCAGCGCGAACTCCAGCGGCTCCCACCAGGCGTTGACCAGGAGCGCGACGTCGTCGCCGATCTGGGGAGCGCCGTCGTCGCCGATGTCCGGGTCGACCGAGCCGGACAGGACCAGCGCGACGCTCTTGGCGCTGCGGTCGGCCCAGTCCGCGTCGGACATCGGCACGCCGGCGGGGGTGAACCACCGCTCCGCCTCCGGATGCTCCGGGTAGCGCCGCCGGCGCAGCGCGGGCTGCGCGTGCCGCAACGCAATCAACTGCGCGACAAACGGTTCCACCGCCGCGGCCGACAAGGACCAGTCCCACCAAGAGATCTCGTTGTCCTGGCAGTAGCCGTTGTTGTTGCCGTCCTGGGTCCGGCCGAGCTCGTCGCCGCCGAGCAGCATCGGCACGCCGCGGGACAGCAGCACCGTCGCGAGCATCGTCCTGCGCTGCCGATCGCGCAGCTCGAGAACGGCCGGATCGCCGGTCGGACCCTCGACACCGCAGTTCCACGAGCGGTTCTCGTTGGTGCCGTCGCGATTGTCCTCGCCGTTGGCGGCGTTGTGTTTGCCGTCGTAGGACACCAGATCGGTGAGCGTGAAGCCGTCGTGCACGGTCACCAGGTTGACCGAGGCGTCGGGCCCGCGGTCGTGCCGGGTGTACAGGTCCGGCGAGCCCGCGAGCCGGGTGGCGAACTGGGGCAGCACGCCGTCGTGGCTGCGCCAGAAGTCGCGCACCGTGTCCCGGTAGGCCCCGTTCCACTCGCTCCAGCCCGGCGGGAACCGGCCGACGTCGTAGCTGTCCGCCTGCCCGACGTCCCAGGGCTCCGCGATGAGCTTCACCTGGGAGATCACCGGGTCCTGCCACACGAGATCGAAGAACGCGGACACGTCGTCGAACCGGCCCTCCTGCCGGGCCAGGGCCGGCGCCAGGTCGAACCGGAACCCGTCCACGCCCATCTCGGTCACCCAGTACCGCAACGAGTCCATGATCAGCCGCAGGCACGCGGGATTGCCGACGTTCAGACCGTTCCCGCAGCCCGAGGTGTCGATGTAGGACCGCGGAGAGTCGGGGTCGAGCCGGTAGTACGCCGGGTTGTCCAGGCCGCGGAAGCAGATGGTCGGGCCACCCTCGCCGGCCTCGGCCGTGTGGTTGTAGACGACGTCGAGCACGACCTCGAGCCCAGCGTCGTGCAACGCAGCGACCATCTGCCGGAACTCCGCGACCACCCCGCCGGCCCGGCCCGCACGCGCCGCCGACGAGTACCCGGCGAACGGTGCAAAGTAGCCGATGGTGTTATAGCCCCAGTAGTTCGTGAGGCCGCGGTCCAGCAGGAACGCCTCGGGCACGTGGTGGTGCACCGGGAGCAGTTCGACGGCGGTCACACCGAGCGCGACGATCCGGTCCAGGATCGCGGGGTGCGCGAGACCCGCGTAGGTGCCACGGATCTCCGGTGGAACATCGGGATGCCGCTGAGAGATCCCCTTGACGTGGACCTCGTAGAAGACGGTGTCGGCGAGGTGCCGGTTCGGGCGCGAGACCCCCGCCGGCAGCCGTCCCTGGTCGTCCGGTCCCACGGGCGGCAGGCGCTGCACCATCACCGATCTCGGCATCACGCCGGCGGAGTCCAGCGGGCTCGGCCGGTTCGGATCGGCCAGGTCGTGACCGTACGCGGCCGCGGAGAACGTCACCTGCCCATCGATGGCCCGCGCGTACGGGTCGAGGAGCAGCTTCTGCGGGTCGCACCGCAGCCCGCGGCCGGGATCGAACGGGCCGTCGACACGGAATCCGTAGCGCTGGCCGGGGGTGACGCCGTCGACGACCCCGTGCCAGATCCCGGCGTCGACCTCCGGCAGCGCGAGCCGCCGCTCGGCGCCGTCGTCGTCGAACAGGCACAGCCACACGGACTCCGCGGCCGACGCATACACGGCGACGTTGGCCTCGCCGTCGCCGAGCTGCACGCCGAGCGGGTAGGGACGTCCGGGGCGCAGGCGCTCGGTCATAGCCAGAATGTAGGGCACCCCGCGCCGGCGGTCCCGGCGACGACCTCCGAAGACGCGCCGGGTGATCAGGCCAGCGCGAGCGTCGCCACCGCGTCAGCGCATCCCCAGGAGAGCATCACGCCATTCCCGCCGTGGCCGTAGTCGTGCACCACCCGGCCGTCTCGCTCGAGCCGGACGGTGGGGCGGGCCGGCCGCAGCCCCACCTCGACCCCGAGCAGCGGAGCGTCCGCGAGCCGCGGGAACACTCGAGCGCACCGGTCGAGAATGCCTGCGGTGACGGCGGGATCGGGAACCAGGCTCCAGTTGTCCCGCTCGCTGACCCCACCGAGCACGACCCGCCGGCCGTGCGGCATCACGCCGACCCACTCCCGCTCGGCGCCGCCCTCGTAGACGAACTCGTCGAGCCACGGCGCATCGACTATGACGTGCTGGCCGCGCGCCGGCACGACGGCCGGATCGTCGGCAAGCACCCTTGCGCCGAGACCGGCGCAATTGACCACGACATCGGCCTCCGTGCGCGGAATCTCGTCGAGGGCGCGCACCGGTCGCTGCTCGACGCGGCCGCCGAGCCCGCCTACCCGGCGGACCAGCCACGCGAGGTAGACCGGCATGTCGACGAACGGGAGTTCGGCGCGCATGCCGGCGACGAAACCGCCCGGCAGCTCGGCGGGTTCGAGCGGGCGGAAGCCGGGCACCGACGGCGCCCACGGCGGCAGCCCGGGCCCGAACGCGGGCGACGACAGCAGCCGTCCGGCCCGGACGCGCACCCCCGTCGCCGGGTCGCCCGCGAGCCGCCGGAACTCCCGGTCGGACGCGGAACCCCAGGCGACGTCGGGACTGTCGGGAGCGCCGAACACCGGGCCGATCATGGCGCCGGCGACCGCGGAGACGGTGCCGATCGGCGCGGCCGCGCTGCGGACCGTCACGGTCGCGCCGGCCTCGAGCAGGCGGACCGCGCAGCTCAGACCCGAGACGCCGGCACCGACCACCGTCACCCGCGCACCCGTGCCGGCCGTCGTCACCCCTCGATGGTGCCGCACCACCACGCCGCCGTCAGGTCGCCGCCGCAACGGCGGGTACGTCGATGTCGAGTGTTCGCTGCAGCACCAGCGCGTCGACCGCGTCCGGGCTGAGCACGCTCTCGATCACCATCGCGCTGGCGCCGCGGACGCCCGCCAGCGCGCCGGTCCGGCTCGGCGAGATCCGCAGGTGTTGCGTCGACAGTGGCGGCGAGCGGTAGTAGACGATCTCGCGAACGCCGGCGAGCAGGTGCTCACCGGCCTCGGCAAGCGTGCCGCCGATCACGATCACCGAAGGGTTGAGGATGTTCACGCAGCTCGCCAGGACCGCCCCGATGTCCCGACCGGCCTGCCGGACCTCCTGCAGCGCGGCCACATTGCCGTCGCGGACCAGCTGGACCACGTCCGCCGTGGAGGCGACGTCGACCCCCCGTGCGCGCAGCCGGGCGGCGATCGCGGGCCCGGCCGCCACCGCCTCCAGGCAGCCGACGTTGCCGCAGGTGCACTCCGCGGTCGAGTCGCCGGCGGCGCGCACGTGCCCGAGGTCGCCCGCCGAACCCTGCGCACCGCGGTTGAGCCGGCCGTCGGCCACGATGCCCGCCCCGATCCCGGTCGCCACCTTCACGAACAGCAGGTGCCTGGCCTCCCGCCATGCCGCGTCGAACTCCCCCAGCGCCATCAGGTTGACGTCGTTGTCGACCAAGACGGGGGCGTCGACGTAGCGGGCCATGAACGCCGGGATGTCGAAGCCGTCCCAGCCCGGCATGATCGGCGGGCTGGTGGGGCGGCCCGTGGCGAACTCCACGGGTCCGGGCACGCCGATACCCACACCGGCGACATCGGCCGCGGAGCGGCCGGTCTCGCGCAGCATCGAGGCCCACACCGTCCAGACGCGATCGAGCACCCGCTGAGGACCGTCGTCGATGGCGATCCGCTCCGTCTCCTCACCGATCACCTCGGCGCCGAGGTCGGTGAGCGCCAGCGTGGCGTGGGTGGCGCCGAGGTCGGCGGCAAGCACGACGCGCGCGTGCGGGTCGAACGCGAACCGGGTCGGGGGGCGGCCGCCCGACGACCTGGCCTCACCGGCGGCCGCGACGAGACCGGACGCGATCAGTTCGTCGACGCGAGTCGCGATCGTCGATCGCGCCAGCCCCGTCAGGTCGGCCAGCTCGGCCCTGGTCCGGCCGTGGCCGTCCCGCAGTAGTTGGAACAGATCCCCGGACGCCAACGACCCCGGCCGCATCCCCGCCATTCCGTCAGTGAACCACACACTTCTTGATCAAGCGTTGCCAACTTGTTAGTTGCGGTTGACGACTTTTGCTTGACCAGCATACGAAACTATGACTACGGTCACCGCATGACCCAGGTCGAGGACGACCAGTCGCCTATCCCGCTGCTGGAGATGCGCGGCATCGTCAAGGTTTTCCCTGGCGTGCGGGCACTGGACGGGGTCGACCTGCAGGTCAGGGCCGGCGAGGTGCACTGCCTGCTCGGGCAGAACGGTGCCGGCAAATCCACGCTGATCAAGGTGCTCGCCGGGGCCCACGACGTCGACGCCGGCGAGGTGCTGTGGCAGGGCGAGCCGGCGTCGCTCGGCTCCCCCGTGGCGGCCCTCAAGCAGGGCATCGCCACCATCTACCAAGAGCTCGACCTGGTCGACTGGCTGTCGGTCGGCGAGAACATCTTCCTCGGACACGAACTCGCCACCGCCGGCTTCTCCCAGCGTGCGGCCACCCGCCGGCGCGCGCGAGAACTGCTGGCACGCCTGGGACACCCCGAGATCTCTCCGACCCGGGAAGTCGGCTCCCTGTCCGCGGCCGGCAAGCAGATCGTCTCCGTCGCCCGCGCCCTGTCCCGCGAGGCCCAGCTGATCGTGATGGACGAGCCCTCGGCCGTGCTGGACGGCGAGGAGGTGGAGAACCTCTTCCACATCGTCGCCGACCTCGCGGCGGCCGGCGTGGCCGTGGTGTACATCTCGCATCGGCTCGAGGAGATCCGGCGGATCGGCGACCGGATCACCGTGCTGAAGGACGGTCGCAGCGTCGCCACCGGGCTGGACGCGCGCACGACGCCCACCGCGGAGCTGATCCGGCTGATGACCGGCCGCTCCATCGAGTACGTGTTCCCGCCCCGGCGTAACGAGCCGCGGACGGACGCCGAACCCCTGCTGGAGGTCTCCGGGCTGTCCCGCCGGGACGAGTTCGAGGACGTGTCGTTCGAAGCGCGCCCCGGCGAGATCGTCGGCCTCGCCGGGCTCGTCGGCGCCGGGCGCAGCGAGATCATCGAGACCGTGTTCGGCGCGCGGCGCGCGGACCGGGGTCAGGTCTCGGTGCTCGGTGTCCCGCTGCGCAACGGCTCGGTGCGCGCCGCGGTGCGGGCGGGCGTCGGGCTCTGCCCCGAGGAGCGCAAGTCGCAGGGCCTCGTACTCGATCAGGCGGTGTACCAGAACATCTCGCTCGCCTCGATGAAGCGGTTCTCCGCCGCGGGGTTCACCCGTGAGGCGGCCGAGAAGGCCGCAGCCGCCGAGGTGGCCGCGAAGGTGGACGTGCGCCCGGCGGATCCGGACCGGGTGGTGCGCACGCTGTCCGGCGGAAACCAGCAGAAGGTGGTTCTCGCGCGGTGGCTGCTCCGGCAGTGCCGCGTGCTGCTGCTGGACGAGCCGACGCGCGGCGTCGACGTCGGCGCCCGCAGCGAGATCTACCTGCTCATCAGGGAACTAGCAGATTCCGGGGTGGCGGTCGTGGTGGTGTCCAGTGAGGTGGAGGAGGTCCTCGGATTGGCGGATCGGGTGCTGGTCGTGGCGGGCGGTCGCGTACTGCACGACGGCAGCGCGCACGACATCGACGAGAACCGGGTGCTTGACCTCATCATGTCGGGAACCGCGGCGTGATCGACAACGAGGGCACCCACGTGACCGAGGCGGGCGGCGGGCTGCCCGCACGGGCGACCCCGGTCGAGGTGGCGCCGACCGTCACCGGCGAACGGTCCCGGCGCGCCCTGCCGCCGGGTCTGATGCGCAACCTCGGCCTGGTCATCGCGCTGGTGCTGCTGTGCATCGTCGGCATCATCACCGCTGGGGATCGCTTCGCCAGCACCGACAACCTCCTGACGATCCTGCGCCTCGCGTCGGTGATCGGCGTGGTCTCCATCGGCATGACCTTCGTGATCACCGCCGGCGGGATCGACCTCTCGGTCGGGGCGGTCGTCGGGCTGGCGTCCGTGTGGGCGTCCACCAGCGGCACCCAGCTGCTCGCCATCGACGTGCACTGGCTCATCGTGGTGACCACCGCGCTCCTGGTCGGCACGGCGGCGGGGTTGATCAACGGGTTGATGGTCGCGTACGGCCAGATCGTGCCGTTCATCGCGACGCTCGCGATGCTGGCTGCAGCCCGCGGCCTCGCCGAGATCATCGCCAACCGGCAGACCCAGATCATCCGGGTGAACGGCTTCCTGGACGCGTTCACCGGGAACCTGCTCGGCATCCCGGTCCTCGTCTGGGTCTTCGCGCTCGTCGCGGTGGCCGGTTGGGTGCTGTTGAACCGCACCACATTCGGACGCCGGACCTTCGCGGTGGGCGGCAACCCCGAGGCCGCCCGGCTGGCCGGCATCAGGGTCAAACGGCACACCATGCTGCTCTACGGGCTGGTCGGCCTCGCCGCCGGCATCGCCGCGGTGATGATCATGGCACGGACCACCGCCGGCTCCTCGACGCACGGCACCCTCTACGAGCTCGACGCGATCGCCGCGGTGGTGATCGGCGGCACCCTGCTGTCCGGTGGCCGCGGCACGATCGTCGGCACCATCTTCGGCGTGCTGATCTTCACCACGCTCACCAACGTCTTCACGCTGAACAACCTGTCGATCTCGGCGCAGGCGATCGCCAAGGGCGTGATCATCGTGCTCGCCGTCCTGCTCCAGCAACGCCTGGCGGCGCGCTCCCGGTCCGGCTGAGCCAGGCCGCATCCCGGAAGAGTTGTCCACGCTGCATCTTTCGATCCATCGGGCCGATCCCGAACCGGTCCTCCCCCGCTCGACCGTCCGCTCGTCCACAGAACTGAAGGAGTTCCCATGCACCGTCGATCCCGCCCCCGCACCGGCCGGCTGCATCCCGCGCTGCGCACCCTCGGTGTGGTCGCCGTCGGCGCGTTGGCGCTGACCGCCTGCACCAACACACCGTCGAGCTCCGGCACCTCCTCGGCGGCGAGCAGCGCCGCGGCCGAGAGCGGCGCGTCCGGCGGTGGCTCGGCCAGCTCCGGGAGCGCGGCCCCGGCGTCCGGCGAGAAGATCCGCATCGGCTTCTCGGCCCCGGCCGCGGACCACGGGTGGATGGGCTCCATCACGAAATCGGCCGTGGCCGAGGCCGAGGCGCTGGGCGACGTCGAGCTGATCGTCGCCGAGGGCACCAACGACGTGAACCTGCAGATCAGCCAGGTCGAGACGTTCATCAACGACCAGGTCGACGCGATCGTTCTGCTGCCCTTCGACGGGGCCGCGATGACCGACGTCGCCACCCAGGCGATGGACGCGGGCATCCCGGTCATCAACGTGGACCGCGAGTTCTCCAGCCCCTTCGCCGCCCGCGCGACCATCCTCGGCGACAACTACGGCATGGGCGTCTCGGCGGGTACCTACATCTGCGAGCAGCTCGGCGACAAGCCGGACGCGGTGGTGGCGGAGATCGCGGGCATCGACTCGCTGCCGCTGACCCAGGATCGCTCGGCCGGCTTCGAGCAAGCGCTGGCCGACTGCGGGCTCTCGGTGTCGAACCGGGTCGCCGCGGAGTTCACGGTGGAGTCCGGTGAGGCGGCCGCGTCCAACCTGCTGCAGGCCGCGCCGAAGATCGACGCCCTGTGGAACCACGACGACGATCAGGGCGTGGGCGTGATGGCCGCGATCAACAACGCGGGTCGCAGCGAGTTCATCATGGTCGGCGGCGCCGGCTCGGCGAACGTGATGCGTGACATCCAGGCCGACAACACCGTGCTCAAGGCCACGGTCATCTACCCGTCGACGCAGGCCGCCGACGGCATCCGGCTCGCCCGGCTGGTCGTCCAGGAGGAGGCGCTGGGCGATCTCGTCGAGGTCGAGGTGCCGCGCGAGATCATGCTGTACGCACCGGTTGTCACCAAGGACAACGTCGACGCCTACCTGCCGACCGCGTTCGAGTCCTGACCCGTCCGCCACGTGCCACGAAGGAGCGATTCATGACGGGCGAGGCCGGACCGACCTCCGCTGCACCCACGCACGAGCCCGGGATCCTGCGCGTCGCGATGATCGGCTACGCGTTCATGGGCGCGGCGCACTCGCAGGCATGGCGGACGGCCGGCCGGGTGGCCGACCTGCCGCTGCAGCCCGAACTCGCCGTGGTGGTCGGCCGATCCGCGGACGCGGTGTCCGCGGCGGCCGGCCACCTCGGCTGGCGGGAGAGCGACACGGACTGGCGCCGGGTGGTGGAGCGCGACGACATCGATCTCGTCGACATCTGCACCCCGGGTGACACGCACGCCGAGATCGCGCTCGCGGCCCTGGCCGCCGGCAAGCACGTGCTCTGCGAGAAGCCGCTGGCCAACACGGTCGCCGAGGCGGAGGAGATGGTCGCCGCGGCTCGCTCGGCGCCGGACCGGCAGGCGATGGTGGGCTTCACCTACCGCCGGACGCCGGCCGTGGCGCTGGCCCGCCGGATGGTGTCGGACGGCGCCATCGGATCCGTTCGCCAGGTCCGCGCGCAGTACCTGCAGGACTGGCTCGCGGACGAGACGGCCCCGCTGACCTGGCGTCTCGACAAGGAGCAGGCGGGATCCGGGGCGCTCGGCGACATCGGGGCGCACATCGTGGACGCGGTCGAGTTCGTCACCGGCCAGCGCCTGACGGGCGTCTCGGGCATGCTCGAGACCTTCGTCAAGGAGCGGCCGCTCGCCGCGGAGCGGTCCGGCGGTGCCTCCATCGGGGGCACCGCCGGCGAGGGATACGGCCCGGTCACCGTGGACGACGCCGCCCTGTTCTTCGGGCGGCTGGAATCCGGCGCGACCGCGGCGTTCGAGGCGAGCCGGTTCGCCCTCGGCCGGAAGAACGCCATGCGGTTCGAGATCAACGGCTCCGCAGGCAGCCTGGCGTTCGACTTCGAGGAGATGAACGTCCTGCAGCACTACGACGGGAGCCGGCCGACGGACGCCGCCGGATTCGCGAGGATCCTCGTCACCGAGCCGTCGCACCCGTACCTGTCGTCGTGGTGGCCGCCCGGGCACGGGCTGGGCTATGAGCACGGCTTCACGCACCAGGTGATCGACCTCGTCGAGGCGATCGCCACGGGCGGCACGGCGCGTCCCACCTTCGCGGACGGCCTGCACGTGCAGCGGGTGCTGGCCGCCGTCGAGAACAGCTCGGCGAACGACAGCCGCTGGCAATCGATTCCGACCGACGGCTGACCGCACCGCTGACCTCTCGCTGACCCGACGCCGACCGGCGACACACCGGTGCGGCGGGGACGGCCGGCGACGGCACGAAGGAGACCCGATGGCGCGACCCATCACCCTGTTCACCGGCCAGTGGGCCGACCTGCCGTTCGAGGAGGTGGCCCGGCTGGCGGCCGGCTGGGGCTACCAGGGACTGGAGATCGCCTGCTGGGGTGACCATCTGGACGTCGCCCGCGGCGCGGTGGACGACGACTACATCGCCGGCCGGCGGGAGATCCTGGACCGGCACGGCCTGTCGGTGTTCGCGATCTCGAACCACCTGACCGGGCAGGCGGTCTGCGACGACCCGATCGACGTGCGCCACCGCGACATCCTGTCCGACCGGGTCTGGGGCGACGGCGATCCCGAGGGCGTCCGGCAGCGCGCCGCCGCGGACATGCAGGACACCGCCCGCACCGCGGCCCGACTCGGCGTCGACACCGTCGTCGGGTTCACCGGGTCGGCCGTGTGGAAGTACGTCGCGATGTTCCCGCCGGCCTCCCAGGAGCTGATCGACGCCGGGTACCGGGACTTCGCCGATCGCTGGAACCCGATCCTGGACGTGTTCGACGAGGTTGGGGTGAGGTTCGCGCACGAGGTCCACCCGAGCGAGATCGCCTACGACTACTACACGACGGAGCGCATGCTGGAGGCGATCGGCCACCGCCCCGCCTTCGGGCTGAACTGGGATCCCAGCCACTTCGTCTGGCAGGGACTGGATCCCGTGATGTTCCTGTGGGACTTCCGGGACCGGATCTACCACGTCGACTGCAAGGACGCGAAGCTGCGCACGGGAAACGGCCGGCGCGGCGTCCTCGGCTCGCACCTGGCGTGGGCGGATCCCCGCCGCGGCTGGGACTTCGTCTCGACGGGTCACGGCGACGTGCCGTGGGAGGACTGCTTCCGGATGCTGAACACCATCGGCTACGCCGGCCCGATCTCCGTGGAGTGGGAGGACGCCGGGATGGACCGGCTCGTCGGCGCGCCGGAGGCGCTGGAGTTCGTCTCGCGGCTCGCGTTCGACCCGCCGGCCGCGACCTTCGACGCGGCCTTCTCCAGCTCGAGCTGAGGGGCGGTGCCGCGACGGAAGCGTCGGCTGCTCTGTGTCCGGCCGGCGGGCGCCGGCCGGCGGACGTCGGTTACAGGACGATGTCGGCGAGCCGGTCGACCTGCCCGAGGTCGGCCACGGTCGGATCGAGGATCAGCTCGTCGATCCCGGCGTCCGCGAACGCCCGCACGGCGCCCTTGATCGCCTGCTCGGACCGCAGCGCGGTGGACGCGATCACCTCGGCGTAATCGCCGAAGATCCCGTAGTAGTGCCGCAGGTAACCGTACGAACGCGCCTCCACGTCGTCACCGAGCGAGAAGTAGGCCAGCGAGGCCAGCCGCGGCTCCCCCGCCCGCCCGGCCTCCCGCCACGCGGCCCTGACCCGCTCGACCGCCGCCGCGGTCTGGTCCGGCGGCGCGCCCCCGCCGGTCCAGCCCACCCCGTACTGCACCACGCGGCGCATCGCGGCCGCTCCGCCGCCGCCGATCATCAGCGGCACGGTGCCGCCCGGAATGTCGGGCACGACGGGTTCCGCGCTGCCCTCGATCGGCTCCCCGCGCCAGGCCTCGACCATGGTCGCGAGCATCTCGTCCGCGCGCCGTCCCCTGGTCTCGAAGTCGGTACCGGCCAGGGCGAAGTCGTCCTCGCGACCGCCGACCGCGACGCCGAGGGTGAACCGGCCGCCGGAGATGGACGCGACGGTGGCCGCCTCCTTGGCGAGCACGATCGGCTGCCGCGTGGGCAGCAGCAGGATGTTGGTGAGCAGCCCGATCCGCTCCGTGACCGCAGCCGCGGCGGCGAGCGTGATCATCGAGTCGTGATTCGGGAAGGCCAGCCGGTCGATCGTGGCGAGCGTCGAGAAGCCTCGCCGCTCGGCCTGCGCCGCCCACGCGGGGATCAGCGTGCCGGGAAAGTGGGGAACGGGGTTGGGCAGTCCGATTCCGATCTTCACCGTTGGGAAGGTACCCGGCGGCGGATGGCGGGCGACCCCGGCCCGTGCGCGGCGTGACGGCCGGCCGGGCTCAGGCCGGCTGCGCGACCGCGGCGAGCCGGGCGGCGGGACGGCCGGCCGTCGGGCGCCGGCTCAGTTCGGCGTCCAGCATGTGCAGAACGACGGCGGAGATCGCGGCCGGATCCCGCGCGATCGAGCTGTGCCCGGCGTCGGCGTGCCGGAGGTTCCGCACGCCCGGGGTGCCCGGCGCGAACATCGCCGACGAACGGCTCACCACCCGGTCCGCGTCACCGTGCATCGCCAGCCAGCTGGTTCGCGGATCCGGCTGCTGCCGGCTCAGGCCGCCGAGAAACGGTGAGCCGGGCCGCATCTGCCGGGACGCCGGCGTCGGCATCAGCCGCGCCGCCCAGGTGCCGGACTGCGGGCTGGACATCATCACCGCCGTCCTGGCCTTGCCGCCGAGCCCACGGTTCTGCACCGCGTGCCGCACCACCAGGCCACCCAGGCTGTGCCCGATCAGGTGCACGGCGCCGGCCCCGCCGCACATCATCGTGCGCCGGGCGTGCAGCACCAGCCAGTCCGCAACATCGTCGATGCCGGCACGAAACGTGTTGTACCGCAGCGTGATCACGTGGTCGAACCCGGCTTCGGTGAGCGCGTCGCGCAGCGGGGACCAGGTCGAGTCGGTGCCGGCGAAGCCGTGCACCAGCACGACGGGAGCAAACTCGGCCGCGCGGCCCCGCTCCCGGGGCGGTGCCCAGCGGCGGATCGCGGCACAGTCGACGGTCGACCCCGCGACGGCCGCCGACCAGTTCCGCGCGGTCGCGAGGCCGCGGTCCACCAGCGTTCTCGCCGAGACTCGCCCCCGCCGGCCGATAGTCGGCCCGCTGTCGCCCTCGCCCATCGTGCTGCCTCCTGGTGTGCCGTGGCGCACCGTCGCCGGAGCAGGGGGCACCCACGTGGGAGACACGGGGTTCCCGGGCTGACCGACTCGATGCGGCAGCCGCGCTCCGACGCCGGCGCGACAGCTCGTCCGGAATCGTCGAATGCGTTGCGAAATGCGTGCTGGTGGCGGCGCTCTGGCTGCCTAGCCGGGAGTACGCCGTTCGTCGTCGATCGGTTCTCCGCGACGGGGCAGGACGGGCACGATCACCGTTCGGGCACGCTCACCGGGACTGTTCTGTTCCCGACGCGTCGTGCCCATCCGCATGCCTCCTGCTTGGTCTTGTGCCCTGTCAGACGCGCGATCACCGGAGAGGTTGTGAACGGGCCCACAGCAATTTCGCAGCGTTCTTCATCCGCTCTCGAAGACCGCGCTCGACGACACGGTGCTTGACCGATCCCGCACCCGACGGCCCAAGATGATGCGGTGCAGACCCTGATGGCCGGAATCTCGGCGCGACGCATCCCGACTTCCCGCGTGACGATGAACCTCCTGGAGGTCGAGGGTCGCGACGGCATACCCGTGCTGTTCGTGCACGGCAACGTCTCCTCGAGCCTGTTCTGGCAGCCGACCATGCTGGCGCTGCCGTCCGGTGTCCGCCCGCTCGCCGTCGACCTGCGCGGCTTCGGGGACACGGATCCGGCGCCCGTCGACGCCACCAGGGGCGTCCGCGACTACTCGGACGATCTGCTCGCGCTCGTGCAGGCGGAGGGGCTCGGCGGCGCGCACATCGTCGGCTGGAGCCTGGGCGGCGGGGTGGTGCTGCAGTACCTGCTGGACGCGCCCGGCCCGCCGGCCTCCGTCACCCTGGTGGACCCGGTGTCGCCGTACGGCTTCGGCGGCACCCGCGGCGAGGCGGGTGAGCTGTGCTCCCCGGACGGTGCCGGATCGGGCGGCGGCGCGGCCAACCCTGAGTTCGTCGAGCGTCTGCGGGCAGGCGACCGCGGCGACGAGTCGCCGCTCTCCCCGCGGAACGTGCTGCTCGCCCACTACGTGCACCCGCCGCACGTGCCACCGGAACTCGACATCCTCGTCGAGTCGATGCTGTCCACCCGCGTCGGCGACGACCACTACCCGGGCACCACGACGACCACGTCGTCCTGGCCCGGCATCGCCCCCGGCGACCGGGGCGTGCTGAACACGTTGGCCGCGGGGCGCTTTCGCATCGACGGCCTCGCCGCCGTGCAGCCCAAGCCACCGATCCTGTGGATCAGGGGTGCCCACGACGTCATCATCTCGGACACCTCCCTGTACGACCTCGCCTTCCTCGGCTCCATCGGCGCCGTGCCCGGCTGGCCTGGCGCCGACACCTGGCCCCCGCAACCGATGCTCGCCCAGACCCGGCATGTGCTCGACGAGTACGCCGCGGCGGGCGGAACCTACCGGGAGGTCGTCATCGAGGACGCGGGCCACGGGCCGCACCTCGACCAGCCAGAGCAGTTCCGGGCAGCGCTGCTGGAGACGGTGCTGGGCCGGTGAGCCGGATCGCCGGCGGGGGTTAGGGTCGGCCGGTGACGACGCCTCAGGTAAAGACGCTGCCCGACGAGACCTTCCAGCGGGTGCTGTGCGTCGCCGCGCACCCCGACGACCTGGAGTACGGCACCTCCGCGGCCGTCGCGACCTGGACGGCGCGCGGGGTCGACGTCCGCTACCTGTTGCTGACCCGCGGCGAGGCCGGCATGGATGCCCTGGATCCGGCGCAGACCCGCCCGCTCCGGACCGCCGAGCAGATCGCGGCCGGGGTCGCAGTCGGCGTCGAGCGCGTCGACTTCCTCGACCATCCGGACGGACAGCTGGAGTACGGCCTGCCGCTGCGCCGCGACGTCGCCAGGGCGATCCGCGAGTTCCGCCCGGACGTCGTGGTCACGGGCTCCTGGGAGCTCGACTTCGTCGGAATGCTCAACATGGCCGACCACCGGGTGGCCGGGCTCGTCGTGCTGGACGCGGTCCGGGACGCCGGCAACCGCTGGGTGTTCACCGATTTGCTGGACGCCGGCCTCGAGCCGTGGTCGGTCCGCTGGTTTCTGGTGTCCGGGCACAGCGCGCCGACGCATGGCGTCGACATCACGGGCGAGCCGCTGGACCGGGGCATCGCGTCGCTGGAGGCGCACGAGCAGTACTTCGCCGGCCTGCCGAACCAGCCGCCGCTGCGGGAGATGCTGACGTCGATCGCCGGCTGGCAGGGTCCCGCGCTCGGCGTCCGGCACGCGACGCTGTTCCGCGTGTACGACTTCGAGGCACCGCCCGGACCGCCGGACGGCTAGCGGGCCGCACGCCGGGCCTCGGTCCGGGTGCGCTGACGGAGGTCAGTCCGCGCGCTTCAGGGCCTCCGGCTTGTGCACCGCCGCGCCGCCGCTCTTCTCGCTGCGCACCTGGTACTGCGGCTCGTCCTCCGACGCGCGCACCTGGCGGCCGGCGGCGTGCGTGTCGTGGGTGATCTTCTTCTTGACCTCGCCCTCTGCGGTGCCGCCGTGGCTCTGCCAGGTGACGTGATCGCCTTTCTTGAATTCGGCCATGCCGCCAGGTACCCGGCGGCCCCGACGATCAACCGGAGATCAATCGGCGGTCGTCGGGCCCGGCACCAGCACCCGGGCCGCCCCCGGCACGACCGTGCACGACACCGGCAGCGGCGCAACCGGTTCCCCGTCGGCATAGGCGCGCACGTCGGGGCTGGCCACCGTGATCCGGCGACACCGGAAGGTGTCCACCATCGGCTGCAGCACGTGCCGCCCCGAATACACCGACGGAAACAGCCGGACCAGGGTCGCGCGGCTGATCCGCCTGACGACCGTCACGTCGAACAGCCCGTCGTCCACCGCGGCGTCGGGGCAGATCCGCATGCCGCCGCCGTAGCTGCGGCCGTTGCCGATCGCGACGAGCATCGCCTCGATCTCGCGCGGCTCGCCGTCGACGGTCAGCGCGAACCGCAGGGCATGGAAGGTGGCCAGCTCGCGGACGATGGCCGAGTGGTACCGCACTCGGCCGCGCGGGAAGCGCATGCGGTTCATCCGGTCGTTGACCCGGGAATCGAACCCCGCGGCCAGCACCGTGCCGAACCAGCGATCGCCCGCCCTCCCCAGGTCGATCGACCGCGTCCGGCCGGCCACCACCGCGCCGCCCAGCCAGCCGAACCCCGTCAGCGGCTGGTCGAGCGCGCGGGCGAAGTCGTTCCCCGAGCCCGCCGGCACGACGCCGAGCGGCACCTCGGTCCCCGCCACCACCTGCAGTGCGTGGTGCACCATGCCATCTCCGCCGCACGCGATCAGCGCGCCGCAGCCCCGCTCGACGGCCGCCCGCATCCGCCGGTCCGCGTCGATCGCGTCGGCCCCGACGACCTCGGCGACGGTGAGGCCGTCGGCGCGGAGCGAGGCCGCCACCCGCGCGCCGACCGCCGCGCCGCGGCCGCCCCCCGCCGTCGGGTTGATCGCCAGCGCCACGTCCGGTGCGCGGCCGGCCCGACCGGTCGGGGCGAGCTCGCCGCTCGCGCCGCTGGTCACCGCCGTTGCATACCACCATCGCGGGCGCCCCGCGGATCGCCCACCCGAAGCGGCTCGCCGGCCGCCGCCGCCCGCGTAGGCTGACATGTCGTGAATCTCGACGATGCCGCCGCCGTCAAGGCCCTGGACACCACCCTCGGCAGCATCGAGGCCGTGATGGACGTGGATCGCATGCGCGCGACCATCGCCGAGCTCTCGGAGGCGGCGAGCGCGCCGGACCTGTGGAACGACCAGAACCAGGCGCAGAAGGTCACCAGCCGGCTCTCGCACACCCAGGCCGAGCTGAAGCGCGTGCAGGACCTGCGCCAGCGCCTCGACGACCTCGAGGTGCTGTTCGAGCTGGCCGACGAGGATCCGGAGACGCTGCCCGAGGCCCAGCAGGAGCTGGTCGACCTCGGTGCCGAGATCGACCAGATGGAGGTCCGCACGCTGCTGTCGGGCGAGTACGACGAGCGCGAGGCGCTGGTGACCATCCGTTCGGAGGCGGGCGGGGTGGACGCCGCCGACTTCGCCGAGATGCTGATGCGGATGTACCTGCGCTGGGCCGAGCGGCACGGTTACCCCACCGAGGTCTACGACACCTCGTACGCGGAGGAGGCCGGCATCAAGTCGGCCACCTTCCAGGTCAAGGCGCCGTACGCCTACGGGACGCTGTCGGTCGAGCAGGGCACCCACCGGCTGGTGCGCATCTCGCCGTTCGACAACCAGGGCCGGCGGCAGACCTCCTTCGCCGGCGTCGAGGTGGCGCCGGTCGTGGAGACCAGCGACCACGTCGAGGTCGACGAGAAGGATTTGCGGGTGGACGTCTACCGCTCGTCGGGCCCGGGCGGGCAGGGCGTGAACACGACGGACTCCGCGGTGCGGATCACCCACCTGCCCACGGGGATCGTGGTGTCCTGCCAGAACGAGCGCTCGCAGATCCAGAACAAGGCCTCCGCGATGGCGGTGCTGCAGGCGAAGCTGCTCGAGCGTCGCCGGCAGGAGGAGAAGGCGACGATGGACGCCCTCAAGGACGCCGGCAACTCCTGGGGCAACCAGATGCGCTCCTACGTCCTGCACCCGTACCAGATGGTCAAGGACCTGCGGACGAACTACGAGGTGGGCAACCCCACCGCGGTCTTCGACGGCGACATCGACGCCTTCATCGAGGCCGGCATCCGCTGGCGGCGGTCCGGCGAGGCCGCCGCCTGACCGGACCCTCGGGTCGGTCCCGTCCGCTCGTCCGCCGCCGTTGTGCGGCGCGGCCGGTCGGCGTTACCGTGATCGCCGGCGCCCGTCCGCGCGCCTGACCTCCTTCACCGGCGGCTCGCGCCCGCCGGCCGGCCCGAGAGGGCCACTGGGGGCAGAGGTGGCCACCATGCCGTCGCGGACGCGACTGGGATCTCGACGGATGCCGCCGGCCGGCGGCCGGGAACCGGACGCGGCCGACCGTGGCCCTGCGCGAGCGGTGCCCGGGTGCGGCCGCGAAGGGTGCCATCGAGATGACCGAACACCGATCACGCAAGACGCTCGTGCGGGCGCGGATGGCCCGCACCGGCGAGTCCTACACCACCGCCCACCGGCACGTCGTCGGGACGCCGGCGGCCACCGGGATCGCCGGGCTCGTCCCCGGGTACCCCGCTTTCGGCGCGCACGACCACCGCGTGTCGTCCCTCACCCGACACGTGCTCGGGCAGGCGGGGGTCCCGGTGTCGGAGCCGACGGCCTGCGGCCTCGGCGGCGGAATCGGTTTCTGCTACGCCGTTTTCGACTACAAGTCGGTGCCGCATCCGCTCGTCACGATCGTCGCGCAGCACCACCCCAGGCCCTGGCTCGAGGCGACAGTGGACCATCTCGGGCTGACCGCGACCACCGTGACCTCGAGCGCGCCGGCGCGCGCCATGGCCAAGCTCGACGCGACCCTCGACGGCGGGCGGCCCGCGTGGATCGTGGTCGGGCGCAGCCTGCTGCCCTGGCACGACGAGGCGCCGGGGATGGAGGGCGCGGATCCGTTCCCCGTGGTCGTCGCCGGGCGCGCGGGCGGCGAGTACCTGATCGACGACGGCGCCGCCGAACCCCGGCGCATCGACGCCGATGCGCTGGTCCCGGCGTGGTCGGCGTACCGCAAGGGCCGGCTGGGCATCACCACGATCGACCGGCCCATGCCCGAGGTGGACCTCGCCGCCGGGGTCATTGCCGCGCTCGCCACCACCGTCGACGACCTCCGCGGGCCCGTCCTGCACAACTACTTCGACGCCAACATGGGGCTGTCAGGGATCGCCCGATGGGCGAGCGAGCTGCGCGACCAGACGAAACACGGCTGGCCGCGGCGCTTCTCCGATCCGGCGGCGTTCAGGATCGCCATGGGCCGGGTCGCCGAATGCCTCACCTGGCAGTACACCGCGCCGGGGGGCACCCGGCCGACCTACGCCGCATTCCTCGCCGAGGCCGCGGGCATCGCCGGTCTGGAGCTCGGCGAGGCCGCGGCGCTGGCGCGGCGCGCGGGCGAGACCTGGACCGCGGTCGCGGACGTCGCGGGAGCCGCCGCGCACGGCGCGGCAGGTGGGGCCGACCGGGCGGCGGTGCTCGGCGGGCTCGCCGAGCTGGTCGAGTCGGCGCACGACACGGAGACCGCCATGGCGGCAAGCATCGATGCGGCGATCGGTCCGCCGGCCCGTCAAACGCCGACGGGCAGCAGCGCGAGGGCGTCGGCGAGCTCGTCCTCCTCGTAGGCCAGGTGGGACAGCAGGATGTCGCTCAGCTCGTCCGCGAGCTGGGCGATCTCCGCCGGCCCGGACTGCCCGGGCACCGCCGCGCCCTGCTCCTCGCGCACCAGGTCGACCAGTGCCCGATCGAACCGCTCGAGCACGGTCGCGATGACCTCGTGCTCGCCCTGCAGCCGCTTGAGCACCGGGTCGAGACCCTGCACCGCCTCGGCCAGCGCGGGGAACGTGTGCGCGTCCTCCACGGTGTGGTGGATGGTGACCAACCGGCAGTACGAGGCGCAGAAGGACCCGAGCGTCCAGTGGTTCTGCCGGACCGTCATCCGGCTGATCACCGAACGCGCGTTGCCCGGGTCGATCTCGCCCGTGGCCACGCGGGCGACCGCGTCCCGGATCTGCACGAGCTCGGACCGCAGGTGGTCGTGGATGGCCACCAGGTTGCGGTGGTTCTCGCCGCCCGTGCCGTCGGGGTCGGCCTCGGCACCGGCCGGCGAAGCCGGTGCCCGCGGCCGTTCGGTCGCCGGCAGCCCGCCGGCATTGCCCCAGCGACCCTCGCGCTCGAGCGGACGAAGCCCGACAACGACTGCGACGTCGATCCTCTCGCTCGGTTCGGCCGGGTACTCGGCGGGGATCGGGGTGCCGGACCTGCGGTACGCGGCGACCCGCTCCCGCACGTCCGGTGCCACCTCGTCGGCGAAACGAGCGATGGCGGAGGTGATGTCGCCGGAGGCGGACAGCACGAACGTGGAGAACCCCGAGCGTGAGGGCGAGTTCCGCGAGCTGCTCCGCCCAGACCCGGGGCGGACCGTTCAGGAAGCCGCGCCGCTCGTCGCCGAACCGGCCGTTGATGTTGTAGATGCGGACGATGTCGGACGGGGAGCGACCGGCCTCGACGGCCAGCCGGTCCAGCTCGGCGGACAGCTCTGCCACGCGATGCCGGGGCACGTACGCCTGGGAGGGGACCCAGCCGTCGCCGTGCCGCGCGACGAGGCTCAGCATCCGCGGGCGGTGGCCGCCGACCCAGATCCCGATCTCGTGCGCGGGGCGTGGTCCGGGCGCCAGGTCCGTCACCCGGTGGAACCGACCGTCGAACGACACGTCGGCGTCGGCCGTCCAGAGCGCGCGGATGATCCGGATCGCCTCGTCGAGGGCGTCCACGGCCTGACCCGGCGACAGGGACGGGCCGCCCATCGCGGTGATCGGGTCGGCGAAGGCCCCGGCGCCCACGCCCAGCTCGACGCGGCCGCCGGACAGCAGGTCGAGGCTCGCCGCCGCCCTGGCGAGCATCGCGGGTGGCCGGAGCGGCACGCAGGCGACGTCCGGGAAGAGCCGGATGCTCCCCGTCGAACCGGCGAGGTGGGACAGCAGCGTCCATGTGTCCAGCAGGTCGGGGTTGTAGGGATGGTCCTGCACGCCGATGACGTCGAGCCCGTGCTGCTCGGCCAGATGGGCGAGCCGGATGACGGTCGCCGTCTGCGACACGGGGTTCGGCAGGAAGACACCGAAGGTCGGCTCGTGCCCGAGATCCGGCATGCGTCCACCTCCTCGACCGCCCGTGTTTCCCCTCCGGTCACCGTAAGCGAGTTCGGTCCGGTCCGCTGATGAAGCGATCTAGCATTGGACGCCCGCCGCCGCGGGCCTCTGAGCTTGCCCCGCAACAGCTCTCGGCGGGCGTCCGGCGGGGCGGCCCGCCGAGCGCGCCGCACCGGCGGGCAATACCGTGATCGGGACGCGGCACCGCGGCGGTTGTGGGCGACGCCGCAAGCTCCGCCGACGGCGGGCGGAACGGGCGGGTGACGGGCGAGAGGATGTCCATGGATGCGTCGGTGGTGCGCGCACGGGTGGCGGCCGGCATGCCGGACCTGATCCGGGAGCTGCGGACGCTGGTGGCGATTCCCTCCGTCGCCTTCCCCGGCTTCCCGCCCGAACCGGTCCACCGCATGGCGGCCGCCGTCGTCGACCTGCTGCGCCGCTCCGGCGCCCCCGACGTCGGGTTGCTGGAGATCCCCGGCGGCTACCCGGCGGTGTACGGGACGATCCCCGGCCCGCCAGGGGCGCCGCGGGTGCTGCTGTACGCGCACTACGACGTGCAGCCGGCGCCCGCGGACCAGGGCTGGGACACGGACCCGTGGGTGCCCAGCGCGGGCGCGGACGGCCGCATCTACGGCCGCGGCGCCGCCGACGACAAGTCGGGCGTGATCGTCCACGCGGGAACGCTGCAGGCCCTCGGCGCGGCGCTCCCGGTCGGCGTCACCCTGCTGATCGAGGGCGAGGAGGAGACGATCAGCCACCTGGAGGACTTCGTCGAGGCGAATCCGACACTGTTCGACTGCGACGCGTTCGTCGTCGCCGACATGGGCAATCAGGAGGTCGGACGGCCGGCCCTGACCACGGCCCTGCGCGGGGAGGTCGCGTGCACCGTCACGGTGCGCACCCTCGACCACGCCGTGCACTCGGGGGTGTTCGGTGGCGCGGCGCCGGATGCGCTCGTCGCGCTCATCCGCATCCTCGCGACGCTGCACGACGCGGCGGGCAACACCGTCGTCGCGGGCCTGTCCGGGTTCGACTGGCCGGGCGCGGACCTGGACGAGCGGGTGTATCGGGAGACCGCGGGAGTGCTCGACGGCGTACAGCTGTACGGCTCCGGTTCCCTCGCGTCGCGCCTGTGGTCGAAGCCCTCGGCGACGGTGATCGGGCTCGACGCGCCGCGGGTCGCCGAGGCGTCCAACGTGCTGATCCCGCAGGCCACCGCGAAGGTCTCGCTGCGCATCGCGCCCGACGCCGACGCGGATCGCGAGCTCGGCCTGCTCGCCGACCATCTCCTGGCCGCCGCGCCGTGGGGGGTCCACGTCGAGGTCACCAGGCTGAAGGCGGGCTGGCCGTTCCAGGTGGACATGAACGGATCCGCCGTCCGGGCAGCGGAGGCGGCGCTCGCCGAGTCGTTTCAGCGTCCCGTCGAGACCATCGGCTCCGGCGGCTCCATCCCGCTGATCAACACGCTGAAAAGGGCGAGCCCGCGGGCGGACGTCATCCTCTGGGGCGCCGAGGACACGGCCTTGTCGCGGATCCACGCCTCCAACGAGAGCGTCGATCCCGCCGAGATCGAGCGGATGGTCGTCGCCGAGGCGCTGATGCTGCAGCGGCTCGGCGCGACGGCGGCACCCGCGACCTGACGCCGGCTCGATCCAGGCGCCGACCCGGTCTGGCGCGGCCGCGGCCTGCCGCGACCGCGCGAGGCCGGCGAGAGCATCGGCACTCCGGTGCATCTCGTGCACGGCGGGCCAGCACGGGCGCGTGCGCCGAACCGACCGAAACGGCGCACCGAAGTCACCTGCTCCCCCACTCCCTGACGAAGTCTCTTGACATATGCCTATATCGGTATATGTTTGGTGCATGGCCCGGGCATCGACGACAACGGACGCGTTCAACGCGGTCGCGGAGCCTCGGCGTCGGCAGATCCTGGACGTCCTCGCCGGCGGAGGACGTCCCGTGAACGATCTCGTCTCGGCGCTCGGGATCACCCAGCCGCAGGTGTCCAAGCATCTGCGGGTGCTCAGGGAGGTGGGACTGGTGGATGTACGCGACGAAGGGCGGCAACGCATCTACCGGCTCAACGGCCAGCCGCTCAAACCCATCTTCGACTGGGTGAAGAGCTACGAGCGGACCTGGTCGGTGCGTTTCGATCTGTTGGATTCGGTGTTGGACGAACTTCAAGAACAGGAGCAGTGACATGGCAGCAACGACGACGACCGGCACCGCGGTGGTGACGTTCCCGGAGGACACGCAGATCCTCATCACCCGGGACTTCAACGCCCCGAAGCACCTGGTCTACAAGGCGCACGTCACCCCGGAGCTGATCAAGCGCTGGTGGAGCGGCGACCGCGGCGAGGTGACGAGCGTGGAGGTCGACCTCCGGGTCGGCGGACGGTGGCGCTACGTGATGAACGCGAACGGCGGCTTCGAGGTCGCCTTCCACGGCGAGTACCGCGAGATCGTGCCCAACGAGCGCATCGTCAACACCGAGGTGTTCGAGGGCATCCCGAACGGCGACGACGACCCGGCGCTCACCACCTACACCTTCACCGAGACCGACGGACGCACGACACTGACCGTGCTGACGGAGGTCTCGAGCAAGGAGGTGCGCGACATGATCATCGAGACCGGCATGGAGGGCGGCATGCAGGAGGCGATGGACAAGCTGGAGCAGATCGCCGTCTCCCTCGCCTGACTTGACGGCTCGCGGCCCCGGGGTGCTCTCGCACCACCGGGGCCGCAGTTTCCGTCCACTGAACCGGCACGGCGCAGCGCGGCGTACCGAGGGCCGTCGTGACCGGTGACGGTTCAGCCGGGGGCCGATGCCGGCGCGCTGCCGCGGATCCAGTCGACGGTGATCGTCGGCACGAGGTCGTCGTCGGCGCCGTTCGACCACTCCGGGAAGTCGAACACCGCCAGCATCAGCTGCATCGGATAGCCCGGCGGCCGGGCGGTGCGCCGAACCTCGCGGCCGTCCACGGAGAACGCGGCGGCGTCCGCTCCCCACTCGACCGCGTAGGTGTGGAACCGCGCCACGTCGATCGGCAGCCGGGGCGCGGCGAAGTCCTCGGTGAGCGCGGGATCGCGGAACGCGTGCACACCCATGCCGACCTCGGCCGACTCGCCCGGCACCACGGTCCGCCCGAACACCTCGACCAGGCAGATCTCGCCGCACCTCTCGGGCCGGTCCTCGAAGCCGACGAGCCAGAACGCCGCCATCGAGCGGGGCGACACCTCCATGCGGCAGCGGATCTCGAGGCGCCCGCCGGCCGGCAGGTAGCCCTCGAATCGCGGTTGCTCCTCGCGCACCGCCTGCCCGTCCCGGAATGGCTGCTGACCCACGGTGCTGCCGATCGGCCCGGAGTAGTTGCCGGACTGGATCCCCGACAGTCGCATCGGCGGCGAGTGATCCTCCGCGCACCAGAGCCCCCGGTCGCGCGGGATGTCCAGCACCAGGCAGGAATTCGCGATGCGCCACGAGGCACGGGTCGCCGCCCGGGAGCTCCAGACCGGCAGGTAATGCGGAAGCCAGACCGTCGGGTCGAGGGCGTCGGCATCGAACTCGTCCGCAAAACCGGCGGCGACCTGAGGCTCGACATCGCCGGCAGATCCGGCCGGGCGCGTCTCGGCGGCCGGGGTTTCGGCCCTGGTCGGGTCAGCCATCCGGTCACCGTAGCGGCACCGCCGCTGCGGTCAGAAGGTCCGCCGCCGCCGGACGACGTCGATCCGCCCGCGCCCCTCGTCCGGGCCGGTCACGTGCAGGTCCCGCTGCCGACCTGGGGCTGCGGATCGACGAAGACCTGCCCCCGTTCCGGCATTTCGAACGGCGGAGGGAACCGGGATGTCTCGGGGCCTGGGGGTAGCAGGAATCCGTCGATGGGTTCGATCCGGCGCCGCCTTCCCGGCGGCGGGTCGGGCCACGCGCCGGGAACCAGGACTGCCTTCAGGATGCAGCAGTTCAGTGGGCTGAATCCCGAGTAGAAGGCGACCCGATGGACGTCGGGGTCGGGATCGGCGACGGGCCACAGAACGGCCGGCGGATGCTGGAGCCACTCCCACACGTCACCCTCGGGCCGACGTTCCTTGAACACCCTTGCGTAACAGGTGATGACGAAGCCACCGGTGTCGTCGCCGCTGCTGGGGCGACCCAGGACCTTCGGCCATCGGATCGATCCCCAGACCGAGTTTCGTGTCAGCTCGGCGACCGGCCCGTTGCCCAGATTCTCGATTTTCTCGGCGGTCGGCGGCCCGGCGATCGATTCACGGAGCTGTTCGATCAGCGTCTGCTTGTCGCGGAAGATTCGCTCAATTCGGATCGGCGGCATGCCGACAGGAGGGCCCGCAGACGGTTCAGATACCCGCGTGGTGATCAATTCTCGCGGAATCCGCGTCGCGGAGGCGCACATGAGAGCGACGTCCTCGGAGGCATCGCCCGGCAATTCGGACCATCCGAGTTCCTTTCTGATGCGCACGATCGTCAGCCCCCGATGGAATCGGCCGGAGCACCGGGAACGCAGAACCAATTGCCGGCGCTGTCTTACGGACGTCGCGCACGGGACACTCATGGTTGTGATCGGGAATCGATGACGCCGACGCCAGCCGTCACGATGGAGTTCGCGGAATTCGTCGCGATCGCCGAACCGCGGCTGCGCGTTGCGCTCGGGTCGGCGTTCGGGTTCGAGCTCGCCGAGGAAGCGACCGCCGAGGCACTGGCATTCGCCTGGGAGAACTGGGACCGGGTGGCATCGGCGGACGACCCGGTCGGATACGTCTTCGCGGTCGGCCGGAACCGTGTCCGCAGGATGCGGCGACACCGGACGCCCGCCCTGCCGCCGGTGACGCGCGAACCTGCCGTGGGTGGAGCCGGGGCTCCCCCGGGCGTTGCAGCGGCTGTCGGAACGTCAACGCGAGGTGGTGATGCTCCTGCACTGTTTCGAGTGGACGTTCGCCGAAGTGTCACAGCTGCTGGGGCTGTCGAAGGGCGACGTGCAGGTCCACGACCCGTCGAGGACTGGCCCGGCTGCGACGCGATCTGGGGTGCGACGATGCCTGACCTCCTCGCCCAGCTCCGCGCCAACGGCCGGCAACTCGAGGCGGGCGTCATCCCGGACGCGGACGCGCCCGGCCGCCGGACCGACCCCGGTCACGACCCCAATCTCGACCCCGATCCCCACGAGACTTCCCGGATCACCGACCACGGTGTGAATCCACGACACGACGTCCAGCAGGTCGTCGGGGACGGCGGTTCCACGTGGGGCGAACCGCTCGAAGCCGTTCATCCTCCCGGTCGGTCACGGCGATCGGCCTGGATCCCGGTCGCGGCGGTCACGGCTGCGATCGCGCTCGCTGCGTCCCTGCTCGTCACCAACGCTCCACCCGAAGGAGGCGTCATGGACAGGCGGTCCACGGCGGTACTGGGCATGTGTCTGTTCATCGCCGGCTGCACCGCCGACGCCCAGAGCGCCGGCGGGGGTACCTCCGCGCCGAGTGGCCAGTCGACGCCACCCGCGACCGTGGCGTCGAGTGCCGGTTCGGTGCCGACGCTGGTCGGGGGATGTCCGACATCCCCGTGGAGCCCGGCACGTACGTTCTCGACGTCTTCGCGGAGCCCCTTCAGGTGACGGTGCCCGCCGGATGGGCGGCCTTCGACGACCTCGTCCTGCATGGCCCCGAGGGCGCCACCCTGGCCGTCGTCGACGGCGCATGGGATGTCTATTCCGACGGTTGTGACTGGATCGAGGCGCTCCTCCCGGTGGGTCCGACCGTTGCCGACCTGGTTGCCGCCCTCGAGGCTCAGGTGCCGGCGACGCACACCGCGCCACAGCCGGTGTCCATCGGCGGCTACAGCGGGACCGAGATCGCGCTGACCGCACCGGCCGACCTGGACTACGCCACCTGCTACGGCGGTGTCTACGCCGCAATGAAGGACGACACGGGCCGGCTGACTTATCTCGAGGCACCCGGGATCCCGCACACGTTCCGGATTCTCGACATCAACGGCGAGCGCGGCATCATCGCGACCTGGTCGACGAGTGAGCTGTCGGAATCCACGAAGTCGCAGCTGGACGCCATGGTCGCCTCGCTCACCTTCGGGTGACCCGTCCGGCCGGGCTCGATGCCCGACCCGCGGGTCTTCGCCGCCGGGACACCGGACCTGCCGCATGTCGGCGACGCCCGGTCCCTATGCTGCCGTCGTGCCCAAGAACGCCGCGGATGCCATCCCCCGCACCGACCCGGCGCGCGATCTGGGCGAGAAGGACATGATCGCGGCGTGGCTGGACTTCCACCGCGCGACGCTGCTGCGGAAGTGCGCCGGCCTGACCGACGAGCAGCTCAGAACCCGCTCCTGCGAGCCGTCCACGCTCACCCTGCTCGGGCTCGTGCGGCACCTGACGGACGTCGAGCACGGCTGGTTCGCGGACTTCGACGGACGCGAGAACCCGCCCCGCTACTACACCGACGACGACCCGGAGGGCGACTTCGAGAACCTCGACTCCGCCGACGTGGCGACCGTCCTCGCCACGTACGACGCCGAGTGCGAACTCTCCAGGGCCACGCTCGCCGCGCACGAGCTGGACTCCACCGTCCCGGCCAGGACCGGCGACGCCTACTCTCTGCGCTGGGTCGCCATGCACATGCTGGAGGAGTACGCGCGGCACAGCGGCCACGCGGACCTGCTCCGGGAACGGATCGACGGCACGACCGGGGAGTGACTCCCGAGCGGCACGCGCCGGGACGGCCGAAATCCCTCGCGGCGGCGCCACCACGTTGCCAGACTTTCCGGTCGGAGGTGGGGGTATGGACTACGCGGACGCCAGGTCGGCCTTCCTCAGGTACCTGAATCACTCGCTGGGGGCGGACGAGGCGGCCGCGTCCGAGATCTATCACGACGACGCCGTGGTGAAGTTCCCGCAGTCAGGCGAGATCTTCCGCGGGAAGGGGAACTTCGTCCCGTGGCGGAGCCAGTACCCGGCCCGGATCGAGTTCGAGGTGCGGTCAGTCCGGGGCGCGGGTGACACGTGGGTGGCCGAGGGGCAGATCCGTTACGGCGAGGCGCCCGCCATGTCGTTCGTCGACATCCTGCATTTTCGGGACAGGCTCGTCGACCGCGAGACAATCTATGTGATGGAGGGTTTCGCCCCCGACGAGACACGCGCGCGGTACGCGGACCAGGCCGCGCTCGAGGCGACGGACGGGTTGCCGGTCCGGGTGGCCGCGAGCCGACCGGCGGCGGACTGAGCCGGGCGTTCACCGGCGCCGCGTCCGTAGGCGGGCGCGCGGCGTTCTCCCGCACGGTCCGAGGCCGGGAGCGAGCCGGTGCGCCGCAATCGGGTAGCGTGGGTTACCGACCGGTAACCAGGAGGCGGCCATGCACCGAGCGACCCGGCGCGTCGCCCTGCACGGCCACGAGCTGGCCGTCACCGACGTCGGCGAGGGGCCGGCGATCGTGTTGGTGCACGGGCTCATGAGCTCGCGGCGCACCTGGGACGCCCAGCTGGAGCGGCTCGCCGTCGACCACCGGGTGGTGGCCCCCGACCTCTTCGGCCATGGGGATTCCGCGAAACCGGTCGGCGACTACTCACTCGGCGCGCACGCGGCCAGCCTGCGCGACCTGCTCGACGAGCTGGATCTCTCCGCCGTCACCGTCGTGGGTCACTCGCTCGGCGGCGGGATCGCGATGCAACTGTCCTACCTGTTCCCCGACCGGGTCCAGCGCATCGTGCTGGTCAGCAGCGGCGGCCTGGGCCGCGAGCTGAATCCGCTGCTGCGGGCGGCCACGCTGCCGGGCAGCGAACTCGTGCTGCCGGTGCTCGCCTCCGGCTGGTTGCACGACGTCGGGGACTCGGCGCTGCGACTGTGGGGGCGGACCGGCCTGCCGGCCCTCAGCCCGAGCGCGACCGAGGCCTGGCAGAGTCTGGCCACGCTCGCCGACGGCGACACCCGCAAGGCATTCCTCGCTACCAGCCGCTCCGTCATCGACGTCGGCGGCCAGACCGTGAGCGCGCGAAACCGGCTGTCCGGCCTGGACTCCCGGCCCGTCATGCTCGTGTGGGGGGCCCGCGACCGGATGATCCCGTCGTCCCACATCGACGCCGCCCGCGAGATCCTCCCCCACAGCAGGGTCGAGATCCTCGAGCGCTCCGGGCACTTCCCGCACCTGGACGAGCCGGACCGATTCGCCACGGTGCTCGGCGATTTCGTGCACACCAGCGCGCCCCCGGCCCGCTCGACCGAGCAGGCGCAGGCCCCGGACGCCACCGCCGTCTGAACGGCTGCCCGCACGCCGGGCCTCCGGGGTCATTCTCGAGGATGGGCCGGGACGTCTGGCACGGGCCGGCCGAGGAACGCGACCAGCCGGTCGATGGCGGGCGCCTCGTCGGGGACGATCCGGGCCGGCGCGAACCGGCCGGCGCAGGGTTGCCGGGCCAGCTGCGCGCGGACGAAGGTGAGGGCCTGCTCGGCCAGGTCCTCCGGCACGTCGACGGGGCGACCGATGGCCTGGGCGAGATCCCAGCCGTGCGCGAGGACGTCGTACAACCGGATCTGCAGCCGCTCGGCGCCGGTGGCCTCGCCGAGCGGGCCGTGGTAGGTGCGGTCGAGAACCCCGGGCCCGTCGAACGCGGCGAGCCAGCGCGCGCGCCGAATCGCGGTACGCGGCAACGGGATCGGCGTCGATACGGCGCCCCGTCCGCAGCGGGAGGGGCTGATCGGCGAGCAGCCCGACGAACACCCTGTTCATCCCGATCAGATGGTCGACGAGCTCGCGCACCGTCCACTCGGTGCAGGGCGTCGGTGGCCGACCACTGCTCGGGGCGGACGGCGACGATCAGGTCGTCGACCGAAGCGAACGCGCGGGTCAATTGACCCACGCCGGGCACGCGGGCCACGTCGCTGCTGTCGGAACTCGTGTCATGTGCGGTCATGGAGCCACCTCTCAGGCGGCGCCGCCTCGGCTGCCGGTCAGCCGGCTCGACGAGGAGGCGCGGGGACGGTTGTCACGGGACGCACCTCCTTTCGCTCGGCTCGTTGAACCTCGGCTCGTTGACCACAGACTGCCAAATCACGGGCTGCGACGCCAGGAGCAGGCGGGCCGGCGCGCGGTACGTCGGCCGATCCGCCGCCCGGCGGGTATAGTCAAGCATGTGCTTAACCGTTCACCGGTGCTCGACCGGACGTTCCACGCGCTGTCCGACCCCAGTCGGCGCTCGATGCTGGACCGCCTGGCGCAGGGTCCGGCGACGGTGACCCAGCTTGCGGAACCTTTGCCGATGACGCTCGCCGCGGTGGTGCAGCACGTCCAAGTTCTCGAGAGCACTGGCCTGATCAGCACTTCGAAGGTGGGGCGGGTCCGGACATGCACGCTGCGTCCGGGCCGGCTGCGCGCCGCCGAGGAGTGGTTCGCCGCGCAGCGGGAGCGCTGGGATCGGCGTCTCGACCGGCTCGGCGAGGTGCTCGACGAACGAGCGATGCAGTGACCGTGGAGACCGGTTCGTGGAGCCTGACCCGCGACTACCCGCACCCGCCCGACCGGGTGTTCGCCGCATGGGCTGAACCTGCGGTCAAGGTGCTCTGGTTCGACCTGACCGACACCGCGGCCGCGAGGGCGTCGACGTACCGCAGCGACTTCCGGGTCGGTGGCCGCGAGACGATCAGCAGCCCGCCCGGCCTGCCCCCGGTGTGGATCTACGAGGCCGAGTACCGCGACATCGTCCGCGACGAACGGATCGTCGTCACGTACGAGATCTCGGTCGAGGGTCGCCGCGTCTCGGTCTCCGTCGCAACCGTCACCTTCGAGGACACCCCGATCGGCACCCGGCCGATCGGCACCCGGCTGACCTACGTCGAGCAGGGTGCCTATCTCGACGGCCTGGACTCCCCCGACAACCGCCGCGGCGGGACCACGAGCCAGCTCGAGCGGCTGGCCATGGTCCTGCGCCTCGGCACCGTTCCGCACGAGAACGACTGAGAGAGAGGATGATCGAGGTGCGCAAACTGGTCGTCACCCAGAACGCGACCGTCGACGGCGCGATCGAGATGCTCGGGGACTGGTTCGACCCGCAGGGAAAGGGCGACACCGGGGACCTCACCGCGGAGATGCACCGGCAGGACGGGCAGTCGGATGCGCTCCTGCTCGGCCGACGGACTTTCACCGACTTCCGTGGATACTGGCGCGATCTCGCCGATGACAGCACCGGGATCAGCGCCTCGCTGACCGCCCAGCAGAAGTTCGTGATCAGTCGCTCGCTCGGCGATCCCGAGTGGGAGAACACCACCGTGCTGTCGGGCGACCCGGTGAGCGAGATCCGCACGCTCAAGGAACAACCGGGCCGCGACATCGTCATCACGGGCAGCATCACCCTCACGCACACCGCGATCAGGGCCGGCCTGGTCGACGAGTACCGGCTGTTCGTGTATCCCGCCGCCCAGGGCGGCGGCCGCCGGCTCGTCCCCGACGGCACGCCGCTGCCCGACCTTCGTCTGATCGAGGCGAGGCCGTTCGCGGCCGGCGTCGTTCTGCTCCGCTACGCCGCGTCCTGACCGCCGGGCCCGTCGGCGAAGCCTGATCAGCCGACGGCGCAACCGACCTCGTCCTCTACGGTTCCGCCATGACTCGGACACGGATGTGGCCGTCCCGGTCGGCGGTGACCCGATACCTCGACCCGGTCATCCGGCCGCTGGCCGGTTGGCTTCCGGCGTTCGGCGTGGTCACTCACCGCGGGCGGCGATCCGGGCGCTCCTACCGGACGCCGATCAACGTCTTCCGGCGCGGCGACTCATACCTGTTCTTCCTGACGTACGGCTCGGATGCCAAGTGGGTCAAGAAGATCCAGGCCGCCCAGACGTGCGCGAGAGTCCGCCGCGAGTTCAGTCGTCGATCGAGTCCCGGCCGCGCAGTACCAGCTCGGGGTCGGGCGGGTAGACCACAGCGGGATCCTTGTCCTCGTAGTCGAACTGGTTGAGGAAGAAGCGCATCGCATTGATCCTGGCGCGCTTCTTGTCGTTGCTCTTGATCGACGTCCACGGCGCGTGGTCGGTGTCCGTGTACTTGATCATCGCCTCCTTCGCCGCCGTGTAGCTGTCCCAGCGGTCGAGGGATTCGATGTCCATGGGCGACAGCTTCCACCGCCGCACCGGGTCGATCTGCCGGATCGCGAACCTGGTGCGCTGCTCGGCCTGCGTCACCGAGAACCAGAGCTTGGTGAGTGAGAAACCGCTCTCCACCAGCATCGCCTCGAACTGCGGTGCCTGCCGCAGGAAGATCTCGTACTCGCTGTCCGTGCAGAAACCCATGACCCGCTCGACGCCGGCTCGGTTGTACCAGGACCGGTCGAACAGCACGATCTCCCCCGCGGTGGGCAGGTGCGTGATGTACCGGTGGAAGTACCACTGGCCGAGCTCGGTCTCGGTCGGCTTGGTCAGCGCGACGACCCTGGCCGCCCGCGGGTTCAGGTGCTCCATGAACCGCTTGATGGTGCCGCCCTTGCCCGCGGCGTCCCGCCCCTCGAACAGGATGACGTGCTTGGTTCCCGTGTCCTGCGCCCAGTACTGGAACTTCAGCAGCTCGATCTGCAGCGCGTACTTCTCCTCCTCGTACAGGTCGCGGTCGATCCGCTCGTCATACGGGTATTCCTCGCGCCAGGTCTCCACCGGGTTGCCGCCGGGATCGATCAGGTCGGGGTCCGAAAGGTGCTCGTCGTGCCGCACGCTGTAGCCGTCGTTGAGCAGCTGGTCCAGGTACTCGCGGAAGTTCTCTCGAATCAGCACATGTGCAGTATCGGCGCCCGCGGACCCCCGTGGGTGGCGCTGAGGTGAAAAAATGGTCCGGCGACGCCACGCCGGCGCCGGACGCCGGCCGCCGGACGCCCACAGCGGCCACCCGGGGAGCGGTCAGCCGGGGATGTCGTCGATCACGACACTGCCGACCTTCTGCCCGGTCTCCGCGTAGCGGTAAGCGTCGACGATCCGATCGAGTGAGTAGTGCCGGTCGATCACAGGCCGGAAGCGACCGGATTCGACCAGGTCACGCATGCGCCGGACCATCTGCTGATCCTGCCGCGGGTACGGAAAGGTGACCCGCCGGCCGGCGAACAAGGGCGTCACCACGGCCAGCGCGAGGTTCTGCGCCCACGGCCCGAGCTCGGTCGACAGGTATCGACCGCGCGGCTTCAGGACGTGACGGCAGCGTCCGAACGTCAGCTTGCCGACCGCGTCGACGACCGCGTCGTACCTGCGGTCCAGCCGGGTGAAGTCCTCCGTCCCCCGGTCCACCACCCGGTCGGCACCGAGGCCCTGCACCAGCTCGACGTGGTCGGGACCGCAGACCGCCGTGACGCCGACGTCGATGGCCTTCAGGAGCTGGACGGCGGCCGACCCGATGGCGCCCGTCGCGCCGTACACCAGCACATCCTGGCCCGGCCTGATCCGCCCCGTCCGAATGATCGCCAGCGCGTAGTGGGCTCCCTCGGTTGCCGGCGCCATGGCGGTGAAGGTCGCACCGGCGGGCATGGTCGCGATCGGCCCACTCTCGTGCACCGCCACCAACTCGGCGTGGGCACCGAACTCGCCCTCGTTGTAGCCGAAGACCCGATCACCGGGGGCCAGCGACGTCACGGATCGACCGACAGCCTCGACGACTCCGGCGTATTCGGTGCCGAGGATGTGCCGGCGCGGCCGGATCAGGCCCGTCATGGTCCGCACGAAGAACGGCCGGGCGGCCCGATAGGCGCAGTCGGTTCGGTTGACCGTCGTGGCCCGCACCCGGACCAGCACGTCCTGATCGTCGACGGTCGGCGGGTCGACCTCCCGAACGCTGACGACCTCCGGCGGGCCGTACGTCGTGTTCACCGCCGCCCTCACCGCTCGAGAGTAATCAGTCAAGTAGTCGGCGCGCACGCGATCCGAATCGGCGTGCCCGACTGGATGCCGCCGGATCGCGCGGGCAGGATTCCGGTGTCGAACCTGTCGATCTTGCCGATCGGCCGTCGTCTCAGTGCGATCGAACGTCAACGAGGAGGCAGCAATGCAGTACGTCATGCTGATCTATCAGGGCGACGCACTCGATCGACAGGCAGCGCTGCCCCAGGAGGAGCAGCAGCAGGTCTACGCCGACTACCAGGGGATCAACCGGATGCCGGCCGTCACCTCCGTCCCGCCGATGGGCCTGCCCGAGAACGCGACGACCGTTCGCGTGGAGGGTGGCAGGACCCTGATCACGGACGGCCCGTTCGTGGGGATGAAGGAGGCGGTGGGCAGCGTGTTCATCCTGGAGGCCGACGACCTCGATGCAGCGATCGAGGTGGCAACCCGCGTTCCGGCCGCTCGGTATGGTGGCGCCGTCGAGATCCGGCCCTCGCAGGTGTATTGGTAGCCACACGACACGCAGGTGAACACTTCGCCACGATCGCGCCGTCCCCCTGTGCGTTCGGCGAGTCGGGGCCGTGTCGGCGCAGCACGTCGGACGCCAACCCGAACCACGTTCAACGGCCACAGGTGACTGGACCGCTGATAGCTTGCTAGGCGGCCGGGTAGTGAGCCTGGACCCAGAGGAACGGCTACAACGAGGAGGCACCATGGCCGTCGGCCCTGTCGATGTGGTCATCATCGGATTTCCGGGGAACAAGTTCACCGGTCGGATAGCCCCGACCTTGATGGAGCTGGTCGACAGCGGCACGATCCGGGTGATCGACCTTCTCTTCGTCATGAAGGACGCGGAAGGAGTCGTCACCACGCTCGAGGCGTCCGATCTGGACGCCGAGACTGGTCCGAGCTTCCTCGGGGTCGATGTGATCCGACCAGGTGCGCTCGGTCCAGAGGACGCGGAAGAGGTGAGCGAGGACCTGGAGCCGAATAGTTCGACGCTGCTGATCGCGTTCGAGAACCTCTGGGCCGCCAAGATGGTCGACGCGCTTCAGGCGGCCGACGCCGTCATGATCGACCAGATCCGCATCCCGGCAGACGTCGCTGAGGCAGTCCTCAGCGGGCAGTAGACACCAGCATCCACGAACAGAGAGGCATCGACATGGGACTCCTACGCATGGCGACCAGAACGGCCGTGGTGGCCGGCACGGCCACCGCGGTGTCGGGTCGGGTCGCGCGCCGTCAGGCCCGCAAGTACGACCAGCGGGCCGAAGAGCAGGCGCCGCCTCAGCAGGCGCCGCCCCAGCAGGCCCCACCGCCGGCCACACCGCAGGACGAGTCGTACGCCAAGCTGAAGGAGTTGGCGCAGCTGCACAGCCAGGGTGTGCTCTCCGACGACGAATTCACGGCTGCCAAGGCCAAGATCCTCGGCATCTGACCGCCTTGCGCTGGCGTCCGCGTGACTGTTGTTGACGCGTATTCACGGCTGGCGGGGATCTACGACGAGATCGTCGTAGATCCCTGTTACGACCGGTGGGCCTCATTCCTCCACGAGCTCTGGCAGTCAGATGAGGCCGGCGTACACGCCGTCATGGATGTGTGCTGCGGCACCGGCCTGATGGCCCGGGAGCTCGTTGCCCGCGGCTACCGCGTCGTCGGAGTGGACAGCTCGCCCATGATGCTGTCCCGAGCACGACGCCTCCTCGGTCCGACCGCGGCCCTGATGCAACAGACGCTGCCGAACCTGAAGGTCGACGGCATCTTCGACGCGGCAATTTCCACATTCGACGGGCTGAACTACCTCACGCCGGCACAGTTGCGCGCGACGCTGGACGCCATATCCCGGCGACTTCGTAGCGGCGGCTGGCTCGTTTTCGACCTGCACACCGACGCAATGATGAATTTCGCCGCCGCCAACCCGAATGTTGATGGCAACTCGGACGGTCATGAATTCTCCATCGCCAGCGAGGTGGACGTCCGCGCACGTACGTGCGACACAAGAATCGACGTCACCCGGACCGCCGATGGCGACACCTTCACCGAGCTCCACCGCCAGTACTTCTTCACCGACCGGCAGGTTCGGACCGCGCTGGCGGCGGCCGGCTTCGAACGACTTGTCATCACCAACGAGTACAGCCACCAGCCTGCCGACCCGGCAACCCTGCGAGCCACGTGGACCGCCCGTAGGTCCTAGGTCTCGCGCGCCCGTGTGATGTCTCCCGGTCCACGATCGGCGATGTCCGGTGGTTGTCGCGTCACCCCTCGGGTTGAGGCTTTCGACCGTGAGGGTGAGTCGACGCTGCGGAGCGCGGCGATCATGATCGACTTTCCGGTCCGGCGTCACGGGCCGCCACGCCAATGGTCGATGCGGTGGTGGTCCGGCATGAACCCGTGCCGCACGCCCCACAGCACCGCCTGGGTCCGGCTCGCCACGCCGATCTTGCCGTACAGGCTCCGGATGTAGGACTTCACGGTGTTGGCGCTTAGGTAGGTGAGCGCGGCGACCTCCGCGTTGCTCCTCCCCTGTGTGATCAGAGCGAGGATTTCGGATTCGCGGTCCGTCAGGCCCTCGTTGCGGCCCGGCCAGTCGAGGCCCAGAAAGCTGCGCCCGCGGATCGGCGGTTCGCTGACCACCGTTTCGCCTTGATGAACGGCCTCGAGCGCGGCGACGAGCTCGCGCGCGGTCAGCGCTTTCGACAGGTAGCCGTGAACGCCGTGCTGCAGAGCGGTTTGGATGAGATGCTGATCGAAGTTCCAGGTGTAGATCACCACTCGGCGCGCTTGCGGGCTTCGGACCAGCACGGCGACGTCCTCGTGATCGGACTCCGGTTGCGCGAATGAGTCGTACAGCGCGACATCCACGGTGTCGCTGAGGGGCTCGTTCGTGTCCAGCTCGGCGATCACCACGCGATCGGCGTACGGATCCAGCATGCGGGCCACACCCATCACCACGACGTCGTAATCGTCGACGAGCGCGACGGTGAGAGGCCCGGGAGTCGCCATCACGACACCGTACCCCCCTAGGGGGTGTGGCGGCCTAGCCTTTGGGGTACTTCACTGGGTGTACCGAATTCCCGTCCGGCGCCCTGCGGAGCGACCCGCCCCTGGGACCCGGACCTCAACAGAAGGGCAAGACCATGCTGGGTCTCATCATCAGTATCCTCGTCGTCGGTCTCGTCGCCGGGGCACTCGCGCGCCTGGTAGTGCCTGGGCGTCAAGACATCTCGATCCTCATGACCATCGTGCTCGGCGTCATCGGCTCGTTCGTCGGCGGGTTTGTCGGCTACCTCCTGTTCCGCAAGGACGCTGAGGAAGGCTTCTTCCAGCCGTCCGGGCTGATCGGTTCCTTCGTGGGCGCGGTGATCGTCCTGTTGCTGTGGATCAGCCTGAGCAAGCGCCGCGCTGTGCGTCATTGACCTGGTAGTGGCGCACTCAGGCTGTGCGTCCAGAGGGACGCGATGGCGGCCGCGGCCCGCCGGCGCTCGGATCCGGCGGGTTCTCCGCGGCATCCGTTCGGCATTGCGCCCTGAGGTCTCAAGCAAGAGTTCGGCAATCAATGTCGGCATCTCCGCAGTTCCGCTGCGAGAAGCGGCGAGAAGCGGCATTTCCGAACTGGCCGTGGATCTCGGCGCCACGACATCAAGAGTCGTGTACAGGCTGACCGTCTCGTCGAAGCACCGTGCTCGTGTCTGCGCGAGCGGCCACCGGGAAGGAGCAGGGTCATGGCGAGTATCGATCCGACCGACACCGAGCGGACGTACGACGTCACTGCAGTCGGGGGGCAGCGACCGACCGACCTCGACGACATCGTCGGTGCGACAACGATCGGTCTGCAGACCGCTGACGGCGAAGCGCTTCTTCGTGGAACCGGGGCGAAGGTTGAAGGGCGGGTGGTGTTCCACGACCGGGAGTTGGACTCCGCGCACGACGACGGGCCGACGTGGACTATTACCGCGGAGGGACCCGTACTGCTCGCCCACCCACCGACCGATGGCTGACCGGTGAGCCATCTTCGGATCGGCGCGTCGTCGGTGGCGCAGCGAACGTGCGTGTTGTTCGCGCCCTGGCCGTGCCGGGAACCCCTCTGTGTGACACCGTCCACGACACGACGCGCGGCCCGTCTGCAAAGTCGTGTGGGGCGTTCGGCATTCGCTGGTGCGCGAAGGGGCGTCGCCGCGATCAGTGATGGTGCGACCGAAACCGGCGCCCGGACGGCGGCATGAGAATGGTCGTCTACAAGATCCTGCGAAATCGTCGGCAGCCCAGACCGACTCGACCGCGACGCAGCCCGCGCAGGCGTGATCCTCGGCATGGAGCGAACGCTGGACCAGGACGTCGGGTACAGCCTGAGACTGCTGGTGGACATCGCCGAGCGGTCGCTGTCCGAGTCGGGATGGCAGGACCCCATGACAGCGGTGCAGGCGATCGACCGCCTGCACGATTGCCTGCGCCAACTGGCGCGACGCCCGATCGCCGACGGTCAGTTCCGGGACGACCGCGGCGAAGTCCGGCTGGTCCAACCGGTCATGGACTGGGACTCCTACGTCCACCTGGCATTCGACGAGATCCGATTGGCCGGCGGCGGATCACCGCCAGTCGCCCGCCGGCTGCGGACCGCGCTCAAAGATCTGATCAGCGTGGCGCCCCCGGAGCGGCGAGGCGTCCTGGACCTGCAACTGGCGCTCCTGGCAGCGCGCACGGCGGATGCGTTGACCGACGAAGACCTCCTACTCACCCAGCGCGCAGACGCGGGTGGCGGAACCTCCGTCAAGGTTTGAGTTGGCGCTGTTCGACCCCCGCCCAGCGCTGGCCCGGATCCTGCACTGGGACACTGCTCCCTGCCCCCTGGGGTGGTGGTCGCCCGCCGCACCGTGGACCGGGACGCCTGAGGCAAGCCATCGATGCATCGCGACGGGTTCGGAGGTATTTTCGTGCGGTGGTTCATGGTCACACCCCACATCGACCCGTGTTGCTCGCGGGAGTTGACGCTATGGCCTGCGTGAGACCCGAGAGGTTGCGTTGCGTCGCAACCGGAGAGCCGGCGACATCCGATGACATCTGACATGCATGAGACCGGCACCGGTGATGCACTGGCTGCCTTGGCCGACCAATTCGGGCAGCTGGCGGTTGAACTCGCCGACCGCGCCGACCAGCCGCTCACGCAGCAGCGGCTGGTCGAGTTCGCGGTCCGCGGTGTACCCGGCGCCGAACACGCCTCGATGACCATGATCGAGGGAGCCCAGCGGCCGCGGACCACGGCTAGCAGCGATGAGCGCGCCTATGAGTGGGATGAGCTGCAATACCGCTACCGGGAAGGGCCATGTCTGGAAGCGATCATCACCAACAACCTCATCGTGGCTGATGACCTGCGAACGGACACCCGGTGGCCGCGGTTCGCTCGCGCCATCGTGGATCAGAGCTCTGCCCGCAGCATCCTGAGCTATCGACTGTTCCTCACCGAACAGAACCGGGCCGGGCTGAACCTGTACGCGACCCACCCCAGCGCGTTCACAGACCGATCCATTGCGACCGGGGCGGTGTTCGCCGCGTACGCCTCCATGGCGCTGCTCGCAGCAGCCCGACAGGACACGGCCAATCACCTGACCCGCGCACTGGAGACGAACCGTGAGATCGGCGTGGCCATGGGCATGCTGATGGCCAACGGCCAACTCACCAACCAGCAGGCATTCAACCAGCTACGAACTGCCAGTCAACACCTCAACCGCAAGCTCCACGACATCGCCGCCGACGTCGCCCAAACAGGGAAGCTCCCCCCAATCCGGCGCGCGCTGGCCAGCGACTGAACGTTCAGACGGTCCGGCCGGCCGGCTTGTTGGACCGACCGGACCTCGCCAAGCGACTCTCCCGGGATCAGCGCCTGCCGTTTCACTGCAGTACCCAGATAGTGATCAGGTCATGTCCGAATGACCTAGATCCGCTGAGGCGGACTTCCGCCGGCGTCAGTGCCTCCCGATCAACCGCCGCCGACAGCCGCACCACCTGGCTGCCCGCGGGCCGATTCCCCCGGTCATCGGTTCGTCGGCCCGGTCCGTGTCCCATTCGACGTTCGTTCATCCGGATTTCATCAAGGACGCCGAGACCTGTGGCGCCGACAAAACCCGCGTAGATTTCACCCGCAGATTTGGTTTCCACCCTGGACGCCCCGGTCGACGGAAGCGGCGTGCACATGATCGCCGTTCCGATCGACCGATCGGTCAGGGTCCGCCCCTGACATACTCGCCCGCGGAGTCCCCCACTCGGAGGTCATGGCATGCACACGATCAACGCAGCCGTACTCGAGTCCTCTGGGGCAGCGGCGCCCTACGCGACTTCGCGACCCCTGGGTATCGAGCAGTTGCACCTCGATCCGCCCGGGCCGGGGGAGGTCCTCGTCCGCATCAAGGCGGCCGGGCTGTGCCACTCGGACCTCTCGGTGATCAACGGCACCCGCCCCCGCCCGCTGCCGATGGCGTTGGGTCACGAGGCCGCGGGCATCGTCGAGGAGGTCGGCCCGGACGCCGCGCCGGACCTCGCCGTCGGGGATCACGTCGTCTGCGTGTTCGTGCCCTCCTGCGGGCACTGCGAGCCCTGCACCGAGGGCCGGCCCGCGCTGTGCGAACCGGGCGCGGTCAGCAACACCGCGGGCACCCTGCTGTCCGGCTCCCGACGGCTGAGCCGAACCGACGGCACCCCAGTGCAGCACCACCTCGGCGTGTCCGGGTTCGCCGAGTACGCCACGGTTTCCCGCCGCTCACTGGTCAAGATCGATCCCGAGCTGCCGCTCGACGAGGCCGCCCTGTTCGGCTGCGCGGTGCTCACCGGGGTGGGTGCCGTGGTCAACACCGCCCGAATGCCGCTCGGCGCCTCCGCCGCCGTCATCGGTCTCGGCGGGGTCGGCCTGGCCTCGATGTTGGGGGCGATCGCCTCCGGGGCACGCTCGATCGTCGCGGTCGACCGCGAGGAGGACAAACTGGCCTTCGCGCTCGAGCTGGGCGCCACGTCCGCGGTCAACTCCACCGACCCGGAGGCCGCGCAGCAGATCAGGGCCGCCAGCGGTGGCGGGGTGGAATACGCCTTCGACCTCACCGGTGTGCCGGCCGCGCTGGACCTGGCCTTCACGATCACGCGCCGCGGCGGCACCACCGTCACCGCCGGGCTGCCGCCACCCACCGCGACGTTGCCGCTGAGCCCGCTCACCCTGGTCGCCGAGGAGCGCGTGCTCAAGGGCAGCTACATCGGAACCTCGGTGCCCGGTCGCGACATCCCGCACTACATCTCGCTGTACCAGCGGGGCCTGCTGCCGGTGAACCGCCTGGTGAGCGGCACCCTCGCGCTCAACGACATCAACGCAGGCTTCGACCGCCTGGATTCCGGTGAGGCCATCCGCCAGGTCCTGCTGATGTGAAACAACTCGATGAGCACACCATGGTCCGACACGACCCGCAGCTGAACCGAGATCCTCACCCGGCAATACGATCTCGCGATTGCGGTTGATGGCTGTTGCTCCCCCTGCGTGACCGACGGTTGCGCGATCGGAACCGATGGACGAGTGTTCGTAGCGACAACGCGTCAGGGCGGCGACCATGAAGACCGACCGGAACGACACGGGGAAACACACCTCGGGCGATGTTCCGTCCGCCCGCCCGGCACCGATCCGGGCTCAGCGGTCCCGGCGGCGAGCGTTCCTTGCCGTCGCCGCGTGCGCGGCGATCCTGATCCCGACGGCCTGTTCGAACGCGGGCGACGCCTCGACCGCGGCGTCAACCCCCCCGTCGGCGGTGGCGGAAAGCTCCGCGGTGGTGACCCCGGGCTCGGCGTCGGCAACGTCGATGACCGGGCCCTTGCCCGACACGGTGGTGGCCGAACTCGACGCCGCCGTTCAGCAGACCATGACGGACGCGAGCATCCCGGGGGCGATCGTCGGCGTGTGGTCGCCGCAGGGCAGTTATGTCCGAGCCTTCGGTGTCGCGGACAAGCGGACCCAAGAGCCCATGGCCACCGACATGTTCATGCGCATCGGCAGTGAGACCAAGACGTTCGTGGTCACCGCGGTGCTCCAGCTCGTCGACCAGGGCAAGCTCGGGCTCGACGACCCGATCGGCAACTACCTCAGCGGCGTGCCCAACGGCGACCGGGTCACCATTCGGCACATGGCGGAGATGCGCAGCGGGATCCCAACGTATTCGGCCGCCCCCGAATTCGAGACGGCCCTCATCGAGGATCCGTACCGGCAGTGGGAACCCGAGGAGCTGGTGGCGTACGCCGCCGACCTTCCGCCTCTGTTCGAACCCGGCACCGCGTTCAACTACTCCAACACCAACACGGTCCTGCTCGGCATCCTGATCGAAAAGCTGAGCGGGCAGACGCTTCCGGAGTTCCTGCAGCAGAACATCCTCGAGCCGCTGGGAATGACATCGACCAGCTACCCACTGGACGCTGCGTATCCCCAGCCGCACCCGCAGGGCTACACCGTGCAGACCGGCGACGGGCAGGAAGCGGTGTCCACCGACTGGAACCCATCCTGGGGCGGTGCGTCCGGCGCCATGATCTCCACGCTCGAGGATCTGGGGATCTGGGCAGATGCCCTGGCCGACGGTGAGCTCCTCACGCCGCAGATCCAGGCAGAACGCCTCCAGGTGCAGCAACTCTCGCCGGACACACCGGACATCGGCTACGGCCTCGGGGTGTTCGACGTCGACGGTTGGATCGGGCACAACGGTGGAATACCCGGCTACCAGAGTCTGACCATTCACCTTCCGTCCACCGACACGTCGGTGGTCATCCTGCTCAACACCGACATCCCCGCCTCCGTGGACGGCGGTCAAACGGTCAACGACCCCAACAACCTCATGGGCGACGCCATCACATCCGTCCTCGCGCCCGACCACCCCTACTCGATTCCCGCACGGCCCGGCCCAGCGCCGGCCGACGCAACCGCGGGCAACTGACTGAGCCGCCCCGGCTTTTCTGGACGGTCTTTTCAAGATCTGACAGGGCTGTCGCATCTGGCTGTCATATGCGTGGAGATGGTGCGGATTGGTCGAGAGGCTAGCGATTCCGATGGCTATCATGCGTCGCGTCCGTCGCAGCGACATGGCCGTTCCGGGAAATGCGTCGAGCAGGTCGACCCGATAGCATTCATCGATGCGCGCGGTGGACCGCGAAGACCCCACGGGTGCATCGCTCGAGTCGAGCGTTCGCGGCCGCCCTGCAGGCCGCGATGGGGAAGGGCGACCAGAGCGGGACAGCACGGGGTGGTGGCCGATGAACGCAGCCGGCTCTGCACTGCACAGCAATCGATCGGATCTGCTGTCTCCGGAATCGCGCACGGTCGTGCTGGCGACGGCCGGCGTCGTGGCCGATCACGCGGAGGCCATCACCGCCGTGTTCTATCCGCGAATGTTCGCCGCTCACCCCGAACTGCTGCGCGTGTTCAACCTGGGCAACCAGGCCACCGGGGAGCAGAGTCGAGCGCTCGCCGGGTCCGTGGTCGCCTACGCCGTCGCGCTCATCGATCCCGATGCGCCGCCGTTCGACCATGTGCTCCGCCGGATCGCGTACAAGCACATCTCGCTGGGCATCGCTCCCGAGCAATACACCATCGTCGGTCGCCACCTGCTCGCCGCCGTCGCGGAGGTGCTCGGCGACGCTGTCACCCCCGAGGTCGCCGCCGCCTGGGACGAGGTGTACTGGTTGTTCGCGACTCAGTTGATCGCCGAGGAGGCCCGGTATTACCAGAGAGCCGGCATCGATCCCGGTCATGCGCTGCGCCCGTACCGGCTTGTCCGACGGGTCGAGGAAGCCGAAGACGTCGTCTCGCTGGTGCTGGAACCTGCCGACGGTCAGCCGTTGCCCACCATCACGCCGGGCCAATACGTGTCGGTGTTCGTCGACCTGCCCGACGGGAAGCGCCAGCCGCGTCAATACACCGTGTCCTCCACGGCAGTCGGAACACGATTGCAGATCACCGTGAGCCGGGTCCGCGGCACCGGCGGGGCACCGGACGGTCAGATTTCCGGATATCTGCACGACGTTGTCGAGGTCGGTGCCGTCCTCGACGTCAGCGCACCAGCCGGGGACTTCGTTGTCGACTCCTCCGACGTCCCGTTGTTGCTGGCCAGCGCCGGCGCCGGGATCACCACGGTGCTGCCCATCGTCGAGCACATCGGCAGGACCCAGCCCCAACGCCAGGTGATCGTGGCGCATGCCGACCGGACACGGAACGACCACGCGCTCAGGGAAATCGTCCTTCACGTCGGTCGTCAGCTCGACAACTTCACGGCATACACGTGGTACGAACAGGTTGATCCGTCCGACACCAGATCGTGGCCCGGACTGATGGACCTCGACCGAGTTGCCCTGCCACCGGACATCCAGGTCTTCACCTGTGGGCCGCTGCCGTTCATGCGGCACGTCCGCAGCTCACTGCTGAAGCGCGGTGTTCCGGGAGCGCGAATTCGCTATGAGGTGTTCGGGCCGGACCTGTGGGCGGCGGAGGTAGCCCGCAGCGACGAAACCGCCTGACACCGAAGAGGTCAGGGCGGCGATCGAACCGATCCTCGGCCGGGTCGGACACCGTCACTCGGAGGCTGCGGGGACGAACAGCTCGATCGGGTTCCCGGAGGGGTCTTCGAGGAGGACCTGCTGACCGCCCGGCCGGTGACGATGTCGTTGCGGAAGGTGACCCCGGCGGCGCGCAACCGGGCGATCTCGGCGGGCAGATCGTCGACGATGAGGTGGATGCGGTTCCACCCGCCCGGGACCGGCCGGCGGCCGTCGGGCATGGGCCGGGCGGCGGAGCTGGCCGGTCCGGCGAGCAGCAGGCGCAGGTTGCCGCGGGTGACGTCGGCGAACGCGGGCAGCGCGCCGTGCGCAGGGTGAAGCCGAGGTGGGTGGTGTAGAAGTCGATGGCGGCTTGCACGTCCTCGACCAGGTACCGGACGTTGACCGTGCTGTCGTCGATGTCGGTCATGGCAGGTCTCCCTTCGCGGCGGTTGCCGGCGGCGCGATGACTTGGACGAGGAATCCGATGCGGGAATGCAGGTCGGCTGCGACGGCGCGGAAGGCGGGGTAGCCGGCTCGGCCGGTGCCTGCGGCGGCGGGGTCGGGGATGCTCCAGTGGATCGACTCCGGGTGGCCGGGGAATTCCGGGCAGACTTCGCGGACCTTGTCGCAGAGGGTGATCACGTAGTCGAAGCGGCGCCCGGCGAGCTCATGGAGGTGCTTGCTGCGAGCACCGGTCACGTCGATGCCGTAGGTGCGCATGACCCGCACCGCGTTCGGGTGCAGCGGCTTGGGCTGGCTGCCCGCGCTGGCCACCTCGACCCGCCCACCGGCCGCGTGCGCCAGGAGGGCCTCGGCGATCTGGGAACGGGCGCTGTTGCCGGTGCAGAGGAACAGCACCCGCACCGGCGCCGCGCGATGGCGGGCGGCCGGGGTCGGAGCACCGCCCAGTCCGGGGTGCAGCGCCGCGCCGGTGGCCGCGAGCAGCTGCCCGCAGCGCGCCAACTCGATGCGGTAGTAGCTGTCTCGGCCATCGGCCGAGCTGCGCCGCATCGACACCAACCCGCCGCCACGGAGCCGGCCCAGGTGGTAGGACACGGAGTTCTGCGGCTCACCGACCAACCCTGTCAGCTCCGACACCCGCCGGTCGCTGCGGGCCAGTTCGGACAGCAACCGCCACCGCAGCGGGTCACCAGCGAGTCGCAGGAACGCCGGCGGCGTCGCATCCACGGGCGGTAGATCCGTGGCCACCCGACCAGAGTACATCAATCCAGTTTGATGCATCATGCCCGTAGCCGGTCTCCGACGGCCCGGCACGGCCGGACCCCGGGTCCGTCGTAGCGGGCTGCGCGGTTTCGGGAACGTCTGCCGGACGTGGTTATTCGCCGTTGTCCAGTCGGTCGATCGACGCGGGCCTTCCTCCCCGGGGCCGCGCGGTCGGGGGCGGGCTCCACCCCGTGCGGTCAGTCGCGGATTTCGATGACGGCTTCGATCTCCACGGCGAAGTTCAGGGGAAGGGCGGTCACTCCGACGGCTGAGCGGGCCGATCTTCCGGCTGTTCCCGAAGGCTCGCTCGAGCAGGTCGGTTGCTCCGTTCGCGACGAGGTGCTGCTCGATGAAGTCCGGTGTGGAGTTCACGAAGACGACGACCTTGACGACGCGAGTCACGCGGGAGAGCTCTCCGAGTTCGCCTTTCAACGTCGCGAGCAGGTTCAGGGTGACGACCTCCGCGGCCACTCGACCCTGCTCGGTGGACAGGTCGGAGCCCAGTTTTCCGGTGTGCGCCGGTTTGCCGTCGATGAACGAGCCGTGACCGGCCAGGAAGAGCAGCGAGCCGGTCCGCGCCGCCATGATGTAGTTCGCGACCGCCGGGTGGGGCGCTGGGAGGGTGATTCCCTGCTGCTCGAGGCGTTGATCGACGTCCACGTCAGACCGGGATCGAGTCGTAGCGCGCCGAGACGGCGGCGCGGATGGCGGGGTCCCGGATGCTGTTGGGTGGGAGCCCGGCCAGCTCGAAGAACATCTCCTCCAACCCACCCGGAACCATCAGCGTCAGGAATCGGCCACCACCGGAGCCGGCTGAGATCGAGTGTGACGTCCCGCGTGGGACGAGGATGTACATTCCCGGCCCGGCTTCGACGCGTTCCGCGCCGACCGTGAACGTGAACTCGCCGTCCAGGACGAAGAACGACTCCTCCATCGCGCGGTGCAGGTGCGGCACGGTCCACGCGCCCTGGCTGCCGCTGAACTCGGCCAGCGTGAACGCGCGACCGGTGCCGGCGTCGCCGCCGGCAAGCATCCGCATGCGCACGACGCCGAGTTCGACGGTCCGACCCTCGCCGGGTGCCACCGTGTGCGGGTGACCCGAAATGATCATCGCGCACCACCTTTCCTGCTCCGGTTGTCCTGGCGCCACACTCCCGGGCACCGCTCCGGCGGTCAATATCAAAAATTGAAGTTGTCGCGCCGTGGGTTGGGGCGCACCCTTGGCAGGTGCGCTACTACGACCAGTTCTGCCCGATCGCCCGGAGCTCCGAGCTGCTCGCCGAACGCTGGACACCGATCATCATCCGGAACCTGCTCAACGGCTGCCGCTCCTTCAATGAGATCAGGCAGGGCGCCCCGGGCATTCCCACGGCGCTGCTGGCGCAACGACTGGACACCCTGGAGCGGCACGGAGTGATCGAGCGACACCCCAGCCCGACGGGACGGGGGTCGTGGTACGAGCTGACCGACATGGGGCTGGAACTCCGGGCGGTCTGCGACGCCATGGGGCAATGGGGCGCGAAGTGGCTGGAGATTCAGCCGCGGCACCTCGAACCCGGCTATGTCCTCTGGGCCACCACGAAACTGGTTGATGTCGAGCGCATTCCGCAACGCACGATCGTCGTGCGGTTCGACCTGCGCGACAGGCCAACCGATCACTACTGGATGATCCTGCGCAGGCCCAACCCCGAGCTGTGCACCAAGGGATCCGGGTACATCGAAGACCTCATCTGCCACACCGACGCGGCCACCCTGGTCGATCTGCACCTGCGGCGCACGACCTTCGACGACGCGAAGCGCAGCGGGCGCCTCGAACTGGACGGCCCGAGGGACCTCGCCACGCAGTTCCCCACGTGGTTTCGCAGCAGCCCGTTCGCCGACTTCGTGCCGAAACAGACGAGCCACCAAGCTTAGTCGCGTTCCGGATCGATCGGGCCGGTCCTCGCCTTCGCCTGCGGTTTCGAAGCAGTGCAGGTGTCCGATGCACGACACAACGCCCGGCCGGGCAAGATCTCGAAGGGGTGCGGGCGAGCAGGGCCTGGCGCGGTTCCCAGACTCTGCTCGACCGAGCCCGTCAGGTGGTGATCACGGGCCGGGGACGGTGCCTCCATTCGTGATCGTCGGGACCGACGTCTCGTGGCAGCCGGCCGGGATGTCCTCCTGGGCGAGGTTGCTGCTGTCGTAGCTCACCGGCCACGAGAAAGGACCCGTTCGCAACCAGCTGCACCGGTGAGGTTGATGACCGGGTTCGCCGGCTGGGTGGCGCCAGGGTGGCCGAGTCCGTGACCGCCGTGCCCAGGGGACGTCGTCACTGCCGTCGTCACGGTCGGCGGGCACCGGGTTGACGGTGAAGCACTCCGCCGCGGACGAGTCACTGGAGCTCGGGATGCCATTGTCCGAGTCACCGCGGAACACCACCCAGCGCGCACAGCGTTGTCCGCGGGGTTTACCCCGGCAGCATGCACTCGGGCCCGGATCCTCCCCCGGGGCCACTTGCGGGGACTCCATCTCAACGACGGCACGACATCGGGACCGCGATACTCCCGGGCGACGACCGCGCGCTTCGGGACTCCACGGGTTCTGCTGTGCGATGTCGAGACGGGATCTCGTGTGGAACCGGGAGTGGCGGACCCGGAAGCCTGGTGTGCGAATCAGCTCGCAGCGGCCGCGGTCCGTTCGTCGAGGCACAGCACGTTGCCTTCGCTGTCCAGGAACCACGCCATCCGCAGGCCCTCCACCGACGCGATGTCTCCGTCCCAGCTGACACCGGGAAGGTCGTAGCGCTCGAAGGCGACGCCCTTCGATTTCAATGCGTCGACCTCGGCGGCGAGATCGCCGACCTCCCACTGGGCGATCGTGTGCTTTCCCGTGCCCGCGTACGACGTCAGGTAGACCTGGAACCACGATCCGCCGGGTGTCGGGAACGTCAGAGTGTTGTCGTCCTCGTGGCTGGGTTCGAGCCCAAGCGTTTGCGTGTAGAACGCGCGCGCCCGGCTGAGGTCGGCCGCGGGGATGTTTGCGTGGATCTCGCCTGCGGACAGCATGTGGCCCTCCAATCGGGATGAAATTGAAATTACTCCCGACGGGCGTCCTCCGCCACAACTACTTTATGCGACGGATGCCTACTCAGCGCATTCTTCGTCGATGTGACATCATTCGGTCCGCGCATCGGCCGAGCCGCAGAATGGCTCCCTCCGAATGTCTGTTGCCGAGCGGCCCAGTCAGATTCGGCTTCATGCGATCAGTCGAACGATCTCTCGATTCGCGCTGAAATCGCCGGGCGAGAGCCCGCCTCCTCGCGAACAAGGAGCCAGCGCGGCGGTCGCGAATTCACGATCAGGCGCCGAATTGAGCAGTCACCGTTATTGTCGGCCAGAGGCGGTCGGGCGACCTGATGTGTATCCGTGTCTGGTGAATTTCGTGGTCGCCAGTCGCTGCGAAATTCAGAGCAGAGAGTGGTTGTCCGGGGCCGAAGGTGTCCGAGACTGCGTGCACCGCCGTCGCTTTCCCGGGGCAGGGATCCAGCAGATCACCGGCCGGTTGATGGGCTCGCCGCGACTCCGACCGGGACCACCACCCGGTTCGCGCCAACGAGGGGCACACCCGGCGAGCCGGGTGTGCCCCTCGTCGATTCCCGGCGAGCAGGGCCTGGTGCGGTTCCTTGACTCTGCTCGACCGAGCCCGTCAAATGATCACGGGCTACTGATGGTGCCTCCGTTCGCGATCGTCAGGGCCGACGTCTCGTGGCAGCTGGCCGGGATGTCCCGCCGGTCCTCGTCTTCGCCTGCGGTTTCGAAGCAGTCCCCAAAGCCGATGCACGACACCATCCAGCGAAGCGGGATTGTGTCGAGCCGGCATGAGTGCGGCCGCCACGGAGCGGTCGGGGTTGGATCCCCGACCGCCCGTGGCCGCGCGCCTCAGGTCATCGGTCCGTGAGTCACGGGTCGATGACGATGGTGCAGGTGATCGTCCGCGGTGACGGGTCGATCGAGATGCCCTCGTGCGTCACCGAGTCGTCCCAACCGGTGGCCGGAGTCGGTGTCCGCAGTCGTGCCGGTGTTCGCGCAGGTGATCGACGTGGCGCTGGTCTCACCGGAGCCGCCGTCGCGGAAGTTGACCTGGATGTCCGCGAGCGGGGCGTTGGTGAACGTCGCGACGGCGGTCCCGGTCGGCTGGTTGTCGGTGCAGTTGGTTCCGGTGACCACCGTCACCGTCAGGTCCGACTGCGAGCGGCGTCGCCGTATCCGGGCGGCGGCGTGGTCTCGTTGACGGTGTAGTCGCCGAGCGACAGACCGGAGACGCACACCTCACCGACGTCGGGGTCCTCGTCGCCGGTGCCGTTGTCAGTCACGCTCGAGCCGTCGTAGGAGAACACCGCACCGGGCTGAGACACGGCCCCGCCCTTGGTGCTGTTCTTGAGGATCTTGAGCGCCCCCAGCTGGAGTTCGTTGGTGTAGGTGCAGTCGAGCACGTCGGTGTCGGCGTCGATGGCGAAGGTCACCGTCGCGCCGGTGATCGACGGTGTCACCCCTGTGCTGGCGCTGCAGTTGAGGCTGACGAAGGCCCAGTTGGCCGGGATCACGTCCTCGGTGACGGTGTAGCCGCTGCCGAACAGGACGGTCTTGCCGTAGTCCTTCACACCATCATCGGTCAGCGTGAACGTGTTCACCGACACGGGGTCGGTGGCGAAGGTCTTCGTGTAGCCGAACAGGGTGGTGTTCGGGTCCTCATCCGGGATGGTCTGCTTGCGGATGATCACCTTGCCGCAGTTCTGCAGGTCGATGGCGACCGGCGCCACGAAGTCCTTCAGCTGCGAGTTGAACGCGTCCGACGAGCGGCTCTTCAGCATCGCGCTGCCGAACGACGCGCACTTGTTCGGCTGGAAGAGGAGGCGAAGGTCGATCTGCGCCTCACCGAACGTCCTCGCCTGCTTGAACCCGGAAGTGATCAGTCCGTCGGACTCCGCGGCCGGGATCGGCGTGAGGTTGATCGTGCCGGCCGCGCACGGGTTGCCGCCGCAGACGGCGCTGGGTTCACGTCGAGATCCAACGCAGGCCCCCACGCGGTGCCGGTCCACGTGCGCCCGGTGATGTCGGCGCGCGCGCCGCCCTGGTCGATGGCGTACTCGATGAGCAGGTCACCGGCGGTGCGGACAACGTTCGGCCCGCTTGCGCAGTCGGTGCTCGACTGGTTGAACTCGAAGTCCATCAGCGTCGTCCCGCTGACGGTTCCGAGACCCGGCTCCAGGCCAGGTTCAGGAAGCCCTGAGGGCCGAGCGCCGTGGCCGGCCTCCTCGTAGACGTGGAAGCTCAACAGGTCGCTCTTGTTGGGCGGGATCGAGTCGGTCGTCTGCTCCGGGACAGACGGTGTCCTCCTTCACGCCGCCGGCGTAGGAGTCGTCGCCGGTCCCGTTCACCGCGTCGGTCGCCCGGATCTCGGTCACGTTCGCCCAGTCCAGCGAGGGCGGCGCCGGGTCGTCGACCTTCAGGTTGGCGTCGACGTCGATCTCGAAGTTGCTCCCGGGCAGACTCGCCTCGGGATGCGAGGCCATCGCCACGGTCGGAGCGACGAGGCCCAACACCAATACTGCGGCCGCGGGCAGGACGAAGCGCATCCGCCTGCGACTCACGCGTTGTGCACCGAACATGTCAGTCCCTTCCGGCGCTGCCGAACCGTTCGGCAACGCCTGGTCACCGCCGCTCACGACCGCTTCGGTGGTCGCGCGGAGCGATGCATTTCGATGATGAGGATCTTGCGCACGAACTCCGATGCCCGGGCCAGCGGCCCGGGATCGAAGTCCCTATCCCAATGTCACAAAGAGTGCATGCCAGAGTCGTGGTGGTCGACGACCAGTTCCGCGGCGCGGGCGAACCTGGCATCGTGCGGTCGGTCGCCCTCTGTGTGAAAATCAGCGACGTCCGCCCACCGCATGTCCGCCGTCCGTCGACGTCCCGGCGGGCCGCGCGATCGAAGGGGACGATCGCAGGGTGGTGCTCGAGTTGAGCGGCCCGAGCTCCTTCGCGCTCCCGAACGGGTCGGGCAGTTCGCTGGTGTTGGAATCGGGCACAGTGCGGTCGATGTCGAACGGGCCGTCCGCCGCCGGCGCGCCGGCGCGGTGAGACATCAGGGTGACGGCACGCGCGGAGGCGGCGGCGAACCCCCGTGCCCGCCCGCGATGCGTCGCGTGCTTTCCCCGATGCACGTTCGGGTGACGGTTCATCCTGCCCCTGCACTCACGAATTTCCGGGCTCGGGCGAGCACGGGGGCCAGGGCAGAGTGACTGTGCGGCTCGTACTGGAGTTGTCGACGCGTCCCCGAACGGGTGGGCAACCCTGCAGAGTCGCTCGCACAGAAATCCCTGGCGAGCCGGGATTGAGACTACTCAGGATAAACCGGACGGCAAGCCGGACCCCGAGGTGTTCAACCAGAGTGTGCTGACGGTCGCCGGGAGTTACAGCATGTTCGTCCAGCCCCATGACGGGCGCACGGTGCGGCCGCCCATCCCCCATTCGAGCCTTCCCCACTGATTCAAGAATCCGAGATTCCGGACGACGCAAGGGCTTGAAACTCGAGTCACCGTTTCGTGACCGCAGCGTCGGCTTCGAGAGGATATGCCGTCCGGCCAGTCGACAACGTCGACCCTCGAGGGATCGGCCGAGAGCTCAGCGCTCATCACGTGTCACGTGCGAAGCACAAACCGCAAACATGAACGTGGGCCCGCACCCGGCCTGTCCGACCTGGCCCGGGACGCTCTCTCGCGTTCTACCGCCGGACAGTCGAGATCGATTCTGCTCGAAGAATTTTCGCTACGAACGCCACTAACCCTCCCGCATGACCGGTGCCCGGGGGCAATCCGTGACCAGGGCGGGAGAGGACGGGCGACGACCGGTCGTGCCGAACGCCCGCGCCGCAGCACATGAATATCGTGCTTCGTTGATGCTAGAACGCAGGCGCTAACCTACAGTCCGCGGGGGATGACACCCTCGACTCAGAAGCCGGCGTCGCGGACTTGTCGTCCGCGACGTTCGGCTAGCGACACGGTCGTCCCGCGCCTCCGTTCGGCGAACCGAACAGGGCGCATCCTGCGCAAAGCAAAGAGATAGACATTCTTGCGCGAAATCCCACGCCCATCGCCGGATTCGGGATGATGCGCGACGAGAATGGGTCGACGACGACGCAGTTTGTGTCGGAGGTGCCGGGCATTCGGTGGGCCTCGGCACTGCGGGCATGGGTTCGACGGGGGGCTGAACCGACGTTGATGAAAAGGCGGGGCCGCATGAGGCATCCGGTTGGCGCGCGTCGCGGTCTGGCCGGTCGTAACGGGCGGCTGATGTGGACCGATCCGGTCGCTCGGCGGCCGACGGTCGCCCGCGGCGGCCGGCCACTTCGACATCATCGAGGGGTCCGGACCGAAACAGTCGACGGGTTCGAGGCCCTCGTGATGGGGCTTGCCGGCGGCGAGCGACCGGGGCCGGATGGGCGTCATGTCGCGACCGGGAGGTCGGCGAGCCGCCATTCGAGCATGCCGTCTTCGAGCCGCAGTGCCCGCCGCTCGTGTGCAGTGAGCAGTCGGACGGCGTCGTGCGCGAATGCGCAGAACCGTCCGCGGCAGTACGCGACGATCTCCTGGTCCGCCGGCAGCTCGGCCAGCCGGGCGCGGAGCTCCTCGATGGGAATGGAGACCGCACCGGGGATGTGTCCGGCGGCGTACTCCACGGCGGGACGCACATCCAGGACCACCGCCTCCTTGGCCTCGATCCGGCGCAGCAGCTCGTCACGGCTGACCTGCTCGGTCGCGGGCCCGAGGTAGTCGTCCCGGGCGGTGCGCGCCGACGGTCGATGCCGGACTGCGACCGAACGGAGCGTGGCGAGCAGCTCGGCGACGTCAGTGCCGGCGAGCCGGTAGAAGATCCGAGTGCCGTCACGTCGTGTGGTGACCAGATTGGCCTGCCGAAGGATCTTCAGGTGGGCCGACGCGGTGGTCAACCGCAGGTGCGTAGCGCGCGCGATGGCATCCACGCTGCGCTCACCCTGGGCCAGCAGATCGAGGATCTCCAACCGCGAACCGCTGCCCAACGCACTGCCGACCCGGGCGAACTCGTCGAGCAGAGCCAGCTTCGCGCCCCGGTCGCCCATCATTCTCCAATCATCCACCGATTATGGTAGGACCCTTGTAAAGCGTGCCGTTTCGTGGCGTGAGGGGAGGTGGGATGCATGGCGGCCGAGGTCGTTCCTTTGGTCGACGCGGGACTGGGGAACTGCGCCTACCTGGTGGATCTCGGCGACGGCCGCGCCTTGACCGTGGACGCGAGTCTGGACCTGCGGTCCGTCGCGGCGGCCACCGCTCGCCGCGGCCTGCAGGTGGCGTTCGCCGCCGACACGCATCTGCACGCAGATTTCCTGACCGGGGCCCGCCAGCTGGCCCACACCCAGGGCGCACGCGTCTTGGCGTCCGCCGACGGCAAACGGACGACGGCGCATCTCGGGCTGCGCGATGGCGACGAGGTGGACCTCGGCGGCCTGCGGCTGCGTGCCCTGGCCACCCCTGGCCACACCCATGAGCACCTGTCTCTGCTGCTCCTCGACGGACCCAAGCCGCTCGGCGTCTTCACCGGAGGTTCGCTGCTGGTCGGCTGGGCCGCCCGCACCGATCTGATCTCCAGGACCCGCGCGTCGGAGTGGGCACGCGCCCAGCACCGGTCGCTGCAGCGGCTCGCGCGCCTCCCGGATGACGTCGAGGTCTGGCCCACCCACGGCCGCGGGTCGTTCTGCTCGGGACCCGTCCAGGGATCGCGCACCAGCACCATTGGGGAACAGCGGAGCGCCAACCCTTTGCTGCAGCTCGCCGACGAGGACGAATTCGTGTCGGCGCTCCTCGCGCCGCTCGGAACCTTCCCCAGCTATTTCACGCGTCTCCCGGAAATGAACCGGCGCGGACCCGACCTGCTGCGCTCCAATCCTCACCTGCCCGGGCTCAGCGTCACCCAGGTGCGCAGGCTGCTCGCGGACGGCGCGCAACTGGTCGACGCGCGTCCGGTGGAGAGCTTCGCCGCCGCCCACATTCCCGGTGCCGTGTCCATCCCGCTACGCCCGGCATTCGCGACCTGGTTGGGCTGGGTCGTTCCGCCCGATCAGCCGCTGGTCATCGTTCGGGAACCGACCAGGATGCGACCGAGATCGCCTGGCAGGCAGCCAAAGTCGGCTACATCCACCTCGCGGGTGAGCTGACCGGCGGCCTCCCGGCGTGGGTGGCGAGTGGGCACCCCACCTCGTGCACCCAGCTGGTCGGTCCCGACGTGGTCGCCGGGCAGATCCTCGACATCCGTCAGCGGAACGAGTACGCCATAGGCCACCTCCCCGATGCGCTGCACGTCGACCTCGGCGAACTTCAAAGCCGGTTCGCGTCGGTTCCGAGGAAGCCGATCACCGTGATGTGCGCGCACGGCGAACGGGCGATCACCGCGGCCAGCCTGCTCGACCGGCGCGGCTTTCGCGACGTTTCGGTGATGCTCGGCGGACCCGAAGATTGGTCGCGCGTTACCGGACGGCCCTTGTCGACCGGCGCCTGACCGGAATCACACCATCGACCCGACCACGCCGCGACCAGATCAGCCATCGGCGACCGCTCATCAGCCGATCGGGTCACCGCTTGGCACAGCTCGCGCGATGCGTGCCACACTCACCCGGTGAGCGCGGTGGACCGCCTACTCCTCTCGGCGCGGGCGACGATGGACCGAGTGCCGCCGGAGAACCTGCGAAACGAGATCGAGGCCGGTGCGATTCTGGTCGATATCCGGCCGACCGAACAGCGGGTTCGTGACGGCGACATGCCTCGCGCCCTGGTGATCGACCGCAACGTCCTCGAGTGGCGGATGGACATCACCGGCGCGCACCACATCGCCGAAATCACCGACCAGAACCAGCGGATCATCCTGATCTGCAACGAAGGCTTTGCCTCCAGCCTCGCCGCCGCGACGCTGCGAGCGCTGGGCCTCAGCAGGGCAACCGATCTCGTCGGAGGATTCCAAGCCTGGGCGACATACGCTCGCCGCATCCATCGAACAACGGCCAGAATCAGGCGCAGGCTCGAGCGCCAACACTGCTCATCGATTCCTTGAATGAGTCAAGGTCCTCACGAGACAGGCGTCCGGACAGCCCGAGTGGCCGGTGATGACCGACTCGTCGACGTCGGTGTGATGGAGCTCGTCCTGTCCGGCTCAACGGTGGTCGACGTCGCGGCCGAGGGCCAGTGCGGGTCTTTGGCGGATCTGCCGACCGACTGACACTCGACCCGTTGGCAGTCGAGGCTGCTCTCTGGTGCTCGCCCGGCTCGGCCATCACCACACTGCGACGGGTGGCCAAAGTTGCGGCCTCCTGGCAGACCTCGGGTCGACCGGGACGCTCGGTGAGGGGCTCGTAGGCCTCGGTTCGGCGTTATGGATGGTCTCCGGTGTTTCCGCGGACTATGAAACCGCCTGCTGTGCTTGCAGCCCTTCTGCGAGTCTGCGTGCGTGGATCCAGTCGAGCGCGACGCGGTTGAAAAGCGCCGCGTCCTCGACATTCCAGTGATGGTGCACGCCCGGGGCGATCGCGCACCGAGCGCTCGGCATTGCCGACAGCAAGTAACGCATCGACTTCACTCGGACGAAGGCAGCGTCTTTCGCGCCCGCGACGCAGAGTGTGGGGACGGTGATCCCAATGAGCTTCGCGCGGTCAGTTCCCGGCAGGAACTCCTGGTAGATCCGGCGCGCTGTGCTGCGTTTGATACCTGCGCCCGTCGCGACGAAGAGGTCCAGATCGTCGCCCTCCAGGCCGTACGAGCGACCCGTGCCGCGCCAGTAGCTGGGTTGATTCCACAACGCGAGCATCATCCTGCTGGAGACTCTGGCCGTCAGGCTCGGCGGCACCAGAACGGCGCTGGCCAGGAACAATGAGGCCACTCGATCGGGATGGCGCGCAGCCAGTTCAAGGGCCACGCTCGCCCCGAGGGACAGCCCCACAACATGCACTCGATCCGGGGCGCGCTGTGCGATCAGCGTCGCGAGCCGATCGGCGGTGTCGGCCGATGAGCGCCATTCAAGATCGTTGTTCTCACCGAAACCGGGGAGATCGGGGACAAGGAGATGGTGCTCGGTGAACGCCGGAAGTTGCTCACCCCACATCCAGCCGGCCGTGTTCGACGAGTGCAGGAAGAGCACGGTGTCCCCTGCTCCGACGCTGAACTCGCGCGACCTCATCGCGGTTCGTCCCTCCGCGGCTGATCCAGAATCTCGAGAGCATTCTCGATCAGCTGGTTCAATTGCTGGACGAGCGCGTGCTCATCCACTCGTCGATCCAACCCGTCCTGGTGGGACTCGAGTCCATTCCAGGCTCGTTGAAGCAATTCACTGCCCTTCTCGGTCAGCGACACGATCTTCGCCCGCCCATCGCCGGCGTGCCTGCATGTCTCGACCAGCCCATCGGCGATGAGCTGACCAAGTCGTTGGGTGATCGACGCTCGCGAAACGTTCAGGCTGTCGGCGAGGGCGCGCTGAGTCGGCTGGTGGGCAGTGCCAACGGCGAGCAGTACGACAAAGCCCGAGTAGTGGATGCCGTGGTGCTCGTGCAAGTACCTGTCGGCGACGCGATCCACCAGCGCGGTGGCCTGGTGCAGCTTGAACGCAGGACTATCTGCGATCCGGGAGAGGGCGGGGTCAGTCATTAGTTAAGAACTTAACTAGTGGGTCCCCATGAGTCAACCCGGGCTGCTGGGGGCCGGCCGGTCGGTGACGCCGGATCCTTCGATCTCGACACATCCCTGCACGTCCACGACGACGGATCGTCGTGCGTGAGCCGGCGACGCTCTAGGTTCCTCTCATCCCGGGATGGGCCACGTCGCCAGCCGATTCCACACTTCCGCCAGCTCCAGCGTCGTCGGTCCGGACGGCACCAGGAAGCGAATCTGGGCCTCGAGCTCGGCGCCGGCAGGAAGCGGCGCCGACTGATCCGCGCCGAGCGGGACGTCGTCCATGCCCGAGCCATCGGCGACCAAGACGGACCAGTCGTCCCTGTTGTAGGAGACGACCCCGCTCGTAGTCGCCGGGCATGAGGGTGGCGGCTCGCACGTCCTGCGCGAGTGAATCAACCAAAGGAGCCGGGGACGGGGCTGAGGGGAGGGTTTCCCGACAGCACGGCCGCTGCGTTGTCGAGGGCGAGGATGCCCATGGCGTCTCGGGTTGCTTCGCCAGCGCTGGCGGTGTGCGGAGTGAGGACAAGGCCGGGCGCGTCGAGCAGTGCTGGGTTCACCCGAGGTTCTCCTTCGAACACGTCGAGGGCAGCACCACGAAGTCGACCTTCGTGCAGGGCGGCGATCAGCGCGGTTTCGTCGACGACACCGCCGCGTGCGGTGTTGATGAGGTAGGCGCTGGGTTTCATGGCGCGCAGTGCGGCGGCGTCGATGATGTGGCGCGTGTCCGGGGTGAGTGGAGTGTGGACGGACACCACATCGCTGGTGGCGAGCAGGGTTTCGGTGCTGACCACGTTGACTCCGTCCTGGTTCAGTCCGGTGGTTTGCCGTCGCGAGGTGGCCAGCACGGTCATGTCGAACGCCCGCGCCCGTTGGGCGACGGCGCGACCGATGCGGCCGTAGCCGAGAATGCCGAGAGTGGCGCCGGCGCTGAGGTCAAGGCCGACGAGCATCCGCGGTCCCCAAGTCCACGGTTGACCGGAGCGGATGAGACGGTCGCCCTCGGCGATGCGCCGAGTGGCGGCCAGGATCAGGGCGAAGGTGTGGTCGGCGGTGGCTCGGTCGAGGACGCCAGGGGTGTTGGTGACGGCGACGCCGGCTGCGGCGGCGGCCGGCACGTCGATGTTGTCGTAGCCGACGGCGACGTTCGCGATGACCTTGAGGCCGAACCCGGCGGCTGCTGCCAGCAGGTCGGCATCGACCCTCTCGGTGAGGGTGATGACCGCGGCCGCGGCGCCCCGAAGGCCGTTCTCGAGTTCGGATCGGGTCGGCGGCGCTTCCGTTCCGACCTGATACGGATGTCCGAGGGCCCGCAGGTGCTCCATAGCCCGGTCGGTGAGCAGCCGGGAAACGTAGATGCTGTCGCCGGACGCTGAGTGCACCTCGTGTTCGTCCTTTGCCACGGCGGGCGCGGTTGGCGTCGAGTGTGTCATGTGCCAGGCTCCTGGTCGGTGTGCGGTTGATTCTGCGAAAAAGCCTGTCAGCTCGGTCGGTTGCTCTTGCGATGTCGGCGCGTTCGTTTTCGTCTTTCCACCCTGGATCCGGAAGACTCCTGGCTGAATCCGTACGACTCTGGCTGGTTAGCGCCCCGGTCGACATCGGACAGCGTTCGGCGAATCGGCGCGGTCGCCCGGGGACGCGGGGTCGGAGGGAAGCTGAAGGGTGCCGGCAGGCTGCACAGCGCTCCGGCCCGAACCAGTGTGGTCCGGGCCAGAGCGTGCGCGGGTGGGTATCCAGGCGAGGGGTTACCTCAGGCCGGCGAGAACCTTCGTGACGATGCTGTCGACGTCCAACCCGTACCGCTGGTGAAGGGTGGGCAGGGCGCCGGCGTCCAGGAACGCGTCGGGTAGGGCGACGGGCAGGATCTTCTGGTGCACGCCGCCGAGAACCGCTGCGGAGGCGACGGTTTCGAACAGGCCGCCGCGGATGGTGTGGTTCTCCAGGGTGAGCGCGAGCCGGTCGGTGTTCAGCTCCCGCAGGACGGTCTCGGCGTCGAACGGCTTGATGGTCGGCGTGTGCACCACGGCGACGTCGACCCTGTGCGCCGCTAGCGCTTTCGCGGCGAGCAGCGCCCGCATGGTCATCAGGCCACTGGAGATGAGCACCACGTCATTCCCGCCGCGCAGGACCTTTGCCTTGCCCAGTTCGAAGGTGTAGTCGTATTCGTCCAGGACGGTGGGCACGTTGCCGCGCAGCAGCCGCAGGTAGGACGGCCCGTCGGCGGCGGCAAGCTGTGGGACGGCCTGCTCGATGTCGACCGAGTCGCAAGGGTCGACGATGGTCAGGTTCGGCATGCCGCGGAAGATCGCGATGTCCTCGGTGGCCTGGTGGCTGGGGCCGTACCCGGTGGTGAGACCGGGCAGCCCGCCGACCACGTTGACGTTCAGGTTCGGTTCGGCGATGTCCAGGCACAGGAAGTCGTAGGCGCGGCGGGCGGCGAACACCGAGTAGGTGGACACGAACGGGATCAGCCCGGTCTCGGCCAGCCCGGCGGCCGCGCCGAGCAGCACCTGCTCGGCCATGCCGACCTGAAAGAACCGTTCCGGGAAGCGGTCCCGGAAGATGTGCATGTCGGTGTACTTCGCCAGGTCCGCGGACAGGCCGACCACATTCGGGTTCTGCTCGGCCAGCGCAACCAGCGCGTGCCCGAACGGGGCCGGGGTCGTCTTCTGCCCGGGTTCGGCGATGCTGGCGATCATCGCCGAGGTCTTGGCCTTGACCGGCTTGTTCGGCTTGACCTCAGCATCCGCGGCGGCCGCGGCGGCGTCGGTGAGGGCGTTGGTGGGGGTGGTGGTCATGATCAGTTGCTCCCGGCGGGGTTGGCGGCGCGCAGCGCCTGGCGGGCGAGGTCCCATTCGTGTTCGTCGATGCGGATGAAGTGCGCCTTCTCCCGGGTCTCCAGGAACGGCACGCCACGCCCGATGTGGGTGTCGCAGATGCACCACGGCGGGCTGGTCACCGGGCGGCACGGATTCGAACGCCTCGATCAGGGCGTTGATGTCGTTGCCGTCGACCCGGACCGTGCGCCACCCGAACGCCTCCCACTTGGCCTCGACCGGTTCCAGACGCAGCACGCCGGCGGTGGGGCCGTCGGCCTGCAGTCCGTTCATGTCGACGACGCACAGCAGGTTGCCCAGGCTGTGGTGGGACGCGGCCATCGCCGCCTCCCAGGTGGAGCCCTCGTCCAGCTCGCCGTCGCTCATCATGTTGATCACCCGGGCGGTGTTGCGCTGGAACCGCAGGCCCAGCGCCATGCCGACGGCGACGCCGAGGCCGTGGCCCAGCGAGCCACCGGAGATCTCCATGCCCGGGGTGTAGGTCGCCATGCCGGACATCGGCAGCCGGGAGTCGTCCGAGCCGTAGGTCTCCAGCTCTTCGACGGGGAGGATGCCGGCCTCGGCCAAAGCGGCGTACTCGGCGATTGCGTAGTGGCCCATGGACAGCAGCACCCGGTCGCGGTCGACCCACTCCGGGTCTCTCGGGCCGGTAGGTGGCGAGGTCCTTGTAGATCACGGCGAGCACGTCGGCGAAGCCCAGGCCCTGGCCGACGTAACCCTGGCCCTGCACCTCACCCATGTCCAGGATGTGGTGGCGGATCCGGTCGGCGGCGGCGGCCAGGTCGGCCACCCGGGTGCCCCGGTCAACTGTCTGCGTCATTGCGGATTCCTTCGTGTCGGGGGGATGAGATCTGCGGCGGGTCAGGAGAAGTAGGAGCCGCCGTTGACGTTCTGCGTGGTGCCGGTCAGGTACCCGGCGTCCTCGGAGGCGAGGAACGCGAACAGGGCGGTGACATCGTCGACAGAGGCCTGCCGGCCCAGTGGGATGCTCCGCACGATGGACTCCTCGATCTCCGGGGTGGTGCCGTGCACCCGGATGTCGGTGTCCACCGCGCCGGGGGTGAGGGCGTTCACGGTGATCCCGGTCGGGCCGAGCTCCCGGGCCAGCGCCTTGGTGAACCCGAGGACGGCGGCTTTGGCCGAGGAGTACGGGGTCTTGCCGAACACCCCGCCACCCTGCTGGGCGGACACCGAAGACATGTTGAGCACCCGGCCGTAGCCGCCCTCGATCATCTCCGGCAGGAACGCCTTCGTGACGAGGTAGGTGCCGGTCACATTGACCGCGAAGATCCGGTTCCACAGCTCGAGGGTTGTCTCCAGGAACGGCACCGGCGAGGTGATCCCGGCGATGTTCAGCACGGCGCCGACGGTGGGCAGGTCTGCCGCCTTCACCGCGTCCCGAACCGCGAGCACGGACTCCTCGCTGGCCACGTCCACGCCGGCGCCGAACGCGGGCACCCCGTACCGCTCGGTCAGCTCACCCGCCAGCTTCTCCGCGGCCTCACCATCCAGATCCAGGCCGACAATCGCCCAGCCATCCCGGGCGAAACGATGCGCGGTGGCCCGGCCGATGCCACGCTCGGCCCCCACCCCGGTGATGACTGCGGTGCGCTGCGAACTGCTCATGATTCCTCCTGCGGGGCCGGCCGCCGCGACGGGCGAGACGCTGTGGATGGACACCGCGAACGAGGACCTCCCGGGCCGCGGTGGCCGAGTCCGACCATCGTGGCATGTTGACTGTTAACAGTCAACAGGTGGAGTGCAGAAATACGGAAGGAGGCAAAGTCGATGACGGCGAACGAGTCGGACTGGGCGGCAGCCTGGTCGAACTGAATCGGACCAGCCTGCGGGAACGCGCTATGGATGTCCTGCGTGGGGCAGTGACCTCGGGGAGATCGCCCCGGAACCCCGCTTGGTCGAGACGGAACTGTCGGCCGCCCTTGGCATCTCCCGCGGCACGCTACGGGAGGCGTTGCAGCAGTTGGAGCACGAGGGTCTGGTCGAGGCGGGTGAGCGCGGGCTGGCGTCCGCACGTGGACCGACGCCGAGGTCCTTGACGTAGTCGCCGTCCGCGCCGCCGTGGAAGGACTGGCCGCTTGTCATCGCACAGCCGGAAGCGCACAACGACTTTCCGTCACGGCGGCCCGGCACGGGGTGTTGACAGTCAACTGCTGGCGATCAACACGTATGGTGGCGCAAAAGGAAAGGGATCGGCGATGGCGGGCACCGGCAGCGGACTGGAACTGAGCGCGAGCCTAGGCGGGCTGGCCAAGACGAGCTTGCGAGAACAGGCGCTGGACCAGCTGCGCAATGCGGTCACTTCCGGTGAGATTGCGCCGGGAGCGCGTCTCGTCGAAACGGAGCTCTCCGCCGTCTTGGGCATCTCCCGCGGCACTCTGCGGGAGGCCCTGCGTCAGCTGCAGCAGGAAGGCCTGGTCGAGGCTGGGGATCGGGGCCGGCTCACCGTCCGCACCCTGACCGACGCCGAGATCGTCGATATGTTCGCGGTCCGCGCCGCACTGGAAGGCTTGGCCGCGTTCGTCGTCAGTGGCCGCGACGACCGCGCCGCCTCAGTCAACCGACTTCAAGCCGCCTTGAACGCGCTCGACGCGGCAAGCGGATCGATCAACCACATGGTCGAGGTCGACATGAGCTTCCACAAGCTGCTGTGCGAACTCACCGGAAACCCAACGCTGGTGCGTACCTGGGAGGCCCTGGCCGGCTCGATCCGGATGTCGATCATGTTCGCCGGCGCGGACCGTGCGCTGACCAACATGTCCGTGCCCCGCCACCAGATGGTGGTTGACGCGATCGCCACCGGCGACCCTGCCACGGCCCGAACCGCCGTCGACGAGCACATGGCGGAGGCCGCCCAGAACCTGCTCGGCCGGGACAGGCAGGGCTCCCCGCGCAGCGCCTGATTCCGATCCGGCACTACCGCCTCACCGCAGCATCCTCAGCCGAACCTCGGCTCTGTCGTTGGCAGGAGTGGACGGCAAGCGTCCTGCTACGTCTCCGTCGCACCACGATCGCCCAGCATCGTGCGCAACGTGTCTGCAGCGCCCGCCGGCTCCTGCCGGCGTCAATGCCGCTCTCAGCCCGCGGGCGCAAAAATGCTCGACTGTTGACTGTTGACAGTGCCCGGGACATCGGTCATAGTTCGTACATCATTGTTGACAGTCAACAGTGAGCCGGTCGGGCCTTGCGGGGCCGTCGGTCAGCGAAGACCGTTGTCCGCAGAGCGGCGGACAGATTGGAGCCTCGACGGTGAGCACCTCCCAGTCTCATTCGCACTCCCTAGAGGGCAGCGCCCACGGGACGACCAGTTCTCGAAAGGTGGCCATCAGTTCCGGTATCGGCGCCACGATCGAGGCCTACGACTTCATCGGCTACGGCACGGCGGCGGCGCTGTACTTCAGCACCGACTTCTTCCCCTCCGGTGACCCGCTCACCGGAACCCTGCTGTCGTTCGCCACCCTGGGCGTCGGCTTCGCGGTTCGCCCGCTGGGCGGCGTGATCGGCGGGTACCTGGGCGACAAGATCGGCCGCAAACCCGTTCTCGTCGCCAGCCTGATGCTGATGGGCCTGGCCACCTTCTTTATCGGTCTGCTGCCCACCTACGCGAGCGTCGGTATCTGGGCCGGCATCCTGCTCGTCCTCGTCCGCGTCATCCAGGGCCTGGCCTACGGCGCCGAATGGGGCGGCGCCATCCTGATGACCTACGAACACGCCCCCTGGCGCACCAAGGGCAAATACACCGGCATCGTGCAGGCCGGCTTCCCCGTCGGACTGCTGCTGGCCAACCTGGTCTTCCTGGTCTCGGTCCACCTGCCCGGCACCTGGGCGTGGCGCGTGCCGTTCCTGCTGTCCATCGTGCTGGTCATCGTCGGCCTGATCATCCGCTCCAAGATCCCCGAGTCCCCCGTGTTCGAAGAGGTCAAGGCCCGCGGCGAGATCGTCAAGAACCCGATCACCCAGGTCATCCGCGACGACTGGCGCAACATCGTGCGCGGCATCGGCCTGCGCGTCGCGGAGACCGCCGGCTACGCCGTGGCCATCACCTTCATGCTGTCCTACCTCAAGACCGAGAAGCTGGCCGACAACACCCTGACCTTGGTCGCCATCTGCGTGGCCTCGGCGATCGGCATCTTCGCCACCTACAACTGGGGCAAGGCCACCGACAGAGTAGGCCGCCGACCGATCTACCTGTTCGGCACGCTGGTCATGGTGGTCTTCGCGTTCCCGATGTTCCTGCTGGTCAACACCGGCGTCGCGGTGCTCATCGTGATCGCGGTGGTCATCGCCTACGCCGTCTGCCAGAACAGCCTGGCCGGCGCCCAGGGCTCCTGGTTCCCCGAGCTCTTCAACGCCAACACCCGCTCCTCCGGCGCCTCGATGGCCTACCAGTTCTCCGCGGTCGTCTCCGGGTTCACCCCGTTCGTGGTCACCCTGCTGTACTCGAGCTGGGGCTGGATGGGCGCCGCCGCCCTGTTCTGCCTCTACGGCCTCATCGGCCTGATCGCCACCCTGGTCACCAAGGAAACCTTCGGCCCGGTCGAGAGGGCCGCCGCCGAAGCCGAGGACGAAAACATGCGAGTCGCCGCCTGACCCAATCACTACCGCCCGGGTCAACGCCTGACCTGGCACAGCACGACCGGAATGGGCCGCGGGAACGACTCCCGCGGCCCATTTCTTGTCGTTTGTTCCATGTGCTGGTCCACCGCTTCGTCCTATCGCGGCGTCGAAACCGGCCCGCCTCGGTCGCCTTCATCTCGATCCCCGAACCCTCTGTCCGTCGATCGCACTGGAAAGGCACGGCGATGTACCCATCCAGCTCTCCGTCCGAGACAGCGGATCATCGTTTCCGCTTCGTGGATACAACGGGCCGCCAGATTGGAGCAGATTTCCTGAGCTCTGCGTTGAATGAGATCTCCCGGGCAAGCGCAAGAAATCCTCGTCGGCGCTTTTGAGGGCGGAATCTACGGCCGGTCCCGGTCCCGCGGATCGACAAATCGAACCCGATTGTTCAGACCCAACACACAACCACGCATCGATCGGTGCGGCGCGGGTGGCCGATGCCACAGGGGGCTCGGCTGGTTCGGTGTCGGCTCTACGCGTGACCCCGGCACTCCGCTCTACGGGTTGAGGACGGTGAGAAACGCAAGCTTCCTCCAGTCCGCACAAGAGGGCTCCGACGAGGCAGACGGCTAGCCTCAGCATGGGCCATCGTCATGCTCGCACCGATCCGGGACGACGAACGGGCGAATCGTGGCGTTCACCGGAACTTTACCTGGATGTGGTTCGCTCCATTAGATTCTCGGTGGTTCTAGGGCCCGACCTACGCTGATTCGCCGGCGGCCGGATCGTGGAATCGAGCATGTCCAGCAACGCACAGGTCGTCACGCCCCGGTTCGACGGCAGTGCTCTCTGGACGGTCCTGGTGTGGCGTTGCCCTGCTTCAGGGCGCGTCCGCTCGGGGGTACTCAGAGATCCACCCGGCGCCTTTGCTTCGGAGCAACGGCACCTGACGACGGAGACCGCCCTTGCGCGGTCGCCCGCAAGCATGATGGAGGATCGTTGATGGCCTGGAGAGTGTCTGTGGACAGTTGCCCGCCGATCGCCGAGCACGGCCCCATCGGCGACTTGCAGACCGCGGCGTTGGTCGCCACCGACGGGACGATCAATTGGTGGTGCACCCCGCGTTTCGACTCGCCAGCGCCTTCGGCTCGCTGCTCGACACGGGGAAGGGAGGGCACTTCAGGATCGGTCCGGAGACGGACGACTACATCGTCCGTCAGCTGTATTTCCCCGCTGGGAGGTGAACATCCGCATGTCGGTGCACGCGTCAATCGATCCCGCGGCTTCGATGAGATCGCGGATTGTCGCCGGATTCCTCGCACGCATCCGCTCCGCGAGTGTTCGGGCGTCGGGGTTTCCGTCCACGGCGACGATGCGATCTCCCCGATGCGTCGCCAATGCGGAACCGAAACAGACCGTGGTGGTGGTGGTCTTGCCGACACCACCCTTGAGGCTCACGACTGCGATGCGCCGGCTGTGCCCAGCGGCCGGGTCACGGCGCGTCGCATCTGCAGCCGTTCGGCGTCCGCCTTCAGTGCGAACACCAGGCAATGTCAGATGTAGGAGTTCGCCGGGGCGTATCCAAGAAACGACACGCACGGAAGCCAGGCGTTCACCGTGAATTTGACCGACTGCGCGCAGAGCGTCAACCAGGACGATTGCGTTCAGTGCGACGTCTCGTCAGCCAGACCCTGTTAGCAACAGCAACTTCTGCGCGGGACGTCTTCGACCCCGGCGGTCAGGTGGCTCGGTCTGGCCCCGCTGACCCGCACGACTTCGGCACACTGCGGCGTCACTGGCCATCTCGGCCGGCGCCTCCCAAGTCGGCTGCAGCGACCGCGAAGATGTTGTCCGCTTCCCCGACGGCCACGAAGTGACCCGCGCCCTCGACCTCATGCCACACGGCTCCCGGCATCGCGTCGGCCACCCTCTTGTTGATGGGGAGAGGTACGAGGCGGTCATCCGTTCCCTGCCAGATGTGGACGCGGCGCGTGATGGTCGCCACGTCGAAATCCCACCGGCGATAGAGAAGGTCGGAGTCGTCGATGAGCCCTCCGGCCCCCTGGGCGAAGCATTCGGCGGACTCGTCCGCGAAGGCGCTCGCCACCGCAGGCTGCGCCAGGATGTCCCGGTCGTAGTCGTTGACGACCTTCATCAACGTTCTCACGTAGGACTTCCGGAAATGCACGGCGTCCAACGCGATCATCTCGTACATGAGATGGAACGCGAGCTTGTGGTGGAGCGCGAGCGCCCCGCCGAGCCGGTCCGCCTTGTCGAGGTACTGCGCCGCCCAGTTGTCGCCGAACGTGCCGTAGTCTCCGCCCGCGACGGACGTGACGTGGCGAAGCCGACTCGGGTCGATGTACGCCGCTGCGCCGAGGGGCCACGGTCCGCCTTCTGACCATCCGCTGACACCGAACTGCTCATATCCCAAGGCATCCGCGAGGGCGACAAGATCCTCGGCCCAGCCTTGGTAGGTACGACCTTGCTGCGGACTCGACCGTCCGAATCCCGGCCGGTCGACGCAGACGAGTCGCAACCGGTTCGCCGTCGCAGCGCTCGCCAGCAGTACGCCTTCGAGACGACTGCCAGGTCCACCATGGTTGTGGATGACCAGCGGCCACCCCGGGTCGCCGAACTCGATATAGGCGAGATCACGACCGTCCTTCGTCACCACCGTATTGGTGGCTCCGATGGGGGGCAGCGTCACGTCAGCCATCGCTCCGCTCCGTTCCGCAATCGCTCGAACAGGCCCGGCAGCGACTCTCACGCCGAAGACGCCTGCCGGCTCTGAGCGCATCTTTCGGCTCACAGCAATCATCAGTATCCGGCCTCCGTTGACGGCGTGCGAGCCATGCTTTGGCAGGCCTCCCCCAAATCACGTTGTCCGTCTAAACCCACCTGTTTCCTGCGGACCTGCGCAGCGTGGCCGACGCGGACTGGGAGGCCGCAGCGGCAGCGGAGGTCGGTCCGGAAGCGCTGGCAACCCTGCCTGTGCGCACGGTCGTGGACGGGGTCTGCACCGTCAGGCACGACAACGGGGATCCGCAGCGCGGGCCGATCTGAGCCGATTGCTGCGACGACCGCGCGGCGGTGGCCTTCAACTGGGATGCGCCAGAGCCCTGGCGCCGCTTCACCATCGCATTGCGAGGCGCCTAACGGGCCAACTCGGCGTCGCGGAAACGCGCCTGGGGCGGGTTATGCGGGTGAGCTTCGCCAAGGTGGCCGAGTTCCAGCGCTGCGGCATCGTGCCCTTCCACGCGATCGTCCCGTCTCGACGGACCGGCTGATGCTTACGCGGTCGCGCGATCCGGTGTGAATCAGATTGACGTCATCGCAGCAATCCGGCACGCAGCCTCTGATACCTCGATCACGGGGCGAATCGGTGGAAACATCACTACTCAGTTGGGATTCGGGGACCAGGTCGACGTCCGGCCCGCCGCCGTGCGACAGATCCCGCCAATTCTCGGTCACGCTGCCCGATCTCACTGAGACAGTGGCCATTGCCGCGGCCGGTCAGAGAGCGTGGGTCGCAAGAAGAACGCGGGCGAAGAAGTCTCCGACGACCGCGTCTTATCGTCTGCTCAGCCAACGGGAGTTCATCACTGTAAGGTCGCGTCTACTTGGTGATCGAAAGGGTCGCATTCTTGTTCGAATCGATGACGGCGTCATATGCGGGTTCAATGGCGAAATCCCCGTAGGAGCCGACCACGATGTCGCCTGTGGCGGAGGCCAGCCACCTGGTGCCGTCATACCGATATATGGTCTTGGCGCCGTCAGGGGAAGTGCTCCTGCTAACGCCCTTTTCCGCATAGGGACCACCGGTAGCCGACCAGGTCAAGTGAAGTCCAGTGTCATCAACAGGACCGGGGACTCGACCCCACTGGAGTAGTCGTACAGGTAGCCAGTCACTGTCACCGTTGCGTTCAAAGTAGCGGAGCCAAGCTTGTTGTCAACAACTAACTCGCCGGGCTGCAGCGAACTGGCGGCGGAGGCATACAGCACCGTCATATTACAGTAATCCGACTGCGAAAAATTCACATTCAGGAACGAAGTGAATGTTTTGCCGTTCGAGACCCGTGTCTGGCCGTTGGTGGCGAAGACTTGGGCATAGTTGGACGTGCAGCCGTCGAAATTGCTGAATTCGGTGTAGACCGTCTCCCCGCGGAGCGAGTATTGATATATTGTCGCTGCCGTGGCAGCTGATCCGGTGGACCCAGCAATCATCGACGCAATGAACAGCAGCAAAACGGTCAAGACACGGCGGCGCGGCTTCCGAACGGACTCGATTCGCATCAGTGCTCCCAGTTTAGGTTCGGTGGCGGATTGACCATCACGCGCATTTCTGATCGGCGCTCGTCATCTTCCGCAGTGCCGGGATGCGACTCAACGCGGGACGCGCGACTAGTCCTTTACAGGCCCGGCGGCGATGGGCCCGGTGAACATGCTCCTTCGCTCAGCGTCCGTCACGGAACTGGGTTTGTCGGAACTGGGGCAGCGCTCAATACATCGTGGATTGAATTTCGGAAACGCGACCACCCCTAGGTTGGGGACGACCCTACGCTCCGTCAACAGGCGAACGGAAGTCTGTACCGATTAAGACACAAATGGCCGAGAGCCTGCCGTTGAGCAAAACGGATTTCAATGTTTCGCCTGTTCGGAAGTGGGACTGAATACACCCCGCCGTCTACCTCGGCCGTACATCGGTCCACTGCGGCACACACGGGCGTAATCGACGTCGCGACGGCACCAGGTGGCCGCGGCTTGCGAGACGGGTGGTGCCCCTGCCATCAGCGCCGGCGAGCTCGCCCCGCGGTGCCGTCGGCGCAGAGGTCGCCCGGCACGCGGAGCGCCTGGGTGCACGCTCTGCGGGTTCGTCCTCTACCGGCCGGACCTTGTGGTCGGGGCGTACCGACGCCGGCCACTGACGAGCGCCTCGGCACCGCCGGAGCAGGTTGCTTGCGATCGAACGAGTATTCGGTAGTGGGTCATGGGCTTTGCGCTGTGCCGACACGGCGCCCGAACACTTGCGGCCGGCGTCCGCTAGCGGCGTCTGCGCGCGCCGCACGTCGATCGGTGTCGGACCGCGGGCCGAGCGTTTGCGGTTGGGCCGCGAAGGGTGGCAGCGGGGACAGCGCGGCAAGGGCCTCGACTTCGTCTCCCATCGCGGCGTGGACGCGAAGGAGCAGGTCGGGGATCTCCTCGTCGGTCCAGTGATGTCCGGCGATCATGTCGGTGAGGTCGAAGTATGTGCTGGAAAGTGCGTCGCGTGTTCTTTGGTACCCGGCCAATGCGTCGCGTTCGTCGGCACCGTCCACGATGACGGCGACGATCGCCCGGGCGAGCAGTTCGGCGTCGCGCAACGCGTCTGTCAGCCCGTGTGCGGTGAGTGGATCCTTGAAGTAGCCCGCATCGCCGACCAACGCCCAGCCGTGACCCCACGATCGTCGGAGATGGCCGGGTCGGCCGGTGAAGGTGCGCAGTGCGGGTGGCGGGGTGGCGAGGGCGAGCCGGGCGGCGAGGTCTGGAGACGAATCAGCGACTATTCGGTTGAGCGCTTCGATGCCGCCCCGGCCGACGCGGCGGGGTGAGGCGCTGGCGTACACGCATGCCCGGCCGTCGTTCGTCGGTACGACTCCGGACGCGGCGTTGGGGCGGAAGTTCCATTCGTAGCCCTCGGCAGCCAGGCCCGTCCAGTAGCCGTAGGTCATGGCGGCGGCCGAGGTGCCGAGGCGTTCGTAGCGTGCGTGGACGCGCTCGGCGACGGTCGAGCGGATCCCGTCCGCGCCCACGACGATTCGGGCTCGAACGTGGAGCGGCTGGCCGTCACGAGTCCGGCCGATGATGCCGCTGACGTTGCCATGGCGATGTCGGGCTACGTCGGTCACGGTGATGCCGAATTGCACATGGACGCCGGCGGCCGCGGCCGCGTCGACGAGGATCGGGTCGAGGATGGTACGCCGCGGCGCGTACAGGGCATCCACGCCGTAGGACGACTTGACGGTGATCGGTACGACGGCGTTGGCGTAGCGGAAAGTTGTTCGACGTACCGCGGGTGTTCCGGCGGAGATGATCTGGTCGAGCAGCCCCCATCGGGAGAGTTGCAGGACGCCGCCACGCATCAGTGCGTGCGTGGAGAGGGTGTCGCTGCCGTATCGACCGCGGTCGACGAGGAGCACCTGCAGCCCGAATCGTGCGAGCAGGTGAGCGGTGGCCGCGCCGGCCGCGCGAGCGCCGACGATCACCACGTCGTAGATGGGGTCGTTGCCGTTGCTCGGTTCCATGGTCGTCTCCTGAACTGATGCCGGTGTCGCGGCGGCGGGGCCGTGGGTCAGCCGGCGTCGACGTCGATCGATACGGGCACGCCGTTGGTGATGACGTCGAACACGGCGGAGCGGCGCTGCGACTGTTCGACGATGTGGCGGAGTTTGTCCGGGTCGTCACCGCGGACGACGAAGCTGACCTTGATCTGCTGGTAGCCGTTGCGGACCTGGTCCGACAGTCCGAGGATGCCGAGCAGGTCGATGTCGCCTTCAACGGTCGAGGAGACGTCGGTGAGGGTGACACCGCGAGCCGCTGCGACGTTCGCGATGCCCGCGGTGAGGCACGCGGCAAGGGCGTGCAGCAGGTATTCGACGGGCGTCGGGCCGTTGTCCGACCCGACCAGCACCGGTGGGTGGTCGGCGTCGAAGGTGAACGCTTCTCGGTGGGTCAGCTCCTGCTTGGCGCCGCGGTAGCCGTAGATGGTCGACTGGTTGTGAGTTCCGGACAGCCATCGGTTGGTCGCCCGGAACTGGAACTTTGCGAGGTCGGCGTCGCCTTTCACGGCGTCGAGCGTGGCGAACAGGGTCGCGGTGTCGACCCCGTTGCGGACGGCGTTCTCGATGGTCGTCATGGTCGTGCTCCTCCACTGTGGTCGATGCGGGCGGCGGATCCGCTCCGAGTCGAGGTTCGCGGTGCTGGACCATGCGGCACATCCGTGCCCAGCGCGGATTTCGAACGTCGGTGCCTGGCACGGACGGCGGTGTTTCTCATCGGCCTACCGGGATCGCAGCGGCGGAGCCGACAATTGACGCGTGACGCCGGTGGGTCCGGGACAAGGCACCGAGGTGACGGCGCGGGAGGCAGAGGTCCTGGCGCTGATCGCCCGGCACCTGACGAACGCGCAGATCGCTGACGCTCTGTTCATCTCCACGCGCACCGTCGAGAGCCACATATCGTCGATGCTGCGGAAGCTGCAACTCGCCGATCGCCGCAGCTTGGCCCGGCACGCCGAGGCCATTCCTGGCCTTCTCGTCCAGTCCGGTCGGCGCGAGCTGCCACTCCCCGTTACCCCGTTCGTCGGTCGCACGGCCGAGCGGGCCGCGCTGCTTGCGGCGCTCGCTGAGCACCGCATGGTCACCGCGACCGGTCCGGGCGGGATCGGCAAGACCAGGCTCGCGCTCAGCGTCGCGGCAGAAATGGCCTCGGCCCGCCGCGACGGCGTGTGGTTCGCGGACCTCGTCCACCTGACGGACCCGGCGTTGGTCACCGCGGCAGTTGCCGAGACGGTCGGTGTTCCCGAGCAGCGGACAGTTTCGGTCGATCTCGCGCTGGTTGCCTCGCTCGCCGACCGGGACGCACTGCTCGTCATCGACAACTGCGAGCATGTGCTCGACGGCGTCAGGGGCTGCGTCGAGCGGATCATCGCGGGCTGTCCCGAGATCACAGTGCTGGCAACGAGCCGGACCCGGCTACTTCTACCGTATGAGCGGGTGTATGTCGTCCCCGGGCTGTCGGTCATCGGCGGCGGTGGCGATGCTGTCGATCTGTTCGCCGCCCGGGTAGCCTCCGCGACGGGCGAGCCCGACGTGCCGGATGCGGTGCGGGTGGCGGCGCTGTGCCGGGCGCTGGACGGCATCGCGCTGGCCATCGAGCTGGCCGCGGCCCGGTTCGCCGCGCTCGGCCTCGACGGGCTGGAATCGGGCCTCGACCAGCGGCTGCGGTTCCTCACCTCCGGCATCCGTGGGAGCGATCGGCACGGCTCGCTGCGCCAGGCCATCCGCTGGAGTTACGACCTTCTCGGGCCCGACGATCAGGCGCTGTTGCGCCGGGTCGCCGTGTTCGCCTCATGGTTCGACAACGACGCCGCTTGCGCCGTCGCCGGGTCCGGCCGCGATCGCGCGGAGATCATCGACAGCTTGGCCCGCCTGGCCGAACACAGCCTGCTCGTCGTCGAGCCCGGCACGCCGACGAGATACCGGGCGTTGGAGACGATCCGCCAGTTCGGTGTCGAGGAGCTGGAGCGGGCTGGTGAGCTGGACCAGGCCCGGGCCGGCCATGAGCGATGGTGCCGGGTGGCCGTCGCCGCGCTTCGCCGGTCCGATACAGCCGACATCGACCAGGCCTGGTGCGACAGGTTCGACCGAGTCGCCGACGATGTCGGTGCCGCCGTCATATGGTGCGCCGGCGACGAAAGCCGACGGGCGCGGGCTGCGACGTTGGCCGGCGAGCTTGCCGGGCTGCTGTTCGTCCGCGGAAGGCCGGCTCAGGCACAGCGGCGGTACGAGCAGGCCGCCGATCTCGCCGCGACGGTGGCCGGGCGGGTGGCCTACCTGAGGCTGGCCGCCGGTTCGGCAGCGAGCCGCTTCGTCGGCGACGACGCGCTGCGGCTGTACCGAACGGCGGCCGACGCAGCGGCCTCGGTCGGGGACCGATCCGGCGCGGCGCGGGACCTGGCGACGATGGCGATGTACATCAACCGTGCGCCGGGGATCATGGCCACAACCCACTCGCGAGCCGAAGCAAACATGCTGGTCGCCGAAGCCCGGGCCCTCTCGGACGGCTCGCCGCTCGCCCAGGCGGCGCTCGCGGTGGCCGAGTTCAGCGACGGTCCCGCCGTCGGCGGCTCCCAACGAATCGCCGAGCTGGCCGAGCGGGCCGGCGACGGAATCCTCCACAGCATCGCTCTGGACCTGTTGACCCTCGCCTGCCTCGTCGACGACGACATCGCCGCGGCGGTGCGGGTCACGCGCAGGCGGCTCGATCTGCTCGAGGAACTCGCGGTCGGCCCGCTCAGCGGATTCGAATTCGCCGATGGCCACCTCATGGCCGCGGAGGTCGACCTCGGCGCAGGCGATCTGGCCGGCGCCGCCGCCCACGCGCAGACGCTCGCCGGCCTGCCCTTCTACCGCGACGAGGATCACCTGGCCATGTCCCGGCGCCTGCTGGTCGACGCACTGGCCGGACACTTCGACGATGTCGTCCGAACCGGAGAGCGCTTCCGCACCGGCTGGGAGCGGGCAGGACGACCGGTCGCGCCGAACCTGGCACGCACCTCCTACGCCGTTGCGATGGTGCACGGCATGCGTGGGGATGACGACCGCCGGGCGACGTGGGTACGGCTGACGATCGACCTCGGCGTCGACGCCGAGGAACTCGCCGGATACCAGCGGGGTTGGCCCGTCGTGTTCGACGGCCTGCTCGCGCTCCATCGCAACGACCCGGCTGAGGCGGCACGGCGACTTGCGACCGACATTGACGACTCCGAGCTGTTCCGTTACATCGGCAGCCGGCAGTGGATGCCGTGGTATGCCGCATTGTGGGTCGAGGCCGCCGTACTCGACCAGCACCCCGACGCGTCGGCGCGCATCGAACGGAGCCGGCACGCCGTGCGCGACAACCCGATCGCGACCGCCATCGTCGAGCGCGCCGCCGCGATCAACACCGGCGACCGCGAGAGGATCGTAGGTCTCGCAATCACGTTCGCCCAGCTCGACTGCCCTTACCAACAGGCAAGAACCGGCGAGATCGCGGCCGGGCCGCTTGCTCAGTGGCGTCCATCTTTGTAAACGCTATGGACGGTTAGAGCTCGGCTAGAGATGCGACACCTGGACCTCATCAACTCAGGTGCGAGCCGCATCACTCACTTTGCCCGAGACAGGACGCGCTGCGGAAAGCGCGCCCGGAGGGATTCGAAACCACCAACCCTCTGAATCGTAGCAATGCGCGTGTGTGTCGCTCGAAGATGCGGACTGACGGCGGAGTAGCCGTTGACCTGCGAGTATTGATGCTGCTGACGTAATCGAGGTCGTTGACGGTCAACGAGGATCATCGATGTTCCCAATGAATTCGTGCGTGCAGTGGAGCGCGATCCCGCTGTGCCCACCAGAGGTTGCCACGTGCGCGGAGCGCTGGGCGAGTCTTGCCCGGGATCTGATGCTGCAACGACGGTGCGGGTGCCGCGCCCACGAGGACCTCGGCCAGCATCGACGCCGGGGAAGCGCCTGGCCAGTCGATCGGCGGGCGGTTCGAGTTTGGGAACAGCGGCCGCTCGTTCAACGGCCGTAGGGGAGATCAGCTGGTAGGTGTCGTCGGCAGAGGCGCCGGGTTCGACAACCGGACCGTACGCGATCAGTCGGGGAGGCGACGGAACGCCCTGTAGACAAGGAACGCCGGCCAGACCAAGGCCTTGGGGATCGCCAGGAGGTGCCCGCCGGGCGTATCGGCACGCTGCCAGAAGTACACCAACGCGCCGACGAGCCCCAGGGCGTAGACGGCGTCGCCGGCACTCGGCGGGTTCGCGGCCCTCTTCGTGTCGGCCGCGGACATGGTTGTTGACATGGTGGTCTCCTGCCTGGCTTTCGCCGTGGTTGCTCCGAACGCGGACTCGAGCTTGCCGAACACCAGTCTCCAGGTAAAGCTTCGCGTCAGCGGACCAGGCGACTGCGCACCGTCGACCGATTCTGGACCCGGCCGTGCGTCACCACCTGGGCCGCCACTTGCCAATCGGGTGTCACACAGAAGTCAGCCTGCCCAGTGGCCGGCACCCTGGGCGTCCCCGCCACAGATTTCTCATCGCAGCGTCGCCAGTGCGTGCGGAGCCGGTGGACGCTTTGAGCCGTCCCGCAACACGCGCCTTCGCGGGAAGCTTCACCGGACGGGTCGAACTGGACGCCACCGGGGCCCACACCAGCATGAGCTCGTGATGCCCGCGGTTGTCGAGGCAGCGCCGCAGGACGGTCGGCTCGCGGGACGAGAGAAGCATGGCCGTCAGTCCCCGCCGGAGGCGGCGGACGCAAGGCGTCCGTGTCGTCAGCTCCACGATCCGCACGATCGTCTCGTCGAACACCGACACCTTGGTCCCGGCCGGGCCCAGGTGGGTACATCACCAAGCCGCGCGGTGAGCTGCATGCGACGTGGAACGTCAGCGGATTGCCTGCGCGGATAATCGAGATCATCAGCCCTGCGGGGTTCGAGAACTCCTTCCGGGAGTCGGCCGAGATGCTCGACTGCACCGGACCTCGCTGAGATCGGCGCTCTCGCCACCAGGTACGGCCTGCAGTTTGAAGAACCCGAGTGGCTGCCCGATGTGATCTCGCGCTACGGGTTGACGCCGCCACCCGGGCAACTTGGGCGAAAGCGCCGACCTCGGCTCCGACGGAACCGATTGTTGATCCCGGATCCCGTTGCGGACCTCGGGCCCGCGGCTGGGTTCGCGTGAGATCCTGACGCATGCCACGCGCCGCGTCGGCGTCCAGCGTGAACGCCAATCTGTGGTTTGTGTCCTTTGCAAGCGGCGGATCACCGTCGATCATTCCTGCGACGATCGCGTACAGACTCGTCCGCAGCGAAGCACGCAAGGCGCGTTTCCCGGGCATGTTGTCGTCGTCCCGCCTGCCGGTGAACCGGTCCAGATTGGATGTCTGCACGATCCAGGAGCAGGATCATGCCTGGGCCGGCGGAGCGCCCCCGGACGCCGACTCCTGCCCTCCGCTGTGCCGCCTCGCAACGGCAGATCAGTCAGGAGCAAAGATCATGGCACGCGTCACCATCGAAGGCGGCGAATTGCGAGTGGAACTCGACGGCATGCACAAGGTCTGGGCTTTGAAAAACTCAATCTCGGTGCCCTTGACCCACGTTCGCGGGGCAACGATGGCAAGTCCTGACACCGCCGCGAGGCCGAAAGGCGTGAGGGCTCGCGGCACCCATATCCCCGGAGTATTCGCCGGAGGCACCTGGCACACGGATGGCGAAAAGGTGTTCTGGGACGTCCGCGATGCCAGCAAGGCTGTCGTCATCGAATTACTTGACGAGTCCTACGCCCGACTGATCCTGGACGTGGACGATCCGATGGGCACCGTCGACCTGATCGACGGTTCAACGGCCTGAGCCACCGGCGGGCCGAACCCGACAGAAGTCCGGCCACGGCGGTTGGCGACGGCCCGCACCAGCGGCCACGGCACACCCAGCAGCGCGAGCAAAGGCACCGGTCAGTGTTCTTGATGCCGGTGCCGTGCTGTCATGACGCTCCGGCGAGGACGACGTCGAGCGGCACCTGACGGCGCGGCGGCGACTGCCCCTAGGCGGCCGGCTGCGTCCGGGTTTCGCCACCTGCCGCCGTGCACCCGGGGTGTGCTGCCCAGGTATGGCTCGGTGGTGACCAGCACGGAGGTTTTCGAGGTGGCGGCGTCCCGCAACATGCCGTGCGAGCGGACCGCGCCGCGCTGCTCGGTGAACGACCCTGTGAGGCGGTCGCCGGTCATGCTCGCGGCGGTCAGCGGGGCGTAGAACCGAGGTCGGCTGTGCGGTCGTCGTCCGGCATGACCACGACGATGCCCGTCTTGATCATGACCGGCAGGGACAGCAGCGCCTCGACGTGGCCGGATGCGGCGTCGAGCGGAGCACCGTCCCGTCCAGCAGGTGCCGGTGCCGCAGCAGGACGTCTGTTCTGGTGGGGGAATCCCATGCTTCGCCGATCTTCTCGGCCGCCTTCCACGCGGTGGCGGCGCTGGACTGGACGTGTAACTGTGGTGCACCGCGTCGACGGCGGTCTGCTCGGCCATCAGCATCGCCCGGAACGGGTCCCGGACTGGTGGCCGTACCGGCGGGCGGTGTCGTCGCGGTGGGTCGCGGCGAGCAACTCGGCCAGCGCGGCCGGGTCGGGGCCCGAGGCCGAACGCCGTGCGCCAGCAGCGGGTGTCGGTGGGGTCGCAGCCCAGGTAGAACCTGCGGGTCAGCGCCTCGGTGAGCACCACCACCAGGGAGGACATCGCAGCCGCGCCGGCGTCCTGAACGATGCGGGCGGTGTGCCGGATCCGTTGCTCCGCATCCTGTCGGGTCCGCCCGACAGCGGCCCAGCGCGGATTGCATGGCGCGCAGTGTCGCCGGGTTGACGGCGACCGCGACGGTCCCGGGTGCCGTGACGGCCTGGGCGGTGGTCAAGGCGGTGGCCGGACCTGGCAGCAGCCCGGCGCAAGCCTGGACGACGGTCCCACGCTGCAGCCAGAAGAACGTGCCCGTGGTGCCGTCCGGTGCCACCGAGTCGCGCCGCAGCGCCGTCGGCGCCGCGCACCGCGGAACCGGGTGACCCGCGATTCGGGCCTCGGTGCGGGTGGCGTAGAAAGCCGCGACGGCCTGGATCGCGGAGATCTGCGGGGTGCTCACGACGTCGATGTGTGCGGTGCCGCGCGAGTTCCGCCGCCGCTCCCAAGGCGCTCACGCAGCGTCCGGATCGCGTCGGGGCTTGTATGACGTGCCAAGTCCTCGTGGGGTCGAGTCGACCGGCAAGCGCATTACGTGGTCGTCGGTGCACATCTTCCGAGCAGCCGGCGGTCGCTTGGTTGGGCATCGGGCAGTTCGCGATGACTAGCCCATGGTCGCGGCGATCGTCGGTGGTGGGCCTCAGGCAGCACCTGCAGCACCATCACCCGCGATCTGACGGGCCGTTGGCTGGCTTTGGCTTCTAGCGGTGGCAGGCCACGCCCGATGGCGGTTGACTTGTCCGGTTCGCTCTACGACCTGGGAGGCTTGCATGTTCGCGCAGATCATCAGGGGCAAGGTCTCGGATCCAGACGCTGTTCTGCCCGTCGTCGACCGCTGGATGAAGGAACTCGGACCCACCGCTACTGGCTGGCTTGGGTCCACCAGCGGCGTCACCGACGATGGCCAGCTCTTTGTGCTGGTTCGCTTCGAATCCGAGGAAGCGGCCAGGGCCAACAGCGAGAAGCCCGAGCAGGGCACGTGGTGGGCTGAGATGGAGAAGCTGTTTGACGGCGAGGCCACGTTCCAGGACAGCAATGACGTCAGGCTGGAAACGTCCGGCGATCCCGACACCGCTGGCTTCGTCCAGGTGATGATCGGTCAGGTGAGCGACCCGGTCCGAGCGCAACAGGTGATGGCCGACCAGCCTGACATGCGGGCACTCCGCCCGGACATCCTCGGAAGCGTGACGGTGACTCACGACGAGGGCAAGTGGACCATGGTCATCTACTTCAAGTCCGAGGCGGAGGCACGCGAGGGCGAAGCCAAGGAGATGCCTCCCGAGGCGCAGGAAGCCATGGACAAGATGATGGCCCTGGCCGTCGGCCCGCCGGAGTTCCTGGACCTCAAGACGCCGCGGCTGGACTCGCCCAAGTAGGCCAAAGGATCACGGCGACCGAGATCGAGGCGAGGACGCAAGCGTCTCTCGCCGGCCACGTTGACTTATTGACAAGCCCCCGGCCACGTGAAGTGACGCCCCCGAGCCCGACAGCGAACAGTGGCCGCCGGCGGCCGAGCAGCGCGCAAAGGGTGCTGAAGGACCGCCAACTCATTGCTGCCGGTTGGATGGTCCGGGACCGCAGCAAGATCAACCTATTCCGTCGCCGCGTCGCCAGGCGAGGCGGCGTCGAGGGTGATGTCCCCACTGGTGGTCCCTATGTTGCTGGGCGGTCCGGCAGGCTCTGCGTCACCGTCCGCGATCAGGGAGTCACCGATGACCCTCCAGACGTTGAGCGCTGTCCATGCGGCCCGTGACATTCACCGTGGTCGGCGCACCGTCGTCAAGCATGGCTGGCCCGGGAAAGTGGTTGACGCCCACCAGACCTGGGATGGGACGACCTGCGCGGTCGAGTTCGGGCCGAAGGGCAAGAAGCGCCGGGGAACCACCGGGGTCCTGGTGGGCCTGACCGAGGGCGACGTCCAGCCCGACTGACCAATCCCCCCGGAACCGCGGCCGGGCGCGGACGTGATCCCTGGCCGGGCGGCCGGCGACCGCACAGATGCCGGTCATGTTGGACGCGCGGACCTGGACCCGGGCCTCCTCGCATGCTGCCGCCGGTCAGATGGCGAACTGTAGGCGAGACTCGCTCACTGAATGAGACCAGGTCGCAGCCCTCGGCGAGCCGCAATCGGCGGCGCGATCATCGACTTGATGATCGGCCGTGACGTCGTTCGGCCACCAGACCACCTCTAGCAACGCCAGCGCTGGCGGCGGTTCGATGCAGTCGGGTCGGTTCGATCACGTCTCGGAATTGCGCGCTTCGTTCTAGGGTGTCCCTCGTCGGGTCGGCGGGCGCGGGCCCCTGGACGAAGGTGCTGAGGTCCTCCAATGACGGTGACGATCGACGAACTCCCGGGTCCCCACGGCATCCCTGTGCTGGGCAACCTGCTGGACATCGACACGCACAATCCCATCGAGGGCTTCATGGTGATGGCTCGCGAGTACGGGCCGATCTTCAGGCTCACGATGCCTGGGGGTGGCCCCCGGCTCATCGTGTCCGGCGCCGACCTGGTCGAGGAGATCTGTGACGATCAGCGCTTCGACAAGCAGGTCGGTCCGGGGCTGCGGCAACCGGGCGGATCCGCGGAGGGCGGCCTGTTCACCAGCGACACCAGCGACCCGCTCTGGCGGCGCGCGCACAACATCCTCATGGCGCCGTTCAGCCAGGAGGCGATGCGCGAGTACATGCCGCGGATGCTGGACATCGCGGGACAGCTGACGGACAAGTGGTCCCGGCTGAATCCCGGCGACGAGGTCAACGTCCCGCAGGACATGACGGCGCTCACGCTGGACACCATCGCGTTGTGCGGGTTCGACTTCCGGTTCAACTCGTTCTACCGGGACACGCCGCACCCCTTCGTCGCGGCCATGGTGCGCACCCTGGTCGAGCAGCAGAAGGAGGTGCGGGAGCTGCCCCTCCAGCGCAAGCTGCGCATCCAGGCCAGGCGGCAGTTTCGCGAGGACCAGGAATTCATGGTCAGCCTGGTGAAGTCGCTCATCGACCACCGCCGGCAGCGCGGCGACGCCGCGGAGAACACCGACATGCTGGGCAGGATGCTCACCGGCGTCGACAAGCAGAGCGGCGAGAAGCTGTCGGACGAGAACATCGTCGCGCAGTGCATCACGTTCCTCGTCGCGGGTCACGAGACCACCAGCGGACTCTTGTCCTTCGCGCATCTACTACCTGCTGAACAACCCGGAGTACGCGGCCAGGGCCAGGGCCGAGGTCGACGAGGTGCTGGGCGGCGACGCGGAGCCCGACTACGAGCAGGTGCGACGTCTGGCGTACGTCCGTCAGGTGCTGGACGAGTCGCTGCGTTTGTGGCCGACGGCGCCGATGTTCACGCGAATGCCCAGGCAGGACACCGTCGTCGCGGGGAAATACGCCCTCCCGCAGGGCCTCGGGGTGTCGGTGCTGACGCCCATGCTGCACCGGGACCGGAGCGTCTGGGGCGAGGACGCCGAGGAGTTCGACCCCGACCATTTCGCGCCGGAGCGGATCAAGTCCGTGCCGCCGACGGCGTACCGGCCGTTCGGCACGGGCCTGCGCGCGTGCATCGGCCGTCAGTTCGCCCTGCAGGAGGCGACGCTGGTGCTCGGCATGCTGCTGCAGCGCTTCGAGTTCGTCGATTCGCGGAACTACCAGCTGCACACGAAGGCGACGCTGACCGTGAAGCCGGACGACTTCTGGATCGAGGTCCGCCCCCGCACCGATCGGGCCGCCCCACTCCGCCTTCCCCGTCAATCGGCTGCGGCCGCCAGTGCCGCCACGCCGGACGGGGCATCGGACTCCGCACCGCTGCCCACCGCCTCCGGCCACGGCACCCCGCTGCTGGTGATGTTCGGGTCCAATCTCGGGACCGCGGAGGGCATCGCGAACAAGCTGGGCCGGGAGGGCAACGAGCGCGGCTTCGACGTCACGGTGGGTGCGCTGGACGACCATCTCGAGGACCTGCCGAAGGCCGGCGCGGTGCTGGTGGTCTGCTCCTCCTACAACGGTGAGCCGCCGGAGAACGCGGTGAACACGGTCGGCTATCTGAAGAACCCGGCGCTGCCCGCGGACGCGCTGCGCAGCGTGTCGTACTCGGTGTTCGGCTGCGGCGACACCGACTGGGCGGCGACGTACCAGGCGGTGCCCACGCTGCTGGACGCCGAGCTCGAGCGGCACGGCGCCCGCCGCATGCATCCGCGCGGCGCGGGCAACGCGCACGCCGACTTCGACGGCGAGTACCGCGCCTGGCACGACACCGTCTGGACCGACCTCTCGTCGGCGCTCGGCTTGCCGGTCGACGCGGCCCCGAAGGCGGACACCGGCCCGCGGCTGTCGATCTCGATGGTCAACCGGCAACTGACCAACCCCGTCGTGCAGTCCTACGACGCGCTGCCCGCGCAGGTGCTCGCGAACGTCGAGCTCACCGCCGACGGAACGCCCGGCGTGCGGTCGACCCGGCACGTCGAGGTCCGGCTCCCGGCGGGCGTGCACTACCGCTCCGGGGATCACCTCGGCGTGCTGCCGCGCAACAGCCTGCAGCTGATCCGCCGCGTCATGAACCGGTTCGATCTCGACGCGGGCATGTACCTCACGATCGTGGCCACGTCCGGCGTGCACACCCACCTGCCGCTCGACGAGCCAGCGCCGCTGCTCGGGATCCTCGGCACCTGCGTCGAGCTGCAGGCCACCGCCACCCGCGCGGACATCGAGACCATGGCCCGGTACACCGAAGACCCCGCACAGCAGGCGGAAATGCTCGCGCTCGTCGGCGACGACGATGAGGCGCACGCGCGATTCCGGCAGCAGGTCCGAGAGCCGAACGTGTCGGTGCTGGACCTGCTGGAGCGCTTCGACGCCTGCACGCTGCCGTTCGCGGTGTACCTCGACATGCTGCCGGCGCTGCAGCCCCGGTACTACTCGATCTCTTCGTCGCCCCTGGTCAGCGCCGAGGTCGCGACCGTGACCGACGGTGTGCTTCGCGCCCCCGCACGCCGCGGGAACGGGGAGTTCGCCGGCATCTGCTCGACCTATCTGGCCGACATGGCCCCAGGGAGCACGGTTTTCGTGTTCCGCCGGGAGCCGACGATTCCGTTCCGGCCACCCGCAGACCCGTCCGTTCCGATGATCATGGTCGGCGCCGGCACCGGCCTGGCGCCGTTCCGCGGGTTCCTGCAGGAACGCGCCGCGCAGAAGGAACGCGGCAGCGCGCTGGCGCCGTCGCTGCTGTTCTTCGGGTGCCGCACCCGCGAGCACGACCGGCTGTACGCCGATGAACTGCGGGCGTTCGAGCAGTCAGCCGATGTCCGCGTGTTCACCGCCTTCTCGCGCGAACCCACCGAAGGCCGCAAGTACGCGCAGCACGAGATGCTCGCGCACGCCGACGACATCTGGGACCTGGTGCAGCGCGGCGCCACGATCTACGTGTGCGGCAACGCCCACACCCTGGCGCCCGGGGTGCGGGCTGCGCTCACCCAGATCGCGACCGACAAGACCGGCGGCACGGCCGACGAGGCGGCGGCGTGGCTGGCCGACCTGCGCGCCGAACACCGCTATCTCGAGGACATCTGGGGATCGAACTAAAGCGATAAACGCAATGTTGGCGGCCTAGCAGGCCTCGTTCGGAATCTTCCAGTTCAGGGCCTGTCGTCGTGGGCGGTCGTTCAGTTCTACACAACTCTCGTGAGTTCGACGCTGTCGTAGACCGAGAGATCGGTCTCCTTCGCGACGTACTGGCGCAGTAGGCCGTTCGTATTCTCGTTAGCGCCTCGTCGACGGTGTCCCGGAAGGTCCGCATGAACAGCGGCCCCTGGGGGTACCGCGCTGCACGCGCTGACCCGCAAGCCACGGTCCGCACGGCGCGGCCGAGGCCGGGCATGCTGGCCGACAGCGCTACGCTGCGCCGCTATGTCGAGGACAAGCTGCAGCTGTCCTGGTCTCCGGCAGGTCAGCCGCCGGCTGTGCGTGGACCATCCGGACGACACAACGATGCGGGTTTCGCATGAGACGATCTACACCTCGCTGTTAATGCAATCCACAGAGGTGCTTCCGGTGAGCGCACCGGGCGGCTGCGGACTCGGCGAGTGCGGCGGCGCCGCACTGTCGGGGTGGGTACCGGCCGCGACCGCAGCGGGATTCCCAACAGAACGCCGATCAGCGCCCGGCCGATCAATTGCTCGACCCGCTGCGAACCCGACCAGACCCTCACGCGGCAACAGATTATCGACATCCTGGTCGACTATGGTGGCCACCCGCGAGCCTCCGCCAGCGGCCTCCGAGCATTTGACACCCGCTCTTCGTGCACACCGGACACGACAGCTAGGAATCAGTTGCGCATCACGACCGGCACCTCCTTTCCATGTGGGATGGGAAGAACATCCGACGAGCGGGTGGTATCGAACGTCGGAGGGAACTGGCCGGGCCCGGAGTTGTCAGCGACGATCACGAACAGGCACTGGATGAGTGGATCTTGTACAAGCAGAATCATGCGCGGACGTACGAGGTTGCCGACCCCAGTTCTGACAGCGCCGTGGCGGCATGGGCCGACCTCGACTACTTCGGTGGAGTAGTTCCGAGGAAGACTTGACCTCTGCGGTTCTGGATCGCTGGGGATTTCTCGACCTCCCCTCTGGTTCCCTTGAGGTGGCAGGATTCGCCGGGGGTTCAGGGGTGCCTAGGAGAAGCTCAGTGTTCTAGGACAAATCGATTGCTACGTGGGTGGTTCCGGTCACCGATTCTGGTCACAACCCCACGAAAACGGCCCTCCGGATGGTCTCCGGAGGGCCGTTTGCCTGGTAGCGGGGGCAGGATTCGAACCTGCGACCTCTGGGTTATGAGTCGGGGGCTCTGCGATTCATGGGATCGCACACGTACTCGAAACAGAGCGGCTGACCTGGCGACATAGTTGTCCGACCGTCGCAACACTTCATGCCGAATCTGCCCGAATCAGCGCGTCTTGGTCACAAATCTGGTCACAAGATCACCGTGACGGCGCGAGGCGGCGGACTCGAGCCGCGAGGTCACGGGACGCCACCCAAACTCGGGGTGCACCTGCTTCCACGAGGGGCTGTCGGGCCTGCGAAGGCCACCGGTTGGCCGACTCGGTCGGCGTCGGGGGATGACCGTCATATCGCCTCGGCGCTGACGAGGCTGATTGGTCCGGCCAGGGCCATGTGTCCGGTCGCCCTCCAGCCGGTGGCCGCGAGCCAGGCTGCGCCTTCCGCAACGCTGTAGACGTCCCCGTCGTTAACGTGAATTGCGAACTCGCCGGCCATCAGCGCGGCCGCAAGCGGCTGGGTGTGAGACGGGTCGGTCCAGAAGTCGGCGATCAGCAGGCGGCTCCCCGTTTCGGCCGCCGCGCGGATCCGCTGCAGAATCGACTGGTTCGTCTCCGGCGTGAAGTAGTGCACCAGGTTGGCTAGCAGGAAGGCATTGAACCCGCTCGGCAGGTCGTCGGCCAGCACGTCGCCGACTCGGACGTCGATGCGGTCGGTGTACCCCGTACGAGCGCAGTTGCTCACCGGCGACCCGAGCGACGTCGGCCAGCTCGAGCACCGTCGCGGTGAGGGCCGGGTCGGCCGCCGCCAGGGCGATCGACCAGGAACCGGTGCCTCCGCCGATGTCCAGCACCCGGCTCGCCGTCGGCAGTCCGGCCACTGCTGGCAGGGCGCGACAGGCGGCTGCGGTGGCGGCCGCGATGCCGGCCGACATGACGGGCACCAGTCGTCATCGATCTCGAAGATCTCGTGGGCGGGCCGACCCCGGCCGAGTGCCCCTGCGAGGTCGTCCCATGCGGGGTAGCTCAGCCGGTCCCAGAACCGGAGCAGAGGTCGCAGATCGGCATGGGTCGCCCCGGACAGGAACGTGGCCGCGACCGGGGTGTTCGCGTATCGGTCGCCGCGCCTCTCCACCAGACCGATGGCGACCATGGCGTCCGCGGCGATGCGGGCCGTGCGTCGAGTGAGTCCGGTCCGGGCGGCGAGTCCGTCGAGATCCACCGGACCCTCAGCGAGGGCCTCGAAGACGCCGAGCTCGCTCGCCGCGAACAGGTGCTTGCTGGCCATGAAGCCCTGCGCGATCTCGAAGATCCGATCGGGCGTCACGTCAGCATGGGCAGCGACATCGGGGGCCATCTGTGCGGTCGTCATACGCTCAGCCTGCGAGGGGGAGCCCGCGGCCGCCATCCCAGGATTCTGGGGGGGCCGCGCCACACCCGCCGGGCTACCCTCCAAAACGTGGCAGGAGCGCTGATCCTGCGGGTCCGCGACGACATTCAACGGGTGCGAGCGCGCGCGGCTGACGTGGGTGGACTATGGAGCGGCCGTTGCAGGCGTACTCGCGGCCGCCATCCCGTTCGACGCCTATTGCTGCCATACGGTCGATCCCGGGACGATCCTGTTCACCGGCAGCGTGAACCGGAACGTCGGCTGCTCCGGCTCATGGCTCGCCCACCACGAGTACGTCGTCGAAGACGTCAACAAGTGGTCCTTCCTCGCCCACAGTGGCCGGATCGCGGGGGCGACCAGCATCGACACCCACGGCGACCTGTCCCGCTCCACCCGGCATCGGTCCCACCAGGCCTACGGTTTCGGCGACGAGCTGCGCGTCTCACTCGTCGTCGACGGCATCTACTGGGGCGCCGCGGCCTTCCTTCGCCACACCGACCAGCCCTGGTTCACCGTGGCCGAACTGCAGACGATGGTCACCTTGGCCCCCTCGATCGCGGCCGGCCTGCGCCGCTGCCGTCCTGACGCAGCCGATGTCCAGCCACGCCGACGGAGCCGTCGACTACGGTCCGGGGGTCGTCATCTTCGACGAGCACGGCGTTGCGGAGTCGGTTTCGGGTGCGCGGCACGCTGGATCGGCGAGTTGATCGAGGACCCTGACCGATCACGCCGAGCGAGTCGAAGACAGTGCAGGCGATCGCGGCTCGTGCCCGCGCCATCCCACCCGGGACCGACCCACTCGAACTGGCCGCCCGAGCCCGGGTCCGTACTCGCTCCGGCACCTGGCTCCTGCTCTACGGCACCCGGCTCAGCGGGGACACCGGAGAACGGACCGCCGTGATCATCCATCCGGCCACCCCACAGGACGTCGCGCCGGTGATCGCTCTCGCCTACGGTCTGACCGAGCGAGAGTGCCAGGTCGCCATGAATTGCGTTCAAGGCCGGGTGACCAAGGAGATTGCTCGCGCCCTGTCGCTATCGCCGTACACCGTGCAGGACCACCTCAAGTCGATCTTCGACAAGACCGGTGTGCGCAGCCGTGGCGAGCTGGTCGGACAGATCTTCCTCGACCACTACGCAACCCGGTGGGAGGCCCCAGCGACCGCGACACCTGGCCTACTCGTGCGCAGCATCTCACCCCACAGAACCCGATACCCATGAATTGCGGTGGAGCCACCACGCACGGACGAACGACGTCGGGCAAAGGCGTGCCGAACTTTGGAACCGCCATGGGCGATTCAGGCAGCGACGCCGGCGATGTCGACGTTCGAACGGCGAGCACAAGGCGTCAGTGTGCAGGAATCTCGGGCATTGTGACGGAGGTCTTGTCACCCATCTGGTCACGCAACCTTCGTTGCCAGCGCCGCCGCATCGTGCCCGGGCCAGGCCGCTTGACCCCCAGTAGAGCGTGACATGGGTTTGCGCAGGTCAGCGGCCGTCGAGCAGTCGTGTCGGGTGTGCAGGTCGTGCTCGGTGGGACCACCGTGCGTGGCGATTAGTCCCAGGTGTAGTCCCAGACGGTGACGCTGCGAACGTCCGGCACGGCATCGGGCGCCTTCGTCCCGAAACCCTGACCGGCCCGCGGCAAATAGCGACTTGGCGCTCGCCGACTATCTTGCCAATCGATACTAACGGTATTACCATACCATTGGTATGTAGATGTGATCCGTATGCTGACGGGGGTAGGGAATGCGGTTGTCCAGGGCAGAGCGCCGTCAGCAGACCCACGAGGAGCTGGTCACGGCGGCCGAGGCATGCTTCGTCGGCCGCGGGTTTCATGCCACCTCGGTGGACGAGGTCGCCGAGCGGGCGGGCTACACCAAGGGTGCGGTCTATTCCAACTTCGCCTCCAAGGAGGATCTGTTCTTCGCTGTCTACCAGCGGCGCGTCGAGCAGGTGCTGACGGAAGTGGTTCCAGGCCTGCGCGAAGCCGGCCCGGAACGGGCACTCGACTGGTTGGCTGCGACTACGATCCAGCGCCGAGACAGCGATGATGGATGGTTGGCGGTCTTCTTCGAGTTCTGGGCGCACGTTCTGCGCCATCCCGAGCTTCGGGACCGCTTCGCGGCGATCCATGCCAGCTTCCTCGAGCCGCTGACGGACGCGGTGCGACAGCTCGCCGACGACCGCGGGTTGACCCTGCCCAACGGTGTGACGGCCACTCAGGTGGCCTTGGCCTGGAACGCGATGGAGGTCGGGCTGGGCCTTGAGCGGCTGACCCAGCCGCAAACCGTGGACGTGGTGCTCGCCCGGCGAATGGGGCGGCTGCTGCTGGACGCGGCCTTTGGCGCGACCCAACTCTCCGCCGGCAGCGACGGAAACCAGCAGGACCGGAGGATCCGATGAAGAGCACCCAGGTTCGATATCACCGGCGGCGCCTGGCCGACGTGGCCCAGGCCATGCGGCTGGCGCGGACGCAGGTCAGCCGGGAGCAGCAGCCACGTGCCCAGCTTGCTCAGCACCAACAGCGGCGCTTGGAGACCGTCGTCCGCCACGCCGCCGCCCACTCGCCGTTCTACCGAAGGTGGCTCACCGAAACCGGCGCGCTCGGCAAGCAGCCACTCGACCTGGCGCACCTGCCGATACTCAGCAGGCCCCTGCTTATGGAGCACTTCGACGAGCTGGTCTGCGACCCTCGCCTGCGCCGCGACGAGCTGCTGGACTGGGTCGGCCAGATGACCCGGGACCAGTTCTACCTAGACCGCTACCGGGTGCTGCTGACCAGCGGATCCTCGGGCCGGCCAGGCCTGTTCGTCTACGACGCCGGCGGCTGGCGGTCGATCGCGGCCGGGTTCGTGCGCACCGCTAACTGGTGCCACCTGCGGCCCACCGTGCCCCGCCAACGGATGGCCTGGATCGCCGGCGCTCGGCCGTCTCACATCTCCCGCCAGGGAGCCGCCACCATGGCGATCGGCCTGCACCGGATCCTGTCCCTGCCGGTCACCCTGCCACTTCGGAAGCTGGTCGAGGCACTCAACCAGTTCCAACCCACCTACCTGAACGTCTACCCCTCGATGGCTATGTGGCTGGCCGACGAGCAGCAGGCCGGCCGCCTGCACATCTCGCCAAGGATTCTGGCCACCGCCGCGGAGCTCCGCACCCCAGAGATGACCGAGCAACTGGTCAACGCGTTCGAGGTGCGGCCCTTCGACCTCTACGGCTGCACCGAGGGGCTCTTCGGCTCCGAGTGCGAGTACCACCAAGGCATCCACCTCTTCGAGGACACCACTCTCGTCGAGAACGTCGACGCCGACAGCCGACCAGTGCCGGCCGGACAGCCGGGCGCCCGACTGCTGGTCACCAACCTGCACAACCTAGTCCAGCCGCTGATCCGGGTAGAGGTAACCGACATGGTCACCGTCGACCCAGACCCGTGCCCATGCGGGCGCATACTGATCCGCGCTAAAGCAATCCATGGCCGAAACGATGACGTGCTCTACCTTCCCGCCCGCGGCGGCGGTCAGGTGGCCGTCCACCCCTTGCACTTCGCCCTGCTCACCGGCGACCCCCACGTCCGTGAATTCCAAGTCCGTCAGGACGGCCCGGTCATTCGCATTCTCATCGTCCCCAGATACTCAGCCGGCCCGACGACAGCCGCCGACGACGAACTGGAGACCCGGCTTGGCCGAGCCGTTGTGCGACAACTCGCACAACTCGGCGCACGAGACCCGCAGGTCACGGTCGAGCGTCGCCACGAGCTGGCTCGATCGGCGGGCGGCAAACTAAAGCTCGTGATCGGCGGCAGCGCCACAAATCCGGTCCACACCGGCACGCTATAAACCGGCCGTTCCCTCGCGATTGCACGACGTCAGGCACACGTACGCGACCCTGCTCCTGAACGTGGGCGTGCAACCGAAAGTGGTGAGCGACCGGATGGGCCACGCGAACATGAGCGTGACGTTCCAGATCTACGGGCACCGGTCGACCGGCCGGGACCGGGAGGCGGTGGATCTGGTGGGCGGCCTGATCCACCGTGAGGCGGCGCGAACCGAGCCGATGTGACCGCTGGTCACGAGTCTGGTCACAAATCTGGTCACAAGGCCCGAAACCAACAGCCCCCGGACCATGTCCGGGGGCCGTTTTGGCCTGGTAGCGGGGGCAGGATTCGAACCTGCGACCTCTGGGTTATGAGCCCAGCGAGCTACCGAGCTGCTCCACCCCGCGTCGGGTGTCGTGCCGGTGGCCCCGCGAACAGGGCCTCGACCAGTGTAACAACCGGGTGAACGCCGACCAAATCGCCGCTGGCGCAACGACTATGACGTCGCCCACGCCGCAGGCGACCGGCCGGCGCTCACCCGCCTGGTCAACCGCCGCCGGAGCTGGGCGCCGGCGTGCTGGGGGCGGTGGCCCCGCCGTCGGTTCCGCCGTCCGTGCCGTTCAGGCTCCCGCCCTGCAATGCGAGGAAGTTGTTCACGGCGTCCGCCAGCGCCTGGCTGGCCGCGCCGATGGCGGCCAGGTCGCCGGACGTCTTCGCGGTGTCCAGCGCCTGCGCGGCCTCGTCCATCGCGGCGAGCGCCGCGGCCTCGTCCGCCGGCGGGGCGGCCGACTGGGTGGACGGCGAGGACGACGTGCCCTGATCCGGCGTCAGTCCGGCCGAGTCGGTCACCGGCGGCGCCTCTCCGCCGCCCTCCACCGCGGGGGCCGCGACGGGCGCGCTCTCCGCGGCTCTGGTCAGTGCCTGGGCGAGCGTCTCCCCCACCCCGACCCGGCCGGCGTACCACACCAGCACGCGGTTGAGCTGCGGGAACGACGTCGTGGACGCCTGGCCCTGGATGTAGAACGGCTCCACGTAGAGCAGGCCGTCGTTCACCGGGAGGGTCAGCAGGTTGCCGAAGATCACCCGGGCACCGCCCTGCTGGGTGGACAGGGTGACCAGGCTGGACACCTCCTGCGTGGTGCGGAAGAGCTGCTGCACCTGGGCAGGCCCGGGCGTCTGGGTCGAGGTGGGTAGTCGCAGCACGGTCAGTTGCCCGTAACTGTCCGGGTCGGACGACGCCGAGACGTAGGCGCTCATGAACTCCCGTTGGAAGCCCGTGAGGACGCTGGTCAGTTCGAAGCCCGATGTCTCCTGGCCCGGCAGCTTCACCTGCAGGTAGTACGGCGGCTGGGGCGCCTGCACGGCCTCGCTCACCGTCGGGTCGTTCGGCACCTTCCAGAACCCGGAGCTCTGGAAGAAGTCCACCGGGTCGTCGACGTGGTAGCGGACGAGCAGCGACCGCTGCACCTCGAACAGGTCCTGCGGGTAGCGGAAGTGCGACTTGAGGTCCGGGGACACATCGCTCGCGGGCTTGATCAGGTCGGGGAACACGCCCTCCCAGGCCTTGAGGACCGGGTCCGCCTCGTCGACCGCGTACAGGGTGACGGTCCCGTCGTAGGCGTCGACCGTCGCCTTGACGGAGTTGCGGATGTACGAGACCTGCTGGTCTGACTGGCCGGTCGCGCCGCGGGCCGCCAGCGAGTTGTTGGTCGCGTCGGACAGCGTGACCGCCTGCGCGTACGGGTAGTTCGTCGCCGTCGTGTAGGCGTCCACGATCCAGACGATGCGGCCGTCCACCACCGCCGGGTACGCCTTGGTGTCGGTGGTCAGGAACGGCGCCGCCTTCGCCACGCGCTCGCGCGGATCGCGGTTGTACATGATCTTCGAGTTCGAGTTGATCTCGGTCGAGAACAGGAAGTTCGCCTCGCCGTACTGGGTGGCGAACACCATCCGCTGGAACAGGTTTCCGACGTCGACGCCGCCCTGCCCGGCGTAGGTGTACCGGGCGGTCTCCGTGTCGTACTCCCGCGGCGCGCCGTTGTCCGAGCCGACGATCGCGTAGTCGGTGGTCAGCTGGCCGTAGTAGGTGCGCGGCTGGTCGACCTTGATGTCGCCCTGCTGCGCGATGTCCGAGATCGTGTAGCGCGGATAGCCGTTGGACACCGTGTTCGCCGGCGCGGCGACGAAGCCGTCGCCGTGGGTGAACACCATGTGCTCGTTGATCCAGTTCTTCTGCGCGTCGTTCAGCCCGCTGGCGTTGAGCTCCCGGACCGCGACCACGTAGTCCTGGGTGCGGCCGTTGACGGTGTAGCGGTCCATGGCCAGCTGATCGGGGAAGCCGTAGAAGTTCCGCAGCTGCTGCTGCTGGGTGAACGTCGGCGACAGCACGTTCGGGTCGAGCAGGCGCGCATTGGGCACCGTGTCCTTGTCGGAGATGATCTCCCGCGGGTCACCGGCCAGCACGCCCGGATAGTCGATGTAGTTGATCTGGTCGTCGCGGATGCTGTACGCCGTGCGCGTCGCGTCGATGTTCCGCGCGATGTACTGCGGCTCCCGGTTGATGCCGTTCGGGTTGACGACGACCTGCTGCAGCACCAGCGGCCAGACGCCGCCGATCAGCACGCTGGAGAGCACCAGCAGGCCCAGCGCGATCGCCGGCAGCTTGATGGACCGGGTGAACGCCCCGACGATGAAGCCGATCGCGCAGATCGCGGCGATGCACATCAGGATCAGCTTCGCCGGCAGCACCGCGTTGACGTCGGTGTAGGACGCGCCGGTGAAGGTGCCGCCGCGGTTGGAGAAGAGCAGCTGATAGCGATCGAACCAGTACTGCACGGCCTTGACGAGCACGAACGCCGCGACCAGGAGGGACAGCTGGAGGGTGGCCTGTGAGGTGATCTTGCGGCCGGGGCCGGAGATCCGGATCCCGCCGAACAGGTACTGCACCACCAGCACGGCGACGAAGCAGATCGCGATGATGACGAAGAGCCACCCGAGGACCAGCTCGATCACCGGCAGGGTGAAGACGTAGAAGCCCACGTCCAGGCCGAACTCGGGATCCGTGGTGCCGAAGTCGCCGCCGTGCCACCAGAGCTGGACGATCGCCCAGTCGGACTGCGCCGACAGGCCGCAGATCAGGCCGACCACGCCGGAGAGGCCGAAGGCGAAAAGCTTCGGCCGGGTGGTGACGATCGTGCGGTACGGGGCCAGCGGGTCGACTTCGTTGCTGGGTACGAACACCGGCCGGGTGCGGTAGGCCAGGTAGAGCGCGAGGAACAGCAGGCCGCCGGCGCCGATGCCGGCGATCAGGAACAGCGCGATGCGGCTGACCGCCTGCGTGGTGAAGACCTCGCGGAAGCCGACCTCGCCGAACCACAGCCAGTCGACGTAGATGCCCACGAACTGGAACCACAGGACCGCCAGCACGGCGAGCACGACCAGCGCGATGAGGACGCGCTTGGACCGCTTGGACATCGACGGAAGGCCGACAGGGGGCCGGATGGACACGGCAGGAACTCCTCGGGTCGTGACTGGTGTCGCTTCCCGGGCGGGGTCGTCGCCGCGGGGGTGGGTGACGGCCCGCGCCTGTCGGGGATCCCAGACACGCTCCGTCGGGTGGTGGTGCAGGACTGCTTCAGGCTGCCGTACCGCTGTCCGATCCGACCGGTGCGATCCGATTGGTGCGATCTGCCCAGTGCCGACCCGCACCATCAACTGTAGGCACGGGCCGAAGGTTCCCCGCCCGTGCCGAGCGGGGCGGGGTCGCCGCCGAGACGGGATCGTTGTCAACGGGGCGCCGCCACACGGTTGGTACCGGCCCGCGGAGGGCTGGGAGCCGGGCTCGCACCCCGTGGCAGGATCGCCGCTGTGGAAAGCGCGGGGACGGACGGCGGCCGGCCCGGGGGCCCGCCGGACTGGTGGGAGGACACCGACCTGGCCATCGCGGTGGCCGAAGTCGAGGAGTTCGCCGGTGCCGCCGGCTGGGACGCTCCGCCGCAGATGTTCGCGCTGGTGGCCACCGCGGACCTGATCGCGGCGGAGCCCTCGCTCGCCGCGTCACTGGCGGCGACCGCCCGCTACACACCGATCGCCCAGGAGGCGCTGCCGGAGGGTGAGCTCTCCGACGCCCTCGCGCAGATCTCGTGGCCGCCCGAGGTGTCCGGATGTGTGCTCGTCCAGGAGATCGTCGTGCTGCCGCCGGAGGCCGGCGAGCGGCTCTCCGCCGACCCCGACGCCGCGGCCACGGAGGCCGCCCTGCATCCCGATCGCACCGAGGCCAGGCTCGCGGCCGGCGTGCTGCGGGACGGGCGCGGGGCGGCCTGCCTGCTCCGGTTGCGCGGGGAGCACGACGCGTCGCCGCTGCGCGGCGCCGACCTCGCGCCGAACCTGATCGCGGCGCTCCGGCTGACCTTCGAGGAGTGACTGCCGCCCGACTCACCGGCTGTTCGCCGGCTCAGCAGCTCGGCGGGGTGCCGCCCTCGCGGATCGTCTTCAGGGCGGCGGTGGCGTCGGACAGCGTCGAGACCTTGGCGAGCTGCAGGCCGTCCGGCACGTCGGTGACGGCCTCGGCGCAGTTGTCCGCAGGCACCAGAAAGGTCGTCGCGCCGGCCTCGCGCGCGGTCACGAGCTTGAGCAGCACCCCGCCGATGGGTCCGACCGCCCCCGCCGGGTCGATCGTGCCCGTGCCGGCCACGAACGCGCCGCCCGTCATGTCGCCGTCGGTGAGCTTGTCGATGATGCCGAGGGTGAACATCAGCCCGGCGGACGGGCCGCCGATGTCGGCCAGCGCGATCGAGATGGTGAACGGGGCGACCGGCCGCTCCACGGCGCCGATGCCGAGGAATCCCTGGCCGCCGACCTCCGGGTTGGCGCCGAGGGTCACCTTGACCTCGACCGGGTCCGGCTGACCCTCACGGATGACGGTGACGGCCACCGTCTGGCCCGGCGACGTCGAGGCGAGCGCGCCCTGCAGGGAGGCGAAGTCCGTCACCGGGGTGCCGTCGACGTCCACGATCTGGTCCTGCGGCTCCAGCACGCCAGCGCTCGGCGAGGAGTCCGGGATCGTGCCGACGTACACCACCTTCGGGTAGTCGAGGTAGTTCAGCGCGGCGATCTCGGCCGACGACTGCGAGTCCCGGAAGGCCTGCGCGTCCTGCTCGCGCACCTGTTCGACGGTCTTGTCGGGCGGGAAGTACTCCTCGCGGGGCGCGAGCGCGTACCGCCCGGACGCCCACATGCCCAGGGCGCCGAACAGTGGAACCTTCTCGATCACCGAGATCGTCGTCATGTTCAGGTGTCCGGCGTCCGGGATGTCCTCGCTCGCGGAGGGCGGGATGTCCTCCCCGCTGAAGCTGATGACCTCCACGCCGTCGACGGAACCGAGGGTGTCGTAGGTGACGCCGGGTCCGACGGCGACGTACGGGATCGGCACCGCCGCGCCGATCGCCAGCAGGACGACGGTGATCACCGACCCGATGAGCACCGTGCGCCCGCGCAGGCTCAGGCGGGAGTACCAGGACATGGGTCCCGAGACTAGGCGGTCGGCGTGTCCGCCCGGCCGGAACGACATCCCACCGCTGCGGGGGCCGACGTTCACCCCGGCCGGGCGGCGGGCGGCGCGCCGCCCGGTGTGGCAGGCGGCGGTTCAGCCCTCAGCGATCAGCCGCACGAGAGAGGCACCTCGCCGCGCTCCGGGTGCGGCCGGGACCGAGAACGCCGGCTGTCGGATCAACAAGGTTCAGTACGGTGGACGCATGACCAATCTGCCGTTCGGCTTCTCCCCTTCGGGCGACGACGACCCCGAGGGGTCGCGGCCAGGGCAGGGCCCGGGTCAGGGCGGATTCGACCTGAGCCAGCTCGGCTCGATGCTCTCCCAGCTGGGCCAGATGATGTCGCAGGCCGGGGCCTCCGGCACGCAGACGGGCCCGGTGAACTACGACCTCGCACGGCAGCTCGCCACGTCGCAGATCCCCGCCAGCCACCCGGCGTCCTCGGTCGACGTGAACAAGGCCGCGGAGGCGGTCGCCCTCGCCGAGGTCTGGCTCGACGGCGTGACCGCGCTGCCCGCCGGCGCCCGCACCACCACGGCCTGGACGCCGAGGCAGTGGGTGGACGCGACGATGCCGACCTGGGAGAAGCTCTGCTCGCCGATCGCCGAGCAGGTCTCGAAGGCCTGGGTCGACGGGCTCCCGGAGCAGGCCAAGGAACAGGCGGGGCCGCTGCTCGCGATGATGGGATCGATGGGCGGCATGGCCTTCGGCTCGCAGCTCGGGCAGGGCCTCGCGCAGCTGGCGACCGAGGTGCTCACCTCCACCGACGTCGGCCTGCCGCTCGGTCCCGAGGGCACGGCCGCGCTCATGCCGCGGTCGATCGCCGAGTTCGGCGCCGGGCTCAACCTGCCCGAGGATCAGGTCCGGCTCTACCTGGCCACCCGCGAGGCCGCGCACCACCGGCTCTACGCGGGCGTGCCGTGGCTCCGCAACCGGGTGCTCTCGCTGATCAACGACTACGCGCAGGCGATCTCGGTCGACTTCTCCGCGGTGGAGAAGCTGGCCGGCTCCATCGACCCGAACGACCCGGCCTCGATCGAGGCCGTGCTCGGGCAGGGCATGTTCGAGCCGACCATCACGCCGGGACAGCAGCACGCGATGGCACAGCTCGAGAAGCTGCTCGCGCTCGTCGAGGGCTGGGTGGACACGGTGGTCGCCGCGGCCGTCGGCGACCGGTTGCCCGGTGCGTCCGCGTTGCGCGAGACGCTGCGCCGCCGCCGCGCTTCCGGCGGGCCTGCGGAGCAGACTTTCGCGACGCTGATCGGCCTCGAGCTGCGGCCGCGGCGGCTGCGCGCCGCCGCGGAGCTCTGGGAGGCCGTCGGCGAGTCCCGCGGGGTCGACGGCAGGGACGCGCTCTGGTCGCACCCCGACCTGCTGCCGTCGCTCTCGGACCTGGACGACCCGCAGGGATTCGTCGACCGGGACAAGCAGTTCGCCGAGCTGCTCGTCGGTCTCGAGGACGTCGACACCAGCGCGCTCGACGGCCCGGAGGAGGCCGCCGAGTCCGGGTCGACCGCAGCCGAAGCGGAGGGCGGCGCCCACGACAGCGCGGCACGACGCAGCGGCCGACGACAGCGCCGACGACAGCGCCGACGACGCAGGGACCGAGGACGGACCCGACGCCGGCCCACGCCCTCCGCGCCCCGTCTGACCCTTCGGCCGGTCGGTCAGCCACTCGCCCCGACCGGCGGCACCCGCCGGTCGCCCTCACACCGAGCTGGACGGGCTCCACAGGTTGATGCCCGAGTCCACCGCGTGCCGCCCGATGGTGGCCAGTTCGTCGTCGGCGAACCCCAGGTTCCGCGCGGCCGCCAGGTTGTCCTCCAGCTGGCGCACCGACGACGCGCCGATCAGCGCCGAGGTCACCCGCTCGTCGCGGAGCACCCAGGACAGCGCGAGCTGCGCCAGCGACTGACCCCGGTCGCGCGCGATCTCGTTCAGCGAGCGGACGTGATCCAGCGCCTCGTCGGTGAGCAGGTCGGTGCTCAGCGAGCCGCCGCGGGCGGCCCGCGAGCTCTCGGGCACGCCGTTCAGGTAGCGATCGGTCAGCATGCCCTGGGCGAGCGGCGAGAAGGCGATACACCCCACGCCCAGGCGACCGAGGGTGTCCAGGAGGCCGTCCTCCACCCAGCGGTTCAGCATCGAGTACGAGGGCTGGTGGATGAGCAACGGCGTGCCGAGGTCGGCCAGGATCGCGGCCGCGCGCTCCGTCCGCTCCGGCGAGTAGGAGGAGATCCCGGCGTACACCGCGCGGCCCGACGTCACCGCCGTGTGCAGCGCGCCCATCGTCTCCTCGAGCGGGGTATCGGGGTCGGCGCGGTGCGAGTAGAAGATGTCGACGTAGTCCAGGCCCATCCGGCCGAGCGACGCGTCGAGCGACGCCAGCAGGTACTTCCGTGAACCCCGGTCGCCGTACGGCCCCGGCCACATGTCGTAACCGGCCTTGCTGGAGATGACCAACTCGTCGCGGTACGGCCGGAAGTCCTCGGCGAGGATCCGCCCGAAGTTGATCTCCGCCGAGCCGTACGGGGGTCCGTAGTTGTTCGCGAGGTCGAAATGCGTGACGCCGAGGTCGAAGGCGCGGCGCAGGATCTCGCGCTGCCGGTCGAGCGGGTCGGTGTCCCCGAAGTTCTGCCAGAGCCCCAGGGAGATCGCCGGGAGCAGCAGCCCCGAGCGGCCCACCCTGCGGTAGGGCATGTGGTCGTCGTACCGGTCGTCGGCCGCTAGATAGCTCATGCCGTCATCCTGGCAACCGGCCGCCGGCGGCGCACACGCGGGCGACACCCCGGCGGGGCCGGCACGCCGCCTGCGTCGCGGCGCCTCCGGTGACCTGTACGGTTACCCGCGACTACCGGTCAGCGGAGCTCGATCGTGGGGCGCCGCCTCCTACGGCACCTGGCCCTGGACGAAAGGACATCCGATGGCCGAGACGTACAACGGCTACTGCGTCAAGTGCAAGGAGAAGCGCGACTTCGAGGGGGAGGTCACCGAGACGAACGGTCGTCGGATGGCCAAGGGCATCTGTCCGGTGTGCGGCACCAAGATGAACCGAATCCTCGGCAAGGCCTGACGCTTCTGCTCCACCGGTGTGGACCGATGTGGACAGGTCCACACCACACCGCCCGCTTCGTGCACGCTGCTCGCGATGAACACGCCGATCGACCTGTCCCGCGCCTACGCGTGGGTGCGTCCGCCGGTGCTGATCGAGCGCGACGCGACCACCGTGCAGATCGGCGCGGAACCGGCTGACTCCCTCGTGCTGCGGCACGCGCCACCCGGCGCGCTCGCCGTGCTGGAGCAGCTGGACGGATCCCGCCCCCTGGGCGAGCTGCTGGCCGCCCGGTCCGCGAGTACGGACGCGTGGGCCGAGGTGGCCGCGGCTCTGCTCGAGGCCGGCCTGGTGCGCGGATCCGGCTCGACCGACACCGCAGTGCCGGGGCCCGGTGACCCCGCCGGGTCCGTCGGTCTGCCCGCGGCCGAGGCGCTGCGCCTGAGCCGGCGCGGCGGCCGCGATGCTGCCCGCTCGGTGGCGCTGGCCCGTCGCGACGCGATCGTGGTCATCCATGAGGGCGTCGACGCTGCCCCGATCGCCCCATCGGACGGACGGACCGACGCCGGGCCGCCGGGCGAGACCGACCGCGACGCGCCGGGAGCCATGCTCGACGACCTGCTGGCCCGATCCGGCGTCGGTCACCTCCATCGGATCGCCGGGCGCCGCGTCATCCACGACATCTCCACGCCGCCCCGGGCGCGGGACCCAGCAGCCGTGCCGGCGACCGTGCCCGCCGCGCACCCGCCCCGGGGGCGGCGCGACGCGGAGCGGCGGATCCCCCGCCGGGACCGTCCGGCCGGCCACCAGCTGCCGACGGTCGCCGTCCTCGTGGGTCCGGCGGCCCTCGACCTCCCCCTGGCGGCAACCCTGACGCTCGCCCGCGTGCCGCACGTCGCGGTGACGGCGACCGGCCGGCGCGCGGTGGTCGGGCCGCTGGTGCTGCCGGGGCGGTCGAGCTGCCTGTGGTGCCTGCACCGGCACCGGGTGGACGCCGACCCGGCGTGGCCGGCCGTGGTCGGCGTCGCGGCGCGGCGGCGGCAGACCGCGCCGGCGGTCGTCGCGTCGTTCGCGGCCACCCTTGCCGCGCACGAGGTGCTCGCCCTGATCGACGGACTGGTGGTGCCCGCGAGCGTGGACGGCACGCTCGAGTGGAACACAGCCGCCGTGCCGATCAGGCGCCGCACGTGGCTGCCCCACGCCGAGTGCGTCTGCGGCGCGGTGCGACCCGGCTGAACCGGCGGGGGTCGACGGCGCGCTAGGTCACAATGGTCGGGTGCCCGACATCCCCCGCAGCGCTCTGAACCGGACGGCGAGGCTGGCCAGCCTCCCGCTGTCCGCCGCCGGGCGCGCGACGCTCGGGCTCGGCCAACGGCTCGTCGGACGGGACCGCACCGAGGTCTCGGAGGCGATGCAGCGCCGCACCGCCGAGCAACTGTTCGAGGTGCTCGGCACGCTCAAGGGCGGCGCCATGAAGTTCGGCCAGGCGCTGAGCATCTACGAGGCCGCCATCCCGGACGAGTACGCGGCGCCGTACCGGGAGGCGCTGACCAAGCTGCAGAGCGCGGCGCCGCCGATGCCGGTCGCCACCGTGCACCGGATGCTCGCCGAACAGTTCGGCACCGGGTGGCGCAGCAGGTTTCGCGACTTCGACGACACCGCGGCGGCCGCGGCGAGCATCGGCCAGGTGCACCGCGGCATCTGGCGGGACGGCCGCGACGTCGCCATCAAGATCCAGTACCCGGGCGCGGAGGCCGCGCTCAAGGCGGACCTGGACCAGCTCGCCCGGGTGGCGCCGCTGATCGGCGTCGTCATCCCCGGCGTGCAGCTGCGGCCGCTGATGGCCGAGTTGCGCCAGCGCATCCTCGAGGAGGTCGACTACGCCGCCGAGGCCGACAACCAGCGGACGTTCGCCGCCGGCTACGCCGACGACCCCGACTTCCTCGTGCCGCGGGTGGTGGCCAGCGCCCCGCGGGTGATCGTCTCCGAGTGGGTGGAGGGCACCCCGGTGAGCAGGATCATCGCCGCCGGCAGCACCGGGCAGCGGAACCGGGCCGGCACGCTGCTGACCGAGCTGCATTTCGCCGCGCCGAACCGGGTGGGGCTGCTGCACGCCGACCCGCATCCGGGGAATTATCAGATGACCGCCGACAACCGGCTCGCGGTCATCGATTTCGGGTCCGTCGCGCGCCTGCCGGACGGCGCCCCGCCGATCATCGGCCGGGTCACCCGGCTGGCGCTGGAGGGGCACGCGGAGGACGTGCTGGTCCAGCTGCGCGAGGCGGGGTTCGTGCCGGCAGACTACCGGCCGCAGCCCGAGCAGCTCATGGACTACCTCGTGCCATTCGTGGAGCCGTTGCGGCACAAGAGCTTTCACTTCACGCGGAAGTGGATGCAGGACCAGGCCGCGCGGATGTCGAACTTCTCCAGCTCCGAGTCGAAGATGGCGCGCCGGCTCAACCTGCCGCCGTCGTACCTGCTGATCCACCGGGTGACCTTCGGATCGATCGGCGTGCTGTGTCAGCTCGGCGCCACCGCGCCGTTCCGGGGGATCGTCGAGGCGAACCTCGCCGGGTTCGGCGAGACCTGACGAGAACGGACCCGGGACACCGGTTCTCGTCCGGGCCGTCAACTCCCAGCCGGCAGATCGTCGACACTCACTGCCACCACTCCTGGTCAAGCTTGGCCTCGATAGAGCGGGCGTGATCCCGCACGCACGTCGGGCAGACCCAACGCCGGCCGCGGCGCTCGTCCTGCTCGATCATCCAGCTCAGGTCCGGCACCCCGGTGCGCCCGCACACCGAGCACGACACCGAGGCGTCCGCGGGTGTCGACACGCCACCAGGCTACGGGCGCTGGCACACCCTGCTGGCGACGATCGTCGATGCGCCCGCCAGGAGACACGATCAGGCCCCCGCCGCGAAGGCGGGGGCCTGATCGGAACCGCGGGAGCGGTGGCGCGTTCGGTCCGGCAGCGGGCGGGCCACGTCGGTGGCATCCCGGTGGTGGGCTACCGGCTGAGGTGGCGGCGACCCCGGCGGCGCGCGCGCACCTGGCGCGCGGCCTCCGCGTCGCGACGGATCTCTCGTATCCGGTCGCGAGCCAGGTCTTCGATGATGAGGTACATGTCGTTTCTCCGATCGATGGCCTCGCCGGAAGTCCGGCGGGGCGAGCTGTGCTGCAGGTCGCTGTTCCGCAGGGCATTGCGCAGAAACTCTGCGGCGTCCTGCTTCTCGGGATACACCGCGCTCGGCCGGCGCAGCGTGGTGGTGGTCATGCCGCGATCTTCCTGGGCCGTCCGCGCGGACGCTTCCGCGCGATGACGACGCCGTGGTCGAAGATCTCGCCGCCCCAGACGCCCCAGGGCTCCCCTCGCTCCAGCGCGCCCGCGAGGCAGGTGGCGCGGATCGGGCAGTCCGCGCAGAGCGCCTTGGCCTTCTCGAGATCGTCGGGCCGTTCCGCGAAGAACAGGTCCGGGTCCCCGGTGTGGCAGGGCAACTCGGCGGTGAGGACGTCGGCGGAGTCGGTGAGGAGTGCGGCCGAGCGTTCCAAGAGGTGCATCACGGGTGTCTCACCTCCGTGAGGGATGTCGGTGGTTGCCGAACCTTTCGGGCCCGGCTCTGAGCAGGGAGCCTGGGTGTGGTCCGGGAGATACACCGAGTCCGCGGGCATCCGGGTGGATCCGCGGGGAGGTGAGAAGCGCAGCGCCTAGAAGCGCGACTCCACTCCGGACCAACGGGTGGTCGGGAAGCCTGAAACGGCGCCCCGGACCCGGCGGCGATCCGCCTGGGCGAGGGCCATCAGGGTCGTCCCCGTGGCTGTGGGGACGATGCCGACCGCGGTGATGACATTCACCATGTCGCCGGCACCTCCTCTCGCACAGCCCCGTCCGTCCGGATGGGCTCGAAGCGGCTTGCGGCCGCTCGGTTTTCTGGTCTCGATCCGCCGGTCATCCATCGGCCGGGCGGGTCGCGGTTGAGAGTAGGCGGGGCCGCGAGGACGACGCAACACAATTACGGGAAAACTCCGAAAAAGTTCTGGGCCGGCCGTCGGCGCGCCTGAAGCCATCCGGCGCACCGCCCGGCCGGGGCGGAGACGGCCGGTCAGCGGGTACCGGTGACGATCTTCAGCACGTCCTCGCCGAAGCTGTCGAGCTTCGCGCGACCGATGCCGGGGATGGCCAGCAGGGCCGCGTCGTCCGTCGGCCGACGCTCGGCGATCGCCAGCAGCGTGGCGTCGGAGAACACCACGTAGGCGGGCACCGACGCCTCCGCCGACCGGTTCTTCCGCCACGCGCGGAGCGCGTCCACCAGCGCGGGGTCGGCGGACGACGGGCAGCGCTCGCAACGGCCGGCCTTGACGGCGGCCGGCGTCGTGAGCCGGCTGCCGCAGATCCGGCAGCGGCCCGTCGCACCGCCCTTGCTCGGCGCGGCGGAGTCGGGCGCGATCCCCGTCAGGAACCGGCTGCGCCGCCGGGTGCGCCGCCCGCCTGCGGTGCGGGAGAGCGCCCACGACACCGCGAGCCGGGTGCGGGCCCGCGTCACCCCGACGTAGAACAGCCTGCGCTCCTCCTCGACCTGCTCCGGGGTCTCCGCGTGCTGGATCGGCAGCGTGCCGTCGGTGAGCCCGACCAGGAAGACGGCGTCCCACTCCAGGCCCTTCGCGGCGTGCAGCGAGGCCAGGGTGACGCCGTCCAGGGTCGGCGCGTGCTGCGCCTCCGCGCGCTGGTCGAGCTCGGCGAGCAGGCCGGACAGGCCGGCCGCAGGGTCGGCGTCGGACAGCTCCTCGGCGATCGCCACCAGCCCCATCAGGGAATCCCACCGGTCGCGCAGGGCGCCCACCGGCGGCGCATCGTCGGTGAGCCCGACGGTCCGCAGCACCGCCCGGACGGCCGGCACCAGCTTCCCGCCCTGCCCGCCGCCGCCGCGCCCCTCGGCATCGCCGGTGCCGCCCGGCTCGCCGGCCACGGCCGGAGTCGCGGCGTCGGCCGGAGTCGCGGCGTTGGCCGCCGCCCGCAGCGCGACGATGGCCTGCCGGACCTCGGATCGGGCGAAGAACCGCTCGCCGCCGCGCACCACGTAGGGCACGCCCACCTCGTCGAGCGCCTCCAGGTAGACCTCGGACTGGGCGTTGATCCGGTACAGGATCGCGATCCCCGACGCGGGCAGCCCGCCCTCGACCAGCGCCGCGGCCTGCCGGGCGACGGCGCGCGCCTCCGCTGGCTCGTCGAGATGCTCGGCGAACGTGGCCGCGGGTCCGTCGGGCAGCGCCGCGGTGAGCCGCAGGCGGTGCCGCGCCGACGACCCGGCGCCCGCCCCCGCGATCACCCGGTTGGCCACCGTGACCACCTGCGGGGTCGACCGGTAATCGCGCTCCAGCCGGACCACCGTCGCCTCCGGGAACCTCCGGTCGAAGCCCAGCAGGTAGCCGGGGGAGGCGCCGGCGAACGAGTAGATCGTCTGGTTGGCGTCGCCGACCACCGTGAGCTGGTCCCGGTCGCCGAGCCAGGCGTCGAGCATCCGCTGCTGCAGCGGTGTGACGTCCTGGTACTCGTCGACGACGAAACACCTGTAGCGCGAGCGGAACTCGCGCGCGACCGCCTCGTCGTCCTCGAGGATCGCGCAGGTGTGCAGCAGCAGGTCGTCGAAGTCCAGCTGCTCCCCCTGCTGCTTGAGGGACTCGTAGTCGGCGTACACGGCGGCCACCTTCTCGGCCGCGACGGGGGTGTCCCGCCGGTGCTTGGCGACGGCCGCCAGATAGGTCTCGGGAGAAACGAGAGTGGCCTTGGCCCACTCGATCTCGCTCGCCAGGTCGCGGAGCGTGGCGGCGTCGGTGCCCGCGTTGGAGCGGCGGGCGGCCACGGCGACGATGCGCATCTTCTGCTCCAGCACCGGCCACGGCGCGCCGCCGATCGACCGCGGCCAGAAGTACCGGAGCTGTTTCAGCGCCGCGGCGTGGAACGTCCGGGCCTGCACGCCCGCGGCGCCGAGGGCGCGCAGCCGCACCCGCATCTCGCCGGCCGCGCGGGTGGTGAACGTGACCGCGAGCACCTCGGATGCGGGGTGCGCCCCTGACGCGATCAGGTGCGCGATGCGATGGGTGATGGTGCGGGTCTTGCCGGTCCCCGCGCCGGCCAGCACGCAGACCGGCCCGGACGGGGCGAGGACCGCCGCACGCTGCCCGTCGTCCAGGCCGCTGAGCAGGTCAGCCCGCACCGTTCCGCCTCACCCGGGCATCCTCGCACAGGTGTACGACGGCAGGCGTCGGGCGGGCGCGGCGGGCGCGCCCCCTCACCGACCCGCCCAGCCGGCGATCATCCGGTGCGCGATGGACACCGGCGGCGGCAGCCCGATGCTCCCGGGCGGCGCGGACTCCCAACCGCCGGCCCCGGCGTCGAGCAGGCCGCGCACCGTGTCCCGGTCGATCCAGATCGCCTCCTCGATCTCCCCGTCCCGCGGGAACAGCGGCGCGCCGGCGTCGGCGCGCGCCGCGAAGCCGAGCATCAGCGACCGCGGGAACGGCCAGGGCTGCGATCCGAGGTAGGCGACCTCGTGCACCCGCACGCCGATCTCCTCACCGATCTCGCGCACCACGGTCGCCTCGAGCGACTCCCCCGCCTCGACGAACCCGGCGAGCACGGACATCCGCCCCGGCGGCCAGATCGGCTGCCTGGCCAGCACCATCCGCTCGGCACCGTCGTGCACCAGCACGATCACCGCAGGGTCGGTACGCGGGAAGTCCTCGTGCCCGTGGGGACAGACGCGGGACCAGCCGGCCGTCGCCGCGTGCGACGGCAGGCCGCAGCGACCGCAGAACCGGGCGGCGGCATGCCAGCCCAGCACGGCGGTCGCCGTGGTCAGCAGGCCGGCGTCGGTGTCGGACAGCAGGGCGCCCACCTCGCGCAGTACCTGGCCGGACGCCACCGCACCGGGCACCACCCACGTGTCGCGCCCGCCGACCGCGCCGAGCAGGACGGCGTCCGGCGGCGGGGCCGCGGCGACGTCGGCGGCGGGCACCGTGTGCAGCCGGAGTTCGTCCGGGTCCAGCTCCACCCGGCCGGCCGGGTCCATCACCATGACCCGCGCGGCGGGCCAGTGCTCGAGGATGCGCGCGGCGTCGCGGAGGTCCTCGGACCGGTCGGCCCCCGATCGGGACAGCGCCGGCGGCGCGATGCGGAAAACCCCGTCGGGCGCGGAGTGGCCGGACGCCGGTGGGGTCGAGACGGCGCGGTCGGTGCTCACTCGAACCGCACGTCCCCGAGTGCCCGGAGCGACGGCTCCAGGATCTCGAGGTCGCCGACCACCACACCGGTGAACGCGGCCGGCGCGAGCGTGGCGGCCGCCGCGCGCCCGACGTCCTCCGCGGTCACCGCGGCGAGCCGGACCGGGTGCTCGCGCAACCACGTGTGGTCCAGGCCGGCGCCGGCCAGCATGGACAGCGTCGACGCCAGCCCGGACTGGGTGGCCAGCGACGTGGCCAGCGTGCCGAGGGCGTAGTTGCGGGCCGCGTCGACCTCGTCCTGGGTCGGCGGGATCAGGCTGATCCGGCCCAGCTCGTACCTCGCCTCCAGCAGGGCGGGCGCGGTCGACGGCGACGTCGTGTCGAAGGCGACCGTGACGGCCGCCCGCTCGGGCCAGAACTCGAGCGTGGACCGCGCGCTGTAGGTGTAGCCCTTGTCCTCCCTGATGTTCTCCACCAGCCGGGACGAGAAGTAGCCCCCGTACACGAGATTCGCGATCTGCACGGCGGGATACGCGGGATCGCCGCGCGGCACGGCCGCGCCGGACATCCGGATCTGCGACTGCACGGCGGCCGGCCGGTGCCGCGCGAGGAGGTCGTCGCCGACGACGGGCGGCGGCGGGGCGAGGGTCTGCGCGGCGCGGTCGCCGGCCGACACCCAGCCCCGCAGCGCCTCCGCGGCGGTGTCCAGGGTGCGCGCCGGCGACAGGTCGCCGACCAGCACGAGGGTGGACCCGGCCGGCAGCACGGCCCTGGCGTGCAGGCCGCGCACCGCCGCCGGCCCGACGCCGGCGACCAGCGCGGGATCGGGCATGTCCCAGGCGGCCGGGTGGTCCCCGAACCGGCGCAGCTGCAGGTACTGGTGGGCCACGGCGGACGGCTGCGTGGCGGCGATGGCCAGGTGCTCCACCAGCCGGTCGCGCTCGCCGCGCACGTCGGATGGGCGGTACGCGGGGTCGGTCAGGGTGTCGGCCAGCACCCCCAGCAGCACGGGCAGCCCGGGCGCCAGGACCGAGCCGGTGATCACCAGCCGCTGCGGGTCGACGTTCGCGTCGAGGTGGCCGCCGACGAGCGCGAGCTCGGCGTCGACCCGCTCGCGGGTGCGGCTGCCGGTGCCGAGCAGCACGGTGGCGGCGAGCATCTCGGCGCGCGCCGCATGCTGCCGGGTGGAGCCGCCGAACGGCACGCGCAGCCGGACCTCGACGAGGGGGCTGCGCGGCTTGCGGACCGCGATCACCCGCAGTCCGCTGTCCAGGTCCCTGGTGGTGATCGTCGGCGGCCGCGTGCGCACCGACTCGAACAGCTCGGGGACGGGCCGCGGCCCCCGCGGCGTGCGGCCGATCTCCTCTGCCGTGCGCCGCCGCGGGCGGCGGCCCCGTCCGCCCTGGCCGGCCCGGGCGCCGCGCGGGCCGCTCATCGCGCACCCGCCGGCACGATGCGCAGCACGGCGCAGCGTTCGGGATCGAGAGAGGCAGCGGCGGCGGCGATGTCGTCGACCGTCAGCGCGGTGAGCAGGTCGGGGAGCTCGCTCAGCAGCTCCGCGCGGCCGTGCAGCAGCTCGAGCGCGCCGAGCGAGCGGGTCCGCGCGGCGATGCCGTCGTTCTCCCGGTACAGCGACGCCGCGAACCGGGCGAGCGCGCGGGTCCGCTCCTCGGGTGTCGGGCCGTGGGCAGCCAGGTCGGCGATCTGCTCGGCGCTCGCGTCGATGACCGCCTGCGCCGGCACGCCGGGCGAGTGGAGGGCGCCGAGCACGAAGACGTCGGGGTCGCGAGCGTCCAGGGGGCCGCCGAGCAGGCCTGGGCCGCACCAGATGTCGGTCGCGAGGCCGGCTTTCGCCACCACCGCGGACTGGAGCCGGGACGACTCGCCGTCGGTCAGCATCCCGGCCAGCACGACGAACGCGAGGTATTGCGGGAGGGCGCCGACCGGGTCGGGCAGCCGCCACCCGACGGCCACGGCCGGCGCCGGGGCGTGCGGGTCCGAGTGCTCCGACTCCTGCACGCGGGTCGGCCACGGCTCGTCGAAGGACGGCCGGAGCGGCGCCGGGGCGCCGGCGATGTCGCCGAAGTGCCGCTCGGCGAGTTCCAGCGCGAGGTCCTCGCCGACGTCTCCGCACACGGTCAACACCGCGTTCGCGGGCGTGTAGTAGGTCTGGAAGAAGTCGGCGCAGTCCTCGACCGTCGCGGACTGCAGGTCGACGAAGTCGCCGTACCCGTTGTGCGCGTTGGCGAACGAGGAGAACAGCACCGCGGGCAGGTACACCCAGGGGAAGCCGCCGTACGGCCGGTTCAGCACGTTGAGGCGGATCTCCTCGCTGACCACGTCGACCTGGTTGGCGAGGTTCTCGGCCGTGATCTTCGGCGCCCGCATCCGATCGGCCTCGAGGAACAGCGCGCGCTCGACCGCAGCGGCGGGCATGACCTCGAAGTAGTCCGTGTAGTCGGTGTGCGTCGAGCCGTTGAACGCCCCGCCGGAGGACTGCACCAGGCGGAAGTGCTCGAGCTTGGGCAGCGACTCGCTGCCCTGGAACATCAGATGTTCGAACAGGTGGGCAAACCCGGTGCGGCCCTGCGGTTCCGAGCGGAATCCCACGTCGTAGTGCACGGCGACGCCGACGACCCCGGCGCCGGGATCGGGCGCGAGCAGCACCCGCAGCCCGTTGTCCAGGGTGTGCCGGCTGACCGGGTAGTGGGCGCGCGGGATACGCAGGGCGCGCGCCCGGGCACGTGCGGGCGGGGTGCTGGTTGTCGTGGTGAGCGCTGGGGACACGCCTGCCACAGTAAACGGCGGCACACCCGGCGACCTGAGCGGTCAGGAGCCGGAGATCGAGGCGCCCCGGTGGGTGAACAGCTCGTCCTGCAGCCCGGCCGCGAGCCGATTGCGGAACAGCAGGTCGGCGGCCGTCGCGAAGGAGACCGGAGCGTCCCCGTCGGCCCGCGCGTCGGCACCCCGCGCCGGCCGCGCGGCGCGATCCGTCGTGCTGACCTCGGCGACGGGCTCCGGCATCGGTTCCGCCGCGCGGTGGTGCGGGCTGGCCGCGACCGCGGGTGATGGCACCGGCGATCGGCGCGACCGGCGCGCGTCGATCACCAGCGCGAGGCCGGCGACCAGGATCAGCGCACCGGCGGCGATGCCCGCCAGCGGGGTGAGCACCCCGGAGGTCGCCGCATCCGCGGCAGCGTCGCTCGTCGCGTCGCTGCCGATGTCCGCGCCGGCCGACGTCGCCGGCGCCCACAGCCACGCGGCGGCCGCGACCCCCGTCACGATCACCGCGCAGCCACCGATTGCCACTACCGGACCCCACCGCCGACGTGCAGCCCCACCGTGCCTCCCCATATCGGGATCATCGCACGGGCCACCCACCGCATTTCCCACGCACGGGATTCGACACCCATTCGTTGCATTCGCGACGCCCGGGTCGTATCCGTCCGCTTCCGCCCGCCAGGAGAACCGCTCTCGGATCGCGACCGGGTCAGTCGTCGAAGCCGAGCTTGCGCAGCTGCTTCGGGTCGCGCTGCCAGTCCTTCGCCACGGCCACGTGCAGGTCGAGGTAGACCCGGGTGCCGAGCAGGCGCTCGATCCCCGCGCGGGCCCGGCTGCCGACCGCGGCGAGCCGAGATCCCTTGTGTCCGATGATGATCCCCTTCTGTGATGGCCGCTCGACGAAGAGCGTCGCGTAGATGTCGGTGAGCGGGCGGGCCGCGGGGCCGGCGTCGTCGGCGGAGCGCTGGGCCATTTCCGTGACCACCACCGCGATCGAGTGCGGCAGCTCGTCCCGGACACCGTCGAGCGCCGCCTCGCGGACCAGCTCGGCGATGGTCGCCTCGACCGGCTCGTCGGTCAGCTCGCCGTCCGGGTACAGCCGCGGGCCCACCGGCAGCGCCTGCACCAGCAGGTCGGCGAGCAGCCCGACCTGCTCGCCGCGGACCGCCGAAACCGGTACCACGTCGGCGAAGTCGGCCAGCTCGCTGAGCGCCTGGAGCCGCGCGGGCAGGTCGAACCGGCCGACAGTGTCGATCTTCGTCACGATGCCGATCACCGGCGTGCCAGGGGCCTGGTCGGCGAGCTCGCCGGCGATCCGTCGATCGCCCGGACCGATCCGTTCGTCGGCCGGCACGCAGAAGCCGATCACGTCGACGTCGGCGAAGACGGTCCGCACCAGGTCGTCGAGTCGCTCGCCGAGCAGCGTGCGCGGGCGGTGCAATCCCGGGGTGTCGACGACGACCAGCTGGGCGTCGGGCCGGGTGACGATGCCGCGGATCGCCCGCCGGGTGGTCTGCGGCTTGTCGGAGACGATCGCGATCTTCTCCCCCACCAGCGCGTTCAGCAGGGTCGACTTGCCGGCGTTCGGCCGCCCGACGACGCAGGCGAAGCCGCTGCGGTGTTCGCCCGCGGACCCGCCCGCCGGCGCTGTCGATCGCGCTGTGGGCGGCACGGCCGGCCGGTCGGTCCGCCGTTCGTCCCGGCGCTCGATCACCCGGCGATCCGGTCGCGCACGCTGCCGTCGGGCGCGGCCAGCAGGATCAGCCCGGCGCCGAGGTCACGCGCCGCGGCGAGCGAGGCCTGGTCCGCCTCGGCGGCGGCCGTCACCACAACCGCGGCCTCGAGCCCGGTCGCCCCGCTGGACACCGCGGCGGCGACGGCCGCCTGCAGCGCGGTGAGCCGCAGCGACGGCAGCTGCACGCCGGCCGCCGCATAGGTGCGGCCGTCCTCGTCGCGGACCGCGGCGCCGTCGGCCGCGCCGGCCCGGCCATGGCGCCGCGGGCCAGGGTGATCAGCTTCGCGTCCTCGGCATCGAGCGGCCCATCGGTCGCCGGGTGGTCGCCGAACACGGACGCGCTCACCGGGCGTGGTCCCGTTCCGGCTCGACGCTGCCCGCCGGTTCCGCGGTGCGGTCCCGCTGGCCGTTCGTGGCGCGCAGCTCAGCGGCCCGGGCGATCGCGACGTCGTCGGCGCCGGTGGCGTTCTCGCCTCCGGCGATGCGCCGGACGAGGAGCGTCTGCACCCGCGGCCGGCCGCGCCGGTCCACGCCGTACTCGCCGTGCAGCAGCAGCCCGCTCACGGTCGCCTCGGAGCCCGGCAGCGGGACCCGGCCGAGCAGCTGGGCGAGCAGCCCGCCGACGGTCTCGACGTCCTCGTCCGGCAGCTCGACGTCGAACAGCTCGCCGAGGTCCTCCACCGGCAGCCGGGCGGAGACCCGCACGGACCCGTCCGCCAGCGGCTCGATCGGCGCCGGCGTGTCGGCGTCGTACTCGTCGGTGATCTCGCCGACGATCTCCTCCAGCAGGTCCTCGATGGTGACGATGCCGGCGGTGCCGCCGTACTCGTCGACCACGATGGCGAAGTGGTTGCGGTCGCGCTGCATCTCGCGCAGCAGCGCGTCGACGTTCTTCGACTCGGGGACGAAGACCGGTGCCCGCATCACCTCGCCGAGCATCGGCCCGCGCTCGCCGGGGTCGAGCGCGAGCGCCCGGGCGATCATGTCCTTGATGTAGGCGACGCCCAGCACGTCGTCGACGTCCTCGCCGATGACCGGGATCCGGGACAACCCGGACCGGTCGGCCAGGTGCAGCGCCTGCCGCAGCGTCTTGTCCTCCTCGATCCACACCACCTCGGTGCGCGGCACCATCACCTCGCGGACGATGGTGTCGCCGAGATCGAAGACGCTCTGCAGCATCTCGCGCTCGGTTTCCTCGACCACGCCGCGGCTGCCGGCGATGTCGACCAGCTCGCGCAGTTCGATGTCCGAGGAGAACGGACCCTCGCGGAAACCGCGGCCGGGGGTGATCGCGTTGCCGATCAGGATCAGCAGCGACGCGACGGGCGAGAGCACCTTCGCCAGCGCCCGTGTCGGCCCGGCGGCCGCGAGACCCGACGGCGTACGGGTGCTGCCGGCCGAGGGTGCGCGGCAGCACGCCGATCGCCACGTAGCAGACCACCACCATGACCGCGACGACCACGACGCCGACCCACGACCTGGAAGCCCCAGGTGCTCAGCGCGACCTCGGCCACCATCACCGTCGCGGTGATCTCGGCGCCGACGCGCAGCAGCAGCAGCAGGTTGGTGTACCGCGGCCGGTCCTCGGTGATCGTGCAGCAGCGGTGCGGCGCCGCGGCGGCCGTCGCGGTCGAGCTCCTCGACCCGGGCCGGCGAGACCATGGTGATCGCCGCGTCGCGCGGCCGCGAACAGCCCGGCGATCGGCACCAGCACGGCCGCGACGAGCGAGCAGCAGCACATCCATGCTGTCCATGGCGCGGGTCAGCCCCGCCCGCTCGATTCGGGTCGCCGCAGGGGCCGGTATCGGGTCGCCGAGGCCGACCGTGTCCAGCACCGCGGCGTCGACGGCGGCCAGCCGGGCGCGACGCAGCCCGGCGCGCCCGTTCCTCGCGCCAGGTGTCCAGCAGCTCGTTCTGCAGCCGGAACATCTCCCGCTCCTCGGCGGGCTCGGCGTGGTCGTAGCCGAGCAGGTGCAGCACGCCGTGCACGGTCAGCAGGTGCAGTTCGTCGTCCAGTCGAGTGGCCCGCCTGCGCGGCCTGCTCCGCGGCCACCGCCGGGCAGAGCACCACGTCACCGAGCAGCGCGGGGCCGGGTCCGGCCTCGTCGGGCCGGCGCGCGGTGTCCAGCTCGTCCATCGGGAAGCTCATCACGTCGGTGGGGCCGGGCTCGTCCATCCACTTGACGTGCAGCTCGGTCATCGCGGCGACGTCCACCAGCAGGACCGACAGCTCGGCGAGCGGGTTGATGCCGCAGCCGGTCGAGCACGTAGCGGGCCACCGAGACCAGCCGCGAACTCGTCGACGCCGACGCCGGACTCGTTGGCGACCTCGATCGTCATCGATCGGTCATCGCCCGGCGTCCCGGTGCGGCCGGACGCCGGGCGCTGCGGCCGAGCCGGCGCGGCTGCCGGTCCGGGGCCGGCCGGCGTTGTTCCCGGCGTCCCAGCGCTCGTAGGCGTCGACGATGTGGCCGACCAGCCGGTGCCGCACCACGTCCGCCGAGGTCAGCATCGGAACTCGACGTCGTCGACGTCGCCGAGGATCTCCCGCACCACCTGCAGTCCGGAGCGCTGGCCGCCGGGCAGGTCGACCTGGGTGACGTCGCCGGTGACCACGATCTTCGAGCCGAACCCGAGCCGGGTCAGGAACATCTTCATCTGCTCGGGCGTGGTGTTCTGCGCCTCGTCGAGGATGATGAAGGCGTCGTTCAGGGTGCGGCCGCGCATGTAGGCCAGGGGCGCGACCTCGATGGTGCCGGCGGCCATCAGCCGCGGGATCGACTCCGGATCGAGCATGTCGTGCAGGGCGTCGTAGAGCGGGCGCAGGTACGGGTCGATCTTGTCCGACAGGGTGCCGGGCAGGAAGCCCAGCCGCTCCCCCGCCTCCACCGCCGGGCGGGTCAGGATGATCCGGTTGACCTGCTTGGCCTGCAGCGCCTGCACCGCCTTGGCCATCGCCAGGTAGGTCTTTCCGGTGCCGGCCGGCCCGATGCCGAACACGATGGTGTGCTCGTCGATGGCGTCGACGTAGCGCTTCTGGTTCAGCGTCTTCGGCCGGATGGTGCGGCCGCGACGGGAGATGATGTTCAGCCCGAGCACCTGCGACGGCGCGTCCACCGAGCCGGCCGGGTCGGCGAGCATGCCGATGGTGCGGCGCACCGCATCGGGGGTGATCACCGAGCCGGACTCCTGCAGTGCCAGCAGCTCCTGGATGGTTCGCTCGGCGAACGCGACGTCGGCGGCCGAGCCGCGCAGCGTCACCCGGTTCCCGCGGACGTGGATGTCGGCGGCCAGGTTGTCCTCCAGCAGCCGCAGCAGCGAGTCGCGGGAGCCGAGCAGCCCCACCATGGACCGCTCGTCCGCGACCACCAGCGTGGACTCGGAGTCTCGTGCGTCGGCCGACGCTGCGCGGGACGGGGGAGGTCGCTGCGACCCATCGATTTCGGCGGACCCGCTGACAGGTTCCGGCCCATGTCCTGGGCGGCCGATGACGATTTCGGCACCTGGTGCCTTGCCTGCTTTCCTGGTCGGTCGTGCTCGGGCGGTTCGTGCGTCGCACCCATCGGGCGGGCGTGGTGGCGCACCGCACGGGGACGACTACTGATCAGATTCTAACGGCCGGGCGGCTGCAGCCCGACTGGAAATGTCCCGGGCGACACGTCCCGGGTCGAATACCGGGGGCGGGATGTCACGGGGGCGGCCGCCGCCGGTTCGCGTGGGGGAGCCCGGCGGCCGGCCGCGGCGCGCGCGGGTCAGCCGGGCGGCCAGCCCATCGGGCGGCCGCCGAGCAGGTGCACGTGGGTGTGGAACACGCTCTGCCCCGCCCCGGCGCCGGTGTTGGTGACCAGGCGGTACCCGGACTCCGCGATGCCCTCGGACTCGGCCAGCGCGCGCGCCGTGAGCACGAGCGCCGCGAGGTCACCGGGGTCGGCCGCCGCGACCTCGGCGGCGTTGTCGTAGTGCGCGGTGGGGATGACGAGGATGTGCGTGGGGGCCTGGGGGTTGATGTCCCGGAAGGCGACGGTCCGGTCGTCGCGATGGACCTCGTCCGCGTGGATCTCACCGCGCACGATCTTGCAGAACAGGCAGTCCTCGCGGGTGTCCGGCATGCCGACCAACCTAGCGACGCTCCCGGCGGCCGCGCAGGCCCGGTGGCCGGCGTCCGCGGGTCGCGGTCAGCCGACGATCACCACCTCCAGCGTGCGCGGGCCGTGCACGCCCTCCACCCGCTCCAGCTCGATGTCGCTGGTCGCGGACGGTCCGGAGATCATCGTCAGCGGCCGCGTGGGCTCCAGCAGCGCGATGCCCTCCGGCACGGTCTGCACGATCTGCGCGGCGTCGAGCACCACCACGTGATGGTCCGGCAGCAGCGTGATCGCGCGCCGGCCCTGGTCCTGCCCGCCGTCCAGCACGATGGTGCCCGACACGGCGATCCCGACCGCGGCGCGGGTGACCACCGCGTCGATGCCGTCGAGCGCGTGCGCGCTGAGCGGCTCCGGATCGGCGTCGGTGACGACCGTGCGGCCGCCCGCTCGGCAGGCGTCGGCCAGCGCGGCCGGCAGCCCGGGCGGGATCACCACGGACCGCGACGTGCGCAGCGCGCCGTCGACGACCGCCGGGGCGTCGGCTGCCTCGCAGCGGTGCACGACCGCCCGGTAGTCGCCCAGCCGGTCCACCATCAGCTCGACCACCGCGGCGCCGCCCGGCGGCAGCTCGCCCCGGCGCCGGTAGCCGCGCGGCGGCGCCGCCGGCGCCCCGGCGGGATCGTCGCGGGCGAGGGCGGACCGGACGGCGCCCAGCACGGCGTCGCGACCGCTCACCGGTCGGCCCCCGGATCGGGGTGGGCCTCCGCCCACCAGCGGCGGAAGGTCTGACGGGGCGGCGCCGGCAGGTCCCGGCTGCGGGTCCACGCCGACATCGGCGGCGGCAGGGCGCGGATCCGGCGGTCGCGCCCGGCGAGCACGCGCCCGGCGCCGAGACCACGCTCCGCGGCGGCGAACCGCCCCTCGTCGCTCATCACCCAGGCGGCGGCCCGCATCGCCGCGTCCCAGCCGCCGGGCACCCGGCGGCCCCGGTCCGCATCCACCAGCTGCGCGCGCAGCTCGACCAGGATGCTCGGGATGTCGATCTTGACCGGGCACACGTCGTAGCACGCGCCGCACAGCGAGGACGCGTACGGCAGCGAGGCGTTCGGGTCGTCGCGGCCGGTGATGCCGGTCAGCATCGGGGTCAGCACGGCGCCGATCGGCCCGGGATAGACGGAGCCGTAGGCGTGTCCGCCGGTGCGGGAGTACACGGGGCACACGTTCAGGCAGGCCGAGCACCGGATGCAGTGCAGCGCCGACCGGCCGACCCGGTCCGCGAGCACGCGCGTCCGGCCGTTGTCGAGCAGGACCAGGTGGAACTCCCGCGGCCCGTCGCCGGGCGTCACGCCGGTCCACAGCGAGGTGTACGGGTTCATCCGCTCGCCGGTGGACGACCGCGGCAGCAGCTGGAGGAAGACCTCGAGGTCCGCGAACGAGGGCAGCACCTTCTCGATACCCATGACGGTGACCAGGGTCTCGGGCAGCGTGAGGCACATCCGGCCGTTGCCCTCGGACTCCACGACGCACAGCGTGCCGGTGTCCGCGATGCCGAAGTTGGCCCCCGACACGGCCACCCGGGCGGACAGGAACTTGCGCCGCAGGTGCGCCCGCGCGGCCATCGCCAGCCGCCGCGGGTCGTCGGTGAGATCGTCGGGCGCGTCGGCCATCTCGGCCAAGAAGATGTCGCGCACCTCGGTGCGGTTGCGGTGGATGGCGGGCACCAGGATGTGCGACGGGGTGTCGCCGGCGAGCTGCACGATCAGCTCGGCCAGGTCGGTCTCCACGGCGGCGATGCCGTGCTCGGCGAGGTGCTCGTTCAGGCCGATCTCCTGCGTGGCCATGGATTTCACCTTGACGACCTCGTCGACGCCGGCGCCCCGGATGATCTCGGTGACGATGCGGTTCGCGTCGCCGGCGTCGGCGGCCCAGTGCACCACGCCGCCGCGGGCGAGCACGTTCCGCTCCAGCTCCTCCAGCAGCTCCGGCAGCCGCGCCAGCACGTCGGCCTTGATCGCGGATCCGGCGTCCCGCAACGCTTCCCAGTCGTCCATCTCCGCGACGACTCCGGCCCGCTTCGCGCGGATCGTGCCGGTCGCGTGCGCCAGGTTGGCGCGCAGCTGCCCGTTCGCCAGCTCGCGCCGGGCGGCCACCGGGAAGGATTCGGCGCCGCGCAACGGCGATGGTCCGGGGGTCCGGCCGCGATGCCGACCACCCAGTGCCGGCAGCCCGAGAAAGGCCGCGGTCATGCCGGGAGCTCCCTGGTCGAGGCCAGGATCTGCGCGAGATGCACGGTGCGCGCACCGTTCCCGCGCCGGGACAGGCCGCCGCCGATGTGCATCAGGCAGGACGCGTCACCCGCCGTGCAGACCTCGGCCCCGGTGTCGTGCACATGTCCGACCTTGTCCGCCAGCATCGCCGCCGACGTGTCCGCGTTCTTGAGCGCGAAGGTGCCGCCGAACCCGCAGCACTCGTCGGCGGCGGGCAGCTCGACGAGGTCGATGCCGTCCACGGCGCGCAGCAGGGACAGCGGCTTGTCCCCCACCCGCACCATGCGGAGCGAGTGGCACGTCGGGTGGTAGGTGACGCGGTGCGGGTAGAACGCGCCGACGTCCGTCACACCGAGCACATCGACGAGCAGCTCGGACAGCTCGTAGGTGCGCGCGGCCAGTGTCGTCGCGCGCTCCGCGAGGCCGTGGTCGCCGGCCCGCCGCGCCACCATCGCCTGCTGGTGGCGGATCGACCCGACACACGACCCGGACGGCACGACCAGGACGTCCGCATCCGCGGCCTCGAAGACGTCGACGTGGTGCCGCACCACCGGCGCCGCCTCGACGAGATAGCCCGTATTGATGTGCATCTGGCCGCAGCAGGTCTGTCCCGGCGGGAACACCACGTCGTGCCCGAGCCGCTCCAGCAGACGCACGGTGGCGCGGGCGACGTCGGGGAACATCGCGTCCCCGAGGCACGTCGCCATCAGCGCAATCCGCACGGGTCTCTCCGCTGGCTCGTCCGCGGTCCGGCCCGGGTCGGCCGTCCGGTCCCAGTGTCGTCGCTCGGGGCACCGGCGGCACGGCCGATCCACGAAGACACCCAGGGCCGGGACCCGCGCTCGTGGCGCAGGTCCCGGCCGCCGGGCAGCGATGGAACGCCGGGTACTACTGGGCGTCCGCCGACACCAGGCGCTCGATCAGCTCGTCCACCGTGCCGGTCTTCGGCAGCGACCGATCGGCCAGCAGGTCGGCGAGCTCCGCCTTGGTCTTGCCCTCGTACTGCTCGCGGGCCTGCTCGTGCTCCTGCTTGGCGGCCTCGCGCTCGGCCTTGCGGGCGAGGCGGGCCTGCTCCTTCTCGGCCTCCTCGACGACCTCGGCCTGGTGGTGCACCAGCTGCTCCGCCTGCTGCGCCTGACCCTTCGCGAGGCCGGCGAACTGGTCGGTGCCGGAAGACGATGGCCTGGCCGGCCTCGGTCACCTGCCGGCGCAAGGACGCCGACGTGGTGCTGACCAGCTCGGCCCAGCTGGTGAGCAGGTCGCGCTGCACGTCCACGTACTGCTGCACGAACTCGATGTAGCGCGCAACGGGCTCGCGCAGGTCGATCGCCGGGTACGAGGACAGCGCGCCGAGCTCGTCGGCGAACTTGCGGGTGCTGCGCTGCCAGGCGTCGACGGACTTCTCGGTGGCCTCGCGGGTCTGGGTGGCCACTGCGGTGTAGGACTCGATGCTCATGGGCTCTCCTTCTCGGCGCGTGCGCCGGATTGGATCGGGCCGGCGACGAGCGGGGCAGTCCCCGCGTCGACCTGCCAGCAGGCGTCGTCGGGCCGTCGTGGCGGTCGTTCCACCACTGTTAGCAACGTTAGCTCGCCGCCTGGCTATCTGCTAATGACTGTGAGTGTGTGCACGATCCTGTTTGGCCCGCCGTGAATCGGGGAGTCGCGGCCGGTTCAGACCATCCGGAGCACCTGGTCCCGGCAGACCTCCCACGCCGGATCGGCGGGGTCGATGAGCTCCATGTGGCCGACCCCCGGCAGCACCATCAGTCGCGCCGGGTCACCGGCCGCCTGCGCGGCCGCCGCGTACCGCTCGGACTGCGACAGCGGCACGGTGTCGTCCGCGTCGCCGTGCACGCACACCACGCGGGCGCCGTCGCCCACGTGGGACAGGGGCGATGCGTGGTGGTACCGCTGCGGCAGCGAGCGCGCCTCGCCCTCCATCAGCTCGACCACGGCACCGTCGCCCAGGCGCTCGTGACACGCGGACACCAGGTCCAACAAGCCGGCCTGGGCGACCACCCCCGTCACCGGAACGTACGACTCGCCCGGCCCGACCGAGCCGGCCGTTCCGGCGCGCAGGGCGCGGCGGTGAGCGAGCCAGGCGGCGAGATGCCCGCCGGCGGAGTGCCCCACCGCCGCCACACCGGTCAGCTTCATCCGCCCATCGGCGAGTTCCTGTCCCTGGACGGCCAGTGAGTCGACGGCGCGGGCCGCGTCGGCGAGGGTCGTCGGCCAGCCGCCGCCGTCGCCCACCCGGCGGTACTCGATCACCGCGGCCCCGACGCCGAACCGGGTCAGGTCCCGCCCGAGCGGGTCCGCCAGTTCCGCGCCGTACCGCGCCCGCCAGTACCCGCCGTGGATGACCACCACCATCGGGAGGTGCGACCCCGACGGCAGGTGCAGCTGCACCGTCTGGCTCGGGTGCGGGCCGTACGCATAGCCGTGGTTCTCGATCCTCACGCGCTGATCCTCGCTGGCCGGTCGCCGCCCGGTCGAATCGTCACTTGCCGGGTGTCCCGCCGGTGGCGTCCGCGCCGCCCCCCGCGAGGCCGGCCGTGACGGCGGACCAGCGGCCCGTCAGCACACCCAGCGCGCCCAGCGCGACCGCTCCGGCGGTCGAGGTGCGCAGCACCTGCGGGCCCAGCCGCACGGCGCGCCCGCCCGCGGCCCGGAACGCCGCCAGCTCGCCGTCGGCGATGCCGCCCTCAGGACCCACCACCAGCACGAGCTCGCCCGCGGCGGGCAGCGGGGCGTCGGCCAGGGCGTCGCCGGCGGACTCGTGCAGCACGATCGCGGCCGCGGCGGCCCGGACGAGGGCGACGATGTCGCTCGTGCCGGCCAGCGGCCGCACGGGCGGGATCCACGCCCGGCGGGACTGCTTCGCCGCCTGCACCGCGGTGGCGCGCCAGCGGGCCGCACCCTTGTCGGCCCTGTCCCCCGCCCACCGGGTGACGCAGCGCTCGGCGGCCCACGGGACGATCGCGTCGACACCCGACTCGGTGGCGAGCTCGACGGCCAGCTCGCCCCGTTCGCCCTTGGGCAGCGCCTGCACGAGCGTGACCCGGACCGCGGGCGGCGGCACCTGCGCGGCCTGCCCGACCTCCATCTCGACCTCGCCGCGGCGTGCCGCGCGCACGGACGCCGGCGCGATCCGGCCGGCGCCGTCGGTCAGCACGAGGGTCTCGCCCGACCGCAACCGGCGCACGGTCGAGGCGTGCCTGCCCTCGGCGCCGCCGAGCGTGAAGGACCCGGGCGGCGGCAGCGGGTCGACCACGAAGTACGGGTCGCCCGTCACCGACCGGCGAAGGAGTCGCGGATCCGGGAGAAGAATCCGCCGTGCCCGCGGGCGGCGAGTTCCGGCTGCTCCTCGCCGCGCAGGGTCGCCAGCTCGCGCAGCAGCTCGGCCTGCCGGCCGTCGACCTTGGTCGGGGTGACCACCTCGATGTGCACGTGCAGGTTGCCGATGCCGGTGCCGCGCAGGCGGGGCATGCCCTGCCCGCGCAGCATGGTGACCATGCCGGACTGGGTGCCCGGCTTGATGTCGAGATCCTCGACGCCGTGCAGGGTCTGCAGGCCCATCGAGGTGCCGAGCGCGGCCGCCGTCATCGGCACGTGCACGGTGCAGTGCAGGTCGATGCCGTCGCGGGTGAACCGCTCGTGCGGCAGCTCCCGCACCTCGACGTACAGGTCGCCGGGCGCACCGCCGCCGGGCCCGACCTCACCCTGGCCGGCCAGCCGGACGCGGATGCCGTCGCCGACGCCCGCGGGGATGTTCGCGCGCACGGTTCGGCGGGCGCGCACCCGGCCGTCGCCGTTGCACTGCCGGCACGGATCGGGGATGACCTCGCCGAAGCCGCGGCAGACCGGGCACGGGCGGGATGTGACGACCTGGCCGAGCAGCGAGCGCTGGATCTGCTGGACCTCGCCCGCCCCCCGGCAGGTGTCGCAGGTCGCCGGCCGGGTGCCCTGCGCGCAGCCGGAGCCCTGGCACACCGAGCACAGCGTGGCGGTGTCCACGGTGAGGTCCTTCGCCACTCCCGTCGGCGCACTCCTCGAGCGTCAGCTCGACCGGGATCAGCGCGTCCTCGCCCTGCCGGACCCGGGACCGCGGGCCCCGCTGCCGGGTCGCGCCGCCGCCGAAGAACGCGTCCATGATGTCGCCGAGTCCCATGCCGCCGAACGGGTCGCCGCCCATCCCGCCCGCACCCGGACCGCCGCCACCGCGGCGACAGCGGATCGCCGCCGAGGTCGACGACCTGCCGCTTCGCCGGATCGGAGAGCACCTCGTAGGCCGCGGTGACCTCCTTGAACCGCTGCTGCGCGGCCGGGTCCGGGTTGACGTCCGGGTGCAGCTCGCGCGCGAGCCTGCGGTACGCCCGCTTGATCTCGTCCGCGGACGCACCCTTGGCACGCCCAGCAGGCCGTAATAGTCCCGTGCCACCCTCTGCACCAGTTGCCTTCCCGCGGACCTCGGGTCCGCATCACCTCTCCGGCCGGCCGTCCTCCGGTCCGGCCCCGTGCCGCGCGATGCGTCGCCCGGCGGCGTCAGGGGCCGGCGACGATCTCGCCGACGTATCGGGCAACCGCGCGGACCGCGGCCATCGTTCCCGGATAGTCCATGCGGGTGGGGCCGACCACAGCGACCCCGCCCATCAGTGTGGCGCCGCGGCCGTAGCCCGCCGACACCAGCGCCGACGTCGACAGATTGTCGTCGGCGTTCTCCTTGCCGATGGACACCATCACCGCATCCGGCGCGTCCAGCGCGGCGAGCAGCTTGAGCAGCGTGACCTGTTCGTCCAGCGCCTCGAGCACGCCGCGCAGCGTCGCGGGCTGATCGGCCCAGGCGCCGGTGACGTGCGAGGTCCCGGAGAGCACGAGCCGCTCCTCCGGGTGCTCGACGAGCGCGTCCAGCAGCACCCCGACCGCCGGGACCACGACGTACCGCCCGGTCGGGTCCGCCATGGCGGCGAGCGAGGTCACGGCCTGCGCGGCCTCGGCGAGCCGGCGGCCCGTGACGTGCGCGGCCAGCAGCGAGCGCAGGGTGGCGAGCGCGTCGTCCGTGATGTTCGTCGCGCAGCTCGACCACCCGCTGCTCCACCCGGCCCGTGTCCGTGATGACCACGAGCAGCAGCCGGCGCGGATCCAGCGTGACGGCCTCGACGTGCCGGACGACGGAGCGGGACAGCGTGGGGTACTGCACGACGGCGACCTGCTGGGTCAGCTGGGAGAGCAGGCGCACCGACCGGCGCAGCACGTCGTCGAGATCCACGGCCTCGGACAGGAAGCTCTGGATGGCCCGGCGCTCGCCGGCGGACAGCGGCTTCACCTGCGACAGCCGGTCCACGAACAACCGGTAGCCCTTGTCCGTGGGGATGCGGCCGGCGGAGGTGTGCGGCTGGGCGATGTAGCCCTCGTCCTCCAGCACGGCCATGTCGTTGCGGATGGTGGCCGGCGAGACCCCGAGGTGGTGCCGCTCGACGAGCGCCTTCGAGCCGACCGGCTCCCGCGTGGCGACGTAGTCGGCGACGATGGCGCGCAGGACGTCGAAGCGCCGGTCGTCCGCCGTCATGCCACCTCCCGACGTGCTCGTCCACACCTGCCGGATGCCCCGGGCGCGACGGCGCGGAAACGGGGAAAGTCCGGATGCGGCCCGGCAGCTGGCACTCGGGTCGCCGCACTGCCAAGTGTAGTCGTCGGCGGGCCGTCGACCGGGTGGCCGCGAATCCGCCGGCCCGCCCCGGTCCGACCCGGCTCGGTGCGCGGGAACAGCGGACCCGGGCGGATATCGTTGGCGCGACGCGGCCGTGCGCGCGCGATCACCGCGCCGGGCACCCCGGGGCGCCGAGGAGGACTCGCTCCCATGATCTTCAAGGACGTTCGGGACGGGCGGCCATACCCCGATCACGGCCTGGCCACCCGGGACTGGGCGCGGATCCCGCCGCGGCAGGTCCGGATGGACGAGCTCATCACGACCAAGCGCGAGCTGCGCCTGGACACCCTCCTCGACGAGGACTCGACGTTCTACGGCGACCTCTTCCCGCACGCCGTCATCTGGGAGGGCCAGCTGTACCTCGAGGACGGCCTGCACCGGGCGCTCCGCTCCGCCCTGCAGGGCCGCACCGTGCTGCACGTCCGGATCCTCGACATGAGCGCCGCCGCCCTGTCGAGGGACACCGCGCCCATCCGCCCGACCGCCGTCCCCGACCTGCCCTCCGGTGCCGCCACGCCCACCGGCACCCCGCCCGGCGCCGCCTGAGCTCCGGCGCTTCCGGCCCGGCGGGGTCGGTCGGTCGTCGATCAGTCGTCGGTCAGTCGTCCGCGAGCCGCACGGCGATGCCGTCGGCCAGCAGCCGGCCGGCCACGGTCAGCGCGACGGCTCCCCCGCGCAGCCGCTCGATGTCGACCAGTCCCGTCGGCCGCGTACTGCTTCGCCCGGAGGCGGGCCGCCTCCGGCAGCTCGGCGAGCGGGATGCCGTCGGCGAGCCGGAGCCCGAGCAGGACCCGCTCCAGCCGGCGGGTGGGTTCGCCGAGCACCTCCCTGGCGTGTCCCGGCGACCGCCCCGCACCCAGCGCCGCGGCGTAGCGCGCCGGGTGCTTGACGTTCCACCAGCGCACGCCGCCGACGTGCGAGTGCGCGCCGGGGCCGACCCCCCACCAGTCGCCGCCCGTCCAGTACGCGAGGTTGTGCCGGCACCGCGCGTCCGCCGCGCGCGCCCAGTTCGACACCTCGTACCACGCGAAACCGGCTCGGGCCAGCGCGGTCTCGGCCATCAGGTAGCGATCCGCCAGGACGTCGTCGTCGGGCATGGGCAGCTCGCCGGACCGCACCCGCCGGGCCAGCCGGGTGCCCGGCTCGACGATCAGCGAATAGGCGGAGACGTGATCGGCGCCGGAGCCCGCGGCGGCCGCCAGCGACGCCGCGAACTCGTCGTCCGTCTCCCCGGGCGTGCCGTAGATGAGGTCCAGGTTGACGTGCGCGAAGCCGGCCGCCCTGGCCCACCCGACGACCTCCAGCGCGCGGCCGGGGGTGTGGGTGCGGTCCAGCACGCGCAGCACCGCCGGCGACGTCGACTGCATGCCGAGCGACAGCCTGGTGAATCCCGCCGCCAGCAGGGCGTCGAGCAGCGCCGGGTCGGTGGATTCCGGGTTTGCCTCGGTGGTCAGCTCTGCGCCCGCGGCGAGCGTGAACCGCTCGCGGACCGCGTCGAGCAGCCCGGGGAGGGACGCGCCGAGCAGGGACGGGGTGCCGCCCCCGACGAACACGGTGGCGACGGGGCGGTCGACGCCGGTCCGCCCCAGCGTCCGCGCGGCCAGGTCGATCTCCGCGGCGGCCGCCGCGAACCAGGACGACGGCGACGCGCTGCCGGCCAGCTCGTCGGCGGTGTAGGTGTTGAAGTCGCAGTAGCCGCAGCGGGTCGCGCAGAACGGTACGTGCAGGTAGAGGGACAGCGAGCGGTCCGCCATACCGGAGTACGCCTGGTCCGGGAGCGAGCCGTCCGCGGGGACCGGTTCGCCATCGGGCAGGCTGGACGGCACGCGACCAGTCTGCCGCCCCGGCGGCCCTGCGCCGCACCCCGCGAGCCCGGCGGGTGCGACCGGACCGTCCACGGCAGGCCCGCGAGCCGATCTCGACCGCGGAACGATGCGACCCCGACCCCCACCCGCGCCCGACCCGACGTGATCCGGAGGCCCCGTGCCCGACCTCGTCCACAGCACCGTCGCCGCCGGCGTCGCGACCATCACCCTGGACTCGCCGACCAACCGGAACGCGCTGTCCGGCGCCGTGCGCGCCGGCCTGCGCGTCGCCATCGACGCGGCCGTCGCCGACCCGCGGGTGCGGGTTCTGGTGCTGGCGCACGCCGGACCCGTGTTCAGCTCGGGCATGGACCTGAAGGAGGAGGCCGCCGCCGCGCCCGGCCAGGAGGGCGTGCGCGAGCTCCCGGCGATCCTGCAGCGCATCGCCCGTTCGCCGAAGCCGGTGGTCGCGCAGGTCGCCGGCCCCGCCCGCGCCGGCGGGCTCGGCCTGATGGCCGCGTCCGACATCGTGGTGGCGGCCGACACGGCGACCTTCGCGTTCAGCGAGGTGCGGGTGGGCCTCGTCCCCGCGGTGATCTCGGTGCCCGTGCTGCGGCGGATGCAGCCCGCGCCCGCCCGGCGGCTGCTGCTGACCGGCCAGCAGTTCGACGCGTCGGAGGCGGAGCGGTTCGGGCTCGTCGACATCGTGGTGCCCGCGATCGAGCTGTCGTCGACGGTGGCGGAGGTGTGCGGTGAGCTGCTCGCGGGCGGACCCCGCGCGCTGGCCGGCACCAAGCGGCTGCTGGCCGGCTCGGTGGTCCCCTCGGCCGATCACCCGGCCGACCGTGCAGCCGACGACTCGGACGAGCGGTATGCGGCCCTGCTGGAGCTCTCGGCGCGGCAGTTCGGCTCGGCCGAGGCGCGCGAAGGCGGCGCGGCGTTCCGCGAGAAGCGCTCGCCGGTCTGGCCTCTCGACTAGCGGGGCGCGCCGCCCGTGGCCCGGGTTCGCAAGCGTCTGGGTGGCCGAGGATCCCGGGCCGCCGCGGATCTCAGCCGAGGAACCGCCTGACGTGCGGCGCCAGCACGTCCGCGTGGGTGACCACGGCCGCGTGGCCGCCCGGGCACTCGACGAGGCGCGCCCGCGGGATCAGCCGCGCCATGATCCGCGCATTCACCGGCGGCACGATCTGGTCGGCGGTGCCGGTGATCACGAGCGTGGGCTGCGAGATCATCGGCAGGAACGGCAGGCTCGTCCACGTCGACACCGCGGCGAGCTGGTGCAGGTAGCCCACGAGATCCGACGCCGTCGCGCTCGGCGGCACCCGGGGCGCATCCCGTCCTGGCGGGCCGGCGGCCGCACCGTTGCCACCGTTGCCACCGTTTCGCGGCTGCCGCGTCGGCCGCCGCTCCGTGCCTCGCCGCCCGTGCCGCCGGTCGCCCGCGCGTCCAGCCCGTCGACGATGCCGGCCATGGCGGCGACGTCCCGCGGCGATCCGTAGCGCCGCGGGGTCAGCATGGAGAGCAGCCCGAACGGCGAGCCCGGCACCGAGACCGCGCCGGTGCTGGTGCTGACCAGGATCAGGCGGCGGCAGCTCCGCGGGTACTGCAGCGCGAACTGCTGGGCCAGCCCCCCGCCCCACGAGTAGCCGAGCAGGTCGACCCGGTCGTGCCCGAGCCTGTCGAGCAGGCGCCGCAGGAGCATGGCGAGCTGCGGGAACCCGTACGGCAGCACACCGGGCGGGGATCCGCCGGCGCCGGGCACGTCCACCCGGAGCAGCGCCCGGCCCGGATCGAGCGCCCGCGTCAGCGGGTCCAGCACCTCGAGGCCGGCGCCGATGCCGTTGAGCATGAGCAGCGGCGGCGCCCCGCCCGCACCCGTTCCCGGGCGCGCGGCGATCCGGAGCAGCTGCCCGTCCACGACCAGCGTCCGGGTTCCGCCGTCCGCGATGTCTGCCGTCACCTGGTGACTGCCACGATCACGCCGACGATGACCAGGGCCAGGAGGGCGAGGGTCATCCACCGCCGCGACACCGCGGGCAGCGGGCGGCGCGTCACGGGTGCACCGTCGTCGGGCCGCTCGTCATCCGCGTCCGCCGGGGCGGGCCGGGCGATCGGCACCCGTCCGAGCTGCCGCGGCGACGGGCTCGGGCCGGCCTGCAGCGCCCGGCATGGTCGCGGGGGCAGGGGCCGGATCGGGCGGAGTCGGATCGAGCGGGCCGGGTGCCGGTGCGGGTGCGGCGGAATCGGCCGACTCGGGATCGCCGCGCTCCGGCGGGGGCTCACCCGCCTGCGCCGTCGAGGAGCCGGGTCCGGCCCCGGTCCCACCGGTCGCCGCGGGCGGCTGATCCGGCGCCGCGGCCGCGTCCCGGCGGGAGTGCGAGGCCAACACCGCCTCGACGCCCCGATCGATGAGCCCGGCCACGCCCCAGCAGAGCGGGCCGAGGACGGCGAGCAGCAGGATCACCTGCACCCAGTACGACTGACCGACGACCCACGACTCGACGGCATCGATCGCGTCGAGCACCGCCTGCCAGATCACCATCCCAGGGTAGAGCGCCGACCGCAGCCGTCACGCCCTTCTCGTGCCGGTTAGCGTGGCGGCCATGCTCGCTGCCTATGCCGCCGCGCCGAATCCGGACGACCCGCTGAGCGCGGTCGTGATCGGCGACCGGCCCGATCCGGAACCCCCCGCGGGCTGGACCACGGTGCGCATGACGGCCGCCTCCATCAACCGGCACGACCTGTGGACCCTGCGGGGCGTCGGCATCACGGCCGACCGGTTCCCGATGATCCTCGGCTGCGACGGCGTCGGCGTCGACGACGAGGGCCGGACGGTGCTGCTGTACCCGGTGATCGCCGACCCGGGCGCTGGCGCCGACGAGACGACGGACCCGCACCGATCGCTGCTGTCCGAGCGGCACCAGGGCACGTTCGCCGAGTTCGTCACCGTGCCGTCGCGGAACGTCCTGCCGGTGCCCGGGTCGATGTCCGCGGCCGAGGCCGCGACGCTCGGCACGACGTACCTGACGGCGTACCGGATGATCGCGACCCGCAGCGGCCTGACGCCCGGTTGCACGATGCTCGTCCAGGGCGCGACCGGCGGCGTGTCCACCGCGCTGATCCAACTCGGTCGCGCGGCAGGCTTGCGGGTGTGGGCGACCTCCCGCAGCCAGACCGGCCGCGACCGCGCGCTGCTGCTCGGCGCGCACGAGGCGTTCGAGGACGGCGCGCGCCTGCCCGAGCGCGTGGACGGCGTGTTCGAGTCCGTCGGCAAGGCCACCTGGTCGCACAGCATGCGGGCCGTCCGGCCCGGCGGCGTCATCGTCATCTGCGGCTCTACCAGCGGCTTCGACCCGCCCGCCGACCTGCAGCGGCTGTTCTTCCTGCAGATCTCGGTGATCGGCTCGACCATGGGCACCCGCGACGAGTTGCGCCGGCTGGTCGCGTTCTGCGCCGCCGCGGGCGTGCACCCGGTGGTCGATCGCACGTTCCCGCTCGCCGACGCGGCCGAGGCGCTCGCCCTGGTGGAGACCGGCTCACCCGGCAAGGTCGTGCTGACCATCGGCGACGCCACCTGACCCTCCCGGCCGGCTCCGTTCGGTCCGCACGACCCGCGCTCGTCACCGCCCGCGCGGAGACAGACCTGGACAGCAGTGCGACATCTCACGTACCATAGTGAACATGAGTGTTCCGTTTCGGACAGAGCACGTCGCGCTCGTGCGACCCTCGGTGCTCGACGTCGCCGTGCAGGTGTTCGCCGCCGACGCGTCCGCATCGCTCGCGGACGTCGCGCACGCCGCCGGCATCGGACGGACCACGCTGCACAAGCGCTACCCCCGCCGGCAGGATCTGCTGGTCGCGATCGCCCAGCACTCCCTCGACGCGCTCGAGGCGGCCATCGCCGCGGCGCTGGGCGGCACGTCCGAGAGCGGACCCGACGGCGCGCTCGATCGCGACCCGACGGAGACGCTGCGGCTGCTCGTCGAGAAGTTCGTGCCGCTCGGCGCGCACCTGTCGTTCCTCATGCGCCAGCCGTCGCTGGACGCCGTGCAGGAGCTGAACGACCGCTGGAACAGGCTCGACGAGCCGATCAAGGATGTCGTCCGGGACGCCCAACGCCGCGGCGCGATCCGGGGTGACGTGCCCGTCTACTGGGTCGTCACCTCGCTGTACGGGCTGGTCTACGCGGCCTGGGAGGGCGTCGCCGTCGGCGAGCTGGCCCGGGCCGAGGCGCCCGCGCTCGCGCTGGACGGGCTGCTGAACGGCGTCCGAGATGTCAGTCCCCAGAAATGACGACCAGGAACAGGACATGATCACCACCCCGGCCGCGCCCACGGCGACGGTCCCCACTGCCCCGACCACGCCGACCGCGCCCACGGCGACGGTCCTCACCGTCGGCTCGATCGGCAGGGTCTCGCGCCTGCCGCTGTTCGGCGTGCTCGGCGCGACCGCGCTGTCCATCACCGCGAACAGCGCGGTCGCGATCGTCGTGCCGTGGCTGGTCCTGGAGCAAACGGGCAGCGCCTGGCTCGCCGGTCTGGCCGGCGCGGCCGCCATCGCGCCCATCGCCTTGTCCGCCGTGTTCGGCGGCGCGCTGATCGACCGGATCGGCCGCCGGCGCACCAGCCTCATCGCCGACACGCTCAGCGCCCTGGCCGTCGCGGCGATCCCGCTCGCCGACGTGACGATCGGCCTCGGGATCCCCCTGCTGCTCGTGCTCGTCGCGCTGGGCGCCGTGTTCGACAGCCCGGGCGCGGCCGCTCGCGAGGCGCTGCGCCCCGACGTGGCGCGCGCCGCCGGCATCCCCCTGACGAAGGTCAACGCCTGGGGCGAGGCGGCCGAAGGGATCGGCTACCTGGCCGGTCCCGGCCTGGCGGGCGTGCTGATCGCGCTGGTGGGCGGGTACGGCACGCTCTGGATCTCGGTCGCGCTGTTCGCGGCGGCCGTGCTGCTCACCGCGATCACGGTGCCGGCGCGGCTGTCCCCGACCCCGCGGGCCGAGCCGTACCTGCGGTCGGTCGTCGAGGGCCTGCGGGCGGTGCTGAGGGACCGCACCCTGCGGGCCGTCACCCTGACGGCCGCCGTGGTGATGGTGTTCGCCCTGCCGTTCGAATCCGTGGTGTTGAACGCCTACCTGCAGGAGGTCGGCCAGGCGGCGGCCTTCGGCGCGATCCTGGCCGCGTACGCGGCGGGCGGCATCCTCGGCGCGCTCGGCTACGGCGTCGTCGGGGCGCGCCTGCCGAGCCGGGCGACCCTGGTCGTCGCGCTCGCGGCCATGGGCCTGTTCATCGGGCTGTTCGCGCTGCTGCCCTCGATCCCGATGATGATCGCGCTGGCCGTGTTCGCCGGCATCGCCACCGGCCCGATCAACCCCGTCTGCGCGCTGCTCATCCAGACCCGCACGCCGGAGCGCCTGCTGGGCCGGGTGATCGGCAGCTACACGGCGCTGGTCTTCGCCGCCGGGCCGCTCGGCATGCTGCTGTTCGGGCCGCTCGTGGACGCGTTCGGCCCGGCCGCCGGCTTCGCGGCCATCGGGGCGGGCTGCGTGCTCTCGGCGCTCGTGGCACTCGTCGCCCGTGGGCTGCGCGGGCTGGGACGCCCCGCCGACGCGGCGCCTCGGCCGGCACCCATCGAAGCCTGACGTGCCGAACCCGCACGAACAGCTCGATCCCGATCCGGGAAGGAGCCGTTCGCGCGGGTTCGATGGATGGACCTGCGACCTCAGTCCTGGTCGATCGACTCGCAGTCGATGGCGATGTCGGCCGTCCAGACGGCGAGTCCGGCAGTAGTCCGAGACCGGTGAAGCCGTCGAGCTTGTCGACCGCGCCGTCGGCGTTGTTCGCGCCGATGAAGTCGTTGCTGTACAGCCCGTCGTCACCCTGGCCGCCGCGCAGGTCGTCCGCACCCTTGTACCGATGAGCATGTCGTTGCCGTCGAAGCCCTCGAAGATGTTCGGCCCGTCGTTGCCGATCATGGTGTCCGGGCCGCGGCTGCCCTGCACGATCTCCGCGGACGGCAGCACGTTGTCACCCTCGACGGCGGGCCCGGTCAGGCCGGCCGCCTCGCCGTCGTTGGCCACCCCGTCGAGCGAGATCACGTGGCGCGTCGTGCGGTTCTCGTAGGCCACCACGTCGCCGGTGCCCGGCCCGGCGTCCAGCGTGTCGGCGCCGTTGCCGCCGACCAGCCGGTCCTTGCCGTCGCCGCCGAGCAGCGTGTCGATCCCCGGCCCCGCGTACAGGATGTCGAGCTCCGCGCCCCCGTCGAGCACGTCCTTGCCGCCCCCGGCGGCGTTGCTCTCGGTGTTGAGGTCGTCCTGGCCGCCGTTGCCGCGCAGCACGTCGCTGCCGTTGGAGTCGCGCAGGATGTCGCCGAATGCGCCGCCCATCAGCGTGTCGTTACCCGCTCCGCCGTCCGAGCGCATCGGCGCCGGGGCGTTGTTGGTCACGACGTCGTCGCCGCCACCGGGGTTGACGAAGATCGTCCGGAACGGGGTACTCGCCGCTGCCCACCAAGGCCCGGCACTGCACGCCGAACAACCCGTTCGGCACGGACACGACCCCGCACCCGGGCAGCGCCGTGATGGGCGCGGTATCCGTGACCAGGAAGGCGTTCTGGCCGGGAACCTGGCTGATGGTCAGCCTGTTCGGCCCGTCCAGCCCGGTGACCCGCAGGTTGGTGTCGACGGTCGCGCTCGCATTGGGCGGCGGCGCGGCCGCGGCGGCGCCGGCGACGTGCGCGGCGGGCGCAGCGCTCGCGGCGTAGGCGCCGAGCATCATCGAGCCGCCGACGGCGGCAAGCAGGGCGACATGTCGCACGCGTCGCAGGGAGACGTTCATCGCAGTAGTTCCTCTCGTCGGGTCCGGGCCACCCCGTGCGGCCCGACACTGAGAGGGCAGCGCCCCCGGGTCGCGGACGCCGTTGCGCAGAACTGTGGAACCCGCGCGGAAGCCGACACGGACGACGCGCGGAGCCGCGCCTGGCTAGCCTCGGCACCGTGGCGCGATCTGCGGAGGTGCTCGTCGGCTATTGGGATCGGCAGGCGGGGACGTACGACCGCCGCATGGCGGGCGTCGAACGCCGCCGGCTCGCGGCCAGCCGACGCTGGGTGTGCGAACGTGCCGCGGGCGCCACGCTGGAGATCGCGATCGGCACCGGCGCCAACCTGCCGTACTACCCGGACGACCTCGAACTGACGGGCGTCGACTGGAGCGCCGCGATGATCGAGATCGCCCGCGTGCAGGCGCATCGGGCACACCGGGCCGTCGCGCTCCGGCGGGCCGACGCGGCGGTGCTGCCCTACCCGGACGCGACGTTCGACACCGTCGTCAGCACCTTCTCCCTCTGCTGCGTGCCCGACGTGCGCGCCACCCTGCTCGAGGCGCTCCGCGTGCTCCGCCCCGGGGGCCTGCTGCTGCTGGCCGACCACGTCGCGGCGTCCTTCTGGCCGCTGCGCGCGTTCCAGCACGTCGTCGACCTGTGCAGCGTCCCGCTGCAGGGCGAGCACTACACGCGCCGCCCGCTCACCACCCTGCGCGGGCTCGACGTCACCATCGAGGAGACCGAGCGCCTGAGCAAGGGCGCGATCGAGCGCGTCGCCGCCCGCAAGCCGCGCTGAACGCGAGCTACCTGCCGCGCTCGCGGGTCCCCGAGCCAGCGCCGGCGTCGTTGGAGAGCGCCGCGATGAAGGCCTCCTGCGGGACCTCCACCCGGCCGACCATCTTCATCCGCTTCTTGCCCTCCTTCTGCTTCTCGAGAAGCTTGCGCTTGCGGGTGATGTCGCCGCCGTAGCACTTGGCGAGGACGTCCTTGCGCATCGCCCGGATCGTCTCGCGCGCGATCACCCGCGAGCCCACGGCGGCCTGAATGGGCACCTCGAACTGCTGCCGCGGGATCAGCTCTCGCAGCTTGTTCGTCATCGAGACGCCATACGCGTAGGCGGCGTCGCGGTGCACGATCGCGGAGAACGCGTCGACGGTCTCGGCCTGCAACAGGATGTCGACCTTGACGAGATCCGCTGCCTGGGTGCCGATCTCCTCGTAGTCCAGCGAGGCATAGCCCCTCGTGCGGGACTTCAGCGCGTCGAAGAAGTCGAAGATGATCTCCCCGAGGGGCATCGTGTACCGCAGCTCGACGCGCGACTCTGACAGATAATCCATGCCGCCCAAGGCACCTCGGCGCGCCTGGCAGAGCTCCATGATCGATCCGATGTACTCGCTCGGGGTGATGATCGTGCATTTCACCACCGGCTCGCGGACCTCGGCGATCTTGCCGGCGGGCCAGTCCGACGGGTTGGTGACGGTGATCTCGGACCGGTCCTCCATCTGCACCTGGTAGACGACGTTCGGGGCGGTCGAGATGAGGTCGAGGCCGAACTCGCGCTCCAGCCTGTCCCGGGTGATCTCCAGGTGCAACAGTCCGAGATAGCCGCAGCGGTAACCGAATCCGAGCGCGAGCGACGTCTCCGGCTCGTAGGTCAACGCGGCGTCGTTGAGCCGGAGCTTGTCGAGCGCGTCGCGAAGCAGCGGGTAGTCCGAGCCGTCCATCGGGTAGAGGCCGGAGTACACCATCGGTTTCGGGTCGCGGTAGCCGCCGAGCGGGACCGTCGCGCCCTTCGCCGCCGACGTCACCGTGTCGCCGACCTTGGACTGCCGCACGTCCTTGACGCCCGTGATGAGGTACCCCACCTCGCCGACCCCGAGACCGATGGTCGGCGTGGGCTCCGGCGAGATCACACCCACCTCGAGCAACTCGTGAACGGCGCGGGTGGACATCATCTGGATGCGCTCCCGCGGCGTGATCCTGCCGTCCACCACCCGGATGTACGTGATCACCCCGCGGTAGATGTCGTACACGGAGTCGAAGATCATGGCGCGCGCCGGAGCGTCGGGATTTCCGACAGGGGGCGGGATCTCGGCGACCACGTGGTCGAGCAGCTCGCGCACGCCCGCACCCGTCTTGCCCGACACCCGCAGCACGTCGTCCGGCGAACCGCCCAGGATGTGGGCGATCTCGGCCGCGTACCGCTCGGGCTGCGCGGCCGGCAGGTCGATCTTGTTCAGCACCGGGATGACGTGCAGGTCGTTCTCCAGTGCGAGGTACAGGTTGGCCAGCGTCTGCGCCTCGATGCCCTGCGCGGCGTCCACCAGCAGAACGGCGCCCTCGCACGCGGCCAGCGATCGGGAGACCTCGTAGGTGAAGTCGACGTGCCCCGGGGTGTCGATCAGGTGCAGCACGTAGTCGGTGCTGGACCCGTCCGCGCCCGTGACCGCCCACGGCAGGCGCACGTTCTGCGCCTTGATCGTGATGCCGCGCTCCCGCTCGATGTCCATCCGGTCCAGGTACTGCGCCCGCATCGACCGGTCGTCGACGACGCCCGTGAGCTGCAGCATGCGGTCGGCCAGCGTGGACTTCCCGTGGTCGATGTGCGCGATGATGCAGAAGTTCCGGATGAGCTCCGGGGGCGTGAACGTGCGGTGGGCACGCGACGCGGGATTGACGGCGGTCACAAGGGACTTTCTGGGCGGGCCCGGGGGCGTGGTCGGTCCCGCCCATCGTCCCACGGGTTCCGCGCCGCACCGGCGATCGCCGCTTCGGCATCACCCGCTGCGGGCTGCGCGCCGTCGCCCCGGCCCGGGTCAGGCCGGGTCGACGGCATACCGCAGGTGGGTCACCCCGATCGACTCGACGACGCGCCGGACGGTGAGCCGATGCTTGCCCGTGGACGGCCCGAAGAGCCGCAAACCGTCGCCCAGCAGCACCGGCACGACGTGCAGCTGGAGCTCGTCGACCAGGCCGGCGGCGAGGAACTGCCGGGCGATGTCGGCGCCGCCGCCCACGGTGACCCAGCGGTCGCCGGCCGCAGCCGCGGCGATCTCCAGCGCCTGCGACGGCCCGCCGGTGGCGAAGGCGAAGTCCACCGTCCACCGCGTCGGATCGGGCGGGGGGCGGTGGGTCACGACGACGTGCCGCACCGCGTACGGGGTGTCGTCCCAGCCCGCGTCCTCGCCGGTGCCGAACGCGCCGCGGCCGATCACGATGGCCCCGGTGATCGCCACCAACTCCTCGACGACCGGGGCGCTGGGCGCCGGCGGGTCGAAATACCAGTCGTACAGCCCGGCATCCTCGCCACCGGGAGCGGCGACGTAGCCGTCCAGCGAGATCGCCATGTCCAGCAGCACTCTGGTCATCTCGATTGCCCTTTCGTAGGCACCGACGTGATCGGCGGGGGACCGATCTGCTCATGAGACGTGCGCCGCCGCCCGCACTCATCGGTTCCCCTGGCCGACCGGTGGCCGGGGGCGACCGGCCGGATCCGCGTGACACAGTGGCACGCATGCCGACGCCCCCGCCCGGCGGCCTCGCCGTCCGCAACGCCCACGTCGTGCCGATCGACGGGCCGCCGTTCGACGGCACCGTGCTCGTGCGGGATGGCCGCATCGCCGCCCTCGGCCCGGACCTGTCGGTGCCCGACGGTGTCGAGGTGATCGACGCGGCGGGGGGCTGGCTGCTGCCCGGCTTCGTCGACGCGCACACCCATCTCGGCGTGCACGAGGAGGCGGAGGGCTGGGCCGGGTCCGACGTCAACGAGCTCACCGACCCGGTGACCGCGTCCGTCCGGGCGCTCGACGCGATCAACCCGGCCGAGACCGGCTTCGCCGACGCGCTGTCCGGGGGCGTGACCACCGTCAACGTGAACCCCGGCTCCGGCAACCCGATCGGCGGGCTGACCGTGGCCGTCCACACCCACGGCCGGACCGTCGACGAGATGGTGCTGCGCTCACCGTCCGGGCTGAAGTCCGCGCTCGGCGAGAACCCCAAGCGGGTCTACGGCGAGCAGAAGAAGATGCCGTCCACCCGCCTCGGCACGGCCGCGGTGATCCGCCGGGCGTTCGTCGACGCGGGCAACTACCTGGCGAAGCGGGCCGCCGCCGATCCGGACGGCGCGCCGCCGGACCGCGACCTCACGCTGGAGGCGCTGGGCGAGGTGCTGCAGCACCGGATCCCGTGGCGCCAGCACTCGCATCGGGCCGACGACATCGCCACCGCGGTCCGCATCGCCGACGAGTTCGGCTACCGCCTGGTCATCGACCACGGCACCGAGGCGCATCTCGTCACGGAGCTGCTGACCGCGCGCGGGATCCCCGTATTGATCGGTCCCTTGTTCACGACCCGCTCGAAGGTTGAGCTGCGCAACCGGTCGCTGGCCAACCCGGGCCTGCTGGCGGCCGCGGGGATCGAGATCTCGATCATCACCGACCATCCCGTGGTGCCCATCCACCTCCTCGTCATCCAGGCGGCGCTGGCGGTCAAGGAGGGCCTGGATCCCGACACCGCGCTGCGGGCGATGACGATCCACCCCGCCCGCGTGCTCGGGCTCGACGACCGGATCGGGTCGCTCGCCGCCGGCAAGGACGCGGACCTCGTTCTCTGGTCCGGCGACCCGCTCGACGTGATGCAGCGGGCGTTGTCCGTGTGGATCGGCGGCCGGCGGGTCTATTACTACGACGTCGATTCCCGGGTCGGCGTGGTCGCGCCGCGCTAGCCGCGGGGCAGCAGCGGCCTGCGGACCACCGACAGCGCGCCCACCACGAGCGGGACCTGGAGCGGCAGGCGCGCCCACACCGCCACCCGGTACCAGGTCGGCCGCCGGGCGCCCGATCGCAGGGCCATCGAGACGTTGGCGGGCAACACCGCGACGAACGTGGCGGCGGCGAGCAGGCCGCCCAGGGAGCGGGTCCGCGGCACGGCCAGCAGCGCCGCGGCGGCCAGCTCGACGGCGCCGCTGATGGCCACCAGCTCGGCCGGAAACGGCAACCGACGGGGCACGATGGCGACGAACGGCTTCGGCGCCAGGAAGTGCAGCGATCCGGTGGTCGCCAGCAGCCCGGTCAGGCCGAGGGCGCGGGCGCGGCGACTCAGCCGGAGTCGGGCGAACGTGGCGCGGCGGGGCGCGGTCATGGTGTCGATCATGCTGGGCGGTTCCCCGGGCCACGCGGCGAGCTTGCCGCCCCGGCGCGCGCCGAACCCGTCCGGGCACCGCGCACGACGGTCGGCGGTTTGGGGCGACCTGCGGGAACTGGTAATCTTGATGGTCGCGTGTGCCGCCGCCCCTGGCGCCGCCACCGATCGACACGAAACACACTCCGAGCGACACCCCATCGACGAAACGAAGGCAAATCCCGCGTGGCCAACATCAAGTCCCAGATCAAGCGCATTCGCACCAACGAAGCTGCGCGACTGCGCAACAAGTCGGTCAAGTCGGCGCTGAAGACCGCCGTGCGCCGGGTCCGGACGGCGGTCGACGCCGGAGACAAGCAGTCGGCGCAGGCCGAGCTGCTCGTCGCCTCGCGCAGCCTCGACAAGGCCGTCTCGAAGGGCGTCATCCACGCCAATCAGGCCGCGAACCGGAAGTCGGCCCTCGCGCAGCAGGTCAATGCCCTCTGACCCAGCCCTCTGACCCAGCCCTCTGACCCAGCCCTCTGACCCAGTCCTGACCCAGCCCGCTGACCCACCGGGCCGGGCCTGCGGCCCTGGTCAGCAACACCGTTCCGGTCCGTCGTCGGGTTCCCGACGGCGGCCGTTTCGTCTGCGCGTCAGGGTCGGCGCGAACGCGCCGCCACCAGGTCCAGGACGGCCTTCTCCAGGGCGTAGTCGGCGTCCGCCGCCACTCCCTTGACGGCCGCGTTCAGCTCGGCCACCACGGCCATCCCGGTCGCCACCCCCGCCGGGCTCCAGCCCCGGGCGGCCGTCCGGGCGCGGTCGATCTTCCAGGGCGGCATGCCCAGCTCGCCGGCCAGCGAGTACGAGCTGCCGCCCCGCGCGCCGGACACCTTGGCGACGGTCCGCACCCCGTCGGCGAGCGCGTCCGCGATCAGCACCGGCGCCACGCCCACCGAGCTGGCCCAGCGCAGCGCCTCCAGCGCGGCCGGCAGGTCCCCCGCCATCGTGGCGTCCGACACGGTGAACCCCGACACCTCCGCCCGGCCGCGGTGGTACCGGCGCACCGCCGCCTCGTCCACCGTGCCGCCGGTGTCCGCCACCAGCTGCGCCGACGCCGACGAGAGTTCGCGCAGGTCGGAACCCACCGCATCGACCAGCGCCGCCACCGCCGCGGGGCTCGTGGTGCCGCCGGCGCGGCGGATCTCGGCGCGGACGAAGTCCAGCCGCTCCCCCGCCCTGGTGATCTTCATGCAGGTCAGCACCGCGCCGCCGCTGCCGATCACATCCGCCAGCGGCTTGTTCCGGGCGCCGCCGGCGTGATGCACCACGAGCACCACGCCCTCCACGGGCGCGGCGGCGTAGGCGATCACCGCGTCCGCGAGCTCCTTCGAGGACTCGTGCGCCCCGCGCAGGACGACGACGCGAGGCTCCGCGAACAGGCTCGGTGCGACGAGGTCGTCGAACGCGCCCGGGGTGAGACCGGCCGCGGGCGCCTCGCGCCGCTCGACTCCAGGGTCGAGGCGCCGCACGGATGCGACCGTGCGCTGCACGGCGCGGTCCACCAGGAACGGTTCGTCGCCGCTGATCAGCACCAGCGGCGGCGGGCCGGGCCGGTTCCGCTCCTGCTCGGTCACGCCGCCCATCGTGCCAGCCGCGCCCGACAGCGCTTTCCGGTGCTGTCCGGTGCCGTCCGGTGCCGTCCGGTGCCGTCCGGGCGGTGCGATACCCTGTCCGGACAACTGAATACCCACTCATCCAGAGGGGCAGAGGGACACGGCCCGACGAAGCCCCGGCAACCACTTCCGATGATCACCACTCTCGCACCGGCGATGTCGCCGCCCGCGAGGCCGATCGGTAGCAGGTGCCACATCCGTCCCGCATCCGCGGGGAAGATGAGCAGAAAGGCCTCGCCATGACGTCTGTGCTGACCAACTCGACCGCCGACCCGTCCCGCTCCTCGAGCGAAAAGGGCTCGACGGTCGAGCCGACGCTGGATCTGGGCGCCGCGATCGCGCTCTCCTGTCGGGAGTGTGGAAGCCGCGTCGACCTCGGTCCCTTCTACGCGTGTACCGAGTGCTTCGGTCCGCTCGAGGTCGCCTACGACTTCCAGCTGAGCGGCGCGGCCCTGCGCCGGCGGATCGAGGCCGGACCCCAGACCATCTGGCGCTACGCGCCCCTGCTGCCCGTGCCCGAGTCCGTGGCGAGCAGCCCGAACATGAATCCCGGCTTCACCAAGCTCATCAAGGCGGAGCACCTCGCCCGCGAGCTCGGGATGAAAACGCTGTGGGTGAAGGACGATTCGGGCAACCCGACGCACTCGTTCAAGGACCGCGTCGTCGCCGTCGCGCTGGCCGCCGCCCGCGAGCTCGGCTTCTCCGTCCTCGCCTGCCCGTCGACCGGGAATCTCGCGAACGCCGTCGCCGCGGCCGCCGCCCGCGCCGGCATCCGGTCCGTGGTCATGGTCCCGAGCAACCTCGAGCAGCAGAAGATCCTCACCACCGCCGCCTACGGCGGCACGCTCGTCGCGGTCGACGGGACCTACGACGACATCAACCGGCTCGCGGGCGAGATCGCCGCGGAGAAGGAGGACTGGGCGTTCGTCAACGTGAACGTCCGGCCCTACTACGCGGAGGGGTCGAAGACCCTCGGCTTCGAGGTCGCGGAGCAGCTCGGCTGGCGGCTGCCCGACCAGGTGGTCATCCCGATCGCATCCGGCGCCCAGCTCGTCAAGGTGGACAAGGGTTTCACCGAGCTGGTCGAGCTCGGCCTGGTCGACCCGCGCCCCTACCGGGTGTTCGGGGCGCAGGCCACCGGCTGCTCGCCCGTGTCGGCCGCGTTCAAGGCCGGCGACGACACCGTCCGCCCCGTGCGGCCGAACACCATCGCGAAGTCGCTCGCGATCGGCAACCCCGCCGACGGGCCCTACGTGCTGGACGTCACCCGGCGGACCGGCGGCGCGGTGGAGGACGTCAGCGACGAGGAGGTCGTCGAGGGCATCCGGCTGCTGGCGCGGACCGAGGGCATCTTCGCCGAGACGGCCGGCGGCGTGACGGTTGCGGTGCTGCGCAAGCTGCTGGCCACCGGCGCGCTGGACCCCGATGCGGAGACGGTGATCTTCAACACCGGCGACGGGCTCAAGACCCTGGACGCGATCGCCGACGTGGTCGGTCCGACGGCGACCATCCCGCCGACGCTGGCCGCGTTCGAGAGCGCCGGCCTGGGCTGAGGTCTCGCCCGGCGACGTCCGCGGCCCAGCATGTCAGCGGGCGGCGCGGCCGACCAGGCCGCCGACCAGGGCGCCGTCGTTGCGGGCGCGGACGGTCAGGCGGGGCGTTCCCGCGGCGCCGGGTGCTGCGCGCCCTCGGCGGCCGCGCTCAGGTCGATGCCGAACACGGTGTGCAGGGCCTGCAGGAACCCGGCCGTGTCGCCCGTGCGCGCCAGTTCCTTGGCGCGCAGCGTCGGCGTGTGCAGCAGGGACTGGGTGACCCGGTGCAGCGCGAGTTCGACGTCGGCGGCGACGTCCTCCGGGTACTTCGCGCGGATCCGGCTCATCTCCTTCTCCACCGAGCCCGAGATGTGTTGCCGCAGCGCGACGACCGCCGGATCCATCCGGCGCTGCGCCACCCGGTCCTCGAACTCCGCGACACCGTCGATCACCGCGTCCTGGGCCGCGGTCAGCGCCTCCCGGTGCGTCGGGTCGACCTGGGCGGACACCGTGAGCAGGTCGACCACCCGGACGCCCGGCACCGAGCGCGCGGCCACCGGCACGTCGGAGCGCAGCGCGAGGTCGATGACCGGCAGCGGCCGGTCGCGGTCTGCGACGGCGCGGCTCAACGTCTCCTCGGTGAGCACCCTCGGCGCGTTTCCGCTGCAGCTGACGACGAGGTCGGCGGCGACGAGCGCGGTATGCAGCTCGTCGGTCCCGACCATCACGGCGCCGTGCCGGTCGACGAACGGCGCGGTTCTGCCGCTCGGCGAGAACACATCCAGGCGGCCACATCCGCGCGTCCTGAGCTCAGCGGCAACGACGCGGGCGTAGGCGCCGGTGCCGACGACGAGCACCCGCGACCCGTTGAGCCCAGAGGTGCCGGACGTCGCGATGTCGAGGGCGACCGAGGCCACCGAGCGGCCGGCGGCGCCGAGCCCGGTCGCCGAGGCCACCCGCTTGGCGGTGCGCGCAGCCGACTGGAAGAGCAGGTGGATGGGCGGGGAGGCGGCGCCGGCCTCCTGGGCCTGTTGGAACGACCGGGCCACCTGGCCGGCGATCTCCGCCTCACCGACCACCATCGAGTCCAGACCGGCGGTGACCGCGAACAGGTGCGCGGCGACCGGCGCACCCACCCGCACCTTGAGCAGCCCGGAGACGTCCTCGACCGGGATGCCGGAAGTGGCGGCCAGCGCACCCGTGACCGCATCGACGGCGTCGTGGAACCGGACGCCGTCCGCATAGATCTCCAGGCGGTTGCAGGTGGCCAGCAGCACGGCGCCGGCGACCGGCGAATCGGGGCGCCGCACTACCTCGACGAGGGCCGCCCTGAGCGCGTCGGCGTCCGCCGACAGCCGCTCGAGATGGGTCAACTCCAGGTCGTGATGGCTGGCGCCGAGGACCATGAGCACGGCACGGATGGTACGTGCTGGACGGGGGTCGGCGGTACGAAGGTTAGGCTCAGTTGATCCGTGGCGTGCCCGCTGATCTGCGGAAATTCAGACGTGTGACTCACGACGGCAGCAAACGGCGCCCGAAGGTGCAGTGGTTCGTCAGGCCGGTCCGAGGATGCGCAGCAGGGTCGCCGCGATCCGATCGCGGTCCAGCGGCTCGGCCCGCCGGGACGTGAGCGCGTGGAAGATCAGCCCGTCCGCGAAGTCGGCTGCGGCGCGGCTCCGGCCGGGAGCGTCGGGCACCCCGAGGTGCCGCAGGATGCCCTCGGCCCGGTCGAGGAACCGGTAGTGCGCCGCCGAGACCGCGTCGGGCCGGTCGAGGGAGAGCGCCAGCCGCGCCCTGGTCATCACGGCCTGGTCGCGGACCAGCCCGAGCACCATGGTCGCGACCACGCCCGCCGCCTGCTCGAGGTCCGCCGGCGGGTCGGCCTCGCTCATCCCCCGCCAGAGCTCGAGGTCGCGCTCCTCCATCAGCCCGATGACGCCGTCGACGAGAGCCTCGCGGCTCCGGAAGTAGTTCGACGTCGTGCCGGGCGGCACCGCTGCCATGGCGTCCACCGCGCGGTGCGTGAGGCCTTTCAGCCCGGACTCGGCGACGACCCGCAGGGCCGCGTCGGCAACCAGGCTGCGGCGGTCGGGCATCGAACGAGCGTAGATCACACTTCCCGGTTTACTACAAATGTAGTAGCCTCGCCAGATGACCTCCATCAGCATCGTCGGCGGCGGCATCGCCGGCCTCGCCCTCGCCGGTTCCCTTGACCCGCAGCGCTTCTCGGTGAACCTGCACGAGCAGCGGGCCGACCTCGCCGTCCTCGGCACCGTCGGCACCTCCCTCGCCATGTGGGCCAACGGCCGGGCGGCGCTCGACGCGCTCGGCGTTCTCGACGCGGCCCGCGCGGCGAGCCCACTGCTGGACGCGCTGCCCATCCGGGACGGCGCCGGCCGGCTGTTCGCGACGCCGCAGGCGGCCGACCTGATCGGCGTCTCCCGGGTGGGGCTGGTCGCCCTGCTGGCCGGCGCGGTCCCGGACTCGGTGCGCCGGACCACGGCGCGCGTCGACGCGCCGCCGGCGGGCGCGGACCTCGTGGTCGGCGCGGACGGCGTGCACAGCGTCGTTCGCCGCGCGGTGTGGGGCGAACGCAGCCGCGCCCGCCTCACGCCCTACCTCGCCGTTCGCGGGGTGCTCGCGGAGCCCCCGCGGCCCGGCACCATCGGCGAGTACTGGGGCAGGGGTGACCTGTTCGGCATCGGGCCGGCCGCCGGCGGGGGGACCAACTGGTACGCGGCGTATCGCTCGGACCTGGGCCCGAGCGGGATCGACGTCGAGGAGGCGCTCGCCCGCACCCGGGTCCGCTACCGCGACCACGCGCCGGGCATCGCCGGCGTGCTGGCTGCCGCGACGCCGGGAACATCGCTGGCGCAACGGATCTGGACGACCCCGCCGATGCGGTCGTACGTCAGGGGCCGGGCCGTGCTGATCGGCGACGCCGGCCACGCGATGACGCCCAATCTGGGGCGCGGCGCCTGCGAGGCGCTGGCCGACGCGGTGACGCTCGCGGATCTCCTGAACACCCTGCCCGTCGACGAGGCGCTGGCTGCCTACGACCGGCGGCGGGTCGCGCGCACCCAGGCGCTACGCGTGGCGTCGTCGGCGGTGATGCGGGTCGCGCTGGCCCGGCGGGCCCAGCCGCTGCGCGACCGGCTGCTCGGAGCGCTCGCCCGCGGTGCGGCGCGGCCTTCGGCTCAGGCGACGAACGTGTCGCCGACCGCCGCCGGCGCGGGCAGGGGCTGATCCGCGGCGCGGCGACGAGACCGGGCGCCCACTCGACGCGACCGACGGGCGGCGCGGCTCTGCGATCATGGGGCCTCATGGGGCGACGATCGGGAGAGTCATGAGCAGCAGTGCCGTGCCGGTGGACGCGCCGTCCCGCCCGCCCGGCACCGGCACCGGCTCACGCACCGAGCCGTGGTCGGCGCTGCCGCCCGGGCATCCGCTCCGGGACGGCCGGACGGCCGGCTCCGCGCTGGTGGCCGCGTACCGCGGACGCCGGCCACCGGTGCGACCCGTGTGGTTCATGCGGCAGGCCGGCCGGTCGCTGCCCGAGTACCGCGCGACGCGGGCGGGCACCGGCATGCTCGAGGCCTGCCTGACCCCGGAGCTGGCCGCGGAGATCACCCTGCAGCCCGTGCGCCGCCACCGGGTGGACGCCGCGATCCTGTTCAGCGACATCGTCGTGCCGCTGCGGCTGGCGGGCGTGGGCGTCGAGATCGTCGCGGGCACCGGTCCGGTGGTGGCGAACCCGGTGCGCACGGCTGCGGACGTCGCCGCCCTCCCCGACCTGGATCCGGCCGCGCTCGCTCCGATCGAGCGGGCGGCGGCGATGACGGTCGCGGAGCTCGGGCCCGTCCCGCTGATCGGCTTCGCGGGCGCACCGTTCACCCTGGCGTCCTATCTGGTCGAGGGCGGGCCGAGTCGGGATCACCTGCGCACCAAGGCCTTGATGCACGCCGATCCCGACGCCTGGCATGCACTCGCCGGCTGGGTGGCCGGTGTGACGGGCGCCTTCCTGCGCGCCCAGGCACTGGCCGGCGCGTCGGCGGTGCAGCTGTTCGACTCCTGGGCCGGCACGCTCGGTCTCGCCGACTACCGGCGGTTCGCGGCGCCGCACTCGTCGGCCGTGCTGTCCGCCGTCGCGGACCTCGGTGTGCCGCGCGTGCACTTCGGCGTCGGCACCGGCGAGCTGCTCGCCGCCATGCGGGACGCCGGCGCCGACGTGATGGGCATCGACGACCGGATCCCGCTGGCCGAGGCCAACCGCCGGCTGGGCGGGCGGACACCGCTGCAGGGCAACATCGATCCGGCGCTGCTGTTCGCCGGCGACGCTGCGCTGCACGAGCACGTGGCCGAGGTGCTCGACAGCGGCGACGCCGCGCCCGCGCACGTCGTCAACCTGGGGCACGGGGTGCCGCCCGACACCGACCCGGACGTGCTGACCCGCCTGGTCGAGGTCGTGCACGCGTATCCCGCCGGGCCGGGGTGACCGGGTCCCACCGGCCGGCGCGACGTCCGGCATGAGCGCCGACGGGACCGTCGACGCGGCGGTGGTCGACGCAGTGGTGATCGGTGGCGGCATCGCCGGGCTGGTCGTGGCGTGGGAGCTGGCCGGGGGCGGCCTGCGCCCCGCGCTGCTGGAGGCGGGCGACCACCTCGGTGGTGCGGTCCGGTCGCATCGCGTCGCCGGACTCGAGCTGGACGCCGGAGCCGAATCGTTCGCCGGCACGCCGCCCGACGTTCGCGACCTGATCGCCGACCTGGGGTTGGCGGCCGACATCGTCGAGCCCGCCCCGGCGGGCGCGTGGGTCCGGCACGCCGCCGGCACGGCGCCGCTGCCGGCCGCCGCGCTGCTCGGGATCCCGGGCTACCCGTGGGCCGGCGACGCGCGCCGGGTGATCGGCCTGGGCGGCGCCATCCGGTCGACCGTCGACCGGGTGCTGCCGGCGCGGTCGCTGGGCGGGGCCGGGGTGACCCTGGGGGCGGCGGTTCGGCGCCGGCTCGGGCGCCGCGTGCTGGACCGCCTGGTGGAACCGGTCGCGGGCGGCGTGTACTCCGCCGATCCCGGACGGCTCGAGCTGCGAGCCGTCGCGCCGCGCCTGCTGGACGCCGCCGTCGCCGCCGGGTCGCTGACCCGCGGCGTGCGGGCCGCGCGCCCGGGCGGGCAGCGCCCCGGCTCCGCCGTCGGCGGGTTGTCGGGCGGGATGCACCGCATCCCGGCGGCGCTGGCGGCGGGCGTCACCGCGCGCGGCGGCTCCGTGCAGCCCGGTCGTCGTGCCACGAGAGTGGCGTCCCGCCAGGGTGTCTGGGAGGTGGTGGACGCCACGGGCGACGTGCTCGTGACGCGCCGCGTGGTGCTCGCCGTGCCCCTCGCCGCGGCGAGCACGATCCTTGCGGAGTCCGTGCCCGAGGCGTTCGGGGTGCAGGCGCCGCCGGTCGCGGACGTCCTGCTGTGCACGCTCGTGCTCGACGATGCGCGCCTGGACGCGGCGCCCCGGGGGACCGGGGTGCTGGTCGCCGCCGCGGCCCGTGGCGTGCGCGCGAAGGCGCTCACCCATGCCACCGCGAAGTGGCCGTGGCTCGCCGCCGCGGCCGGGCAGGGCCGGCACGTGCTGCGGCTGTCCTACGGGCGCGCCGGGGATCCCGGTCCCCCGATGGCGGATCTGGAGCGTGTGGCGCTCGCCGACGCCACGACGCTGCTCGGTGTCCCGCTGCGGCACGGTGACCTGGTGGAGTCCGCGGCCGTGCGCTGGGCGGGCACGCTCGGGACGTTCCCGCCGGGGCACGTCGACGCGGTCCGCCGGGCCAGGGCGGCGCTGGCCCCGCGCGGCGTCTGGCTCGCCGGTTCGGGCGCCGCCGGCACCGGGCTGGCCGCGGTGGTCGCGGACGCGCGCGCCCAGGCCGCGGCGGTGCTGACCGGCGCGGCGCCCGCCACCGCGCGCTGACCACCCGAGCGGCGCCGCCCGCGGGCCGTCCCGCCGAAACGCCTGGAGCGGTGGGGGAGGATGGAGGCATGACCGCCACGCCCGAGCACGGTGCCGCGCCCGCCAGGCCGACGGCCCGGCAGATCAACGCGCAGATCCGCTACACGGCGTTCGCCGTGTTCTCCCGGGCGGCCGAGCTGGACTCGCCACCCGAGAAGGCCGCCGCGGAACTCGCGGACCTGGTCGCGGAACTCGACGCGACCGACGTCCAGCTCCGCGGGTTCTACGACGTCTCCGCGATGCGCGCGGACGCGGACGTGATGGTCTGGTGGCACGCGCCCGCGGCCGAGGCCCTGCAGGCCGCGGCCCGTTCCTTCCGGCGCACGGCGGTCGGCCGCAGCCTCGCGCCGACCTGGTCGGCGATGGGCCTGCACCGCCCCGCGGAGTTCAACCGCGGGCACGTGCCCGCGTTCCTGGCCGGCGCCGCGGCGAAGCGATGGGCGACGGTGTACCCGTTCGTCCGGTCCTACGAGTGGTATCTGCTGCCCGACGAGGAGCGCCGCGGCATGCTCGTCGAGCACGGGACGATGGGCCGCGAGTACGACCAGGTGCTGTCGAACACCGTGGCCGCCTTCGCGCTCGGCGACTACGAGTGGCTGCTCGCGCTGGAGTCGGACGAGCTGCACGACACCGTCGACCTGATGCGGCATCTGCGCTACTCCGGCGCGAGACGACATGTGCGCGAGGAGATCCCGTTCTTCACCGGGCGGCGGCTCGACGTCGCCGAGGTGGTCGAGGTGGTGCTGTGACCGGTTCGATGATCGGTTCCGCCACGCGATCGGCGGTCGGCGCCGGCGGCCCGGCGACCGACGGGCCCGCTCCCGGGTACGACGCGGTGCTGCTCGCCGGGTTCGGCGGGCCCGAGGGCATGGACGACGTGATGCCGTTCCTGCGCAACGTCACCCGCGGGCGCGGCATCCCCGACGAGCGGCTCGTCGAGGTGTCCCACCACTACCAGGCGCTGGGCGGCGTGTCGCCGATCAACGAGCAGAACCGCGCGCTGCGGGCCGCGTTGCAGGCCGAGTTCGACCGCAGGGGCTGGTCGTTGCCGGTGCTGTGGGGGAACCGCAACTGGTCGCCGTACCTGGCCGACGTCGTGCGCGACGCCCATGACGCCCGGCGGGTCCGGCTGCTCGGCCTGGCCACGTCCGCGTATTCGTCGTACTCGTCGTGCCGGCAGTACCGCGAGGACTTCGGGCTGGCCCTCCAGTCGACCGCGCTCGTCGGGTCGATGCGGATCGACAAGGTCGCCCCGTACTTCGACCGCGCGGGCTTCGTCGCGCCGTTCGTCGACGGCACGGTCGACGCGGTGCTGGCCGCGGCGGACGCCGGTGTTCCCGTCGAGGCGCTCGAGGTCGTGTTCACCACCCACTCGATACCGACGGCGATGGCCGACACGTCCGGTTCGGCCGACCTCGGCGACCACGGGGGCGGCGGTGCGTACGTGCGCCAGCACCTGGCGGTCGCCCGGGCGGTGATCCAAGGCGTGACCACGCGCCTGCGGGGCCGCGACGGAACCGCCGAAGCCGCCGCCGAGCCGTCCTGGCAGCTGGCGTTCCAGTCGCGGTCCGGCCCGCCGCACATGCCCTGGCTCGAGCCCGACATCAACGATGTCATCGGCGATCTCGCCGCCGACGGGCGGCGTGGCGTGATCGTGGTGCCCATCGGCTTCGTCTCCGACCACGTCGAGGTGGTCTGGGATCTCGACCACGAGGCGGCGGACACCGCGGCCGGGCACGTCCTGTTCTTCGCCCGGGTGGGCACGCCGGGCACCGATCCGCGGTTCGTCGCCGCGCTGGCCGACGCCGTCGGCGAGCGGTGCGGGCTGCTGCCGGCCGGTGCAGAAGCGGGCCGGCAGATGCCGGGCATGGCGCGACCCGACCGGTGTGCGCCGGGCTGCTGCGTCAACCTGCGTGCGCCGAAACCGACGACGGCGGCGGTGGACTCGGCCCTGGACTGGTCGGGAACCGGCGTGGATCCGGCGCGGCTCGCGGCATCGGGCATCGCCGGCGGCACCCCTCGGTGACGATCGCGGACGCACCCGGCCGGGTGCTGCGGGTGGGCACCCGCGGCAGCGCGCTGGCGCTCGCGCAGTCCGGCGCCGTGGCCCGGATCCTGGACGAGAAAACCGGCGCTGCAAGCGATCTCGTCCGGATCCGGACCGAGGGCGACTCGAACCCCGGCGCGCTCGCCGAGATCGGCGGCACCGGCGTCTTCGTCACCGCGGTGCGAGCGGCGCTGCTCGACGGGCGCGTCGACGTCATCGTGCACTCCTTCAAGGATCTGCCGACCGCGGCGAGCCCCGGCGTCGCCGTGGCCGCCGTGCCGAGGCGGGAGGATGCCTCGGACGCCCTCTGCGCCCGGGACGGCCTGAGCCTCGCGCGGCTCCCCGCCGGGTCGACCGTCGGCACCGGATCCCCCCGCCGCGCGGCGCAGCTGCTCGCGCGGAGGCCGGACCTGCGCGTCGTACCGATTCGCGGCAACGTGGACACCCGGCTGCGGATGGTCGGCGACGGCCGGCTGGACGCCGTGGTGCTCGCCGCCGCGGGGCTACGGCGACTGGGCCACGCCGATGCGATCACCGAACTGCTGGCCGCCGACGTCATGCTGCCCGCGCCGGCGCAGGGCGCGCTGGCCGTCGAGTGCCGCGTCGCCGACCTCGACACCGCCTGGTACGCGAGTGCTCTCGCGGCGCTCGACGACGCGACCGCGCGCGCGGAGGTCGCGGCCGAGCGCGCCGTCCTCGCCGCGCTGGAGGCCGGCTGCAGCGCGCCCGTGGGCGCCCGGGCCGTCGCGCTCGACAACGGGATCACCTTGACGGCCGCCGTTGTCGCGGCGGACGGCGGCCGGGAGGTGCGGGGCGAGACGGCCGGAACCTTCGACACCGCCGACGACGCGGCCGGGCTCGGTCGCGAGCTCGCCGCCACCCTGCTCGCCGACGGCGCCGGCTCGCTCCTGGGGGCGCGGTGAGCGCCGGCGACCTGGCGGGATGGCGGGTCCTGGTGCCGCGCCCCGCCGATCGCTCGGCGGACCTGGTCGACGCGCTCGCTGCGCGCGGCGCCGAGGTCGTGGCTGTGCCGTTCCTGGCGATCGGGCCGCCCGCCGACGGCCCGGCCCTCGACGCCGCGGTGCGCGCGCTCTCCTCGGGCCGCTACGCGTGGGTGGGATTCACCTCGGTCAATGCCCTGCGGGCCGTCACCCGGCGGTCCGCCGACCTCGGCCTGCCCGCCGGCGTGCCGACCCACACGCGGGTGGCCGCCGTCGGCCCGGGCACCGCGCACGCCATCCGCGAGGCAGGGCTGCCGGTCGACCTGGTCCCCGCCGTCGGCGGGTCGGCCGCCGCGCTCGCCGAGCTGTGGCCGGCCGCAGCGTCCGGCGAGGCAGTGCTGCTGCCCCGGTCCGACCGCGCGGTCGCGACGCTGCCCGACGCGCTGCTGGCCAAGGGTTACCGGGTCGACGCCGTCGTCGCATACGGCACCGGCACCGTGCCGCTCGACGGGGATCTGGCGGCGGACCTGGCGTCCGGGGTCATCCGTGCCGTGCTGCTGACGTCGCCCAGCACGGTCGAGCCGCTGCGGGGCGTGCGCGTTGCGGACACCGTCGCGCTGGGCGCCATCGGCGCGCCCACCGCGCAGGCGGTCCGGGACGCCGGCCTGCGCCTGGCCTTCGTGGCCGACCAGCCCAGCGCCCGCGGCCTGGTGGACGGGCTGGTGGCGTTCGCGGCGGGCCGCTGAGGTTCCGGTCGCGTCCGGCTCGACCGCGTCAGGCGCCCAGGCGCGCCCTGCACCCGGGCGCGCGTCAGGCGGCCAGGGCGAGCACGACGACCGCAAGCGCCGGCACGCCCTCGCCGAGCGCGCTCAGCCACAGCCGGTGCTCGCTGAGGTACAGCACCAGCCCGAGGAACACGTGGCTCGCGCAGGTGAAGAGGACCAGCGCGCGCCCGACGTCGGCGCTTCCCGTGTGCAGCAGGACGACGCCGAGCAGCACTCCGACGCCGTAGCAGAGGTTGTAGCAGCCGACGTTCACGGCCCACATCCGGACCGCCGGCACGTCGGCGGGCTTGATCAGGAAGATCGGATACAGCGCCCGACGGCCGTGGAAGAACACCTCCAGCACGAACATCACGACCAGCGTCACGCCCACCAGGACGGCGATGACCTGCGCGAGACCGTTCATGGCCGAGTCCTCCTCGCCGCCGTCCCAACCGCCACTTTGATCAGTGTCCCTGACTATTCTAGTCAGAGTCACTGACTTATTGCCAGAGCCTGGCGTGATCCGCGGCGGCGGTCGGTAGGTTGGACGCGCGATGCGCGAAGGAGTCGCGCCGCACGGAACGGGGTGAGTGGGTGCCATGACCGAACGCGGGGCGTTTCCTGTGGTGCGGCCGCGACGGCTGCGCCGCACCGCGGCGATGCGCCGGCTCGTGGCGCAGACCCGGCTGCACCCCGCGGACCTGGTGCTGCCCCTCTTCGTGAAGCAGTCGCTGACCGACCCCGCGCCGCTGGCGTCGATGCCCGGGGTCGTGCAGCACACCCGGACGTCGCTGGTGGACGCGGCCGGCGCCGCCGTGGACGCCGGTGTCGGCGGGCTGATGATCTTCGGCATCCCGGCGCGGCGCGACGCGATCGGCTCGGCGGCGACCGAGGCGGACGGCATCCTGAACCTGGCCATCGCCGACCTGCGGGCCGCGGTGGGCGACCGGACGGTGATCATGGCGGACCTGTGCCTTGACGAGTTCACCGATCACGGGCACTGCGGGGTGCTGACCGCCGCCGGCGAGGTGGACAACGACGCGACGCTGCTGCGCTACCGGGACATGGCGGTGGCCCAGGCCGAGGCGGGCGTGGACCTGGTCGGCACCTCGGGCATGATGGACGGGCAGGTCGGCGCGGTACGAGAGGCGCTGGACGGCAAGGGCTTCGCCGACATCGGCGTATTCGCCTACGCCGCGAAGTACGCCTCGGCGTTCTACGGCCCGTTCCGGGAAGCGGTCGACTCGGCGCTGACCGGCGATCGCCGCAGCTACCAGCAGGACCCGCCGAACCGCCGGGAGGCGCGGCGCGAGGTCGCCCTCGATCTCGCCGAGGGCGCCGACCTGGTGATGGTGAAGCCCGCGATGTCGTACCTCGACGTCGTCTCCGATGTCGCGGCAATGGTGGACGTACCCGTCGCCGCGTACCAGGTGTCGGGCGAGTACGCGATGGTCGAGGCGGCCGCGGCGAACGGCTGGATCGACCGCCGACGGGCGATCGGCGAGACCCTGACGTCGATCCGCCGAGCGGGCGCGCAGATCGTGCTGACGTACTGGGCGGCCGAGGTCGCGACGGAACTCGCGGCAGGGAACGACTTCTGATGGGCCCGACGTTCGGGTCGGGGGTCTCCGACGCGGGGGGTCCCGGTGCGGCGACCGATCCGGCGGCGGGATCGAGCGCGGGCGACTCGGACACCGGCGCCGCGGCGACCGATGCCGCCGGCGGTTCGGGCGCTTCCGGCGCGCTGCCCGGCGCCGCGACGTGGCCGGGTGCCGACGACGCGGCGGCCGTGCCGGCGAGCGCTGCGCTGTTCGAGCGCGCTCTGGCCGTGACGCCGGGCGGGGTGAATTCGCCGGTGCGCGCGTTCCGCTCCGTGGGCGGCACGCCGCGCTTCATGACGTCCGGCAGCGGTGCGTGGATCGTCGACGCCGACGGCAACCGATACGTCGACCTGGTCGGCTCCTGGGGTCCGATGATCCTCGGGCACGCCCATCCGGAGGTGATCGCGGCCGTCACCGAGGCCGCGTCGCGTGGGCTGTCGTTCGGCACGCCGGGCGCCGGCGAGGTCGACCTGGCGGCGGAGATCGTGGCGAGAGTCGCGCCTGTGGAACGGGTTCGGCTGGTGTCGTCCGGCACGGAGGCGACCATGTCGGCGCTGCGGCTGGCGCGGGGATTCACCGGCCGCTCGGTGGTGATCAAGTTCGCCGGCTGCTATCACGGGCACGTCGACGCGCTGCTCGCCGCCGCGGGTTCGGGCGTGGCGACCTTCGCGCTGCCCGACTCGGCCGGCGTGACCGCGGGCACCACGGCCGACGTGGTGGTGCTGCCCTACAACGACGTCGGCGCGGTGCGTGCGGTTTTCGCGGAGCGGCCAGGCGAGATCGCCGCCATCATCACGGAGGCCGCCGCTGCCAACATGGGGGTCGTGCCGCCCGACCCGGGCTTCGGGGCGGCGCTCGCCGAGATCGCCCACGCCGACGGCGCGCTGCTCATCTCCGACGAGGTGATGACCGGCTTCCGGGTGAGCCGCTCCGGCATGTACGGGCTGGACGCGGCCGTCGAGGGATGGGCGCCCGACCTGATGACGTTCGGCAAGGTCATCGGCGGCGGGCTGCCGGTCGGCGCGTTCGGCGGCCGGGGCGACATCATGGCGCTGCTCGCCCCGGAGGGCCCCGTGTACCAGGCCGGCACGCTGTCCGGGAATCCGGTCGCGACCGCGGCCGGCCTCGCCACCCTCCGGCTGTGCGACGGTGCGGTGTATCGCTACCTCGACGAGACCGCCCGCACGGTCGGCGATCTCGCATCCGCCGCGCTGACTCGCGAGGGGGTTCCGCACTCCCTGCAGCGGGCCGGGAACCTCTTCTCGGTGTTCTTCGCACCGGGGCCCGTCCGCGATTACGACGCCGCCCGCACGCAGTCCACCGCCGCCTTCGCCGCGTTCTTCCACGCCATGCTGGACGCCGGCGTCTACCTGCCGCCGTCCGCGTTCGAGGCGTGGTTCGTGTCCGCGGCCCACGACGACGGCGCCCTCGAGGTGATCGACCGCGCCCTCCCCGCCGCGGCCCGCGCCGCCGCCGCCGCGATCTGAGCCCGGCTGGTCCGCTCCGGCCGGCGCTCGCCCGCGACTCGTGCCCCTCTCCCCGACCCCGCGCCGACGTCGTGGCGCTCGGCAAACCACCGGCGCCCTCTGCGCCCGGATTTGATGCCGCAGTCCCCGGCCCGAGCCTCACCCGGCGGTTCTCAGGAGGGGTGTGGCGCGGGGCCGCGCTCCGCGGCCGCGAGCCCGTCGTCGGTCTTCGCCACGGCCACGTCGCCGTCCAGGTCGGTGCGCAGCACCTCGGCAACGCCGATGCGCGAGAGCGTCTGCAGGAGCCGCGGGTTCGGGTGTCCATAGCCGTTGTCCGTGCCGACGCCGATCACGGCCACCCGCGGCGACACGGCCTCGAGGAACTCCGGGAGCGTGTTGGCCGAGCCGTGGTGCGGAACCTTCAGCACGTCGGCGTCGAGGTCGACGCCGGCGCCCAGCAGCGCGCGCTGCGCCTCCGGTTCGATGTCGCCCGTGAGCAGGATCCGGACACCGTCGATCTCGGCGGTCAGCACGACGGAGTCGTTGTTCGGATCGGATTCCGTGCCGACGAAGGACCTTTCGGGCCCCAGGACGCGGACGCCGAGTCCACCGGACCGCCACGTCGTGCCCGGCGGCCACTGCACGACGGGCGCCGCCGCGGCGCCGGCGAGCCGCCGGACCTCATCCCACGCGTACCGGGGTGCGCGGCCGGGACCCACCAGCACGGCGCCGACCGCCCGCCCGTCGAGCGCACCTGCGAGACCGTCGACGTGGTCGGCGTGCAGGTGGGTGAGAACGAGCAGCGGCACGGTCGCGACGCCGAGGCGGTCGAGGCAGCGGTCGACGAGGCCGGGATCCGGGCCGGTGTCGACGACCATCGCGGCTCCCGGCTCGCCGGTCGCCACCACGAGGGCGTCGCCCTGGCCGACCTCGCACGCGGCGAACACCCAGCCGGGCGGCGGCCAGCCCGGCACGACCGCCCCGGCGGGCACCAGCACCACGGAGACACCGGCCGCGGCCGCGACCAGCGCGAGCCGAAACCGTCGCTGCCGCAGCAGAACCAGCCCGGCGACCAGCACGATCACCAGCACGCCGATCCCGAGCGACGTCGACGGCCAGGCCAGCACGGCGCCCGGCCACGCCGCGACGCGGTGCGCCACCCAGGCGATCCACTCCAGCGGCACGGCCGCCGCGCGCGCGAGCGCGGTCGCCGCGCCCGGCCACCACGGTCCGACGGCCGCGCAGCCCACACCGAGGATCAGCGCGACCGCCACCACGGGCGCGACCAGCAGGTTCGCCAGCACGCCGAACACCGGCACCGCGCCGCTGATGGCGACGATCACGGGCGTCGTGACCAGCTGCGCGGCAAGCGGAATCGCCAGCACGTCGGCCCATCCGCGCGGGAATCCGCGCCGCTGCAACGCCGTCGACCAGGCCGGCGCCAGCAGCACCAGCCCGCCGGTCGCCAGCACGGAGAGGGCGAAGCCCACCGACACGGCGAGCGTCGGGTCGTGCAGCAGCAGACCGATGACGCACGCCGCGAGCGCCGGCAGGCAGGTCCGGCTGCGCCCGCTGAGCAGCGCGACCAGGGTGATCGCGCCCATCACGGCCGCCCGCACGACCGACGGCTGGGCACCGACGAGGACGACCAGCGCGATCAGGGTCAGCCCGCCTCCGGCGGCCGCCCATCGAGGCCCGGCCCGCCGCAGGGCGATCACCACAGCTCCGCAGACGATCGCGAAGTGTGAACCGGACACCGCCAGCAGGTGCGCGATGCCCGTCGCCTTGGCGTCGCGGTCGAGCTGTGCCGAGATGCCGGACGTGTCGCCCACGACCAGCCCGGGGAGCAGCCCCGCGGCGTCGCCGTCGAGTCCGGACGCGGTGTCCGACAGCCTCTCTCGGACTCCCTGCGCGGCCGCTTGCCACCACGGCGCGGCGTCGCGCACGATCGGCGGGCTGCGGGAACGAACCTGCACGCCCCACACACCGACGCGATCGCTCGACGACAGCCGGCCCGACACCGCCACGACGGCGCCGGGCGTGACCGAGCCCCACTCCGAACCGGTGCCGTGTACGGTCACCGGCGTCGCCGCGGTCCACCGCGCTCCCGCGACGCCCGCGTCCACGACCGTGCCGTGAACGCGCCAACCCAGCTCCGCGGCCCGCCCGCCGGCGGAGTCGTCGGGCGCGCGGAAGCCGCCGGACTCCGGTTCGGGAATCCCGTCGATCTCGACATCGAGCGTCGCCCACGCCCGCGCCTGCGCGGCGACCACCAGTCGGTCGGCGCGGTCCGCCGCGGTCATCAAGGCGGAGATTGAGACGGCGGCCGCGCAGCACACTGCAGCCGCAAGCACACCCCAGCGGCCGGCCGCGCACAGCTCCCGGGTGCGCCGGGAGGCCCGGAGCGCCAGGCTGCCCACGCTCCGACTGACGCGACAACCCCGGCCCGGGCGTCCCGCGCGCACGGCCGCGGATTCCGGTCGGCTCCGACCGACGGCGAGCACGACACCCGCGAGCACGACCACCAGGGCCACGACGATCCACGCCGACGCCCCGGTGAGAAGACCGATCAGGCAACCGATCCAGGTGGCCACGCCGGGCAGCGCAAGCCGGAGATCCGCCGGCGGCTCGGCATCCTCCTCGAGCCATCGCCGCCGCCGTTGCCGCGCCGCGGCGGGGACCGGCAGCACCCCGCGGCGGGCTCGGCGTGGCACTGCCGATGTGTCGGGCCGGGCGAGCTGGTCGGGGCCGCCGACCGGCGGCGGGCGATGTGGTCGAGGCCTGCGTCTCGTCGCGCTCCTCGCGCGCGGCTGCGCTCGCGCCATGGCGGTCACACCGTGACCAACGCGGAGATCTGTGCGTACCGGGCGGGTCCGATGCCGCTGATCTCCTGGAGCTGTTCCACCGATGCGAACCGCCCGTGCTCCTGCCGCCAGGCGAGGATGTTCTGCGCCATCACCGGGCCGACGCCCGGCAGGGTGTCGAGGTCGACCTGCCCCGCCGTGTTCAGGTTGACGAGGCCCGGCGCGGACATGGGGTCGTCCACCGGACCAGCCGCCGCTCCGGCCGCTTGCTCGACGCCGGTCACCCCGCCCGCCGGCGCGGCGGGAGCGGTGCCCCCGACGACGATCGAGGCACCGTCGACCAGTCGGACGGCGAGGTTCAACCCGGTGTAGTCCGCATCCGGCGTCGGTCCGCCGGCCGCGGCGATCGCGTCCGCGACCCGCGCGCCGGACGGTACCGTCACGATGCCGGGCGCGAGAACCTCGCCGGTCACCGACACCACGATGGGCCCGGCGTCGGATGCGGCGGTCGCAGCACCCGTCGTCGCCTCCGGTGACTCCGACAGTCCGGGCGTCGACGACGATCCCGACTCCTCGGCCCTCGCCGAACTCGTCGCGGTCGAGCCGTCGGACGCCGCACCCGCGGCCGCCACGGACACCGACTCCACGGGACGCGCCTGCGGGCGGTCGCGCCAGACGCCGACCGCGGTCACGATCGCCGCGAGAGTCGCGATGATCAACAGCACGACCGCGCCGCGGCGGCCGGGGTCCACCCGGGCATCGGTCAGTGACTCCGGGACCCAGAGCTCTGCGAACCTGCCCCACGCCCTGCTCCGGAGCCGGGCGACGCGGCCCGGCACCCGGTCCGGCGCCGCGTCATCGCCGGACTCCGCGTCGGGATCGTCCTCGTCGGAGTCGTCCGCATCGACCGGGAGGTCCCGCCACAGCGACGGGTCGGGCATCCATCCACGCGGCGACGCGGCATCCGTCGGTGGTTCCGGTGGGACTGCGACCGCCACGCCGTCGGGTTCGTCCTCGCGGCGATGCCGGCCCGCGTTCGGCGGCGGATGCGCCGGCGGGCGCGCCGTGTAGGCCGCCAACCGACGCAGCGGTTCCGAACGATCGCGCATGCCCGCACGCTAGGCGGCAACGCGATCCTGGCGAGCGAGACCGCAGGCTGCTGTGCACAACTCGGAGCGTGGGGACTAACCGGTGGGCCCAGTCGACGGCGGCGGCAGGTCGCCGCTCAGCGCTCGGCGGCCGCGCGTCCGGTCACGCCGGGGCCCTGCCCGCGGTGACCACCAGTCGGACACCGGATGGTGGAGAATCGTGTCGGCCTGATCAGCACGATCTTCCGCGATCGACCGCGGGCCCGCCGAGCTCGCCCAGATCGGGTCAACCGCACCGGACACGGGCCACCCCACACCCGCCACACCACGTGCGGTCGCTCGAAAACCAGTGCGGCCCACCGACAGCCCCGCGCGCGGCACCCGTCCCGGAACGCACACACGAAACGCGGAAGATCGTGCCTGCTCGCGCAGCACGATGTTCCACGATCGAACGTGAATCGGCGCGATTCCGTCGGAGCATGCTGAGGCAGGACGCGCGCGATCGGGGTGTCAGGACGGCCGACCGCGGCGCGACCGGCGGATCAGGTGCCCGCGACCTCGTCCTCGCCGCGGGGCAGCACGACGTGCCCGAGCCCGGCGTTGTAGGAGTGCAGCCGCCACGCGCCGGCGTAGCGGTGCAGGATCACCCAGTGGCAGTTGCCGACGCCGATCAGCGTGGCCCAGCTGTGGTCGGGCAGGTCGAGCAGCAGGCCGGTGAGCCCGACGATGAGGCCGCCGTGGGACACCAGCAGCGCGCGCTGCTCGACGCCGGCGTCGAGCTCGGTGACTACCTCGGCGGCCCGCCGGGCCACCTGCTTGCGGGACTCCCCGTGCGGCGGCGAGGCGTGCGGGGACGTGGTGCGCCAGCGCTCCCACTCCCCCGGCCAGGACGCCACGACCTCGTCGCGGGTCAACCCTTCCCAGTCGCCCATCGACGTCTCCCGCAGCCGCGGGTCGACCGCCACTGCCAACTCGCACAAGGCGGCCACGGACGTCGCGGTCTCGAGCGCGCGCGCCGAGTCGGACGAGACGATCACCTGCGGGTTCAGCGCGGCGACGGACGGCGCGGCGTCCACGGCCTGTCCCCTGCCGACCTCGTTCAGTTCGATGTCGCGATGGCCCTGCATGCGGCGCTCGACATTCCAGTCGGTCTCGCCGTGCCGGAGCAGGATCAGGTGCTCGAGCGTCACCGCCGGGCGCCGTCGGCGACCGCCGGCTCCCCGGAGTCGACGTCCGCATCGGCAGCGTCATCGTCGGCGTCGGACCCGGACGCGGCGGCGGACCCAGAGTCAGCGGACCCAAAGTCAGCGGACCCAGAGCCAGCGGACCCCGAATGAGCCGGTCCCGAGTCCGGGATGCTCGCGTCCACGAACGGGATGGTCGGGCAGTCCTTCCACAGCCGGTCCAGGGCGTAGAACACCCGCTCCTCGGAGTGCTGCACGTGCACGACGACGTCCAGGAAGTCGAGCAGCACCCAGCGGCCGTCCCGCTCGCCCTCCCTGCGGGTCGGCTTCACGCCCGCCTCGCGCATGCTTCTCCTCGACCGCGTCGACGATGGCGCCGACCTGCCGTTCGTTGGTGCCCGTGACGATGACGAAGCAGTCGGTGATGGCCAGCCGGTCCGAGACGTCCACGATCAGGATGTCTCTCGCCTGCTTGTCGGCGGCGGCCTGGGCGGCCGCGGTGGCCAGTTCCAGCGCCTTCGCTGTCGCGGTCATGATTCTCCCTGCGTGCCGCGGTGCTCGTCGGTGCTGTCCGTCGACGATCTCTTCGTAGAGGCGGTGTTTGGCGATGTACTGGACGACGCCGTCCGGCACGAGGTACCAGACCGGCTCGCCGGAACGGACCCGGTCCCGGCAGTCCGTCGACGAGATCGCCAGCGCCGGTACCTCGATCAGGGTCACCGCCGTCTCGGGCAGTCCGGTGGTGGCGAGGTCGAACCCGGGCCGGGTGACGCCGATGAAGTGCGCCAGGTCGAACAACTCGTCGACGTCCTTCCACGACATGATCGCCGACAGCGCGTCGGCGCCGGTGATGAAGAACCACTCGGCGTCCGGTTCGAGCGGCCCGCAGGTCGGCCAGCGTGTCCTTGGTGTACGTCGGACCCGGCCGGTCGATGTCCACCCTGGACACCGTGAACCGCGGGTTGGCCGCCGTCGCGATGACCGTCATCAGGTAGCGGTGCTCGGCCGGGCTCTCCCCGCTCTTCTGCCACGGGTGCCCGGTCGGCACGAAGATCACCTCGTCCAGCGCGAACCGGTCGGCCACCTCGGACGCGGCGACCAGGTGGCCGTGGTGGATGGGGTCGAAAGTGCCGCCCATCACGCCGATCCGGCGGACCGACCCGGCACGCGTCCGACGTCACGACGACGCCCGGATCTGGCCGGTGCCGGTCACCACGTACTTGGTGCTGGTCAGCTCGGCCAGCCCCATCGGGCCGCGGGCGTGCAGCTTCTGGGTCGAGATGCCGATCTCCGCGCCGAAGCCGAACTCGCCGCCGTCGGTGAACGCGGTCGACGCGTTGACCATCACCGCCGCGGCGTCGACCCGGGCGGTGAACTCGTTGGCCGCCGAGATCGAGCCGGTGACGATGGCTTCCGTGTGTCCCGTGCCGTGCTCGGTGATGTGCTCGATGGCCGCGTCCAGGTCGTCGACCACGGCGACGGCGATGTCCAGCGACAGGTACTCGGTGTCGAAGTCCTCGTCGGTGGCCGGCACGACTCCCGGATCGTCGCCGCCAGCCCGACGAAGCCGCGGCTCGGCGTGCACCGTCACCCCGGCCTCGCGCAGCGCGGCCACCGCCGCCGGCACGAACGATCCGCGGCGATCGTCGCGGTGCACCAGCAGGGTCTCGGCCGCGTTGCACACCGACGGCCGGCGGGCCTTGGAGTTCAGCAGGATCTCCAGCGCCATCGCCTGGTCGGCGGACGCGTCGACGTACACGTGGCAGTTGCCGACGCCGGTCTCGATCACGGGCACGGTCGATCCGTTCACCACGGCCTGGATCAGGCCCGGCGCCGCCGCGCGGGATGATCACGTCGACCAGGCCGCGCGCGGTCATCAGGTGCTTGACCGATTCCCGGTCGGTGCCGGGCACCAGCTGCACCGCGTCGACGGGCAGCCCGGCATCCACCGCGGCGCCGCGACAGAATCCTGCACCAGCACCCGATTCGACTCGATACGCGGAGCCGGAGCCGCGCAGCAGCGCGGCGTTGCCGGCCTTCAGCGCGATGCCGGCGGCGTCGACGGTGACGTTCGGCCGCGCCTCGTAGATGATCGCGACGACGCCCAGCGGCACGCGGACCTGGGTCAGCTGCAGGCCGTTCGGCAGCACCGAGCCGCGCACGACGGTGCCGACCGGATCCGGCAGCCCGACCAGGTCGCGCAGGCCGGTCGCCATCGCGTCGACCCGGGAGTCGTTCAGCCGCAACCGGTCGACCAGCGAGGCCGGCGGTGCCGGCCGCCTCGGCGGCCGGCCACGTCGAGGGCGTTCGCCGCCAGGATCTCGGCGCGCTGCGTCGAGCAGGGCGTCGGCCATCGCCAGCAGCGCGGCGTCCTTCGTCGCGCTGGTCAGCGGTGGCGATTCCGCCGGCCGCGGCCCTGGCCCGGGCTGGCGGCATCGAGCACCTGCTCGCGCGTGGCCGACCCGCTCGGGCGCTGCGCAGACCCGGTCGCGGGCGCGGACTCTCGCGCCGCGGGCTGCTTCTGGAGAACGGACATCGCTCAGGCTCCCTCGTCGGCTCGGTGCGGTCCGGCCCCGGTCGGTCCCCGGTCGCCGGGCGATGCCGGTGCCCGACGGTACCGCGATCAGATCGTCGGCGTGCACGACCGGATGCCGCAGCTCGGCCGGCAGATTCGGGCAGGGAGCGGCCGATGATCCCGGGCAGCTCGGCCGCGTCGTGCCCGACGAATCCGCGGGCCACCACCTGACCGTCCGGCGACGAGCAGGTCGACCACGTCGCCGGATTCGAAATCACCGTAGAAGCGCGGTGATCCCGGCCGGCAGCAACGACTTCCGCCGGTTGCACGCACGGCCGCCACCGCGCCGTCGTCCAGACTGATCGAGCCGGACGCCGTCGCGGCGTGCCGAAGCCAGAACAACCGGGCGCTGGTCCGCCGGGTGGCCGGCGCGAAGGCGGTGCCGACGAGCGGTCCGAGCCGGTCGCATGCGCCGGATCCGGTCGAGCACCGCCAGCGCCGCAACCGCATCCGCCGCCGACGCCAGCAGCACCGGGATGCCGGCGCCGGTGGCGGTCAGCGCCGAGGTGAGCTTGGACTCCATGCCGCCGGTGCCGACATCGCTGCCGGCGCGCGCGATCCCGATCGCCGGCCAGCGCGCTGGCATCGAGCACCTCGCGGACCGGCCGGGATGTCGGGTCAGCCGCGGGTCGCCGGTGTACAGCGCGTCGACGTCGGACAGCAGGATCAGCGCGCCGGCGCCGACCAGGTGCGCGACCAGGGCGGCCAGCCGATCGTTGTCCCCGAACCGGATCTCCGCGGTGGCCACGGTGTCGTTCTCGTTGACCACCGGGACGACGCCGAACGACAGCAGCTTGCCGAACGTGTGCTGGGCGTTCCGGTAGTGCGCGCGCCGGACGACGTCGTCGCTGGTCAGCAGGACCTGCCCGACGCGTGAGCCGGTGCCGGGCGAAGGACTCGGCGTACCGCTCGGCCAGCAGCTGCTGGCCGACGGAGGCCGCGGCCTGCTGGGTCGCCAGGTCCCGCGGGCCGGCGCGCGCAGACCCAGCGGCGCGAGCCCGGCCGCGATCGCACCGGAGGACACCAGCACCACCTGGGAGCCCGCGGCCACCCGACCGGCGATGGCGTCGACCAGCGCGTCCAGCCGCGCTGGATCGAGGCCGCCGGCCGCGGTGGTCAACGACGACGATCCGACCTTGACCACCACGATCTTGCGCGCCGCGCCGACGGCGACCCGCGCCGCGGACGCGCGGCAGCGAGCGTGCCCGCGCGGGCTGCACCGCCGAGCCCCGCCGCGCGGTCATCGGTCCGATCCGGTCGCCCAGTCGCCGGGACCGACCCTCGCGCAGTCGGACGTCGTCGAGCGCGTGGCCCTCGACATCCAGCCCGCGGCGCAGCCGGTGCATGGCCTTGCGCTCGGCGGCGCCGACCCGGTCGATCTGGTCCAGCCGCAGGTCGGTGCCGCGGCCGGTGCGGCACGATGTCGACGCCGGCCAGGGTGGTCGGCTCCCAGTCGAAGGTGACGTTGCCGATGGTCACCGGAGCGCCCGCGGCTGGCGCCGAGCTGCGGCCAGCTGCTCCTCGACGCCGAGCCGGGCGAGCCGGTCGGCGAGGTACCCGACCGCCTCGTCGTTGTGAAGTCGGTCTGCCGGATCCACCGTTCCGGACGCGTGCCCGCGCACCACGAAGCCGCCGTCGACCTCGGGATCGGGCTCGACCTGGAACTGCTCGGAATCGATCGGCCTGGGGCCGGACGACGATCCGCGGCGCGGGCGCGGTCGGCGTGTCCGCGCGGTCGGCGGCGACCACCTCGGCCAGCGCGAACCGCAGCTCGGCCAGGCCCTCGTGGGTCGCGGCGGAGATCGCGAACACCCGGTACCGGCCGCCTCCAGATCGGGCCGGACGAACTCGGCGAGCTCGCGCGCCTCCGGGACGTCGATCTTGTTCAGCACGACCAGCCGCGGCTCGGTCGGCCAGGTCGGTCGGGCAGCGACGGCGTGTACTCGGCCAGCTCGAACTCCAGCGCCATGATGTCCGACAGCGGGTCGCGGCCCGCCTCGTAGGTCGCGCAGTCGACGACATGGACCAGCACGGAGCACCGCTCGATGTGCCGCAGGAATTCCAGCCCGAGGCCCTTGCCCTGGCTCGCCCCGGGGATCAGCCCGGGCACGTCGGCGATGGTGTAGACCTCGGCGCCCGCGGTGACCACGCCGAGATTGGGTTCCAGCGTGGTGAACGGGTAGTCGGCGATCTTCGGGCCGCGCGGCGGACAGCACCGAGACCAGCGACGACTTGCCCGGCGCTCGGGAAGCCGACCAGGCCGACGTCGGCGACCGACTTCAGTTCCAGGACGACCTCGGCGGACTCGCCCGGCTCGCCGAGCAGCGCGAACCCGGGCGCCTTGCGGGCGCGGGACGCCAGCGCGCGCGTTGCCCAGCCCGCCGCGGCCGCCGCGTGCGCGGCGACGTACCGCGACCGGCGCCGACCAGGTCGGCCAGCATCGCGCCGTCCTCGGCCAGCACGACGGTGCCGGACGGCACCCGCAGCTCCAGGCCGTCGCCGTTCGCGCCGTCGCTTGTCGTCGCCCTGCCCGGGCCGGCCGTTGCCGGCCTTGGCGTGCGGGCGGAAGTGGAAGTCCAGCAGGGTGTGCACGTTGTCGTCGACGACCAGCATCGACGTCGCCGCCGTTGCCGCCGTCACCGCCGTCGGGGCCGCCGAGCGGCTTGAACTTCTCCCGGTGCACCGAGGCGCAGCCGTGCCCGCCGTCGCCGGCCTGCAGGTGCAGGACGGCGCGGTCGACGAACCTGGCCACGGCACCTCCTGGCAGCCGTCGCTGGCCGGTGATCTGCGGACGAGTCGGACGGCTGAAGATGAGGCAAGGGGCGGTCCCGAGTGATCTCGGGCCCGCCCCTTTCAGGGATCAACGACGCGCCGAGCCGCTCAGACCCCAGCCGGGGCCGGCGCCGGGGCGTCAGCGGTGCTCTCGGTGCCGGCAGAGCTGGTCAGTTCCTTCGTCACGATGTTGACGGTCTTGCGACCGCGCTTGGTGCCGAACTCGACGGCATCCGGCGACCAGCGCGAACAGGGTGTCGTCCTTGCCGCGGCCGACGCCGTCGCCGGGGTGGAACTTGGTGCCGCGCTGGCGGACCAGGATCTCGCCGGCGGACACGACCTGCCCGCCGAACCGCTTGACCCCGAGCCGCTGGGCGTTGGAGTCGCGGCCGTTCCGGGAGCTGGAGGCGCCCTTCTTGTGTGCCATGGCTGTGGTGCCTTTCTCAGTGATCCGGTTCGGGTGATCCGACTCTGTGATCCGACTCGGCTCTCGGCGATCCGGCGCCCGCGCGGGCGGGTGCGGCCTCCGAGTGTGATCCGAGCTCAGACCGAACGGTGATGCCGGTGACCTTGACCTGGGTCAGCGGCTGACGGTGCCCCTGCCGCTTGTGGTACCCGGTCTTGTTCTTGAACTTGTGGATGACGATCTTCGGGCCCTTGGTGTGCGCGACGACCTCGCCGGAGACGGTCACCTTGGCCAGGTCGGCGGCGCGTGGAGGCGGTGATCGCCTTCCCGTCCACGACCAGCACCGCGGGCAGCGTCACTGCACGCGCCGGGCTCGCCCTCGAGCTTCTCGATCTCGATGACGTCACCCTCGGCGACCTTGTACTGCTTGCCGCCGGTCTTGACGATCGCGTACATCGTGGACGCGCCTTCCTGCCTGTGCTCGTGGCGTGGTCCTGCACCCGGTCCGGGTGACGGATCCGCCATGGTCCTCGGGAGCCCCGGCGAGCGGTTCACGCTCGATCGAGCCAGGGCAACACAAAGCGCGCTGCAGCGCAGCGTGCCGACCGACAACGATACGCTGCCCGCGCCCGCCGCGGCAAACGCGCCTGGCAGGGCGCGACCGGTCCTCAGCGCAGCGAGTCCGCGGGCACCGTGACCTCCGCGACGAGCTCGCCCGCGGGTCCGGCCGGCCGGGACGCGGCGCGGCGGCGGCGGGGCGCCGGCGGCTTCGGGGGCTCCGCCTCCGGCGGGGCCGTGGCCGCGGAGCCGACCGGCGCCGAATCCAAGACCGCCGCATCGAAGACCGCCGAATCGAAGGGCGCCGAATCGAAGGGCGCGGAATCGAGGGGCGCAGCGTCGATCGATGCGGGCTCGAGCTGCACCTCCACCGGCGTGACGATCGGCTGCGACCGTTGCTCGTCCCGGTTCGTGGACTCCTGCTCGACGACCGTGTCCGCCGGGTGGGCCAGCGAGACGGGCTCGGCCAACGCCTCGGGGCCGACGGGCGCCGAGGCCGGGTGAAGCGCCTCGGGGCCGACGGGCGCCGAGGCCGGGTGAAGCGCCTCGGGGCCGACGGGCGCCGAGGCCGGGTGAAGCGCCTCGGGGCCGACGGGCGCCGTCTCGGGCTGGTCCGCCGCGGTGTCCGCATCGCGCTGCGGAGCCGCGGCGTCGGTGTCGTCGCCGGCGGCTCCTGGTGCGTCCTCGGGGCCGGCACCGACGGGCGGCGGCTTGGGGCCGCGGGGATCCGGCCGTCGGCCCAGCGCGTGCTGCACGCGGGTGACGGCGTCCTCGGACACCTCGGTGGCCCGCCCGCGCGACCGCCGGCCCTTGGTCCGCGGCTCGGCCGCGGCCGCACCGTCGTCGGAACCGGCGACCGGCAGGTCGTGCAGCAGCACTCCCCGCCCGCCGCAGTGCGGGCACGGCTCGGAGAAGGCCTCGAGCAGGCCCGTGCCCATCCGCTTCCGTGTCATCTGGACCAGACCCAGCGAGGTGACCTCGGCGACCTGGTGCCGGCTGCGGTCGCGCCCGAGGCACTCGGTCAGCCGGCGGAGCACCAGCTCGCGGTTCGACTCGAGCACCATGTCGATGAAGTCGACGACGATGATCCCGCCGATGTCCCGTAGCCGGAGCTGCCGGACGATCTCCTCGGCGGCCTCGAGGTTGTTCTTGGTCACCGTCTCCTCGAGGTTGCCTCCGGAGCCGGTGAACTTCCCGGTGTTGACGTCGACGACGGTCATCGCCTCGGTGCGATCGATGACGAGCGACCCGCCCGACGGCAGGTGCACCTTTCGCTCCAGGGCCTTGGCGATCTGCTCGTCCACCCGGTACCCCGCGAACACGTCGGCCTTCGAGCCGTTCGCCTCGTAGCGCGAGAGGCGATCCGCCAGCTCGGGCGCCACGGACGTGACGTACTCCGACACCTCCGCGAAGGCATCGTCGCCGTCCACGACCAGCCGATTGATGTCCGAGTTGAACAGGTCCCGGATGACCTTGATGAGCGTTCCCGGCTCGGCCGAGAGCAACGCCGGAGCGGAGCCGCCCTTACCGTTCTTCTTGCCGCTCTCCTCGGCGCGCCGGGAGATGTCCTCCCACTGGGCCTTCAGCCGCTCGACGTCGCGGACCAGGTCCTCCTCGGCGATGCCCTCGGCTGCCGTCCGGATGATCACGCCCGCCTCGGAGGGCACGATCCGGTCGAGGATCGACTTCAGCCGCTTGCGCTCGGTGTCCGGCAGCTTGCGGGAGATCCCGGTCGCCCCACCGCCCGGTACGTAGACCAGGAACCTGCCGGGCAGGGAGATCTGCGTGGTGAGTCGGGCGCCCTTGTGCCCCACCGGATCCTTGGACACCTGGGCGAGCACGGTGTCGCCACTGGACAGCGCCGTCTCGATCCGGCGCGCCTTGCCGGCCAGGCCGGCCGCGTCCCAATTGACCTCGCCGGCGTAGAGCACCGCGTTGCGGCCGCGACCGATGTCGACGAACGCCGCCTCCATCGACGGCAGCACGTTCTGCACGCGGCCGAGGAAGACGCTGCCGATCATCGAGTCGGTGCCGGCCTTGGACACGAAGTGCTCGACGAGCACGCCGTCCTCGAGCAGGGCGACCTGCGCCAGGTCACCGCGCTGCCGCACGGCCATCACGCGCTCCACCGCCTCCCGGCGGGCCAGGAACTCGGCCTCGGTGAGGATCTGCGGGCGGCGGCGGGACTCGCGCGAGTCGCGGCGGCGCTGCCGCTTCGCCTCCAGCCGGGTCGAACCGCGAACGCCCTGCACCTCGGACGAACCGCCCGACGGCCGGGACTCCCGGACGTGCACCACGGTGTTGTCCGGATCGTCCTCGCGCGGTGACTCGTCGCCCGACGCGCGTCGCCGGCGGCGGCGGCGCCGACGGGTGCCGCCGGGACCCTCCGCGCCGTCCTCGTCGGTGTCGTCCGCGTCCTCGGCCTCCCCGCCCCCCGCGCCGGGCGCATCGGTCGCCGGAGTCGCGTCGGTGGGCTGCGCCGAACCGGAGTCCGCTGCGCCCCCACCCTTGCCGCGGCGCCGGCGGCCGCCCTGACCCGGGCCCTTCTCCTGAACCGCGGCATCGGCGGCCGGATCGGGCTCCGTGCCGGTGGCGCCGGCCGTGCCGGTGCTGTCCTGGTCGTCGTCGGCGGAATCCTGACCGTCGGCGGCGGAATCGGCTCCGGCCCGGCCACGCCCGCGGCGGCCGCGGCGGCGACGGCGGCCGCGCGCGGCACCGGCCTCGCCGTCGGCGGCGTCGTCCTGGTCGCCGGCCTGCTCGCTGGGCTGGTCGGGGGTCTGGTCGGGGGTCTGGACACCGCCGGGCCGGCCGGCGTCGGACGCCTCCGCGGCGGCGCCGGTGGTCTGCTCAGGAACCTGTTCGGGGGCCCCGTCTGCGGCCTGCTCGGCGGCCTGGTCTCCGGCCTTGCCTCTGCCGCGCCGGCGGCGGGCCGGCTGCGGCGGCAGGAACAGCACGCCGCCGTCGGCGTCGTCGGAGGGCTCGGCGGGTGATTCGATCGCGTCGTCGGCGGGCGGCGGCTCGCCAGGAGCCGGGGTCGCCTCGGCGGCAGGCGCGGCGGCCCCGGGCAGCAGCGCCGCCAACAGGTCCGGCAGGGCGGACCGCGGCACCGACGCCGATGAGCTGCTGACCGCGACGCCGAGCTCGGCGAGCTTCGCGATCAGTTCCTTGTTGCTGACGCCGATGCGCTTGGCCAGCTCGTGCACGCGCGGCTTGGCGGGCAGTGCGTCCATCACGCTCTCGACGGTGGGCGCGCCTGCGGGTACTTCTGACATGCGTAGTCCTCTCCACCGCCCCCGGGCGCGTACTGGACGCGTCCGCGCAGGGGCGGTGAACATCAGGGCCGCCACCGACGGTGGTCCGCGGCGGCACAAAGTCTCGTGGTCCGGGCCGATCGTCGGCAGCGGCTGACCGTCCACGACACGTCCGGCGTCTCACTCGCCGGGTGCCTGACCGATCGCGCATCGACCATGCCCTCGGGCTCGCCGCAGAGGGCGGCGCGCCTCTTCCACTATCCCACACGGGCTGCCCGGGCCGGCGCGGGGCGAGCCGCGCGGGTCGTCGACCGGCGGGCGCATGCCCCGCCGGCCCCCGCGTTCAGTCCACGGCGCTCATTCTCGAGATCCGCCGCCCGCCCCGTCCGCGCCCACGACAGCGAACGCCCTGACGGTGAAGGTGCCCATGCCGACGACGGCGGGCGCCGCGGCCGTGAACCGGAACCCGGCGTGCGGCAGCTGGTCCAGGCCGCGCAGATGCTCCACGATCGGGATGCCGGCGGCCAGCAGCCAGCTGTGCGCGGGCCGGCGGCCGGTGTGCGTCGAGTCGATGTTCAGCGAGTCGATGCCGACGAGCGCGGGACGCACCGACAGCAGGTACTCGACCGCGTCGTCGGTGAGGTACGGATGGTCCGCGAAGTAGCCCGGCGTGCCCCACGTCCGGCTGTGGGCGGTGTGGACGAGCACCGCGCGCCCGGCCGGATCGACGTCGCCGAGCCCCGCGCGGATCGCGTCCTCGTCGATCGCCCGGTCCTGCGGTCCCGGCTCCCGCGCCACGGAGACGAGCACGCCCGGCAGGTCGGCCATCCGCTCCAGCGGCATCCGCGACAGATCGTCGCCGTCCCGGAATCGGTGCGCCGGCGTGTCCAGGTACGTGCCGGTGTTGGCCGCCATCGAGATGGTGCCGATGCTGAACTCGGTGCCGGCGGCGTAATGGGCGGCCGATTCGTCGAACGTCAGGTGGCTGCCGATCGTGGGCGCCGGAATTCCGGGGTAAGTGACCAGCCCGTCGGTGATCGGGTGGGACAGGTCGACCAGGCGGCGACCGGCGCCGGGGGTGGTGGTCATCGGGCTCCTTCCAGGACGGTGCCGAGCACCAGTTCGTCGCGCGATACGCCCGTGCCGGGTCGCGTCCAGCCGGGTCGGCGGCCCCACACCGCATAGCCTGCGCGCTCGAAGAATGCGACCGGCCCGGGTTGGTCGGGCACGGTGACCCCCACGCGATCCACGCCGGTGTCGGCGGCGTATCCGGTGAGCGCGCCCAACAGGCGGGTGCCGAGCCCCTGCCGCGTCTCGGCGGGGTCGACGACCAGGGCGGTGATCGTCGCGGTGTGTGCCGCGGCGCCCTCTCCGGGCCGGACGACGCCGACCCCGATGAGCGCCCGGCCCCGGCTCAGGGCGCAGGCCAGCGCGCGTCCGGTGCGGATCGCGTCGACCACCGGCGCAACCGCCGCCGCCACCTCCGCCCGCGTCGGCGCCGTGCCGGCGGGGTCGGCCGAGTCGTGTGCGGTGTCGGCTCCATGGTCGTGTTCATGGCCGTCTTGACGGCCCTCGGCCGTCGCCGCGCGATGCCACAGCGTCACCAGCGCCACCGCGAACGCGCTGTCCGACGCCAGCTCGCCGCCCGGGCCGACGCGCAGCAGCCGGATCTCATCGGCGCGCGGCACCGGGCGCGCCGCCGACCCGACCACGGACGTCGTCGGCGCCGCCTCGCCGGGGTCGCCCGGCCGGTCGGGCACGGTCACAGATCGGGGAACCAGATCCCGATCTCGCGCGCGGCCGACTCCGCGGAGTCCGAGCCGTGCACCAGGTTGTACTGGGTCTCGAGGCCGAAATCGCCACGGATCGAACCCGGCGCCGCCTTCTCCACCGGGTCGGTGCCGCCGGCCAGCTGGCGGAACGCGGGGATGGCGCGCGGCCCCTCGACCACGGCGGCGACCAGCGCGCCGCCGGTGATGAACTCGACCAGGCTGTCGTAGAACGCCTTGCCCTCGTGCTCGGCGTAATGCACCTGCGCGACCGCGACCTCGGTGCGGCGCATCTCGAGGGCGACGATCCGCAGGCCCTTGCGCTCGATCCGGGCGATCACCTCGCCGACGAGGCCCCGCTCGACGCCGTCGGGCTTGATCAGGACCAGGGTGCGTTCGGCCACGCGGTCTCCTCTGCGTCGTCGGGACGTGCCGGCCGGCCCGTCAGGCGTGGTCCGGATCGATCGGCCCCGGCAGCGTACCGGCCGCCAGTCGGCGCCGGAACTCCGCGCGGAACCACAGGATCGCCAGCCAGACGAGCAGGAAGACGATGCCCATCACCCCCAGCGGCGGGGTGATCAGCCAGCAGCCGATCATGATCACCTGCAGCGCGAGGATCACCGGCACCGCGTAGGACCGGCGCACGATCCCGCAGCAGGAGAGCAGCAGGATCGCGAGCAGGCAGATCACCGCCATGCCGGCCGGGCCGACGCCGCTGCCGGTGTTGGCCGCCACCGGGATCGAGAGCAGCACGGTGATCGCCTCGAGCACCAGCGTCGCCGACATCACGCCCCGCAGGCCGCGTTCCGGGTCGGCGGCGCGGCGCGGGGGCGGCACCGCCGCGGCATCGCCGGGAACGGCCGGTTCGGGCTCGGGAGTGGTTGCGGTCACGCCGGTCTCCCCCGGCGCGGTGACCTCACGCCGGGCTCAGCCCGGCCAGCGCCCGGCCGTCGCCGGCGGAGACCACCGAGCCGGTCACGATCACGCCGCTGCCGGCCGCGGATTCCGGATCGGACTCGGCGAGATCGACGGCCAGGGCGATCGCCTCGTCCATCCGGGCCGCCGTGTAGACCCGGTCCTGGCCGGCGATCTGCCCGACGATCTCGGCGAGGTCGTCCGGCGGCATCGAGCGCGGGGAGGAGTTCCGGGTCACCACGATCTCGTCGAACGAGTCGGCCAGCGCGGTCACCACTCCGCGAACATCCTTGTCCGCCATCACGGCCAGTACGCCGACCAGCTTGGTGAACGAGAACTCGGCGGCCAGCGTCGCGGCGAGGGCCGCCGCGCCGTGCGGGTTGTGCGCCGCATCGACGAAGATCGCCGGCGACGCCCGCACCCGCTCCAGCCGGCCGGGCGCCGCCACCGATGCGAAACCGTCCTGCACGGCGACGATGTCGAGCTGCCGCTGGGCACCGGCCCCGAAGAAGGCCTCGACCGCGGCGAGCGCGGTCACCGCGTTGGTGGCCTGGTGTTCGCCGGACAGCGGCAGGAAGATGTCGTCGTAGACGCCGCCCAGCCCCTGCAGGGTGAGCCGCTGGCCGCCGACGGCGAACGCGCGGTCCACCACGCTGAACTCGCTGCCGAAGCGCGCCACCGTGGCGTCGACCTCGACGGCGCGGCGCAGCACCTCGGTCATCGCCTCCGGCGGCTGCGGGCCGATGATCGCGATGGTGCCGGGCTTGATGATCCCCGCCTTGTTGGCGGCGATCTCGGCGAGCGTGCCGCCGAGGAATTCGACGTGGTCGATGCCGACCGGGGTGATGACACCGACGGTGGCGTCGGCGACGTTCGTGCTGTCCCAGGACCCGCCGAGGCCGACCTCGACCACGCCGACGTCGACGGGAACGTCCGCGAACGTCGAGAACGCCATGGCCGTGAGGATCTCGAACTTGGACAGCGGAAGCCCGCCATCCCGCACGGACGCCGCGTCCACGAGGTCGACGAACGGCGCGACGTCGGCGTAGGCCCGGACGTACTGCTCGACGGAGATCGGGGCGTTGTCCACCGCGATCCGCTCCGTCACCAGCTGCAGGTGCGGCGAGGTGAAGCGCCCCGTGCGCGGCCCGATCCGGGTGATCAGCGCATCGATCATCCGCGCGGTCGAGGTCTTGCCGTTCGTCCCGGCGATCTGGATCACCGGGTAGGCGCGCTGCGGGTTGCCCAGCACGTCCAGCAGTGCGGTGATGCGCGCCAGCGTCGGTGACACCTGCACCTCGTTGCGCCGTCGGTCCAGCAGCGCCTCCACGACGGCGAGCGTCAGCGGCGGGGCATCCGGCACCAGCGCGTCGAGCACGCCGCCCTCGTCGTCGAGATCGGCAGTGGCCGCGGCGATCTCGTCGCTCGGGTCGCGGGAGCCGAGGGCGACGGTGGACAGGTCCCGATCCTCTGCGGGCTCCGGGTCCTCCTCATCGCTCTCGTCGTCGGAACTGTCGTCGAACCGGTCGTGTCCCTGGTCGTCGAAGCCGCGGTCGCGGTCGTCCGCCCCTTCGACGTCGTCGTAGTCATCGGCCCGGTCGTCGGCGGGGTCGAACCCGTCGCCGGGGTCGTGCGGGCCTTGGTTCATGCGGGAGCGCTGCTCTCGCTGTTGCCGGCTGCCGCCCCGCCGAGCGCGTCGAGCCGCTGCCGAAGCGAGACCACGTCCGACTCCGCCTTGACGGCGCGCGCCCGGACCTTGCCGACGACCGGCGCGGGCGCCTTGGCGAGGAACTCGGCGTTGCCGAGCTTGCGGGCCGTGTCCGCGATCTCCTTCTCGGCGGCGGCGAGATCCTTGGTCAGCCTGGCCGTCTCGGCCGCCACGTCGATCGTGGACGTGGTGTCCACGCGGACGGTCACGGGTCCGGAGGACAGCGACACCAGCAGGGTGGCCGTCGCGTTCAGCTCGTCGCCGGTGTCCGTCTCGAGCCGGGTCAGCACGGCCGAGGACCGCAGCACGCCTGCGGCGTCGGGGCTCTGCGGGGTCAGGTCCGCCGGCACCCGCCGGGCGGGCGGCAGCCCCTGGTCCGTGCGGAACCGCCGGATCTCCGTGACCAGGCGCTGGGCGTCGCGCACCCAGTCCGCCGCGGCCGGATCGGCCTCGCGCCCCGACGGCACCGGCCACGCCGCGACGACGAGCGAGTCGCCGCCGGTCAGCGTCGTCCACAGCGTCTCGGTCACGTACGGCACGAACGGATGCAGCAGCCGCAGCAGCCCGTCCAGGACGGTGCCGAGGACCCGGCGGGTGATCGCGATCCGCTCGTCCTGGATGTGCGCTGGCCCGTCCCCCTGGTCGGCCGACTCGGCGAGCTGCACCTTGGCCAGTTCCAGGTACCAGTCGCACACCTCGTCCCAGGTGAAGTGGTACAGCCCCTCGGATGCCTTGGCGAACTGGAAGTCCGCCAGCAGCTCGGTGGTCTGCGCGATGACCCTGTCCAGCCGGTCCAGCACCCAGCGGTCGGCCGGGGTGAGCTGCTCGGCCGTCAGCTCGGGGCCGGCCACCGTCGCGCCGTTGAGCAGCGCGAACCGGGTGGCGTTGAACAGCTTCGAGCAGAACTTGGCCGACCCCGCCACCCACTCGGTGGCCATCGCCTGGTCCGTGCCGGGGTTCGACCCGCGGGCGAGGGTGAGCCGGACGGCGTCCGCGCCGAAGTCCTCGATCCACTGCAGCGGGTCCACGGTGTTCCCGCGCGACTTCGACATCTTCTTGCCGAACTGGTCGCGGACCAGGCCGTGCAGGGCCACCGTGCGGAACGGCACCTGCGGCTGGCCGTCCTCGTCGCGCGTCGCGTACAGGCCGAACATCATCATCCGGACGACCCAGAAGAACAGGATGTCGTAGCCGGTGACCAGCACCGACGTCGGGTAGAACGCCCGCAGCGTGTCGGTCTCGTCGGGCCAGCCCATCGTGGAGAACGGCCACAGCGCGGACGAGAACCAGGTGTCCAGCACGTCCGGGTCCTGCACCCAGCCCTCGCCGGGCGGCTCCTCCCCCGCGCCGACGCAGCGCACCTCGCCGCCGGGGCCGTACCAGACCGGGATCCGGTGGCCCCACCAGAGCTGGCGCGAGATGCACCAGTCGTGCATGTTGTCGACCCAGTCGAAGTACCGCGCGGCCAGCTCGGGCGGGTGGATGACCGTCCGGCCCGACCGCACCGCGTCGCCGGCCGCCTTCGCCAGCGGCTCGACCTTGACGAACCACTGGGTGGACAGCCGCGGCTCGATGACGTCGTCCGAGCGCGAGCAGTGACCCACCGCGTGCACGTAGGGCGCCCGCTCGTGCACGATGCGTCCCTGTGCGCGCGAGCGCGTCCTTGACCGCGACCCGTGCGGCGAACCGGTCCATCCCGTCGAAAGCGGTTCCGGTGTCGGTGATCTCGGCGGCCTCATTGAGGATGGTGGGCATCGCCAGGTCGTGCCGGCGGCCGATCTCGAAGTCGTTCGGGTCGTGCGCCGGGGTCACCTTGACCGCGCCCGTGCCGAACGACGGGTCGACGTGATCGTCGGCGATCACCGGGATCTCGCGATTCACGAGCGGCAGCAGGACCGTCCGGCCGACCAGGTGCCGGTAGCGTTCGTCGTCGGGGTGCACCGCCACCGCCGTGTCGCCCAGGATGGTCTCGACCCGGGTCGTCGCGACCACCACGGATGTCGCGGCATCGCCGTCTTCGTCGGGATCCGCTGAGCCGTATCGGATCGAGACCAGTTCGCCCTCGTCGTCGGAGTGCTCGACCTCGATGTCGCTCAACGCGGTGCGACAACCGGGACACCAGTTGATGATCCGCTCGGCGCGGTAGATCAGCTCGTCGTCGTAGAGCCGCTTGAAGATGGTCTGCACCGCCGCGGACAGGCCGTCGTCCAGGGTGAACCGCTCCCGCGCCCAATCCACCGAGTCGCCGAGCCGCTTCATCTGGCCGAGGATCGCGCCGCCGTACTCGCGCTTCCAGTCCCAGACCTTCTCCACGAACAGCTCTCGGCCGAAGTCGTGCTTGGTCTTGCCGTCCTTGGCCAGCTGCTGCTCGACCGCGTTCTGGGTGGCGATGCCGGCGTGGTCCATGCCCGGCATCCACAGGGTCTCGTCGCCCGACATCCGCCGCCAGCGGACGAGGACGTCCATCAGCGTGTGGTCGAGCGCGTGCCCGACGTGCAGGGATCCGGTCACGTTCGGCGGCGGCAGCACGATCGAGAACGGACGCCGCGCGCCGGACAGCACGGCCTGCTCGTCGGCGTGGAAGTAGCCCGCCGCCATCCACCGCTGGTACAGCGCTACCTCGACGGCCGCCGGGTCGTAGTGCGTCGGCAGGTCCTTCGCCTCGGTGCGCAACGAGTCGTCGCGCGCGGCGGTCGCGGCAGGGGTGGGCGTCACGGGGGCCAGTTTAGGGCGCGGCGCACCGGCGCCCGGCCCGCCCGCGGGCGGCCGACCCGCGCCGCGCGTCGGTGTCGCGGCTCAGTACGACCGGGGCAGGCCGAGGGTGTGCTGGGCGACGTAGTTCAAGATCATCTCGCTGTTCACCGGCGCGATCCGCAGCAGCCGCGCCATGCCCCAGAGCGGCAGCAGGCCGTACTCGACGGACAGTCCGTTGCCGCCGTGCACCTGGATGGCCGCGTCCACCGCCGCCACCGCGGCTTCGGCCGCTGCGTACTTCGCCATGTTGGACGCCTCCCCGGCGGGCAGCCCGTTGTCGTGCAGCCAGGCCGCCTTGGCCGTCATCAGCCGGGCGAGCTCGGTGTGCACGGCCGCGGCCGCGAGCGGGTGCGCGACGGCCTGGTGGGCGCCGATCGGCTGCCCCCAGACGCTGCGCTGCCGCGCGTACTCGGCCGTGGTGGCCAGCGCGTACCGCGCGATGCCGACGCCCAGCGCGGCGGCGGTGATGCGCTCCGGGTTGAGCCCGTCGAACAGCGGCCGCCAGCCCTCGTTCTCGGCGCCCACCAGCGCGGACGCCGGCACGGTCACGTCGTCGTAGAAGACGGTGTACTGCCGGTCGGGGATCTGCGCGGCCACCTCGAGGCGGGTCCAGTGCAGGCCTGGCGCATCCACCGGGACGATGAACAGCGAGAGCCGCGCCCGGCCGGTCCGCTCGTCGGTGCCGGTGCGGGCCACGGTCAGGATCGCGGCTGCCTCGTCGACGCCGGAGATGTAGTACTTCTGCCCGCTCAGGACCCAGTTCCCGGACTCCGTGCGCCGCGCGGTCGTCCGGAGGTGGTGCGTGTTACTGCCGGCGTCCGGCTCGGTGATCGCGAAGACCATCTTCGTGCCGCCGTCGGCCAGCCGGGTCAGCCACTCCTCGCGCTGCTCCGCCGTGCCGTGCAGCCGCAGGATCTCCACGCTGATCGCGCTCGAGACGAGCAGCGTGAGCAGCGGGCAGCCGCCCGCGGCGGCCTCCTCGGCCACCACGGCCAGCTCGCTCATGCCGGCGCCGCCGCCGCCGTACTCGGCGGGCACGTTGATCCCGATGAAGCCGGCCTTGCCGAGGTCGCTCCACAGCCCCGACATCGGGGTCCCGGTGCGGCCGTGCTCCGCGTACTCCGCCGGCCCGTGCGCGGCGGTGATCTCCCGGACGGCCGCGCGCAGGTCCGCGTACTCGGCGGGTTCGGAGAAGTCGGGCCCAGAACTCATCGTCGGATTCCTCTGCCACTCGATGCCGGCGCCCGCAGGGCGCTCTCGGCGGTGCTCCGTCGACTATGGCAGATGTGAACCGCGGTTAACAAGGGCGAACCGGGCGGTTGTGCCGCGGATCACCGGTCAATCGGTGGGCTCGAGCGCCATCGGCCCGTAGACGGCCTGGTGGTCGTCGAACAGGCTGACCGCGGAGATCCCCGCCTCGAGCAGCTCCGGATAGCTCTCGCTGAGCCAACTCTCGGCGCCCTCCTGGGACTCGAAGCTGACGGCGGGCCCGTCCGCGACGACGCCCGCCTCGTCGACATACCGCCACAGATAGACCATGACCACGACTCCATCACACGACCCCGAGATCACCGGACCAAACAGCCGGGCGCACAATGGCTCCCGACCTTCGACGGTAACCCCGTCGGCATCACGGCGGGCCAGCGCCCGCGCTCCGCCCCCCAGCGGTGCATCCAGCCTCGAGTGCGGTCGGATTCGATCGATGTCTGGAGAGTTCATGGCGCTCGACCTGCCGGCCGTGTCCCCGCCCGTCCGCGAGGGCGCCGCGCCCGGCGGATCCGGCCTGCCGCCGGGCTTCCTCGGCTCGTGGGGCGGCGTGCTCGACCTGATCTCGGCGGCGCTGGAACCGGATCCCGCCGGGGCCACCGCACCCCCGGGCGCGGACGCGCCCGCCGCCGGCGCAGCAGCGGGCTCCGGGCCGGCGGAGCCGCGCCCGCGGGACCCGCGGCTGGTGGTTTTCGCCGCCGATCACCCCGTCGCCCGGCTCCGCGTCTCGGCCGATCCGATCAGCGAGACCGCCAGGCGCGCAGCGGATCTCGTCGCTGGTCGAGGCATGGTCTGCGCGGTTGCGGCGCTTGCCGGGGTCGGCGTGCGGGTCGTCGACATGGGGATCGACCGGCCGCCGCCGCCGGCCGGTCCCGGCGTGGAACCAGGCGCCGCGGACGGCGACGGTGCGGCACCGCCGGACCGCGGCAGCATCGACGTCGCGGACGCCCTCGACGAGCGCTCCGTCGAGGATGCGATCGAGCGGGGCCGCGCGGCCGCCGACGCCGCGGTGGACGCCGGCGCGGACCTGCTGATCGGCGCCGTCTGCGGGGTGGGCGTCACGACCCCGACGGCCGCGCTCACCGCCGCGGTGACCGGCATGGAGCCCGTCGATGCCACCGGCCGCGGCTCCGGCATCGACGACGACGCCTGGATCCGCAAGGCGGCCGCCGTGCGCGACGCGCTGTTCCGCATCAGGTTGGCCGGCACCGACGTGCCCACCCTGCTCCGGGTCGGCGGCGGCCCCGACCTCGCCGCCCTGACCGGGTTCATCGCGCAGGCCGCCATCCGTCGCACCGTCGTGCTCGTCGACGACCTCCCGAGCACGCTGTGCGCCGTGCTCGCGCACCGGCTCGCGCCGGGCGCGGACGCCTACGTGGTCGCCAGTTCGCTCACATCGGCGCGGGGTCACGACCGGCTGCTCGAGCTGCTCGGTCGCCAGCCGATGACCGAGTGGCTGCTGACGGCCGGGTCCGGGGTCGGCGCGCTGCTGACCGTACCGACGCTGCGGGCGGCGTGGGCCGCCAGGAACGCGCCCGAATCGGACGACGCGGATGCGCGTCGCGAACCGTACGCGATAGACATCTGGGACCCCGAGCTGCTCTGAGGCGTTAAGGTGGCGACTCGCGGTGCAGGTGGGAGGACCGATGACGGGCAGTTCCGACGGAACGGTTCCGGCACGCCCACCCGGCGCGCCCGGCGGGGTTCCCGCACCGGCGACGGGCCCGCCCGGCGGCGCCCCCACACCGGCGACCGGCCCGCCCGGCGGCGCCCCCACACCGCCGACGGGCTCCGCGCCGGCGATGACCGATCCCGTGAGCGTCATCCGGTCGCGTCAGTACCTGTCGGCGCTGGTGCTGGCGGCTCTCATCGGCCTGCCCATCTCCGCGATCGCCTACGGCTACCTGGCGGCGGTGACCTGGCTGCAGGACACGATCTTCACCTCCATGCCGGAGTCGCTGTTCGGCGGTGAGGTGCCCGCCTGGTGGCCCGTGCCGTGGCTGGCGCTGAGCGGTCTGCTCTGCGCCCTGGCGATCCAATACCTACCCGGCAACGGGGGGCACTCGCCCGCCCTCGGCTTCGTCGCCGGCGGCTTCCCCTCGGCCCGCGAGCTGCCGGCCATCGTGCTCGCGTCGCTCGCCTCGCTCAGCCTCGGCGCCGTTGTCGGCCCGGAGGCGCCGCTGATCGCCATCGGCGGCGGGCTCGGCGCCATCGCGATCCGCGCCGTGAAGCGGGACTCGCCGGCGACCTCGGTCGCCGTGATCGCCTCGGCGGGCATGTTCGCCGCGATCAGCACGCTGCTGGGTTCGCCCCTGCTCGGCGCCTTCCTGATCATGGAGGCGGCCGGGATCGGCGGCGCCACACTGGGCCTGATCGTGCTGCCGGGCATGCTGGCCGCCGGGATCGGTGATCTGATCTTCGTCGGGCTCGGGTCGTGGACCGGCCTCGGCACCTTCTCGCTGACGCTGCCGCACGTGCCGGGGGTCGAGTCGCCGAGCCTGGCCACCTTCGGCTATGCGCTCGCGTTCGGCGTGGTGGCGTCGGGCCTCGGCTGGCTGATCAAGCACCTGGCTCTCTCGATCCGGCCCATCGTGCATCGCGGCCGGATTCCCGTCACGATCGGGCTCGGCGTCCTGGTCGGGCTGATCGCGATGCTGTTCCAGCTGATCTCGGGCCAGCCCAACATCCTCGTACTGTTCTCCGGCCAGGACGCCCTGCCCGGCTTGATCGGCGAGGCCACGACGCTGTCGGTCGGGGTGCTGCTGCTGTTGCTGGTCGCCAAGTCACTCGCCTATGGGCTGTCCCTCGCCGCCTTCCGTGGCGGCCCGGTCTTCCCATCGATGCTGATCGGCGCGACGCTCGGCATGGTCGCTGCCGGGTTGCCCGGGATGAACCTCGGCGCGGGCATCGCGATGGGCATTGGCGCCATGTGCACGGCCATGCTGAAGCTGCCGCTGACCTCGATCCTGCTCGCCACCCTGCTGCTGGGCTACGACGGCATCACCTCGATGCCGGTGGTGATCGTGGCGGTCGTGGCCGCGTACGTCGCCACGGCGTTCCTGCCGGACCCGGTCAAGGCGGCCAAGGCGAAGGAAGCCGCCGCCGCCGCGGCGCCGTCGGCCGAGAGCGGCTGAGCCGCAACCGACCCGGGTTCACAGCGCCCAGTCGACCGGGGCCGCGCCCTGCCGCGCGAGGAGCTCGTCGGCCCGGCTGAACGGGCGGGAGCCGAAGAACCCGCGGTCGGCGGACATCGGGGACGGGTGCGCGGAGGCGATCACCGGCACGGCGCCGAGCAGCGGCTGCAGATTCTGCGCGTCCCGGCCCCACAGGATCGCCACCAGCGGCGCGGCCTGGGCGTCGTGCCGCGCGGCGAGGGTTCGGATCGCGGCCTCGGTGACGGGCTCCCAGCCCTTGCCCCGGTGCGACCCCGGCCGGCCGGGCGCGACGGTGAGCACGCGGTTCAGCAGCAGCACGCCCCGCTCCGACCAGCCGGTGAGGTCGCCGTGCGCCGGCGGCTCGATGCCCGTGTCGGCGCGCAGCTCGCGGTAGATGTTCCCCAGCGATCGCGGCAGCGGGCGGACCTGCGGATCGACGGCGAAGGAGAGGCCGACCGCGTGTCCCGGCGTCGGGTAGGGATCCTGGCCGACGATCAGCACCCGCACCCCTGCCAGCGGTCGCTCGAACGCCCGCAGCACGTTCTTTCCCGCGGGGAGATAGCTGCGGCCGGCGCGGATCTCGGCCCGCAGGAACTCCCCCATCGCCCCGATGTCGGGTGCCACCGGCGCCAGCTCGGCGGCCCAACCGCCGTCCATCACCTCGTCGAGCGGGACCGGCATGGCCGGGACGCTACCGTCCGCCGCCGCGGCGCTCGACCCGGCCGGCGGGCCGCCGCGCCGAGCGGTACGCGCTCACCGGTAGTGGTCCCAGCCGCCGGCGCGGTCCCACGCCGCGCCGTCCACGGTGACGCCCGAGCCCGCCGACACCGTCCCGACCGCCGTGAAGCCGGGGGGCAGCAGCGCATCAGTGGGGAAGGTCGCTGCGAGCGCGTGGTCGTCCCCGCCGGTCAGGGTCCACTCCAGGTGGTCGCGGCCGAGCGCGCCGGCCACCTCCACGAGCCGGGGGTTGACGGGCAGCAGGGCCGTGTCCACGTCGATCGCGACGCCGGACGCGGCGGCCAGATGGCCCAGGTCGGCAACGAGGCCGTCGGACACGTCGATCATCGACGTCGCACCCGCGGCCGCGGCCACGGGTCCGGCGGCGAGCGGGGGCTCCGGCACCCGGTACGCGCCGACCGCGGCCGCGGGCGACCGGAAGCCCCTGCTCAGCACGGCGAGGCCGGCCGCGGCCCAGCCCAGCCGCCCGGCCACGGCCACCACATCGCCGGCGCGCGCACCGGAGCGCAGCACCGGGCGCGCGCCGCGGAGGTCGCCGAGCGCGGTGACAGCGATGGTCAGCACCTCGGACCGGGTCAGGTCGCCGCCGACCACGCCGGCGCCGGCCTCGGCGGCAGCCGCGTTCAGCCCGCGGCCGATGTCGGTGATCAGCTGCGTGGCCGTGCCCGGCGGCGCGCTCACGCCGACCAGCAGCGCGGTCGGCACGGCGCCCATCGCGGCCACGTCGGACATCGCGGCGAGCGCGGACCGTCGACCGATCTGCTCGCCCGTCGCCCAGTCGGTGCGGAAGTGCACGCCGTCGACCAGGACGTCGACCGACGCGACCACCCGGCCGTCCGGCGCCGCGACGATGGCGGCGTCGTCGCCGGGCCCGAGCTGGGTGCTGGCGGGCTGACTCATGCCGGCCGTGACCGCGTCGATCACGGTGAACTCCCCGGCGTCGGCGATGGTGGCGGGCAGCGGGGCGGCCGGGTGGTTCATGCCCCCGATCGTGCCCGATAGGCTCGTGCCGCACGCCGCAGGGCGGCCGCGACCTCCGGGATCGCGGCGGCGGTCCAGCCGCCGCCGGACGAACGGATCGGCGCCGCACGGCGGCACAGGCGCGTCGAGAAAAGGGGCACACCGTGGTGCAGGCGTTCATCCTCATCCAGACCGAGGTCGGCCAGGCCGCCGCCGTCGCCAAAGCGATCGCCGAGCTGCCCGGGGTCGCCAGCGCCGAGGACGTCACCGGTCCCTACGACGTGATCGTCCGCGCGGAGGCGAACAGCGTCGACGAGCTCGGCAAGCTGGTCGTCGCGCGGGTGCAGAGCGTCGCCGGCATCACCCGGACCCTGACGTGCCCGGTGGTCCATCTCTGACCGGGCCGGTCGAGCGGCCGCCGGAACCCGGAACGGGGACGGCGGGCCCGCCCCGGCGCCCTGACGTGCAGGGGCGCGTTGACGACTCGGCATCCGCGACCCGGACCGGCCGGCTGCCGACCTGGCGCCTGATCGCCGCCGTCGCCATCCCGGTGGTCGCGATCGTCGTCGTGCTGGTGCTCGCCGCGGTCATCTCGTCCCGGCCGGACGAGCCCGACACGGGACCGCTCGCGGTTGCGGCCGTCTCGGCGCCCGGCGCGGCCAGCGCGGAGTGTGCGGCGCTCGCCGCTGCTCTGCCCGACACGCTCGGCGGGCTGCCGCGCCGTCAGCTGGCCGACCCGGACGGCGCCGGCGGGCTGGGCATCGCGGCCTGGTCCGATCCGCCGGTCATCCTGCGCTGCGGGCTGCCGACGCCCGCGGAACTCACGTGCTCGGCCGCCCTGCAGGTCGTCGACACGGTGGCATGGCTGCCGATCCAGGGCGACGGCACGACGACCTACCTCGCCGTGGACCGCCCCGTGCGGATCGCGCTGACCGTACCCGATCGGACCGGAACCGGTCCCTGGCAGGACCTCTCGAAGATCGTCGCCGCGACGGTGGCCGAGCGGCCGGTCTGCGACCGGGGCGTCGTGGTCCCGGTCGAGGGCGACTGACCACGGTCCATCGGCGCAGCCCGGGGCCGGCGCCGTGCCGCTCAGCGCAGCCCGGTGCCCCTGGCCAGCGCCGTGCCGATCAGCGTCTCGAGCAGCTCGGGAAAGGCGACGCCGCCCTGCGCCCACATCTGCGGGTACATGGAGATCGGGGTGAAGCCGGGCAGGGTGTTCACCTCGTTGATCACCACCTCGAACTCGGGCGTGACGAAGAAGTCCACCCTGGCCAGCCCCTGGGCGTCCAGCGCGCGGAACGCCGCCAGCGAGAGCTCGCGGATCCGCTCGGTCACCGCGGGCGGCAGGTCGGCGGGTATGTCGAACGTCGCGACGTCGTCCAGGTACTTGGCCTCGAAGTCGTAGAACTCGTGGTCCCCGGCGACGTGGATCTCCGCCGTCGGCGACGCCGCGACCCTGCCGTCCGGGAACTCGAGCACGGCGCACTCGATCTCGCGGCCGAGCACGGCGGCCTCCACCAGCACCTTCGGATCGGTTCGCCGGGCGAGCGCGATCGCGTCAGCCAGGTCGGACCATCGGTCCACCCGGCTGACCCCGAGGGAGGAGCCGGCGCGGGCGGGCTTGACGAACACGGGCAGCCCGAGCCGCGCGCGCTCGTCCAGGTCGAGATCGTCGATGCCGGGCCGCAGCACGGCCCACCGGCCGACCGGCAGCCCGTCGGCGGCCAGCAGCTTCTTGGCGAACTCCTTGTCCATGGCCGCCGCCGACGCCATCACCCCGGCGCCCACGTACGGCACCGCCGCGAGCTCGAGCATGCCCTGGATGGTGCCGTCCTCCCCGTAGGGACCGTGCAGGACGGGGAACACCACGTCCACCGGGTCGGCCACGCCGGACGCGCCGGGAGTGGCCAGCGCGGCCGCCGCCGACGGGTCGGCCGGGACCAGCACCTGCCGCCCGTCCGTCACCGACGGCAGCGGGGAGCCGTCCGCCGGGATCGCCACGGTCGCTGGGTCGACGAGCAGCCACCGCCCCTCCGGCGTGATGCCGATCGCGGTGACGTCGAACCGGGTCGGGTCCAGGTTGGCGAGCACGCTCGCCGCGGAGATGCAGGACACGGAGTGCTCACCACTGCGCCCGCCGAACACGACGGCCACCCGGATCCGGTCGGCGCTCATGAACGCACACCCTATGCGGCCCATGGGCACTGCCCCGGCAGGCGCCGATGCGGCGACCGGCGCCGGAGCGCGCACGTTCTCGCGGTAGCGGTCACTCCGGGGAGTGCGGGCGATCCATCAGGTACCGGATCATCTGCATCGGCGGCAGGTGCTGGTAGCAGACCTGGTAGACCGCCTCGGTGATCGGCATGTCCACCTTGTGCCGGTGCGCCAGGTCGCGCACCGATCGGCAGCTCACCACGCCCTCGGCGACCTGCCCGCCGGTCGCCGACAGCGCCGCATCCAGCCCGACCCCGGCCGCGAGCCGGACGCCGAGGGTCCGGTTGCGGGACAGCGGCGACCAGCAGGTGGCGACCAGGTCGCCGAGCCCGGCCAGCCCCGCGAAGGTGGCGGGCTGGGCGCCGAGCACCGTGCCCAGCGCGGAGACCTCGTTGAGTCCGCGGGTGATCAGCGACGCCGCGGTGTTCAAGCCCAGACCCAGTGCCGTCGGCGATGCCGCAGGCCAACGCGATGATGTTCTTGCCGGTGCCGGCGATCTCGGCGCCGATCACGTCGGTGATCGTGTACGGCCGGAAGTACGGTGTCGCGCTGGCGATCTGCACGGCGACCGCGCGCGCGTGGTCGGTGCACGCCAGCACCGTGGCCGTCGGCCGGCCGAGGGCGATCTCCACGGCCAGGTTCGGCCCGGTCAGCACGACGATCCGGTCAGGATCGACCTGCCCCACCCGCTCGATCACCTCGCTCATCCGCAGGCCCGGTGCCGATCTCGACGCCCTTGGCCAGCGAGACCACCGGCACCGTCGGCGGCAGCGAATCGCGGAACACGCGCAGGTTCTCGCGCAGCGCCTGGCTCGGCACTGCCGAGCACCACCGCGTCGACGCCATCCAGCGCCTCGTCGAAATCGGAGGTGGCGGTGATGCTCTCGGGCAGCCGGACGTCCGGGCAGGTAGTCCGGGTTCGACGTGCGTGGCACGGATCGCGTCGGCCACCGACCCGCGTCGCGCCCACAGCGTCACGTCCCGGCCGGCGTCCGCGAGCACCTTGGCGAAGGTGGTGCCCCAGGATCCGGCGCCGAGCACGCCGACCGCGTTGATCGTCGGCGCCGGCGCGGTCAACTGCTCGTCGCGGCAGCGTCCGGCGCCGGTCCGCCCTCGTCCCGACCCAGCCTGATCCGAGTCAGCCTGATCCGGGCCGGCCAGGTTCGAGCCGGCGTGTTCCGGGCCGGCCTGGTCCGACTCCGCCCGCCGGGCCAGCCGTTCCGCCTTCTTCGGGTCGTAGAACTCGGCCGGCGGGGTCTCGCCGCGGATCTCGGCCAGTTGGTCCCGGATGACGCCCATGATCAGCAGCGAGGCGTCCCGGATCGCCCGGGCGTCCACCGGCCGGCAGCGCAGCTCGGTCAGGTCGATCGGGTCGCCGACCACGATGGTCACGTCCTTGCGCGGCGGCCAGTGGAACTTGCGTCCCGACGCGTACGAGTCGTAGATGTGCTGGGTGCCCCAGTGGGCGATCGGGATGACCGGGAAGTCGCCGCTCAGCGCGAGCGCGGCCACGCCCGGCCGCGGCCGCATCGGCCAGCGGTCGGGGTCCCGGGTCACCGTGCCCTCCGGGTAGATGAGCACGACCCGCCCGTCCCGCAGCGCCTCGGTCGCCAGCTCGAGGCTCTTCTGGCCCGCCCCGGCGCCGGTGCGGTCCACCGGGATCTGCAGGGAGCCGGCCAGCACCCTGCCCAGCACCGGCACCTTCCACAGCGAGGCCTTCGCCATGAAGCGCGGCACCCGGCCGAACTTGCGCACGATCACGGCGTCGAACACCGGGTCGAGGTGCGAGATGTGGTTGCCGACCATGCAGGTATCCGCCCGTGCGCGCGAGCCTCTCGCCGCCGACGTACCGCTTCCGGGAGAGCAGCGACGTCACGGGGTACATGACGACCTTGCACAGCGTCAGCCAGGCGTTGCCCTTCTCCTACACGCCGCCTCGCGCCACTGTCACTGCTCCCTCGCCGTCCCCTCCGACCGGGGCGTGTGCCGCCAACCCTAATGTTCACGACCGCGCCTGGCACGGCCTCGCGGGCGCACGCCAGAATGGGCGCGTGACAGCCAGCAGAGCGACCAGGTCGACCGGCAAGTCCCGTACCGCCGCCCCCGCGGAGCGCGCGGCGGGCGAGCGGCCGCCGGCCGACGACGGCTCCCACCGCTCTCGCGGGACGTGCCCCGGCCGGCGCCGCCGACGGCGACCCTCGAACGTGCCACCGGCAACGGCGCCGGGACCGCGGCGCCCGACGAGGACGCGCTGCCGCCCGACCGGTTCTCCAACCGGGAGCTGAGCTGGCTGGACTTCAACGAGCGCGTGCTCGCGCTGGCCGAGGACGACGACCCAGCCGCTGCTGGAGCGGGCGAAGTTCCTGGCGATCTTCGCGTCCAACCTCGACGAGTTCTACATGGTGCGGGTCGCCGGCCTGAAGCGGCGCCGGGACATGGGCCTGTCGGTGACGTCCGCGGACGGGCTGACCGCCTCCGAGCAGCTGGCGCTGATCTCCGCCCGCACCCAGGAACTGGTGGAGCGCCAGGGCCGGTGCTTCACCGACGACGTGCTGCCGGCGCTGCAGGCCGGTGGCATCCGGATCGTGCACTGGGGCGCCATCGATCCCGAGGACCGCGAGCGGCTGGCCGACTACTTCACCGCGCAGATCTTCCCGGTGCTGACGCCCGCTCGCGGTCGACCCCGCGCACCCGTTCCCGTACATCTCCGGGCTCAGCCTGAACATGGCGATCATCGTGCGCGACCCGGAGACGAGGGCCGAGCGGTTCGCGCAGGGTGAAGGTGCCCAACAACGTCGACCGGTTCGTCCGGGTCCGCCGCGGCGTCAACGACTTCCTGCCGATCGAGGACCTGATCGCCGCGCACCTGGCCGAGCTGTTCCCCGGCATGGAGGTCGTGGAGCACCAGGTTTTCCGGGTCACCCGCAACGCCGATCTCGAGGTCGAGGAGGACCGCGACGAGGACCTGCTGCAGGCGCTGGAGCGCGAACTGGCCCGGCGCCGGTTCGGCCCGCCGGTGCGCCTCGAGGTCACCGACACCACCAGCGAGCGGGTGCTGGCGCTGCTGCTGACCGAGCTCGACGTCGACCCGGCCGACGCCGTCGAAGTGCCCGGACTGCTTGACCTGTCGAGCCTCTGGCAGCTGTACGGGCTGGACCGGCCGACGCTCAAGGATCCGCCGTTCGTGCCGGCGACCAACCCGGCGTTCGCCGAGGGCGAGACGCCGAAGAGCGTCTTCGCCACGCTGCGTGACGGAGATGTCCTGCTGCACCACCCCTACGAGTCGTTCGCCACCACCGTGCAGCGGTTCATCGAGCAGGCCGCCGCCGACCCGCGGGTGCTGGCGATCAAGCAGACGCTGTACCGGACCTCGGGCGACTCGCCGATCGTCGACGCGCTGATCTCGGCGGCGGCCGCCGGCAAGCAGGTCGTCGCGCTGGTCGAGATCAAGGCCCGGTTCGACGAGCAGGCGAACATCTCCTGGGCGAAGGCGCTGGAGCGCGCCGGCGTGCACGTGGTCTACGGCCTGGTCGGGCTCAAGACCCACTGCAAGACGGCGCTGGTCATCCGGCAGGAGGGCAAGACCCTGCGCCGCTACTGCCATCTCGGCACCGGCAACTACAACCCCAAGACCGCCCGGATCTACGAGGACCTCGGCCTGCTCACCGCGGACCCGGCGATCGGCGCCGACCTCACCGACCTGTTCAACGTGCTGACCGGCTACTCGCGGCAGACCGAGTACCGGAACCTGCTGGTGGCGCCGCATTCCATCCGCAGGGGCATCGTCGAACGGATCGAGCGGGAGATCGAGCACCAGCGGGCCGGCCGGGGCGGCCTGGTCCGGCTGAAGATGAACTCGATCGTCGACGAGGGCGTGATCGACGCGCTGTACCGGGCGTCCAGGGCGGGGGTGAAGGTCGACCTCACGGTGCGCGGCATCTGCGCGCTGCGCGCCGGCGTGCCCGGGCTGTCCGAGAACATCACCGTGCGCTCGATCGTCGGCCGGTTCCTGGAGCACTCGCGGATCTTCTACTTCCGCAACGGCGGGCGGAGCGCGGCGAGCGGGGCGGAGAACGGCGGCGAGGAGTACTGGATCGGCAGCGCGGACATGATGCACCGCAACCTCGATCGGCGGGTGGAGGCGCTGGTGCAGGTCAAGGACAACGGCGCCACCGAGCGGATGGCGGCGCTGTTCGAACTGATCACCGAGCCCGACACCCGTTGCTGGGTCCTGGGTCCGGACGGCTGGCGCAAGTCACCGGCCGACGGGCCCGGCAAGGACATCCAGGAAGAGCTGCTGCGGCGGGGCGTTGCCCGTGCGGAATGACGCGGCCGGCCAGGTGATCCGCGCGGCCGGGGCGGTGCTCTGGCGCCCGTCGCGCCGGCACGGCGTCCGGGTCGCGCTGGTGCACCGGCCCCGCTACGACGACTGGTCGCTGCCCAAGGGCAAGGCCGAGCCGGGCGAGGTCGCCGCCGGTGACCGCGGCCCGGGAGGTGGAGGAGGAGACCGGCTTCCGGCGCCGCGATCGGCCGCTCGCTGACCACGGTGTCGTACAAGGTCGCCACCGGGCCGAAGACGGTGCAGTACTTCGCCGCCCGCGCGGATCGGGCGGGTCGTTCGCGCCGAACAAGGAGGTCGACGAGCTGGAATGGCTGCCGGTGGCCAAGGCGGCCGAGCGGATGACCTACGAGTTCGACCAGGCGGTGCTGTCGCACCTTCGCGCTCGAGCCGGCGCTGCTGTCCGGTGTGGTGCTGGTCCGGCACGCCCGGGCCGGCACCGGGAGGCCTACGACGGCGACGACCGGCTGCGACCGCTGGACGCCAAGGGCCGTCGGCAGGCCGCAGGCGCTGGCCGGGGAGCTGCGCGGTGTTCGCGCCGTCGCAGGTGCTCAGCGCGCCCTTGAGCGGTGCCGGGAGACGGTGGCGCCGCTGGCGTCCGCGCTCGGGCTGAAGGTCGGCACGGAGGCGCTGCTCGGCGAGGACGCCTACCGCGACGACCCGGCCGGCGCACGCGACGCTGCTGGTGGAACTCGCCGGCGCCCAGCCGGACGCGGGGCGGTGGTCGCCTGCAGCCAGGGCGGGGTGATCCCGGGCGTGGTCAAGTCGCTGGCCGGCCGGTCCGACGTGCCGATCGGTCAGGTCGGCACGCCGAAAGGCGCCTACTGGTACCTGTGTTTCGACGGCCGGCGGCTGGTGCAGGCCGACTCCTACCCGGCGCCGGTGGTCTGACCGGCGCCGGAACGGCCCGCTGCGGGGTGGCTCGGTCGCCCTCTGCGGCCTACTTGGCCTTGGCGGTGGCGCGGCGCGCCGTCGCCTTCGGCGCGGCCTTCGTCGCGGCCGCCGCCTTGGTGGCGCGCGGCGCCCTGGCCGTCGTGGCCTTCGCCGCCGTCTTCGCGGCCGCGGCCGGCTTGGCCGCGCCGCCCGGGTGCGGGTGGTCGCGGCCGGCTTGGCGGCCGCCGCGCGGGTCCGGGTGCTCGCGGCCGCAGCCGGTTTCGCGGCCGGCAGCCTTGGCGCGCGCGCGTGCTGCGGGCGGTGCCGCCGGTGCCGGTGGCCGCCTTCGCCGCGGCGGCCGCGGCGCGGGCGCTGGTCGGGGCGCCGGTCGACTTCGGCAGCTTCACCGTGCCGGCGATGACGTCCTTGAAGTACTTGCCGGGGCGGAACGCGGGCACGGTGGTCTTCTTGACCTTGACCGCCTCGCCCGTGCGCGGGTTGCGCGCGGTACGCGCCGCGCGGGCGCGCTTCTCGAACACGCCGAAGCCGGAGATCGAGACGCTCCGGCCGCTCTGCACCTCGCGCTGGACGCAGTCGATGAAGCCCTCGACCGCCGCCTGCGCGGCCTTCTTGTCCCCGTCCAACCGCTCGGCGAGCTGGTTGATCAGATCGGTCTTGTTCACTGTCCCTCCCAGGACTCTCCGGCCCACGCAGTGGGGGCCGATTGGACGCTCACGGTAGGCGCAAATTCGCCGAAGCGCCAGCCCGCCACGCCCAAGAATCAGTGTCCCTCTAACGGTTCTCAACGATCTCCCCGAGACCCGCCCGCGCTGTCGGGAGCCTCGCGAAGTGATCTTGCTCCGATCGAGAATTGATGCAGTGAAGCGATTCTCGCGTCGAAGTGAACGGTTAACCCGCGTTGACCCCGGGTGCCAGCCGGTGGTCGGCAGGAAGTCCGGGCGCCGGGTCTCGAAATCCGTGATTTCGTCGGCGTGCCGCAGGGTCAACGAGATGTCGTCCCAGCCCTCGATCAGCCGCCAGCGGGTGTAGGGATCGATCTCGAAACCGATCACCAGCGAGCCCGCCGAGATCGTCTGCTGCTCGAGGTCGACCGTCACCTCGGTGCCCGGCTCGTTCTCCAGCAGCTTCCAGAGCAGCTCGACGTCGTCCTGGGTGACCTGGGCCGCGAGCAGCCCGCCCTTGCCGGAGTTGCCCGCGGAAGATGTCGGCGAACCGGGGCGAGATGACCACCCTGATGCCGTAGTCCATCAGCGCCCAGACCGCGTGCTCCCGCGACGATCCCGTGCCGAAGTCGGCGCCGGCGACGAGCACGGACCCGCCGTGGAACGCGGGTGGTTGAGCACGAACGTCGGGTCGGCCCGCCACGCGGCGAACAGTCCGTCCTCGAAGCCGGTGCGGGTGATGCGCTTCAGGTACACCGCCGGGATGATCTGGTCGGTGTCGACGTTGCTGCGGCGCAGCGGGATCCGACTCCGGTGTGGGTGGGGAAGGCGTCCATCGTTGTCTCCTTCAGAGCCCGGGACGACCGGCCAGCGGCGGCGTCGGCGCGGGCTCGAGATCCGCCGGGGAGGACAGGGTTCCGCGGACCGCGGTGGCGGCCGCGACCAGCGGTGAGACCAGGTGGGTCCGGCCGCCCTTGCCCTGCCGGCCCTCGAAGTTGCGGTTCGAGGTGGACGCGCTGCGCTCGCCCGGGGCGAGCTGGTCCGGGTTCATGCCGAGGCACATCGAGCAGCCGGCGCTGCGCCACTCCGCGCCGGCCGCGGTGAAAACCTCGTCCAGGCCCTCGGCCTCGGCCTGCGCCTTGACCCGCATCGATCCGGGCACCACCAGCATCCGCAGCGTCGGGGTCGATGTGCCGGCCGCGCAGGATCTCGGCGGCCGCCCGCAGGTCCTCGATCCGGCCGTTCGTGCAGGAGCCGAGGAAGACGGTGTCCACGTGGATCTCGCGCAGCGGGGTGCCTGCGGTCAGGCCCATGTAGTCCAGCGCCCGCTCGGCCGCGGTGCGCTCGTTGTCGTCGGTCATGTCCTCCGGGTCCGGCACCGACGCCGAGAGCGGCAGTCCCTGGCCGGGGTTCGTGCCCCAGGTGACGAACGGGGTGAGCGCATCGGCGTCGATGATCACCTCGGCGTCGAAGACGGCGTCGTCGTCGGTGACCAGCGACGACCAGTACTCGACCGCGCGGTCCCAGTGCGCGCCGCTCGGGGCGTGCTCGCGGCCCGGCCATGTAGGAGAAGGTGGTCTCGTCCGGCGCGATCATGCCGGCGCGGGCGCCGGCCTCGATCGACATGTTGCAGATCGTCATCCGGCCTTCCATCGACAGCGCCCGGATGGCCTCGCCGCGGTACTCCAGCACGTAGCCCTGGCCGCCGCCGGTGCCGATCTTCGCGATCACCGCCAGGATGATGTCCTTCGCCGTGACCCCGGGCGGGAGCGTGCCCTCGACGGTGATGGCCATCGTCTTGAACGGCTTGAGCGGCAGCGTCTGGGTGGCCAGCACGTGCTCGACCTCGCTGGTCCCGATGCCGAACGCCAGCGCGCCGAAGGCGCCGTGGGTCGAGGTGTGGGAGTCGCCGCAGACGATCGTCATGCCGGGCTGGGTGAGGCCCAGTTGCGGGCCGACGACGTGCACGATGCCCTGCTCGGCGTCGCCCATCGGGAACAGCCGGACCCCGAACTCCTCGGCAGTTGGCCCGCAGGGTGTCCACCTGGGTGCGCGAGACCGGGTCGGCGATCAGCAGATTGATGCCCTCGAAGGACCCGCGCAGCGGCGCCCGGCCGCCGAACTCGGTCGGCACGTTGTGGTCCTCGGTGGCCAGCGTCAGGTCGGGCCGGCGGACCGGCCGGCCGGCCTGCCGCAGGCCCTCGAAGGCCTGCGGGCTGGTGACCTCGTGCACCAGGTGCAGGTCGATGTAGAGCAGATCGGGCTCGCCCTCCGCGGAGTGCACGACGTGCGCGTCCCAGACCTTCTCGGCCAGTGTCCGCCCCATTGCCGACCCTCTCCGTCCGGCCCGCGCGCGGCGGACACTCGGTCCCGCGGACGGCGGCACTCGGCGTCGTGACATCTCAGCATGCGGGAATCTAGTATCGCCGCATGGGACAGTCTAGCGGCATCGGGGTGCTGGACAAAGCGGTCCAGGTGCTCCGCGCGACGTCCGGCGCGCCGATCGGGCTGGCCGACCTGTGCACCGCCACCGGGCTGCCGCGGGCGACCGCGCACCGGCTCGCGGTCGGGCTCGAGGTGCACGGGCTGCTGGCCCGCGACGGCAGCGGCCGCTGGTGTCCCGGCCCGCTGCTGGCCGCGCTGGCCGCGGGCGCGCCGCGACCCGCTGGTCACCGCGTCCGCGGACGTGCTGCCGCGGCTGCGGGACCGCACCGGCGAGAGCGTGCAGGTGTACCGGCCCGACGGGCTGTCCCGGATCTGCATCGCGGTCGCCGAGCCGATGTCGGGGCTGCGGGACACGGTGCCGCTCGGGCGCCCGGCTGCCGATGACACGCCGGTTCGGGCGCGAAGGTGCTGACCGCGTGGGCGGATCCGTCCACCCAGCGGGCCGTGCTGGCCGAGGCGGCCTTCACCGAGCGCACGCTGGCGGAGGTCCGCCGGCGGGGCTGGGCGCAGTCGGTCGCCGAGCGGGAGCCGGGCGTGGCGTCGGTCTCCGCGCCGGTCCGCGACCCGCACGGCGCCGTCATCGCCGCGGTCTCGGTCTCCGGGCCGGTGGAGCGGATCGGCCGGCGGCCGGGCGCGCGCTGGGCGGGCGACCTGGTCGAGGCCGCCGACGCGCTCACCGCGCGGCTGTAGCGGCCGGGGACGCCGAGCCCGCAGGCGGAACCGCGGCCAGACGCGCCAGCCCACGCGGCGCGGGGCCGGTGGGCGTGCGTGCTTGAAGGGACTCGAGCCCTCGCTACGTGCTGTGAGCGGGCGGTGTGCTCGGGTGGATGATGGTAGCCCCGAAGGGATTCGAACCCTCGCTACCGCCGTGAGAGGGCGGCGTCCTAGGCCGCTAGACGACGGGGCCCTAGAAACTTCCGACAGCAACGTATCAATACAGGCTTCTGAATGCAGCTGGGGTACTAGGACTCGAACCTAGAATGACGGAATCAGAATCCGCTGTGTTGCCAATTACACCATACCCCAATGGGCCTCTCGGACCTCCGATCAGAGTCCTGGCGACCGCCGACGGGGACCTCGAACCGGCCGTCCTGAGCACGCCCGACCGACCATGATACCGGCCCTATCCGCCGCTCGCACGACCGCCAATGCGGCGCGCAACCGGGCCAGCGTCGCGGTCCCGGCCGAGCAGCTCCATGGACTCGTACAGCGGCGGCGAGATGGTGCGGCCGGTGACGGCGACCCGGACCGGCGGGAAGGCCACCTTCGGCTTCAGGCCGAGCCCGTCCACCAGCGCGGCCTTCAGCGCCTCCTCGAGCGCCGCGGCGGTGAATTCCGGCGATCGCGACCGGCGGCCCCGCCCGGAATGTGCTCGACCACCCGATCGACGCCGCGAGCACGGGCGCCGCGGCCGGTCAGCACCTTGCGCGGCGGCGGCCGGGTCGACTGCGAACCGCTCGTCGGAGGTGAAGCAGGAAGTCGCATCATCGCGGCGGCGTCGGAGAGCAGCGCGGACCGCTCCTGCACCAGCGGCGCCGCCGCGCGCACCAGGGCGAGTCCTGCGGCATCGTCGGGCTCGGCGGGCAGCCGGCCGCTCGCGACCAGGTAGCGCTCGAGCCGGTCGGCGAAATCGCCGGGGTCGAGCAGCCGCAGGTGCGCGCCGTTGATCGCCTCGGCCTTCTTGCGGTCGAATCGCGCGGGGTTGCCGGAGATCCGGGTGCCCGTCGAAGGCGGCGACGAGCTCGGCGGGCGTGAAGATGTCCCGGTCCTCGGCCGAGCGACCAGCCCAGCAGCGCCAGGTAGTTGACCATGCCCTCGGTGATGAACCCGTCGTCGCGGTACTGGAACAGGTTCGACTGCGGGTCGCGCTTGGAGAGCTTGCGGTTGCCCTCCCCCGTGACGAACGGCAGGTGCCCGAACAGTGGGACTGACCTCGGCCCGGCCGATGTCGATGAGCGCCTCGTACAGCGCGATCTGCCGCGGCGTCGACGGCAGCAGATCCTCGCCGCGCAGCACGTGGGTGATCCCCATCAGCGCGTCGTCGACCGGGTTCACCAGCGTGTACAGCGGCTCCCCGGTGCCGCGCACCAGCACCGGGTCCGGCACGCTGCCCGCCGGAAGGTGATGGGGCCGCGCACCAGGTCGTCGAAGGTGATGTCCCGGTCCGGCATCCGCAGCCGGAGCACCGGCGGCCGGCCGGCGGCCTCGGCCGCCGCGATCAGCGCGGCATCCGGCGTGCGGTCGTAATTGTCGTAGCCCAGCTTGGGGTCGCGGCCGGCGGCCAGGTGCCGCGCGGTCACATCGTCGGCGCTGGAATGGGACTCGTACAGGTGCCCGGCCGCCAGCAGCTCTGCGGCCACCTCGCGGTAGATCTCGCCGCGCTCGCTCTGCCGGTACGGCGCGTGCGGCCCGCCGACGAGCGGGCCCTCGTCCCAGTCCAGCCCGAGCCAGCTCATCGCGTCGACGATCGCCTGGTACGACTCCTCCGAGTCGCGCGCGGCGTCGGTGTCCTCGATGCGGAACACCAAGGTGCCGCCGTGGTGCCGGGCGAAGGCCCAGTTGAACAGCGCGGTCCGGGCCAGCCCGACGTGCGGGGTCCCGGTCGGCGACGGGCAGAACCGGGCGCGTACGGGGCGGCCCTGGCCGGTGCGCGCTGGGGCGGTGCCGCCCGGGGCGGTCATCGCTGCCGCGCCGCGACCGGGTTGGTCAGCGTGCCGATGCCCTCGACGGTCACCGACACCGTCTGCCCGACGGTCATCGGCCCGACGCCGGCCGGGGTGCCGGTGAGCAGCACGTCACCCGGCAGCAGCGTCATGACGCCCGACACGAACTCGATCAGTTCGCCCACGGTGAAGACCATGTCGGCCGTGGTGCCGTCCTGCACGACGTTCCCGTCCAGCTCGGTGCGGACCGCGAGGTCAGCCGGGTCCATCTCGGTCTCGATCCAGGGCCCCAGCGGGCAGAACGTGTCGTACCCCTTGGCCCTGGTGAACTGCACGTCCGCTCGCTGCTGCTCGCGGGCGGTGACGTCGTTGGCGACGGTGTAGCCGAGGATCACCGATCGAGGCGTCCTCGGCCCGCACGTCCCGGCACGGCCGGCCGATGACGACGGCCAGCTCGCCCTCGTAGTCGACCCGCCGGCCGACGCCGGCGATCTGGATCGGCGCGTGCGGCCCGATCACCGAGGTCGACGGCTTGAGGAAGATCATCGGCGTGGTCGGGCACCTCGTTGCCGAGCTCGGCGGCGTGGTCGGCGTAGTTGCGGCCGACCGCGACCACCTTGGACGGCAGGATCGGCGCCAGCAGCCGGGTGTCGGCCAGCGGCCAGCTCCGGCCGGTGAAGGTCGGGTTGCCGAACGGATGGTCCGCGATCTCCCGGCGACCGCCGACCGGGCGGACCGGGCTGGTCGCCGGGCCCGTCGACCGAGACGAAGGCCACCCCGTCGGGGTGGGCGATCCTGGCCAGCCGCATGGTCGCTCCCACTTCCTGTTCGTGGCACGTTGCTGTTTCGGCGCTGGCTCGTGCCGGTGAGCGTGCGCGCCGGACGGGTCGCGGCCGCCGGATCAGTCCTGCCGGTCCGGCCGGGCCGAGCGCGTAGACCAGCGCGTCGACCAGCGCCTGCCAGGACGCCTCGACGACGTTGGCGTGCACGCCGACCGTCGTCCATTCCTGCGCCGCGCTGCGCGCGGAGGACACCAGCACCCGGGTGATCGAGTCGGTGCCGGCGCTGAACCGGCGAGGATGCGCACCTTGTAGTCGACCAGTTCGACCTGGTTGAACTCGGGTAACTGCTCGGCCACGGCGGCCGCAGCGCGGAGTCCAGCGCGTTCACCGGGCCGTTGCCCTCGGCGGTGGCGATGATCCGCCGGCCGCCGACGTGCACCTTGACGGTCGCCTCTGAGGTCACCGCGTTGGTGGCGCGGTTATTCTCGACGATCACCCGGTAGGACTCCAGGCGAAAGACGTTGCGCGGACTGCTGTCCGGCTGCACCCGGCCTGCGGCCAGTTCGTCCCGGATGAGCAGCTCGAAGGACGCGTCGGCCGCCTCGTACGACCAGCCCGCGGCCTCCCGGGCCTTGACGGCGTCGACGATCCGGCCGACCGCCTCCGGCCGGCCGGCCAGGTCGACGCCCAGCTCCCGCGCCTTCAGCTCGACCGATGCCCGGCCGGCCATCTCGGTGATCAGGATGTGCATGTCGTTGCCGACCCGGGTCGGGTCGAGGTGGTTGTACAGCTCGGGGTCGACCTTGATCGCCGAGGCGTGCAGACCGGCCTTGTGCGAGAACGCCGACGAGCCGACGTAGGCCTGATGGGTGTTCGGGGCGATGTTCGCCAGCTCGGCGAGGGCGTGCGACACCCGCATCATGTCGGCGAGCGCGCCCTCGGGCAGCACCGGCAGGCCCATCTTCGTCATCAGGTTGCCGACCACGGCGAACAGGTCGGCGTTGCCCGGCCCGCTCGCCGTACCCGTTGGCGGTGCACTGCACGTGGGTGGCGCCGGCCTGCGACCGCCGCGACGGTGTTCGCCACCGCGCAGCTGGTGTCGTCCTGGCAGTGGATGCCGAGCCGGAACCCGGTGCGGTCCCGCACCTCTCCGACGATCCGCTCGACCCCCATCGGCAGCATCCCGCCGTTGGTGTCGCACAGCACGGCGACGTCGGCGCCGGCCGTCGATCGCGGCCTCCGGCGACCCGGACGCCGTAGTCGCGGTCGAAGACGTACCCGTCGAAGAAGTGCTCGCAGTCCAGGAACACCCGCCGGCCGTTGTCGACCAGGAGCCGCACCGTGTCCGACACCATCGCCAGGTTCTCCTCCTGCGTGGTGCGCAGCGCCCGCTCGACGTGCCGGACGTCGGACTTGGCCACCAGCGTGATCACCGGCGCGCCCGCAGTCGAGCAGCGCCTGCACCTGCGGGTCGTCCTGCACGCGGACGCCGGCCTTCCGGGTCGCGCCGAACGCGACCAGCGAGGCGGTGCGCAGCGGCAGCTCGCCGGACATCGCCCTGGCGAAGAACTCGGTGTCCTTGGGCATCGCACCGGGCCAGCCGCCCTCGATGAAGCCGACCCCGAGCTCGTCGAGCAGGGTGGCGACGGCGATCTTGTCGGCGACCGAATAGGTGATGCCCTCGCGCTGCGCACCGTCCCGCAGGGTGGTGTCGAAGACATGGAACGCGTCGCCGAGCGGCGACGCTCGGCGACGGGGTGCTGTGCTGCCGGCGGCCCCCGGGCCATCCGCGGCGCGCTGCGCCGGCACCGTCGTGGCGGCGCTCATGTCGGGATCCTCACGCGGTCGGCTCGTCTCGCTCAGCTCGAGGCGAGCGCAGCCAGCCGGTCGCCGACCGCCTGGGTGCGGCCGACCGAGCCGGGCTGCCGGGTGGCCAGGTCGAACGCCACGGCGGCCTCGACCCGGCGCGCGGCCTCCGGCAGCCCGAGGTGGTCCAGCAGCAGCGCGATGGACAGCACGGTCGCGGTCGGGTCGGCCGTGACCGGTGCCCGCGATGTCCGGGCGCGGACCCGTGCACCGGCTCGAACATGCTCGGGTTGGTCCGGGAGACGTCGAGGTTGCCCGGACGCCGCGAGCCCGATGCCGCCCGAGACACGGCGGCGGCGAGGTCGGTGAAGATGTCGCCGAACAGGTTGTCGGTGACCACCACGTCGAACCGGCCCGGGTCGGTGACGAGGTAGATCATCGCGGCGTCGATGTGCGAGTAGGCGACGGAGACGTCCGGGTACTCCATCGAGACCTCCTCGACCACCCGGCTCCACAGCTGACCGGAGTGCACCAGCACGTTGGTCTTGTGCACCAGGGTCAGGTGCTTGCGCGGCCGGCGGGCGGCCCGCTCGAACGCGTCCCGGACCACCCGCTCGACCCCGAAGTAGGTGTTCAGCGAGACCTCGGTGGCGATCTCGTGCGGGGTGTCCTTGCGCAGCAGGCCGCCGTTGCCGGCGTACGGGCCCTCGGTGCCCTCGCGCAGCACGACCAGGTCGATGGCCTTGTCGCCGGCCAGCGGGCCCGGCACGCCCGGGTAGAGCCGCGCGGGGCGGAGGTTGACGTGGTGATCGAGCTCGAACCGGATGCGCAGCAGCAGGCCGCGCTCGAGGATGCCGGACGGCACCGTCGGATCGCCGACGGCGCCGAGCAGGATCGCGTCGTGGTCGCGCAGCTCGCGCAGCACCGAGTCCGGCAGCAGCTCGCCGGTGCGGTGCCAGCGGGCCGCACCGAGGTCGTACTCGGTGGTCGACGACGCCGGGGACGACGCCGCTGCAGGACCTTGAGGCCCTCGGCCACCACCTCGGGACCGATGCCATCACCGGGGATGACCGCGAGCTTCATCGTTGACCTCTCTGCCGCACCGTCGAGGAGCCTGAAATCTGCCGAGTGCTGGCTGTGCGGGCGGCCGTCGCAGGCGAGACTACCGCCCGGCGAGCGGCACGGACCGACCGTTGGGGGCATCGTCCCGGCCGCCGGATCGGGGCGCGGTTCAGCCCGCCGAGTATCCCCCGGATGGCGCTCGCGTCGACGGCTTCGCCGATGCGGTCGAGCAGGTCCTGGCCGGGACCCGGTCCACCCGCAGCACCATGATCGACGCCCGGCCGTCCAGTTCCTGGGAGATCTGCGCGGCCTCGATGTTGATCGGCCTGGCCGAGCATGCTGCCGACGGTGCCCATCACGCCGGGCCGGTCGGCGTACGCCACCACCACCAGGTTGCCCTCCGCGCGCAGGTCGAAGTGCCGGCCGTTGATCTCGATCAGCTTGGCACCTGCTTCTGCCCGGACAGCGTGCCGGACACCGTCCGCGCCTCGCCCGTCGCGATGGCCGCGCGCAGCGTCACCGCCGACCGGTAGTCGCCGGTCTCCTCGGTCGACGTGCCGGTCAGCGTCAGCCCGTGTTCGGCGGCGAGGGCCGGCGCGTTGACGAAGGTGACGGCCTCGGTGATGACGCCGCCGAAGATGCCGCGCACCGCGGCCAGCTGCAGGATCGAGGTGTCCTGGGCGGCCAGGTCGCCCCGGACCTCGACCACCACCTTGCTCGGCACGCCGCCGGCGACCGCGGTGAGGATCGTGCCGAGCCGGGAGACCAGCGGGATCCAGGGCCGCAGCTCGTCCGACACCGGGCCGGCGGCCTGCACGTTCACCGCGTCCGGCACGAAGTCCCCGCGCAGGGCCAGCTTCACCGACCTGGCGACCGCCGTGCCCGCCTTGTCCTGCGCCTCGGCGGTGGAGGCCCCCAGGTGCGGGGTGAGCACGGTGTTCGGCGCGGTCCGCAGCGGGCTGTCCGGCGGCAGCGGCTCCTTCACGTACACGTCGATGCCGGCGCCCGCCACCCGGCCGTCCGCGAGCGCGTCGGCCAGCGCCTGCTCGTCGATCAGCCCGCCGCGGGCGGCGTTCACGATCAGCACGCCGGGCTTCACGGTGGCGAGCTCCGCGGCGCCGATCAGCCCGAGCGTCTCGGGCGTCCGCGGCAGGTGGATGGAGACGATGTCCGCGGTGGCCAGCAGGGTCGGCAGGTCGACCAGCCGCACGCCCAGGGCGGCCGCCCTGGCCGGCTGCAGGTAGGGGTCGTAGGCGATGACGGAGGTGCCGAAGGCGGCGATCCGACTCGCGAACAACTGCCCGATCCGGCCGAGACCGACCACGCCGACGGTCTTGTCGGCGATCTCGACGCCGGTGAACTGCGCTCCGCTTCCACTCCCCCGCGCGCAGCGAGGCGTCGGCGGCGGGGATCATCCTGGCGACCGCCAGCACCAGCGCGAGGGCGTGTTCGGCGGCGGTGATGATGTTGGACTGCGGCGCGTTGACGACCAGCACGCCGCGCGCGGTGGCCGCCGGCACGTCGACGTTGTCCAGCCCGATGCCGGCGCGCGCCACCACCTTCAGCACGGGCGCTGCGGCGAGCGCCTCGGCGTCCATCTGGGTGGCCGAGCGGATCAGGATGGCGTCGGCGTCCTTCAGCGCCGGCAGCAGCGCGCCCCGGTCGGCGCCGTCGACGTGCCGGATGTCGAACTCGGTGCCGAGCACATCGATCGCGGACTGGGCGAGCTGTTCGGCGATCAGCACGACGGGCTTCGACACGGCGGCAATGCTACGGACCGCCGGGCGTGTTCCGGCACACATGGGCGCCGCGGCCCGGGTCCTGCCGTGCAGGCGGTCGCCCGCGCAGGCGGCGGCGCCGCGCGCCGGTTTCGGCCGGAATGTGCCGCGAATGTTCTCGGTCCCCGCGACCTGCGGCGATATCGTTCCGGCCATGACCACGACGCCGGGGTATCCCGACCCGAACGACCCCTCCCGGCCGGGTTCACCCGAGCCGGGTTGGCCGACATCGCAGTCCCCGTCCCAGCCGAATCAGGCTCAGCCTTATCAATCCGAGCCCTATCAATCCGAGCCCTATCAATCCCATCAATCCCAGCCCTACCCATCCCAGCCGTACCAAGCCCAGCCCTACCAGGCCCAGCCGTATCAGGAGCCTTATCGGGGACAGCCGCACGCGGGCCAGCCAGCCGGGGGGCAGCAGTACCCGGCGCCGCAGTATCAGCAGTACCCCCAGGCGGGCTACGGCCAGCCGGGGTACGGACCGCCGCCCGGGTTCCCGCAGGCCGGCGGTCCCGCGCCCCGTCCGGGGCAGGTGACCGGGGCGGCCGTGCTCGCGTTCATCGTCGGCGGGCTGATCCTGCTGGTCTCGATCGTGGCCCTGCTCGCGGGCGGGGCGATCCTGGGCGTCAGCGGGTACGGCGGTCTGGTGATCACGATGTCGCTGGTCCTGCTCGTCGTCGGCGCCCTGTACCTCTGGGCGGGCGCGTGGGCGCTCAGCGGGCGCAACGGCATGATGCTGACCATCGTCGCCGGGGTCGCCGCGATCGTGCAGGTCTTCACCCTCGTGCGAGGCTCGGTCGGGAACGGCTTCGCGGGCCTGGCTATCTCGATCGTGATCATCGTGCTGATGCTCACGCCGCCCAGCCGCGCGTGGTTCCGCTCCCGCGGGGCTCCCACCTTCTGATCGCACGGATCGCGGGGCATCGTGTCGGCCCGAGCGGCAGGATGTTCCGCGGTCGATCGTTTTGACGGGCGGTGTCAGCCGCCGGGAGCGTGCCGATCAGCCGCGGGCCGCGGTGCCGATCAGCCGCGGGCGGCGGTGCCCTCGTAGTCGTCCTTCGTGGCCACCCAGCTCATCAGCGGGCGGAGCTTGCGGCCGGTCTCCTCGATCGGATGCTGCTCCTGCTCGGCGCGGAGCTTCTTGAACTCCGGCCCCCCGGCGTCCTGGTCCGCGATGAACCGCGCCGCGAACGAGCCGTCCTTGATTTCCGCCAGCACGCCCTGCATGTTCTCGGCGACGTGATCGTCGATCACCCGCGGGCCGGAGACGTAGTCGCCGTACTCCGCGGTGTCGGACACCGACCAGCGCTGCTTCGCGATGCCGCCCTCGTACATCAGGTCGACGATCAGCTTGAGCTCGTGCAGGCACTCGAAGTACGCGATCTCCGGCTGGTAGCCGGCGTTCACCAGGGTCTCGAAGCCCAGCTGGACGAGCCGGGACATGCCGCCGCAGAGGACGGCCTGCTCGCCGAACAGGTCGGTCTCGGTCTCCTCGGTGAACGTGGTCTTGATGACGCCGGCCCGGCCGCCGCCGATCGCCGAGGCATAGGACAGCGCGAGCGCCTGCGCGCCGCCGCTGGGGTCCTGCTCGACCGCGATCAGGCAGGGAACGCCCTTGCCGTCGACGAACTCCCGGCGCACCAGGTGCCCGGGACCCTTCGGCGCCACCATGAAGACGTCGACGTCCGCCGGCGGCTTGATGTAGCCGAACCGGATGTTGAACCCGTGCCCGAATCCGAGGGCCTTGCCGGCCGTCAGGTTCGGCTCGATGGCCGCCGCGTAGACGTGCCGCTGCACATGGTCCGGGGTCAGGATCATGATCACGTCGGCCTCGGCCGCCGCATCCGCGGGGGTGACGACCCGCAGGCCCTGCTCCTCCGCCTTGGCCCTGGACTTCGAGCCCTCCGGGAGGCCCACGCGGACGTCGACGCCGGAGTCCCGCAGGCTCAGCGAGTGCGCGTGTCCCTGGGATCCGTAGCCGATGACGGCGACCTTGCGTCCCTGGATGATCGACAGGTCGGCGTCGGTGTCGTAGAAGATCTCGGCAGCCATGATGTGCGTGTGCTCCTGCTCTGGTAGCGGACGGTTCGGATCGGAGTTCTCCGGCGATCCTTCACGGAGCGCCGCGCGGTCGGGGCCCTAGTCTGCCCTGCTGCTCGCCGATGTGATGGACCGAGGTCCGCGGCCGAGAGCGACCATGCCGGACTGCACCAGCTCCCGCACCCCGAAGGGCTCGAGCATCTTCGTGAGTGCCTCCAGCTTGTCGGAGGTGCCGGTCGCCTCGATGGTGACCGAGTCCGGCGCCACGTCGATGATGTGCGCGCGGAACATGTCGACGATCGAGATGATCTGCGGCCGCGACGTGCTGTCCGAGCGCAGCTTGAGCAGCAGCAGCTCGCGCTGCACGGCCGCGTGCTGGGAGAGCTCCACGATCTTCAGCACGTTCACCAGCTTGTTCAGCTGCTTGGTCACCTGCTCGAGCGGAAGACCCTCCACCGCGACGACGATCGTCATCCGGGACACGTCGGGGTTCTCGGTCGGCCCGACCGCGAGCGAGTGGATGTTGAAGCCGCGGCGGGAGAACAGGGACGAAACCCTGGCCAGCACACCGGGTTTGTTCTCCACCAGCACCGAGAGCGTATGGCGGCTCACGTTTCTCCTTGCCCCTTACTCGTCGTCGAAGAGGGGTCTGATCCCCCTGGCCGCCATGATCTGGTCGTTGCCCGTGCCGGCCGCGACCATCGGCCACACCTGCGCGTCCTTGCCCACGGTGAAGTCGACGACCACGGGCCGGTCGTCGATCTCCATGGCCGCGTCGATCGTCCGGTCCACGTCCTCCTTGGACTCGCAGCGCATGCCGACGCAGCCGTACGCCTCGGCGAGCATCTTGAAGTCGGGGATGCGGTGCTTGTGCGTGCCGAGGTCGGTCTGCGAGTAGCGCTCGCCGTAGAACAGCGTCTGCCACTGCCGCACCATGCCGAGGTTGCCGTTGTTGATGATCGCGACCTTGATCGGGATGTTCTCGATCGCGCAGGTCGCCAGTTCCTGGTTCGTCATCTGGAAGCAGCCGTCACCGTCGATCGCCCAGACGGTCGCGTCCGGCCGGCCCATCTTGGCCCCCATGGCGGCCGGCACCGCGTAGCCCATCGTGCCCAGCCCGCCGGAATTCAGCCAGGTGCCAGGGTTCTCGTACGAGATGAACTGCGCAGCCCACATCTGGTGCTGACCGACGCCGGCCGCGTAGATGGCCTCCGGACCGGCGATCTTGCCCAGCCGCTCGATGACGTACTGCGGCGCCAGGGAGCCGTCGGGCGGCCAGTCGTAGCCCAGCGGGAAGGTCTCCCGCAGGCCGTCGAGCTCGGCCCACCACGCGGTGAGGTCGGCGACCACGCCGGCGGCCTGCTCCGCGGTCACCGCGGAGATCAGCTCGGTGATCACCTCGCGGGCGTCGCCGACGATCGGCACGTCGACCGCGCGGTTCTTGCCGATCTCGGCCGGGTCGATGTCCGCGTGGATGATCGTCGCGCCGGGCGCGAACGTCGCGAGCTGACCCGTGACCCGGTCGTCGAACCGGGCGCCCAGCGCGACGATGACGTCGGCGCGCTGCATGCCCGCCACCGCCGCCACGGTGCCGTGCATCCCCGGCATCCCCAGGTGCTGGATGTGCGAGTCCGGGAAGGCACCGCGGGCCATGAGGGTGGTGACCACCGGGATCCCGGTCGCCTCGGCGAGAGTCCGCAGAGCCGCCGTCGCCCTGGCTCTGAGCACCCCGCCGCCGACGTAGAGCACCGGTCGCCGCGCGGTGCTGATCAGCTTCGCGGCGGCGGTGATCTGCCCCGAGTGCGGCCGCATGGTCGGCCGGTACCCCGGGAGGTGGATGTCCTGCGGCCAGACGAAGGTGGTCTCCGACTGCAGCACATCCTTCGGGAGATCCACCAGCACAGGGCCCGGTCGGCCCGTCGATGCCAGGTGGAAGGCGGCCGCGATCGTTTGTGGGATCTCGGCCGGGTCCGTGACGAGGAAGTTGTGTTTGGTGATCGGCATGGTGATGCCGCAGATGTCGGCCTCCTGGAAGCCGTCCGTGCCGATCATCGGCCGGCCGACCTGGCCGGTGATGGCGACCAGCGGGACGGAGTCCATGTGCGCGTCGGCGATCGGTGTGACCAGGTTCGTGGCGCCAGGGCCGGACGTCGCCATGCACACGCCGACCCGGCCGGACGCCTGCGCGTAGCCGGTGGCCGCGTGGCCGGCGCCCTGTTCGTGGCGCACCAGGACGTGCCGCACCCGGGTCGAGTCCAGCAGCGGGTCGTAGACCGGCAGCACCGCACCGCCGGGGATGCCGAAGACGACCTCGGCCCCGGCCTCCTCGAGCGACCGGACGACCGACTTGGCCCCGCTGACCTGCTCGACGATGCGCCCGCCGTGGCCGGCGGAACCGGCGCTGTGCGCCGCGCCGGGCGCGCTCGGGTGGGGCACGACGATCGGCCGGGGATCGGCGGTTCGACCCTGCGTCATCGGTGACTTCTCCTTTTCGAGGCGCCTTCGCGGGCGTTCGTGTCGTCTCCGGGCAACAAAAAACCCCTCGTCACCGGGGTGACCAAGGGGTTGCGCGTCGTCGCCTGCTCGAGGCGAGGACGCGCTAGCTGATTACGAGGAGAGCGGACACAGTCGCGAGGGTAGGGCGGTCTGCGCGGCGCTGTCAAACGCCGCGCGGGTCCGTCGAGGTGTCACGGGCCGGGAGCACCGTCCCATTCTTCGGGAACGCCCGTCGGCGGCTGGGGCGGCCCGACGCCGGTGTGAGGATGGTGGCGTGGCGTCGGACCAGCGGGCTGTCTTCCGGTTGCCGGCGGCGGCCCTGCTGCTGCCGGTGCTGGCCGTGCTCTGCGTGACGCCGCTGGCCACCGCGGGCGGCGCCTGGGTCCTGATGTTCGCCGTCCCGGTCGTCGTCCTGGCCTACGTCCTCTACACCCGGACGGTGGCCGATGACGGGGGGCTGACGGCGCACACGCTGCTCGGCCGCAAGCGGATGGCCTGGACCGACATGGACGGGCTGGAATTCCACGGCTCCCGATGGGCGATCGCGGTCGGCGCGGACGGGACGCGGTTCCGGTTGCCGATGGTGCGTCCTCGCGACCTGCCGCGACTGGCCGCGGTGTCGGGCGGCAGCCTGGCCATCGGCGAACCCCCGGCCGCTGTCGACGCGGCGACGGAGGACGAGGCCTCCGCCACCGGCGACGCTACGGCCACCGGCGATGCGGCGCCGACCCCGGACAGGCGGGACGGGACGGCCGCCGACCCGGACTGACCTGCCCCGCTGAGGGTGGCCGGCGCCGGACGCGGCCGTACGCTGACCCGCGTGACGAGCCACCCGGCCACCGGGATCCCGCCCGGAACCGCCGGGGACGATCCCGCCCCGCCCGCCGCGCACCCGTCCGGGCCGGCTGTCGCCCGTCGCTCCGCCGAGCCGGCCGACCACGCCGACCCGGCGCCGGTCGCCGACGCGCGCGCGCCGGACGTGCCTGTTCGAGGCGATGAGCGCGATCTCGCCACTCCGCCGCCCCCGGACGGATCCCCGCCACTTGTCGGCGACGACCCCTCGGTCCGGCACCGATTGCAGCGCAGGGTCATCGCCTACTGGCGCTGGCGGCTGGTCGTCGGGGTGCTGCCCGCGGTGGTGCTGCTGGGCGGGCTGGCGTGGGTGCTGCCGATCGGGGTGCCCGGCCTGGCCTGGGCGGTGATCGCGGTGGCGCTGATCGTGGTGATCGTCGCGCTGCTGGTGCTGCCACCCATCCGCTACCGGGTGTTCTGGTTCGCCGTCTCGCCGTCCGAGATCGACATCCAGCACGGGATCATCTTCGTCAAGCGCACGGTCGTGCCACTGGAGCGCGTGCAGAGCCTGCGCACCGAGCGCGGTCCGATCGCCGACTACTACGGCATGGCCAGCCTGCACATCCGCACGGCCGGCGGGTCCGTCAACATCAGCGGGCTCCGCCGGTCCGAGGCGGACGAGCTGTGCACTCGGATCAGCCGGCTGACCGAGCTCGCCGACAACATCTGATCCCGCCGCGACGTCACCGCCAGCATGGACACCCTCACCGAGACAGCCGTCGCCGCGTCGTGATCGAGCCGGCGGATCCGCACCTGCCCGTGGTGGCGCAGCACCGGCTGCACCCGATCTACCTGCTGATCACCACGGCCAACACGGTGTGGCAGGCGATCCCGTACCTCGTGCTGACCGTCCTGGGCGGCGCGCCCCTGTGGGTGAACCTCGTGCTGTTCTCGCTGATCATGATCATTGCGGTGGCGCAGTGGTTCATGCGCAAGTACTCGGTCGCCGCCGGCGTGCTGCAGGTCGAGTCGGGCATCCTCAACCGCACGGTCCGGCTGGTGCCGGTCACCCGGATCACCGCGCTCACCGCGTACCGCAGCTTCGTGCAGCGGCTCGTCAACGTGTGGGGCCTGCGCATCCAGTCGCCGGGAGACCATCGCGGATCGCTGATCTCGCTCAGCAGCCTGTCCACGCGCCGGGTGGACGAGCTGGTGACCGCCCTGGAGGGCGATGGCGAGACGGACGATCCCGGCGCCGAGGCCCGCCCCGCGTCCGCCCCGACGTCCCGGACCCGCAAGATGCGCCAAGGCTTCTCGCGCGGCAGCCTGCAGTCCCCGACGCGGGACAGCGAGCCGGTGGTGATCGCGGCGCTCGACGCGCGCGGCATGCTGGTCGCGGCGATCACGAACAACACGGTTCCGCTGATCGCGGCGGCTGCCCTCGTGGTGTGGATCCGGTTCTCGGACTTGCTGCCCGCGCGGACCAGGGATTTCGTCGAGGACACGATCGTCCCGCTCGGCTGGGTCGCCACTCTGGTGATCATCGTGGTGGCCGCGATCGTCGTCGGCGTCGTGCTCGCCGCCCTGCGGCTGTACAAGTTCACGCTGATCCGCGACGGCGACACGCTGCGCACTGTGCACGGGCTGCTCAGCAAGCAGTCCGGCTCGTTCCCGGTGGACCGCATCCAGGCGGTGCGGATCGTCGAGGGGGCGACGCAGACGCCGCTCGGGCTGTGCAGCCTGCAGGTCGAGGTGGCCGGCATCGGGCGGACGAACACCGCCAACCGCACCGTGTTTCCGTTGCTGCGCACCGCGCACGCCGCCGACCTGGTACGGCGCGCGCTGCCCGAGCTCGCCTGGCCGACCGGCGCGCTGACGCCGATCCCGCGCTCGATGCATCGGCGCTACCTGACGGTCCCCGGATGGTGGGGGCTCGGCATCGCCGTCGTGCTCCTCCTGCTGCCCGACTCGTGGAAGCTGCTGGCGGCCCTGCCCATCCCGATCGCGATCGTGGTCGGCATCCTGTCCGGACGCGAGGCGGCCTGGCGGCTGGACGCGGAGTCCGTGTCGATGCGCTGGCGCCGCGTGCTCGTGCGGAACACCGTGGTGGCGCGCCGGTTCAAGGTGCAGACAATCGAATGGAGCAGCTCGTATTGGAAGGCGCGGGCCGGCGTCGCGGGCTTCAAGATGCGCTTCTCGTCCGGCCGGTCGGCGCGGGTGCGCTACCTGCCCGCGGCGGTCGGGGACGCGATGCTGCACGAGGTCGGGCGACGCGCCCCGCGCCGCGACTGAGCTGCCCCCGACCGACAACCGCTGCCAATCAGCCGGTTTCGGTGACGGAGAAGGCGTTCCCGTCCGGATCACGGAAGGCGAACATCGGCGGCACCCCCGGCCAGCTGAGGATCTCGTCGGTGTCGACGCCGGCGGAGCGCAGCGCGGCGTGGGCGGCCGCGGCGTCGGCCGTGGCGAACCGAATGCCGATCGATCCGCGGGCGACACGGGCCCGCGCCGGCTCCAGGGTGATCACGGTGTCGCCGCCGCCCGGCGAGAGCTCGATCCAGCGACCGCCGCCGGGAGTCGGGAGGTCGCGCAGCTTCTCGAAGCCGAGGGTCCGCTCGTAGAAGGCCAGCGCTCGTTCCTGGTCGGCGACCGGCACGCTCACCGCTCGCACGCCGCTGAGGTGGCCCGTCACCGGGTGGCCGCCCGCCCTGTCGCGGGCACGCGCTCGCTGAGGTGGACCGTCACCGCGTTGCCGGCCTGCTTGGCGATGGCGGCCCTCACGCCGGCCGCGAAGCCGAGCTTGTGCGTGCCGTCGCCGAGCGCCATGAAGGCACCGCGGAACGGGTGCCCGTCGACGGTGCCGCGCACCTTGACGAGCCCGCGCGTGCCGAAGAACTCGGCCGAGTCGGGCATGACGACGTACGTCCAGCCGCCCTTACCCGGCTCCTTGCGCAGGACCGCGTCGAAGGTGCGGTCCAGGGCGGTCATCGGTCGGCCGCGTACATCAGGGACCCGGGGGTGGTCAGCTCCTCGCCGGTCTCCAGCCAGGTCTTCAGGCCGGACAGGATCATCGACCAGCCGCCGAAGAGCTGCTCGTTGGCGTTCTCGCGCAGCTGGTCGTGGACGACGGTGAGCCGGCAGGAGTCGCCGACCGGCTCGATGTCCCAGGTCACCCGGCTCGTGCCCTCCTCGACGACGTCCTCGCCCCACAGCGCGGTCATGGACTGGACCAGCTTGCGCGGCGGGTCGACCTCCAGGTTGACGCCCTCGATCAGCGGCGCCTCCGCGCCGCCCGGCGTCAGCCGGTAGGCGGAGCCCGGTGTCCAGTCCGACTCGACCCGGAGGCCGAAGTGGAAGCGCGCCCTGGTGTCCGGGTCGGTGATGGCCTGCCACAACCGCTCGGGGGTGGTGCGGATGTAGATGTCGAAGACCTTCTCCATGCTCGCCTCCAGCTCGCTCTTGAGGTCGACGAGGCCGGCGGCCCACGTCTCGGTGTACTTGCTGACCCAGCGGTCGTAGATCAGCCGGATCGGCACCGGGTTCAGGTAGTGGAACTTCTCCCGGCCACGCCGCCGCGTCACCACGACGCCGGCCGCCTCGAGCGCGCCGAGGTGCTTGGCGACCCCGACCCGGCTCATCGCGAACCTGCCCGCCAGCGCGCCGAGAGTCTGGCCGTCCTCGCGGAAGAGCTCGTCCAGCAGCGCCCTGCGCGTCGGGTCGGCCAAGGCCTTGAAGACCCGTTCCACGCGCCCAGATTAGGAAACCAAATGGTTACCTGTCAAGGGTGCGACCCGGCCCGCTGGGCTCGGTGCAGGCACATCGCGCGTGCCGCTCCCTGACCGCCGAGCGGCCGGTGGGTGTGGTTGCGGCGGGGCGTTGTGGGGGGTCGATCCAGGTGGGTGGGATGAAGTCGGGGTCTGCGGTCGGCGCCGAGCTTGATGGTCCACTCCGACTGGTGCGCCTTCCTGCGCGGTGTCCACCAGCAGCCGCTTCGCGGACTCCACCAGCTCCGCGTCGAGGGTTCGCGGGAGCGTCTGGATGGCCTGGGTGATGACCGCGACGTGCCCTCGCCGACGGTGCCGTCGTCCAGCGCCGCGCCCAGCAGCGGGAGCCGGGCCGGGAGGTGGCCGCCGCTGATCGGGTCGCGCTCGAGCGTGCAGCGGGCGGCGCGGACCCGGCCGGCGGCATCCCCGGCGGTGATCCGCAGCGTGTCCAGCAGCAGCACCCGGGCGGAGGACACCGACAGCTGCGTCGCCAGGTCGGTGTCGTCCACCTCCCCGGCGCAACGCACCTGCGCCGCGTACACCGACCGGCCAATCGACTCAAACAGCCGCCCGACCGCGAGCAGCTCCGGGTGCTGCAGTTTCCAGAACTGCGCGTCCCGCAACGCGCGGACCCCCGGAGAGCACCACCGACGCGGCGGATTCCGCCGCATCGAGGGTATCCACCGGGGTGCCATCCATACCGCTGACGCTACAACCCACCACCGACAGTCCCGCCTCGAGAACCGCATCCGCACAAGGGTTGTGGGTCACGACGGAGTAACGATCACCCGGACTCGGGACGCCGTTCGCGACCCGGCCGGCACCCGTCAAAGCCGGCGCCTGTCGAGTGAACCGTTGCCGGTCAGATCGACGTGCGTGACGAGGGATCCGACCGGCACCGGTTCACTCGACGGCATGTCCGCCGGGCGCGGGGACGCGAGATATGCCGGGCCGACAAGCGCCGGCCGATTGCGAGCGCTGGTCGAGTGAACCCCCACCGTGCAGATCGACGCCCCCGACGCCCGATCCGACCGGCACCGGTTCACTCGACGGGCCGACGCACGCCCGTCGCGCGCTGCTGTGCGCGATAGGCGACGGCCGGCACGCGGAAGCGGCGCCGGGTGGACGAACCACCCGGCGCCGCCTGCGTCTCGGAAAGAACTCAGCTCGTGTACCGCGCCGGCTCGCGGCGGGCGCCGACGAAGATCAGCACCCCGCCGCCGACCAGAAGGGCGGCGCCGACGCCGATCACCATGACCCAGATGGCCGTGGAGTCGGGCAGGCTGACGCCGATCGACGACACGGTGGACACCGCGGCGGAACCGTCGGCGTTCATGATCACCACCTGATAGTTGCCGTCACGCATCGGCCAGGTGAGCTCGGCGGCGTCGTCGGTCTCGACCTGGGCGGCCCAGAAGGTCTCGGCTCCCGGCCGGGGCGCGACAACGAGGCCCTGCTCCCATTCGGTCGTGAGCTCGAACGGCGAGAGCTCGAAGTCGAGGACGCGGTCGTGCGACAGGGTGGCCATGTAGCGGTCGACGTCCTCGGCGCGGGCGATCCCGACGAAGACCGGTTCGCCCTCGGCGCTGTCGGTCGTCACGTGCAGCGTCGGCGGACCGGAGACCTGGCCGAGGTCGGCCGCCGCGCGGACGGAGCCGAGGTCGGCGACGAGCGCGGTGGTGGACGTGGACAGCACCTGATCGTTCGACATGACCTTCCCGTCGCTGTCGAACACCGCGAGCAGCGCGGCTCCGGACGCGGCGGTCAGGAATCCGAGGACCAGCAGGACGGATCCGACCACGATTGCGGCGACCGAGCGCCGGGTGGGCGACGGGGGCGACACCGCGGGGAGCGGCGGGACGATGTGTGCGGTGGTGGACATCGGAACTCCTCTGATGGACTGGCTGACTTCTGACGCTTCGAAATCTAGGAACTCCGGAGCTGCGGCAGCAGGGTGCGGACCGGCCGGTTGCCGCGACCGGCCGCACGCCACCGTGGGGTCAGCACCCCCGGCCGGGGTGGCGGGCCGCGCGCCGACCACCCGCCGCCGTGCCCCGCGGTCCGCGGTGAGCGGAAAGGCCGGCGCCGGGACCGACCGCACGTCGACGGGGGCCACCGATCCGCGCGCGCCCGTACCGTGGACGGCGATGACCCCGACCGCCCGCCGCCTGCGCGCCGCCGTCTGCGCGCTCTCGGCCGTGCCCCTGCTGGCGATCGCCGGGTGCGCGGACTTCTCGGCCGAGACGTCGACCTTCACCGTGCAGCCGTCGCTCACGGCGCCCGGCGCGAACCCGGAGGACCCCACCACGGAGGCGGCCCCGCCGAGCCCATCGTCGCCGGGCTCCACCGGCGCCACCCCTCCGACGCCCGGCCCGAGCGGCAGCGAGCAGCCGGCCGACCCCTGCGCGCCCACCGACGACGCCGTCATCGCGACCTGCCTCGCCGCGCCGTGGGGGCTCGCGCCGCTCCCGGACGGCGCCTCGGCGCTCGTCGGCGAACGCACGACCGGCCGCATCCTGCGCGTGCAGAAGAACGTCGAGCCCGAGCTCGTCGCCCAGATCGACGGCGTCGACGCGACCGGTGACGGCGGCCTGCTCGGCATCGCCCTGTCCCCGTCCTACGACGAGGACGGCATCATCTACGCCTACGTGACGACGGCCGAGGACAACCGGATCATCCGCATCGCCAGGGGCGACGTGCCGAAGCCGATCTTCACCGGCATCCCGAAGGGCGCCGAGCACAACGGCGGCCGCATCGCCTTCGCGGCCGACCGCACCCTCTTCGTCGGCACCGGCGACACGGGATCGGCGCAGGCGACGGTGGATCCGGCGTCCCTGGCCGGAAAGGTGTTGCGGCTGGACGAGTTCGGCAAGCCGGCCGAGGACAATCCGACGCCGGGCTCGCCCGTCTACGCCCGCGGCTTCACCCAGGTGGTCGGGATGTGCCCGCTGGACGACGGCCGGGTCGCAGCTCTCGACCACCGCGCGGCGCAGGACCTGCTCATCCCGCTCACCGCGAACCGCGACTACACCACACCGCAGCCCGGTGACGCGCTCTGGACGTGGCAGGCGGCCGAGGGCGGTGCGGCCGACTGTGCTGTCGACTCCGGCATTCTCGCCAGCACATCGCTGGACAAGCAGCAGCTCACCGGCATCGAGTTCGGGCCCGACGGCACCTTCACCGGCACCCCGCAGCAGATGCTCGACAACCGCTACGGCCGGCTGCTCACGGTGGCCCCGAACGACCAGGGCCTGCTGTGGCTGACCACCTCGAACAAGGACGGACACGGGACGCCCGTGCCCAGCGACGACCGCGTCGTCGTGGTGCCGTCCAGCGCCGCCGGCGGCGAGGGCGGTCCGGACTGAGCCGTCACCGGTCGGGGCGGCGGGCCACCCGCCGATCGACGCGGAGCAGGTACGCCTCGCGATCCAGCGGGTTGTCGTCCGTGCGCCGCCGCGTCGGGGGCGCGCCGCGGACCGGGCGGTAGCCGTCGAACGCGCTGTCCAGCAGACCCTCGCCCCGGGTCACCGACGGCAGATCCCGGCGCAGGCCGTGCAGGCGCGCGGCCGGGATGTGCCCGCGCAACAGACACGCGGACCCCCGGATCTCGGTCGCGTCGGGCGTCGCCTGGCGCCGGGCGAGCACGGGCAGCACGGCATCGAGGGCGTCGGCCGGGATCTCGAGGGTGAACCGATGGATCGGCTCGAGCACCGCGGTGCCCGCCCGACGCAGGGCGGCCATCAGCACGAGCGGCGTGAGGTGGCGGAAGTCCCGACCCGTGCTGGACATGCTCTTGTCGAAGACGGCGTGCGCGTGACTCTGCCGCGGGTAGTAGCCGGAATGCGTCACCACCACCCGACAGTCGGTCACCCGCCAGCCGAAGAGCCCCTGCCGCAACGTCTTCGGCACGGTCTCCCGCACCGCGGTGAAGAACGCCGCCGGCATCGAGCCGAGCTCGACCTCGAGGTCCACGCTGACGCCCGCGCCCGGCGGTGAGGGTTCCACCCGGAGACCGACGGTCGCGAGGAACGGGTTGGTCGGCGTTCCGATGATCTCGGCGGCGGCCCCCACACCGACGGGCCGCTCGATGCAGACCGTCGTCGTCTCCCGAAAGGTCACCGCCACGCCGTACTCGCGCTCCAGCGTCGCCTCGATGACCTCCTTCTGCACCTCGCCGTAGAGCGCGACCGAGATCTGCTGGTCGTCGCCGTCGAGGCGGACGTCGATGAGCGGATCCTGTTCGGCGAGCTGCGCGAGCGCGGCGTACAGGCGGCCCCGGTCCGAGGCTCGCACGGGGTCGACCACGGTCTCCAGGCTCGGCGGCGGAAAGTGCTGCCGGTGAGCCCCGGTCGGTGCGGCCCGGCCGGGTTCACCGATGCGGTCGCCGATCCGCACCGCGGTGAGCCCCCGGAGCTGTGCGATCCGGCCGGCGCCGACCGACTCGGCCGGAACCGCGCCGCCCCTGGAGAACACCGACACCGCGGTGACCTTCGCCTCGGCGCGCCGATCGCCGGCACCGAACGCGACCCGGTCCCGCGCGGCCAGGGTGCCGCCGAACATCCGGACGTAGGCAATCCGTTCCCCCGCCCTGCCGCGGTCCACCTTGAACACCTGGCCGTCCACGGGGCAGTCGGCGCGACCACGGGCCGCGGGCAGCAGCGTGCGGATCCCGTCGATCAGCGCACCGGTGCCCGCGCCCGTGAGGGCGGATCCGAAGAACACGGGGTGCACCGCCGCGCGCGCGACCTGCCGGATCAGCCCGCGGCGCACGAGGTCGGCTGGCAGATCCGGCCCGCGCGCGACGTACGCGGCGAGCACGGCGTCGTCGTGCCGGGTGACGAGATCGACCATGGTGCGGGCGAACTCGCGGTCGTCCGGGGCGAAGGCGCGCGCGGTCGCGGTGCGCGTGCCGGGGTCGACGACGCCGCCCATGGCGATGATCTCCGGCGTCAGCCGCTCCGCGATCCGATCCAGCACTGCCCGCGGGCGTGCGCCGCTCCGGTCGATCTTGTTCACGAAGATCAGGGTCGGGATGGCCAGGCGCTGCAGCGTGCGCATCAACACGCGGGTCTGCGCCTGCACACCCTCGACGGCGGAGATGACCAGCACCGCGGCGTCGAGCACGCTCAGCACGCGCTCCACCTCGGCGATGAAGTCAGGATGGCCGGGTGTGTCGATGAGATCGACCGTCAGGTCGCCGAACTCGAACGACACCACCGCCGACTTGATCGTGATGCCACGCTCGCGCTCCAGCGCGAGGGAGTCGGTGCGGGTGCTGCCGTCGTCGACGCTGCCGAGGTGGTCGATGATTCCGGCGGCGTACAGGAGCCGCTCGGTCAGGCTGGTCTTACCGGCGTCGACATGCGCCAGGATCCCCAGATTCAGTACGGGCACGACACGTCAGGTCCTCGAGGTAGACGGATGGGAGCGAGGGAGCCGTGAAGCCGTGCCGCATGTCCGTCTCCGTTCCTGGGTCCGATGGTTCTCCGGGTCGGTGGTTGCCGGGTGAGGCCGCCCGGGGGCGCCGCGCCGCAGTCAAGCACCGTGGTTGCGCCGAGGCAATCGAATTGCCGCGGACGTCCTGAGGACGAGTCCCTCCGGCGCCGTCAGAACCGGCGGTTGGCGAGCACCGGGATCTGCACCCGGACGTTGTCGGCCTCGCCGGGATCGATGTCCACGACGATCAGGCCCGGCGCCTCTCCCAGCTGGTCGATGATCGTGCCGAGCGGCGAGACCACCAGGCTGGCACCGATGCCCGTCGGTGCGGTGCCGCGGCGCGCGGCTCCGATCGAGAGCGGATCCGCCTGATCGCAGGCCGCGACGAAGCTCGTGCTGTCCAGCGCCCGCGCCCGGACCAACAGGTCCCACTGGTCGCGCTTGCCCGTCCCCCGCCGCCCATGACGACGGCACGACGATCAGCCGTGCCCCGCGACTGCCCAGGGTCTGGAACAGCCCGGGAAAGCGCAGGTCGTAGCAGGTCGCGAGACCGACCGTCACGCCGTCGATCTCGACCGTGACGGGCTGGTTGCCGGCGGCGACGGTCTTCGATTCGCGGAAGTCGAAGGCGTCGAACAGGTGGATCTTGTCGTACCAGGCGTTCACCCCTGGGCCGGTGGCCAGGAGCGTGTTGCGCACCCGGCCGCCCGCCGCGGGGGTGAACATGCCGGCCACCACGGTGATGTCGTGCTCCGCCGCGATCCGCCGCACCGTGTTGGCCCACGGCCCGTCCAGCGGCTCGGCGACGGGCGCCAGCGAGACGCCGAACGCGCACATCGTGGCCTCCGGGAGTACGACCACCCGGGCGCCGCGCGCGGCCGCGTCCGCGGCCGCCGTGCGTACCAGGTCCAGGTTGCGACCCGGATCGATCGTGCTGACGATCTGCGCGAGGGCGACGCGCATCAGCCGGACACATTCAGCGTGCCGAGCACGAGCTCGCGCACCCGCGCCGCGTCGGCCTGCCCGCGGGTCGCCTTCATCACCGCGCCGACGATCGCGCCGACCGCCTGCACCTTGCCCGACCGGATCTTCTCCGCCACGTCCGGGGCCGCGGCCAGCGCCTCATCGACCGCCTCCTGCAGGGCGGAGTCGTCGGACACCACGGCCAGCCCCCGGGCGGCGATCACCTCGTCCGGGTCGCCCTCGCCGGCCAGCACCCCGTCGACGACCTGCCGCGCCATTTTCGTGGTCAGCGTGCCGTCCGAGACCTTGCGGATGACCCCGGCCAGTTGCGCGGGGGTGATCGGCAGCTCGGCCAGCGCCAGCCCGCGGCTGTTCGCCTGCTGGCCGAGGTAGGAGGCCCACCACGACCGGGCATCGGCGGGCGGCGCCCCCGCCGCGACCGTGGCGGCGACCAGGTCGACGGCGTCCGCCGCGACCAGGTCGCGCATCTCCAGATCGGTGAGCCCCCAATCGCTCTGCAGCCGCGCCCGGCGCAGCCACGGCAGTTCGGGCAGCGACCCGCGGATCTCCGTCACCCACGCCGGGTCCGGCGCGAGCGGGACGAGGTCGGGCTCGGGGAAGTACCGGTAGTCCTCCGCCGTCTCCTTGGATCGGCCCGGCGACGTGCTGCCGGACGACTCGTCGAAGTGCCGGGTCTCCTGCGTCACCCGCCCGCCGGACTCGAGAACCGCCCCCTGCCGGGTGATCTCGTACCGGACGGCGCGCTCCACCGAGCGCAGGGAGTTGACGTTCTTCGTCTCGGTCCGGGTGCCGAACACCGGATTGCCGGCCGGGGTGAGCGACAGATTGGCGTCGCACCGCAGCGACCCCTGGTCCATCCGCACGTCGGAGACGCCCAGCGACGCGAGCAGGTCCCGCAGCGCGGCCACGTAGGCGCGCGCGACCACCGGGGCCGCTGCCTTCGTGCCGACGATCGGCTTGGTGACGATCTCGACCAGTGGCACGCCGGCGCGGTTGTAGTCCAGCAGCGAGTACTCCGCGCCGTGGATCCGGCCGGTGGCGCCGCCGACGTGCGTCGACTTTCCGGTGTCCTCCTCCATGTGCGCGCGCTCGATCTCGACCCGGACGATCTCGACGCCGTCCACCTCGACGTCGAGATAGCCGTTGAAGGCGATCGGCTCGTCGTACTGCGAGGTCTGGAAGTTCTTCGGCATGTCCGGGTAGAAGTAGTTCTTCCGGGCGAACCGGCACCACGTCGCGATCTCGCAGTTCAGCGCCAGCCCGATCCGGATGGCGTACTCCACCGCGGTCCGGTTGACGGCCGGCATCGCGCCGGGCAACGCCAGGCACACCGGACAGACCTGGGTGTTCGGCTGCGCGCCGAACTTGGTCGGGCAGCCGCAGAACATCTTGGTCGCGTGCCGAGCTCGACGTGCACCTCGAGACCCAGCACCGGGTCGTACTTCTCGATCGCCTCGTCGTAGTCCATCAGGCGTCGGCGTGCTCATCGGGAGCTCACCTCCAGCTCCGGAACGGCGTCCGGCACCAGTCCGGAATGCGCCGCGGCATAGGCGGCCTCGAACGCGGCAGCGACCCGGTAGATCCGCTCCTCGCCGAGCGCCGGACCCATGATCTGCAGGCCGACCGGCAGCCCGGTGTCGACGGCGATGCCGCTCGGCACGCTCATCGCCGGGATGCCGGCCAGCGAGCCCGGGATGGTGGCCAGGTCGTTGAGGTACATGGCCAGCGGGTCGTCCACCTTCTCGCCGATCGCGAACGCGGTCACCGGCGAGGCCGGTGAGATCAGCACATCCGCGCTGGTGAACGCGTTCTCGAAATCCTGCGTGATCAGGGTGCGGACCTTCTGCGCCGAACCGTAGTAGGCGTCGTAGTACCCGGCGGACAGCGCGTAGGTGCCGAGGATGATCCGGCGCTTGACCTCGGCGCCGAACCCGGCGCCGCGGGTCAGCGTCATGACCTCCTCGGCGGAGGCCGCGCCGTCGTCGCCCACCCGCAGCCCGTAGCGCATCGCGTCGAACCGGGCCAGGTTGGACGAGCACTCGCTCGGCAGGATGAGGTAGTACGCGGCCAGGCCGTACTGGAAGTGCGGGCAGTCGACCTCGACGATCTCGGCGCCGGCGGCCTGCAGCGTGGCCACCGCGGCGTCGAACGAGTCCAGCACGCCGGACTGATAGCCCTTGCCGCCCAACTGCTTCACCACCCCGATCCGCATGCCGGCGACGCCGTCGGTGGCGCCACGGCGGACCGCCTGGACGACCGCCGGCACCGGCTGCGGGATCGAGGTCGAGTCCATCGGGTCGTGCCCGGCGATGACCTCGTGCAGCAGCGCGGTGTCGGCGACGGTGCGCGCGCAGGGGCCGACCTGGTCCAGCGACGAGGCCAGCGCGATCACCCCGTACCGGGACACCCCGCCGTAGGTCGGCTTGGTGCCGACGGTCCCGGTGACCGCGGCCGGCTGCCGGATCGAGCCGCCCGTGTCGGTGCCGATGGCCAGCGGCGCCTCGAAGGCGGCGAGCGCGGCGGCCGACCCGCCGCCGGAGCCGCCGGGGATCCGGGTCAGGTCCCATGGGTTGCGGGTGGCGCCGTAGGCGGAGTTCTCGGTCGACGAGCCCATCGCGAACTCGTCGAGGTTGGTCTTGCCGAGGATCACCACACCCGCGTCCAGCAGCCTGCGGGTGACGGTCGCGTCGTAGGGCGGGATCCAGCCCTGCAGGATCTTCGAGCCGGCCGTCGTCGGGACGCCCTGCTGCACGACGATGTCCTTGAGCGCCAACGGCACCCCGGCCATCGGCGACGCGGGGGCATCGCCGCGCGCCCGGGCGTCGTCGACCGCGCGGGCCTGCTCGAGCGCACGCTCGGCGGAGACGTGCAGGAAGGCGTGGACGGCGCCGTCCACGGCGTCGATCCGGTCCAGGTGGGCCTGGGCGACCTCGACGGCGCAGGTCTCGCCGGACGAGATCGCGGTCGCCAGCGCCTGGGCGGTCATCCTGGTGAGGTCGGCCATCGCCCCGCTCACTCCTCGCCCAGGATCTGCGGGACCCGGAACCGGCCGTCCTCGGCGGACGGCGCCTGCCAGCGCCTGCCGGCGGGTCAGGCCCGGCCGCGGCTCGTCCTCCCGGAACACGTTGGTCAGCGGGACGGCGTGGCTGGTGGGCGCGATGTCCGGCGTCGCCACCTCGGCCACGGCGGCGACGGCGTCCAGGATCACCGACAGCTGGTCCCGGTACAGGTCCAGTTCGTCGTCGGTGAGCTCCAGCCGGGCCAGGTGCGCCAGGTGGGCGACGTCGTCGCGGGTCAGGCCGTGTTCGGCGGCGCCACCCCCGTCGGCGGCGCGCGCGGCGTCGACGGATCGGCCGCCGGCGGGGCCGGCTGTGGCGCTGCGTGGGACACGGTCCTCCAGGGGATCTCGATGATCGCCCGGCCACACTGCACGACCGGCCGCGAACCGTTCGATCCTAGTGCGGCGAGCCGCCGGCTCCGTTCCGCCCGCGCACGGCCGCCGACCAGGCAAAACGGCGGGCGTCGGCCGCGGGGTAGCGCGCAGGACTCACCCCGGTGATCTGTCCGAAACCCAACCCGCGACAATGGTGACCGACCGCGACCCCGACCCGTGAGACGAGCCAACCCATGTCCTATGTCCTGCGCGTAGAGCTTCCCGATCGGCCGGGCACGCTCGGCGCCGTGGCGACGGCCCTGGGCCAGGTGGACGCCGACATCCTCGCGATGGACGTCGTCGAGCGCTCGCTCGACCTGGCCGTCGACGACATCGTGGTGGCGCTGCCGCCCGGGCGGCAGCCGGACGTGCTGATCACCGCCGCGGAAACGATTCCCGGCGTGCGCGTCGAGTCGGTGCGGCCCGACCCCGGCGTCGCCGCCCGGCACCGGGAGTGGGAGCTGGTCGAGGCGATCGCCGCCGAGCCGTCGACCGCCGTGGCGACCCTGGCGCGGATGCTGCCGCAGGTGCTGCGTGCCGGGTGGGCGATGGTGGTCCGCGTCGACCGGAACGACGGCGCCATCCAGTTGCTCGCCGGCGGCGGCGGCGTGCCGAACCTCGACGGCGTGACGCCCGGCTGGGCGCCGGTGGACCACGCGACGGTGCTGGACCCCGAGGCACCGTGGGTGCCCGACGACTGGAAGACGATCGGCACCGAGCTCGCCGCCGCGCCGCTCTGGGACCCCGACACCGCGGTGATCGTCGGCCGTCCCGGCGGCCCGGCGATGCGCGACTCCGAGGTCGCCCGGCTCGGTCACCTCGCCGGGCTGACCTCGGTCGTCACCGGCCGGTCGCCGCTGGCCGTGCTGGCCGACTGAGCATTCCCACCGACCGAGCAGTGCGGGCGCACCGGCGCGATGAGGCGCGAGAGCGGGTGGCGGGCGGAGCTGCCGCTGGCGGGGCGGTCGGTGGTGGTCGTGGGCGGCGGCGCCGCGGCGCTGGGCCGCATCGCGTCCCTGCGTGGGGCGGACGCGGCCGTGGTGGTCGTGGCCCCGGACGCGATGGACTCGATCGCGGACCTGGCCGAGCGCGACCTCGTCGAGTGGCGGCGGCGCGACCTGGTGGCGGCGGACCTCGACGGCGCGTGGCTCGTGGTCGCCGCGACGGGCGACGACGCGGCGGACGCCGCCGTCGCGGACCTGGCCGCGGCGCGCCGCCTGTTCTGCCTGCCGGGATCCGGCGGCGTCGCGGGATCGGGCCCGCCCGCCCGGCTCGGCGTCGGCGGCCGGGTCATCCTCGTCGGCGGCGGGCCCGGGGATCCGGGGCTGCTGACCGTCACCGGGCTCACCGCCATCCGCGACGCGGACGTCGTCGTCACCGATCGGCTCGCGCCGCTGGCCGCGCTGGATCAGGTCCGGCGCGGCACCGAGATCGTCGACGTGTCCAAGACTCCCGGCGGGTCGACCACCACGCAGGACGAGATCAATGCGTTGCTGATCGCGCACGCTCGGGCCGGCCGGACCGTGGTCCGGCTGAAGGGCGGCGACGGCTTCGTCTTCGGGCGGGGCGCGGAGGAATGGCAGGCCTGCGCCGAGGCGGGCATCGAGGTACAGATCGTGCCGGGCCTGTCGTCCGCCCTGGCCGTGCCCGCATTGGCCGGGATCCCGCTGACCCACCGCACGCTCAATCAGGGGTTCAGCGTGATCAGCGGCCACGTCACGCCGGACGATCCGCGATCGATGCTCGACTACGCCGCGCTGGCGACGGGCGGCCTCGCGCTCGTGGTGCTGATGGGCGTGGGCACCCTGGACGCCATCGCCGCCGAGCTCATCCGGCACGGGATGGACCCTGCCACGGCAGCCGCGACGATCGCGGACGGCACGCTGCCCACCCAGCGCGTCGTCCGGGCGCCGCTGTCCGGTATCGCCGCCGAGACCTCCCGGGCCGGCATCCGGCCGCCGGCGATCACGGTGGTCGGCGCGGTCGCGGCCTTCGACCCCGGGAGTCACTAGGGTCGGGCGGGTGCCGACGAGCCTGCGGATCGAGATCTTCCCGGCCGATCTGAACGCCACGGTGCGCTTCTACGTCGAGACGCTGGGCTTCACGCTGGTCACCGACCGGCGCGCCGACGAACACCCGTACCTGGCGATGGAGCGGGACGGCGTGCGCATCGGCGCCTTCCTGTGGCGGGACGCCGTCGCGGTCCCCCACCGGCGCCCGCCGACGGGGGTGGAGATCGTCATCGAGGTCGACTACCTGCACGCGGAGCGGGATCGGATCCGCACCGCCGGCTGGCCGATCGACGAGGACATCATGCGGCGGCCCTGGGGGCTGCAGGACTTCCGGGTGGTCGACCCCGACGGCTACTACCTGCGGTTCACCCACGTCGCGCGCTGACCGGCGACCCGGTGCTCGGGCGGCGGATACTGCTCCGGAGGCTGATGGCGGAGGCTGATCGCAGTGGCGGACTCGATGGCGGACTCGATGGCGGACTCGATGGCGGACTCGATGGCGGGGCGCACGTTCACCGCCGAGGTGCGCAAGCCCGACGACGGACCGGGCCACGCGATCGAGGTCCCGTTCGACGTCCGAGCGGCGTTCGGCACGGCCCGCCCGCGGGTGCGCGTCGCGCTCGACGACCACCCGGCGTTTGCCACCACGATCGCGGCCTACTCGGGGCGCGGGTGGATCGGGTTGCGCAAGGCGCAGCTCGCCGAGTTCGGGCTGGTCGCCGGCGACACGGTCCGCGTCCGGATCGATCCGGCCTGACGCCGCGGGCATCCGGCGGCGTGCCGCGCTAGGTCGCCCGCCACCACCGATTCCGTCCGGTCAGGGCGAGCAGCTCGATGAGGTCGTCGGTGCAACCGGGCACCGGGATCGCTGCGGCGTACCTGTCGCCGGTCCGCCACGACTCCGGGTCCCGCTTGGCGTGCTCCAGCACATGCCCGACGAGGTCGTTCGGGAACTCGTCCGGCGCGCCCGTCGCCCGCGCGAGATCCCAGGCGTGCACGGTCAACTCGGTCGCCATCCGCCAGCCGAACTCGCTGCCGGGCAGCGTGTCGCCGGCCCGGTCCACGACGGTGCCGGGGAGATCCGCGGAGAGCGCCGCGACCGCCGCGACCGAGGCTTCCTCCCATGCCTCGACCACGGGGGAGTCGGCCTCGCCGCCGTCGCGCGGTCGGGGCGGGCTGCCGGCCAGCACCAGCGGGACGTCCCGCTGCCCGTCCAGGACGTGGGCGACGAGATCGGCGACGGTCCAGCCTTCCGCCGGGGTCGGCGACGCCCACTGGTTCGGGCGGATCAGCCGCAGCCGGGTGTCGAACTGGCGCACCGCGCTGCGGTAGATGGGCGGCAGGTCCATCGCCCGGCTCAGCCCGTCACGAACATCCGGAGCGCGACGACGACGGCGCCCACCAGCAGCACCGCGACGGCGATCAGCATGCCGCGGCCCGAGGCGCCGCGCGGCGCTCGCTCGCGGTCGGCGCGCTTGAGGATCTCCGGATACCGCCGGGCCAGGGACTGCGGGGTCTGCTTGCCGGTGACCCGCTCGACGGGGATCGGGCCGAGCACGTCGACGACGCGATCGAGGATCGCCGGCGGCCACAGCAGGCCGGTCAGCACGATGAGCGACCTGCCCGCCCGGTTCAGCAGGATGAGGTCGGTGGTGCTGGGCATCAGCGGGCCGCGCTCGAAGCTTTCGACCAGCACGGCCGAGTGCACGTCGGATCGCTGGCAGGACAGGCCGGTCTTGTCGTTGCTCACCCGCACCGCGTCCTTGCTGACCTCCAGCCGGATCGCCTTCGCGCGTTGCGCGGCGACCAGGAAAGCGGCGCCGACCGCGAGCGGGGCGAAGATCAGCAGCGGCAGCCCGACCAGCGGGAAGAGCATGCCGACGATGAACGCGGCCAGCAGCACGCAGGCAACGAGCGGCCACCCGGTCGCCCACATGGCCCGGACGGGCTGCGGCGACGAGACCACCATCGTGGCCAGGGGTTCGGCCGGCTCGTCGATCCAGTCCGCGGGGTCAGCCTGCGCGGTCGAGCCATCGGTGTCGCCGGCCGTGACCGGCGGGGCATGCTCGGCGGACCGCTCCTCGGCTGTCCGCGACGCGGCGCGCTGCGCGGCCAGGGACGGCGGACGGGCCGGCCGCCGGGTGGGCCGTCCGGCGGCAACGGGCGCACGTGTGCCGGCTCTGCTGTCCACGGTGCCGTCCAGGGTGCCGCCCGGGGCGCTGTCCTGGGTGCCGTTCGGGGCGCCGTCCGGGATGTCCTGCACGCCGCCAACGCTACCGGCAGGCGGGTCCCCGGCCACCGAACCTGGGCGCGTTGAACCGGGACCTCGACGATCCCGGCCACGTGGCGATCCGGGAGTGCCGTGGCTCGCGGTCTTCGGCCCGACCCTGCCCGGCTCAGCCGTCCTGACCGCCCGTCGTGGCGGCCTCGCCGATCTGCGCGACCGCGCGAGCGGCCTCGGGACCGGACTCGAGCAGCACCACGAAGCCCGCCTCGTCGAGGATCGGCACCTTCAGCGAGACGGCCTTGTCGTACTTGGTGCCGGGGCTGTCGCCCACCACCACGAAGGCGGTCTTGGCCGACACCGATCCGGCGGCCTTGGCACCACGCTCCAGCAGCGCCGCCCTGGCCTCGTCACGCGAGAAGCCGGCCAGTCCGCCGGTGACGACGATCGACAGCCCGGCAAGCGTCTGCTCGGGGCGGTCGGTGACGTCGTCCGCCATCCGCACGCCCGCGTCCTCCCAGCGCTGCACGATCGCCCGGTGCCAGTCGACGCCGAACCACTCCGTGACCGCCGTCGCGATCGTCGGGCCGACGCCCTCCGCGCCGGCCAGCTCCTCCTCGGAGGCGTCCCGGATGCGCTGCAGGGAACCGAACTGCTGGGCCAGGGCGCGCGCGGCGGTCGGGCCGACGTGTCGGATCGACAGCGCCACCAGCACCCGCCAGAGCGGCTGCGACTTCTGCCGCTCGAGGTTGTCCAGCAGCTTCCGGCCGTTCGCCGACAGGCCGCCCGCCTTGGTGGTGAAGAGCGGCACCGTGAGCAGCCGGGCCTCGTCGAGGCCGAACGCGTGTCCCTGCGCGTCCACGCCCGGGAAGATGTCGCCCTCGTCGCCGATCGCGCCCGCCGTCAGCAGCGCGGTGGCCGCCTCGTAGCCCATCCCCTCGATGTCGAACGCGCCGCGGCCCGCGAGGTGGAACACCCGCTCCCGGAGCTGCGCCGGGCAGCTGCGGGCGTTGGGGCAGCGGATGTCGATGTCCCCCTCGCGCATCCGGCGCAGCTCGGTGCCGCACTCGGGGCAATGCGTCGGCATCTCGAAGTCCCGCAGCTCCCGGCCCTCGCGCAGGTCGACCACCGGGCCGAGGACCTCGGGGATCACGTCGCCGGCCTTCCGGACGACGACCGTGTCGCCGATCTTGACGCCCTTGCGACGGACCTCCTGCTCGTTGTGCAGGGTGGCCAGCCCGACCGTGGACCCGGCGATCAGCACCGGCTCGAGGAACGCGAACGGAGTGACGCGACCGGTGCGGCCGACGTTCACCCGGATGTCCTTGAGCAGGGTCGTCGCCTCCTCCGGCGGGTACTTGTACGCGATCGCCCAGCGCGGCGCGCGGGAGGTCGCGCCCAGCCGGCGTTGCACCGGCGTCTCGTCGACCTTGATGACCACGCCGTCGATGTCGTGCGTCAGGTCGTGCCGGTGCTCGCTCCAGTACGCGATCCGCTCGGCCACCTCGTCCACCGAGTGCACGACCGCGTTGTGCTCGGAGATCGGCAGCCCCCAGGCGGCGAGGCGCTCGTAGGCCTCCGACTGGCGCGCGATCTCGAACCCGACCCGCGCGCCGATGCCGTGGCAGAGCATCGTCAGCGGCCGCGACGCGGTGACCCGCGGATCCTTCTGCCGCAGCGAGCCGGCCGCGGAGTTCCGCGGATTCGCGAACGGCGCCTTGCCGGCGGCAACCAGCGACGCGTTCAGGTCGGCGAAACCCTCGAGCGGGAAGAAGACCTCGCCACGCACCTCGACCAACTCGGGGATGTCGTGCCCGCCGTCGTCGCGCAGCTGCCCGGGAACCGCCTTGATCGTCCGGACATTCAGCGTGACGTCCTCCCCGACCCGTCCGTCGCCGCGGGTCGCCGCCCGGGTGAGCCGCCCGCGCTCGTAGGTCAGGTTGATCGCCAACCCGTCGATCTTGAGCTCGGTCAGCCAACTCACCGCGGCGCCCGCGTCCCGTTGGGTGCGCTCCAGCCACCCGGCGAGATCCTCGGCGGAGAAGACGTTGTCGAGGCTCAGCAGGCGCTCCGCGTGCTCGACCGCGGCGAACCCGGTGGCGAACCCGCCGCCCACCCGCTGGCTCGGTGACTCGGGCGTGACGAGCGAGGGGTGCTCGGCCTCGAGCGCCTCCAGTTCCTTCAGCAGCCGGTCGAACTCACCGTCGGCCATCGTCGGCGAGTCCAGCACGTAATAGCGGAACTGGGCGTCCGAGATGATCTTCGAGAGCTCGGCGTGCCGCGCGGCCGCGGCGCCGGGGACGTCCACCGACGGCGTGTCTCGCAGCGCGGCGTCCACCGCGTCGGTGGCTCCGATCGCGGCGGTCGCACCCGGTGGATCGGTGGCGCCCCGCCCGTCGCCGCCGGACTGCCTGCTGGTCTGGGTCACCGCGTCAGCCTAGAACGGGCACCCGACAACCGGCGGTCGGCGGATGCGCACGGATCGCCGCCGCCCGGGCCCGAGTCGCGCGACCGCGCGGCCGTTGGGAGGGTGGACCGCGGCACCCGCGGTATCGCCGCCGTACCACCCAGACATCGACCACCGACCCACCCATCGAGTCCGACGAGGAGAGCCGACATGCGCCTGGGACTGATCGGATTGGGGCGCATCGGCGCTTACCACGCCGAGACCCTCACCAGCCTGCCGGCGGTCGACTCGCTGGTGGTGACCGACGCCGTGCCCGCGGCGATCACGGCGGTCGCGGACCGGCTCGGGGCGGAGCCGGCGGATAACCCGGAGCGGCTGCTCGCCGCCGGCATCGACGGGCTGCTCATCGCGGCGGCGACCCCGGCGCACGCCTCCCTGCTGCGCGCCGGGGTGGACGCCGGCATCCCGACGTTCTGCGAGAAACCGCTGTCGGGCGATGTTTCCGAGGCCGCGGCGATCGCCGAGCACGTGCGGCGCAGCGGCGTCGCGGTGCAGATCGGCTACCCGCGGCGCTACGACCCGGCCTTCGTCGCCGCCCGGGAGGCCGTGCTGGCCGGCGAGCTGGGCTGGGTGCACACCGTGCGGTCGACCACCCTGGACCCCGCCCCGCCGCCGCGGGAGTACCTGGCGGTGTCCGGCGGCCTGTTCCGCGATTGCAGCGTGCACGACTTCGACACCGTGCGGTGGATCACCGGGCGCGAACCGGTCGAGGTGTACGCCGCCGGCTCCACGAGGGGCGTCGAGGGCGCCGACTTCTTCGCCGAGATCGACGATGTCGCGACGGCGACCGTCCTGGTCACCTTCGACGACGGCGCTACGGCGGTCATCACCAACACGCGGTTCAACCCGAGAGGGTATGACGTCCGGCTCGAGCTGCACGGCACCGCGGACAGCGTCGCCGCCGGCTGGTCCGATCGCACCCCGCTGCGCAACGTCGAGCCCGGCGCCGCGTGGCCCGGCGGCACGCCGTTCGACTTCTTCATGGACCGGCTCGGGCCGGCGTTCCGCGCCGAGCTGGCGGCGTTCACCGACGTCGTCGCCGGAGCACGGACCTCGCCGTGCACGGTCGACGACGCGATGGCGGTGACCTGGATGGCGGAGGCCGCCACCCGGTCGCTGCGCGAGCACCGTCCCGTCCAGATCGACGAGGTCCGGATCTGACTCAGCCGGTCGTCCTGGCCGCCAGGTAGGCCTTGCGCTCCGCCCGCGGCAGCTTCTCGATCGCCGCCCGCAGCATCGGCCGGGGCAGCGTCGGGGCGAGCTCGTCCAGGAATCGGGTCAGGGCCGCCCGGTCGACGTCGCCGGCCAGGCGGAGCATCCAGCCGGCGCCCTTGGCCACGAGGTCGTGCCCGTCCGTGGCGAGCAGCCGGGCGATCGCCAACGTGTCCGCGGTCTCGCCGCGGCGCAGGAACGCGGCGGTGGCGACGACGGATGTCCGCCGCTCGGGCCAGAAGTCGGAGGCGGCGAGCCTGTACAGCGGATCCCGCGGCCGCTCGATCAGCCACCCGCCGACCACCTGATAGGCCGCGAGATCGACCAGGTCCCACGCGTCGATCCGATCGTGCCGGCGAAGGTAGAGCTCGTACAACGACTCTCGCCGCTCGTCGGTGGCTCCCCGGCGGGTCGCCGACTTCCCCATGATCGAGCAGGCAGCCGCCCGGAGCTCGTGCACATCGCTCTCGAGCAGGATCTCGATCTCCTGCGGCGGCATCGCGATGTTCGTCTTCGCGACGGCGAACACGGTGCCCATCCGCACTCCGATGAACGAGTCGTCGCCGGGGAAGTACCGCCGGTACGCGACGCGCTGCTCGTCGGTCGCGGCGGCCCGCAGCGCGACCGCGACCGCGGCTGCCGTGGGCACCCCGGTGGGCCGGGTCACTCCGGCGCCACGCTCGTCGCAGCGTCGCCGCCGGGGGCGGCGGTCGGCCGGGTCACCAGCCCTCGGGCGGGTCCGCGAACGCTCGGGCCAGCTCGCGGGAGAGCCGCATCGCCTGCACCGCCCATTCCGACGTCGCGCCGGCCAGCCCGCACGTCGGCGTCGGCACGACCTCACCGAGCCGGGACCGCGGGAAGCCCAGCCGATCCCAGACCGCCAGGGCCGGATCCGCCCACTGGCGCAGCGTTCTCGTGTCGGCGGGACCCGTGAACGTCGCCGGGACGACGCCGGCGACGCAGGATCGCGCCGTCCTCGATGGCCTCGCCGATCGGGTCCAGCCCCGCCGCGCCGCCGCCCACCAGCGTGAGGTCCAGCGACAGCGCGTCGAAGCCGGCCGCGCGGAGCAGCGGGATCGGCGGCGCGGCCGCGCAGCAGTGCACGATCGTCGGGCGGTCCCCCAGCGCGTCCACCAGGTCGCGCAGCAGCTGCACGACCCTCGACGCGGGGACAGCGCCGACGGTGCCGAATCCGCTCGCAGTGCGCAGCGACCCGGCCAGCACCGCGGGCAGCGCGGGCTCGTCGATCTGCACCACGATGCCCGCGCCGGGCACCCGCCGGGCCAGCTCGTCGGCGTGCGCCAGCAGACCCTCGGTCAGCGATGCCGCGAGGTCGTCCACCGCGCCGGCGTCGGTCAGCGCGCGGTGGCCGGACGCCAGTTCCAGCTCGGCCGCGAGCGTCCACGGGCCGCAGACCTGGGTCTTGACGAACGGGGCGCCGGCGAACGTCTCCTGGGCGGCGTCCATGTCCCAGGCGAGGAAGTCCCGCGCGCGGCGGTGGTCCCGCCCGGGCCGGGCGGTCACCCGCCAGCCCGACGGCACCACCTCGGCGTACAGATCGACGAGGATGCCGACGGCGCGGCCGACCATGTCCGCGCCGACCCCGCGGGCGGGCAGCTCGGGCAGGTACGGCAGATCGGGCAACTCGCCGGCGACGGCCCGCGCGGCCTCGGCGATGTCGTCGCCCGGCAGCGATCCGACGCCGGTCGCCGCGCCGAGGTGCCACGCCGCCTCGGCCGACCGATCCGCGGGCAGCCCGGCGAGCCCGGCCGGGTCGTCCCCGGTCACGCGGTCCGCACGATCGTGCCCGCAGCGACGACGTCGGTGTCCGTCTCGTCGTAGAGCACCACCGTCTGCCCGGGCGCGACGCCCCGCACCGGCGCGTCCAGCATCACCCGGAGCCGCCCGTCCACCAGGTCCGCGGAGCCGGCGACGACGCCGCCGTGCGCGCGCAGCTGGGCCACCGCCGCGGTACGGGAACACCGGCCGCGCGCCGCCCGGGAACACCACCCGGTCGGCCTCGACGAGCGAGACGTCCAGCCGCGCGGCCGGTCCCACGGTGACGGTGCCGCTCACCGGCTCGATGCCGAGCACGTATCGCGGCCGCCCGTCGGGCGCGGGCCGCCGCGTCCGGATGCCCTTGCGCTGGCCGACCGTGAAGGCGAAGTAGCCGTCGTGGCTGCCCAGCACCTCGCCGGTGTCCGCATCGACCACGGAACCCGTTCGCGCGCCGAGCTTCTCGACCAGGTAACCATGGGTGTCGCCCTCCGGGATGAAGCAGATGTCGTACGAGTCGGGCTTCGCCGCCACGGCGAATCCGCGCCGCGCCGCCTCCTGCCGCACCTGCGCCTTGGTCATGCTCGCCGAGCGGGAACAGGCTGTGCGCCAACTGCTCCGGCGTCAGCACGGCCAGCACGTACGACTGGTCCTTGGCCGCGTCCACCGACCGGGACAGCACCCCGCCGGCGAGCCGGGCGTGATGGCCGGTGACCACCGCGTCGAACCCCAGCGCGACGGCGCGGTCCAGCAGGGCGGCGAACTTGATCTTCTCGTTGCACCGCAGGCACGGGTTCGGGGTGCGGCCCGCCGCGTACTCCGCGAGGAAGTCGGCCACCACGTCCTCGGCGAACTCCTCGCTGAAATCCCAGACGTAGTAGGGAATGTCGAGCAGGTCGCAGACCCGGCGGGCGTCGAACGCGTCCTCGACGGTGCAGCACCCGCGGGAGCCGGTGCGCAGCGTGCCCGGCGATGCGGGACAGCGCCAGGTGCACCCCGACCACGTCGTGCCCGGCGTCGACCGCGAGCGCGGCCGCCACGGCCGAGTCCACCCCGCCGCTCATCGCGGCCACCACCCTGGCCATCAGCGCCGCCTCGTCACCGGCGAGGGCGGCGGCCCGCGAGCCCGCTCGACCACCGGCCCGATGGCCTCGATCACCGCGCGCACGTCGGCCTCGGTCGGCGTGTGGCCGAGCGAGAACCGCAGCGCGCCGCGGGCGTCGTCCGCCGCGATGCCCATGGCCAGCAGCACGTGCGACGGGCTGGGCACCCCGGCCGTGCACGCGGAGCCGGTGGAGCACTCGATGCCGCTGCGCGTCCAGCAGCATCAGCAGCGAGTCGCCTTCGCAGCCCGGGAACCGCAGGTGCGCGTTGCCGGGCAGCCGGGACGGCCCGCCGTCGACCAGCGACTGCCCCGGGTCGCCGGAGAGCACGACATCCGGCACCACGGCGGCGATCCCGGCGATCAGCCGGTCGCGCAGCTCGGCCAGGCGCTGCGTCCGGGCCGCCCGGCTGCGCACGGCCTCGTCGACCGCCGACGGCGAGGCCGACGATCCCGGCGACGTCGAGGGTGCCGGACCGGACACCGCGCTCCTGGCCGCCGCCGAGCTGCAGCGGCTCGACCTCCGTCGCGCCGGTCCAGCAGCAGCAGCCCGCTGCCGGTGGGAGCCACCGATCTTGTGCCCGGTCGCGGTCAGCGCGTCGCCGCCGCAGAGTCCGAAGTCCACGGGCAGCTGGCCGACCGCCTGCACCGCGTCGGTGTGGAACGGGATGCCGTGCTCGTGCCGCCACCGTCGCGAGCTCGCGGATCGGGTTGACGGTGCCGACCTCGTTGTTCGCCCACATCACCGAGACCAGCGCCACGTCGGCCGGATTCTCGGCGATCGCGGCGGCGAGGGTGTCCGCGTGCACCCGGCCGAAGTCGTCGACCTCGAGCCAGCTCACCGTCGCGCCCTCCGCCCGGACGAGGTGCTCGACGATGTCCAGCACGGCGTGATGCTCCACGGCCGGGCTGAGGATGCGGCGCCGGCGCGGATCGGCCGCGCGACCCGCGCGCGGAAGATGCCGGCGACGGCGAGGTTGTCGGACTCCGTGCCCCCGGAGGTGAAGATCACCTCGCTGGGCCGGGCGCCCAGCGCCTCCGCGATGGACTCCCTGGACTCCTCGACCCGCCGCCGGGCGAGCCGGCCGGAGGTGTGCAGCGACGAGGCGTTGCCCGTCGCGGACATCGCCTCGGTCATCGCGGCGACCACCTCCGGCAGCACCGGGGTGGTCGCGGCGTGATCGAGGTACACCATCGCTGCACAGGGTAGGCGCCGGTGGGCCCGGCCACGGACCGGACGGGCTCCGGAGCGGCTGCCGTTGCCGAGCCGACGCGCATGCCGCACGCTGATCCGGACGGCGGCGACGAGGTCCTGCCGCGTGACGAGGGGACGCACGATGGCCATCTCCGTGGACCTGAACAGGGCACTGGACAAGGCGTACGAGAACTCGACCCTGGACGAGGTCCTGGCCGCGCCGCCGTCGGCGATCGCCGGGCTGTCCGAGGCCGACGACAAGGCGCTGGCCGACAACCTGGGCATCCGCTCGGTGCGCGACCTCGGGTCCAACAAGTACTTCGCGATCGCCGGCGTGCTGGTCGCGCTGGCGGGCAAGACCGGCTGAGCCGTCCGCAGCGTCAGGAGGACACGTCACGCAACGCGGTGGAACGCGTCGCGGCGCGGCCGTTCCCGGACCACGGGGGACGGCACCGGCGCGAGCCGGGGCGGCGCGGGCACCCGGCGGATGACCGGCACGCCGAGCCCCAGGGCGACGGCGTGCTCGGCGCGCCGCGCGGCCATCGCCCGGTCGCTCGCGGGGTGCCCGGTGGAGACCGCGGCGATCGCCGGCAACCACGTCACCTCGACGGTGACCGGCGGCACGCTGACGATGCGGCGCACCGACTCGAGCACCGTCATCTCGCCGACGAAGGCGCACTCGGCCCGGCGCCGGCCGGTGGCGTCCACGTAGCGGATCGCGGCGGGCGCGACGGGCACGGCCGCATCCACCGCGGCCCGGAACGCCGCGCGGCGGAACGGATTCAGCGCGTCTCCGCAGCGCGTGGTGCCCTCAGGGAAGACCTGCACGCGGTATCCCCCGCGCAGTGCCACGGTGATCTCGTCCACGGTCGCCGGCAACGACCGCCACCGCACCCGATCGACGAAGATGGCGCCGGTCCTCGTCGCCAGCGGCCCGACGACCGGCCAGCTCAGCACCTCCGACTTCGCCACCGGAACTGTTCGCGCGGCCGCGGCCAGGACCAGCGCGTCCAGCCAGGAGACGTGGTTCGCCACCACGAGAGCGGCGCCGGGGGGCGGCGATCCGCGCTGCGCGAGCCGGATGCCCAGGGCCCGCAACAGCAGTCGCGATGACAGCGACAGCCAGTGTGCGCCGCGCTGTCGTCGCCCGTGGGCGGGTCCTGATGGCACGATCGCGGACCCGGCCACCGCGGCCAGTACCGCGGCGCCGAGCGCGAGCCAACGGATCTCCCGGCCGGCGCCGGGCGCACCCGAGCGGGACGGCAGGCAGGACTCGTCGCACCGCGCCCGGTGGCACGGCATCTCAGCCGCCGCCCGCCGAACCCAGCGAGACCACGAGCGGATCGAGCGCCGGGCTGCCGAGAAAGTGCCGCAGGTAACGCCTGTCGGTGCGCTCGAGGTCGAGCAGGAGCAGGAAGTCGGCGGCGCCGAAGTCGGTGTCCCAGGCGGGCGGTCCGCAGACGACCGCGCCCAGCCGCAGGTAGCCGCGGATGAGCGGCGGGAGCTCGGGCCGATCGGCCCGCGGGAGGTGACCGATCGGCAGCGGGAACCGCGGGCGGCACCGTCGCCACGCCGGGGCGAGATGCCGCTCCCGGGCGAGATCCCAGAAGGCTGCGGCGTTCGCGCCGCCATCGGACAGGCCGATCGAGGCGCAGCCGACGAGATACCGGTAGCCGGTGGCGTCCATGTACCGCGCGATTCCGCGCCAGAGCAGCGACATCGCCGCGCCTCGACGGTGATCGGGATGCACGCACGCCCGACCGGCCTCCACCGCCTCGTCGAGCAGGCCCTCGAGGGGCATCAGCCCGAATTCGGTGTGCGAGTAGAGCCCGGCGGCGCGGGGCAGGGAGTCGTTGCCGTGCGGGGGCAGCAGGCGGTAGGTGGCGACGACCTCTCGTTCGGTCGAACCGCCGTCGGGGCCGGCGGCCGACCCGGCGATGGACGCCGAGGGGGAGAAGGTGACGAGGACGTGGTCGCAGACGTCGTCGAACTGATCACTGTCGAGACCCGGGGCGCCGGGAGTGATCGCGCCCTGCTCCAGTGCGAAGATGCGATGCCGCAGCCGCTGGGCGGCGCGGACGTCGGCCTCGGAGGCGGCCAGCGAGAGGTCGTACCTGCCGGCGGCGGGGCGGTCGATGGATGTCGGGACGGGACGCTGGGCGCGCACAGCGCGCGCTGTGATCGTCACATCTGCCGATGCTGCGACCCGCCGGAGTGCCGGCGGCATCCGGTGCGTGGCTCCACCGTGATCCTTCGGTGAACAACCGGGGCCGCCGCGGGCCGACCGCGGCGGGCGGCGGTGGTCAGCCCTTGCGCGCCTTGACGGCCTCGGTCAGCTGCGGGGCGACCTGGAACAGGTCGCCGACCACGCCGAGGTCGGCGATCTCGAAGATCGGCGCCTCGCTGTCCTTGTTCACCGCGACGATGGTCTTCGAGGTCTGCATGCCGGCGCGGTGCTGGATCGCGCCGGAGATGCCCAGCGCGATGTACACCTGCGGCGACACGGTGGTGCCGGTCTGGCCGACCTGGAACTGGTGCGGGTAGTAGCCCGAGTCGACGGCCGCGCGCGAGGCGCCCACCGCGGCGCCCAGCGCGTCGGCGAGTTCCTCCACCACCGCGAAGTTCTCGGCCGATCCCACGCCGCGGCCGCCGGACACCACGATCGACGCGGCGGCCAGGTCCGGCCGGTCGCCGACCGGCTCGGGGTGATCGGCGACGAGCGTCGCGGAGATGGCCGGATCGACGACGACGTCGAGGGTCTCGACGCGGGCCGTGCCGGCCGAGGGCGCGGCGTCGATCGCCGCCGGCCGGATCGAGACCACGGGCGTGCCCTTGGTCACCGAGTAGCGGACGGTGTAGGCGCCGCCGAAGACCGAGTGGGTGGCCACCACCGCGCCGTCCACGAGCTCGACGTCGACCGCGTCGGCGAGCAGGCCGGACTCCAGGCGGGCGGCGAGCCGGCCGGCGATCTCCCGGCCATCCACCGTGGCCGCGAGCAGGATCGCGGCCGGCTCGGCCTTCGCCGCCGCGGCAGCCAGCCCGGCGACCTGCGGGGTGACGAGGTAGCCCGCGGCGTCGTCGGACTCGGCCGCGTACACCACCTCGGCGCCGAGCCCGCCGAGCTCACCGGCGAGCGATTCCGCGGTGCCGGGCTTGCCCACCACCACCGCCGCCGGCGTTCCGAGACGCGCGGCAGCGGTGAGCAGCTCACCGGTCACCCGGCTGACCGCACCGTCGTGCTGGTCGACCAGAACAAGTACTTCGGCCATGGTGTCGTCCTCGACAGGTCGGGTGCCGGACCGAGGAGTCCGGTCAGGGAAGGAAATCAGGGAACGGGATTCGGGCGCTGGAATCGGGGGTCAGATGAGGCGCGCGCTCGCCAGGTACTCCGCGACCCTGGTGCCGGCGGAGCCGTCGTCGGTGATCTTCTCGCCGGCCTCGCGCGGCGGCCTCGGCGCACCGTCCACGACCTTCGTCGCGGCATTCGCCAGGCCGGCGGATCCGGCGTCGATGCCGAGCTCGGCGAGCGAGAGCACCGTCACCGGCTTCTTCTTCGCCGCCATGATGCCCTTGAAGTTCGGGTAGCGCGGCTCGTTGATCTTCTCCGTCACCGACACCAGCGCGGGCAGCGGGGCGGTGACCTCGCTGTAGCCCGTGTCGTGCACCCGCTCCGCGCGCACCGTCGACCCGTCCACCTCCAGCGTCCGCGCCGACGTCACCTGCGGCAGCCCCAGCCGCTCCGCCAGCATCGAGGGCACCGCGCCCGTGCGGCCGTCGGTCGACTCGTTGCCCGTGATCACGAGGTCGACCTGGATCGTCCGCAGCGCCGCGGCCAGCGCCGCCGACGTCTGCAGCGCGTCCGACCCGGCGAGCCCGTCGTCGACCACGTGCACCGCCTTGTGCGCGCCCATCGCCAGCGCCTTGCGCAACGCGTCGGTGGCCCGCTCCGGACCCATCGTCACCACGGTCACCTCCCCGCCGTGCGCCTCGGTCAGCTGCAGCGCGGTCTCCACCCCACGGGTGTCGATCTCGTCGATGACGGCGTCCGCCGCCTCGCGATCCAGCGTCCATTCGGGCTCGGTGAGCGTGCGCTCCGACCACGTGTCGGGGACCTGCTTGACCAGGACGGCGATTTCCATCGTCGCGTTGTTCCTCTCTGAACCTCTGGAACCGGGGGTCACACCCCGCGGGCCTCGATCGATCGGTAGGGCCGGAACCGCTAAGTTACTGACGGGTAGCTTACGCCGTCCGCCGAGCGCGCCCGGCCGCCGTGGGTGCCGGGCGCCGTATCGGACGCCGTGACATCAGACACCGATGTCCTCGTTCCACAGCTCCGGCTCGGCCGCGATGAACTCGGTCATCATCGCGACGCACTCGGCGTCGTCGACCACCAGGACCTGCACGCCGCGGGACCGCAGCAGGTCCTCGGCGCCCAGGAACGTCCGGTTCTCGCCGACGATCACCCGCGGGATCTTGTACAGCAGCAGGGCGCCGGTGCACATGTCGCACGGCGACAGGGTCGTCACCATGGTCGAGCGTGCGTAGACGGACGCGGGCTGCCGGCCCGCGTTCTCCAGGCAGTCGGTCTCCCCGTGCCGGATGGCGCTGCCCAACTGGACGCGCTTGTTCCAGCCGGTCGCGATCACGGCGCCGTCCACGACGAGCGCGGCGCCGATCGGGATGCCGCCCTCGGCGCGGCCGCTCCGCGCTGCCTGGACGGCCGCCCGGAGGTACACCCCGGTCGCGTCGGTCGCGTCGGGCCCGCTCATCGGACCGCCCCCGCGGGCGTGCGCGCGGTCGCCTCGAGCAGCGCGTCGACCGCCGCCGCGCCGCCCAGCCCGGACACCCCGCCGCCCCGCCGGCTCCCCGCGCCGGCGAGCAGAATCCTGCTGCAGCCGTCGATCTCGACGCCGTAGCGGCGCGCGGGGGTGTCCGCGGGCTCGTCGTCGCCGAGCCACGGCCAGCTCAGGTCGCCGTGGAAGATGTGGCCGCCCGGCATGCCCAACGCGTCCTGCAGGTCCAGGGGGGAGGCGATGTCGACGCACGGCCGGCCGTCGGAGTCGCGGGCCAGGCAGTCCACCAGCGGCTCGGCGAGCTGCAGCTGCAGCGCCCCGAGCGCCGCCTCCGCGGCCGCGGTCCGGGCGCCGGCCGGGTCGGCGCTGAACAGGTCGGCCGAGGCGTGCAGCCCGAACAGCGTCAGCGTCGCGCCGGGGTGACCGCGCAGGATCGACGGGTCCGTCAGCGAGTGGCAGTACACCTCGCTCGGCAGCACGGGCGGCAGCGTGCCGGCGGCGGTGACCGCGTACGCCGCCTCCAGGTCCCAGAAGCCCTGTTCCAGGTGGGTCGTGCCGGCGAAGGCCGTGCGCGGATCCATGCCGGACGCCAGCCGCGGCAACCGATCGAGCAGCATGTTGATCTTGATCTGCGCGCCCCGCGGCGGGACGGCCGGGCGCCCCAGCCAGCCCTGCACGACGGTCGGTGCGACCGCGGCGAGCACGTGCTGCGCCCGCCAGTCACGGGGCCGGCCGTCGGCGGTGCGGGTCGCCATACTCACCCCGCCCGCGTCCTCGTCGACCTGCATCACCTCGGTGCCGCAGCGCATCTCGACGCCCAGCGCGCGGGCCCGCTCGATCAGCGCGTCGGTCACCGCGCCCATCCCGCCGACGGGCACCAACCACTCGCCCGAGCCCCGGCCGATGACGTGGTAGGTGAAGCAGCGGTTGGCCAGCAGCGCCGGGTCGAACAGCGAGGTGTGCGTGCCGATCAGCGCGTCCGTCGCGACCACCCCGCGGACGGTGTTGTCGCCGAAGCGGCGCACCAGCGCGGCACCGATCGGCGCCTCGGCCAGGTCGCTCCAGATCGCCTCGCCGGCGGCCGCGACGACGGCGTCGCGCACCTCGGAGCGGCGGCGCAGCGGGCCGGTGAGGAAGGGCGCGGCGGCGCCGGCGAACGCTGCCACCTCGCCGTAGAACTGTTGCCAGGCACGGAAGTCGGCGCCGGAGCCGGTGACGTCGACGAACGACTGCTCGGTCGCGGCGCCGGGCCGCCGCTCGACGAGCAGGCCCGTGGCGCGGCCGCCGCGACGCACCGGGGTGTAGGAGGCGACCGCGCGCGACGCCAGCGCGATGCGGATGCCGAGCCGCGCGACCAGCTCGTCCGGCATCAGCGACACCAGGTAGGAGTACCGGCTCAGCCGGGCAGCGTGCGGGGGGAACAGCGGCTGGCCGACCGTGGCACCGCCGAGGTGGTCGGCCCGTTCCAGGACCGTGACCCGCCGGCCCGCCTGGGCGGCCAGGATCGCGGCGACGAGTCCGTTGTGTCCGCCGCCGACGACGAGCACGTCCGGGTCGGCCATGCCCCGATTCTTCCCTGTCCCGCTGATCGGCGGATCACCGCATCGAATGGATGGCCAGCGCCCGGTCGTATTCCCCCGCCATGCGCTCCAGCACCTCGGCCCACGAGGTCGGCGGCGGGGTGGTGCGGTTGTGCTCCGCGATGCCCTCGCGGAGCCCGTCGTCCTCGGTGATCCGGACCAGTGCGTCGATCATGCCGGGATCGCCGTCGGCGAGCAGGCCCTCCACGCCGTCGGTGACGAACTCGGTGATCCCGGTGCCGCGCATGGCGAGCACGGGCAACCCGGCGCAGCGCGCCTCGAGCGCGGCGATGCCGAACGACTCCAGGTGCGCGGGCGCGATGAAAAGGTCTGCAGTGCGGTAGATCTCCTTCAGTCGGGTGCGGTCCACCCGGCCGGCCAGCTGCACTGTGCCGGACATGCCGTGGTGGGCGATGAACGCCCGCATGCGCGGCATCAGCTTGCCGTCACCGAACACGGTCAGCCGCAACCGGGCGGCGTCGGGCAGCCTGCGCTGCGCGGCGAGCACCATCGACAGCAGCCGCAGCGGTCGCTTACGGACCGAGAGCCGCATGGTGGACACGGCGTGCACCGTCCGGGCGTCCCGGGACACCGGACCGGTGGCCCAGTCCTGCGGGTCCAGTCCGTTCGGGATCACCTCGACGGTCGTCCCGGTGCGCTGGCGGATCGGCGCCGCGGCCGCCTCGCTGACCGCGTTCATCGCCGTCCTGGCAGCGATCTCCGGCACGAGCCACGGGGTGAGGATCGACGGCAGGCGGAACGGCGGCCGCAGGCAGTGCACGGTCACCACCACCGGCAGGCCCGCCCGCAACGCGACCCGCACGCCGGCCGCGGCGAACGGCGAACCCACCCCGGCGTGCACGTGCACCATGTCGAAACCGCCTGCGCGCAGGACCTTCTCGATCGGCCGGGAGGGCAGCGGGTTGTTCAGGATCTCGGCCGGGATCCGGATCCCGGAGCGGTGCACGGGGACCTCGAACTCCATGCCGCGCAACCGTTTCGGCAGCGGCGTTGCGGTGATCACCTCGGGTTCGAGCCCGGCGCGCGCCTGGCGCCTCGTCAGGTCGTTGACCTGCATCTCGATGCCGCCGAGCCGGGGCACGAAGCAGTCCGAGACGTGCGCGATCCGCACGGAACCACCCCGCTCTCCGGCCCGGCCGCCGCCGACGGTGCGGCGCCGGCCCAAACCTGCGACAGACTAACGCCGTGTCGAGCGCCGCCCCCGCGACGAACCCGCGCACCGTGGTGTTCTTCCACGCCCATCCCGACGACGAGGCGCTGCTCACCTCCGGCACCATGGCGCAGCTCTCCGCGCAGGGGCACCGGGTCGTGCTGGTGGTGGCCACCGCCGGCGAGTCGGGCCTCGCGGGCTCGCGGTTCACGGCGGGCGGCGACCTCGGCCGCGCCCGGGTCGCCGAGCTGCACGCCTCGGCGGGGGTGCTCGGGGTCGCCCGGGTCGAGCTGCTCGGCTACGCGGACTCCGGGCTGGCGAGCGATCCGACGCCGCCGCCGCCCGCCGGCGCCCCGCCGCGGCTTGCGGACGCGGATCCCGGGGACGTCGCAGGGCGGCTGGCCGGGGTGCTGCGTGACGAGGGCGCGAGCGTGCTGACCACGTACGACCGCAACGGCGGGTACGGGCACCCCGATCACGTCGCGGTGCACCGGATCGGCGCGCTGGCCGCGGACCTCGCGGGCACGCCGGTGGTGCTGGAGGCGACCGTGCCGCGGGATCGGCTGCTGGCCCTCGCGAGGCTGGTCAACCGGGTGCTCCCGCGGCGCCGGCGGATCGACCTCGCGCCGTGGGAGTCGGCGTATTCCGCCGCGGCCGAGGTGACCCACCGCATCAACGTGCGCCCGCAGCGCGCCCAGCGCCGGGCGGCCATGCGCGCCCACGCCAGCCAGGCCACCGCGGACGGCGGCGTGCGCACGCTGCAGGTGTTCCTCCGCGTGCCGCCGCCGCTGTTCGGCTGGGTGTTCGGCCGGGAGTGGTACCGGCAGCGCGGGGCCGATCCGGTCGACCGCCCCTACGCCGGGGTGTTCGACACGCTGTCCGCCTGAGGGCGCGGCGCCGTCTGCTGCGACGGGTTTTTTCGCGTCAGCATCCAGTAGACGAAGGCCAGGACGCCGAACGGGATCTCCAGGATGTGGGTGAAGATCGTGAACAGCAGCACACCCGCGGTGGCGAGCGCGGGGTCGGCGCCCATCGCCACCATCAGCGCCACGGAGCCGGCCTCGACCAGCCCGAGCCCGCCGGGGGTGACCGCGACGGAGGTCAGCAGCCGGCCGAGCGCGTAGGCCGCGAGGAGGGTGCCGGCGCCGACCACCAGGCCCACGCTCTGCATGCAGACCCAGAACAGCACGAAGTAGATGACGATGTAGCCGAGCACGCCGGCGAGCATCGGGATCCAGCCGGACCGCATGACGTCGCGGGTGGTGTCCCGCAGCCGGCCCACGGCCTCGTCCCAGCCCAGCGTGCGCGGCCGGCGGATCAGCCGCAGGAACCACTCCGCCACGCCCTCCACGACGCGACCGATCTGCACGGCGGCGCGCGGGCTGGCGATCGCCCAGACGAACACCGCGATGATCGCGAGCAGCACCAGCACCCCGACCAGCGCGGTGTTGCGCAACGCGGGGGCGACGGTGCCGCCCTGCGCGACCAGGGCGATCAGCCCGACCACCGGCAGCAGCACCTTGCCGACGCTGGAGAAGATCCCGCCGAGCACGATCGAGATGCCGATCGCGCTGCGCGAGAACCCCCAGGACCGGCACATCGCGTAGGTGGCGCCGAGCGCGAGGGCGCCGCCGAACGGCAGGGTGTTCGCGACCAGGGAACCGCCGAGGTTGACGGTGAGCGCCTGCCTGTGGGTGATCCCCGGCAGCGAGCCGGTGATCGTGAACGTGAACGCGACCAGCGCCAGCAGCTGCAGGGCCGCCATCAGCACCAGCTGCGCCGGGTGCAGCGTGGTGAGCGGATGCAGGATCTCGGCCCAGGTGACGCCGGCGACCTTGGGCAGCCCCCACCAGAGCAGCGCCACGGCGGCCGCGATCGACGCGGCGTCGCGCGCGATGCGCGCCCACGTCCGGCCCCGCCGCCACCACGGACGGGGCGGCGCCGGGACGTCGTCCGCGGCCGCCGCGCCGCCCTCGGCCTTGCCCTCCACGCCGACCACACTCTCATGGTGCGCGACGTGGCCCGGCGCTGTCGGAAGCGGCGTCTACCGTGGCGACCGTGTCCACCAGTACGCCCGCCCGGATCGCGGAGGATCCGTCGGGCGTCGCCGGTGGTTCCGGCGCCGGACCCACCGGTGACGCGCCCGGTGCGGAGCAGTCGGGCAGCCGATGGATCCGCCGGGTCTGGGCCTACTGCCGGCGGCACCCGGTCATCACGGCGCTCGCCGGACTGGCCTCGATCGGCGGCGTGGGTCTCGGCGCCCTGACGCCGCTGCTCACCCAGATCGCGGTGGACGACGCCACCGCCGGCAGCACCGAGGGCCTGGCGTGGGTGATCGCCGGCCTGATCGCGATCGCCGTGATCCGGTTCGGCTCGTCCTTCCTGCGGCGCTGGGCCGGCGGACGGCTCTCCCTGGACGTGCAGCACGACATGCGGCAGGACGTCTTCGCGGCGCTGCAGGGGCTGGACGGCTCCGGCCAGGACAGGCTGCGCACCGGCCAGGTGGTCTCGCGGGCGTCATCCGACCTGCAGATGGTGCAGGGCCTGCTGGCGATGGTGCCGCTCGCCACCGGCCAGGTGGTCATGTTCGTGGTGTCGCTGGCGATCATGGTCACGTTGTCGCCGCTGCTCACGCTCACCGCCCTGCTGGTGATCCCGGCGGTGATCGCGGTCAGCCGGGCGACCAGGGTGGTGCTCTTCCCGGCGACGTGGGCGGCGCAGCAGTCCGCCGCCGACGTGGCCGGCATCGTCGAGGAGAACGTCACCGGCGTCCGCGTGGTCAAGGGCTTCGGCCAGGAGGAGCGGGAGACCGCCAAGCTGCGGGACGGCGCCACGACGCTGTTCGCCGACCGGATGCGCGCGGTCCGGCTGACCGCGCGGATCGGGCCGCTGCTGCAGGCGTTGACCGCCCTCGGCCAGGTCGGCGTGCTGGTGCTGGGCGGCTACCTCGCGGTCACCGGGGTCATCAGCCTGGGCACCTTCCTCGCGTTCACCCTCTATCTCGCGCAGCTCGTCGCGCCCACCCGGATGCTGACCATGCTGCTGGTGACGGCGCAGCAGGCGCGGGCGTCGGTGGAGCGGGTGCTGGAGATCATCGACTCGCTGCCCGAGATCACGGAGCCCGAGGATCCGGAGCCGCTCCCAGCGGGCGGACTCTCGGTCCGGATGGCGGACGTCCGCTTCGGCTACGGCGCGGAGGACGCCGTGCTGCGCGGGCTCGACCTGGAGGTGCCGGCCGGTGGCACGGTCGCGCTCGTCGGCCCGTCGGGATCGGGCAAGTCGACGGTGTCGCTCCTGCTCCCCCGCTTCTACGACCCACAGGGCGGCGCCGTCCTGGTGGGCGGCGTCGACGTACGCCGGCTGGCGATGGCCGACCTGCGCGGCGCCGTTGGCGTGGTGTTCGAGGAGGCCTTCCTCTTCTCCGACTCGATCGGCGCGAACATCGCGTACGGGCGGCCGGACGCGTCCGACGCCGAGATCCGCGCCGCCGCAAGGGCGGCCGAGGCGGACGGGTTCATCGAGGCGCTGCCCGACGGCTACGACACGGTCATCGGCGAGCGCGGGCTCACCCTGTCCGGCGGCCAGCGGCAGCGCCTGGCGCTGGCCAGGGCCATGATCACCGATCCGCGCGTGCTGGTGCTCGACGACGCGACCAGCGCCGTCGACCCGATCACCGAGGCGGCCATCCACGGCACGCTGCGGCGACTCACCGCGGACCGGACGACGATCCTGGTCGCGCACCGGCGCTCGACCCTGGCGCTGGCCGATCGCATCGCACTGGTCGTCGCCGGGCGGGTGGCCGACCAGGGCACGCACGAGGAGCTCGTCGCGCGCAGCGCGGTCTACCGGGACCTGCTCGGCACCGCGCTGCGGGACACCGAACCGGACCCGCTCGACGCCCCGATGGTCGCCCCGATCGACGCCCCGATCGAGCGCTGACGTCCCCGGGTCGCCCGCGACAGACGGCGATGCCGGCGCGGCCGGCCGGCGCGGCGGCGCATCCCCGGATGACGAGGCCCGGCCCGGGATCACGCCGGCGCTCTGGCCGGCCGCGCCGGTCGGCGACCCCGCCGAGCGCGCGACCGCGGACCGCGAGCGTCTCGCGGCGGCGAGCGCGGGCCGCATCGGCGGCGGACCGCGCGGCGGCGGGTTCGGTGGCTTCCTCGGCTCCGCGCCGGCGACCCCCGAGCTGCTGGCCCGCGTCGACGCGCTGCCGCCCGCGACCGAGCGGCCGACCGAGCCACCGCCCGAGCCCGGCCGGTTCAGCCTCGGCCGGACCCTGCGCCCGGTGCGGTGGATGCTCGGGCTCGCCCTCGTCCTGGTCGTGCTCGACGCCGGCGCGTCGATCGTGTTCCCGATCCTGCTGCGGTACGGCGTCGACCACGGGGTCACGCAGGGCGCGCAGGGGGTGATCTGGGCCGTGTCCGCCGCCTGCCTCGCGGTGGTGATCGGCGACTACCTCGTGCAGCGCTGGCAGACGGTGGTCGCCGGTCGGGCGGGCGAGACCGTGCTGTACCACCTGCGCCTGCGCGAATTCGGGCACCTGCAGCGGCTCGGCCTGGACTACTACGAGCGCGAGATGGCCGGCCGGATCATGACCCGGATGACCACGGACGTGGACGCGCTGTCCACGTTCCTGCAGACGGGTCTGGTGACGTCGGTCGTCTCGCTGATCACCTTCGTCGGCATCGCCGTCGTGCTCGTGGTGATGAACTGGGCGCTGGCCGCGATCGCGTTCCTGGCGCTTCCCCTGGTCGCGATCGCCACCGTCGTGTTCCAGCGCTTCTCGCAGCGCGCGTACTCGGACGCGCGGGAGAAGGTCGGCATCGTCAACGCCGACCTGCAGGAGAACGTCGCCGGGCTGCGGGTCGCCCAGGCCCTCGGCCGGCAGCGGGTGAACGCCGACGGGTTCGCCGCCCGCAGCGACGACTACCGCCGCTCGCGGATGCGCGCGCAGACCGCGATCTCGATCTACTTCCCGTTCGTCGCGCTGCTCTCCGAGCTGGCGGCGGCTGTCGTGCTGGGCGTGGGCGTGCACTGGGTGATCGCCGGCACGCTGACCATCGGCACCCTGATGGCGTTCGTGCTGTACCTCGACTCCTTCTTCACCCCGATCCAGCAGCTCTCCCAGGTGTTCGACTCCTACCAGCAGGCCCAGGTCGGCGTGCGCCGCATCGGTGAGCTGCTCGCCACGCCCACCTCGACACCCGCTGCGGCGCAACCAGTTCCGGTCGGCACGCTGCTCGGCCGGGTGCAGGCCGACGCGGTCGGCTTCCGATACGGCGCGTTCGACGGCGGGACCGAGCGCGACCTCGAGGGCGCCGGCGAAGACTCGGTTGCCGGCCCAGCCGGCGGCGCGGTTGCGGGCGCGACCGTCGGCTCGGCTGCCGGCTCGGCCGTCGACCCGGTCGCCGACGGGGTCGAGCGCGCGGTCGACCGTGCCGACCGTGCCGATGGCGGGCCAGCGGCGCTGACGGGGGTCGACCTCATCGTCGAGCCCGGCCAGACCGTCGCGGTGGTCGGGCCGACGGGCGCCGGGAAGTCGACGCTGATCAAGCTCATCGCCCGGTTCTACGACCCGACGTCCGGCGCGGTCCGGGTGGACGGCACGGACGTGCGGGAGTTCGACCTGGCCGCCTACCGCCGCACGCTGGGCGTGGTGCCGCAGGAGCCGCACCTGTTCTCCGGGAGCGTGCGGGACAACATCGCGTACGGCCGGCCCGAGGCGAGCGACGCCGACGTCGAGGCCGCCGCGGGCGCGGTCGGCGCGCTGGGCGCCGTCGGCGGTCTCGCCGGCGGCTTCCGCCACCCGGTGCAGGAGCGCGGCCGCAACCTGTCGGCCGGCCAGCGGCAGCTCATCTCGCTCGCCCGGGCGGAACTCGTCGAGCCGACCATCCTGCTGCTCGACGAGGCCACCGCCGCCCTGGACCCGGGCGCCGAGCGGGCGGTCCTGGCGGCCACCGACCGGCTGACGAAGGGGCGCACGACCATCGTCGTCGCGCACCGCCTCACCACCGCCGAACGGGCCGACCGGATCCTGGTGATGGACCACGGCCGGATCGTCGAGGACGGCCGGCACGAGGAGCTGCTCGCCCGTCACGGCGCGTACTCGCGGCTGTACTCGGACCTCATCGCGGTCGCGCCGGTCGAGTCGACACCCTGACCGAACGGCCCAACCGGTGGGCCCGGGCCTGTCCACGCAGTGACGATTCGAACGGCCGCCTTCGGCCACGGCGCCGCGCGGAGCGTTAGCCTGGACTCAACACACACTCCCGAGTTGAAGAACAGGCGGAGACCGAAAGTGTCCTCAGCCAGCGCGCCGGAATTCGGACCCAACGACTGGTTCGTGGAGGAGAAGTACCAGCAGTTCCTGGCCGACCCGGAGAGCGTGGACCCGATCTGGCGAGACTTCTTCGCCGACAACGCGGCGAGCGCCGGGCTCGAGAAGCCGGCGAACGGCGCAGCGGCCGTCGCGACCCAGACCGCGCCCACCCGCTCCACGGGGCACGCCGAGTCCGGCGACGCCCCCCCGACCGTCCGACCGGCCACGCCCACCACCGGCAACGGCGCTCCCCGGCCCGGGACGGCCCCGCCCCCGCCGCCCGCCCCGCGCGCGAAGCCCACCGCAAGCGCGTCGACCCCGCCGCCGGCCAAGACCGCAGCACCGACGGCCACGTCCGGCGGCACCGCCGCCGAGAAGCCCGCGGCGGTACGGGTTCCGACCGCCACCCAGTCGACCCAGCCGGTCCGCGCCGGCGGCAAGGAGACCGTCGACATCCCGGGCCGGCCCAAGACGCGGCCCGCCACGACCGCCACCCCGGACGACGTCGTCGCCGCCAAGGCGGCCAAGGCGGCGAAGCTCGCGCAGGACGGCGCGGGCGAGACAGTGAGCCCGCTACGCGGCGCGGCGAACGTTGTCGTGAAGAACATGCAGGCCTCGCTCGAGGTGCCGACGGCCACCTCGGTGCGCGCGGTGCCGGCGAAGCTGATCGCCGACAACCGCATCGTGATCAACAACTTCCTGAAGCGGAACCGCGGCGGGAAGATCTCGTTCACCCACCTCATCGGCTACGCGATCGTGCGCGCGATCGGCGACTACCCGAACATGAACCGGCACTTCGCCGAGGTGAACGGCAAGCCGTCGGTGGTCACGCCGACCCACGTGAACCTGGGCCTGGCGATCGACCTGCCGACCAAGAGCGGCGGCCGCTCGCTGGTGGTCGTGCCCATCAAGTCCGCCGAGACGATGACGTTCACGCAGTTCTGGAACGCCTACGAGCAGGTCGTCCGCAAGGCCCGCGCCGGCTCGCTCACCGCCGACGACTACAAGGGCACGACGATGTCGCTGACCAACCCTGGCGGCATCGGCACGGTGCACTCCGTGCCGCGGCTGATGGCCGGGCAGGGCGTGATCATCGGCGTCGGCGCGATGGAGTACCCGGCCGAGTTCCAGGGCGCGTCCGACCAGCGACTGGCCGAGATCGGCGTCTCCAAGATCATGACGCTGACCTCGACCTACGACCACCGGATCATCCAGGGCGCTGAGTCCGGGGAGTTCCTGCGGCGCATCCACAACCTGCTGATCGGCGAGGACGGCTTCTACGACGAGGTCTTCACCTCGCTCCGGCTGCCCTACGAGCCGGTGCGCTGGGTCAAGGATCTCGACGAGGGCCGGCACGGCGCGGTCGACAAGACCGCCAGGGTGCTGGAGATCATCGACGCCTACCGGACGCGCGGTCACCTGATGGCCGACACCGACCCCCTGAACTACCGGCAGCGGCGGCACCCCGACCTCGACGTGCTGTCCCACGGCCTCACCCTGTGGGACCTCGACCGCGAGTTCCCCGTGGGCGGGTTCAACGACCAGCAGTTCATGAAGCTGCGCGACGTCCTCGGCGTGCTGCGCGACTCCTATTGCCGCACGGTCGGTGTCGAGTACATGCACATCATGGACCCGGCGCAGCGGCGGTGGATCCAGCAGCGGGTCGAGGTCAAGCACGAGAAGCCGCCGATCGAGGAGCAGCGGTACATCCTCGGCCGGCTGAACAGCGCCGAGGCCTTCGAGACCTTCCTGCAGACGAAATACATCGGGCAGAAGCGCTTCTCGCTGGAGGGCGGGGAGACCGTCATCGCGCTGCTGGACGCGGCGCTGAACAAGGCCGCCGAGTACGGCATGGACGAGGTCGTCCTCGGCATGGCGCACCGGGGCCGGCTCAACGTGCTGGCGAACATCGTGGGCAAGCCCTACTCGCAGATCTTCCGCGAGTTCGAGGGCAACATGGATCCCGGCCAGGCGCACGGCTCGGGCGACGTGAAGTACCACCTGGGCGCCGAGGGCAAGTACGTGCGCCCGTTCGGCCAGGGCCAGGTCGACGTCACGCTGGTCGCCAACCCGTCGCACCTGGAGGTCGTCGACCCGGTGCTGGAGGGCGTCGCCCGGGCGAAGCAGGACATGCTGAACCTCGGCGAGGAGGGCTTCACCGTGATGCCCGTCGCGCTGCACGGCGACGCCGCGTTCGCCGGTCAGGGCGTGGTCGCGGAGACCCTGAACCTCTCGCTGCTGCGCGGGTACCGCACCGGCGGCACGGTGCACGTGATCATCAACAACCAGGTCGGGTTCACCACCGCGCCCGAGGCGTCGCGGTCCAGCGAGTACTGCACCGACGTGGCGAAGATGATCCAGGCGCCGATCTTCCACGTGAACGGCGACGACCCGGAGGCCGCCGTCTGGGTGGCCCGGCTGGCCGTCGACTACCGGCAGACGTTCGGCCGCGACGTCGTGATCGACATGGTCTGCTACCGCCGGCGGGGCCACAACGAGGGCGACGACCCCTCGATGACGAACCCGCTGATGTACCAGATCATCGACGGCAAGCGCTCGGTGCGGCGGATCTACACGGAGGCCCTGATCGGCCGCGGCGACCTCTCCCCCGAGGACGCCGAGGAGGCGCTGCGCGATTACCACACCCAGCTGGAGCGGGTGTTCAACGAGGTGCGCGAGCTGGAGAAGGGCGTCGCCGCGCCGTCCCCGTCCGTCGAGGCCGAGCAGCCCATCCCGCCGCGGGTGGAGACCAGGGTCAGCGAGGCCACCATCCAGCGGATCGCGGACACCGCGGTGCAGTTCCCGGACGGCTTCAGCCCGCACCCGCGGGTGAAGTCGGTGCTCGACCGGCGCGTCGAGATGGCCCGCTCGGGCGGCATCGACTGGGCGTTCGCCGAGCTGCTCGCGCTGGGCTCGATCGCGATGGAGGGCCGGCTGGTCCGGCTGTCCGGCCAGGACTCCCGGCGGGGCACCTTCGTGCAGCGCCACTCCGCGCTGATCGACCGCAGCACCGGCGCGGAGTTCCTGCCGCTGCAACACCTCTCGGAGGACCAGGGCCGGGTGCTGGTGTACGACTCGGCCCTGTCCGAGTACGCGGCGCTGGGCTTCGAGTACGGCTACTCGGTGGCGAACCGCGAGGCGCTCGTGCTGTGGGAGGCGCAGTTCGGCGACTTCGTCAACGGCGCGCAGTCGGTGATCGACGAGTACCTCTCGTCGGGCGAGGCGAAGTGGGGTCAGCAGTCGGGCGTCGTGCTGCTGCTGCCGCACGCGCACGAGGGCCAGGGTCCGGACCACACGTCCGGCCGGATCGAGCGCTTCCTGCAGCTGTGCGCCGAGGGCTCGATGACGGTCGCCGTGCCGTCGACACCGGCGAACTACTTCCACCTGCTGCGCCGGCACGTGCTCGACGGCGTACATCGCCCGATGGTGGTGTTCACCCCGAAGTCGATGCTGCGCAACAAGTCGGCGGTGTCCTCGGTCGAAGACTTCACGGGCGGCAAGTTCGACTCCGTGATCGCCGATCACACGGTCGATCCGGCCGACGTCCGCACCGTGCTGCTGACCAGCGGCAAGCTCTTCTACGAGCTCGACGCCTTCCGGTCATCGCACAACATCACCGACGTCGCGATCGTCCGCCTTGAGCAGCTGTACCCGGTGCCGCGCCGCAAGCTTGCCTACACGCTCGAGGCCTACCCGAACGTCACCGACTTCCGGTGGGTGCAGGAGGAGCCGGCGAACCAGGGCGCGTGGACGTTCCTGGCGCTGGCACTACCGGAGATGCTGCCGAGACTGGCCGGGATCAAGCGGGTCTCGCGGCGCGCCATGGCCGCGCCGTCCGCCGGATCCGCCCGGGTGCACGAGGTCGAGCAGGCCGCCGTGATCACCGCGGCGTTCGCCCACTGAGCGTGCCCCGCACCGACGCCGTGGAGGGCGGAGCGCCGTGACCAGCGCCTTCGGCAAGTGGTTCAAGATGCCGTCGCTCGGCGAGCGGCTGCGCGACCGCGGCGTCCGCGAGGACGTCGTCGCGGCCGCCGAGACGACCGCCTACGGGCGCAACACGGATCGCGCGCTCCCCGCGCTGGCCGCGCTGCTCAGCCCCGACGAGATCATGCTCAAGCTCGTCGAGGGCAGGACCGGCGGCCAGTACGGCATCTTCGCCGTGACCTCGACCCGGGTGCTGTTCCTGCCGGCCACCGAGGGCCGCGGGTTCGCGCTGGACGTGCCCCTCGCCGACGTGTCCGAGGTGGGCTGGCACATGCACCGCGGCCTGGGGGTGGTCGAGTTCGGGGCCGCGTCGCTCGCGGACGGACATCCCGAGCGCCCGGTCGGCAGGGTGACGGTCGACAAGATCCTCGGCAACCAGGCCGAGGCGATCGCCACCCGGATCCAGCAGGCGCTGGTGCGCCCCGAGCACCGCACGCTCGACCGGGACCGCGACCCGCTCGAGGTGCTCGCCGAGCTCCGCGCCCTGCACGTCGCCGGAGCGATCAGCGACGCGGAGTTTCAGGTGCGCAAGCTGGAGCTGTTCCGCGAGATCTGAGCCGCGCCGGCCCGGGCGGTCCGAAGCAGGTCGGCCGCGACGGAGGTCATCCAGGCCGAGGTGACGAGCACCGCGGCGGCGGACCGGATGCTGCCGCCGTCGCCCGGCCAGAAGATCAGCCCCGCCGTCGCGGCACCGGTCGCGATGCTCCATGCCGCCCGCCAGCGGCGCCGCTGACCGAGGTACCGGCGCGCGAACACGCAGGTCAGCCCCATGATCGAGAGGAAGGCCAGCGGCGGGGCGGCCGCGTGCACGGCTCCGTGCCAACTCGTCGCGGTGGGCAGGTCCGTCGCGGCGCCGGGGGGAAACCCGAACCCTGGGTCGACGAGGAACAGCCCGGTGCAGACCAGCCCGACGCCGTAGCCCAGGACGAGCCGTGGCGCGGCCGTGGCGCCGACTGTCCTGGGCGGCCCCGCCAGCACCCGCCGCACGCCATCGGCGAAGGAGACCGACAGCAGCCCGGCGACGACGAAGTTGGCCACCTGGATCCAGCCGACGTCGCCGAGGCTGAGCAGGCTGATGCCGTGGTGCCGCAGGTCGAAGCCGGGCCGGGCGACGGCGTCGATCGCGGTGACGGCGACGAACAGCGGTCCCGCGACCAGTCCGCAGCGCAGAAGCCGCCGCGTCGTCGCGAGGCCGGCCGTGGACACCCCGATGATCCCGGGCCGGGCGACCTGGTCCGTCATGCATGCATCCTTCCGACGGGCCGGCCGCGCGCCGCGGGCGTCGCGGGGCCGAAGGTCCGAGTGTAGGAGCAGGAGACCGTCGTTTGACGGGCTCACCGCGGGGGTGAGCGAGTACCTGGACGCGGATGGCAACGGTGCCCGACGCTGCGGCCGATCGCCGTGCACTGACGCCCGAGGGTCCTCGGGTGCACTCCACCCGGGCAGATCGCGACGATCCGCGGCTCAGCAGACCGGTGGCGGTGCACTCGACGCGATCACGCCGGTCCTGAGGTCTCCCGATCCGCGGGTGAACCGCGAGCCGGCGATCGAGGCCGCCGCCGAGCGGTGGCGGTGCACCGGTCCGCGCTGACGATCACCGACCCGGGCCGGAGAACGGGCGCCGGGTACCGCCCCGAAATGTTGATCATCCGTGGAGAAGGAGCACCAGTCCCCGCTCAGCCGGACGGCAGGTCGCGCAGCCGGTCGGCGAGGCCGCGGCGGGAGTCGATGCCGAGCTTCGTGTACACGTGCCGGAGGTGATACTCGACGGTCTTCGGCGAGAGGAAGAGTGCGGCGGCGGCCTCCCGGGTGGTCCGGCCGTCGGCGAGCAACAGGGCGATCTGCAGCTCTCGCGGAGTGAGCAGCTCGGCGTCACCGGTGTCGCGCCGGCGCGCAATCGAGCCGGTGGCTGTCAGCTCGTCCGCGGCCAGGGCCGCCCACGATCGGGCGCCCAGGTGCTCGAACGCGTCGAGCGCCGCCTGCAGGTGCGGGCGGGCCCCCACTCGGCGACGTGCCCTGCGCAGGCGCGAGCCGTACGCCAGCCGCGACCTGGCCTCCTCGAACCGGTCCGGCGTGGTGGCATGCAGCTCCAGCGCGGCTCCGAAGAGTCGGTCGAGATCCCCGTCGTCGCAGACCAATCCGAGCGCGCGGGCGGCCCTGGCCCGCGCCCAGGGCTGGCCCTTCCGCTGCGCCCGGCGGTCGTAGTCGACCGCCAACAGGCCGGCCTCGTCACCGCGGCCGACCCGGAGCAGGGCCTCCACGCGGTCGGGTCCAGGGGACAGGTCCGGATCGAGAATGCCCGCCGCGGCGAGCCACTCGTCGATCCGGGCGTAGGCCGCGACCGCCGCCTCGGCGCGGCCGACGGCCAGCTCGAGGTCGCCGAGGGCGAGATCGGACCAGGCGCGTGCCATCCGGATGTTCCGCTGGGCGCTCAACGCCAGCGCCTCGGCGGCGTGCGCGCGGCAGCTCTCCTCCCGTCCGGATCGGCCCTCCACCCGGGCCAGCCCGGCGAGACCCATGGTCAGCACGGTGGTCTGGCCGAACTCCCTGGCAAGCGAGATCGCCTCGCTGTAGTCGACCGCGGCGCGCGCCCAGGCATCCGTGCCGGCGTTGTCCACCGCGCGGTACCACAGGATCGACGGCAGCTCGCCGAGATCGGCCAGCGCCCGGTGGTCCTCGACCGCGTCCTCCAGCAACTGGCGGCCCGTCTCCGCCTCCCGCAGCCAGAGCGCGCCGAACGTCCGCCAGGTCGCCGGCATCCGACCGTGCTCGGCCGCGCCGGCGACGAGCACGTCCACCCCGGCGCGGATCCGTTCCGAGCCGTGCCCCCCGGACAGCACGGTCGCCATGCCGATCGAGATGGAGCCGACCGCGTCCGCCCAGCCGCCGACGCCGAGGGCGAGCAGCGCGGCGATCGCGTCCGCGCTGGCCGACGCGCCACCCGCGTCTGCGAGGTGGTAGCTGGCCAGGAGCGACTCGGCGTGCAGCCGGACGGCCTCGTCCCGGTCGAGCGGTTCGAACGCGACCGCCGCCGCGGTCAGTGCGGCCCGCGCGGACTCGAGGTCGCCGTTGCGCGCCGCGATCATGCCGCGCACGGCCGGCACCCTGGCGGCGTCGGCCGGCGCGGTCGCGAGCGGACCGATCCGATCCAGCAGGCCGAGGGATCTGTCCGGGTCGCCCGCCCGCCAGGCGGCGCCGCCCGCGAGCACGAGGCGACGGGAGCGGTCGAGCTCCGCCGCCGACAGCACCGCGGCGCGCTCGAAGGCGGTCGCCGCCACGGCGTGCGCCCCGCGGTTGCCGGCCCGCGCGCCCACCCGCTCGATCTCGTCGGCCGCCGCGGTGTCCGCGCCGAGGGTGGCGTCGCAGCGGTGCCAGGCGCGGCGGTCGAGGTCGCCGGCGGGCAGCGCATCGACGATCGCCGCGTGCGCCGCCCGGCGCGCGTCGGGCGAGGCCGCCGCGTACACCGCCGAGCGCATCAGCGGGTGGGCGAACCGCACCCGGTCCCCCGCCACGCCGACCAGCCCTGCGTTCTCCGCAGCGGCCAGCGCCGACATCGGGACACCCAGCCGTTCGCACGCCCCGCCCACCACGGCCACGTCACCGTCGCTCGCCGCGGCGACCAGCAGCGCCGTCCGGGCTGCGGCGTCGAGCCCGGCGGCCCTGGCCGCGAACCGCTCGGACAGCGTGCCCGGCACCGGCATCGGTGAGTCCGGCGAGCCGCCCCGCGTGGGGCTCGAGTCGCGCGCCAGCTCACGCACCGCGAGCGGGTTGCCGCCCGTCGCGTCCTGCAGCGCCGCCGCCTGCCGGGCCCCGACGGCGCGCCCGGCGACGGCAGTGGCGAGCCGGCGGGTCGCGTCGGCGTCGAGGCCACCGAGGCGCAGCTCCGGCAGACCGGCCTCCGTGAGGACGCTCCGCTCGCCCGAGCGCGCGCCGAGCATGAGCAGCACGGAATCGGCCAGCAATCGGCGCGCGGCGAACGAGAGCGCCTCCGCGGACGGCTGATCGAGCAGGTGCGCGTCGTCGACCAGCACGGCCAGCGGGCGATCCTCGCACCACCGGGTGAGCAGGCTCAGCACCGCGGCGCCGACGGCGAACCGGTCCGCGCTCTCCCCCGGCTGCAGCGCCAGCGCGATGCCGAGCGCCCTGGCCTGCGGCGGCGGGATCCGCTCCAGATCGGCCGCGCCGGGCCGCATCAGCTGGTCCAGCGCCGCGAAGGGCAAGTCGCGCTCTGCCTCGCTGCCCGTCGCCCGCAGCACCCGCATGCCGTCGAGCGACTCCGCGACGTCGGTCAGCAGCGCGGTCTTGCCGATCCCCGGATCGCCGGTCACCAGCAGCACGGCGCTGCGCCCGAGCCTCGCGCCGGCGATCAGCGCGTCGATGGTCTGGCGCTCGCGCTCCCGGCCGACGAGCATGCGGGAGAGTGTCCACCCCACGAGGTGTCCCCGCGAGCACCCGCGATCACTAGGGGGGCCCGTGGATGCGGCGGCGTCGGCCGAACTCCGACGCTGGTCGCACGGCGGGGTCATCCGGACCGCGCCGCACCCGCGAGGAGGACCGGCGTGACAGCCGTGAGCGAGAACCCGACGGCCAGTGACGCGGTCGCCCCGATCGACACCCCAATCGACACCCCGATCGACACCCCGATCGACACCCCGATCGACACCGACAAGCTGATGGGCTTCGTCTTCCGGGCGGTGGACGAGGTGGGCGCGACGCTCAACTGCGCGCTGGTCCTGATGGGCGACGAGCTCGGCTACTACCGCGCGCTCGCCGGGACGCCGCTCACCGCGGCCGAACTCGCGGAGCGCACCGGCACCGGCGAGAAGTACGCCCGCGAGTGGCTGTCGGCGCAGGCCGCCGGCGGGTACGTGGAATACGACCCCCCGAGCGGGCGGTTCACGCTGCCGCCCGAGCACGCCATCGCGCTGACGGACGAGTCCAGCCCGGCCTACCTGCCCGGGTTCTTCCAGCTCGCGCACGGCACCGTGCGGGACGCGCCGGCCATCATCAGCGCGGCAAGGGACGGCGACGGCGTCGGCTGGCACGAGCACAACCTGGACGTGCACGTCGGCTGCGAGCGGTTCTTCCGGCCCGGCTACAACGCGCACCTGGTCGCCGAGTGGCTGCCGGCGCTCGACGGCGTCGTCGCGAAGCTGGAGCGGGGCGCGCTGGTGGCGGACGTCGGCTGCGGCTACGGTGCGTCGACGATCCTGATGGCGCAGGCGTTCCCGAACTCCTGCTTCGTCGCCTCCGACTACCACGCCGAGTCCATCGAGACGGCCCGCGAGCGCGCGACGGCCGCCGGCGTCGCGGACCGGATCACCTTCGAGGTCGCCCCCGCGACCGAGATCTCGGGCTCGGGGTTCGATCTCGTGACCGTCTTCGACGCGCTGCACGACATGGGCGATCCCGTCGGCGCCGCCCGGCGGATCCGCGAGGCCCTCGCCGACGACGGCACCTGGATGGTCGTCGAGCCCGCGGCGGGCGACGCGATCGAGGACAACATCAACCCGATCGGCCGCGCCTACTACGGGTTCTCGACGCTGCTGTGCACGCCGTCGTCCCTCGCGCAGGACGTCGGCATGGCCCTCGGCACGCAGGCGGGCCCGGCCCGCATCCACGATGTGACGACCGCGGGCGGGTTCGCGGGCTTCCGGCTGGCGGCGCAGACTCCGTTCAACCAGGTGTACGAGGTCCGTCCCTGACACCGGGCACCGGACCGCAGGGAGCCACGATGGACACCCACGAGCCGCGGGCGCGGCGACCGGACCGCACCGGCGTCGCCGCCCGCGGCGACGTGCGGCTGGCCTGGGCTGCCTACGGCGACGTCGACGGACGCAGCGACGGACGCGGCGACGGTGCACCGACCCTCCTGCTGATGCCGACCTGGTCCATCGTCGACTCACGGTGCTGGAAGCTGCAGATCCCCTATCTCTCCAGGCATTTCCGCGTGATCACCTTCGACGGGCGGGGATCGGGACGGTCGTCCCGGCCGACGGGCGAGGCCGCGTACGCCAACCGGGAGTTTGCGGCGGATGCGGTCGCGGTGCTCGACGCGGCCGGCGTTGAGCGGGCCGTGCTGGTCGGGCTGTCCTGCGCCGCGACCTGGATGGTGCACGTCGCGGCCGGCCATCCGGACCGCGTGCACGGTCTCGTCGCGCTGGGCCCCGCGTGCGGCTTCCCGGACATCACGAGCCCCGCGCGGGACCGCTATCCCTGGGACCGGCGGCACGACACCACGACCGGCTGGGCGTCCTACAACCGGCACGTCTGGCTGAACGGCGGGTACCCCGAGTTCACCCGCTTCTTCTTCGGCGAGATGTTCGCCGAACCGCATTCGACGAAGCAGATCGAGGACATGGTGCGGTGGTCGGCCGAGACCGATCCGGCGACGCTCGTCGACACCGTGCCGCGGCAGCGCATCGACGAGCCCGGCCAGCCCACGCTCGATCAGCTGTGCCGCCGCGTGCGGTGCCCGGTGCTGGTGATGCACGGCGCGGAGGATCGCATCCGCCCCGCGTCGATCGGCGATCGGCTGGCCAGCGCCACGGGCGGCGAGTTGATGCTGGTCGAGGGTGCCGGGCACGGCCTGCCGTCGCGGGAGCCGGTGCTCGTGAACGCCGAGATCCGGCGCTTTGCCGAGCGTTTCGCCGCGCGACCCGCCGCGCGGCCGCCGCAGCGGGATGTGGTGCGCGCCCGCAACCGACGCAGGAAGGCGCTGTACCTGTCGTCCCCGATCGGGCTCGGCCACGCACGGCGCGACGTGGCGATCGCCGACGAGCTGCGCCTGCTGCACCCGGACCTGCAGATCGACTGGCTCGCCCAGGATCCCGTCACGCGCGTGCTGCGCGACCGCGACGAGACCGTGCACCCGGCGTCGGCCGCCCTGGCCAGCGAGTCCGGCCACTTCGAGCAGGAGTGCGGAGAGCACGACCTGCATGCGTTCCAGGCCATCCGCCGGATGGACGACATCCTGGTGAACAACTTCGGCGTCTTCGCCGACCTGATCGACGAGGAGCACTACGACCTCGTGATCGGCGACGAGGCCTGGGACGTCGATCATTTCCTGCACGAGAACCCCGAGCGCAAGCGCGGGGCGTTCGCGTGGTTCACCGACTTCGTCGGCTGGCTGCCGATGCCGGACGGCGGCCCGGACGAGGCCGCGCTCACCGCCGACTACAACGCCGAGATGCTCGAGCAGCGCGCGCGATTCCGCCGGCTGCGGGATCGTTCGATCTTCGTCGGCAATGCCAGGGACATCGTGCCGGATTCCTTCGGGCCGGGGCTGCCCGGCATCCGCGAGTGGACGGCGGAGAACTTCGACTTCGCCGGGTACGTCACGGGTTTCGACTCCGGCGAGACGAGAGACCGGGACGCGCTGCGGGATCGCCTCGGGTACCGGCCGGACGAGCGGGTGTGCGTGGTGACGGTGGGCGGATCGGGCGTGGGCGGCCCGTTGCTGCGGCGGGTCGTCGCCGCGATTCCCCGGGCGCGCCTCCTCGCGCCCGAGCTGCGCTTCGTGGTGGTCACCGGGCCGCGCATCGACCCGGCAGCGGTGCCGGTCCCCGACGGCGCGACCGTGACGGGCTACCTCCCCGATCTGTACCTGCACCTGGCCGCGTGCGACCTCGCGGTCGTCCAGGGCGGCCTGTCCACCTGCATGGAGCTGACCGCGGCCCGGCGCCCGTTCCTGTACGTGCCGCTCCGGCACCACTTCGAGCAGAACTACCACGTCCGGCACCGGCTCGAGGGGTACGGTGCCGGACGCTGCATGGAGTACGAACGAACCGCCGATCCCGCCGCGTTCGCGGCCGGGCTGGTCGGCACGATGACGGCGCCCGTCGACTACCGGCCGGTGGAGACCGACGGTGCCCGGCGCGCCGCCGCGCTGCTCGCCGACCTGATCTGAGCCGGTCGCCGCCGGCCGACCGCGCCATCGCGGGACCGGACTCGGCGGCGTTCCGGCTTGGTAGCGTCTGGCATGGCTGACGAGCCGGACGCGCCAGGCGTCAGGCTGGCGGAACTGGTCGCGGCGCTGTCCCTCGGCATCGACCTCGGATTCGGCCAGCCGATGGAGCACGTGCTGCGGCAGTGCCTGATCGCGCTGCGGCTCGCGGAGTGCGCGAGCCTCGACGGTCGCGAGAGGTCGGCCGTCTACTACACCGCGCTGCTCGTCAGCGTCGGCTGCCACTCGGACGCCCACGAGCAGGCCAAGTGGTTCGGCGACGACATCGAACTGAAGGCCGACAAGTTCCGACACGGGCTGGTGGGTCCGCGCGCGGCGGCGGCGATGCTGCGCAGGGTGGGTGCGGGACGTCCGCCGCTGCACCGCTTCCGGACCGGACTCGAGTTCGCCTTCCGCGGCCACCGCGACGTGGACGCGATGGTCGGGCAGCACGCGCGGCTCGCGCAGACCCTGGCGGATCAGTTGGGGCTACCGCCGGCCGTGCACGAGGCGCTGGGCGGGTCGTACGAGCGCTGGGACGGGCGCGGCTGGCCGGCGGGCGCAGCCGGGCGGGCGATCCCGATCGCCTCCCGGATCAGCCAGCTCGCAGAATTCGTCGAGGTCGCCCACCGCACGGGCGGCCGCCCGGCGGCCCTCGGCCTCGCCCGTTCCCGCGGCGGGAGCCAGTTCGACCCGGCGCTCGTCGACCTCCTGAGCGAACGTGCGGCCGAGATCTTCGACGCCGTCGAAGCGGTCGACACCTGGCAGCGGGTCATCGACGCCGAGCCGGCGCTGGACGTCCAGCTCGACGGCGACGGCTTCGACGCGGCCCTGCTGGCGATCGCCGACTTCGTCGACCTGAAATCGCCGTACACGCTCGGGCACTCGCGGTCGGTCGCCGAGCTGGCGGTGGCCGCCGGCACGATATCCGGGTTGCCGGTCGGAGACGTGCGCACGCTGCGGCGGGCGGCCTACGTGCACGACTTCGGCCGGTTGGGCGTGTCGAACGCCATCTGGGACAAGGCGGGGCCGCTCGGCCCCGGCGAGTGGGAGCGGGTCCGCATGCACCCCTACATCACGGGGCGCATGCTCGGCCAATCGCCCGCGCTGGCCCCGCTCGGCCGCATCGCCGCGCAGCAGCGGGAGCACCTGGACGGGTCCGGATACCCGCGAGGTGTTTCGGGACAGGCAATCTCATCGTCCGCACGACTGCTCGGCGCGGCCGACGCGTACCGGGCGATGCGGGAACCCCGGCCGCATCGGCGCGCCCGAACCGCCGACGACGCCGCGGCGCAGCTGCGGGCCGACGTCCGCGTCGGGCACCTGGACGGCGACGCGGTGGACGCGGTGCTGACCGCCGCCGGACACCGCACGCCGCGTGGTCCCGAGCGTCCCGCCGGCCTGACGGCCCGCGAGGTCGAGGTGCTCACGCTGCTGGCGCGCGGCTGCTCGAACCGCCAGATCGGTGAGCGGCTGTCGATCTCGCCGAAGACGGCGGGCAACCATGTCGAACACATCTACGCCAAGATCGATGCGACGAACCGCGCGTCGGCGAGCCTGTTCGCCGTGCAGCACGACCTCCTGCCCGAGGATCTCTGACCACGGCAACGGTGCCGAGATGAGGTGAACGCCTCATGACGGGCGGCGCACGCCGCCCTACCGTCGAAGGAATGACAGCGCAGTCTCCTCCCATGTCGTCCCCCGCGACGTCCCCCGAGATGTCCGCCGAGATGACCCCTATGCCTCCTGCCGCGACGTCCGCGGCAGCGGCCGATCCCCCGCCCGACGACGCCGACGTCGGTGCGTTCGCCGGGCGCCTGATGGGCATGCTCACCGACGCCATGCTGACCGCGATGATCGACCTCGGTCACCGGACCGGCCTGTTCGAGGCGATGAGCAGCGGTGGGCCCGCGACCGGTCCCGCCCTCGCCGCGGGCGCCGGACTGCAGGAGCGGTACGTCCGGGAATGGTTGGGCGGCATGGTCACCGGTGGCGTCGTGGAGTTCGACGCCGCGACCCGCACCTACCGCCTGCCGCCGGCCCACGCCGCGTGCCTCGCCGGCCGGGGCGCAATGAACCTGGCGCCGCTCAGTCAGCTGAGCGGCCTCCTCGCCCGGCACATCCCCGCGGTGACCACCGCGTTCCGCGACGGCGGCGGCGTGCCGTACTCGGCCTACCGACCCGAGTTCACCGAGGTGATGGACGGTCTCGGCCGCGGGGCGTACGACGAGCTGCTCGTCGACGCACTGCTCCCCCTTGCCCCGGGGCTGACCGAGCGGCTGTGGGCGGGCGCGCGGGCGGCCGACATCGCCTGCGGGACCGGCCATGCCCTCGTCCTGCTGGCCACGGCCTTCCCCGATTCGACGTTCACCGGCTACGACCTCGATCCCGGCGCGGTCGAGCGCGCCCGGCTCGAGGCCGCGTCGCTGGGCCTGGTCAACGTCTCGTTCCACGCCGCCGACGCGGCCACCGTGCGCATCGACCCGCCGTGCGATGCGGTCTTCATGTTCGATGCGCTGCACGACCAGGCCGACCCGCCCGCCGTGCTCGCACGGATCCGCGAGGGGCTCGTGCCCGGTGGGACGTTCTTCCTGAAGGAGCCGCGGGTGTCGAGCGAGCTCGAGGACAACGTCGGTGTCCCGTTCGCGCCGCTGCTCTACGGCGTCAGCACGCTGCACTGCCTGACCGTCTCGCTCGCGGAGGGCGGCGCGGGGCTGGGCGCGGCGTTCGGCGAACAGCAGGCTCGCCGGCTGCTCGCGCAGGCCGGCTTCGCGGGCATCCGCGTGCTCGACGCGCCTGGCGACCCGCTGGATGCGATCTTCCTCAGCCACACCTGATCCCCGCCCGGTCCCTAGGCTGCGGGCATGCCAGCTCCCACGAGCCGCCCGTTCGAATCACCCCGGTTCTTCACCGGGAGGCTGCTCGCTGGCGACGATCTGGCCGCAGAGCAGGCCTACGCCAGGGGCAAGTCGTGGTTGCACGCGGCCTCGCTGCACGGCTGGGGCGTGGTCTGCGGCCTGCGGGTCGAGGCCGGACCGGCGGCCGGCGATGTCAGCGTCGCCGCCGGTATGGCGGTGGACGGGTTCGGCCGGGAGCTGCCCGTGCACGACGCGGTGCAACTGGACGTGGCCGGCTGGGCGCTGGCGCATGGCGGCGAGCGCATCGCGACCGACGACGGGCCCGCGCTGGTCGCGCACGTCGTGCTGTGCCACGAGGCAGTGCCGGACCGCCCGATGCCGGTCCCGGTCCCGGCCGGTGACGACGACGGCACACCCGAGTTCTCCCGCGTGGTCGAGCGCGGTCGTGTGCACCTCGTCGGCGGTCCCGCGCCGGCGGCGCCGGCGGCGCGCCATCCGCGACTGGCCCAGCTGCTCGGCGTCGTGCCCGCGACGGATGCACTCGCGGTCCGCGCGCTCGAGGAGATCGACGCCGCCGGGCCGGCCGAACGGTCCGAGGTGCAGCTGCGATGGTTCGGCCGGCTCGCGGCGGAGGACACGATGGATCTGGATCCCGGGGCGGCCACCGGCGGCGCCGTCGCGGGCGAGAAGGCGGCGGGGCCGCCAATCGCCGTCCCGCTCGCCGAGCTGCGGATCGCGCTGGACGACGCCGGCTCCCCGGTGCCCGGCGGCATCGTTGTCGACAACTGGGTCCGGCGCGCCCTGCTGCGTCACGCCGAGTTGGCCGAGCTGCTGGTGCGGTAGGCGTCGGAGTACGGCGGTCCGAGCGCCGCGGCGCACGCCGCCCGCCGCGGCGACCGGCCCTGCCCTCAGACCACGCGCACGCCGCCCGCGAACACCGCGTGGGTCAGCGGCGCCCCGGGGCGATACGCCAGGTAGTCGTGGCTCGGTGCGTCGAGCACGTGCAGGTCGGCGCGCGCGCCCGGGCGGATCACGCCGACGTCGGTCCTGCGCAGCGCGGCGGCGCCGCCCGCGGTGGCGGCGCGGACGGCCTCGTCCGCCGTCAGCCGGCACTGCAGCACCGCCAGCGCGACCGCGAGGTTCATCGAGGACGAGTAGCTGGACCCCGGATTGCAGTTCGACGCGAGCGCCACCCGCGCCCCGGCGTCGAGCAGCTCGCGGCCGGGCGCGGGCGGCTGCCGGGTGGACAGGTCGCAGATCGGCAGCAGCGTCGCGACGGTCCGCGCGCCCGACAGCGCGGCGAGGTCGGCCGGCGCGAGGTGCGTGCAGTGGTCGACGGACGCGGCACCGCACTCGACCGCGAGCCGCACGCCGGGGCCGGGCCCGAGCTGGTTCCCGTGCACCCGCACCCCGAGCCCGGCGGCCGCGCCGGCGCGCAGCACCCGGCGGGACTGGGCCAGGTCGAAAGCGCCCGTCTCGCAGAAGACGTCGACCCATCCGACGTCGCCCACCACGGCGCGCAGCATGTCGCCGCACACCAGATCCACGAAGCCGTCGGGGTCGCCGGCGAACTCTGGTGGCACGACATGCGCGCCCAGAAAGGTGATCTCGTCGAATCCGGCGGCATGCCCGGCGCGGGCCAGCCGCCGCTCGTCCGCCACCGTGAGGCCGTACCCGGTCTTGGTCTCCGCGGTGGTCGTCCCGCCGCGCAGCATCTCCGAGCGGATCCGGCGGGCGCCGGCCAGCAGGTCGGCGTCGGACGCCGCGCGGGTCGCCGCGACGGTCACCTGCATGCCGCCGGCGGTGTAGGGACGGCCGGCCATCCGCGCGGTGAACTCCGCCGACCGGTCGCCGGCGAACACGGCGTGCGCGTGCGAGTCCACCCAGCCCGGCAGCACGGCGCGGCCGCCGGCGTCGAACGCCTCGTCGGCGTCCGGTGCCGCCGCCGACGGGCCGACCCACGCGACGGTGCCGCCCTCCCACACGACCGCCGCGTCGGGCACGATGCCCAGCGGTCCGCGCCCGGCGTTCTCGTCGTTGCTGACCAGGTGCGAGATGCCCGTCAGCACCGTGGATCTCGGCGGCAGAGCCGGCGGCGGCGCGGTCATTCCGCCCAGGCCGCGGCGACCGCGGCGGCGAGCAGCGGGCCCGGATCGCCGTGCACGACGTGCCGCCCGTCGCGGGCCAGTACGGCGCCGCCGACCACCACGACGGCCACATCCGCCGCGGAGGCGGCCATCACCAGCTGCTCCGGCGCGCTCCCCGCGGTGCGCGCGGTGTCCAGCCGGACGGCGACCAGGTCGGCGGGCGCGCCCGGCTCGAGGACGCCGGCCGGCGAGCCGATCGCGTCGTGCGAGGTCTGGCAGGCGGCCGTCACGAGGGCTGCGGGGGAGAACGCGCCGCGGCGGCCGCGGGCGAGTCGCTCGCCGTACTCGAGACCCCGCGCCTGCGCGAACGGGTCGACGACGACGTGCTGGTCGCCGCCGAGGGCGAGGCGGGCGCCGGCCGAGGAGAGCCGCGGCGCCGCGGGCAGCCCGTCGGCGAGATCGGCCTCCGTGGTCGGGCAGATCACGACCGCGCTCTGGTGCCGGCCGATGATCTCCACGTCGGCGTCGGTCAGGTGGGTGCCGTGCACGAGCGCCGTGCGCGGGCCGAGCGCGCCCGCATCCGCGAGCAGCTGGGTGGGCGTCGCCCCCGTGGCGGCGATCGCGGCGTCGTTCTCGGCGGCCTGCTCGGACAGGTGCGCGTGCAGCACCGCGTCGGCCTTGAGCGCGGCCGCCGCCACCGCGGGCAGCTGCCTGGGCGGCACGGCCCGGACCGAGTGCACCGCCACGCCGACGCGCGCGACGCCGCCGGACCCGACGACCCTGCCGGACGAGGCCCGCAACTCATCCACCCGTGCCGCCCACGCCTCCGCGTCGGCATCGGCGAAGCGTTCCTGAGCGCCACTCACCGGCTCACCGAAACCGCCTGCCAGGTATGCGACGTCGAGCAGCGTCAGGCCGATCCCCGCCGCGTCGGCGGCGTCCACGACCGCCCAACCCATCGCGTTGGGATCGTCGTACGGCCGGCCGCCGGCGCCGTGGTGCAGGTAGTGGAACTCTCCGACCGCGGTGTATCCGGCGCACAGCAGCTCCACGTACGTGGCGAACGCGAGAGCGCGCAGGGAGTCCGGGTCGAGTCGCTCGGCCAGCCGGTACATGTCGTCGCGCCACGTCCAGAAGGTGCCGCCACGGTCGTGCGTCCGGCCGCGCAGCGCGCGGTGGAAGGCATGCGAGTGGGCGTCGGCGAATCCCGGGAACACCAGCCCCGGCAGCCGCTCGACGGTCGCGCCGGCGGCGGCAGCACCGGCGCCGCTCGGTTCGATGGAGACGATGCGTCCTGCGGCGCAGGCGATGTCGACGTCGGAGCGGACATGACCGTCGATCCAGGCGTGCTCGCACCGGAACACCGTGGCGGGCGCGGCCGGCGGCGTCACCGGAGAAGGTCCCGGCCCGACGCGTGGTCGGACCCGGCCAACAGGTTCTCCAGCACGTCGGCGAGCGCGTCGATCCCGGCCGTGCAGTCCGTCGCGTCCGCATGCTCGTCCGGTGCGTGGGAGACCCCGGAGGGGTTGCGGACGAACAGCATCGCGGTGGGCACGTGCGCGGCGAGCACCCCGGCGTCGTGGCCGGCCGCGGTCGGGATGATCGGGGCGTCGAGCAGGGCGGAGAGCTGCAGCCCCAGCGCGGCGTCGAAGGCGACCCGGTCGCTGTTGGACTCGCGTTGCACCACGACGGTGCAGCCCTCCGCCGCCGCCTCCTCGCGCACCGCGGAGACGATGTCGTCGACCAACCGGGCGGTGTCCACCGCGGAGCCGTGCCGGACGTCCAGCCAGAGCTGCACCGACGAGGCGATGACGTTGGTGCCGCCCGGGATCGGGCGCATCCGACCGACCGTGGCGACAGCCCCGTCGTGCCGGGTGATCTCGCGGCGCGCGGCGAGCACGGCGGCGGCTGCAGGAATCATCGGATCGTGCCGGTCGGATGCGCGCGTGGTGCCGGCGTGGTTGCCCTGGCCCGCCACGGTGATCCGCCAGCGCCCGTGCGCGACGATCTCGGACCCGATGCCGACGACGGCCGTCGGATCGGCCGCCAGCAGCAGCCGGCCCTGCTCGATGTGCAGCTCGACGACGGTGCCGATGCCGGCGAGCCGGGCGGGATCCGCACCCATGGCCGAGATGTCGAAGCCGACGCGACGGGCGGCGTCGGCGAAGGAGATTCCGTCCGGGTCGTGCAGCCGCCGCACGTGATCCGCGTCGATCGCCCCCGTCATCAGGCGAGAACCCAGGCACGGCACCCCGAACCGGCCGCCCTCCTCCTCCGCGAAGCACGCGATCGCGAGCGGCCGCGACGGTTTCACCCCGCGCAGCCGCAGCTCATCGACGGCGAGCAGCGCGGAGAGCACGCCGAGCGGTCCGTCGAAGGCGCCGCCGCCGGGGACCGAGTCCAGGTGCGACCCCGTGACCACCGCGTCCGTCCCAGGCGGGCCCCACCAGGCCCACAGGTTGCCGTTGCGGTCGATCTCGACGGACAGCCCGCGGCGCTGCGCCTGCTCGGTGAACCATTGCCGCAGTTGCGTCTCGGAGTCGTCGAAGGCGTGCCGGGAGTACCCGCCGAGGAGGTGGTCGCGCCCGATGCCGGCCAGCTCAGCCCACGCGGAGGTGAACCGGGTCGCATCCGCGGGTGATCGGCCGGATTTCACACCGCATCCTCCCGTGCCGCCGGGCCGGATGTCGATGGTTCGTCCGGCGTCGATCCGCCGGACCCGGCCGCGGCCGCCGCGCCGTCCCCGCCGAGCATCGGCACCTGCAGGCCGACCCGCCCCGCCGCGCGCACCGCCTCCGGGTAGCCCGCGTCGACGTGCCGGAGCACGCCCATCGCCGGGTCGTTGGTCAGCACCCGGGTCAGCTTCGCCGCGGCCAGGTCGGTGCCGTCGGCCACGGTCACCTGCCCGGCGTGGATGGACCGGCCGATGCCGACGCCGCCGCCGTGGTGGATCGACACCCAGCTGGCCCCGGACGCGGTGGCCACCAGCGCGTTGAGCAGGGGCCAGTCCGCGATCGCGTCGCTGCCGTCGGCCATCGACTCGGTCTCCCGGTACGGCGAGGCCACCGAGCCCGCGTCGAGGTGATCGCGGCCGATCACGATGGGTGCCGAGACCTCCCCCGCGGCAACGAGTTCGTTGAACCGCAGGCCGGCGAGGTGCCGCTCCCCCGCGCCGAGCCAGCAGATCCTGGCCGGCAGGCCCTGGAAGGCGATCCGCTCCGGCGCGAGGCGCATCCAGCGCTGCAACTTGTCGTCGTCCGCGAACAGCTCGCGCACCACCCGATCGGTGGCGCGGATGTCCGCCGGGTCGCCGGACAGCGCGACCCAGCGGAACGGCCCCTTGCCCTCGCAGAACAGCGGCCGGATGTAGGCCGGGACGAACCCGGGGAAGTCGAACGCGCGCGAGTACCCGCCGAGCAGCGCCTCGCCGCGGATCGAGTTGCCGTAGTCGAACACCTCGGCGCCGCCGTCCAGGTAACCCACCATCGCCTCGACGTGCCGGGCCATGGACTCCCGCGCCCTGGCGGTGAACTCCTCGGGCTTGGCGGCCGCGTACTCGTGCCAGTCCTCCAGCGACACCCCGCTGGGCAGGTAGGCCAGCGGGTCGTGTGCGCTCGTCTGGTCGGTCACGATGTCCGCGGGGACGCCGCGGCGCAGCAACTCGGGCAGCACGTCGGCGGCGTTGCCGATCACCCCGATCGACACCGCGCGCCCGCCGTCCCGCGCGGCCAGCGCGAGATCGATGCCCTCGTCGAGGGTCTCGGCGAGCACGTCGAGATAGCGGGTGTCCACCCGCCGGCGCGCCCTGGCCGGGTCGCACTCGATGACGAGGGCCGCGCCGCCGTTCAGCGTGACCGCGAGCGGTTGCGCGCCGCCCATCCCGCCGAGTCCGGCGGTGACGGTGAGGGTGCCGGCGAGGCCGCCGCCGGCCGCCGGCCCGATGCCGGGGCGCGCGGCGAGCTTCTCGGCCACCGCCGCGAAGGTCTCGTAGGTGCCCTGCACGATGCCCTGCGAGCCGATGTAGATCCACGAGCCCGCCGTCATCTGGCCGTACATGGTCAGACCCAGCGCCTCCAGCCGGCGGAACTCGGGCCAGGTCGCCCAGTCGCCGACCAGGTTCGAGTTGGCGATCAGCACCCTGGGCGCCCACTCGTGGGTGCGCAGCACACCGACCGGGCGGCCGGACTGCACCAGCAGGGTCTCGTCATCTCGCAGCTCGGTGAGGGTGCGACAGATGGCGTCGAAGCTGGCCCAGTCCCGGGCCGCGCGGCCGGTGCCGCCGTAGACCACCAGGTTGTCCGGATCCTCGGCCACGTCGGGGTCGAGGTTGTTCGACAGCATCCGCAGCGCGGCCTCGGTGGACCAGCCGCGGGTGCTGATCGTCCCGCCCCTGGCGGCGCGCACCGGGCGCGCGCCGGGCAGGCCGGTCGCGGCGGTGGTCGAGTCCTTCGGCAATCGGGTGGCTGTCATGGCTTCTCCTGGGCTGGTGCGGAGGATGGCGCCGGCTCCGCGGCGGCCGCGGTGATGGCACCGCCGGCGAGCAGGTCGACGACGGCATCGATCTCGGGGCCGAGATGGCGATCGGGGCCCGGGCCCGGCACCCTGGACCTGATGGCGCGCAGCACCGCGCCGGTCACCGGACCGGGCCGGAGCGGCGCCCGGAGGTCCAGGGCCCTCGCCGCGGTGAGCATCTCGATGGCGAGCACGCGGCGCAGACCGTCCACCGCGCGGCGCAGCTTGCGCGCGGCGTGCCAGCCGAGCGACACGTGATCCTCCTGCATCGCCGACGACGGAATGGAGTCGACGGAGGCCGGCACGGCGAGACGCTTGAGTTCGGCGACGATCCCGGCCTGGGTGTACTGCGCGATCATCAGCCCCGAGTCGACCCCGACCTCGTGCGCCAGGAACGGCGGCAGCCCGTGCGAGCGCGCCGTGTCCAGCATCCGGTCCGTCCGGCGCTCGCTGATCCCGGCGACGTCGGCGACGGAGATGGCCAGGAAATCCAGCACGGCGGCGATCGGCGCGCCGTGGAAGTTGCCGTTCGACTCCACCCGGCCGTCCGGCAGGATCACCGGATTGTCGATGGCGCTGGCCAGTTCTCGCTCCGCGACCGCGGTCGCGTGGTCGACCGTGTCGCGGGCAGCGCCGTGCACCGCGGGCGAGCAGCGCAGCGAGTAGGCGTCCTGCACCCGCGGATCCGAGGGGCCGGCGTGCGAGGCGACGATCGGCGAGCCCGCCAGCGCGGCGGCCATCCGCGCCGCGCTCCGGCCCTGCCCGGGGTGCGGCCGCAGCGCCTGCAGATCGGCGGCGAACACCCGGTCGGTGCCGAGCAGCGCCTCGACCGACATCGCGGCCGCGAGATCGGCTGCATCCAGCAGGATCTCCAGGTCGGCGATGGCCAGCACCAGCATGCCCAGCATGCCGTCCGTGCCGTTGATCAGCGCCAGGCCCTCCTTCTCGGCCAGCACCACGGGCCGCAGCCCGTGGTCCGCCAGCGCGTCGGCCGCGGGGCGGCGCCGACCGCGGCCGTCGACCACCTCGCCCTCGCCGAGCAGGGCCAGCGCGACCGCCGCGAGCGGCGCGAGATCGCCGGAGCAGCCCAGCGATCCGTACTCGGGCACCACCGGCACGATGCCGGCGTTCAGCATGCCGGCCAGCGCGGCGGCGGTCGCCGGCGCGATCCCGGTCCGCCCGGTCGCCAGCGTCGACAGGCGGAGCAGCATCATCGCGCGCACCACCTCGGCCTCGACGGCGGGACCGGTGCCCGCCGCGTGCGAGCGGATCAGCGACGCCTGCAGGTCGGCGCGCCGGCCGGGCGCGATGGACGTGGTGGCGAGCGCCCCGAAGCCGGTGGAGATGCCGTAGTGCGGGCGGTCGTCGCCGGCCAGCGCCTCCACCACGGCGCGCGCCGCCGTCATCGCGGCCATGGCGTCGCCGGTGATCGAGACCGGTCGACCGCGGCGCGCCACGTCGACGACCTGATCGCGCCGGATCGGCGACGGCGTCAGCGGGACCGTGCTGCCACCGTCGGCGGCGGCCGTGCGGGACGGGGAGGCGGTCACCGGTTCATTGGATGCCGGGCGCGCCCGCGGCGCGAGTCCGCCGGCCGGGATTGTGTCCGGTATACCGGACACGTGACGGAGCGCGACGCCAGGGCCGCGGCGGTTCAGGAACCGCCGGTGCCGGCGCTGCGGCGCGGGCTGGCCGTGCTGCGCCTGCTCGGCGAGCGGGCCACGCCGCTCTCCGCCGCCGCCGTCGCGCGGGAGCTCGGCCTGCCGCGGTCCACCACCTACGAGCTGCTCACCGGGCTGGCCGCGGCGGGCTTCGCGGTGCACCTGCCCGACGAGCGGCGCTGGGGCCTGGGGCTGGCCGCGTTCGAGATCGGCACCGCCTACCTCCGCGGCGACCCGCTCGAGCGGGCGAGCCGGTCCGTGCTCGGCCGGCTGAGCGCGACCACCAGGGCGACGGCGCATCTGGGCGTGCTGCACGGCGCAGAGACGCTCTACCTCGCCAAGGTGAAGGGCGGGCGGGCCGGGCCCACCCTGGTCACCGAGGTCGGCGTCCGGCTGCCGGCCGGCCTGACCGCGACCGGGCTCTCGATCCTGGCGCACCTGCCGCCGGGGCAGGTGCGCGCGGTGTTCCCGGCGCGCGAGTCGTTCGTGCTGCGCACGGGCCGCGGGCCGGAGACGCTGCCCGCGCTGCGCCGCGACCTCACCGCGACCCGGAGGCGCGGCTGGGCGGTCGAGGACGGCCGGGTGTCGGCCGGCACGGCGTCGGTCGCCGCCGCCGTCTTCGACCACAACGGCGTGCCGCTGGCCGCGCTGGGCGTCACCGTCGCCCACTGGTGTCCCGCCGCGCACCTGGGGCCGGACGGCTGCGGGCAGGACTTCGCGGAGCTCGCCGATCCGGTGCTCGCCGGCGCCCGCGAACTCACCGCGGCGCTCGGCGGCCACCCGCCCGGCTGAGGCGCGGCTAACGGCACCGGCGGCGCGCGTGCCCGCATCCGGATGTGCCGGATGCCTCGCCCCTTGCCGTGCCCGATGCCTCGCCCCCTCGCCGTGCCGAACGCGCACCCGTATGACCGGGTGGACTCTCGTATGACGCTATTGCGTCATACGAGAGGCGCCACGGTCATACGGGGATCGGATTCACGGATCGCCGGCCGAGGGTGTCCGGCCGGCGTTTTCTGCGGCACGATGACGCGACCACGTCCGGAAGAAATTCGGACGCTTTCCGGAGTGAATCCGGTCGCGGAAGGTGTCACCGATGCGGAAGGGCACGGCAGGCGACAGGAGGGGCCGCTCGGTATTGCGGCGGCGCCGATTGCGGCTGGCGTGCGCGGTCGTCGGGGTCGTCGCGACCGTCGCCTGCACGCCCACGCCGCCGGAACCGCAATCCGTCCGGCTGCCGATGTCGGGAATGGAGTTCCGCCCGGACGGCGTCCACCCGCCGGCGGCGGTCGGCGCGGTGCCGATCGCGGTCCTCGGGCCCGACGGATCCGACCTGGGACTGCCTCCCGGGGAGCTGCGGGCCACCCCCGATCGGATCGCTGCCGCCGGCTGTCCCGCGGGATCGCTGATCGCCGTGGTGTCGATCCAGGCCGAGGGCGAGACCGACTGGCTCACCTCCAACCAACAGAGCGCCGAGCTGGCGGTCGGTCGCTTCAACGCCGTCAACCCCGATTGTCAGCTCGGCGTGCGCGGGTACGCCGTGGGTCCCGATCCGGACCAGGCGGTGCAGGTCGCAGCCGACATCGCCGGCAACGCAGACATTCTCGCGGTCATCGCGCAGACTGCGTCGTTCCACATCGAGGTCATGGGCGACATCCTGGCGGACGCCGGCATCCCGATCGTGACGGCGAGCGCGACCGTGCCGGACGTGACCAGCCACGGCTGGCGGAACCTGTACCGCGCCGTCGCGACGGAAGACGTCCGGACGGCGGCAGCCGCCGGGTTCATGGCGCAGCGGCACGCCGACGCCACCGTGTGCGTCATCTGGCAGGAACCGCCGGAGCTGGTCGCGGAGGCGGAGGCCGTGATGGGCGTCCTGGGCCCGGCCGTCGACGACGACTGCTCGGACGTCGTCGGCACGCGCGACTGGACCTTCGAGCCCGCCGTCGCCGCCATCACCGCCGTCGGACCGGACATCGTGTACTTCGTGGGCTCCTGCCGGGAGGCCGCGGAATTCCTGTCCATGCTGCGGGCGGCGGGGTCGACGTCGGAATTCCTCGGGACCGAAGCGGGAATCGAGGGGTGCTTCTTCGACCATGCGGACGAATCGGCGCGCGGAGCCCTGTTCCTGACCACCTACGAGGTTCCCACGCGCGAGTTCGCGGACAAATACACCGCGGCCTACGGATCGCAACCCGGCAGATACGCCATGGAGACGTACGAACTGGCGACCGTCCTGATCGACGGCATCGCGGAGGGCGCCGTCGCGGACCGGGGCTCCGCCGCCGCGTGGCTCGATCAGTACTCGGGCCACGGCGCCGTCCGCTACTACTCGTGGGACCCCTCGGGCGAGCAGGTCCTGCCCGAGATCTGGGTCCACGAGATCGCCTGAGCGACCGGGTGGGGAGCAACGCGGGTCAGGTCCGCGCGACGCCCTCGGCCCGCGCCGCGGCGATGACGGCGTCGCCCACCGCGCGGGCCAACCCGGGGGTGAACGGATCCGGCACGATCCGGCCGGCCGTGGCCCGGCCGGGGACGGCAGCGCAGATGGCGCCCGACGCGGCCACCTTCATGCCCTCGGTGATCCGCGCGGCGCCGCAGTCCAGCGCGCCCAGGAAGATCCCCGGGAAGGCCAGCACGTTGTTGATCTGGTTCGGGTAGTCGCTGCGCCCGGTGGCGACCACCGCTGCGCCGTGCGCGCCGGCGGCGTCCGGGTGGATCTCCGGGGTCGGGTTCGCCAGCGCGAAAACGATCGGCTGCTCGGCCATCGAGTCCACCAGCGCGGGATCGACGGTCCCCCCCGAGACACCGACGAACACGTCGGCGCCGCGCATCGCGTCGGCCAGCCCGCCGGTGACGCCGCGGGGGTTGGTGATCGCGGCGAGCTCGGCCTTCACGGCGTGCATGCCGGGTCGCCCGGTGTGCAGCACGCCCTGCCGGTCCACCAGCACGATGTCCCGCACACCCGCCGCGTGCAGGATGCGCGCGCAGGCCACGCCGGCCGCGCCCGCGCCGCAGATCACGACGCGCAGGTCGACCATCACCCGGGAGATCACCGACGCGGCGTTCATCAGCGCGGCGAGCACGACCACGGCGGTGCCGTGCTGGTCGTCGTGCATCACCGGGATGTCGAGCCGGTCCACCAGCCGCCGCTCGACGTCGAAACACCGTGGGGCCGAGATGTCCTCGAGATTGATCGCGCCGAACGAGTGGGCGATCGCGGCCACCGCGGCGACGATCTCGTCCGGATCCGTGGTGTCCAGCACGATCGGCACCGAGTCCAGGCCGGCGAACGCCTTCATCAGCGCCGACTTGCCCTCCATCACGGGGAGCGCCGCCTTGGCCCCGATGTCGCCGAGCCCGAGCACGGCCGTGCCGTCGCTGACGACGGCCACCACCCGGGACGCCCACGTGTAGGGCACCGCGGCCAGCGGGTCCTCGGCGATGAGGCTGGAGACGCCGGCCACGCCAGGGGTGTAGAGCATCGAGAGGTCGCGGCGGTCGCGCAGCGGGCTGGTCAGCTCGACGGTCAGCTTGCCGCCGCGATGCGCGGCGAGGACGTCGTCGTGCGTGAAGGGCTGGTCCTCGGGAGGGCGGGTGCCGGCGGTCGCGGCCTGGGGCGCGCCGAGATCGGGCGTGGTCAGCATGGTTCGGCTCCGATGCGGTCGGTGGCGGCGGCGGGACACCCGCCGTGGGTGCGGGCGGCGCGGCGGCCGTCCGTCATCCGGGCCGGTCGACGGTGCCGATGGGCGCCGCCGACACGAGCCCCGGTATCGATCGCGTCGGTCGCGTCGCGGTGGGACGCTCCCGGCCGGTCTGTCGCCTGATCGGTGCATCGGGCTGGCGTGCTGCGGGGTGGTGCGACCTGCCGCGGTATCCGGTGGTCGTGTCCGATCATGCCCGATCGGGTACGGGATCATGAAACCGACCCGCGGGGGTGGCTCGGACCCACGCCGCCGGCGGTCAGGGGGCGAGCCGGCCCGCGTCAGCCGGAGGCGTCCCCGACGGTGGCCCCGTGGTGCTCGGCGAGCGTGCCGATGGTGCCGGCGAGATCGACGTCCTTGTCGGTGATCCCACCCGCCGAATGGGTGGACAGCACGAAGGTGACGGTGCACCACCGGATGTCGATGTCCGGATGATGCTGTGCGTTCTCCGCCGCGACGGCGACCGCGTCGACCAGCTCGATCGCCGCGGGGAAGCTCGGCGACGTCACCGTGGTGCGCAGGCCGTCGCCCTCGCGGGTCCATCCCGGCAGGTCCCGCAGCGCCGTGTCGATGGCCGCGTCGTCCAGCACGTCTGTCATGCCGCCACGCTCCCCGCGCCGCCGTCGCCCGTCAACTCCGGCCGGGTTGGCCCCGCTGCCGTCTCGCCCTCCGACCCTGCGAGCAGCTCGTCCCCTGCCGATAGGATCCGCGATCATGCAGGTCCGCGAGCTCCTCGTCCCGGGAGCGTTCGAGTTCACGCCCGTCCAGCACGGCGACGACCGGGGACTGTTCCTCGAGTGGTTCAAGATCGAGAAGCTGCAGGAGGCCGTCGGCCACCCGCTCACCCTCGCCCAGGCCAACCTCTCCGTCTCCCGCGCCGGCACCCTGCGCGGCGTGCACTTCGCGGACGTGCCGCCCGGCCAGGCCAAGTACGTCACCTGCCCGCGCGGCGCGGTGATCGACTACATGGTCGACACCCGCGTCGGCTCGCCGACCTTCGGCGCCGTCGACGCGGTCCGGCTGGACGGCGAGCACCGCAGGGCGGTCTACCTGCCGGAGGGCATCGGGCACGCGTTCGTGGCGCTCGAGGACCACTCGACGCTGACGTACCTCTGCTCCACGGGCTACGCGCCCGGACGCGAGCACGGCATCACGCCCGTCGACCCCGAGCTCGGCCTCCCGCTGCCGGAGGGGGTCGACTTCATCCTGTCCGAGAAGGACTCGGCGGCGCCGACGCTGGCCGAGGCGGCGGCCTCGGGCCTGCTGCCGACCTGGGACGCATGCCGGGAGTACATCGCCACCCTCACCTGACGGGCGGCGGGGCGCGCGACCGCGCGCCGAACGGGCAGCGAACCGGCCGACGGTCGCACCCATCGGATCAGCAACGAGGCGATCGGAGCAGGACATGGCGGCACCGCGGATCGCGTTGATCCGGCACGGCCAGACGACCTGGAGCAAGAGCGGCCAGCACACCTCGACCACGGACCTCGACCTGACCGACGAGGGCGTGCACCAGGCCATGACCATCCCCAGCCTGCTGTGGGGCCTGGACCTCGAGCCGGTGACCGTCTGGAGCAGCCCGCGGATGCGCGCCCTGCGCACGGCCACCCTGGCCGGGCTCGATGTGGACGAGGTCGTCGACGACCTGCAGGAGTGGCAGTACGGCGACTACGAGGGCATCACCAGCAGGGAGATCCGCCGGACCAATCCGGGCTGGTCGATCTTCACCCAGGGCGCACCGGGGGGCGAGACCCCCGAGCAGGTGGCCGCCAGAGCGGACCGGGTGCTGGACCGGGCGCGCACGCAGTTGCCCGACGGCGACATGGCGCTGGTGTGCCACGGCCACATGGCGCGGGTGCTGGCGGTGCGCTGGGTCGGGCTGCCGATCACCGCCGGCGAGCTGATCCTGATGAACCCGGCGGCGATCACCGTGCTCGGCACGTACCACGACAAGCCGTGCATCGATCACTCGAACGTCGTGCCGTTCCGGTCGCCCAAGTTCGCCGGCCACCCCGCCGGGGCGACGGGCGAGCCCGCCCTCGGGCATGCCTGACGCGCGGATCCGGGCCGTCGAGCCCGGGGACGTGCCCGCAGTCGTGGGCCTCGTGCACGAGCTGGCCGAGTACGAGCGCGAGCCGGAGTCGTGCCACCTCACCGGGGAGCAGTTGCACGCCGCGCTCTTCGGGCCGGCGCCCGCGCTGTTCGGCCTCGTCGGGCTCCAGCCCGGCCGGGAACGGGGCGACGCCCCGGCCGCGGGCGGCGCCGCTCCGGACGAGGTTGCCGGGTTCGCGCTCTGGTTCCTGAACTTCTCGACGTGGGAGGGCGTGCACGGGATCTACCTGGAGGACCTGTACGTCCGCCCCGGGCGGCGCGGCGGCGGGCTGGGGCGGGCGCTGCTCACCGAGCTGGCCCGGATCGCCGTCGACCGCGGGTACGCCCGCGTCGAGTGGTCGGTGCTGGACTGGAACGAGCCCGCGATCGGCTTCTACCGCTCGCTGGGCGCGCTCTCGATGGACGGGTGGACCGTCAACCGCCTCACCGGTCCTGCCCTTCGGCGAATGGCAGCGGGAACCGGTTGATCCAGTCGGTCGCGGCCTTGTTCGCCAGCAGGTACCCGGTGAACCCCGCGACCAGGATGAGGGCGACCCCCAGCACCGGCCGGCCGCTCGGCAGCGCCATGTAGATCCCGATGCCGATGGTGATCAGCTGGGTGAGCAGGCACGGCGTCCGACCCCACCGCCTGCCCTTGAACAACGCGCTCGCGCACAACGCGATGAGCGCCGCGAGGACCAGGTAGTAGGCGCCCTGCGCGAGCGTCTGGCCGGTCGGGCTGCCGGTCGTCAGCCCCGAGATCACGGTGGTCGCGGCGAGCACCACCAGGCCGGTCGCCTCGACGAGCACCAGGGTGGCCGCCACGAGCACCGACCGCGGCGGCGGGATGGAGATCGGCGGTGGATCGGCCGGCACGCTCACGCTGCGAGGCTACCCACGCCGCGTCGCGTTCCAGCCGGGCCGCGCGGCCCCGGTCGCCACGTAGGCTGCCCGACGATGCGCGCGCTCCTGATCGTCAACCCGCATGCGACCTCGACGAACGAGCGTCGCCGTGACCTGCTGGCGCACGCTCTCGGCGGCGAGCTGTCGCTGCGGGTGGTGCACACCGAGAGCCGGGGGCACGCGTCCCGGCTCGCCGCGGCGGCCGCGGACAGCGGGGTCGACGTTGTGGTGGTGCACGGCGGCGACGGCACCGTGAACGAGGTCGTCAACGGGCTCCTGTACCGCGGGGTGCGGCCCGACTCGCCGCTGCTGGCCGTGGTTCCGGGCGGGTCGACCAACGTCTTCGCGCGCGCGCTGGGCATCGACGCGGACCCCACCGTGGCCACGGAGCAGATCCTCGAGGCGCTGATCCGGCACCGGGTGACGACCGTCTCGCTCGGCCGGGCCAACGATCGCTACTTCACCTTCAACGCCGGCCTCGGCCTGGACGCGGAGGCGGTGAAGCGCGTCGAGGATCACCGCAAGGAGGGCAATGAGATCTCCAACTTCATGCACTTCCAGGCGACGGTGCTGCAGTACTTCACCAGCGACCGCCGGCATCCGCGGCTGACGCTCGAGCTGCCGGGCCGCGACCCGATCACGGGAGCGTTCCTGGTGTTCGTCTCCAACGTGGACCCGTGGACCTACTTCGGCAGCCGGCCCGTGCGCACCAATCCGGGCATGACCGCGGCCGGCGGGCTCGGTGTGTTTGCGCTCACAAAGATGAGCGTGCCGGTCTCGCTGCGCGCTTCGGCGCAGATCCTGCGGGGAACCGCGGGGGGTGGAAAACACATCGTCCGGACGCACGACGAGCAGTCCGCGGTGGTCACCTGCGCCGAGGCGACGGATCTGCAGATCGACGGTGATTACCTCGGCAAACGGAACGAGGTTCGCTTCACCTCTGTGCCAAACGCGCTTCGGTTAGTACTCTGAGCCCTTCGGGCATCACTCAGCTGGGGGAGCTAACACGATCGGTCTGGTCTGAATCGTGCCCACCAGGCATCATGGGATCTGAAGGGCGCAACGGGAACGTGACGTTAGCAACCATGGCGTCATGAACTCTTGACACGGCAGCCTCATGTGAAACCATTCACAAGGGCTTCCGGTCGCGCCACGTGACACCGATACATCGGGCCGGCGCTCTCGATCGGCTACGCAACTAGGAGCTCATACTCATGGACTGGCGTCACCGCGCTATCTGCCGGGACGAAGACCCGGAACTTTTCTTCCCCGTCGGCAACTCCGGCCCCGCCTTGCTCCAGATCGCCGAGGCGAAGGCCGTGTGTCAGCGCTGCCCGGTGACCAGCGAGTGCCTGTCGTGGGCGCTGGAGACCGGCCAGGACGCCGGCGTGTGGGGCGGCATGAGCGAGGACGAGCGCCGGTCGCTGAAGCGTCGCCGCGCCCGCGCCAGGGCCCGCAGCCTGTAGTCCGCACCCGGCCACCCCGCAGCCGAGCCCGCGGCGGAACCGCCCACACACGCCCGCTGACCGTCAGCTGACGGTCAGGTCCGTCCGCGCACCTGACCGTCAGGTGACGGTCAGGTCCGTCCGCGCAGCGGAACCAGCACGCGCACGGTCGTCCCCCGCTCGCCGGGGCGGTGGCCCATGTCGATCGACCCGAGCAGTTCGGAGTCGACGAGCGTGCGCACGATCTGCAGGCCGAGCCCGGACGAGTGCTCCACCGAGAAGCCGTCGGGAAGCCCGATGCCGTCGTCGGAGATCAGCACGTCCAGCTCCTTGGCCGTGCGGTCGACCGTGATGGTGACCAGGCCACCCGGCGCGGGATCGACGACGTCCGGCGCCCCGTTGCCGGCCGCCACCGCGCCGTCCGCCGTGAACGCGTGCTGCAGCGCGTTCTGCACGATCTCCGCGAGCACCATGACCAGCGGGGTCGCCATCTCCGCGCCGAAGATGCCGAAGGTGCCCACCCGGCGGACCCGGGCGGAGGACTCCGCCGCCGCGACGTCGGAGATCATCGGGACCAGCCGGTCGACGATCTGATCGAGGTCGACGCGGTCGTCCGGCGACGTCGACAGCGTCTCGTGGACGAGCGCGATCGACGCGACCCGGCGCACGGACTCGCCCAGCGCCTGGCGCACGGAGTCGTCCTCCGACCGGCGGCCCTGCATGCGCAGCAGGGCGGCGACGGTCTGCAGGTTGTTCTTCACCCGGTGGTGGATCTCCCGGATGGTCGCGTCCTTGCTGAGCAGTGCCTTGTCCCGGCGGCTCAGTTCCGTGACGTCGCGGACGAGGACCAGCGCGCCGCTCGGCCGGCCGAACGGCCGCAGCGGCAGGGCCCGGAACAGCACGGTGGCCGTCTTCGCCTCGACCTCCATCCGCAGGCTCGGCCGGCCGTGCACGGCGTCGGTGATCCGGGAGGACAGCTCGGTCGCGTCGAACGGGTCGTTCACCAGCGGCCGGGTCAGCGCGGCGAGGTCGTGGCCCACGATCTCCCCGTTGTAGGCGAGCCGGTGGTAGGCGGACAGGGCGTTGGGACTGCCGTAGACGACGTTCCCGTCCGCGTTCAGCCGGAGCAGCCCGTCCCCGGCCCTGGGCCCGGTGTGCAGCTCGCGCGGCATCTCACCCGCCGGGAACGTCCCGTCGCAGACCATCTGGAACAGGTCGTCGGCGGCGTCGACGTACGCGGTCTCCAGCAGGCTGGCCTCCCGGCCCACCATGCTGCTGGTGTCGCGCTCGATCAGCGCGACGATGTGGTCGGCGTGTCGCACGGGGATGACCTCGCGCCGGATCCAGGGGCCGTCGACGTCGATCGGCGGGTCCTCGCGGACCACCCGTTCCTCCTCCCAAGCGCGCCGCAGCAGGGGGAAGTGCGAGAGCGTGGCCATGTCGGACACGCGGTCGTCGAAGAACGCGGTGGTACCGGTGGTCGGCCTGGCCTGGGCGGCGCAGATCAGCCGCTCCTCGTCGATCGGGACCCACAGCAGCAGGTCGGAGAAGGAGAGGTCGGCGAGCAGCTGCCACTCGGAGACGAGGTTCTGCAGGTGGGCGGCGCCCGACCCGGAGAGCTCGGAGTGTTCGGCGAGGAGATCGGAAAGGGTGGACATGGCGGCGCGCCGGGATCAGGACGAGCGGTATGACCCGTCAGGAGATCTCGGCGATCAGATCACCTTCCTGGACGACCGAACCCTCGATCACGGCGATCTTGGAGACCGTCCCGTCGACCTCGGCGAGCACCGGGATCTCCATCTTCATCGACTCCAGGATCACGAGCGTGTCCCCGTCGGCGACCTCGTCCCCCTCGGCGACGACGATCTTCCAGACGTTGGCCACCATCTCCGCGCGAACCTCTTCGGCCATCGCCGTTCCTTCCGTCCTGCTTCGGTCGACACTGTCCGAAACCGCCCGCCGGGGCGACCGGCGGGGCGGAGGCACGGGCGGTGCGCCCCCCGGGTGATCCCGGCGCGATCATCCCATCATGGCCGTCGGCGGATTCCCGCATCGAGCGGCGGCGCACGGCCCGATCGTCGCGGCGCGGAGTCGAGGCACCCGCGCCCGCGTGGCAGGATGGCGCGCGGCCTTGGCCACACGGTCCGGGCCGACGAATTCACCGAGGAGGAGAACGAGATGGGCAAGCGCGCCCGCAAGAAGAAGGCCCGCAAGAAGGGCTCCGCCAACCACGGTAAGCGTCCCAACTCCTGACCCGCCGGCCCGCTCCCGCGGGCGCGACACCACTCGGGGCCTGTCGAGCCGGTCCGGTCAGGCGGGGTCGGTTCGCCGTCCCGGCCGCTCGACACGGGTCGAGAGCGTCACGGATTCCGAGACCACCTGGATCGTCGTCTCGTCACCGCGGAGCGCCGCGGAGACGGTCGCGATCCGGGCGACCAGCCGCAGCCGGAGCCGCTCGGGCGCCCGGTCACCGCCGCACTTCTCGTGCAGCAGGTGCTTGAGCTTGGCGTCCAGGCCGGCCTCCTCCAGGCACGGTGAGCACTCGTCCAGATGACGCTGCACCGCGGCGCGCGCCGTCGGGTCGAGCTCGTCGTCCAGGAACGTCCAGACGTCGGCCAGCACGTCGTCGCACCGCGATCGCGCGGGCTCACCCGCGCCGGCCGGGTCGCCGAATGACCGTTCACTGCGCGGCGACGGGTCATCGAACGGCGACGGGTCATCGAACGGCATTGTCCGACCCTCCAGAATCGTGCGCGGGCTGCAGATCGGCGGCGCCCGGGACGGACTGGGCGGACGGCTCAGGGGCCGGCGCGGGGGCCGGCGCGGGGGCCGGCGCGGGGGCCGGCATCGCCTCCTCCGCCGATCCGGCTCCGTTGCCGGCGGTATCCGCGCCCGGCCGCCGACGCAGGAATCCCCGCTCGGCGGCGTAGTCGGTGAGCAGTTCGCGCAGCTGGCGCCGCCCGCGGTGCAGGCGGGACATCACGGTGCCGAGCGGGGTGCCCATGATCTCCGCGATCTCCTTGTAGGCGAACCCCTCGACGTCGGCGAGGTACACCGCCAGCCGGAAGTCCTCGGGCAGCTCCTGCAGCGCCTGCTTGATGTCGGAGTCCGGCAGCCGGTCCAGCGCGTCCATCTCGGCGGAGCGCAAGCCGCTCGAGGTGTGCGACTCGGCAGCGGCGAGCTGCCAGTCGGTGATCTCGTCGGTGGCCGAGACGATCGGCTGCCGCTGCTTCTTGCGGTAGCCGTTGATGTAGGTGTTGGTGAGGATCCGGTACAGCCACGCCCGCAGGTTGGTGCCCTGGGTGAAGCCGCCGAACGCGGCGAACGCCTTGAGGAAGGTCTCCTGGACCAGGTCCTCCGCATCGGCGGGGTTACGGGTCATCCGCAGGGCGGCCGCGTACAGCTGATCCAGCAGCGGCATCGCCTGATCGGTGAACCGCTTCGCCAGTTCGTCCTGGTCGAGCTCGGTCTCGATCTCGGCATCGACCGACGCTTCGGCCACCCCTGTCTCCTGCCTGCCGACACTCGGCACCGTCCCCGAGCGGCCCGCGATCGGCCCATCGGAGCGGCCGGTCGGCGCCGCCGCGGAGGCGCCGGTGGCAGCCGCCACGCGCCTGTCCGGGCGCCGAGGCGAGGGTACCCGCCTTCCCGGCCCGGGCGATCCCGGCGGGCGCCGATCGCGCGACGCCCGCGAGGCGGGGTCGCGGCGAACGCGGTCGAGTACGGCCGTCGGGCTCATGGATGGGCGGCCTCCCTTCGCTCTCGGGGAACGCCGCCCGGCGCCGGGCTATTCCGCCGCACCCGCCCGTCCGTCCCCGGACCCCGCTCACCCGTCGACGGGATCCAGGATCACCACAGGGATCTCGCGCCGGGTCTTGGTCTGGTACCCGGCGTACGCGGGCCAGACCTCCAGCGCCCTGGCCCACCATTCCGATCGCTCGGCGCCGGCGGCCGTGCGCGCGCGGTAGCGGCGCCGCGCCGCCCCGTCCTGCAGCCAGACCTCAGGGTCGTCCCGCAGGTTCAGATACCAGTCCGGGTTCTCGTCCGACCCGCCCTTGGAGGCGACGACGGCGTACCGCTCGCCGTCGGTGACCCGCATGACGGGTGACTTGCGGTGCTCGCCGGTGCGCCGACCGCGGGTGGTCAGCACGACGACGGGCCTGCCCTGCAGGTCGCCCCGCCGCTTCCCGTCGCTGCTCTCGTAGGCGACGGCCTGCTTGGTGGCCCAGGTGCTGGTGCCGGGCGCGAAGTCGATCGGGTAACCGGCCGGGATGTGTTCAGTGCTCATGACGCCCATCCTGCGCCGATCGATGACGCATCATCGACATGGTGATCGACCCGGCGGGTCACCACGTGACGGGCAGCCGCTCGACGCTGTAGACGATCGACGAGTTGCGGAACGCGAGGTCGGCGACCGGGACCTCCAGTCGCATCGTCGGAAAGCGGCGGGCCAGCGCCGGGAACGCGATACGCAGCTCGATCCTGGCCAGCTCCGCGCCGACGCACCGGTGGATCCCGTACCCGAATGCGAGATGCGAGGTCGGCGCGCGGCCGCCGTCGAACGTCTCCAGGCTGGAGTCGGTGCCCAGCACCGGATCCCGGTCCGCGGCGGACAGCGACACCAGCACCATCTGGCCGGCGGGGATCGTCACGCCGCCGACACTGATGTCCTCGCGAGCGAACCGCGGGAAGGCGACCTGCACGACGCTCAGATACCGCAGCACCTCCTCGACCGCGCGGTGCACCTGGTCCTCGGTCGGGTCGGCGCCCAGGAGGGCGAACAGCTCCGGGCTCTGCATCAGCGCCAGCGCGCCCAGGGACAGCGAGCTCGCCGTGGTCTCGTGACCACCGGTCAGCAGGCCGTCCGCGAGACCAGCGAGCTCCCGGTCGGAGATCTCGTCGCCGTACTCGCGCACCAGCATGCCGAGCAGCCCCTCGCCGGGGTGCGCCCGCTCCTTCTCCACCAGGCCCTGCAGGTAGTCCAGCGAGGTGCCGATGGTGTCCAGCGGCGACTGCTCCAGGCCCAGGTCGAACCGAGCCGTGGACAGCGCCTGGAAGCCGTCGCGGTCCTCGTAGGGCACGCCGAGCAGCTCGCAGATCACCAACGACGGGATCGGCATCGCGAAGTCCTCGACCAGGTCGCTGGGCGGACCCGCGTGCTCCATCGTGTCGAGCAGGCCGGTGACGATCTCCTCGATGCGCGGCAGCAGCCGCTGCAGCCGGCGCATGGTGAACTCCGGCGTCAGCATCCGGCGCATCCGGGTGTGGTACGGCGGGTCCGTCATGCCGAGCCCGCCCGGATCCTGCTCCTCACTCGTGCCCGCGATGTTCAGGAACGCGTTGCTGTAGCCCTTCGCGTCCGCGAGCACGGTCTTGGCCTCGTCGTATCCCGTCACCAGCCAGGCGGTGATGCCGAACGGCAGCTCCAGCTTGCTGACCGGCTCGGTGGCGCGGCGCTCCCCCAGCTCCGCGATCGGGTCGAGCGCGTCCCGCTGGAACAGCAGGGGCATGAACATCATTTCGGTCATCGGAATCCTTCGACTGGGGAGAGCGCCTCATTCGGTTCGGTTCGGTCCGCTTTCATCGTCCCTGACCACTGCCTCTCGCTCCTCTCACGCTGCCACACCGCGCCGCCGATCCACCATCCGCCTGGGATCGGTCGCGCACCCCGGGTGACTGTCGGGACCGCGGGGTACTGTCGCTCTTCGATCGATCCCGATCAGCGAGGTGACGCTCCGTGGAGCGCGGCAGCATCCGCGGACGTGGTCTTCGCCCGACCTGCCGTCCACTGTGTTCGCATCGCTGGACCTCCGCCGCTCCAGCCCGCGCCCTGGCGCTGTCGGTTCCGAGGAGGACGACCGTGATCAACTTCCAGTCCGTGTCGAAGGTGTACGGCGACGGTGACCATCGGGTCACGGCGGTCGACGACCTGACGCTCGAGATCCCCACCGGGAAGATCACGGTCTTCGTCGGCCCGTCCGGCTGCGGCAAGACCACCTCGGTCCGGATGATCAACCGGATGATCGAGCCGACCTCGGGCTCGGTCACCATCGACGGCGAGGACACCCGCAGCATCGACGCGCCCGCGCTCCGCCGCGGCATCGGCTACGTCATCCAGAACGCCGGCCTGTTCCCGCACCGCACCGTGCTCGACAACATCGCGACGGTGCCCGTGCTCCAGGGCAAGAGCCGCCGGGATGCGCGCAGCGCTGCGTCCGGGCTGCTCGAGCGGGTGGGCCTGCCCGCCGAGATGGGCCGGCGCTATCCGGCGCAGCTGTCCGGGGGCCAGCAGCAACGGGTGGGGGTGGCTCGGGCGCTCGCGGCCGACCCGCCCGTCATGCTCATGGACGAGCCGTTCTCGGCCGTCGACCCGGTGGTCCGCGGGCAGCTGCAGGACGAATTCATCCGGCTGCAGGACGAACTCGGTAAGACCATCGTGTTCGTCACGCACGACATCGACGAGGCCGTGAAGCTCGGCGACCGGATCGCGGTCTTCGCGGTCGGCGGCCGGCTCGCGCAGTACGCCTCGCCGTCCGACGTGCTCACCCGGCCGGCGGACGACTTCGTCGCGGACTTCGTCGGGCGCGACCGCGGCTACCGCGCGCTGTCCTTCTCCGCCGCGGGCGCGCTCCCGGTGTACGACGAGCCGACGGCGCACCTGCGCGCGCCGGTGCCCACCGACGTCCCGAGCCGCCAGGGCGGCGACCCGGAGGCGTCGTTCTGGTGGCTCGTGGTGGACGACGACCACCGCCCGCGCGGCTGGGTGGACGCCCGGCTGCTGAACGGCCGTCCGGTCGAGGTCGGCGACCTGGTGCTGGGTGGTTCGCTCGCGCGGCCCGACTCCTCGCTGCGCACGGCCCTGGACGCCGCGCTGTCCTCGCCGTCCGGACGCGGGGTCGCCGTCGACGCGGACGGCCGGGTGCTCGGCACCCTGCACGCCCGGGAGGTGCTGGACGCCATCGAGGCCACCCGCCGCGCGGCCGACGACGCCGTCGAGTTGGCCGGCGCTGCCGCCGCCGCCGCGCCGGCCCCCGACGCGGGCGGTGTCCCGACGTGAACTGGGCCTGGCTGAACCGCAACCCCGACCAGATCCTGTCCTGGCTGGTGGCGCACGTCTGGCTGGCCGCGGTGCCGACCGTGCTCGGCCTGCTCATCGCGCTGCCGCTCGGCGCCGCGGCGCACCGCTACCGGTGGTCCTACGCGGTGCTCATCACGCTGGCCGGCCTGCTCTACACGATCCCGTCGCTCGCCCTGTTCGTCGTGCTGCCCGGGTTGCTCGGCACCCGGATCCTCGACCCGCTCAACGTGGTGATCGCGCTGACGCTCTACACGCTGGCGCTGCTGGTCCGGGTGGTCGCCGACGCGCTGGACTCGGTCCCGCCGCTGGTCCGGCAGAGCGCCACCGCGATGGGCTACCGGCCGCTGCGCTCCCTGATCACCGTGCAGCTACCGCTCGCGATCCCGGTCATCGGCGCCGGGCTGCGGGTGGCGGCGGTGTCCAACGTGTCGCCTGGTGTCGGTGGCCGCCCTGCTGGGTATCCCGCAGCTGGGGCAGCTGTTCACCACCGGCTTCCAGCTCGACTTCTTCACCCCGATCGTCGCCGGGATCGTGCTGTGCCTGCTGGTGGCGGCGGTCTTCGACGGGATCATCCTGCTCGGCATCCGGCTGTCCACGCCGTGGGCGAGGGTGGTGGCGGCGCGATGAGCGGCGTCTGGGACTGGCTGACCAGCGGGGCGAACTGGTCCGGCGCGGGCGGGGTCCTGGCGCGGCTGCTGCGAGCACCTGTTCTACACGCTGATCGCGCTGGTGATCGCGATGGTCATCGCCATTCCCATCGGGGCGGCGATCGGGCACACCGGCCGGGCGACCGGGCTGGTCTCCGGGCTGGCCAACGCCCTGCGCGCGCTGCCCACGCTGGGCCTGCTGATCCTGCTGGCGCTGTGGGGGCTGAACAACCTCAAGGGCAACATCGCCCTGGTCGGCCCGACGATCCTGGTGCTGGTCATCCTCGCGGTGCCGCCGATCCTGTCCAACACCTACGCCGGCATCGCGGCCGTCGATCCGGCGGCCAGGGACGCCGCCAAGGGCATGGGCATGACCGGCCGCCAGGTGCTGATGAAGGTCGAGTTCCCGGTCGCGCTGCCGCTCATCCTCTCGGGCATCCGGTCCGCGTTCCTGCAGGTGGTGGCGACCGCGACGATCGCCGCCGTGGTCTCGCTCGGCGGCTTCGGGCGCTATGTCATCGACGGCCTGGCCCAGCAGAACTATCCGATGATGGTGTCCGGGGCCTTGCTGGTCGCGCTGCTGGCGATCATCGGCGACCGGCTCATCGCCCTCGTCGGGTACGTCGTGGTGTCCCCGGGGATCACCGGCCGCACGGTGCGCGCGCGGGCCACGACGGCCGACCTGGTGGTCGCGACGGGCGGCGCCGTGCAGGCGGAGACCGGGCCCGCGGACGCCACGAGCCCGCCGCTGGTGTCCGCGACCGAGGCCGGACGGCGCGGCGACGGGCCGGGCTCGTGACCGTGACGACCGGTACCCCGGCCGATGCCGGCCCGGCCGATGACTGCCTGGCCGATCCCCGCGGTCTCCGCCGTCCCGGCGGCCGATGTTGCCGGCGGGCCACGCCGTCCGCGACGGCCTCATGACCGGAGTGAACCCAGCCGGTCGACCCACCGGTCCGTCCCGATCCCCTGACCCCATCGAGCGCCATTCCCAGCACCCGGGCCCACCCGGGTCCACCCGAGCGTCACCCAGACTCACACCCCCGGCAGCGCCGGCAATCTCGAGGAGCAGCACGTGTCCCATCGCAGGTTCCTGACCCGCACCATCGCCATGATCGGCGCGACACTCGCCGCCACGCTCACCCTGGCCGCGTGCGGCGGGTCGTCCGACCCGCTGTCGACCGGCAGCTCGGCAGCCAGCTCCGCGGCCTCCAGCGCCGCGTCGTCGGACGGCGAAACGGGCACGAGCACATCCGGCGGCTCGATCGTGGTCGGCTCCGCCAACTTCCCGGAGAGCGCTCTGCTCGCCAACATCTACGCGGCCGCGCTCACGGCCAAGGGCGTCGACGCGACCACCCAGCTCAACATCGGCGAGCGCGCCGTCTACCTGAAGGCGCTGCAGGACGGCTCGATCGACCTCGTTCCGGAGTACTCCGGCGTGCTCCTGCAGTACTTCGACAAGACGGCCACCGCGACCTCGTCCGAGGACGTCTATGCGGCGCTGGAGAAGGCGGTGCCCGAGGGACTGACCGTGCTCGACCAGTCGGCCGCGGAGGACAAGGACTCCATCACCGTCACCCGGGCGACCGCGGACGAGTACAAGCTGAAGAGCATCGCCGACCTCGCGCCGGTGGCCGGGGAGTTCATCCTCGGCGGACCGCCGGAGTTCGCGACGCGGCCGACCGGCGTGCCCGGGCTGCAGGAGAAGTACGGGCTCACGTTCAAGGAGTTCAAGCCCCTCGACGTCGGCGGACCGCTGACCGTCGCGGCGCTGACCGGCGACCAGATCCAGGCCGGCAACCTCTTCACCACCGACCCGGCGATCCCGGCGAACGACTTCGTCATCCTCGAGGACCCGAACAACCTCTTCGCGGCGCAGAACATCCTGCCGCTGATCAACACCGACAAGGCGACGCCCGTGGTCACCGAGGTGCTCAACGCGGTCTCCGCGAAGCTGGACACCGCCACCCTCACCGACCTGGTGAGCAAGGTGTCGGTGGACAAGGAGGACTCCGCGCAGGTCGCCGAGGAGTGGGTCGCGGCGAACGTGACCTGACGGCCTGGTCTGAAACGGGCGATGATCGGCCGGTGACCGAGCCCGCGCAGACCGACAAGACGACCGAGGCCACCGTTCCGGCGCACGTGCGCGCCGGCAATCGTGCGCTGGAACTGGCCGAAGGCGTCGTCTACGCGGGGATCGCGGCGTTTCTCGTGATCACCGCGATCGGCGTGCTGGTGCTCGCCGCGCGGCAGGTGCCGGAGCTGTTCTCCGCCGACGGCGCCGCGCAGGCCGCCCTGGAGATCCTCGACGTCCTGCTGCTCGTGTTCATCGTGGTGGAGCTGCTGTTCGCCGTCCGGATCACGATCGCCAAGCGGGAGCTGATCGCGGAGCCGTTCCTGCTGGTCGGGATCATCGCCTCGATCAAGGAGATCGTGGTGCTCTCCGTGAAGGCCGCCGACGACATCGGCACGGGCACCACGTTCTCCGATGCGATGTGGGAGATCGGCGTGCTCGGTGTCCTCGTGCTCCTGCTCGGGGTCACCGCCTATCTGCTCCGCCTCAAGGAGCGCGAGCCCGGCGAGGGCGACGAGACGGGCCCCTACACGCCGGAGCGGGCGCAGCCGGAACAGCAGCGGCCGCCGGCCGGCGCGAGCGGGGCCCGCCAGCAGTGACGCGCGGCCGGCGGATGCAACCCGGCCGGGCGTCGGATCCGTCCGGGAAGCAGAATCCCGCCGAGTCCCGGAGGCCCGCCATGCGTCGTCCGATCCTGCCGCCCCGCCTCGCGCCGCTGCTGGCGCTGACCGTGCTGATCCCGGTCGCGCTCGCCGGGTGCGCCACGTCGTCGACCCCCGGGGGCCCCAGCACCGCGTCCACCGGCGGCGACCCCGCGCATTCCACCCTCCCGGCCGGCCAGTCGGTGGAGCTGCAGGCGCAGGTCGCGCGGATGCAGCCGGGCGATCCGGCCGACGCGGGCGCGGCGATGACGGCGGTCGGCGTCGACCTGCTGGGCGCCACCGAGCCGACGGCCAACGCGGTCGTCGGGCCGACCTCCGTGTTCACCGTGCTGGCCATGGCCGCGGCGGGCGCCAAGGGCTCGACCGCCGAACAGCTGGCGAACTACCTCGGCGCGGACGCCGACCAGCAGCAGTCCGCGGTCACCACCGTCGAGGACGCGGTCGCCGCCGCGGTCACGGCCGGCACGGGCCGGGCCCAGAACGACGACCGGCCGTTCACTGTGGAATTCGCCAACTCGCTCTGGCAGGCGCCCTCGCTCGCCGTTCGGCCCGAGTACCTCGACGCGCTCGCCGGAGGCTTCGGCGCGGGCATGTACCAGGTGGACTACGCGGCGGACCCGGAGGCCGCGCGCGAGGCGATCAACGGGTGGGTGGACGAGCGCACCGCGTCGCTGATCCCCGAGCTGATCAAGCAGGGCGTGATCACCACCGACACGGTGCTGACGCTGGTGAACGCCACGTACCTCAGCGCCCCGTGGCAGACGGAGTTCTTCACGCCGGGAATGTCCTCGCGCTTCGAGACGTCCGACGGACGCACGGTCTCGCTTCCGCTGATGCGGGCGTCTGGCTACTACTCGCACTCCGCCGGGCCCGGGTGGACTGCGGTGACCATCCCGTACCGCGGCGGCGACCTGGCGATGACGGTCGTGCTGCCGGACGACGGATCCTTCGACGCGGTCCGCTCCGACCTGGCGTCGGTGCTGCCGAGCGCGGTGGGCGGGCCGTCGTCCGACCAGGTGAATCTGTCGATGCCCGCCTTCGACATCGACACCCCCGTCACGCTGACCGATCACCTGAAGGCGCGTGGCGTCACCGACCTGTGGACGTCCGACGCGGATCTCTCGGGGATCGCGGGCCAGCCCGGGGACCTGGTCGCGACCGATCTGGTGCACCAGGCGGTGATCTCCGTCGACGAGGAGGGCACCGAGGCCGCCGCAGCGACGGCCATGGTGATGTCGGCCGGAGCAGCCGCGCCGCAGGAGCAGGTGGAATTCGCCGTCAACCGCTCGTTCTTCTTCGCGGTGCACGACACCGGCACGGGGGCCCCGCTGTTCCTCGGGCAGGTCGTCGACCCGACCGCCTGATCGGCCGGTCGCGCCCTTCAGACCCTTCGCTAGGGTCTCGGCCATGGCCGCAGCCCCGACGCCCGCCGTGGCCGCGTTGATCCGGGCTGGGGTGCCGCACACGCTGCACCCCTACCACCACGATCCGGCCACCACGGCGTACGGCGACGAGGTGGTGACCGCGCTCGGCCTCGACCCCGCGCGGGTCTTCAAGACGCTCGTCGCCTCCGTCGACGGAGCGCTGGTGGTCGGCGTCGTGCCCACGTCCGGGCAGCTGAGCATGAAGGCGGTCGCCGCCGCCGTGTCCGGCAAGAAGGCGCAGATGGCGAAAGTGGCCGACGCGGAGCGCTCCTCCGGCTACGTCGCGGGCGGCATCTCGCCGCTGGGGCAGCGCACCCGCCTGCGCACCGTGGTGGACGCCAGCGCAGCGGAGTTCGGCACGATCATGGTGAGCGCGGGCAGGCGTGGCCTGCAGGTCGAGCTCGCGCCCGCCGATCTCGTCGCGCTGACCGGCGCGATCGTCGCGCCGATCGCGAGCGCCGGATGACCGGGCGCCGGGTGATCGCGGTGACCACGTCGGTGTTCGGCACAGTCCGCCGGGAGCCGGCTCGCGAACGGGGAGGGCCACGATGACCATCGGCTTCGACGACCTGCGCGGCGAGGTGCTGCCCGGCGCGCATCTGGTGCTGCGGGTTCCCGGTGTGGTCGCGGTGGTGCGCCGCGACGAGGGCGCCGGCCAGGCGTCGTCGGCTGAGCTCCTCGAGCTGGTCCGCGAGGTCGCGCGGGAGGCGGGCCACGAGCCCGGCCGCGAGCTCGCCGCCCGGCTGACCCGATGGGTCGTGGCGAGCCGGTCCGCCCCCGGGTTCGGCACGATCGCCGCGACCGACGACGGCGTCGCCGTCTTCCTGCACGGGGACGTCAGCGCCTTCGAACTGCCCGAGCCCGGCGCCGCCGAGCCACCGAGCGGGCTGGTGCACCTGTCCGGCCGGACCGAGGCCGTCACGGTCGACGAGGTGATGGCGTGGCCGTACGGCCCGCTGGTGCTGGCCGCGGATGCGGTGCCCGACCCGGAGGGTGCGACGGCGATCGGCGTCCTGGGCTGGTCCGGCCTGGTCGAGGGCCTCGTGCCCGGCGACGGCATCGTGCTGGGCTCGCGCCGCAGCGCCGCGCCCGCGCCGGCCGGCCGGCACGCCCCGACCGGCGCTTCCCCGCCCGACCTCGCGCCCGCCGGACCGGCGTCCCCGGGTGCGGAGGTCAGTGCAGGGTTCACGGCCGCGCGGGTCGCTGGCGACCAGTTCGGTGGCGACCAGTTCGCGGGCGACCAGTTCGCGGGTGCGCAGTTCACGGGCGCGCCGTTCACGGGTGCGGATGTCACCGCCCGCCGTCGGCACGGCCGGGATGACACGGGCGAGCGGATCATCCCGCTGCCCCCGGACCCCGGGCCGTTCGCGCCGGCGCCGCCGGACCCGGGGCCGTTCGCCCCGCCACCGCCGGGGCCCGCCGCCACCCCGCCGAACCCACCGGACCCGCCGCCCTTCTTCCCGCGGCCGGCACCGCACGCCGACGCCCCCGCGGTCCCGCCCCACCCACCGGACCCCGGCCCGTTCTTCCCGGCGCCGCCCACCGGCGACGACGACGACGCGCCGGGCATCCCGCCGAACCCACCGGACCCGCCGCCCTTCTTCCCACCGCCGGCACCGCCCGCCGACGCCCCCGCGTTCCCGCCCCACCCACCGGACCCCGGCCCCTTCGCGGCGCCGTCCGGGACCGCCGGACCGCCGTCGGCAGCCGATGACGAACACGAACCGCAGGGAGCCGATCAGCAGCAGCCCGCAGCGCCGCCCCAACCGCCGGACCCGGGGCCGCCGTTCCTGGCCGAGCCGCCCATCGCGCAGGGCAGGTCCGCGCTCGGCGTGCTCGTGCTCGACACCGGCGCCACGTTCGAACTCGACGAGGACTACCTCTTCGGCCGCAGCCCGGAGGCCGACCCCGGGGTGACGGCCGGGCGCCTCCGTCCGGTCCGGCTCCAGGACGACAGCGGCGCCTTGTCCCGTGTGCACGCCGAGATCCGCGTCGAGGGCTGGGATGTCGTGCTCGTCGACCGCGGATCGGCGAACGGCACCTACGTCGCCCGGACCGGCGACCCGTCCTGGTTCCGGCTGACGGCGCACCAGCCGATCGCGCTGCTGCCCGACACCCACATCCGCGTCGGCGCCCGCACGATCACCTTCCAGCCGGCGGACCAGCGGTCGTGAGTTCCGCCCGCTGCCCGCCGGGCGCGCGACCGGCGGGCGGCGGGCGTGTATGCTTCTGCGTGGTTAGCATTCTTGAGTTCGTGTCATGACGGTCCCAAGAAATCGCCACGGTTTGGGCCATTTCTTCGGGGAGTCCTCTTTCCCGGTAGAAGTCGAAGTCGTCGACTGACCCCTGTCGGTGCAACCGCACCTGCCAGGTCCCGGCGGAAAGAAGGAGAATCTCATGGCGCAGGGCACTGTGAAGTGGTTCAACAGCGAGAAGGGCTTCGGGTTCATCACCCCCGAGGACAACGGCCCGGACGTGTTCGTGCACTTCTCGGAGATCCAGTCCAGCGGCTACCGCTCGCTGGATGAGAACCAGGTCGTCACCTACACCGTCGCCCAGGGCCCCAAGGGCCCGCAGGCGACCCAGGTCAGCGTCGTCTGACCTGACCCCCCGCCTGAAGCACTGATCGCCAGAACGCCCCGCCGGATCCGTCCGGTGGGGCGTTCTGGCGTCGCGCGGTGTCCGACCGTTCGCGGCCGCTCTCCGACGATCGGCGAGACGCGTTTCCTGAAGCCTCTCTCGGCGATGCGGCGCACCGCACGTCGCCCACCAAGCCCGGTGACCGACCGAGCGGCGACAATGGGTCGACGCGGCGACGGGCATGGAGAGGGCGGTCGATGGTGACGGTGGCGAGAATCCCGGCATGGCGGCGGCGCGTCGGATGCCGGGCGGGAGCGTCGGGATGACGGCTACCGGCAACGACTCCAACGCCGAGCGACGCGGCACCCCGGGCCGGCAACGGATGGTCGACGTGGGCGGCGCAAGGCTGTGCGTCGAGACCTTCGGCGAGCCGGACGATCCCGCGATCCTGCTGCTCGCCGGCATCGCGTCCTCGATGGACGCCTGGGAGGACGAGTTCTGCGCACGACTGGCCCGCGGCCGCCGATTCGTCATCCGCTACGACCATCGCGACACGGGCCGGTCCAGTTCCTGGCCGGCGGGCGAGCCCGGCTACACCGCCAGCGATCTCACCCACGACCCGATCGCGCTGCTGGATGCGCTCGGCCTGCCCGCCGCGCACCTCGTAGGCGTCTCGATGGGCGGCGGCATCGCGCAGGACGTCGCCGGTCACCATCCCGACCGGGTCGCGTCGCTGACGCTGATCTCGACCAGCCCGGCGGGCGCGGGTGACCCCGACCGGCCCGAGCTGCCGCCGCCGTCGGCGGACCTGCGCGCGACCTTCGACAACCCGCCGCCCGACCCGGACTGGTCCGACCGGGAGCGGGTGATCGACGCGATCGTCGACGGCGAGCGGCCCTACCTCGGCTTGATTCCCCTCAACGTGGAGCGGGCGCGGGCGCTGGCCGGGCGGGTGGTCGATCGAACGGCGGACATCGCGGCGGCCATGCGGAACCACGCCATGGCGGAGTCCGGCGATCTCGAGTCGGCGCGCACCGATGCCATCAGCGCGCCCACCCTCGTGCTGCACGGGACCGATGACCCGCTGTTCCCGTTCCCGCACGGTGAGGCGCTGGCGCGCGAGATCCCCGACGCCACCTTGATTCCGCTCCCAGGGGTGGGGCACCAGATGCCGCCGCCGGAGGTCTGGGACGTCGTGATCCCGGCGATCCTGAACCACACCTCCGGCGGGTGGGACGCCCAGGCCGATCGGCTCGCCGCGAGATCCCTGGCGAGCGGCGATCCCACGGGCTGGTTCGAGGAGCTCTACCGGTCAGCCGCCGACCACGAGGTGCCCATGCCGTGGGACCGGGTGGACGGGTACTGGTTGCTCGCCCGCTGGGCCGATGCCGCCGGCCTCGACGGCAGCGATCCGGCGGGCGGTGCGCCGCGCCGCGCCGTCGTGGTGGGCTGCGGGCTCGGCGCCGACGCCGCCTACCTCGCCCGGCGCGGCTTCGACGCCACCGGCTTCGATCTCTCCGATACCGCGATCGCGACCGCCCGGCAACGCTTTCCGGACTCCGGCGCCCGCTTCGAACCGGCCAACCTGTTGGACCTGCCCGAGAGCTGGCTCGGGTCCTTCGATCTCGTCGTCGAGATCTTCACCGTGCAGGCGATGCCGCGCACGGTCCGCGCCGCCGCCACCGAGGCCGTGCGATCCCTCGTCGCGCCCGGCGGCACTCTGGTGGTCATCGAGGCGGTCGCCGACGCCGACACGGATCTCGCGCAGGGCCCGCCCTTCCCGCTCACCCGCGAGGAGATCGAAGCGTTCGCCGGTGACGTGCTGACGCCCCAGACCGTCGAGCCCGTCGACTTTCCCGGGGCGCAGGGCGAGCAACGGTGGCTCGCCGAGTTCCGCCGATGAGCACAGGGGCGAGCGGGGTCGCCGCCTAATGGGGCTACAGCAGCTGCCTAGGTGATCTTGTGGGAGGGTGCTGTCCGAGTCGCCGGCCGGAGAACACTCTTGCCGCCAGGCAGTCGTATGCCTACGTCTAGATCGTGTCCCGGCCGGTGGATGAGGAGTCTGTAGGGCTGGTGGGATGACGTGCCGTTTGAGCACTGATCCATTAGGTCGCACTCGGTCTCCTCGGCTCGTCGGATGAGTGTGCTGGGAGCTGGGAGGTCGCCGAGGGTGTTGTTTTTGGGAGATGACTGGGCCGAGGACCATCACGACGTCGAGCTGGTCGCTGAGGATGGTCGGCGGTTGGGGAGGAAGCGATTCACCGACGGGGTGGCCGGGCTGGGTCAGCTGCACGAGTTGATCGCCGACCATCTGGCCGACGACGGCGAACCGGCCGATGTGGTGGTCGGGATCGAGACCGATCGGGGTCCGTGGGTGCAGGCGTTGATCGCCGCGGGGTACCTGGTGTATGCGGTGAATCCGTTGCAGGTGGCCAGGTATCGGGAACGGCACGGGGTAGCTGGGGCGAAGAGCGACCCGGGTGATGCGCATGTGCTGGCCGAGTTGGTGCGGCTGGATCGGGCGCATCACCGGCCGATCGCCGGTGACAGCGACGTCGCCGAACAGGTGAAGGTGCTCGCTCGGACCCATCAGGGCCTGATCTGGTCCAGGCAGCGGCAGCAGAACATGCTGCGGTCGATGCTGCGCGAGTTCTACCCGGCCGCGCTCCTGGCGTTCGCCGACGACCTGGCCGGCCGCGACGCCCTCGCGGTTCTCGCGGCCGCGCCGGACCCGACTCGCGGTGCCCATCTCACGACGGCCCGCGTGTCGACGCTGCTGGGTAAGGCCGGACGGCAACGCAACGTGCGCGCGACGGCAGAGCGGATCGTGACCGCGCTGCGCACCGAGCAGCTGCCCGCCCGGCCGGGTGTGGTCGCCGCGTACGCGGCCAGCGTGCAGGCCCTGGTCGCCGTGCTCGGCACGCTGTCGATGCAGGTCGAGGCGCTCGGTGAGCAGGTGAGAGCGGGTTTTGGCCGGCACCCGGACGTGGAGATCTACCGCAGCCAACCCGGCCTCGGTGACATCCTCGGCGCCCGGGTGCTCGCCGAGTTCGGAGACGACCCCACCCGCTACGCCGACTCACGGGCGCGGAAGAACTACTCCGGCATGGCACCGATCACCCGAACATCCGGGAAGAGCCGCGTCGTGCTGGCCCGCCACCAGCGCAACCGGCGGCTCGCCGACGCGCTCTACCAGCAGGCGTTCTGCGCGCTCACCCAGTCCGCCGGCGCCCGCCGTTACTACGACGAACACCGCGCCCGCGGAAACACCCACCACCAGGCCCTCCGGGCACTCGGCAACCGCCTCGTCGGCATCCTCGACGGCTGTCTCCGCTACCACCAGCCCTACAACGAAGACATCGCCTGGGCACACCGCACGCAGCTCGCCGCTTGACAGCTACGACCCGTGGGATATCTAGAAGGCGGCGGGCTTCCACCACTCGTCGATCAGCTGGGTCGTCGTGTGATCCGACCAGTGCGCGTACAGCAGGTAGAGCTCCCGCTGCGGGCTGTCGAACGTGGTGATCACGAACGGCAGCGTCGCCTCGTCGTCCGCCGATCGGTACAGCTGCCCCTGCTCGACGTCGTCGACGTTCCATGGCTCCTGCACGGCACCCGACCAGTCCCGCGCCAGGTAGGCGTCCCGGGTGGCGGTGTCCGGGAAGTGCATGACCTCCCAGTACCGGCCGGCCGGGTCGATGCAGGAGACGAGGCCGTCCACGCCGCTCTGCTCGGTGTCGTCCGTGACCGAACACGAAGCGCCGTCGTAGCCGGTCGCGGCCGGCGTCGCGGGCAGCATCTCGGGGAAGTCGGTCAGCATGTATCCCAGGTCGCCCCACGAGTCGGCTGCCGTCTGCGTCGACTCGGGCGTCGACTCGGGCGTCGACTCGGGTGTCGATTCCGCGGTCGTGCTCGCCGAGGTCTCGGTGGTGCCGGCGCTTTCGGTGGTCGGCGTGGTCTCGGGCGTCTGGGTGGTCGGGGCGGAGGTCGAGCCCGTGGACCCGCCGGCGACCGGATCGGATGTGGGTCTGGTCAGCAGGTAGATGGTGACGGCGGACGCGATCACCACCACGACGGCCACGATCGCGACGATCAGCCAGGTGCGGGTGCGGTCCCGCGGCTGCGGCCCCGGCGGCGCGACAACGCCATGCCCGCCGGACGGCGGCCCGGGCGGCCCGGCGAATCCCTGGGGGGCGGCAGGCCCCTGCGCGGGAAACCCGGCCGGCCCGGTCTGCGGGCCGGTCGCGGGCGGGGCGCCGCCGAATGCCGCCGCGGCGGCCGGCGGCATCGGCGCCGTCGGCGGCCACATGGGCTGCGGCGCGGCGCTGGGTACTGGCGGGACCCCGGCCGGATACGGCCCGGGGGCGCCGCCCACCGGGCGCCACGGCGCGAGCTGCTCCAGCAGCTCGACGATCCCGTCCAGCTCCGCCGGATGCCGGGCGCCCCGACGCTCGTACCCCACGGTCCGGGTCGCGGCCTCGCCGGCGACGGTGACCTCCAGGAACACGTCCCCGGGCACCACGTACTCGAGCGGCAGGCGCTCCGGCAGCTCGAAGAAGCGCGCGCCGTGCACGAGTTCCTCGACCCGGATCCGCTGCTGCGCGGGTAGCCGGTCGGTCGCGATCGGCCCCAGCTCGTACACCCCGGCGGGCGTGGACCGGCGCACGGTGAGCTGGAACGGCGGGCGAGGGGCGGTCAGCGCGACCGCGGGCGGGGCCCCACTCGCGCCGTGACCCGGCGCGCCGGGCGGGCCGGCGGCCGGCGGGCTCGGCCGACGCGCCGGCGGCAGCACGGACGCCCCCGGCGCGCTGCCCACGGCGGCGCGCGCCGCGACGCTCAGCTCCCGGCAGGTGTTGTAGCGCTGGTCGCGGTCCTTCGCCATGGCCCTGGCCACCACGTCGTCCAGCCCGCGCGGCAGCCCGGGAACCTTGTCGCTGGGCCGCGGCGGCGGCTCCTTGAGGTGTGCGTTCATGGTGGCGAACGGGGTGTCGCCGGGGAACGGCACCGCGCCGGTGAGCAGTTCGTACATCACGCAGCCGAGCGCGTAGATGTCCACCCGATGGTCCAGCGGCCGGGCCTCGATCTGCTCCGGCGACGCATAGGCCAGGGTGGCGAGCAGGTTGCCGGTGCCCGTCAGGTGCTGCACCTCGTCGATCGACTTGGCGATGCCGAAGTCGGTGAGCAGCACGTGTTCGGGGTCGTCGGGGTCGTCGGGCGGCGCGAGCAGGATGTTGGCCGGCTTGACGTCCCGGTGGAGCAGGCCGGCCCGGTGCGCGTAGTCGAGGCCGGCGCCGACCTCGGAGATGATGTGCACGACGCGCTGCGGGGTCATCGACCCGTCGCCGGCCTTGGACGCGATCGCGGCGTCGCTCCCGCCGACGTACTGCATCGAGATCCAGAGCTGGCCGTCCACGGACCCGCGGTCGTACACCGCGACGATGTTGCGATGGATGAGGCCGGCGGCCAGGTCGGCCTCGCGCTCGAACCTGGAGCGGAAGTTGGGATCGGCGGAGAACGCCGGATTGAGCAGCTTCAGGGCGTCGCGGCGGGGCAGCCGCGGATGGCGGGCCAGGTACACGGCGCCCATCCCGCCGGTGCCGAGTACGGACTCGATCCGGTACCCGGCGAACTCGTCCCCCGGCCCCAGCGACACTGCGACCCCTCTCTGCCGCGGCGTGCGTCCGGACCCGCACACGATAGCCAAGCGGCGGCACGCGAACCCGCCACCCGGCGCGCCGGTCCGCGGCCGGACGCGGCGTAGGTTCTCCACGATGACCACCTGGACGCCGAGCGACGTGGCCGAGTCGACGCGCGACGGCCTGATCCCGATCGGACCCGGGCATCTGCTGCAGGGCAGTGCCGACTTCTATGCGGAGGAGCGACCCGTGCGCAGCGTGCGGGTCGGCGCGTTCCGGATCGGGGGGCATCCGGTGACGAACGCCGAGTACGGCCGCTTCGTCGCCGCGACCGGGCACGTGACGGTTGCCGAGGGCGCGCTCGATCCGGCCGACTTCCCCGGCGCGGACCCGGCGCTGCTCGTGCCGGGGTCACTCGTCTTCGCGCCGACCCCAGGGCCGGTCCCGCTCGACGACTGGACCCGCTGGTGGCGCTGGACTCCCGGCGCCGACTGGCGGCACCCCGAGGGCCCGGACAGCTCCGTGGAGGGCCGGGAGCGACATCCGGTGGTGCATGTCGCGCACGACGACGCGCTGGCGTACGCGACGTGGGCGGCCCTCCGGCTGCCCACCGAGGCGGAGTGGGAGTACGCGGCGCGCGGCGGCCTGGTCGGCGCGACGTACGCCTGGGGCGACGAGTTCGAGCCGGGCGGCGTGGCGATGGCGAACACCTGGCGCGGACAGTTCCCGTGGCGCCACGAGGCCACCGCGGGTCCCGGCATGACCACGCCGGTCGGCACCTACCCGCCGAACGGTTACGGCCTGTGCGACGTCGCCGGGAATGTCTGGGAGTGGACCGACAGCGCTTGGACCGCAACGCATTCCGCCGACTCGGACGCGGCGGCGGTGCACTGCTGCGCGCCGGCCGACGAGCGCACCGAGGAGACGCGGATGGTCATCAAGGGCGGCTCGCACCTGTGCGCCCCGTCCTACTGCCATCGCTACCGCCCCGCCGCCCGGCAGGGTCAGACCATCCGGAGCAGCACGAGCCACATCGGGTTCCGCTGCGCCGCCGACGCCTGAGGACCCGTATGCCGATCGGCGACTTCCCCCGCTACCCCCTGCTTTTCGGGCCGAGCCCGGTCCACCGCCTGGAGCGGTTGACCGCGCACCTGGGCGGCCCGCAGATCTGGGCGAAGCGCGAGGACTGCAATTCCGGACTCGCTTACGGCGGCAACAAGACTCGCAAGCTCGAGTACATCGTCCCCGACGTGATCGCCCAGGGCGCCGACACTCTCGTGTCGATCGGGGGCTACCAGTCGAACCACACCCGGCAGGTCGCTGCCGTCGCCGCCCGTCTCGGCCTGAAGGCGCGGCTCGTGCAGGAGAGGTGGGTCGACTGGCCGGATGCCGTGAACGACAAGGTGGGCAACATCCTGCTGTCCCGGATCATGGGCGCCGACGTCCGGCTCGACCCGGCGGGCTTCGGCATCGAGATCAAGGACTCGTGGCAGCGGGCGATCGACGAGGTCGAGGCCGCGGGCGGCAAGCCCTATCCGATCCCGGCCGGCGCATCGGAACACCCGTTGGGCGGACTCGGGTTCGCCCAGTGGGCCGACGAGGTGGCTCAGCAGGAGTCCGATCTCGGCGTCTTCTTCGACACCATCGTCGTCTGCACGGTGACCGGGTCCACCCACGCAGGGATGATCGCCGGGTTCGCCGGACAGCGGGCGCGGCGCCGGGTGATCGGCATCGATGCGTCCGCGACGATCGACAAGACCCGCGCACAGGTCGCCCGGATCGCCCGGCGCACCGCCGATCTCATCGGGCTCGGCCGGGATCTCGCCGACGACGAGATCACCGTGCTGGAGGGCTGGGCGGGCGACCTCTACGGCATCCCCGTGCCATCGACGCTCGAGGCGATCCGGCTCAGCGGGCGGCTGGAGGGCATGATCATCGACCCCGTGTACGAGGGGAAGTCGATGGCCGGGCTCATCGATCTGGTGACGTCGGGCGAGATCGGCCGCGACTCGACGGTGCTCTACGCCCACCTCGGCGGCCAGCCGGCGCTCAACGCGTACAGCGGGCTGTTCTCCTGACCGGGGGTTCACTCCGGCGCGATGAGCGCCAGCGGCGGATCGACGCGATCGACCAGCCCTGGATCGTCGAAGCGCACGTTGCCGACCCGCGCGTCGACCGGGCGGAGTTCGAGCCCGGCGACCAGCTCCTCGGACGGTGCGGTGAGCATCGGCGTCGGGTCGACGGCCGGGTCCAGCCAGTCCGACCACTCGGACGCGGGCAGGATCAGCGGCATGCGGTCGTGGATGCCGCGCACGTCGCCGACGGCGTCGCTGGTGATGATCGTCATCGAGACCACCGGGTCGCCGCCGTCCGGTCGCCAGTACTCCCAGAGCCCGGCGAACGCCATGACCGAACCGTCGGCGGGCGTCATGTAGTACGCCTGCTTCGCCGGCTTGGACCGCCCGCCGCCCGCCGCGGCCTGACCGCCGAGCTTGCGCCACTCGAAGTAGCCGGTGGCCGGGATCAGGCAGCGGCGCTTCTCCAGCGCGCGGCGGAAGGCCGGTTTCGACGTCAGCGACTCGACGCGGGCGTTGAACATCTTCGCGCCCACCGACACGTCCTTGGCCCAGGACGGGACCAGCCCCCAGCGCATCGGCTCGATCTCCCGGTGCGCCTCCGCGGGCGGCACCCTGGGGTCGAGGCGGACCACCGGGACGGTCAGCGTCGGCGCGATGTTGTAGCGCGGCCGGACCGGGTCGCCGCCGTACAGGCCGGCCGGTCCGCCCGCACGGTCGTCGGGCTGGGCGTCGAAGTCGCCGTAGAGGGACTCCGGGTCCACCGTCAGCGCATACCGGCCACACATGCCTGCCATGGTGCCATCCGGCCCCGACAGCGATTCGACCTGCGGATCGCCGTCGAGTCAGGCCGGCGGATCGGCGGGCTCGGGCGGATCGGCCCGGCCCGCAGCGCCACCTGTCGGTGGATCGGCCAGCGCGGCGTCGACGGTGCGATACACCCGATCGCCGAGGCCGTCGGCGACCACCACCCGCAGCACGTCCCGGAACTGCCCGATGTCCCGGGCGATGCGCAGCTCGACGCCCGCCTTGCGCAGCGATCCCGCCAGCTCGCCGAGCATCTCGGCGGCGCTGACGTCGAGGAAGGGGCTGGTCTCGGCGTCCAGCACCACGACCCTGGTCTCCGGGGTGCGGAGCCGGTCGATGCTGTCGCGCACGTGATCGCTGTTGGCGAAGAACAGTCCCGACTCCACCCGCACCACCAGGAATCTCGGGTCGGTCTGCAGGCCGTCGTGGCGCTCCACGTCGAGCCAGGCTCCCTCGGCCGGCGCGAGCCGCGCCACGTGCGGCCGCGACACGCGGTACAGCAGCAGCGTCATCGACACCAGGATGCCGATCACCAGGCCGGGCAGCGTGTCGAAGATCAGCACGCCCAGCATCGCGGCGACCGCCGCCACGAAGTCGACGCGCGCGGCGAACCCGTAGATCCGGCCCAGGCGCGCGGTCCACACCAGGTACAGCCGGCGGATCGCCGGGAAGTCGACGAGCTCGACGACGGCCGCGATGACCACGGCGGACAGCACCGTCTCCGGCAGCTCCTCGAACAGCCCGGTGAGGAACAGCAGGGTGATCACCGTCAGCACCGCCACCACCAGGCCGCTGAGCTGCGTCCTGGCGCCCGCGGCGCCGTTGACCGCGGTCTTGGACAGGCTGCCGTTGACGACCATGCCGGAGCTGAGCCCCGCGCCGAGGTTCGCGGCGCCCAGGCCCGCCAGCTCGCGGTTCGCGCTCACCTGGTACCCCGCCCGCGTGGCGTACGTCTTGGCCGCGCCGAGGCCCTCGGCGAACCCGATGATGAGCAGGCCGGCGGCCGGGCCGGCGAGCTGCAGATACTGGTCGAGGCCGCCGACGTCGGGCAGCCCGATGGCCCCGAGGCCGGCGTCGATCTCGCCGACGATCTCCACGCCGCGGGCCTGCAGGTCGAAGATCGCGGACGCGGCCGTGCCGAGCAGCACCACGATCAACGATCCCGGCAGCACCGGCGCGACGCGCTTGAGCACCAGCACCACGGCGAGGCAGAGTGCACCGATCACCGTGGTGAGCCAGTCGAGTTGGGGCAGTTCCGTGATCACGCCCCAGGCCTGCTGGAAGAAGTCGCCATCGGCCTTGTCCACGCCGAGGAGCTTCGGCACCTGGCCGATGACGATCGTCAGCGCGAGACCGACGATGAAGCCCTTGAGCACGGGTTGGGAGATGAACGACGCGATGAATCCCAGCCGCAGCAGCCCGGCGAGCAGGCCCAGGACGCCGACGACGATGGCGATCGCCGCGGTGAGCGCGACGTAGCGCGTGGGATCGCCGCCCGCGAACGGCGCGACGCTCGCCGCGGACAGTGCGGCGGTCGCCGACATCGGGCCGACCACCAGGTGCCGGGAACTGCCCGCCAGCGCGTAGAGCACCAGCGACGGGATCGCGGCGTAGAGGCCGACGACGGGCGGCACGCCGGCGATCGTCGCGTACGCCAGCGCCTCGGGGACCAGCACCGCCCAGACCGTCAGTCCGGCGATGACATCGGCGCGAACGTAGGCCTTCCGGTAGCCCTGCAGCGACTGGAAGACCGGCCAGCTGCGCGTCGATCCGGCCGTCACAGGCCGCCGATCCCCTTGCCGATCAGCACGACGCCGATCACCAGGATCAGGACGGCCATCACGGTCGCGTTGTTCTCCTCCAGCCACGCCTTCATCGCGTCGAGCGGCCCGCGCATCCGTTCCTTGGCGACGAGGTACGCGATCACCGGCACCGCCACGGTGGAGGCCGCGATCACGGTGAAGATCGCGATGACCACGACCTCGTTCCCGACGGACAGCCCGGCGGACCCGATCGCCACGCCCGCGGCGATGGCCATCAGCAGGTTCTTCGGGTTGATCGCGGAGAGCAGGAACCCGAGGCCGAGCGCCTTGGCGAAGGTCAGGGAGTCGATCGCGGACATCCACTTGGGCGTGCCGTGCTTGTCGTGGCGCCCTCGGAACTGGCGGAACCCGACAGACAACAGCAGCCCGCCGAGCACGATCTTGGTCCAGCCCGACCAGCCGGACGAGTCGCCCCCGCTGCCGATGATGCCGGCCAGCGCGGTGAAAATGCCGGTGGCGACGACGATCCCGACGACCCAGCCGATCAGGAAGCCGGTGCTCGTGGCCGCGGCCCTGGGCGAGAAGAGCATCAGGATCGCCGCGATGATCGGGATGGGCGAGATCGCGACACCGAGTGCGAGCGGCAGGATGTCGCCGATGACGGGGCCCATGGGCACAGCCTCTCGATCAGGGGGTGACGATCGCGAAGTTCGGGTCGAACTCGTCGAGCAGTGCGCCGAACGATGCCAGCACGCCCGCGTCGCCGTCGAGCGTCACCGCTTTTGCGTTCACCAACGTGCCCGCGGACGCCGGCTGCAGTAGCACGCCGACGAGCGCGGCCTTCGGCCCGGCCACCGACAGCGCGGCAGGCGGGGCGGCCGAGCCTCGGCGCCCGTTCAGCACGCCGTTGCGCACCCACATCGTCCACGTCTCGTCGAGGTCGGTGAAGGTCAGCTCGAGGCGCAGGTCGGCGTCCGCGGCCTTCGCGCCGTCGACGTGCACCGCGACGAAGTCGAACAGGATGTCGATCGGCATGGCGAGAATCGAGTCCGGACTGGCGCTTGCGAAGGCGGCAGGCTGCACGCCGTCGCGCAGCTCCCGCGCGGCCGTCAGGAAGATCCCGCGCCACTGCGGACCCTCGACCTGGTACCCCATCTGCTCGTACGCGTCGGCTTGCAGGTTGCGCGCCTCTTCGTGGTCCGGCCGCGCGAACACCAGCTTGTGCAGGATCTCCACCGCCCACCGGTAGTCGCCGGCCTCGAACGCCCGCCTGCCCTCGTCGAGAATCCTCTCGGCGCCGATGAACTCGACGTACCGGGTGGCGGACTCCACCGGCGGATGCGGATGCAGCGAGACTGGGTCGCCGTCCCACATGCCGAGCTCCTTGGTGTACACCGCGCGCACGTCGTGGTGCAGGGTTCCGTGGTAACCCCGGTTGAACCACTTGCGGCGCAGGGTCTCCGGTAGCTCGATGACCTCGGCGGCCTCCAGCGGCGTGTGCCCCTTGTTCGCGTGCCGCAGCGCCTGGTCGTGGATGTACTTGTAGGTGTCGCGCTGCGACTCCAGGAACGCGACGATCTCCGGGTTGCCCCACACCGGCCAGGTGTGCGGTCCGTAGTGCACCTCCGCCTCATCGCCCCAGCGCTCGAGTGTCTCGTCGAGGTAGCGCGCGAAGTTGCGGGCGTCGCGGGTCCGGGCGCCGCGCAGCGTCTGGATGTTGTGCAGCGAGTGGTTCGCGTTCTCGGCGCAGGTCAGCGCTCTCAGCTGGGGGATCCAGATGTGCATCTCCTCCGGAGCTTCCGTGTCCGGTGCGTACAGGAACTCGAACTCCAGCCCGGCGATCTCGCGGCGGGCGCCGGTCTCGGTGATCGGGTCGGTCGGCGAGAGGTAGGACACGGTCGGCCCCTTCGCGGTGCCGATGCCGATCCCGCAGGTGATCGTCCCGCGGGGATCGAGGTCGAGCAGGCTGCCGAACGCGTAGCCCGCCCGGCGCGACATCGCGTTCCCGGCGATCACGTTCTCGCCGATCGCGAACTTGTCGAACGAAGCGATGGTGCCCGGCGCGATGATCGGCACCCTCCCCGACGCGACATCAGCGGCATCGACGACACCCTTGACGCCGCCGTAGTGATCGATGTGGGTATGGGTATAGATCACTGCGGCGACCGGCTTGTCGCTGACGTGCTGGCGGAACAGGTCGATGCCCTGCCGTGCGCTCTCCACGCCGCTGGTGCAGTCGATGATCACCAGCCCGTCATCGCCCTCGACGATGGTCAGGTCGCCGATGTCATTGTTCCGGACCTGGTACAGCCGGTCGACGACCTGGAAAAGGCCGGCCCGGCGCATGACCTGGGACTGCCGCCAGAGGCTGGGGTTGACGGTGTCCGGGGCGGGCGCGTCGTCGGCGATGTAGTCCAGGGCGCCGAGGTCGAAGATGACGCGATCGTTCTCGCCCAGCACCCGGCCGTCCGGGATCGCGGCGATGAACCCGCGGTCGGCGTCAGAGAGGTCCTGTCGGTCCCGCATGTCGTACAGCCCGACCGCGTCCCGGTTCACCTGGGCCGTCAGCGGTGTCGCGGCCTTGGCTTGGTAGGTCATTCACGCTCCTCATGGCCGATCCGAAGATCGATGCCGTCGATCCGTACCCCACACCGCTCGAGTCGTGGACAATTCCCCGCATCCGGCACTCGGCCAGCGCTGACCCTATGCCCCGCCCACCGACCCGCCCGGGCGGGCTCGCCGCGCGGCTTTGGCCCCGGCGGCAGACCTCGAGGAGCACCGTGACGGACCCGCCCCTGGATGCATGGAACGACGGCGTGGCGAAGTCGGCCGTGATCGACTTCGTGGCCCGGGTGACCGAGCGGGGTTCGGGCTTCGTGCCGCCGGCCGAGCGGGTAGCCGTGTTCGACAACGACGGCACGCTGTGGTGCGAGAAGCCGATGCCGATCCAGCTCGACTTCGCCGTCCACGGGCTCGCCGATCGCGCGCGGCAGGACCCCGCGCTCGCGCAGACGGAGCCGTGGCGGGCGGCTCTCGCGGGCGACCTGCGCTGGTTCGGTGACGCGATGGTGCGCTACTACGAGGGGGACGCGGCGCACGCCCGGCTGCTCATCGACGCCATCTCCCGGCTGTACGACGACCTGACCGTCGAGGAGTACGCCGCGAGCGTCGGCCGGTTCTTCGAGTCTGCATCTCATCCCGCGCTGGGCCGGCCGTACACGTCCTGCGGCTTCCTGCCGATGATGCAGGTGCTCGACTACCTCCGCGCCCACGACTTCGCCGTGTACATCGCCTCCGGCGGCGACCGCGACTTCATGCGTCCCGTCGCCGAGAAGCTCTACGGGGTCCCGCCCGAGCGGGTGATCGGGAGCGCACTCGGCCTGGCGTACTCGGCCGGCGACGGCCGTTCGAGCCTGCTCTACAAAGGCGCGATGGAGATCCTGGACGACGGGCCGCAGAAGCCGATCCGCATCTGGAGCCGCGTCGGCCGGCGACCCATCGTCGCGGTTGGCAACTCCAACGGCGACGTCCCGATGATGGAGTACGCGGGCGGTCCCGGCCGCGCCGCGCTGCGCATGCTGATCAAGCACGACGACGCGGCGCGAGAGTTCGACTACCTCGGCGGCTCGGAGCAGGCGCTCGACCGGGCGGCCGCCGACTCGTGGACCGTCGTCAGCGTGAAAGACGACTGGGCCACGGTGTTCTCGCCGGTTCCCGCGGTGCGGGGCCGGACCGCGACCGAGGGCTGACCGCGTTCGTCCGGCCCGGCCGGGCGGGTGATCATGGGGCCGTCGACTGCACCGCTGCCGGTCAAACTCGCCGTCGCGCACGTCGATGTGACCGGCAACGGTTCACTCGGCAGGCGCTGGCTTTGAAGGGTGCCGGCCGGGTCGCGAACGGCGTCCCGAGTCTCAGCGATCGTTACCCGGTCGTGACCCACAACCCTTGTGCGGACGGGGTTCTCGAACCGGGCACGGTCGGTGGTGGGTTGTAGCGTCGGCGGCATGGATGGCACCCCGGTGGATACCCTCGAGGCGGCGGAATCCGTTGCCGCGGCGGTGCTGTCCGGGGTCCGCGCACTGCGGGACGCGCAGTTCTGGAAGATGCGGCGCCCGGAGCTCCTCGCGGTCGGGCAGCTGTTGCAGTCGATCGGCCGGTCGGTGTCCGCGGCGCGAGTGCGCTGGGCCGAGGAGGTCGGCGAAGGCCGGTGGTGGATCACTCGTCGTTGATTGTTGCGTGAATGTCCGATGGTGAAGCAGCGCGCCTCCACATCAGGACGAATAGTAGAACTATCACGATGCCGATGGTGTTGATGATCGTGATCGACACCGTGACCAGCGGGTCGGCCGCAAAGGGAAAAATCATCATCAGGAGCATCGGAGCGATGTTGCGTACCGCCGTGGTCACCTCGGTCGCATGCCTGATTCCCAGGTCTTTGATTCGAAGACTGGAAACGAGAAGGTAGCCACACCCGAGGCCGATGAATGGGCCCGCAAGGGCCGCGATGTAGCTCTCGGTGCCCCAGGTCTCCACGAACTGATTCCAATACGCAACCAGCGTGAAGTTGAGGTTGAAGAGCAGGCACAGAATTGCAACTCGGACAACCCACCGTGCGAATGGCGGCGTCAGGTCGGGCCACCAGACCCTGAAGCCGCACCCGAGAACCAGCGGAAGGAGCAAGAAGAGTAGCAGTGGCCAAGCAACATCCCAGATAGAGGTCTTGAGTTGCGCGTCAACCGCATCGATAGCGAGGGGCAACCCTAGCGGGAGGGCGATAATGGTCGCGACGGTCAAGACCACTAACAGCGTGGTGGATATGCTGACATCCGCCTTGGCTAACCGGGCGAGGAGGGGAGCGAAAGGCATACCTGCACTCAGGGCTGCGACACAGAACCCGACCTTGATCTCTCCAGGAATGGACGACGCTATCGTCAGCAGATAGCCGATGAACAGGAGCGGGATGATAACGAAATTGATCACCAACGCCCACACGGCAATCTTCCAATGGGCAAAGGCCTGTGCCAGGAGCTTGCCGACCGAAAGTCTGAGGCCCAACCCGAACGAGTTCAAGATCACGAAGAGCACCCCAAACCCGTTGATCAGGACGCTCTGACTGGACTGAGTTGGCATTTCGCTCCCTCTCACATGCAGCAGAAGCTCGAGCTGCTGCGTGGTTGGGCCACCATCATGGACCTCGTACCCTCGTTCGACCAGGTCGATCCGTGCCTCTGCCTTCAGGCCAACCCCGCCCCCGCGGCGGCTTCGCGTCGCATGCTGGAGGAATTGACCGACCAACCTCTGCGCCCGGCGGAGCCCGGAGCCTCGGCCCGCCGTGCTCCTTCTGGGTGCTCCGGCCGTTGCGGGGACCGAGCAGAAATGGGCGGGCGGACCATCGCTGACCACGATGGGTGAATCGTTTGCGCCTCAGAGCGATGTCCCGTGGATGCGCGACCAGCGATACGTGCGAGCCGGCAGCCTGCCTTCTGCCGGGTTTTTGGCGCTCCTGCCACCAACAGGCACACCAATCCGAATGGCGCATCCGGCTCGGCGGCGACCGCAGACCCGACTTCATCCCACCGCGCTGGATCAGCCCCCGACAACACCCACGCCGCGAGCACACTCACCGACCGCTGCGCCCGTGAGAAGACACCAGCGTGCTCGGCGGGAGCCGAGCCGCCCCTCACGCCGGCGGGCTGACCTCCGTGGGCTCCGCGGGGGTCGGGTACGGCCGCAGGCGGGCGCGCAACGCATCGGCGGCCGCGCGCACCGGCCCGAGGTCGGCCGGCTGGGTGATCTGCGCGGTGGCATCGGCGAGAACGAGGTCGGCCTCCCGGGCGATCGCCGCCCGGCGGGCATCGTCGTCGGGCACGGGGTGCGCCGCGCCGTCGAGCACGGACGCGCAGGTGTCGAGCAACCGCAGCAGCCCGACCGCCACCGCGGGCTCCGCCGCCCCGTAGCGGCGGATCAGCCCGCACGCGGTGGACAGGTAGTCGGCGAAGCGCCACCCGGGAACGACGACGGCCCCGCCGGCATGGGGATCGCCCACGACCCGGTCGCCGAGCGGCCGGACCGCCAACGCGCAGAAGATCACCGAGAGATGGTCCATCGCCTGCACCGCGGTGTACGGGTCGTTGATAGCCGGCGAGAGCGCCTTGCACGCCATGTCGACCAGCTGCCGGACGCCGAGCGCCGGGTCCTGCTCGAGCGTGCGCTGGGCACCGACCTGCACCGCGGCATTCACGGCGGCGGCGAGCCGGTCGCGACCCGCGTCCCCCGCGACCACCGCCGGCGCCTGGCGGTCGGCCGTGCTCGGACCCGCCGGCCACGCCCAGGCCAGCGTGGTGCCCGCCACGACGTGCTCGCCGACCCGCAGCCGCAGGAGGATGACCAGCCGGTCGCGGCCCGCCGGCGGCAGCAGTTCCTCGGGCCGCACGGCCTGGATGTAGCCGGATCGGGCGGCGAGGATCGGGATCGACGACGCGGGCGGTTCCGGCCGGTCGCCGGCGGTGTCCCCGATCCCGGAATCGAGCACCCCGAGGGTCTGCCGCTCCACCCTGGCGCCGATCGCATCGACCTGGATCGAGTGCGCGAGGTGATCGGCGAAGTAGACGACCATGCCCAGGCTCGCGAGCATCAGCAGCACGGCGATGCTCAGGCCCAGGCGCGGGAACTCGTTGATGTCGGCGCCGCCGGCCAGGCCCACCGTGAACAGCCCCGCCGCGCTGTACACGAAGGTGGCGGTGAACACGCTGAGGGCCACCTGATTGGCCCGGTCCCGCAGGAACTGCGCGAGCAGCCGCGGCGAGAACTGCGTGGACGCCAACTGGAGGGCGACGACGGTGAGCCCGAGCACGAGCGCGATGACCGTGACGACCGTGCCGGAGATGCCGGCGAGCAGGTCCCGGGCGTCGCTCACGGATCCCTGGAACGCCAGGAACGACAGCGGCGAGTCGGGCGGGATCCGGATGCGGGACACCACGCCGCCGACCACCAGCGCGGCGGCCGCGCTGACCGTCGGCCACACCCACAGCGAGCCGTTCACGTACTCGCGCACGGTGCTCCGGTTGACCACGGCGAACCTCCGGCGCATCGGGACGACCGCAACGCGGCATCGGGTCGGCAGGGGCAGAGCATCGGGTCGGCAGGAGGACGGTGCATCGGCCCCCGACGAGCAGCGGGACAAGCATGGCGCAGATACGGGATCATGGGGAGATGACGGACGAAGCGCGCGCAGCTGCGCGCGCCGGCGTCGGCTGGGCGGCGCCGACGGCAAGCGCACCCGTGCGATCGACGGTCGCGGTCCCCGGATCGAAATCGCTGACCAACCGCGCGCTCATCCTGGCCGCGCAGGCGACGGCGCCCTCCGACCTCGCCGGCGCGCTGCGCAGCCGCGACACCGACCTGATGGCCGCCGGGCTGCGCGCGCTGGGCATCGGCGTCGACGTCGGCCGGCGCGGTCGGGGACGGGGCGGAGCAGGACGGCGCGTCGTGGCGCGTCGAGCCGGCCCCGCCGCACGGCCCCGCGGACATCGACTGCGGCCTGGCCGGCACGGTCATGCGATTCCTCCCGGCGCTGGCGGCCACGGCGGCCGGCCCGGTGCACTTCGACGGCGACCCGGCCGCGCGCCGGCGGCCCATGGCGACCACCCTCGGCGCGCTTCGGGACCTCGGCGCCCGGATCGACGGCGACACGCTGCCATTCGCCATCCGCGGCACCGGAGCGCTGCTCGGCGGCGACATCACGATCGACGCGAGCGCGTCGTCGCAGTTCGTCTCCGGGCTGCTGCTCTCCGCCGCGTCCTACGAGGAGGGCGTGCGCATCGTGCACGACGGCCCGCCGGTGCCGTCCATGCCGCACATCCGGATGACGGTGGCCGCGCTCCGCTCGGTGGGCGTCGCCGTCGACGACTCCAGCCGCGACGCCTGGTCGGTCGAGCCGACCCCGGTCCGGCCGTGGACCCTGCCCATCGAACCCGATCTGTCCAACGCCACACCGTTTCTCGCCGCTGCGGCCGTCACCGGCGGGTCGGTCACCGTCCCTCGCTGGCCGGCGACGACCACCCAGGCCGGCGACGCCATTCGCGGCATCCTCACCCAGATGGGCTGCGCCGTCGAGCTTCTCGAGGGCGGCCTGGTGGTCACCGGGCCGGACCGGCTCGACCCGGTCGACCTCGACCTGCACGACGTCGGAGAGCTCACGCCGACGATCGCCGCCCTCGCGCTGTTCGCGTCCGGTCCGAGCCGGCTGCGGGGCATCGGCCACCTGCGCGGCCACGAGACCGACCGAATCGCCGCCCTTGCCGCCGACATCGTCGCGGTGGGCGGCGATGTCGTCGAGGACCGGGACCGCCTGACGATCCGGCCGGCCCGCCTGCACGGCGGCCTCTGGCGGTCCTTCGCCGACCACCGGATGGCCACCGCCGGCGCGATCGTCGGGCTGCGCGTGCCGGGCGTCCTCGTCGACGACATCGACACCACGGCCAAGACCCTTCCGGGTTTCGACCGACTCTGGGGCGACATGCTCGGCGAGCGCGCTCCGGCGGTGACCCGCTGAGCAGGCTCGCCGACAGCTGGGACAACGACGACGTGCGGGTGCGCCCGTCCCGCCGCAGCCGCCCGCGGACGAAGACCCGTCCGGCGCACGAGGAGGCGGTCGAGGGCTTCGTCACCGCCATCGACCGCGGCCGGTACGCCTGCCTCGTCGACCCGGGCCGCGGGAAGCACCCGCACCAGGTGACCGCCATGCGAGCGCGGGAGCTCGGCCGCCGCGCGATCGCGGTGGGCGACCGCGTCGACCTGGTCGGCGACACCGACGGCGCGCCGGACAGCCTCGCGCGCATCGTGCGCATCGCGGAGCGGCGGACCGAGTTGCGCCGCTCCGCTGACGACACGGCCGACGCGGCCGCCGGCGCGGAACGCGTGCTGGTCGCCAACGCGGACCAATTGGTGATCGTCACGGCGCTGGCGGACCCGGTGCCCCGCGCGGGTTTCATCGATCGCTGCCTGGTGGCCGCCTACACCGGTGGACTGGATCCGCTGCTGGTGCTGACGAAGGCCGACCTCGCCGACCCCGCCCCGCTCATCGCGGCGTACGCGGATCTGGAGCTGCCCGTGCTGGTCACGCGGCGCGCTGCCGCGGACGCCAAGGCACTGCGCCGCCAGGACCTCGACGCCGTCGCCGACGCGCTGCACGGCACGGTGTCGACGATGATCGGGCACTCGGGCGTCGGCAAGTCCACCCTGGTCAACGCCATCGTGCCGACCGCCGACCGGGCCATCGGCAGCGTCACCGGCGTCGGCAAGGGCCGGCACACGTCGACCTCGGCGGTCGCACTGCCACTGCCGGGCGGCGGCTGGATCATCGACACGCCGGGAGTGCGGTCCTTCGGTCTCGCGCACGTGACGCCGGACGACCTGCTCGAGACCTTCGACGACCTCCTGCCGGCCACCGTCGACTGCCCCCCGGGGTGCGACCACTCCGGCCCGGACGGCGGCGGCACCGGCGTCGGCTGCGCTCTCGACGCCTTCGTCGCCGGCGGCGGCGCGAGCCCCGCGCGGCTGCGATCGTTCCGCCGACTGCTCGCCTCCCGTACCGCGAGCGACTGACCCTTCACGCCCTGTGATCGACATCACCGGGCCGGGAGGGTGTAGATTGATGACACGTCAACCGAGAGGGAATAGGCTCTGGCTCAGGTTGTTGAACCTTCATGAAACAACCTCACCTCGCCGGAAGGATTTCCCCTCATGACCACCTCCATCGCCACCGCCCTCTCCGCCGGTACCTGGGTCGCCGACGCGGTCCACTCCGACATCTCGTTCAAGGCCCGCCACATGGGCGTGGGCAAGGTCCGCGGGACGTTCGACCTCGCCTCGGCCACCGTCGAGGTCGGCCAGGGCGGCCTCGCCGACGCGCGCGTCTCCGCCGAGATCGACGCCGCCACGGTCGAGACCAAGAACGAGCAGCGCAACGCGCACGTGAAGTCCCCCGACTTCCTGGACATCGAGAACCACCCCACCCTGACCTTCGTCTCGACCGGCACGAAGGACTTCGACGGCGACGACTTCGTCCTGGTGGGCGACCTCACCATTCGCGACGTCACCCGCGAGGTGGAGCTGGCCGTCGAGTTCCTCGGCGAGGGCGAGGACGCCTACGGCAACATTCGCGCCGGCTTCAGCGCCACCACCTCGATCAGCCGCAAGGACTACAACGTGAGCTTCAACGCCGTGTTCGGCGCCGGGAACTCCGTGGTCGGCGACAAGGTCGACATCGCGCTCGAGCTCGAGTTCGTCAAGCAGGCCTGACCCGCTCAGCCCGCCGGGGCGTCGAGCTCCTCCAGCAGGTAGCGCACCTCGCCCGGCGCGTACCACGCCAGGTCGTGATCCTCGGCCTGTGTGACAGCGAACTCCGCGTCGTCATCGCCCAGGTCCGCCGCATCGATCTCCGCGGCGGCCTGGGCGACGTCGTCCGCCGCGTCGGCACCGTCGAGATGCACCGCGGCCACCTGCCGCCAGGCGACCTCGCCGGCCACCGCGACCACCGCGCGGTCCGCCTCGGGCCGCGGCCGCGCGTCCCCGTCCGGGACGTCGACGGACAGCACCACGCGCATGGGGACCGCCTCACCCGACGCCGCGATCAGCCGCAGCGCGGCCCGCGCGGCATCCTGCATCGCGAGGTACTCCAGATCCTCCTCCGACCAGTCCGGGTACTCCCGGCGCAGCGGGCCTGTCACGGCGAATCCGACGCCCGAGATCACCGGCACCGTCAGCGTCTCCAGCGCACGGCGGAGTCCGCCGAGCGTCGTCGGCAGGTACACCCTCACGACGAGCTGCGCGACCGCGGGCGCCGTCGCGGCGCCTTCGGCTTGGCCCCCGCCGCCCGCGCCGCGGCCACCGTGGCGCGCAGCTCCTCCACGGCCTCGCGGATCGCGATCGCGAACTCCTCGACGTCGGGGATCGCGTCCCGGTCGGCGGTCATCCCGAAGAAGACGCCGCCGTTGTACGAGGTGCACGACACGGCGAGCGCCTGACCGATCGCCAGCGGCGCCACCGGATACATCGCCTCGACCGGGAAACCCGCGGCGTAGAGCGGGATCTGCGGCCCGGGGACGTTCGTGATGAGCACGTTGTACATCCGCCGGGACAGCTGACCCGCCACCCGCGCCCCGAGCGCGTGCAGGGTGGGCGGGGAGAACCGGCCGAGCTCGACCAGCGCGTCCGCGGCGACCTGACGACCCGAGTCCAGGTGCCCGCCCATCGAGAACGACACCTGGTGCAGGCGCATCACCGGGTTCGACTCCGCCACCGGCAGGTCGATGAGATACGAGGCGACGGAGCCCGTCTCGTCGCTCTCCGCCTCCGGGCCCGGCCCCACGGACACCGGCACCATGGCCCGCACCACCGTGTGCGGGGTGACGGGCTCGCCGCGGGACAGCAGCCAGTTCCGCAGCGCCCCGGTGATCACGGTGAGGATCACGTCGTTGATCGAGCCGCCGTGCGCCGCCCGCACGGCCTTGAAGTCGCCGAGGTCGGCGCTCACGGTGGCGAACCGGCGCTGCCCACTCTTCGCGTCGTTGAGCAGCGAGCGGGGTGCCGGGTTGACCGTGCGCCGCACCACCTCGAGCGCCTCGCCCGCCGTGCTGAACACGCGGGTCACCGCCGACCGGACGTCCTGCGCGGCGAACCGGACGATGTCGACCACCTCGGAGGGACGGGTGGTCAGGTCCGCGACAGCGTCGACGATCAGGTCGATCTCGCTCGGCGCCGGGTTCGGGATCCAGGGCTGCTCGGGCAGGTCGCGCGACCGCCGATTCACGTCCAGGATCGCGGCCGCGACGTCGACCGCACCGATCCGGTCGACCATCGCGTGGTGGGTCTTGTTGACCACGGCGACCCGGCCCCCGGTGAGGCCCTCGATGACGTAGACCTCCCAGAGCGGGCGGGTCCGGTCCAGCGGACGGGAGATCAACCGGCCGACGAGCTCGTCCAGCTCGACCTCGGTACCGGGCTTCGGCAGCGCGGAGCGGCGCACGTGGTAGGTCAGGTCGAAGTCCTCGTCGTCGACCCAGACCGGCCGGGCGAGCCGGCCCGGCACGAACCGGACCTTCTGCCGGTAGCGCGGGACCAGCGACAGCCGCGACCCGATCAGGTCCACGATGTCGGAGTACTGGAACTCGCGGCCCTCGGCCCCGTCGGGCGCCAGGATGACGACCCCGCCGACGTGCATCGGCGTGCCCGCGTCCTCGGCGTAGAGGAACGCCGCGTCGGTCGCGGAGAGCCGGTCGGTCACCGCAACATGGTGGCACAGGGCGCCGCTGCCGGTGCCGTCGCCGAGGCGCTCACCCGGACCCGGTCGGCCCCCGCTCGACGGGCTGCCGCGCGGGGCGGCGCGCGGGTGCCTCCGGCCGCTCGAGGAGCTGCAGGACGCCCGCGATGCTGAAGCAGGCCGCGCCGAGCGCGGTGCCCCAGTTGACGATCGTGTCGTTCAGCGCGTCGCCGGTGCTGTGCCGGACGAAGCCGGCGACCCCCGAGACGAAGAACAGGATCGAGCCCAGCTGGTTGACGGTGACCACCCACCAGCCCAGGGACGCCGGCATCCACCGGAACCGGCCGTGGCAGATCTCCACGATCGCCACGTGGCCGGAGATCAGGAAGAGCAGGCAGCCGAGCATCTCCGGCGCCCAGATCAGCCGATCCTCCTGTCCGGCCGTGAGATTCGTCAGGAAGGCGCGGGCCAGGCTGAGGAAGAACGCGATCGTGCCGACGAACAGCACGCCCGCGGACACCCATCCGGGTCGCATCGGCTCGTATCCCCACCACCGCCACGGGCTCTCGATCAGGCGGCCGTCGGCGCCGAGGCCTCGCGGGGCGTTGAGCTCCTGCACGACCGAGGCGTAGCCGCCGATGGAGAAGAAGACGCCGCCGATCAGGAACACGAGGTCGATCGTCGTCGGCGCGGCGGCCGAGAACTCCGCGAGCAGCCCGCCCAGCGTGAAGAGCGCGCCGCCGATGATGAAAGCCGTTGCGGCGACGGCGTTGCAGCGGATCAACCGGATGGTGACCGCGGGCCGGGTGCGGATCCGGTGCACCGCGCCGTCCACCAGCAGCTCGACATAGCCGCGGCGCCGCGCCACCCGGGACTCCCAGGTCCCGGTCCCGCCGTCCGCGGATCGCCAGCGCACCTTGCTGACGAAGTGGTAGGCGCCGCGCCGTTCCTGCACCTCGGCCTCGTCCGGCACCCTGAAGGACTTCTCGGCGGTGGGTTCCGGCGGGCCCGTCATCCGGACCCGTCCCGCGGACGCGGCGACTCGCCGCCGGGCGCCCCCGTCGCGGGGTGCGTGCGGCCAGGGTGCATGCGGCCAGGGTGTCATCCCCGCACCGCGGCGCGCCCCCGGGACCGGCATTCTCACCCCGGTCGTGGGATGCTGCTGCCGAACGGCGTCGGGGAGGGTGGCGCGCGGGGCGGGACCGGCGCGGTCATCGGCTTCTCGGGGCGGTCGGCACGCGACGGGCCGGCGCGCTGCAGGAAGAGTGGAACCGGAGCGGTGCCATGGATCAGTTGGACCTCGCGAGGATCCAGTTCGCGACCACCAGCATCTACCACTTCTTCTTCGTGCCGGTGACGATGGGCCTCGCCATCCTCGTCGCCGTGCTGCACACCCGCTGGTTCCGCAGCGGCGACCCCGAGATGCGGCGCCTCACGAGGTTCTTCGGATCCCTGATGCTGATCAGCATCAGCGTGGGCGTCGTCACCGGACTGGTCCAGGAGTTCCAGTTCGGCACCAACTGGTCGCGGTACTCGGTGTTCGTCGGCGACGTGTTCGGCGCGCCGCTGGCCATGGAGGGGCTGGCCGCCTTCTTCCTCGAGTCCACCTTCCTCGGCCTCTGGCTGTTCGGCTGGAACGTGTTGCCCCGCAGGGTGCACCTGGTCGCGGCGTGGATGGTGCCGGTGGGCGCGTGCCTGTCCGCGCTGTTCATCATCGCGGCGAATTCGTGGATGCAGAACCCGCGGGGCTACCTGATCAATCCCGACAACGGCCGGGCGCAACTGACGTCGATCGGCGACGTGTTCACCAATCCCGTGTTCCTGTGGGGGTACGCGCACGTCCTGCTGGCCGCGCTGATCTTCGGCGGCGCCGTGCTGCTCGCCGTGTCGGCCTGGCACCTGCGGCGCGGCAACCACGTCGCCCAGTTCCGCTCGACGGCGAAGCTCGGGCTCTGGACGCTGCTGATCGCCAGCATCCTGCAGTTCCCCGTCGGGGGCCGGCTCGGCATCAACGAGACGACCTACCAGCCCATGAAGATCGCGGCCGCCGAGGCGAACTGGGACACCTGCCAGCCGTGCTCGTTCTCGGTGTTCCAGATCGGTGGCTACGACCAGGACGACACCCCCACCAAGATCATCGAGATCCCGCACCTGCTCTCGATTCTGGCGACCGGCACCTGGGACGGTGAGGTGCAGGGACTCGGCGAGCTGAACGCCCAGTACAACCAGCAGTACGGCGAGGGCTACTACGTGCCCAACGTGTTCATCCAGTACTGGGCGATGCGGGCGATGGCCTACGTCGCGACACTCGTCGCGGCCATCGGGTTGTGGGGCGCTTTCCTGTTGTGGCGCAGGCGGTTCGAGACCTCGCGCGCGTTCCTGTGGGTGGCCACCTGGACGATCCTGCTGCCGTTCGTGATGGCGACGGCCGGCTGGTTCCTCACCGAGAACGGCCGGCAGCCCTGGATCGTGCAGGGCCTGATGCTCACGTCCGACGGGCTGTCGGGCTCGGGCAGCGCGACCCAGATCGTCATCAGCCTCGGGATCGTGGCCGTGCTCTACGTGTCGCTGGGCGTCGTCGCCGTGATGCTGATGCTCCGGCACGCGCGGCGGGGGCTCCCGGACGAGCCGTCGCCGCCGGCCGCGTCCGATCCCGACCGAGCGCCGAGCGGGCCGCCGGCGCCCTCGCTGACGTACTGAGGACGGTGAGACCGGTGACCCTGTCGATCGTCTGGTTCGTCGTCGTGGCGTTCTTCTGGACCGGCTTCTTCGTCCTGGAGGGCTTCGACTTCGGCGTCGGTGCGCTGCACCGACTGGTCGGCCGGACCGAGACGGAGCGGCGCGTGGCGATCAACACCATCGGCCCGTTCTGGGACGGCAACGAGGTGTGGCTGGTGGTCGCCGCCGCGGCCATGTTCGCCGCGTTCCCCGCCTGGTACGCGTCGTGGTTCTCCGCGCTCTACCTCGCTCTGTGGCTCGTGCTCGCGGCCCTGATCCTGCGCGGGGTCTCGTTCGAGTTCCGCGGCAAGGTCGACCGCGCCGGTTGGCGGCGGACCTGGAGCTGGACGCTGACGATCGGTTCCGTCGTCGCGCCCCTGCTGCTCGGCGTGGGGCTGGGCGGCCTGCTCGCGGGCCTGCCGATCGACGCGGAGGGCACGTTCACCGGCGGCCCCCTCGACGTCGTCACGCCCTACGGGCTGCTGGTCGGCGTGACCCTGCTGGCGCTCTGCCTGCTGCACGGCGGCGCGTTCCTGGCCCTGCGGTCGACCGGCGCCGTCGCGACCCGCGCGGGTGTCGTCGCCCGCCGGCTCGCCGTCCCCGCGGTCGCGCTCGTCGTCGCGTTCGCCGTCTGGACCTTCGCCCTGGGCCGGCCGGGCATCGGGGCGAGCATCGTGCTCGCCGTGCCGGTGGTCGGCTCGCTGGCCGGCGCGTGGCTCGCGCTGCGGGGCGCCCTCGGCGGCTGGGCGTTCGCCGGCACAGCGGTGGCCATCGGCGGTGTCGTCGCGGCTCTGTTCGCCACGCTGTACCCGACGCTGCTCACGTCGAGCACCGATCCGGCCTACAGCCTGACCGTCGCGAACTCGACGTCCAGCCAGTACTCCCTGCAGGTCATGTCGGTCGTCGCGGCGATCATGGTGCCGCTGGTGCTGCTGTACCAGGGGTGGAACTACTGGGTGTTCCGGGCGCGGGTGGCCGGCCCACCCGCGGAGCCGGCCGCGGCGGACCCGGCCAGGCACTAGCGCGAGCGCCCTGAGGGCTCAGGCGCGGACCGCCCGTGGAGCGAGCACTGCCCCGGCGAGCGTCGCGCAGGCCCGCCCGCAGCGCGGAGTTGGGCGCCGCCTCGGCGAGGGACACCCCGCGGCGCCAGGCCCGGTCGGTGGCGCCGCGGTCCTCGGGCAGGACCGCCGTCACGGAGCGCCCGGCGAACCGCTCCACGGCCCGCACGGCCTCGTCGCGCGACGCCGCAGACGCGCGGCAGCGGTTGAGCACCACGCGAGGATCCGCGGCCGGGATGACACCGCCGAGGTCGTCCAGCGCACGGATGAGCCGCTCCATGCCGGGCGGGTCGCACGACCCGACCGCCAGGACGACATCCGCGTCCGCCAGCGCGGCCAGGGTCGCGCCGTTCCGGCGGGGCGCGGTCACGTCGAAGCTGATCTCCTCGTCGGCCTCCACGGCGAACCCGCAGTCGACGACGATCACCGAGGCGATCTCCCGCGCGAGCCCCAGCACCACGGGCAACGCCGACGGCCGCACCTCCGGCCATCGGTCCGCCCGCGCGATCCCGGTGAGCAGCCGCAGCCGCGGCCCCAGCGACCAGCAGAGCGCGCTCAGCCCGGGCACGTCGAGCCGCCCGTTGGCGGCGGACCGGCACGCGCCCGCGAGGCCCGGCGACTCATCGAGCAGGCCGAAGGCGGTGGCCACCACGCCGCCGTAGACGTCCGCGTCCACGAGCAGGGTGGAGTGCCCGGCGGCGGCCGCCTCCACGGCGAGCCCGGTCGCCACGGTGGTGCGGCCGGGGGCACCCGTCGGTCCCCAGACGGCGATGACGCGGCCGGGATCCGCCGGGACATCCGGCACCTCGAGATCGCTGTCGACGGTGATCGGCGGCAGCGACGCCCGCGGATCGGACAGCTGCCGGGCCCGATGCCGGTCACCGAGCGCCGGGTCGAGGGTGATCGACACCGCCGCGGCGCGCACCGCGTCCAGCACCGCGTCCGGTCCGGCGTCGTCGGGCACGAGGCCGTCGATGCCCAGCCGCTCCAGGCGCAGCCTGGCCCGGTCGTCGGCCGGGGCATGCACGCCCACCACGGCGACCCCGGCGAGCCTGAGGCGGCTGACCGCCTCGGTGTCCAGCCGGCGCAGACCTGCGGACAGCACCGCGACGGACGCCTGCCCGGTGGTCGCCACCGCGAGCACGTCGCCGATGTCGGCGCAGCGGCGCACCACCCGGAGCGTCGACCCGGGGCGATCCAGCGCGGCGACCAGCTCGGTCTCCCACGCCTGACCGCTGCCCGCGGTCAGCAGCCCGGTGCTCACGAACCCGGCCCGCTGACCAGTACCACGATGGGCTCGCCGGTCGGCAGCCGCCGGACCAGCGCGTCGGCGTCCTTCGCCGGGAGCAGCACGGAGATCTGGTAGCGGTTCGAGGTCGCGCCGGACAGGCCGCCCGAGGCGGGTGGCGTCACCGACTGCACTGTCAGGTCGCGGCCGATCAGCTCGGTGGTGCCGCCGTCGCCCGCCGCGTCGCCGCCGGTCGTCAGGTAGAGGTCGATGGTCGAGCCGTGGTCGACGCCGGGCGGGATCCGCTCCGGCTGCACCGAGATCGCCACGACCCGCCCGCTTCCCGGGCGTTCGAGGGCGGACGCGGTGAGCAGCTCGCCGGACCGCAGCGGCTGGGCGACGGTCATCCCCTCCGGGCTCGCCGCGGACGGCGAGAGGTACAGAGCGGACGTGTCCCCGAGGTTGACCTCGACGCTGACCACGTCCCCCGGCCCGAGCACCGTGCCCGCGGCGAGGTCGCGGCCGGCGACCCACACCGGCGACGTGTGGGTGCTCGACCCGATGACCTTGGCGCCGACGACGACGGCCGCGACGAGGATGACGATGCCGGCGATCACCCGCGCGTTCACCCAGCGCGGCCGCCCGAGCCGGCGCGGCGTCGGGGCCGGTGGCGGCGATCCAGCCCGCCCGGTGGGCGCGTGCGGGGGCGGCGCGGTCGGTGTCGCCGCCGGCGTGCTGACCATGCGCTCCCCTTCGCGGCGGCGCCGCGTGTCCTGTGGATCGACGCGACCGTCCGGGCGGCGCGCGTGGCAAACTCCATCATCGACGGACAAGTAAAGTCAAAACGGAGCAAGATCATTGTGGACAGCGTCGCGGGGCGCGGAGGGAGATCCACGGCATGAGCAGGGGTCTGAGCGGCACGCGCGCCGGCGGCCGGGGTCCGCGCGGCGACGTGATGGCGCCGTGACGTCGGATCGCTTCCTGACGCTGGCCGACGTCGCCGACATCCTCAACATCTCGGCCTCGCAGACCTATGCGCTCGTCCGCAGCGGTGACCTGCAGGGCATCCAGATCGGCGGGCGCAACCAGTGGCGGGTGGAGCGGTCGAAGCTCGAGGAGTACATCGAGCAGGCCTACCGCCGCACCGCGGCCGGGCTCGCCGACCTGCCGCAGTCCGCGCCGGCCGAGCACTGACGGCTCCGCGCTCCTGCTCGCTCGCCACGGGACTCCCCGGGAAGTCAGGGCGGTGCCACGCAACGGGCGACCGCACCTGCTGCCGAGCGACCGCACCGGCCCTCAGCCGCGCGTGCCGCCGGCCCACACCAATGGGCTCGCCGTCGGACGAGCGCGCCCAGTGATGCCCCGAATCAGCCGAGGGGCACGGCGCGGATCAGCACCACCGCGACCAGCGGCACCAGCACCACGGATCTGACCCCTGTCGCGCGGCGCGGCTCCCACGCCGCGTGCACGGCGAGTTCGAGGAAGTCGGCGCCGACACGGTCGATGGTGCCGGTGATCTCGGCCTGGGCCGCCGCGCTCGGCGCGCCGTCCGTGCCCGATCCGGCTGCCGCGCCGGCGGTCGTCAGTGCCACGGCGGATCGATCGCGCGCGATGCCGCGCAGCAACAGTCGCAGGTCGAGCCGCGCCGCGACACCCGACAACGCCTGACCCGTCGACGATGTCAGCCCCTCGACCGCGACGACAGCGCGGAGCGGGACGACGAACTCGCCGGCCAGGCCGTCGTCGATCAGGGCGACGTCCGGACCGATCCGGCGCAGCGTTCCGGACACCACCGCACCGGTGGCGAGCCGGAGCCGGACCGGGCGATCGACGGCGCCGCCGAGCCGCTGCAGCCAGGTGACCGCGCCCGCCGCCACCCGGTCCCGATCGGCCTGCTCGGCAGCCGCGTCGGCGTCGCCGAGCTCGTCGAACCGGGCCTCGAGGTCCGCGAACAGCCGATCCCAGCGCATGGGCACACCCTGGCAAGCCCGCATCGGGCCCGTCAAACCTCCGGTCGTGCGGTGCCGTGCCCCCGTACGGCGTGGCACCCGCGCGCGAGGTGCCGTCCGGCCGGTATCCACATCGTCTTGACATCATCGAACGCATCGTCTTGACTGCAAACCGTGTCAAATGTAATCAAACGAGTGCTAGGACCCTCGTCGACCACCGCCGCGGCCGGGTCCGGATCCGCCCCGCGCCGGGCCTGGCTGCAACTCGCCGCCGGCGCCGCCGGACTGGGCGTCGTGGCGATCCTGCTGCCGCCACCCGGGGCGCTGGCCAGGGCCGCGCTCGGCGGCGGCACGGCCGGGCTCGGCGCCGGCGCGGTCGACCAGGCCGTCCTGCTGCTCGCGGGGCTGGCCGTGTGGTCGCTCCTGGGCTGGCTGCTGCTGATCGCCGGGTGTGCCGGCCTCGCGCGGATGCCGGGCGTGCCGGGCCTGGCCGCCGGGCGACTGTTACGCCGCGTCGCGCCCGCGGCCGCCGGCCGGTTGGTGGCCGCCTCGCTGGGCGTGGCGGTGCTGGGCGGGGTCACCGGGTGCGCCTTTCCGGCGCTCACCGGCGACGGGCAGACGACCACGACGGTGCCGACCATCAGCATCGACTGGCCGCGCATCGATGCGTCCTCGAGCGTGCTGCTCGGCGGCGATCCGGCGCCCGAGAGTCCGACGCCGGCGGCGCCCTCGACGCTCGAGGGCCCGCCCGCCGCGCCCGCAGCCGAGGTCGACACCCGCACGGCCGAAACTGCCGCGGATTCCGCCGGCACCGGGCGACCCGAGAGCAGCGCCCGCGCGTCCGAGGCGCCGAGCACGGACCCGGTCCGCCCCAGTGCCGCCCCGGCCGAGAACCAGCCCCCGGCCCTGCCGACGGAAGCTGGGCAGGCTCGGCAGGCGCCGGCCGCACGCAACGGTGTGGCCGCCGAGACCGTCGTGGTGCGGCACGGGGACTCCCTGTGGCGCATCGCATCCGAACGCCTGCCGGGCGCGACGGAGGCCGCGGTCGACACCGCGTGGCGCCGCTGGTATTCCGCGAACCGCGTGACGATCGGCGCGGATCCCGACGTCATCCTGCCGGGTCAAGTGCTGCTGGTTCCGGACGCGGGCGATCGGTCGTGACCGCCGCCCTCGACGCGGCCGCCGCCCTCAGCGCGGCCAGCTCGGATGAAGCCCTTCCGACCCTTGAGCACCGCGCACGCGTCGCGCCGGCCGCGGCCCGTGCTGGTCCGGCTGCCCGACATCGATCCGCCGTTCGACGACGAGCGCGTGCCTTGGGCGCGACCGTCGCACCCGTCTCGCCCGGCGGGCCGGCCGGACGCGCACGCCGATCTGCCGTTCCTGCGCGGCGACCCGACCGCGCTCCGGCGGCCGGCGCCGACCGCCGGCCCGACGACGACAGCTCCCGCGCCGCCGCGAACCCCGCCCCGGCCAGCGCCATCGGCAGCGCCGACCCTCGTTGCCGCGGCGGAGGTGCCGAGCTGGTCGGAGGAGGCCGACGTCGGTGTGCTGCGCACGGGCACCGCGGCGCTCCCGCCCGCCCGGCGCACGGCGTCGGTACTGGCCCGCGCACTCGTCGAGGTGCTGTCCGGCCGCCGCCCGGTCGGTCAGCTGCGCATCCACTGCTCACCCGAGATCTACGAGGGACTCACCCATCGGCCGCCGGTGCCGTCGGTCGCCCTGCCGCACCTGATCAGCGTCCGGGTCGGCGAGCCGGCCGACGGGGTCGCCGAGGTCTGTGCGGTGTTCCGGCGCGCGGAGCGCGTGCGCGCCATCGCCTTTCGGCTCGCCGGGGTCGACGGCCGCTGGCGCGTCACGGCGCTCCACGTGGGGTGAACATGCGCGGAACCCGCGCCGCTAAATTGGCGGAGCCCCCTGGGCCGACGCCCCCTCGCGGACGTGCGGCGATCCACTACATCGCGGCGCGCGGATTCATCAGCTCGTCGTAGTTGCCGTCCGGCATCACCCGGTCGCCGACGGACGGCAGCGGCTGATCCCCCATCGCGGGATCGAGCCGCGCCCGGTCGACCATGCCCGTCAGCGTCTGCTGAAAGCCAGGGTCGCGCGGGAAGTTCGAATGCCGACCCGCCGCCGGGACGGTGGTGTCGCCGGGCACCGGGAGGAACAGCGGGTCGTTCAGCAGGATGTCGATCTGCTCCAGCCCGTCGGCGGCCGGCGGCGGATCGTCGCCGGACAGGGGGTCGCCGAGCCGGCCGCCCAGATAGTCGGTGCGCCGCCACAGGTTTCGCCAGCGCAGCGTCGGCGGCACCAGCCCGGCTACCGCGGCCGTGCGGGCGTCCCCCGGCATCGGCCACGGCGCCAGCATCTCCGCGCCCGCTCCCCCGCCCAACGCGGTACCGAGCGCCGCGAACGCCTCTCGCGAGAAGTACAGCGGGAAGAACCGCGCGTACAGCCGCCGCAGCACGGTGCCGAACGTCAGCAGGGCGGTGCGGTCCGCCGCCCACTTGCCCGGTCCGAGCAGCGCGGCCATGGAGATCACCGTCCCCTGACTGTGCGCCGCCAGCACGACCAGGCCGGGCCCGTGCCGCAGGTCCACGGCAGCGGGCAGCGGCAGGTCGCTCGGACCGCCGTCCGGACCGCCTGCGCCGCCCCGACCGGCATCCGCTCGGACCCCGCCCGCGTCCGGAGGGACACCGGGGGCCCCGGCAGCCAGGTCCGGCATCAGCTCGGTCTGCGCCTCGCAGTGCGCCCGCAGGCGCACGCTGAGCTCGGGCACCGCCCGTTCCGCGTAGCAGGGCGGCGCCAGCGGGTGCACGTCGCGCGGCCAGAACGCGCCGATGTCCCAGACGATGCCGACCGCCTTGCGGGTCTGCGGCACCCGGAACGCGATGGCCCCCAGCACCACCAGCCCGACCGTGAGCGCGCCGATCAGGATGATGCCGATCGCCGCGAGGTCCGGCCCGTCCGTCGACGCGGCGGGCACCACCGCCGCCCGGAAGGACGGCGAGAACCCGTACAGGATGGTCAGGATCGAGCCGATGACGCCGATCACCAGGACGACCACGGACAGGAACCCGGCCAGGTAGTCCACCCGCCGGGCGATCCAGGTCGCGTTCGCGATCGAGCGGCGCCGGGCGGCCCGGCCGGTCGGGTTGGTGAGCTGCTGGAACCGGACCGGTTCCCGACCGCGCGCCCTCTCCTCGGATTCGGCGGCGTGCCGCCGGTCGGCCGGCCCGCCGCCCACGCGCAGCACCGCGACGGCCCAGATCGCGGTGATCACTCCGATCACGGCCACGGCCACGGCCACCAGGAACGTGCCCAGGCCCGCGGCGCGGAACGAGTCGGGCACCACGATCTGGCGATCCTCGAGCAGCCGCAGGACGTCCGCGGGGCTCACCCAGAACCCAGACGAGTTGATCCAGGACGCGGAGAGCACCACGAATCCCGAGGTCATCGCCGCCCCCAGGTACAGCCCGAGGATGGTCATCACCACCGTGCCGAGGGACCACATCGCGCGGCGCGGCACCCGCCGCCGCTCCCGGAGCGCCATCCAGCCGACCAGGACCAGCATCGCCACGGACAGCACCGACTGCCACACGAACAGCCCGGAGATCAAGCCGTCGTAGCCCGGGATCGACCCGCCGGTGTCGTCCGGCATCGACCACACGCTCATCACCGCGACCACGGCGAGGGCCAGGACGGGCCACCAGATGAAGCGGATCCACCCGCGGGACCTGGCCCGGTCCGCGCGGCTCACCCGGTCGTCCTCGAAACCCGGCGGGTCGTGCCGGTCGACGAGCCCCGGCCACGCCAGGCCGCCCACCACCAGCGCGCCCACCGCGACCGCCAGCGCGATGCCGATCCAGTACACGGCGCCGCTGCCGGGGGCCGCGACCACGATGGTCAGCGCCACCGTGGCGACGCCGCCCTGCAGGTGCAACTGGCGGAGCCTGGCGACGGGGTACCGCCCGTACCAGAAGCCCGGATTGCCGAGCCGCGGCTCGGCCCGCGTTCCGTTCTCCGGCGGCGGCGGGTTGTTCGGATCGGCGCGGCCCATGCCGAGGGGCCGCACGAGGTCGTACTGCCGGGACTTGAGCGTGCTCAGCGCCGCCAGCACGGCCAGCACCAGCAGCGGGAAGAGCGATCCCCAGAGCACCCGCCACGGCGTCGACGCCGCGAACATCTGCTGCAGCGGCCAGCCGAGCCCGTCGCAGCTCTGATCGCACTGCCACGCCAGGATGCCCAGCCCGATGCCCGACGCCCCGAGAGTGAGGGTCAGGGTGAGGCTGAGGGCCATCAGCCGCGACAGGAACCACACGGCGGCGCTCGCCCGCGGCCAGTCCTCCGGGCTCTTGCCGGGAACCGGCCGCATGCGCGGCGCGATGTTCGCCAGGGTGAAGGGCAGCAGGATGAGCCACAGCGCCCTGGACGGGGAGCCGGACGTGAGGCCGCCCCAGCAGTAGCCCTCCACCAGCGGCGGGGGGTCGGGCTCGTGCCTGGTCGCGTACGGTTCCGCGTCGGTGGCCGCCTCGTTCGTCGGCCGGTCCCGCCACTGCTCACGGATGATCGGACGGTAGAAGCCGGCGATGCCGTCCCCCGCGACCCGGCGCACGTCCAGGCGGTCCAGCAGCTCCTCCGGCGGGGTGCCGGAGACCCCGTGCACGCGAAGTTCGACGACGTCGGGGCGCCGGCCGATCTCCTGGCCGTCGGCCCGTGCTGCAGCGTCCATCGCGCCCCTCCCGCCTCGTGGGCGTGAGCATGACGCATCACCGCACGAATCGGGCACTACATGGGGCACTGAATCGGGCACTAATCGGGCACTGAACAGGGCGCTGATTCGGCCGATGGCACCGCGATCGCGCCACCCGGCTACGTCGTCGGGTGGGGTGGGGGCCGGGTCGTGCAGGCGCCTACAGAGGCGCGGCGCCCGGCCGGCCGTGGCAGACCTTGTACTTCTTCCCGGAGCCGCAGGGGCAGGGCTCGTTGCGGCCGGGCTCCTTGGAGCTGGTCACCGTGGTCGAGCTCCGGCGCCGGTTCGCGCCCGCCCCCGTGGTCTCGGTGCCGCCGTCCTCGCGCGGGCCGCTGTAGGTCAGCGCGCCGGACGAGCCGCCGTTGGGCGCGCCGAGCCCCTTGGCGCGCAGCGCGGCCGGGGCGGCCTCCGTCGCGGTGGCCGCGCTCGCGGCGCTGGCGGCCGCCTGCTGCTGCGAGGGCAGCGCCTCGACCGGGCGGACCCGCCGCTTCGGCGCAGACGGAGCCGCCGGTGGCGCGGCACCGCCGTTGCCGGCCGGGTACGCGACGGGGTTGGCGCCGACGGCGTCCGCCGGGCTCGCGGCGGGCGCGCCCGCGGCCTGGTCTCCGGCGACGACCTGCACCTGCAGGTTGTAGAGGAAGCCGACCGACTCCTCCTTGAGCGAGTCGAGCATGGCCGCGAACATGTCGAATCCCTCGCGCTGGTACTCGACCAGCGGGTCGCGCTGCGCCATGGCGCGCAGGCCGATGCCCTCCTTGAGGTAGTCCATCTCGTAGAGGTGTTCGCGCCACTTGCGGTCCAGGACCGACAGCACGACCCGCCGCTCGAGCTCGCGGGTGATCGGCGACGTCAGCGTCTCCTCGCGGGTGGCCCACGCGGCGCGGGCGTCCGCGAGGACCGCGGTCTTCAGCGTCTCCCGGTTGAGCTCGCCGTGCTCCTTGGCGATCGAGTCCGGCGTCACCGACACCGGGTACAGCGTCTTCAACGCGGTCCACAGCGTGTCGGTGTCCCAGTCCTCCGCGTAGCCCTGCGCGGTGGCGCCGTCGACGTACGCCGTGATCACGTCGGTGATCATGTTCTGCACCTGGTTGTGCAGGTCCTCGCCGTCCAGCACGCGCCGCCGCTCGTCGTAGATGACGGTGCGCTGTTTGTTCATCACCTCGTCGTACTTGAGCACGTTCTTGCGGATCTCGAAGTTCTGCTGCTCGACCTGGGTCTGCGCGCTCTTGATCGCCTTCGAGACGAAGTTGTGCTCGATCGGCACCTCGTCGGGCATGCGCAGCCGCGTCATCAGCATCTCGACGGTGCCGCCGCCGACGCGCCGCATCAGGTCGTCGCCGAGGGACAGGTAGAACCGGGACTCGCCGGGGTCGCCCTGCCGGCCGGAGCGGCCGCGGAGCTGGTTGTCGATGCGCCGGGACTCGTGCCGTTCCGTGCCGAGCACGTAGAGGCCGCCCGCCGACCTGACCTTCTCCGCCTCGGTGGACGCGGACTTCGACGCCTTCTCCAGCGCGTCCGGCCAGCCGGCCTCGTAGTCCTCCGGCGTCTCGGTGGGGCTGAGACCCTGTGCGCGCAGGTCGATGTCGGCCGTGAAGTCGGGGTTGCCGCCGAGGATGATGTCGGTGCCGCGACCGGCCATGTTGGTGGCCACCGTGACGGCACCGGCACGCCCGGCCTGCGCGATGATCGCCGCCTCCCGCGCGTGGTTCTTCGCGTTCAGCACCTCGTGCGGCACGCCGGCGCGCAGCAGCAGCTTGGACAGCAGCTCGGACTTCTCCACCGAGGCGGTGCCGACCAGCACCGGTTGGCCGTTGTCGTGCCGCTCGACGAGATCATCGACCACGGCGGCGAACTTGGCGTCCTCCGTCTTGTAGATCAGGTCGGCCTCGTCGAGGCGCTGGATCGGCTTGTTCGGCGGGATCGGCACGACGCCCAGGTTGTAGGTCTGGCTGAGCTCCGCGGCCTCGGTCTGCGCGGTACCGGTCATGCCGCACAGCTTCTCGTAGAGTCGGAAGTAGTTCTGCAGCGTGATCGTGGCGAGAGTCTGGTTCTCCGCCTTGATCTCGACGCCCTCCTTGGCCTCGATGGCCTGGTGCATGCCCTCGTTGTAGCGGCGGCCGTGCAGGACGCGGCCGGTGAACTCGTCGACGATCAGCACCTCGCCGGAGACGACGATGTAGTCGCGGTCCTTCTTGTAGAGCTCCTTGGCCTTGAGCGCGTTGTTCAGGAAGCCGACAAGCGGGGTGTTCACGGACTCGTAGAGGTTCTCGATGCCCAGCGCCTGCTCGACCCGCGCCACGCCCTCCTCGGTGACGCCGACCGTGCGCTTGGCCTCGTCGACCTCGTAGTCGGCGTCGCGGTGCAGCCGCGGCACGAGCCGCGCGAACTCGACGTACCACTTGGACGACTGGTCCGCCGGGCCCGAGATGATCAACGGCGTCCTGGCCTCGTCGATCAGGATCGAGTCGACCTCGTCGACGATGGCGAAGTGGTGGCCGCGCTGCACCAGGTCGGCCTTGGACCAGGCCATGTTGTCGCGCAGGTAGTCGAAGCCGAACTCGTTGTTGGTGCCGTAGGTGATGTCCGCGGCGTAGGCCTCGCGGCGGAGCGCGGGCTGCATCTGCGAGAGGATCACCCCCACCTCGAGCCCGAGGAAGCGGTGTACGCGGCCCATCCACTCGCTGTCGCGCTGGGCCAGGTAGTCGTTGACGGTGACGACGTGCACGCCCTTGCCCTCGAGGGCGTTCAGGTAGGCGGGCAGCGTGGAGACCAGGGTCTTGCCCTCGCCGGTCTTCATCTCGGCGATGTTCCCGAGGTGCAGCGCCGCGCCGCCCATCAGCTGGACGTCGAAGTGCCGCTGGCCGAGCGTGCGCTTCGCGGCCTCCCGCACCACCGCGTACGTCTCCGGCAGCAGGTCGTCGGTGCTCTCCCCGCCGGCGACCCGGTCCTTGAACGTCTGCGTGAGCGCCCGCAGCTCCGCGTCGGTCAGCTCGAGATAGTCGCCCTCGATCGTGTTGATGTGGTCCGCGATCGCGCGAAGACGCTTGAGCGTCTTCGCCTCGCCCATGCGCAGCAGCCTGCCAAGTACCACGAGCTCACCCTCGGTCGATCGGTCCCGCCGCGGTGCGCGACGGGGTGTGGCCGGATCCGTGCCCCCACGGCAGCTCCGGCGGTGCCCATGGTAGGCGCACCGTCACGGCCGGGAGGTCGTCACGGTGCGCCCGGTTCGCCCGGCCGGGGCCGAACTCAGGCGAGGCGCAGCAGCCCGTAGTCGAAGCCCTTCCGCCGGTACACGACGGACGCCAGGTGCGTGTCCGCGTCGTTGAAGAGGTAGAAGTCGTGCCCGACGAGCTCCATCTGGAACAACGCCTGGTCCACGGTGATCGGTTCCGCGGAGTGGTCCTTGACCCGGACGATCCGGCCCGGACCGCCGTCCCCCGCCGGCGCGTCGTCGCCGAGCGCGCCCAGGTCGGCGTCGGCGGACCCGTTGGCCTGCGCGTCGGCCGGCGCCTGCCCGGCTGCCACGGTCGCCGTCCCGTTCGCTGCGCCGTTCGAGGACGCCTCGAGCAGCTCGCTGGAACTCACCGCGACCGCGGCGATCGGCGTGCGCTCGTGCCGCCGGTCGAGCCGCCGCTCGGCGGCCCGGCGCAGCCGCGCCTCCAGCTTGGTCACGGCCGCGTCGAGCGCCGCGTAGAAGCTGTCGGCGCTGGCCTCGGCGCGGACCGCCGGCCCGCGGCTGGCGAGGGTGATCTGCACGCGCTGGCAGGTCTTCGACTGCCGGCGGTTGGTCTCGTGGGAAAGCTCGACGTCCACGCGGATGATCTTGGGGTCGTACCGCTCGGATCGCTCCAGCTTCTCGGCGACGTGCACCCGGAAGTGGTCGGGCACCTCGACATTGCGACCCTTGACGACGATCTCCACGTGGCCTCCTTCGCTTCCGACGACAGCAACGGCGGGACCCGGCGAACAGATCTCCCGATGAACGGCGGACCGAGCAGGCCCTGCCGTGACCGACAACCGTGACCGACTACTGCGTGTCCGACACCTGCGTGTCCGACAACTGGAGGTACGACCGGGAGCACCCGGGATGCACCCAACCTACCCAGGCCGTCGGACTTCGCAAGAGCAGCGTCGGGGACTCAGCCATGCGCCGAGCGGACGCCCGCGACCGAGGCGACGACCACTACTCCATGTACCCGGACCTGCTCCGTTGCGACCACCCGCAGGGCGGACGCGACGGTCGCGCCGGTGGTCAGCACGTCGTCGACGAGCACCGCCGCGGCCTCCCGCGGGGGCGATCCGGCGGGCACGAACCGGACCCGGTCCGCGAGGTTGGCGAGCCGTGCGGGCGCGTCCAGGCCAACCGAGTCGGCGGCGCCGCGGGCGGTGCGCAGGCACGGCGCCACCCCGGCGGGCCGGCCGGCGGCCGCGAGCACCCGCGCCGCCGCGGTCGCCATCGCGGTCACCGGGTCGCCGCCTCGGGCGCGGGCGGCGCCGCGCCGGCTCGGGGCCGGCACCAGCCAAAGCGCGCCGGCGCCGGGCGGGGCGATCGCTCCGGACGCGAGCAGCCGGAGCAATCCGTTCCCGATGGCGGCGCCGAGGGCCGGCGGCAGGTCCCGGCGGTTCCGCTCCTTGCCGGCGATGATCGCCGCCCGCGCCGGACCGCGGTAGCGGGTCAGCGCGAACACCGGCGGCACGGCGACCGGACCTCCCGGTCGCCGTGCCGAGGGTCCGGCGCGCAGCGCGTCGAGCGCCGGGTCCGGCAGGCGCACCGCGACGGGCCGGCCGGCCAGGGTCGCCGCGCAGGCCGCGCACCACGGGCCGGGGCCGCCGCACCCGGGGCAGGGCCGTGGAAGGACGAGGTCCAGCGCGCCGCGGGCGAGCTCGCCGACGACCGAACGGGCCGGCCGGTCGTGGCGGGCCGGGGTTCCGGGCATGGGCCGACACTGCCAGCGGCGGGCGGCGCGCGGGGTGCGCGGCAGGAAGCCTGTGCACAACCAGCGGGGTCGGGGCCACGTCGAGCCGGGGGACGGGTGGCGTGCTGCCGGGCGCACGTGCCGTCCGGCGGGATCAGCCGGCCGAGAGCCGGATCAGCTGGAGCAGCGCGCGGCCGTACGCCTCCGCCGGGACATCCGCGTCGAAGGACCGCTCGGCCGTCTCTCCCGGCAGCACCGCGACCGCGCGGTAGCCGTCGCCCGCCCGCTCGAGCCGGCGGAAGCAGCCGCCGAGCAGCTGGCGGGCCTGGTCCTCGCGGGGCAGCCAGAGGGCGTCGCTGAGTTGGGCGGAGTCCAGCGCCCACTCGGTCGTGCCGTTGAAGCCGAGCACGATGCCGGAATCGTGCTCCTGCGCCTCGACCACCATGTCGCTCAGCGTGAAGACGTCGCCCTCGAAGCCGTCGATGGCCAGCGTGAACCGGTCGCCGGCCGCCGGGCGCCAGTCCAGCCCCGCCGACCGCAGCTCCCCGGCCAGCCCGGCCGACACGAGCGCCGAGGCGCGGGTCCCGGTGTTCCCGATGGTCATCCGCCGCCCTCCCGCCGGCCATGGTATGTCGATCCCCGCGGGTATCGGCGGGCGGTCGCGGGGCAGCACCCGGGCCGTCAGCGGGTCGTCCCCAGCAGGTCGCGAGGGCTCGCCGGTTCGAGCTCGGCGCCCGCGTCCAGGTGCGCCCCGGCCGCCACCCGGCGCCGGGCGCCCACCAGCACCGGTCGCCGCGCGTTCGGCGCGCCCAGCACGGCGTTCCGCCCGATCGTCGCGCCCTCCGCCACCACCGACCGCCGGACCGCGGCCCCCGCCCGGACACGCACGTCGCCCATGATCACGCTGTGCCGGACGTCGGCGCCGGCCTCCACCACCGCGTCCGGGCCGATGATCGAGTTCGTCACCGTCCCGCCCACGTCGGCACCCGGCGACAGCCACGCCCGGTCGAGCTCGGCCGTGCGCCGCACGAGCGCCGGCCCGAGCACCGGCATCGACGTGAGGATCGGCCAGGCCGCCGTGTCCAGCACGAACGGCGGCCGATCGCGCAGCAGGTCGAGCTGGGCGTCGAGATAGGACTCGGGAGTGCCGAGATCGGCCCAGTGGCCGGCGTGCTGGAATGCGCCGGCGGCGCGGTCGGCCACCATCCGCGGGATCAACCGCTCCCCGTAGTCGCCGAGATCCCCGCCCTCGGACCGCAACTCGCGCAGCCGCTCGCGCAGTGCGGCGGGGCGGTAGGCGAAGATCTCGGTGCCCACCGTCCGTCCGGCCGGCCGGTCCGGCTTGTAGTCAACGGATCTCACCCGCTCACCGTCGAGCCGCACCACCAGGTAGCGGGACGCGTCGGACCCGCGCGGGAGCACCGTGGTGACGATCGTGACCTCGTCGGCCGAGTCGAGGTGCGCGGCGACCACGTCCCGCAGGTCGATGGTGATGAGGTGGTCGGCGCTGCAGACCAGCAGCACTTCGGGCGAGAACGCGTCGATCACCGGCCAGTTCGCGACGAGCGCGTCGGCGTTGCCGCCGGCGAATCCGTCCCGGTCGTAGCCCTCGTAGGGCGGCAGCACCTGGAAGCCGCCCCGCGTGCGGTCCAGGTCCCAGGGTCGCCCCCCGGCGAGATGCTCGTTGAGCAGGTGCGGCTCGTACTGCTCGAGCACCCAGACGTCGGTCAGCCCGCTGTGCGCGGCGTTCGAGAGCGCCACGTCGATCAGCCGGTAGTGCCCGCCGACCGGCAGCGACGGCTTCGCGCGGCCGGTGGTCAGCGGCCCGAGGCGCGAGCCCCGGCCGCCGGCGAGGACGAGACACAACACCCGGGGTCTGCGCATCGACCCCCAGTTCCCTTCTGGGGGGTCGACGACGCAGCGCGTCGGCCGGCTACGGCGTGACGATCGGGAACGCCGGATCCGGGCTGTCCAGCAACCCGAGCAGCGTCTGCAGCGCGCCCGCGTCGCCGGTGTGATCGATACCCGCGAGGCCGGAGCCGCCGAGCATGCCGAGCAGCTGCGCCTTGGTGAGCGTCACCGTGAGGTCGACATCGGCTGCGGAGCGCGGATTCTCGGTCTGGATCAGCACGCCGTTGGACAGGCTGAGCCGGACCGTGCTGCCCACGTCGGTGAAAACCCAGTCGATGACGAGCTTCTCGCCGGAGGCGCGGATACCGTCGACGCGAATGGCCAGCGTGTCGAAGAGCTGCTCGACGCTCAGGGCGCCCGCCATGCCCGATCCCAGGTCGACGGCCGGCGGCGCGATGCCCTGCCGCAGCTCGACGGCGCCACACAGGTAGAAGTTCCGCCAGGTGGCGTTCTCGGAGCCGAAGCCGAGGCGCTCGTAGACGTCCGCCAGCTCGCTCTTCGCCGCCGCGTCGCCCGGGTCGGCGAACACCGCGTGCTTCAGCAGCTCGGCCGCGAACCGCAGGTCGCCGGAGTCCGCGTAGCCGCGCGCCTTGTCGCGCACCGCCTGCTGGCCGCCGATCACGTCGACGTACCGGGTCGCCGCGGCCACCGGAGGGTGCTGCCAGAGCGAGCTCGGGTTGCCGTCGAACCAGCCGAGGTACCGCTGGTAGATCGCCTTCACGTTGTGGCTGACCGATCCGTAGTACCCGCGCGCGTGCCAGGCGTTGTCCAGGACCGGGGGCAGCTCGATGTCCTCGGCGATCTCGATGCCGGTGAGCCCCTTGTTCAGCATCCGCAGCGTCTGGTCGTGCAGGTACCCGTAGAGGTCCCGCTGCTCGGCGAGGAAGCGCAGGACGTTGTCCGTGCCCCAGGTCGGCCAGTGATGCGACGCGAAGGCGACATCGACGTCGGCGCCGAACATCTCGATCGCCTCGTTGAGGTAGTGCGACCAGATGCGGGGGTCGCGGACCTGGGCGCCGCGCAGCGTGAGCAGGTTGTGCAGGTTGTGGGTGGCGTTCTCGGCCAGGCAGAGCGCCCGCCGGTCGGGGAACGCGAAGTTCATCTCCGACGGCGCCTCCGTGCCGGGGGTCATCTGGAAGACGATGCGGACCCCGTCGACGGTCTCCTCCTGCCCGGTGTGGGTGATGTCCACCGTCGGCGGGATGAGGCCGATGGTGCCCTCCGAGGTCGCGATGCCCAGCCCGGTGCCGACCGTGCCGCGCGGGCCGGCCTCCGCCTGGTTGCCGTACATGTACGTCGCGCGGCGCGTCATGGCGGTGCCCGCGTAGACGTTCTCGGACACGGCGTTCTCCATGAAGCCCGCCGGCGCGAGGATCGGCACCGCCCCGGGTCCGTCCGGCAGCACGCCCTCGACGCCGCCGAAGTGGTCGGCGTGCGAATGCGTGTAGATCACGCCGGTCACGGGCCGGTCACCGCGGTTGCGGCGGTACAGGGCGATCGAGGCCGCCGCCGTCTCCGCAGAGATCAGCGGGTCGATGATGATCACGCCGGCGTCGCCCTCGATGATCGTCATGTTCGAGATGTCCATGCCGCGCACCTGGTAGATGCCGTCCGTGACCTCGAACAGGCCGTGCTTGGCGCACAGCTGGGCCTGCCGCCACAGGCTCGGGTTGGCCGAGTCCGGGCAGTCGGCGTCCAGGTACGCGTAGGCCTCCATGTCCCAGATCACGCGCCCGTCCGGCATCCTCACGACGCAGGGATCGAGCTGGTCGACCAATCCGCGCTCGGCGTTGTCGACGTCGGTCCGATCCTCGTAGTCCAAGCCGCTGGAAGCCATGCGCCCGCCTTCTCCGTCGTGGTTGCCGTATCGCCCGCCGTGGTCGCTCGACCCACCAAACCAGAAGGGCAGGGACCGGGCCGACGCGGGTTGCGCGGGCACCGGGGTCGGCGACGCTCTGCTACACATCGACGGTGATCATCAGGCCGATGACGCCGGCCGACTGGCCGGCGGTGGAGCGCATCTACGCCGCCGGGATCGCCGGCGGCATGGCGACGTTCGAGCCGGCGACGCCGTCATGGCAGGACTTCGACCGGGACCACCTGGCCGTCCCCCGGCTGGTCGCGGCCGAGCCCGCGACCGGTGCGGTGGTGGGGTGGATCGCCGGCCGCCGCACGTCCAGCCGGGACGTGTACTCGGGCGTCGTCGAGCACTCCGTGTACGTCGATCCGGCGGCCGCCGGTCGCGGCATCGGTCGAGCCCTGCTGGCCGCCTACGTCGCCGCGACCGAGGCGGCAGGCATCTGGACCTTGCAGGCCGGCCTGTTCCCGGAGAACGCGGCCAGCCTGGCTCTGCACGCCCGGGCGGGCTTCCGCGTCGTCGGGCGGCGCGAGCGGATCGGACGGATGCGCGGGGTGTGGCGAGACGTCGTCCTGGTCGAGCGGCGCAGCGACCGGGTCTGAGCCGGCGGGTACTGCTGGCGGGCCGGCCCGCGCTCAGGCGGGGTAGAACGGCGAGGTGCCCGTCAGGAACGGCTGGTCCGGCAGCGGGCTCAACCACTGACCGTCCGTCAGCGCCCCCTCCAGCTGCCAGACGCGCCCCGAGAAGCCGACCAGGATCGGCTGTCCCGTGGCCACCGCCACCGATTCGACGTCGCCGAACATGCCGCGGGTGGTCACGTTGCGCGACTCGTAGCCGTCCAGCGAGACCTCCCACACCGTGCGGAAACTGCCCGGCGACGTGGTCGCCGCGACCACCAGTTGCCTCGAGTTCGACCAGGCGATCGCGCCCACCCTGGCCAGGTCCGGCCTGATCTCCACCAGCGCGGTGAGCATGATCAGCGGCTGCACGGTGGTGACCTCGTCCTGGCCGTCCGCCGGCTCGGCCGACGCGCCGGACGTGTCCGCGGGGGCCGGCGCGAGGGTCGGTGCCTGGGACGGGGGCACGTCGGGGTCGAGCCCGCCGTCCGGCGGCGCCGGCGCGATCACCCCGACGTAGAGCCGTTCCCCCGCAACCACGGCAACCCGCACCCCGTCCGGCGAGAGCGCGATCGCCGTCACCGCTCCGTACGCGGCGATGCCGGGCGTCGCCACGCGTTCGCGGGCGGGCTGGCCGCTCGTCGAGACCCGGTAGATCTCGGGCCGGCTGGTGCCGTTCTGCACCACCCACACCTGGTCGCCGGCCCGGCTGAAGGTCGGCTGGCTCAGCGTCGCTGCCTCCAGCACGGGCTCGACCCGCTCGGACTGCCGCGGCTGGGCCAGCCGCAGCACCTGCCGGCCCTCCGCGTTCTGCGTCACCGCGGCCATCACCCCCGACGCGGACGACATGGCCGCCGTGACGACCGGCGTGTCGCCGCCGGCGCCGAGCTCACCGGGCACCGGCTGGCCGTCGGCGAGGCCGACGATGCCGCCGGACTGGTTCACGTAGTACGGGTCGGACGCGACCTCGCCGGTGCCGGCCACCCGGTCCGGGTCGAACGAGGAGACCGTGTTGATCGTGTAGATCTGCTGCGTCGGCTCCAGGGCCTGACCGTCGACGGTGATCGCGATGCGCGGCGAGGTCGTGGACAGCGTCCAGACCACCTGCGCAGCCAGCGCCCGCTGCTCCTCCGGCGTGGAGGCGTCGACGCCGGTGAGGTCCACCCGGAGCACGCCCTCGGCGTCGATCGACGGGTTGGACCTCAGCGCGGACTCCCCCGTGAACTGCGTCCGGGCCGCGCCGGCCAGCTGAGGGTTCGGGCCGCGGATCAGCAGCGCCAGCAGCCGGCTCGCCCGGTTGGCGGGGCTCTGCCCGATCACGATGTAGCGCATGTCGGGAACCACCACCGTGCCGGTGGGATCGAGGAAGTACAGGATCCGCTGCCGGAACGCGGTCGAGAACTCCGACGAGGTCAGCACCAGCTCGGTCGGCGGCTCGGTGATCCGCCACTGGCCGTCCACCTGCGACAGCCGGACCGTCCTGCTCACCGGGGTGGGCGCCACCGAGTGGTAGGCGCGCTCCGGGTCGAGCAGGCCGACCTGGGTGCCGTTGATGACGACCGTCGCCGGGTCGGCGGGGTCCACGTCGGTGCGATACCCCTCGGACACCACGATGACCGGCTTGGCGGCCGGCTGCCACGACTCCTGCGCGTCGGGGGCGAGGTACTGGCGCGCGGCGCCGAACGGCGATCCCGCCGCCGTGTCGAGGTCCGTCCTGGACGTGGCCGCGACGAAGCCGCGAACGATCTGGTCGGGCTGCTGGCCGGCCTGCGGCTCGAGGGGCGCCGCCGGCGCGGCCTCGTCCGCGACCTGGGCGACGTCGTAGGCGGCGCTGGAGCCGGGGATGCCGCTGCACGCGGCGACGAGAGCCAGCAGCCCGGCGAGCAACAGCGCCACCGCGATGCGTGCCGGCCGCGGTCCGTGCCGCGTCACGCCGAGCCGCCGATGCGGCCGCCGACGCCGGGGTCGACCACTGGGCGTTCGGCGCGGGGGTCGGTGGTCAGCGCGCCGGTCTCGTCCGGCGCCGGCGGCATCGCGACGGCGGACGGTACCGACGCGGGGAAGAGCTCAGGCGGACCGCCGACCGCGTGCGCCACGATCCATTCCTCGTCGCCGAGGTCCCTCTCGGCCCTCGCCGTCCCGACGTGGTGCAGGACGGACGGATCGGCGGCCGCCGCGTCCTTCGCGTCCGCGCCGTACCGCAGGGGTAGCGGCGACCCGCTGATCAGCCCGCCGCGCTGGCGCGGCAGCGTCAGCCGGAAACGCGCACCCCTTCCCGGGATGCCGTATGCCTGCAGCCAACCGCCGTGCAGCCGGGCGTCCTCCAGCGAGATCGCGAGGCCGAGACCCGTGCCGCCGGTGTGCCGCTGCCGCGACGGGTCCGCCCGCCAGAACCGGTTGAAGACGAGGCCGGCCTCGCCCGGCTTGAGCCCGACGCCGTGGTCGGTGACCGTGATGGCGAGCGCGTCGTCGTCGGCGGCCAGCTCGATCTCCACCGGCAGCCGCTCCGCGTGGTCGATCGCGTTGTTGATCAGGTTGCGCAGGATGCGGTCCACCCGGCGCGAGTCGATCTCGGCGACGACCGCGACGTCGGGCAGGAAGCTGACCAGCCGGACGCCCGACTGCTCGGCGAGCGGCCCGGCCGTGGCCACCGCCGTCGTGATGCAGGACCGCACGTCGATCGGCTCGGCGGCGAGCTCTGCCATGCCGGCGTCGTACCGGCTGATCTCGAGCAGGTCCGCGAGCAGCGACTCGAACCGGTCGAGCTCGTCGACCAGCAGCTCGGTGGCCCTGGACAAGTGCGAGGGGAACTCGTCGCGCTCGGCGTGCAGCACGTCCGCCGCCATTCGGACGGTGGTCAGCGGCGTGCGCAGCTCGTGGGAGACATCGCTGGTGAACCGCCGCTGCAGCTTGCCGAACTCCTCCAGCTGCCGGATCTGCACCCTGATGGCCTCCGCCATGCCGTTGAACGACCGGGCCAGCGTGGACAGCTCGATCGCGCCGGTCACCGGCATCCGCTCGGCGAGGTCGCCGGCGGCGAGCTTGCGGGCGCTGGCCGCGGCCCGTCGGACCGGGCGGACGACCTGCGAGGCGACGAGGGCGGCGATCAGGGTGAGGGCGACCGCGAGCGCGGCCCCGCCGACCAGCAGCGTGCGCTGCACGACCTGCACGGTGCCGAGCTCCCCGCCCAGCGGGAAGATCAGGTAGACCTCGAACGACTCGGTCGCGGTGCGCGCGGGCGCCCCGACCACGAGGGCCGGCAGGCTGCGGTTGTCCCGCAGGATCGTCGAGTACTGGTACGCCACGTTGCCCTGGGTGACCCGGGAGCGCAGCTCGGCGGGCACGTCCCCGATCGGCTGGTCGACGGCGAGGTCGGCCGCGGACTCGATCCGGCTCGGCACGATGACCGGCTCGAACACGCCGGCGTTGGATCCGCTGGCCCCCGTGCTGCGCTCGGACCGGCCGATCTCGGACAGCGCCAGCCGGAGCTGATCGCGCAGCGAGCTCGGGTCGGAGTCCGCGCCGGAGAGGCTGCGCTCGGCCGTCAGCCGGGCGCCCTCGATCTCGGCGGTGGCCGCGTCGATCTTCGACTGCAGCAGGCCCGCGGTGATCTGCTGCTGCAGAATCAGGCCGAGGACCAGCATGACGATGGTGGACAGGGCGAGCGTGAGCACGACCACCCGGAGCAGCAGCGATCGGCTCCAGAACGTGATGCGCACCCGGGCGCGGACCACAGCCTGCGCGAGACGGGAGCGGACCGAGGGCGGCGGCTGGTCCCCGTGCTTGTCGACGCCCGCCAGCGCGCCGGTGGGGTGCGGCTCCGCGGCTGCATCGGTGCCGCCGGCGGTCGGCGCGGTGCCGTCGTCGGAACCGCCGACGCCGGCCTGCGGCTGGCCGCCCGGCCACACCCCGGCGACCACCGGATCGGTGGGGTGGGTGGCGAACGCGTGCGGCGGATCCGGTCCGGCCGCCTCGTCCGCGGGCGGCCCCGGGGTCACGACGTGCCGGCCCGGTATCCGACGCCGCGGACGGTGACGACGACCTCCGGGTGCTCCGGGTCCTTCTCGATCTTCGAGCGCAGCCGCTGCACGTGCACGTTCACCAACCGGGTGTCGGCGGCGTGCCGGTAGCCCCAGACCTGCTCCAGCAGCACCTCTCTCGTGAACACCTGGCGCGGCTTGCGGGCGAGCGCGACGAGCAGGTCGAACTCGAGCGGGGTCAGCGAGATCGGCTCGCCGCCGCGGGTGACCTGGTGTCCCGGCACGTCGATCTCGACGTCGGCCACCCGCAGGCGCTCGGCCGCGCCGGTGTCCGCGCGCCGCAGCCGCGCGCGGATCCGGGCCGTCAGCTCCTTGGGCTTGAAGGGCTTCATCACGTAGTCGTCGGCGCCGGACTCCAGCCCGAGCACGACGTCGACCGTGTCCGTCTTCGCGGTGAGCATGATGATGGGCACGCCCGACTCGGCCCTGATCTCCTTGCAGACGTCCAGCCCGGACGTGCCGGGCAGCATCAGGTCGAGCAGCACCAGGTCGGGGTGCGCGTCGCGGAAGACGTCGAGCGCCTTCGCCCCGTCGCGCACAACGGCCGTCTCGAAACCCTCCCCGCGCAGCACGATCGTCAGCATCTCGGCCAGGGCGGGGTCGTCGTCGACCACCAGCACGCGCGCTCTCATGACTCCCATGGTGACATCTACCGCAGGTCGACGGGGTGATGCTGGCGGGCGGTGCGGCCGGCGGCACGTGGGACGATGGCCCGGTGAGCCTGCCTCCTGGATCCGGGATGTACCCGAACCCGGACCGCGCGACCCGCCCCGGGCCGTTCCCACCGCAGTGGGGCGCCCCCGCGGATCCCGGCCCGATCCCGCTGCGCCCGCTGCTGTTCGGCGAGCTGCTCGGCGTCGCCCTCGGCGTCACCCGACGGCACTGGATCCCGGTCGGCGTCGTCGGCGCCGTGTTCGCGCTGCTGTCCAGCGGCGCCACCCTGCTCGCGCTCTCCGCCACGGGCACGCTGCAGAGCTACGCCGCCGGCACCTGGGTCAACGACCTGCTGGCCGGGCGCACCGCGCTGCCGCCGACCGGGATGCTGATCGCCATCGCCGCCGGGGTGCTCGTCACCTCCATCGGCGGGGTCGTGGTGAGCGGCGTGGCCACCGCGTACGCCGGCGCCGACGCGCTCGGCCGGCTCGACAAGGAGGCGGCGATCGATCGGCTGCGCGGCCGCTGGCCGGTGTTGCTGCTGGTCGCGGTGGTCGTCGCCGTGCTCTCGACGGTCGGCCTGGCGCTGTTCGTCGTGCCGGGCGTGCTCGCCTACCTCGTGCTCGTGCTGGCCGGGCCCGCCGTGATCATGGAACGCGCGCCGCTGCCCGTCGCGCTGCGCCGCTCGTTCGCGCTGACCGCGGGCCAGCGCGGGCGGATCTTCGGCCTCGTGCTCGTGTCCAACCTGCTCGTCGGGATCGCCGGCGCGATCGTCGTGTCGGTGCTGACACCCGTGGTGGGGTCGGCGTTCGGCTCGCCCGACGCCGTCACCGGCCTGGTGATCAGCGAGGTGCTGACCGCGGTCGTCGCGCTGTTCGCGTCCGCCTACGTCGCGTCGGTGGTGGCGGTGCTCTACATCGAGATCCGCGTGCGCACCGAGGGTCTGGGCGCATCGCTGCGGGCGGCGGCCGCCGCCGACCCGCGGACGGGGCGCCCGCCGACGATCACCCCCGACCGGCCGCCAGCGCCAGGAGCTCCGCCGGCGGGGTGACGGCGCCGTCCGTGCCCGGGCGCAGCACGGTCCAGGGCGAGAGGTAGGAGCGCTCCGCGAGCGCGCGGTACATCGCCGCGGTGCGGCCCTGCAGGCCGGCGTCCGCCTCGAAGGTGTCGAGCGCCCGGTCGGTGTCGCCCGCCGCGCGATCCCGCGCCCGCTGCGCGGCCAGCGCGGCGGGAGTGTCCAGCATGACCTGGTGGTCCGGCACCGGGACCCCGAAGCGGTCCACCTCCAGCGCGCGCACCCAGTTCGGGAAGTCGGTGGGCACGTCGGGTCCGCCGAGCCGGGCCGCGCCGTACGCCGCGTTCGACGAGACGTAGCGGTCGAGGAGCACGGCGTCGTGGGCGTCCAGCAACGCCCTGATCTCCTCCGCCGCGGCGCGCCGGTCGAGCGCGAACAGCACCGCCGGGCCGTACACCGAGTCCCCGAGATCGCCGAGCCGCCCGTACAGGGCATCGCGCACGAGATCTGCGTGCACGTCAGCGCCGTATCGCGGGAACGCCAGCGACGCGACCGTCAGTCCGGCGGCCCGCCAGCTCGTCGTCAGGGCGTCGGTCAGCGTGCGCTTGCCGGAGCCGTCGAGCCCCTCGATCACGATCAACCGGCCCACCCGAGCACCTTACGGCCCGCGCCGCACGGCCCGCCGGCGCCGTCATGACGATCTTGACAGAAGCGCCGCACAGAAGTGCTTGCGGCGGAATGTCCGGGTGGCAAGGTGACGCCCGTGACGTCCCCCGCACCCACGCCGCTGCCCGAGCGGACGTTCCTCGGGCAGCCGCGGCAGCTCGCCACGCTCTTCTCGGTCGAGATGTGGGAGCGCTTCTCGTTCTACGGCATGCAGGGCATCCTGCTGATCTACCTGTACTACTCCGTCGACCAGGGCGGCCTCGGCCTCGACGAGGTCGCGGCGACGAGCATCGTCGGCGCGTACGGCGGCCTGGTGTACCTGTCCACGATCCTCGGCGCGTGGCTCGCCGACCGGATCATCGGGGCGGAACGCACCCTGTTCTACGCGGCGATCATGGTGATGTGCGGGCACATCGCGCTGTCCGCGCTCCCCGGCCTGGTGGGCGTCGGCGTCGGCCTCGTGCTGATCGCGTTCGGCAGCGGCGGCGTCAAGGCGAACTGCACGTCCCTGGTCGGCACCCTGTACGAGCCGGACGACATTCGGCGCGACGCCGGGTTCTCGATCTACTACCTCGGCATCAACCTCGGCGCGTTCTTGGGCCCGATCCTCACCGGCATCGTGCAGTCCGACCTCGGCTTCCGCGCCGGCTTCCTGCTGGCAGCGATCGGCATGGCCATCGGCCTGACGGTCTACGGCTTCGGCCGGCGCAACCTGCCGCCGGAGTCGAACGACATCCCGAACCCGCTGCCCGCCGACCGGCGCACGATCATGATCCTGGCCGCGGTGGGCGCGGTCGTCCTCGTCGCCGTGCTGGTGTTCACGGGCGTCATCACCACCGATCGGCTGGCGGCGATCGTGGTGCTGGTGACCGTCGCGGCCACCGTCGCCTACTTCGTCGTGATCCTCGGCAGCGCGAAGATCAGCGGCGTCGAGCGCAAGCGAGTGATCTCCTTCATTCCGATGTTCCTGGTCAGCGCCGTGTTCTGGTCGCTCTACCAGCAGCAGTTCACCGTCGTCACCGAGTACTCCGACCAGCAGCTCGACCGGGAGATCTTCGGCTGGGAGATGCCGGTCTCCTGGGTGCAGTCGATCAACCCGGTCTTCGTCATCATCCTGTCGGGCGTGTTCGCGGCGATCTGGACCAAGCTCGGCCCGCGGCAGCCGTCCACCCCGATCAAGTTCGCGGCCGGCACCATCGTCATGGGCATCGCGTTCCTGCTGTTCATCCCGATGGCGAGCACCGTGCCGAACAGCGCGCCGCTGCTCGGGTTGATCGGCGTGCTGTTCGTGTTCACCGTCGCCGAGCTGCTCATCTCGCCCGTCAGCCTGTCGCTGGCCACCAAGCTCGCGCCGGAGGTCTTCCGCACCCAGATGGTGGCGCTGCTGTTCCTGTCGATCGCGCTCGGCACCGCCATGGCCGGCGTGCTGGCGGAGTACTACAACGACGAGGACCAGGTGCCGTACTTCGGCATCCTCGGCGGCATCGCGATCGCCGTCGGCGTCGTGCTGATCGTGCTCACCCCGTGGATCCGCCGGCTGATGGGGGGCGTGCGCTGAGCGGACGGAGTCAGCGATCGGGCGACGACGGCCCGATCCATTCGGTGCGGCGCAGCTGTTCGAGCCCCTCGACCACCGATCGCACGGATCCGTGCGACCACCGTGCTTCTCGCGCGGTCTCCCGCGCGGCCGGCATCGACGCGCCGGGCGGCGCCTGCGACTCTGCACCGGGCTGCAGGACGAACCATGTCCCGCGGGCCCGCACCCGACCGTCGTTGCGGTACAGATGCGGCGTCGAGGACTCGAAGACCAGCGAGTCGCCGGCCACGATCACCCTTTCCTCGAAGCCGAGCAGCAGGGTGAGCTCGCCCTCGATGAGGTAGGCGTACTCCACGCCGGGGTGGGTCATGAGCCGGCCGGACGACGACGAGCTGCCGCCGGGCTCGTACGTCGTGAGCAGCGCGTCGACACGCCGATCCGGTCCGGGCGTGAGCAGTTCCCAGCGCACCCCCGAGTCGATCTCGAGGACCCGCCGCTCCGACTGCCGGACGATGGGCGTCTCGCCGCTGGTCGCCGGAGACCCCGACGGGGCCTCCGACCCCTCGGCCTCGCCCTCCGGCAGCTGGAGAAGCTCGTCCAGCGAGAGCCCGAGCTCGGTGACCAGGGCGTAGAGCGAGGACACCGACGGATCGGTGCGGCCGTTCTCGATCTGGGAGAGCAGGCTCGCGGAGACGCCGAGCCGGGCGCCCAGGTCGCGCAGGCTCAGGCCGGCCGCCGTCCGCGCGGCACGCCGGCGTCGGCGGGCGACGGGATGCAGCATCGGCCGGGCCTCCGCGGTCAGGCCGGTCGGACGGCCCCGACGGCTGCCCTCATGTCAGGTGCTCCCAATCCTTCGGGAAGTAGAAGGCGTCCGACGCCGGGGGCACCGGGGCCTGCACCTCGAGCCAGCGGACCGGGACGTCGCCCTCGTTCACGAAGCCGTGGGTGGAGTTGACGCTCGTCCAGACCAGGTCGCCGGCGGCGACGTCGACCACCTCGCCGTCCAGGGTGCCGGTTGCGGACCCCGCCACCAGGTAGTACGCCTCCTCGAACGGGTGGTAGTGCTCGGTGGCCGCCCTGCCCTTCGTCGCCTGCGGCCCGAACTCCACCATGAACAGCGTGTGGTGCCTGGACCCGAGGAGCTCGTCGACCAGCATCCGGACGAAGATGCTCCGGATGTTCGGGCCGTGGTAACCGGGCATGGTGATCGGCCCGTACGCACCCATGTCCGCCTCGTCGAACACGCCGGCCCAGCGGGACCGCGGGTCCGTCTCCACGGCTGCCGCGCGGTCGCGGCAGGCTGCCAGTCGCCCACCGGAGGCCGCGGCCTAGCTCGGCGGTCCTGGGTTGCGGCGCGCGAGTGCGCAGCCACCGCATCGCGGCATCCCCCGCCCGGAACTGGTGCGGAACGGCGACCGGCAGGAGGCCGTACGAGCCGACCGCGACCTCGAAGGCGAGATCGGCCACCGCACCCGGCCCCCGCCCTCCAGGACGACCAGGACTCCTCGAACGCGCCCAGCGTTGCTGGCGTCTCGGCACCCGCGTCGAGCCGGCACAGCGCGAGCTCCAGATGCACCGATCCGGTCCCACCGTCCACCAGCGGCGCGCACGAGAAGCCGGGTCGCTTTCCGCGAACGACAGGTCCGCACCTCGTACCACTGCATGTGGCATCAGCTGCTCCTCCGGTTCTCGGGTGGGTGGGTCGCCGTGGTCGGATACAGCGTATCGGCGGCTCCGGCGCGCCTGCGCCGACGTGACCGCGCAGCGCATCCGAACGCGGCTCGGTGTCGAGATCAGACACTGACGACCCTGCCGCGCCGCGCCCGGACCAGGCCGACCACGCCGCGGCGATGAACAACGCGAAGATGATCAGCAGCAGTCCCAGGACGACCCGCTGGCCTCTGCGGGATGTCCTAGCCGAAGAGGTCGACGCCGGCAGGGTCGTGCGGAGCCACTGCTCGAGCAGACGACGACCGCGGACCCGATGAGCGGCCCCTGCCACGTGCCGAGGCCGCCGATCACGCACACCAGACATGTCCAGCGCGAGGGACAGGTCGAACGTGCCTGTTGGTTCGATGTAGCCCGTCAGGTAGGCGTAGACGCCGCCGCCGAGACCCGCCAGGCCCGCCCCGATGACCAGCGCGCGCAGCTTCACGTCGAACGTACGCACCCCGAGCACCGCCGCCGCGATTTCGTCCTCCTTGATCGCGCGCAGCGCGTAGCCGAAGTTCGAATGCTCGACCAGCCAGGCGATCACTGTCGCGAGACCGCCAGGGCGAGCAGCGTCCAGTAGAAGGTAGCCGCGAGAGCCCTTGCGCTACCGCGCGTGTCGATCGTTGTGTAGATACCCAGCGCCCCGCCCAGGAAGGGCGTGTTGAACACGATGACTTGGGCGAGGAAGGTCAGCGTCAGCGTGAAGATGGCGAAGTAGTGGCCGCGCAGCCGGAGGGTGGCGTACCCGACGGGCACCGCGATGATCACGCCGGCCAGCGCCGCGGGCACCAGCGTCGCCCACATCGACCAGCCGAGCTCGGAGTTGAGCACGGCCGCCGTGTACACGCCCGCGCCCGAGAAGACCACGATGCCGAAGTTCAGGTAGCCGCCGTAGCCGCCGAGCAGGTTCCAGCCCTGCGCGATCACCATGTACAGCAACATCGTGGTCAGCGTGGTGACGAGCCCGAGCTGCAGGGTGTACGCGAACGGGATCATGATCGCGAACACGATCAGCGCGATCAGCGGGCCAGGCCACGCCCACCCCCGGCGCACCGGCGTCATCCCGGCCACCGCCTGGCCCAGGGCCGGGTCGTCGACCGCGCGCCACCGCCTCGCGCTCGCGCATCGGCTTCGGGATCGGCATCGGGATCGGATCTATAATCGTGCCATCCAGATCGCCCTCACCTGCGCGCCGCCCAACCCCTCGCGCCGCACCAGCAGCGCGACGGCGAGCAGGCCGCACAGTACCACGTAGGTGTATTGGAACGGCGCACCCAGCCTATGAACGCCTCTATCAGCCCAACGGCCAGCCCTGCCAGCAGCCTGTTCCGCAGCGAGCCGAGTCCGCCGATGATCACCACGAGGAAGGACCAGGCCAGCCAGCGCACGTTCTCCCGCGCCCTGAAGGGCAGCACCAGAGCCATCGCCGTGCCGCCGAAAACCGCTAGCGCGATGCCGGCCGCGAACACGTGCCGGCAGATCTTCCGCACGTCGATGCCGAGCATCGTTGCCATCTCCCTGTTCTCCGCGATCCCGCGGACTGCCTATCCGAACAGCGTGCGCGTCAGCACCACGTGCAGTACGAGCACGAGCACGGCCGCGAGCACCGCGGCTACCAGCCGGCACGGGATGTCAGCCCCGCTACACTGACGACACCGTCGAGGGCCCCAGGTCGAGCGTCCTGTCCGTCGTCCAGATCAGTATCACCACGCTCTCTACGACTACGAGCAGCCCGAACGTCGCGAGCAGCACTTCGCGTCGTCCTCGCGGGCCAGCGGTGCGCGATGCCGCGTGCAGCAACATCCCGAACACGTAGAAGGCGGCGACCATCTAGAGATCTCCACGAGCGTATCGATCCCCACCACGTTGACCAGTCGCCGACACAAGCGCCGGCGATCAGTACCGCACCGTGCGCCACGTTGACGATGCGCAGCACGCCCAGGATGAGCCCTAGCCCGACCGCGAAGCCCGCGTACAGGCCACCGAGCAGCAGCCCGTTCACCGCCGTCTGCGCGATGTCGTGCAGGTTCACCCGCGCACTCCTCGCCCTGGGGCCCTAGAGGTTGAGCCATTGCTTGATCAGATCGTCGAGCTGGCCGCGAACTGGTCCCTGGCGCCCTCGAGATGATTGCGGCCGTAGGCCAGGTGTACACGTGGTCCGCCAGACCCACTGCGCCTGCACGTTCTGGTCCACCAGCAAGATCGTGCGACCCTCGTCCTTGAGCCGCTCGATCTCGTCGTAGACCTCGTCGACGAGGATGCGTCCGAGCCCGACGGACGGCTCGTCGATGAGCAGCACTGATGGCTCGATGATCAGTGTCCGGCCGAACTCGAGCAGCCGTGCCTGCCCCCCGCTCAGCCGACCCGCCGGCGTGCCGCGGAGCGGTGCGAGCCGCGGGTAGCGGTCGAGCATCGAGTCGACGGCGGCGTCGAGGCGCTTCCGGTTCCGCCGCCACTCCCAGGCGCCGAGCTGGAGGTTCTGCTCGACCGTGAGCCCGGGGAAGATCGACCGCCCCTGGGGCATCAGCGCGATGCCCCTGGCGTGCCGCTCTCCCGGGTCGAGCGCAGCGATGTCCTCGTCGTCCAGCCGGACTTCCCCCCGGCGGGGCGTCAGGAAGCCGCCCAGCACCCGGAGCGCGGTCGACTTGCCGGAGCCGTTGGGGCCGAGGACCACGGTGACCTTGCCGGGGCGGACCTCGAGAGAGACGTCGTCGAGCACGATGTCGTGGGCGTAGTAGCCCGCCTCGACACCGGTCATCAGGAGGACCGGCGCCGTCGTCGTCGTCCCGCTCATCCCCGCTCACCCCGCCCGGCCGGGCCGCCGCCGAGGTAGGCCGCCACCACGGCCGGATCGGCCGTGACCTCCTCCGGCCGGCCGCTGGCCACGACGCGTCCCTCGGCCATGCAGACGACGTGCGTGCAGAGCCGCATCAGGTCGGGGATCTCGTGGCTGACGATCACGAACGCCGTGCCCTGCCGGTTACGCTCCACGATCCTGGCCCGCATGAGCTCCTTGATCCGCGGATGGACGCCGGCGAACGGTTCGTCCATGAGACGGTCATCGGGTCAGTCATCAGCGCGCGGACGAACTCCAGTAGTTTCTGCTGGCCACCGGAGAGCTCGCTCGCCGGGGTGTCGCGGTGCGCACCCAGATTGACGAAATCCAGCAGTTCGGCGGCCTTTTCACGCAGCTTTGGGACCGCCGGCCCCGGTGCAGCACCGGGACCATCATGTTCTCGATCGCGGTGATCGTGGTGAATACCCGGGCGTTCTGGAAGGTGCGGGTCACGCCGGCCCTGACGAACGCGCGCTGGAGCGCCCCTCGAGCGCCTGCGCACCGACCCTGATCCCGCCGGAGTCGGGGCGGTACACGCCGTTCATGAGGTTCAGCGTCGTCGTCTTGCCGGACCGTTCGGACCGATCAAACCCACGATCGACGCCTCCTCCACCTCGAGGCTCACGTCGTCAACCGCCGTCAGGCCACCGAAGCTCTTGCTCAGGTGGTCGATCTCGAGAACCGACGACATGGGGTTCCTTCGCGGTAGCCGGTCCTGGCAGGCGCTCGACCCGTCACCGCAGCGGGATCACGCCCTCACCGGTGGCGGCGTCCGGGGGCCACAGGACGACGTTGCCGTCCTGCTGGTACTGCAGCAGGAGCGCGGCGAACGCGACGGTGCCGTCGGGTTGTAGGTGATGTCGCCGACCGCGGTCTGGAACTCGTTGGCGCCCACGTAGTCCCGCAGCGCCTGCTGATCCAGCGACGCGGTGCCCTCCACCGCCTGGTGCAGCACCTGGAGGATCGCGTAGCCGGCGGCGGCGTAGGCCGGCAGGGCGGGCCAGCCCATCGCCGTCGTCAGGTGCTCGGTGAGATCCGCGATGCCCTCGTTGTCCTGGGTCGGCCAGGCCGTCGTCGTCGCCATCACGTTGATGCCGGCCGTGCCCAGATCAGGCCAGCTCGGCAGCGTGGTGACCTGCGACCCGCACTGGCAGTACGCCAGCGGGTTGTAGTCCACCTGCTCGACCGTCTTGGCGATGAGCGATCCGTCGTTGGGCAGGCTCAGCGCGACGAGGGCCTGCGCACCGGACGCCTTCGCGCCCTCGATCAGCCCCGTGAGATCGGTTGCCGACTGGGCGTACTCCTGGTTGTAGACGACCTCGATGCCCGCCTCCTGGGCGTAGTTCAGCACGCCGCCCTCGCCTTCGAAACCGTCGCGGTCGACGAGGGTGAAGGGATTCTGCGCGGTCACCACGGCGAGCGTCGCGGGCTTCTTGTCGGCCGGCAGCGTCTTGAGGTACTCGAAGAACGGCTTGGAGTACTCGGGCTCCTGGTACGGCCACGAGCTGACCATGAACCTCGACGTCGAGTGCAGTTCCTTGCTGACGAAACCGGCGTCCCAGAGCACCTTCTCGGCCCGTTCGGTGATGGGAACGACCGCACCGCCCACCGCCGTGGTGTACGGCGCGAGGACGAGATCGACGTTTTCCTCGTTGATCAGCGTCTGGTACAGCTGCTGCGCGGTCGTCGGGTTGCTCTCGTCGTCGAGGATCCTCATCTCGACGGGGCGACCGAGCAGGCCGCCGGACGCGTTGATCTGCTGGAGCCAGTAGTCGTAGGCCGCCTTGTAGCCGGCGGAAGGGCCCGAATAGGTACCGGTGAGCCCGAGGGTTCCGCCGATGACGATCGGATCACCCGACGGCGTCGCCGTACCCGGATCCGCCGGACGCCGACCCTTCGGCGGCCGGACTGCCCGCCACCGAGGTTCCGGCGTTGCTCTGGGTCGTCCCGGCGGCACCCTCCTCGGCATCGTTCGCGCAGCCTGCCACGACCAGGGTCACGGCCAGCGCGAGGTGCGGCCGGCCACCGTCGATTGCGCTTCATCGCGGTCATCCCGTTCTGTCGGCATGGAGTGCCGCGGCTGACGATCCGGTGCGGGCCCGGTCGTTCGCCCTCGCACTGCGGTTCACGCGACTGAAACACCGTCGCCGCACCCTGTCAAGTGTGTGTAAACGCTTTGCTACGCAGACATCCGATTCACGGCAATTGCGCAGTGTTGTGCAACAATGTCAGATCCACTCGGGGTGGTTGTGCAGTGTCGGGTGACAGTTCGCGGCGCGGCCTGTCCGCGCCGGGCTGCGTCAAACCCGATCGCTGTCAAGAGGTCCGCTCGGCACCCGGGCGGAACGGACATCGCACGCGGGAGTAACGGACGGCGCCACTACAGTGGGCATCCGAGTTGGGGGTGAGGCGTGTCGGTAGAACCCGAGAGGGCGCGAGCCCGCGGCCTGCCGGGCCTCGGCGCGCTGGTTCGCAAGCACCGCGAGGCCAAGGGCATCAGCTTGCGTGAACTCTCGCGCCGGCTCGGCGTCTCAGCGAGCCTCGTCTCGCGGATCGAGAACGGAACGGCATATCCCTCCGTGACCACCCTGTACGGCCTCACGGCCGAACTCGGGCTGCTGCTGGACGAGCTCACCGGCACGAGCCGGCGAACGAACGGCGCCGCACCCGTCGACGACACCGCCGTCGTCCGCGGGCGCGACCGCCCCGTGCTCGACGTCGGTCCCGGGGTCGTGCTGGAACTCGTGAGCAGCACGGCCGATCCGTCGAACGAACTGCTGTGGATGACGTACCACCCCGGCGCGTCGTCCAGCGAGGACGGATCGCTCGTCACCCACGGCGGGCACGAGACGGGCCTCGTGCTCGCGGGCGTGCTGGAGGTGACGCTGAACGACACCACCCACCGGCTCGAGCCGGGGCGACTCGATCACGTTCGAATCGAGCACGCCGCACCTCTTCCGCAGCGTCGGGACAGAGCCGGCGCGGGCGGTCTGGATGAACGTCGGCAGGGACACCGGTGAGGCGCACCAGGTCGCGTGGGACAGCGCCAGGGGCCACTAGGGGACGCCCGCGCGCATGTGTTTGGATGGACCGCATGACCTCTGCCAACTCGCCCAAGCCGATCGTCGAGTTCCCGGGTGGCGAGCCGCCGACCACGCTGCAGATCGAGGACCTCACGGTCGGCACCGGCGCCGAGGCCGTGCCGGGCGGCACCGTCGAGGTGCACTACGTCGGCGTGGACTTCGACTCCGGCGAGGAGTTCGACTCGTCGTGGAACCGCGGCGAGTCCATCGAGTTCCCGCTGCAGGGGCTGATCAAGGGCTGGCAGGACGGCATCCCCGGGATGAAGGTGGGCGGCCGCCGGCAGCTCACCATCCCGCCGGAGCAGGCCTACGGCCCGGCCGGTTCCGGGCACCGGCTCGGCGGCAAGACGCTCATCTTCGTGATCGACCTGCTCGACGCCCACTGACGCCCCATTCGCGCTTCGCGTCCACGCCCCGCACGTCACCCCACACTCCGACGCTGACCCCCTTCCCGCGAGGCTCGCGGTCTGTTGATCATGGCGAAATTCACGCTGGGGACGCCGTTCGGTCGGCGTGTCGCGTGCATTTCGCCATGATCATTTCCGGCTAGCGCGGCGGAGGGTCACGCAGGTGGGGCCCAGTCCGGGTTGCGGCCGGCCATGCCGACGACGCGGTCCAGCAGCGGGGCGTCCTCGGGCACCGGGATCTCGGGGCCGAACAGCCCGGCCCGCTCCTCCTCGTGTCCCGGACCGGTGAAGCCCTCGAGAAACCCGTGCAACGGCCGCAGCAGCCCGACGGGGCAGCTGAACGGCTGGCCGGACGCGCGGGCGATGTCCCAGCCGTGGATGACGATCTCGTCGAGCGCCACCAGGCCGCCGGCCTCGCCGGGCAGGTCGACGCCGCCGGCCCGGGTCATCCCGGTCCAGGCGCTCGGCACCGACCACGCGGCGGCCAGAGTGTCGAGGTCCCGCGGGATGGTCTTCCGCCAGCCGTCGCTCAGCCGGGACGCGTCTCCCCCGGCGTTGTTGTCGGCGATCACGCCGCCCGACTTGGACGCAGCGTTGGTGAACGCGATAGCGAGCCCGCCGACGTGCTCGATCAGGTCGCCGACGGTGTAGTCGGGGCACGGCGTCGGGTCGGTCAGCTGGTCATCGCGGACGCCCTCGACGAGAGCGGCCAACTGCCGGGCGGCCGGTGTCAGGTCGATCATCAGGATCCAGTGCCCTGCCTCTCGGGCGGCGAAACCGGACGACTCGCCGGTCGCATCGATCTCGCTCGTCATCCCGTGCCGCGGACCGTCGCGGCCGGCGAGCGGGACCTCGCGTTCATCGGCACGGCGCGGCGCTCGTGGTGCGGTGCTCGCCGGCCGCCGGCCGGCCGGTCGCACGCAGGAATCGGTCAGTACCGGTAGTGCTCCGGCTTGAACGGGCCCTCGACGTCGACGCCGATGTACTCGGCCTGGTCCTTGGTCAGCCGGGTCAGCTCGCCGCCCAGCGCCTCGACGTGGATCCGCGCGACCTTCTCGTCGAGGGCCTTGGGCAGGCGGTAGACCTCCTTGTCCCACTCGTCGGGCTTGGTGAACAGCTCGATCTGCGCGATGACCTGGTTCGAGAACGACGCGCTCATCACGAAAGACGGGTGACCGGTGGCGTTCCCGAGGTTCAGCAGCCGCCCCTCGGACAGCACGATGATCGTGTGGCCGTCGTCGAACCGCCACTCGTCGACCTGCGGCTTGATCTCGATCCGCGACGCGCCGGAGCGGGCGAGACCGGCCATGTCGATCTCGTTGTCGAAGTGGCCGATGTTGCCCAGGATCGCCTGGTGCTTCATCCGCCGCATGTGCTCGACGCCCACGATGTTCTTGTTGCCGGTCGTCGTGATGACGAGATCGGCGCGCCCGATGGCGCTCTCGACGGTGCTCACCTCGAAGCCGTCCATCAGCGCCTGCAGCGCGCAGATCGGGTCGACCTCGGCGACGACCACCCTGGCGCCCTGGCCGCGGAGCGACTCGGACGCGCCCTTGCCGACGTCGCCGTAGCCGGCGACGAGCGCGACCTTGCCGCCGATCAGCACGTCGGTGCCGCGGTTGATCCCGTCGATGAGCGAGTGCCGGATGCCGTACTTGTTGTCGAACTTGCTCTTGGTCACCGAGTCGTTCACGTTGATCGCCGGGAAGAGCAGCTCGCCCGCGGCGGCCAGCTGGTAGAGCCGGTTGACCCCCGTGGTGGTCTCCTCGGTGACGCCGCGGATGCTCGGCGACGTTCGCGTCCAGTAGGTGTTGTCGGCGGCCAGCGACGCGCGCAGCAGGTCGAGGATGACCGCGTACTCCTCGGAGTAGTCGGGGTCGTCCTCGCCGATCGCCGGCACCACACCGGTCTTCTCGTACTGCACGCCCTTGTGGATCAGCAGCGTCGCGTCGCCGCCGTCGTCCAGGATCATGTTCGGGCCGAGCCCGTCCGGCCAGCGCAGCATCCGGTCGGTGCACCACCAGTACTCGGGGAGCGTCTCGCCCTTCCAGGCGAACACCGGCACCCCCGACGGCTCCTCCGGCGTGCCGTAGGGCCCGACGACGACCGCCGCCGCCGCGTGATCCTGGGTGGAGAAGATGTTGCAGGACGCCCACCGGACGTCGGCGCCGAGCGCGACCAGCGTCTCGATCAGCACCGCGGTCTGCACCGTCATGTGCAGTGACCCGGACACCCGCGCGCCGGCCAGCGGCCGCACCTCGGCGTACTCCCGGCGCAGCGCCATCAGCCCGGGCATCTCGTGCTCGGCGAGGCGGATCTCCTTGCGACCGAAGTCGGCGAGCGACAGGTCGGCGACCTTGTGGTCCAGGTCGCCGTGCCGGTCCGCGACGAGCGACGACGGGCGTTCGGTGGTGGTGGTCATGGCACTCCTCGATCGATGTCCGCCGCGCCGGAGAGGCGTCCGGACGGGGCCGGGTGTGAGGCTATCCCGCGGCGCCGACCCGCCCGTGCGAGCGGCCGCGCGGGCGATGTCAGTCGTCGTCGACCGGCCGCTGCCGCTCCCTGGTGGTGAACAACCCCCAGCTCACGCCGAGCAGCGCGCCCAGGACCAGCGCGATCAGCATTGCCCCCGTGACGATGCCCAGCGCCAGGCCCATGAGCAGGCCCGTCAGCGTCCAGATGGCGACGGCCGGCAGCCGCGGCTCGTGCATCTCGGGGTCATTGCGCACGGCCCCACCGTATCGTCATGCTGCGCCCACACAGGTCGGTTCGCCCGACCGCCGCCGCTCGGGACGAGACCTGATGGAGACACGATGAGCGACGAGCCCGCCGAGCCGAACCCCGCCGCGCGGGAGTCGCTCGTGCAGCGACTCCGCCCGGCGCGGAACCTCACGTCCGCGGTGTACGGCTCGGTGCTCGCCGCCAGCGTCATCGTCGGCTCGGGCGACGGCCACGGCGGCGTGGCGCTCGCCGTGATCCTGCTGGTGACCGGCTTCGTCTTCTGGGTCGCACACGTCTACGCCGAGACGGTGGCGTCGGTGCACGGCGGGTGGCAGATCGGCTCGATCGGGCAGGGCCTGCGGCACGAGTGGCCGCTGATGGTGGCCTCGATCCTGCCGGCCATCGCCGCGGCCGTCACCGCCACCTTCGAGAACGCCAGCCCGGCCGACGGGGCGTGGGTGGCGCTGGCCGTCGCGATCGCCGAGCAGCAGGTCTGGGGCGTGATGGCGGTCCGCCGGGCCGGGCTCACCGGCGGGGCGATGGCCCGGACGATCGTGCTGAACCTGCTGATGGGCGGCGTGATCGTCGTGCTGAAGCTGGCCGTGCCGAGCCACTGAGCGGCCCACCGGCCGCCTCAGAGTTCGGCGGCCGCGATCGAGTAGACGGGTTCTTGGTCGCCCCGAGCGCTGAGGTCTCCGACGGTGAACATCCGGACAACAGTTCCGCGGCGTAGACCGCCGATCTGGCTGAATTCGATGAACGCGTCCCGGCCGACGCTGGTGTCGACGTCGGCCGACTCCAGGAAGGGCTCTCCCGGCGGGACGTCGAAGTAGAAGTCGACGCTGCAGATATCACCCCTTGACTGGGTCGTGGGGACCGCCGCGGCGGCGGCGATCCGGTCGGCAAGGCGCCGTGCCGTCCGCGACCGGCGTCGGTCGAAACGGAGTCAGGGACGGCCGGCGGCCACCGGCTCGACGACCGCGGCCCGGCGGGGCTCGCGGGCGGCGGGGCTGAGCAGCCCGGCCAGGATGACGAGCCCCAGCACGATGAACAGCGCGTTCAGCAGGCCGACGTGCTCGCCGACGAATCCGATGAGCGGGGGGCCGACGAGGAACGCGACATAGCCGATGGTGGCGACGGCGCTGACCCGGGCGGCGGCGTTGCGCGGATCGTCCGCGGCGGCCGACATGCCGACGGGGAAGCCCAGCGCGGAGCCCAGGCCCCAGAGCACGACGCCGACGGCCGCGAGCCAGACGACGGGCGCGAGGACGACCGTCAGCAGGCCGACCACGGCGAACGCCGCCGACACCCGCAGCACGGGCACCCGGCCGTACCGGTCGAGCAGCCGGACGCCGCCCACCCGCCCGACGGTCATCGCCGTGACGAACAGGCCGAACAGCACCGCGCCGGTGGCGTTCGTGACGCCGTACCCGTCGACCATGGCCAGCGCCAGCCAGTCGTTGGCGGAGCCCTCGGCGAAGGCCATGCCGAGCACGATCAGCCCGATGAGCAGGGTCCGGCGGTCGGCCCAGATCGCGAGGCGGGAGCGCCAACCGCCGGCGTCGCCGGCCGCCCCCGCGTCAGCGTCGCGCTGCTCCGCGAACGGGTCGGGCTGCAGGTACCGCACGGAGACCAGCACGGCCACGATCATCACGGCGCCGACGACCGACAGGTGCACGGCGATCGGCAGGTCGATCAGCTCCGCGCCGGCGCCGAGCAGCGCCCCGGCGATGGTGCCGATGCTGAACATCGCGTGGAACAGCGGCATGACGGTGCGGCCGAGGGACCGCTCGTTCGCGGCGCCCTCGACGTTCATGGCGACGTCGCACAGGCCGTTCCCGAAGCCGAACATGGCCAGCCCCACCATCACGACGGGCAGCACCGCGAGATCGCCGCCGAGGCCGGCGACAGCGAGCCCGACGCCCGCCACGACGACGCTGCCGAGGATCGACGCTTTCGAGCCGATCCGCGCGATCGCGTGGCTGGACAGGGTCAGACCGAAGATCGAGCCGAACGCCAGCCCGAACACGACGAGACCCATCTGCAGGGTGCTCGCGCCGAGCGAGTCGCGGATCGCCGGCGTGCGGGCGATCCAGCTCGCCATGCCGACGCCGGACATCGCGAAGATCACGAAGACGGCGGTACGCCACTGGACCACCTGACGACGGGTCAGGGTGGCGGGCGTGCTGCCGGCGAGCGACGTCATGGCGCGGGATCCTTCGGAGGCTGGTGGGCGGTGGAGCACGGTCACTAGGGGGTCGTGCGTGGTCGAATCGATTCGATCGAATCGTTTCGACTACCCTAGGACGCATGACAGAGCCGGTCAACGACGCGGACGGGGTTGAGATCGATCACACCCCCGCGACGGTGTCCGGCCCGCGGCGCGGCGACGGACCGGGCGGCCCGGCGCGGCGCCCCACCCTGGCCCGGGTCGCCGAACTCGCCGGCGTCTCGGTCTCCACCGCGTCCCTGGCCTTCAGCGGCGCCGGCCCGGTGTCCGAGGAGACGCGTGAGCGGGTGCTGGCCGCGGCCGAGCGGCTGCAGTACGCGGGCCCCGACCCGCGCGGGCGATCCCTGCGGCAGGGCCGCTCGGGGATCATCGGCGTCGTCCTGGAGGAGCGCGTCCTCAACGCGTTCCGGGACCCGATCCGGATCGCCCAGCTGGACGGCATCGCCGAGGAGACCACGCCGGGGGGCCGCGGGCTGCTGCTGCTGACCGATGTCGGTGCGAGCGCCGACGCCCTGCGCACCGCACCCATGGACGGCGTCATCCTGCTCGGCTGCAGCGACCTGGTGAACCGCACGGTCGAGGTCGTGTTGCGCCGCGGCATCCCGGTCGTCGCGCTCGGCGGACCGCCGATCGACGGGGTGCTCGGCGTGTCCCTCGACGACGCGGAGGCCACGGTCGTCGCCGCGCGCCACCTCGCCGATCTCGGCCACCGGTCGGTCGCCGTGGCCGCCCTGCCGCTGGACTACTCGGGCCGGCGCGGGCCGCTCGACCCGGCCGACGAGCGCTCGAGCACCGTGCAGGTCACGCTCGACCGGCTGCTGGCAGCGCGCTCCGTGTTCCCCGGGTGCCGCGCCGTCGTCGCCGCCGGCAGCCTGGTGAGCGAGGGCATCATCGCCGGGCACGCGCTGCTCGACGACCCCGATCGCCGGCCCACCGCCGTCATCGCGCAGAGCGACCTGCTCGCCGCCGGGGTGATCAAGGCCGCCGAGGACCTGGGCATGTCCGTCCCGGAGGACCTCAGCGTCGTCGGCTTCGACGGCATTGCCCTGGACCGGATCGTGCCGCACGACCTGACGACGATGGCGCAGCCCGCCGCCGAAGAGGGCAGGGCGGCCGGCGCCGCGATCGTCCGCCTGCTCGAGGGCGGGCCCGCCGCGCCGGTGCGGTTCACCAGCCGCTTCCATCGCGGCGGCACCACCGCGCCGCCGCGCCGCTGACGCGGCAGGTGCGGCGCGGTCGACCCGATGTTGGCCCCGGCGGTGATTGACACGCCGGGAGCCGTTGCAGCGCCAGCGGTTTCGGGCGGCCCCGCGCGCGACCGGAGTCGATCTTCCCTTGCCGCGCTGCCTCGGCTAGCGTGGGTCGATCCAAACCCGGCCGACCGACCGAGCGGCGAACCCCACGATGCGAGCCGATCGCCCGGCCGGGCGGTGGGCACGCGGGATGCGTTGCCCGCCCGTCCGCCGGTCGCGCTCGAGTCCAGGCCCGGACTACTCGCCCCCACCCGGAACGCCCGTCACCATCGACCATCTCGCCGTCCTGACACCGTCCCGACCCACCGACCGAAGAGAGGCACCATGCCAAACGACGCCAACGCACCCGACGCCAACGCACCCGACGCCACCGCGCCCGACGCCACCGCGCCCGACGCCACAGTGGCCGACAGCGCACCCGCCGGCGGCACCACCGCCAGCGCACCCGACACCATCGTGCTGATCCACGGGTTCTGGGTGACGCCGAGAAGCTGGGAGGACTGGAAGGCCAGGTACGAGGAGCGCGGATTCACGGTGATCACGCCGGCATATCCCGGATTCGACGTGGAGGTCGAGGCGCTCAACGCCGACCCCACGCCGATCGAGGAGGTCACCGTCCCGCAGATCATCGCCCGGCTCGAGGAGATCGTCGGCGCGCTGACCACACCGCCGATCCTGATCGGCCATTCCGCCGGCGGCGTGTTCACCCAGATCCTGCTCGACCACGGGTACGGCGCCTGCGGGGTCGCGATCAACTCGGCGCCGACCGAGGGCGTCGCGGTGATCCCGCTGTCCCAGCTGCGCTCGACGTTCCCGGTGCTGCGTAATCCCGCGAACCGGCACAAGGCCGTCGGTTTCACCTTCGACCAGTGGCACTACGCGTTCACCAACACGTTCGCCCCCGAGCGATCGCGCGAACTGTACGAGCGGTACGCGATCCCCGCCTCGGGCAACATCTTCTGGGAGACCGCGCTGGCGAACGTCACCCCGGGCAAGCAGGCGAACTGGGTCGACTATCACAACGACGACCGCGCCCCGCTCCTGTTCATCTCCGGAACCGACGACCACCTGATGCCGCCGAGCGTGCAGCGGTCCAACGCCAAGCACTACGCGTCCGCGACGGTGACCGAGGTCAAGGAGTTCCCCGGACCGCACCTGCTGCCGTCCTGGGAGAACTGGCAGGACGTCGCCGACTACGCGCTCGACTGGGCGACCGCGCACGCCACCGGCAGCGCGCGGACCCGAGCGGACTGAGCGCGTGCCGCGCCCGTCGACCGGCGCACGAACCGACCGAGAACCACAGCCGTGACGGACATCCGGCTCACCCACGTCGGGGGCCCGACGGTGCTGCTCGAGGTGGGCGGCTGGCGACTGCTCACCGATCCGACGTTCGACGCGCCGGGCCGGCGGTACAGCTTCGGGTGGGGCTCGGCGTCCAGGAAGGTCTCCGGGCCGGCCGTCCCGCCGGAGCGGATCGGGCCCGTCGACGCCGTGCTGCTCACTCACGACCAGCACGCGGACAACCTGGACGACGCCGGCCGGGCGCTGCTGCCCGGCGCGGGCACCGTGCTCACCACCCGGGCAGGCGCGGGCCGGCTGGGCGGCAACGCCCGCGGCCTGCTGCCCTGGACCGGGACGAGACTGTCCGCGCCGGGCCGGGTCCCGATCGACGTCATGGCGACCCCGTGCCGGCACGGGCCGCCCGGCGGCCGGGCGCTGGCCGGCGACGTCATCGGCTTCGCCCTGGAGTGGCCGGGCCAACGTCATGGGGCGCTGTGGATCTCGGGCGATACGGTGTTCTACCCCGGCGTGCGGGCGGTCGCCGATCGGGTGCGTGTGGGCACCGCGGTGCTGCACCTCGGCGCGGTCCGGTTCGGCGTCACCGGCCCGGTCCGCTACACCATGACCGCGCGGGAGGGCGTCGAGCTCTGCACGCTGCTGCGTCCCCGGACCGTGGTCCCGATGCACTACGAGGGCTGGGGGCACTTCCGCGAGGCGAGGTCGGCCATCGACGCCGCATTCGCGGCCGGGCCGCCGGAGGTCAGGGACGCGGTCCGCTGGGCGCCGATCGGGGAGCCCCTGACCGTCGCGGTCTGACACCACCGGCCCGCCCGGATGGCCCCCGTGGTTCGCGAGACCGGTTCTAGCCGAGGAACTCTCGAGCGGGCAGCCCGGCGACGCCGACCTCGGCGGCGAATACCGAGCCGGCCAGCGGCTCGTCGCCGGGCTGCAGCCCCTCCCGCGACGTCGTGACGTACAGGCGGTCGAGGCCGGGACCGCCGAAGGTGCACGCCGTGCTCCTGCGCGCCGGCACCTCGACGACGTCCGCGAGTCGCCCGGCCGGGTCGTAGCAACGCACGGCACCGGACCCGTACAGCGCGACCCAGACGTTGCCCCGCCCGTCCACCGTGAGCCCGTCGGGATGCAGCCCGGGGAGGTCGACGAACGTGCGGCGACCCGTGAGGCCCGACTCCGGGGCGTAGTCGAAGACGTCGACCCGCTGGTTGGCGGTGTCGTCGTAGTACGCCAGGGAGCCGTCCGGGCCCCACGCCAGCCCGTTGGACACGGTCGCGTCCGCGAGCACGGTCCGGACGGAGCCGTCGGGGTCCAGCCGATACAGCGCGGCGGCCCCAGGGCGCTGGTCGTAGGCCATCGAGCCGCAGTAGAACCGCCCGTCCGGGTCGCACCCGCCGTCGTTCATCCGCACCGATGGATCCGCCCACACCTCGGGCAGAGCGCGCACCGTTCCGTCCGGGTCCTCGAGGGCGAACCCCCGCTCGACGCCGATCACGCTGCCGCCGCCGCGGCGCGGCCGCAGGGCGGCCGCGATCGAGCCCACGTGCCGACGCGAGATCGAGCCGTCCCCAGCGAGTCCCAGCACGTCGCCGGCCAGCATGTCGACCCAGCGCAGGCCGCCCCACGCTGCCGACCACACCGGGCCCTCCCCGTGGTACGCGACCGGATCGGTGACCTGCTCCGCGATCATCGCGCTCCCCTCGTTCCCTCGGACGTGCGCTCGGCGCGTACCGCCCCGCGGGTCCTGCACCGCCGCCCGGTTCTGGACATCGTGAAGCACCGTGCGGTCCAGGCCGGCGCGATCCTTCACGATCCGCCCGGGCGCGGCTCGCCCGCCAGTCCGATCGGCGGCGTCGGTGCCGGCGGGCTGAACCGCCCATGCCGGCCATGGCCATGGGCCGCTGCTGGCCGAGCACGGAAGTGGGGCGCGCGACCGTGGTCGCGCGCCCCACTTCGGGCATCACCGGACGTCGATGCCGGTGTTACGTCCGCTCACGGTGACGGGTAGGGATTCGTCGTCGTCGTCGTCGAAGGAGCCGTCGTCGGAGACGGAGCGAGTCGTCGGAGGAGGACGACGTCGTGAGGCGGGGTGGTGGTCGGCGGCGGCGGCGCGCAGTTGTAGTGGGACAGCACGAACTGCCCGGTCCAGTTCGAGGGCAGTACAGCGGTCGCGCCGGTGACCACCAGGCCCGCCGCGGGGAAGGCGAACTCGTAGTGGGCCGTGGTTCCCGCGGTGAACGACGAGGCAGCCGGGTAGGCCTCCGCCGTCGAACGTCACCTCGATGCTCGCCGGCGCGTCGGCCTCGAGGATCTGTGTGATGACGAAGTGCGCGCCGGTCTTCTGGCCGTCGGCGCAGTCGCCGGCATGGTCGGCGAGACTCGCCGCCTTGACCTGGACCGGATTCCTGGTCGGTCCGGCTGCGGCGGGGCGCCGATGGCGACCGAGGCAGTCATCACCGAGACGATGACGGCGAGAAGTGCTGCGGCGAGGGCCGCCAGCCCCGCCAGCAGGCGCGTTCGTTTCCTACCCACGTGGTCTCCTTCTTGGGTTCGGTCCGCGACGTCGGCGAGTGACCGACGCCCGGGGATTCGTACTGCGGCGGAGTGCTTTAGCGGGTCCGGACCGCTGCGTGGCTTACTCTAAGTGAAAGAAATTGCCCAGGCGAGTCATCGAACGAGTGAAGTACCATTCCCTTCGCTCACTATTGAGGCTTCCCACATCGCCCCGGGTGTCCGATAGTCGATCCGGCCCGACGTCGCACGCGATTCGACGCGACCGCCAGATCCACGACGCGGTCGCGAGTCTCGGGCACACCCGCAGGCCGCAGCTCGCGCCGCGCCCACGCCGGATCGACCATTCACCGGGCATCTCACATCGGGAAATGCGCATCACCGCGTCGGTCGACCAGGACCGCGTTTCGAACGCCCCGCGCGGCGGTCCGCCGAGCCGCGCAATCCTTGCCGGTCTAGGGTGCCGTGTCGGGAGACCTTGCCGCCGCCGACGGCGGTCGCCCGAGGAACATCACCTTTCGGGGCAAGGAGGATGACCATGCGCGCGCGGCTTCTCACGGTTCTGGTAGCGGTGCTCGTGCTGCTCGGCACGGGCGGGCCGGCGATGGCGATCAAGGGCGGCGTGCCCGACGACGGCGCCCACCCCTACGTCGGGCAGCTCCTCTTCTACGTCCCCACGGCCGTCGACCCCCGCTTCGACGATCCCGGCGGCTGGTTCAACTGTTCGGGCACGCTGATCAGCCCGACGGTCGTGGTGACCGCGGGACATTGCACCTTCGGCACCGGGCTGAACGGAGAGGCGACCGAGACGGGTTCTGATGGAAACGATGTCTGGATCTCGTTCGCCGAGGAACCCGACTACTCGATCCTGCCGCCCAGTTCCGGGTTCGTTCCTGACGACAACGAGGGTCGGTACGAGGCATGGTCCGCCGCGCTCAACGCGTCGACGGAGTGGATCAGGGCGACCGCCTATCCGCATCCCGACTACGACGACGCCGCGTTCACCGACCACGACCTCGGGATTCTGGTGCTCAGCGAGCCCGTGATCCTCCCGACCTACGGTGAGCTGCCGACGCTCGGCCAGCTCGATCAGCTCTATCGGCAGAACAAGCAGCAGCTGTACACGGCCGTCGGCTACGGCCTGGAGGGCTCGGGACCGAAGTCGTCCTTCGGCGGCGACACGCGCCGGCGGGCCGAGCTCCAGTTGGTCAACCTGAACGGCGTGCTCGGGCTCGGCAAGGGGGTGTCCGCCAAGTTCTCCAGCAACGCGCGAACCGGCGGGACCTGCTTCGGTGACTCCGGCGGACCGATCTTCGTGTCCGGGACGTCCACCCTTGTCGCAGTCGTCTCCTTCGGCGCCAGCTCCACGTGCGCCGGCACCAGCGGCGCTTACCGACTGGATCAGGCGGACGACCTGGAATTCATCGCGACGTTCTTCCCGCAACCCCCTGGCTGAGTATGCGACGACGGATCTGCGGGAAGCGCCGGCGGCCATCGCTGCCTGCGCGGCGTAGCGCCGTTCGCCCGGCGGCCACCTCCCACTCGTCGCGGGTTTCGACCAGGACGGCGCCGGCCAGGCGGAGCAGGGCGGCGGGGTTGGGGACGACGCCGACCACTGGGGTACCTCCCGCTTGCGGGGGACGGTGCGGCGTTTGATCTCCTGGTGACTCGTTCCAGCGTTCGTCGACCAGATCTTCTTCCGGTGCGAGAGCGGGAAGTCGGCGAACGCGGTGACATCGACTTTTGGGTCTCGGAGCAGTGTTTCGACCTTGGGACATTGCCGGCCGAGCATGCCGGCGATGGTGTCGAGTCGGTCGCGGACGTGGGCCGGGTCGGGTTGGGTGAACACGGTGCGGATCACGGCGGCGAACATCTCGGCGTGTCCTTTGGGTACCTGTGCGAGCACGTTGCGATCGTGGTCACCGCCTGCCGGATCCGCCCATCGACATCGGCCGCACTGAGCGCTCCAAGGCCTCGAGCAGGGCAGAAGGTTCCAGGGCCATCGGGTGCTGCGTCCTTCCGCGATAACCATGGGCGTGGTCTCGCCGACCATCACACTGTGGTCTGCCCCGACGTGGTCATCCACGCCGGAAACCGGACCGCCCGACTGACACCGCGTCGGGGGACGTCACCCTCGGGACACGGAGATCTTGACGACCCGTGACACACCGGCGCGACGCGCCGCCGCGATCAGGGGTGCGCTCTTGAATGGGTTGACGCTCGGTCTGCCGGGTCAGCAGAAGAGTCGATCGCCGCCCTCGAGAGCGGTTCGCCCGGTCGCCCAGAGTGATCGCACCAGCGTGCGCCCCCTCACAGCCCAACTCGGGGTCACATTCGGTTACACAACACCCCCCCCGCAGCCCCATCGATGCGACCCGCTTCACTCATTCGGCGGTACGACCTCCATTTCTCCCACGACAAGGTGGGACCCGGTCGGGGGAGTAGTCAACGACCAAGGACGTCCCTCACACCCAGGAGGCCAGTGCCCATGATCAAGACGGTTGCGCGACGAGTTCTCACGGTGGGCGCCGCCACGGCCGCCGCAATCGTGCTCTCCGCCGGTCCGGCGAGCGCGCACTTCTGCTATTTCACCGAGGCGAATGCGAACGCGGAGCTCGGTCGCGCGGGATCGAACGGCTTCGCCACATTCGGCGACCTCGCGGCGGAAATCACCGGCCTCTGCCCAGCGGGGGTTGAGATCCTGGCTGACGCCGCAGGTGTCACGACGGGAACGCCGATCAACGCCCACGCGGTGATGGCCGGTGGCACGCTGAAGAAGGGACCGGACGCGAGCCCGAAGCCCATTTCGCACCTGGATTTCGAGGCGATCGACGCCGCATTCCCGGCGGCCGCAGCTGCCTGCGGCGCTTAGCGCTGTTCCGTCCGCCCCGCGGCCGCCTGCACCGAATGCCGACGCTAGCGCTCGGCCGGACGGCGGGGCCCGCGGCTTCACTCGAGAACTGACCACGCCGACCGGACCCGCCCGGGGGGGCAGACGCCGCCCGCGGCGGCTCAGCCGAGCGCGGTCCGCACCTCGTCCACCACCCGGCGCGGCCGCCGCGCGCAGGCCCTCGACGGACGGGCCGGCGCCGAGCACGTCGCGGCTGGTGGTGGGCAGTAGCGCGCCGTGCGCGTCGCCGAACACGGTCCGCAGGTCGTCGGCGGTGGCGCCCTGGGCGCCGAGGCCAGGGGCGAGCAGCGGGCCGTTGACGGCCGAGAGGTCCGCCCCGGTGCGGCCGATCGTCGCGCCGATGACGAGACCGATCGAGCCGATCGGGTCGTCGCCCGCGTTCAACGCGCCGACCTGGTCGATGATCGACTGCGCGACCGTGCGGTCGTCGCCGGCGTCCCGCGCGTGCTGCACCTGCCTGCCCTCCGGGTTCGAGGTGAGCGCCAGCACGAAGAGCCCGCGGCCCTCGGCCAGCGCGACGTCGATGGCAGGCGTCAACGAGCCGAACCCCAGGAACGGGGACACGGTGATCGCGTCCGCCGCGAGCGGCGCGTTCGCCGCCAGGTACGCCGCGGCGTACGCGGCCATGGTGGATCCGATGTCGCCGCGCTTGGCGTCGAGCACGACCAGCGCGCCCGCCTCCCGCGACTGCGCGAGAACCCGCTCCAGCACAGCGATCCCGGCAGACCCGTGCGCCTCGAAGAACGCCGACTGCGGCTTCAGCACCGCTACCTGCGGCGCGAGCGCCTCGACCGCGGTGAGGGCGAACCGCTCGAGGCCGGCGACGGTGTCGGGCAGTCCCCACGCCCGCAGCAGCCCCGGATGCGGATCGATGCCGACGCACAGCGGCCCGCGCCGGTCGATGGCGGCGACCAGTCGCGCGCCGAACGGCTCGTGAACGGACATCGGCCGGTCCTTTCCGAATGCGGGTCGATCTGGCGTGGAACTGGCTCCGGGTCCCGCGTCTCGACGGGTCGGAGCACACTCGTATGACCGCGGCCACTCTGGTATGACGCTATTGCGTCATACCGGAGTCAGCACGGTCATACGGGGTCGCGGGGCGCGCGCATCACGGCACCGGATTCGCCGCGGCCTGGCGCGCCGCGGCCCGGTTCAGGCCGGTGACGAGCGGCGGCCCCGCGTAGATGAACCCGGTGTAGACCTGCAGCAGGCTGGCGCCGGCGTCCAGCATCCGCAGGCCGTCGTCGACCGTCATGATGCCGCCCACCGCGATGACCGGCAGGTCCGTCGCCGCCGCCACGTAGCGGACCACCTGCAGCGCCCGTTCGGTCAGCGGTCGCCCGGACAGGCCGCCCGTCTCGGCACCGAGACTGGTCTCGGCGGCGGCGATCCCGGGTCGGCCGATCGTGGTGTTGGTGGCGATCAGCCCCGCGATCCCGTGGTCGACGCAGACGCCGAGCAGCTCGTCGATGGCCTCGTCGGTGAGGTCCGGCGCGATCTTGACGAGCACGGGCACGGGCAGCGCGGGGTGGTCGGGGCTGCCGTCCTGGGCCGCCAGCGTGCCTGCCTCCGCGGTGAGCGCACCCAGCAGCTCGTCGAGCGGGCCGGCGTCCTGCAGCGTGCGCAGCCCGGGGGTGTTCGGACTGGACACGTTGACGGCGACGTAGTCGGCGTGGCGGTACACGTGTCGCAGCGACGTCAGGTAGTCGCCGACGGCCGCCTCGACCGGCGTGACCTTGCTCTTGCCCAGCGAGACGCCGACCGGGATGCCGATCGGGCCGGCGGCCCGGAGCGTTCCGGCGAGCATCTCCGCCCCGGCGTTGTTGAATCCCATCCGGTTGATCACCGCACCCGATTCGACGAGCCGGAAGAGGCGCGGGCGGGCGTTTCCGGGCTGCGCGTGGGCCGTCACCGTGCCGACCTCGACGTGCCCGAAACCCAGTGCGGGCCAGGCCTTCAGCGCCACCGCATCCTTGTCCATGCCGGCGGCGAGGCCGGTCACCGCGGGAAAGTCCACCCCGAACACCCGGCGCGGCCCAGGGTCCGCGCGGGTCAGGCGGGACATCAGGCGCAGCAGCCGCGGCGACCGGGCGGCGCGGGACAGGCCGGCCAGTGTGCGCTGGTGGGCCCGCTCGGCGTCGCTGCCGCCGGCCCGGAAGAGCACCGGCCGCAGCACGGCCCGGTAGGCCGCAGCGCGCAGCCGCCCCGCGCTCCGATCTGCGTCCGACGCCGCCACCAGGGCTCAGGTCTCCAGCCCGGCGCGTTGCGCCGCCAGTCGCGCGTGCAGCACCTGCAGGGGCGCGACGCCGACGTCGGAGCGGGTGAGCGCCTCGATGCCCTGGATCGCTGCCGCCGCGCCCGCGACGGTGGTGATGCAGGGGATGTCCGCCGCCACTGCCGCGGTGCGGATCTCGTAGCCGTCGACGCGCGGCCCGCTCTGCCCGTACGGGGTGTTGATCACGAGGTCGATGTCGCCGGAGCGGATCAGCTCCACGACGGTGCCCTCGGTGGACCCGCTGCCCTCGAAGTACTTGCGCACGACGTCCACGGTCATCCCGTTGCGCTGCAGCATCTCCGCGGTGCCCTCGGTCGCCACGATGCGGAATCCGAGGTCCGCCAACCGCTTCACCGGGAAGACCATGGACCGCTTGTCGGCGTTGGCGACCGAGACGAACACGGTGCCCTTGGTCGGCAGCGAGCCGTACGACGCCGTCTGCGACTTCGCGAACGCGGGGCCGAACGACGTGTCGATGCCCATCACCTCGCCCGTGGAGCGCATCTCCGGGCCGAGCAGGGAGTCGACGCCCTGACCGTCCGGCCGGCGGAACCGATGGAACGGCAGCACCGCCTCCTTGACCGCGACCGGGGCCCCGGGTGGCAGCGATCCGCCGTCGCCGCTCGCCGGCAGCAGCCCCTCGGCGCGCAACTCCGCGATCGTCGACCCGGCCATCACCCGCGCCGCGGCCTTGGCCAGCGGGACGGCGGTGGCCTTGGACGAGAACGGCACGGTGCGGGACGCGCGCGGGTTGGCCTCGAGCACGTAGAGCACCTCGTCCTTGAGGGCGTACTGCACGTTCAGCAGCCCGCGCACGCCGACGCCCAGCGCGATCGCCTCCGTGTGCGCGCGGACCTTGGCGATGTCGCTGCGGCCCAACGTGATCGGCGGGAGCACGCAGGCCGAGTCGCCGGAGTGGATGCCGGCCTCCTCGATGTGCTCCATCACGCCGCCGAGGTACACGTCGGTGCCGTCGCACAGGGCGTCCACGTCGATCTCGATCGCGTCGTCGAGGAAGCGGTCGACCAGGACGGGAGCATCCGTCGTGATCCGGGAGGATCCGCTCGCCGGGGTCCGGCCCATCAGGTCGGTGGAGCGGACGATGTAGTCGGCGAGCGCGTCGTCGTCGTAGACGATCTCCATGCCGCGGCCGCCGAGGACGTACGACGGCCGGACCAGCACCGGGTAGCCGATGCGCGCGGCGACGTCCCTGGCCTCCTCGAACGACGTCGCGGTGCCGAACGCGGGGGCGGGCAGGTGCGCGGCGGTGAGCAGCGCGCCGAACCGGCCGCGGTCCTCGGCCAGGTCGATCGCGTCGGGCTGGGTGCCGAGCAGCGGCACGCCGGCCTCCGCCAGCTCCTGCGCCAGCTTGAGCGGGGTCTGCCCGCCGAGCGTGACGATCACCCCGGCGACGGTGCCCGACTGCCGCTCCGCGGCCACGACCTCCAGCACGTCCTCGATGGTCAGCGGCTCGAAGTAGAGCCGGTCCGAGGTGTCGTAGTCGGTGGACACCGTCTCCGGGTTGCAGTTCACCATGACGGTCTCGTAGCCGGCGTCCCGCAGCGCGAGAGCCGCGTGCACGCAGGAGTAGTCGAACTCGATGCCCTGGCCGATCCGGTTCGGGCCCGAGCCCAGGATGATGATCTTCTCCCGCTCGGTCTGGGGAGCGACCTCGGACTCGGCCGCCTCGGCGTCGCTCTCGTACGCCGAGTAGTGGTACGGGGTGGTGGCGGCGAACTCCGCCGCGCACGTGTCGACGGTCTTGAACACCGGCCGGATACCGAGGCTCCAGCGCAGCTCGCGCACGGCCTTCTCGGTGCCGACATCGGGTCGCAGCGCGGCGATCTGCGCGTCGGACAGGCCGTACCGCTTGGCGGTCCGCAGCAGGTCGGCGGTGAGCTCTCCGGCGTCCCGCACGGCGCAGCCGACCTGCCGGACGAGCTCGATCTGGTCGAGGAACCACGGGTCGATGCCGGTGGCCGCGTGCAGCTGCTCGACCGTGGCCCCGCCGGCCAGCGCCCGCTCGATCCCGTACAGCCGACCGTCGGTCGGCGTCCGCAGCTGCTCGAGAAGCGCTGCGACGTCGGCCGTGTCGGTCGCGGGCTCGACGCTTGCGGCGCCGGTGCCTGTCCAGAAACCGGCCTGCTTGGTCTCCATGGAGCGCATGGCCTTGCCCAGCGCCTCGGCGAACGAGCGGCCGATGGCCATCGCCTCGCCGACCGACTTCATCGTGGTCGTCAGCGTCGGGTCGGCGCCGGGGAACTTCTCGAAGGCGAACCGCGGGATCTTCACCACCACGTAGTCCAGCGCCGGCTCGAACGCCGCCGGGGTGGCCTTCGTGATGTCATTGGCGATCTCGTCCAGCGTGTAGCCGATGGCGAGCTTGGCCGCGATCTTGGCGATCGGGAAGCCCGTGGCCTTGGAGGCCAGCGCGCTCGACCGGGACACCCGCGGGTTCATCTCGATGACGACCATCCGGCCGGTTAGCGGGTCGACCGCGAACTGGATGTTGCAGCCGCCGGTGGCCACCCCCACCGCGCGCAGGATCGCCAGGCCGAGGTCGCGCATCGCCTGGTACTCGCGGTCGGTCAGCGTCATCGCGGGGGCGACGGTCACCGAGTCGCCGGTGTGCACGCCCATCGCGTCGACGTTCTCGATCGAACAGACCACGACGGCGTTGTCGTTCCCGTCGCGCATCAGCTCGAGCTCGAACTCCTTCCAGCCGAGCACGCTCTCCTCGATGAGCACCTCGTGCACCGGGGACGCTGCGAGGCCGGCGCCCGCGATCCGCCCGAGCTCGCCCTGCGTGTGCGCCATGCCGGAGCCCAACCCGCCCATGGTGAACGACGGCCGGATGACCACGGGCAGGCCGAGCTCGGCGACGGCCTCCCGAACGGCGGACATCGAGTGGCACACCGCCGATCTCGGCACGTCACCGCCGACGGAGCGGACCACGTCCTTGAACACCTGGCGGTCCTCACCCCGGTGGATGGCCGGTATGTCGGCGCCGATCAGTTCCACGTCGTACGCGGCCAGCACGCCCCGCTCGTCGAGCGCGATCGCGGTGTTCAGCGCGGTCTGCCCGCCCAGGGTGGCGAGCAGGGCGTCCACCGGGTGGCCGTGCGCGGCCTGGTCGGACAGCACCTTCTCGACGAACTCGGCGTTGATCGGCTCCACGTAGGTCGCGTCGGCGAACTCCGGGTCCGTCATGATCGTCGCGGGGTTCGAGTTGATCAGCGTGACGCGCAGCCCCTCGGACCGCAGCACCCGGCAGGCCTGGGTCCCCGAGTAGTCGAACTCGCAGGCCTGGCCGATCACGATCGGGCCGGACCCGATCACCAGGACGTGGGAGATGTCGGTGCGGCGCGGCATCAGGCGGGTCCCTTCCCCGCCACCGCGGGAGCGTTCTGCATCAGCGCGACGAAGCGGTCGAACAGGTAGCCGGCGTCGTGTGGGCCGGCCGCCGCCTCCGGGTGGAACTGCACCGAGAACGCCGGCCGGTCCAGGCATTCCAGGCCCTCGACGACGTCGTCGTTCAGGCAGGTGAAGGCGACCCGCACCCGGCCGAAGTCGGTGGGCACGCCGTCCGCGGAGCGGGCGCCGGCCGGCGCGTCCACCGCGAAGCCGTGGTTGTGTGCGGTGACGAGCACGGTGCCGGTGCCGCGGTCGAGCACCGGTTGGTTGATCCCGCGGTGCCCGAACTTGAGCTTGAAGGTACCGAAACCCAGTGCCCTGCCCAGGATCTGGTTGCCGAAACAGATGCCGAAGAGCGGGATCCCCCGGTCCAGCACGTCGCGGGTGAGCCTGACCAGGGCGTCGGCGGTGGCCGGGTCGCCGGGGCCGTTCGACAGGAACACGCCGTCCACGCCGAGCGCCTCGATCTCCTCGATGGTCACCGTGGCCGGCACGACGTGCGTGCGCACGCCGCGGGCGGCCAGCATCCGCGGCGTGTTCGCCTTGATGCCCAGGTCGATGGCGGCCACCGAGAACCGTTCAGGGCCGGCGGCATCCACGGTGTACCCGCTGTCCGTGGTGACGTCGCCCGTGAGGTCGGCGCCCGACATGCCCGGCGTCGCGCGGACCGCGGCGAGCATGTCGTCGACGGAGCGCAGCGCGTCGCCGGAGAAGATCCCGCAGCGCATCGCGCCGGCGGTCCGCAGGTGCCGGGTCAGCGCGCGGGTGTCGACGCCGCGGATGCCGACCACGCCCTGCCGCACCATCTCGCCGGGCAGCGTCGACGTGGCGCGCCAGTTCGACGGGCGCGGCGCGAGGTCCCGGATGACCAGCCCCGCCACCCAGATCGCGGGCGACTCGTCGTCGGACGGTCCCTCCGGACCGTGCGTGAGCGACGGCCCGGCGCCGGCCACCCAGCCCGTGTTGCCGATCTGTGGCGCCGTGCACACGACGACCTGGCGCCGGTAGGACGGGTCGGTCATCGTCTCCTGGTAGCCGGTCATGCCCGTGGTGAAGACCGCCTCGCCGAACGCCGTGCCGAGCGCGCCGAACCCCTCCCCGCGGTGGACCCGGCCGTCCTCCAGGACCAGGGCGGCCGGGCCGGCCGCGCCGAGGCCGGCGGGTGCGACCAGGTTCGTGTCTGGGCTCATGTCTGGGCTCCGTGATTGCTGGGCGAGTCGGTCGGGCGGTCCGGCTCAGGGTCGTCGGCGCGCGGATGGGCGCTGGTCGCAAGCGCGGACCGAGCGGCCTCGATCCAGCGCGCCTGATCGACCGAGTCGTCGGACCGGATGCCGCTGTCGACGGGCGTCCCGGCGAGCGACCAGGTGATCACCAGCACGCCCTCAGGCAGCGCCATCACCTTGCCGGCGATGCCAGGAGCCGTTGCCACCGCGGTGATGTCGGCGATCGGCAGGAAGATGGGCGGCTCGCCGACGCGATCCAGCAGCACGCCCTGGGCGGTCAGCCCGACCAGCACCCTGGCCCGGCGGCCCAGCCCGTGCACGACGATCCGGTCCTGCCACGAGCCTGCCGAGGTGGTCGACACGTACACGCCGGGCAGCGGGTCCGCGAGCTCCGGTCCCAGGTCGGCGGGCAGTTCCGGCAGCGGGCCGATCCCCGATTGGCGGGCCACCCGGCCGCGCCAGCCGCGGAGCAGGGCGAACCCGAGAAGCACGCACAGGGCGGCGATCCCGAGCGTCCAGAGCAACCGTTCCATCGTGCTCCTCAGACCCCCTCGGCCCCGACGGCGACGCCGGCCGCCGCGGTGATCCGCCCGCGCAGCATCGTGGTGACCACCCTGGCGGGCAGCTCCATACCCTCGAACGGCGTGTTGTGCGAGAGCGAGGCCAGCTCGGCGCCGCGGACCGTCCAGGTGGCCGCCGGGTCGACGAGCGTCAGGGTGCCGGGCTCCCCGACCGCGATCGGCCGGCCGTGGTCGGTCAGGCCGCCGATGCGGGCGGGCGCCTCGGACATCACCCGCGCCACGTCCCGCCAGCCCAGCGTGCCGGGCTCGACCATGGTCCGGACCACCACGGACAGCGCGGTCTGCAGCCCGAGCATGCCGGGGCTCGCGTGGTCCCACTCGGTTTCCTTGTCCTGGCTGGCGTGCGGCGCGTGATCGGTCGCCACGATGTCGATCACCCCGGCCGCCAGCGCCGCGCGGACCGCCGCCACATCCGACTCCGTGCGCAGCGGCGGGTTGACCTTGAACACCGGGTCGTATCCGATCGCCCGCTCGTCGGTGAGCAGCAGGTGGTGGGGCGTCACCTCCGCCGTGACCGCGGTGCCGCGGGCCTTGGCGGCGGCCACCAGCTCGACCGAGCCGGCCGACGACAGGTGGCAGACGTGCAGCCGGGACCCGACGTGGCCCGCGAGCAGGCAGTCCCGCGCGATGATCGCCTCCTCGGCGACGGCCGGCCAGCCCGTCATGCCCAGCCGCGCCGACACCACGCCCTCGTGCATCTGCGCGTCCTCGGTCAGCCGCGGGTCCTGCGCGTGCTGGGCGATCACACCGCCGAAGCTCTTCACGTACTCGAGCGCGCGGCGCATGAGCAGCGGGTCCGACACACAGTCGCCGTCGTCGGAGAACACCCGCACCCGCGCGGCCGAGGTCGCCATCGCGGCGAGCTCGGCGAGCCGCTCGCCGCGGCGGCCGACCGTCACCGCGCCGATCGGCACGACGTCCACCAGGCCGATCTCCCGGCCCAGCCGGTAGACCTGCTCGACCACGCCGGCGGTGTCCGCCGTCGGGTCCGTGTTGGGCATCGCGAACACGGCGGTGTACCCGCCGAGAGCCGCTGCGCGGGAACCGGTCTCGACCGTCTCGGCGTCCTCCCGCCCCGGCTCCCTGAGGTGCGTGTGCAGGTCCACCAGCCCGGGCAGCACGACGAGACCGCCGGCGTCCAGGGTCCGCGCGTCGGCCGCGCGGGAATGGGCCGCGGCCGCCGGCCCGATCGCCGCGATGGCGCCGTCGACGACCAGCAGGTCGGCGGGCTCCTCGCCGTAGGGCGCGGCGCCGCGGATCAGCAGCGCGTCGTCGCCCGCCCGGTCGCCCGCGCTCACCCGGCGACCCCGGTCCCGGCCGGCGTGTTGCCGCCCGAGAGCAGCAGGTACAGCACGGCCATCCGCACCGTCACGCCGTTCGCCACCTGCTCGACGATCACCGATCCCGGCCCGTCGGCGACCTGCGGGGTGATCTCCATGCCCCGGTTCATGGGGCCGGGGTGCAGCACCACGGCGTGCTCGGCGACGAGCGCGCGGCGCCGCTCGTCGAGCCCGTACCACCGGCTGTACTCGCGGGCCGTGGGGAAGAACGCCCCGCTCATCCGTTCCCGCTGCACGCGCAGCATCATCACCGCGTCGGCCCCGACGAGCGCGGCGTCCAGGTCGTAGGAGACCTGGGCCGGCCAGGCGCCGACGCCGACCGGCAGCAGGGTCGGCGGCGCGACCAGTGTCACCTCGGCGCCCAGCGTGGACAGCAGCAGCACGTTCGACCGCGCGACCCGCGAGTGCAGCACGTCGCCGACGACGACGATCCGCCGCCCGGCGACGCCGCCGAGGTGCCGGCGCAGCGTGAACGCGTCGAGCAGGGCCTGCGTGGGGTGCTCGTGCGTACCGTCCCCCGCGTTGATCACGTGCCCGTCGACCCACGCCGAGAGCTGTTGCGGAGCACCGGAACTCGAGTGCCGGCAGACGACGGCGTCGGCGCCCATGGCCTGCAGGGTCCACGCGGTGTCCTTGAGCGATTCGCCCTTGGAGACCGACGAGCCCTTGGCCGAGAAGTTGATCACGTCGGCGGACAGCCGCTTGGCGGCGAGCTCGAACGAGATCCGGGTGCGGGTGGAGTCCTCGAAGAACAGGTTGACCACGGTCCGGCCGCGCAGCGTGGGCAGCTTGGGCACCTCCCGCCCGGCGATCGCCTGCTCGATCCGCTCCGCCGTGTCCAGCACGTACTCGGCCGCGGCACGGTCGAGGTCGCCGGCGGAGAGCAGGTGCCGCGGGAGGGCGACGGGCGCGATGTCGGGCCGGGCGGGTGCGCCGCGGGGCGGGGCGGCGGGGCTCGCCGTCGGGGCCAGGACGGTCATCAGCGGGCTCCCTGTCCGTTGCTGCCGGGGGTGCTGCCGGGGGTGCTGCCGGCCGTGGGTACGGCGCGGGCCAGCTCGACGCTGTCGAACCCGTCGACCTCGACGACGTGCACCGCGACGTCGTCGCCGAAGGCGGTGGGGATGTTCTTGCCGACGTAGTCGGCGCGGATCGGCAGCTGCCGGTGCCCGCGGTCGACGAGGACGGCGAGCTGGATGACGGCGGGCCGCCCGTGATCGCGCAGCGCGTCCAGCGCCGCGCGCACCGTCCGTCCCGAGTACAGGACGTCGTCGACCAGGATGACGATCGCGTCGTCGACGCCGCCCTCGGGGATCTCGGTCGCCTCGAGCGCGCGTGGCGGGTGCCGGCGCAGATCGTCGCGGTAGAGCGTGATGTCGAGGGCGCCGACCGGGCAGGGCCGGCCGGTGAACGACTCGAGCCGTTCGCCGAGCCGGCGCGCGAGGTGGACGCCGCGGGTCGGGATGCCGAGCAGCACGACGGGGTGGTCGCCGTGCCGCTCCAGGATCTGGTGGGCGATCCGGTCGACCGTGCGGCCGATGTCGGCCGGCGACAGGATCTCGGCGAGGATCTCGGGCGACGCCGGGGCGGTGGGTTCCGCGGCGGACGCCGGCGAGATCGCCGGCCGGGGAACGGGATCGGAGAAGGGGGAAGCCGGACCGGAGCCGGTCGGAGCGGGGCGCGCAGCCGCCACCGCGACCTCCTTTCCCGCCTCACTGGACGGTCCTTAAAGGATGTCGTCGGGTCCGGTACCGGATACCGCCGGCCGAAGTCCCGGAGGGCGTGCGCGGCCCGGACCCGGGTCGATGCTACAGACGCGACGGCGACACGCCGAACGGCGGCGGTCGCGACGCGCCGCGCCACCCGGGCGTCACCCGATCGGTCCCGGACACGTTCCGACGCGACACAACGACAGGATTGGCACCATCCCGGTCATCGCGACTACTCTGCGTATACAACCGCCGTGGCGACGCCGCCCACGCGCGTTGCTGGACCGAGGAGCACCGATGTCTCAGGACTATGCGCATGCGCTGGGCGCGCGGTTGCGCGCCATCCGGGCACAGCAGGGTCTGAGCCTGCACGGCGTCGAGGAGAAGTCGGAGGGCCGCTGGAAGGCGGTCGTCGTCGGCTCCTACGAGCGCGGCGATCGCGCCGTCACCGTCGCGAAGCTCGCCGAGCTCGCCGAGTTCTACGGGGTGCCGGTCGCGGAACTGTTGCCCGACGCGACGGGCGGCCCGCCGGGGCGCGCCCAGCCCCAAGCTCGTCATCGACCTGCAGCGGCTCGCGGAGCTGCCGACCCACCAGGCCGGCCCGCTCGCGAGGTACGCCGCGGCGATCCAGTCGCAGCGCGGCGACTACAACGGCAAGGTGCTCACGATCCGGTCCGAGGACCTGCGATCACTCGCGGTGATCTACGACATGTCGCCCGAGGACCTGACCGATCAGCTGGTCGGCTGGGGCGTGCTGCCCGCGGGCACCGAACTCGACTGAGCCCGCCGGACTGCCCGAGGGGCCGCCACGCGGCTGGCGCCCGGTCTGCGCGGGTCGCGTCGGTCCGCCCGCTGGGTATGACCGCCCACGCCCGCAGGTATGACCGCCCACCCGCCGGTATGACGGGCTGGTCGTTCGTCTGACCGTCGAACGTCATACCGACGTCCACGCCGTCATACCTGCGGCGTCACGGTCATACGAGTCCGGGGACCACCCGGCGTCGGCCGGAGTGCGCCGCGTGCCGGCTCAGGCGCCGCGCAGCTCGGGGCCCACGGCGATGATCTGCCCCAGCACCCCGTTGACGAACCGCGGCGAATCGTCCGTCGACAGCAGCTTGGCGGCCTGCACGGCCTCGTCCACCGCGACGACCGGCGGCACGTCCCCGCCGGCCAGCAGCTCGTACACGGCGATCCGGAGGATCGCCCGGTCGACGGCGGGCATCCGCTCCAGCGGCCAGCGCGTGCGAGTGCTCGCCGATCACGTTGTCGATCCGCGCCTGGTTGTCCACCACGCCGCGGACGAGCGACTCGGCGTACTCCCCCATGGGCACGTACGTGTGCCGGTCCGGCCCGGTCGGCACCTCGGCGCGCTCCTCGAGGACGACCAGCGGCGACACGCCGCGCGCCTCGGCCGCGAAGAGCACGTCCAATGCACGCTTGCGCGCCTTCGTGCGGGCGGCCATGTCGACTCAGCTCTCGGTTCTGCCGGCGGGTCCGGACGGGCGGGCCCGGCGATGATCAGTTGACGCGGCCGAGGTACCGGCCGTCGCGGGTGTCGACCTTGATCCGGTCGCCGGTGTTCAGGAACAGCGGCACCGCGATCTCCGCGCCCGTCTCCAGGGTGGCCGGCTTCGTCCCGCCGGTCGACCGGTCCCCCTGCAGGCCGGGGTCGGTGTGCGAGATGACCAGCTCGACGGAGGCGGGCAGCTCGACATACAGCACCACGCCCTCGTTCTGCGCGACGAGCGCCTGCTGGTTCTCGAGCAGGTAGTCGGCCGCAGCGCCGACGGTCGCGGCCGGCACCGAGATCTGGTCGTAGGTGTCGCCGTCCATGAAGACGTAGTCGCCGGCGTCCTTGTACAGGTAGGTCATGTCGCGCTTGTCGACCGTCGCGGTGTCCACCTTGACGCCGGCGTTGAAGGTCTTGTCGACGACCTTGCCGGACATCACGTTCTTCAGCGTGGTGCGCACGAACGCCGGGCCCTTGCCGGGCTTGACGTGCTGGAACTCGGTGATCGTCCAGAGTTGGCCCTCGAGGTTGAGCACGAGGCCGTTCTTGAAGTCGCTGGTGGAAGCCATGGGGTAGTCCGCTGTGCCTTTCGCTGGTGCGCTCCGCCGGACGCGGGCCGGTCGTCCTGGCGGGCCCGCACGCGGGTCCGGTCAGAGTTCGCGCAGGTCCTTGGAGGTCAGCGTGAGCACGTGGTAGCCGTCCGGCCGGATCACGCCGCTGTCCTCGATGCGCACTCCGCCGCGCCCCGGCAGATACACCCCGGGCTCGACGGTCACGCACATGTCCGCGGCCATGATACTGGGCGATTCCCGTGCCAGGCTCGGCGCTTCGTGGATCTGCAGGCCCACCCCGTGGCCGAGGCCGTGCGAGAACTGCGGCCCGTAGCCGGCGGCCGCGATGAGGTCGCGCGCGGCGGCGTCCACCTCGGCCCCGCCGGCGCCCACCACCGCCGCCGCTCTGCCCGCGGCCTGGGCCGCGGCGACCAGGTCGTAGATCTCCCGCTGCCAGCCCGCCGGCGGGCCGAGCACCAGCGTCCTGGTCATGTCGGAGTGATAGCCGTCGACGGTGGCGCCGAAGTCCAGCTTGACCAGGTCGCCGGCCGCGAGCACCGCGTCCGTGGGCCGGTGGTGCGGGATCGCGCTGTTCGCGCCCGCGGCGACGATCGTCTCGAATGCGGGATCCTGCGCGCCCAGCAGCCGCATGCGCTGGTCGAGGTCGAGACCGAGCGCACGCTCCGTCCGGCCCGGCGCGATACCGCCGTCCTCGATCAGGCCGGACAGGGCCTCGTCGGCCACCGCGCACGCCCGGGCCAGCGCGGCGATCTCGTCCGCGTCCTTGACCGCGCGGAGCCGCTCGACCAGATCGGTCGTCGACGCGAGCCGGACGGGCACCCCGGACTCCCGCCGGTCCGCGACCGCCAGGAGCGCCTCGTGGTCCGCGACGCTCAGCGCCCGCGCCTCGAAGGCGACCACGCCGGCCGCCCTGGCCAGCAGGGCGCGGTCGCACGGCCGGGCGATGAGCACCGGAAGGTCGGGCACCTGCTCGGCGGCCTGGGTGGTGTACCGCCCGTCCGTGCACAGCAGGGTCACCGGCTCCGGGGGGACGGTGGCTCGGCGGTCACCGCGCCGGGTGTCTCGCGGTCGTCGCCGGCCACCACCAGCAACGCGGCATTCGAGCCGGTGAAGCCCGTCAGGTACCGCACGTTGACCAGGTCCGTGACCAGCAGCGCGTCCAGCTCGCGCTCGGCCAGCAACCGCCGGAGCTCGGCGCGGCGGTGGGCCGTTCGGCGGGCGGTCACCTGGCGATCGTAGGCGCGGGCGCAGGTGCACAGGCCACGCCCAGGTTCGACCCAGCGCGCACCTGGGCGGGTCCTCCAACGTTCATGGAAATCCGCTGTTTCGCCCGACAACGTGTCACCCGACGATGCCGTGACGCTCCTGCCCGAGACCACCCGATGCCTTCCTCGAGGAGAGCCATGACCTCCCGTCAGTTGCCGGGGCGCGCCCGGCGCCGCCTGCTCGCCACCGTCGCCGGGTGGGTGATCCTCGGCGCCGCCACCGCCGGGGTCGCCGCCTGCTCCGCGGCCAACGCCGAGACCTCGATCCAGAGCTCCGCCGACGTCGCCGGCGGGACGACGGCGGACGCCTCGAGCGCCGCGACCACACCCGCCGCGAGTACCCCGGCGGGCTCGGCGTCCGCCGTGACCGAGCCGTCGACGGCCACCGCAGGGACCAGCACCGCCGGGCCGAGCGCCGCCGCCGCCAGCCCGGCCGGGGCGACCCCGACCGAAGCAATCGCTGCCGGAACGAGCCCGGCCAGCGGCTATGCCGACGGCACCTACACCGCGACCGGCTCCTACTCGACGCCCGGCGGCACGGAGAGCATCACCGTCACGCTCACCCTGGCCGACGGCGCCGTCACGGCGGTCGAGGCCGAGGGCGGCGCGACCCGCCCACCGTCGAGCCAGTTCCAGGACGCGTTCGAGAGTGGCGTCGCGGCCGTAGCGGTCGGCGTCGACATCGCCGAACTGAACCTGGATGCCGTCGCGGGTTCGTCGCTGACCCCGCAGGGGTTCAACGACGCCGTCGAGCAGATCCGCGCCGATGCTCAGGCATAGTCACCGGTTCCCGGCGATCGGGACGATCCTGGGAGATCCGCACAGCGGAGCCGCTGCCGCGCGGCGCCGCCGAGGCGGTCGCGGCCCGCATCGAGACGTTCGACCGGACCTGGTCGCGGTTTCGCGCGGACTCGCTGGTCGCCGCGGCCGCCCGCGGCCCGGTCGCGCTGGACTTCCCGCCGGACGCTGCCGCGCTGATGTCCACCTACCGCGACCTGTACGAGATCACCGACGGCGCCGTCACCCCGCTGGTCGGCGGGGCGATGGAGCACCTCGGCTACGACGCGGACTACCGCATGGTCGCCCGCCCCGGTCCGCCCGTCGTGCCGCGGTGGGACGACGCCATGTCCTGGCGCGGCAGCCGGCTGACGAGCAGTCGGCCGCTGGTTCTCGACGTCGGCGCCGCGGGCAAGGGCTACCTCGTCGACCTGGTCACCGACGTGCTGGCCGAGGCCGGCGTCACCGACGCGCTCGTCGACGCCGGCGGAGACCTGCGGCACACAGGATCGGACGTGCTGCGGATCGGTCTGGAGCACCCCGCCGACGCCCGCCTGGCCGTTGGTGTCGCGTCGCTGTCCGGGCGCGCGCTGTGCGCGTCGGCGGGCAACCGGCGGCGCTGGGGACCCGACCTGCACCACATCGTGGACGGCCGCACCGGCCGCAGCACGGGCGACGCGGCCGGCGACGTGGTCGCCACCTGGGTCGTCGCCGAGACCGGCCTGGTCGCCGACGCGCTGGCCACCGCCCTGTTCTTCGTCGAGCCGGCCGCGCTCGACGCGCACCCGCGCCTGCGCGCGAGCACCGCCTGGGTGCGGCTGCTCGCGGGCGGCCGGATCCAGCACTCACCCGACTTCGAGGGGGACATCTTCCGATGAGCGTCGCCACCGCACCGACCGCGCCCGCAGCCGCTCGCACCGGCGCCGGCCGCGCGCCTGCCGCCGTCAACCGCCTGCTCGACCGCACCGTGGGCCGGATCTCGATGTACCGCCTGCTGCTCGCCGTGCTGGCCGCGCTCGCCGGCTGGGCCCTCGTGCTCTCCGCCGCCGGCCGGCTGCCCTTCAGCGCCGTCGATCTCGCCGTCGCGCTCGCCGTCGTCGGCGTCGCGACCTGGCTGTCGAGCGTCGGGTACGCCCGGCTGTTCGGCGCGACGGCGCACCCGGAGTCGAGTCTGATCACGGCCGCGCTCATCGCCTTCCTGGTCTGGCCGAGCACCGACCCGCTCTCCCTCGCCGCATTCGCCCTGGCCGGGCTCGCCGCCTCCGCGTCCAAGTTCCTGCTGGTGGCGCGCGGCCGACACCTGTTCAACCCCGCGGCGTTCGGCGTGCTGTTCGTCACCGTGCTGCAGCTGACCGGCGGTGTGTGGTGGGCGGCGACGCCGGCAATGCTGCCCGCCGTCGCGCTCGGCGCCGCGCTGGTCTGGTACCGGTCCGGCACCGCTGCGATCGGCGGCACCGTCGTGCTGGTCGGCGGCGCGCTGCTGGTGGCGGCGCGGTTGGCCGCGGGCGACGGCCCCGCGGCCGCCGTCGGCTACGCCGTGGTCTCCACGCCGCTGGTCTTCCTCGCCGGGTTCATGGCGACCGAGCCGCTCACCCTGCCGCCGTTGCGGCGGCAGCGCGTCGCCGTCGCGGCGGTGGTCGGCGCCCTGTTCGCGCTGCCCGCGGCCGTCGAGGTGCACCTCGGCCCGGTCGCGCTCACTCCCGAGATCGCGCTGCTGGCCGGCAATCTCCTGGCCTTCGCGCTGGCCCGGCAGGGCGGCACCGGGCTGTCGTTCCGGGGCAGCCGCAGGGTCGGCGAGCGCACCGTGGAGTATGCCTTCACGGCGGACCGGCCGCTGCGGCTGAGCGCCGGGCAGTACATCGAGCTGACGCTGCCGCACGCGCGGCCGGACGCACGCGGCACCCGTCGGGTGTTCTCGGTGGTGTCGCCACCGGCGGCGACCCCGCCGGCAGACGGGACGGAAGTGCGGATCGCGACAACGCAGCCGGCGGACCCGAGCACCTTCAAGCGCGCGCTCGCCGCGATCGAGTCCGGTGCCCGGCTACGGATCGCAAGGACCGCAGGCGATTTCGCCCTGCCGGCCGACGAGACGGTGCCCCTCTTGCTCATCGCCGGCAGCGTCGGCATCACCCCGTTCATCGCCCAGCTGCCCGAGATCGTCGGTCGGGACGCCGTTCTCGTGCATGCGGTGCGCGGACCGGCGGACCTCGCGTACGTGGCCGAGCTCGCCGGGAGCGGACTCCGGGTCGTGGTGCTGTGCCCCGCGTCGCTGCCGGGCCTGCCGGCGGGCTGGTCCGTCGTGCACGACCGGCTGGACGCGCACGCGATGCTCGCCGCGGTGCCGGACCTGGCGAACCGGCACGCGATGATCGCCGGCTCGCCGGGCATGGTCGCGGAGGCCGGGCAGGCGGTGCGCGCGGCCGGCGGCCGCCGGGTCACCGTCGACGCCTTCACCAGATCCTGACGGCGCGACCCACCCCACTCGCCGGGCACCGGCACCCGCCTGTCGATCCGCAACCAACCCGATCGACCCGTCAGACCCGAACAATTCGATGTCGCCGCCGAATTCGTCCCTGCACCGCGGATCACCGATTTCGCCCGAATTCCGAACGAAATCATTCGCAGATGACCGCGGCGACCGCACCCGCTGGTCTGCTGTCTCCGACCGTCGCAACCTGCAAGGATGGCACCATGGGTGGGACGGCGACAGAAGTCTGGGGATATCCGATCGCGCCGGACGTCCCGCTGCCGTTGCTGGTGCGACTGAAAGCGCTCAAGGAATTCCACACCGGCTCGGCCGTCATCGGCGCGGCGGGTGGACCGGTGACCATGGTGCGATTCGGCCCGCCCGGTCTGCTCGCGCCGTTCGCGGTGATCACGTCGCCCCAGGGCGCGCGGGACGTCCTCGGCGCGACGAACGGCGCATTCGACAAGGAAGGGCTGGCCCACGTCGAGAGCCGGGTTCTCGGCTCGAACAGCTTCAGCATGGCCCACGATCCCTGGGTGCCCCGCCGGCGCACGCTGCAGCCGTTGTTCACGAAGAAGCACGTTGCCGACTTTTCGGGCGGTATCGCCGGCGTGGCCGACGCTCTCAGCGCCGAGTGGATCGATGCGGGCACCGTCGACCTGGACCGGGAGTGCCGGCGGCTCACGCTGCGGGTGCTCGGACGGTCGCTGTTCGGGCTCGATCTCGGCGACCGCGCCGAGGAGCTCGGACCACCGATCCGCCGATCCCTGCAGTGGATCACCGCGCGCGCGACCCGACCGGTGCGATCTCCGGCGTGGCTCCCCACGCCCGCCCGCCATCGGCTGCGCACCTCGGCCGCGACGGTCAGGGCGACGATCGATGATGCGATCGCCGCCGCGCGCGCGGATCCGGGCAGCTCCGCCGAGCTCATCCACCTCCTGCTGCGCGCGGCGAACCCGGACACGGGCCGACCGCTCACCGACGCCGAGATCGGCGACGAGTTGACCGCCTTCCTCGTTGCCGGGCACGACACCACCGCCACCACGCTCACCTTCAGCCTGTGGGCGCTCGCGCGCGAGCCGGAGCTGCAGGAACGGGTGGCCGCCGAGGCGGCCGAGACCGGAGACGCGCCGCTCGTAGCGGGGGACCTGCCACGGCTCCCGCTGACCACCCGCGTCGTGCACGAGGCTCTGCGGCTGTGCCCGCCCGCCCCCATCGTCACCCGGCTCGCCATGCGGGACGCCGTCGTCGACGGATTCCGCATCCCGGCGGGCACCAATGCGATCGTCGGCATCTACGCGATGCACCGTGACCCCGAACTCTGGGACGACCCCGAGACATTCGACCCCGACCGCTTCACGGACGAGCGATCCGCCGGTCGCAGCCGGTGGCAGTACCTGCCTTTCGGCGGCGGCCCGCGCACGTGCATCGGCGACCACTTCGCCATGCTCGAGGCCACGATCGGGCTCGCCTGCGTCCTGCGGGCCGCCCGGTTCTCGAACGTCGCGCCGGACTTTCCCCTCGCCCTGCCGTTCACCATGACGGCAGGCGGACCGATCCCCGCGAGGGTGACGGCGCGCGGCGCCCGAACACCTGCGCCGCCACCCGGCCCTCGGGCGGCCGGGTGAGCCATCGACCGTCGAGGACCGAGCAGGGTCAGAGGTCGACGCGGCCGGTCGGGCGCGGGTTCCCGGCGACCACCGAGTAGGCGGCGGCGAGCAGCGACGGGTCGGGCCCGACCAGCCGGCCAGGCCGGGCGAGCCCGTCCAGCACGACGAAACGCAGGGTGCCGGACCGGGTCTTCTTGTCCGAGCCCATGATCGATACCAGGTCGCTCAGCGCGTCCGGGTCGTAGGTGGTGGGCAGGCCCAGCCCGTGCAGGACCGTGAGATGCCGGTCGGCGGTGTCGTCGTCGAGGCGCCCCGCCGCCCTCGCCAGCTCGGCCGCGAACACCAGCCCGACCGACACCGCCGCGCCGTGCCGCCACCGGTAGCGCTCCCGGCGCTCGATCGCGTGCCCGAGAGTGTGGCCGTAGTTGAGGATCTCGCGCAGGTTCGACTCGCGCAGGTCGGCGGAGACGACCTCGGCCTTGACCGCGACCGATCGCCGGACGAGCTCCGCGAGCTGCTCGCCGGCCGGCTCCAGCGCCGCGTCGCCGTCGGCCTCGATGATCTCGAGGATCGCGGGGTCGGCGATGAAGCCGCACTTGACCACCTCGGCCATGCCGGCGACCAGCTCGTGCCGGGCCAGGCTGTCGAGCGTGGCGAGATCCGCGATCACCGCGGCGGGCTCGTGGAAGGCGCCGACCATGTTCTTGCCGGCCTCGGTGTTGATGCCGGTCTTCCCGCCGACGGCCGCGTCGACCATCGCCAGCAGCGTCGTCGGCACCTGGATGACGGCCACGCCGCGCATCCAGGTCGCGGCGGCGAACCCGGCGACGTCGGTGATGGCGCCGCCACCGAGACCGATGACCACGTCCCGCCGGTCGAGCCCGACCTGGCCGAACACGTTCCAGCAGAACCCGAGCACGTCGAGGCTCTTCGCGTCCTCGGCGTCCGGGACCTGCAGCAGGTGCGGCTCGCAGCCCATCTCGGCGAGGGCGCCGCGGATCGCGTCCGCGGTCATCGCCAGGGTCGGCGGGTGCACGAGCGCCGCGCGTCCGGCGCCGGTGGCCCGCACGGCATCCAGCAGTTCGTCCAGCAGGCCCCGGCCGATCGTGACGTCGTACGGTGCTGCGGAGGGCACCCGCACCGTGACGGGGTCGCGGCCGCCGGCGGCAAGCGCCGGACCCACCCCGGTGGTCATGCGATGCCCAGCTTCTCGATGATCAGCGCGGCGACCTCGTCGACGGTCCGCCGGTCCGTGTCCACCTCGAGCACGGCGCGCTCGCGGTAGAGCGGCATCCGGGCGTCGAGCAGCGCCTTGTAGGTGGCCCGCGGGTTGAGGCCGACGAGCAGCGGCCGGTTCGTCGCGAGGCCGGTCCGCCGCACGCCCACCGGCATCGACACGCGGAGGAAGACCACGGCGTGCCCGGCCAGCGCGGCCCTGGTCTCCTCGGCCAGGATCGATCCGCCGCCGAGCGCGAGCACACCGGTGTGCTCGCGCAGCGCGGTCAGCACGGCCGCCCGCTCCAGCGCGCGGAAGTGGTCCTCGCCGTCCGTGGTGAAGATGTCGGGGATCGTTCGGCGCTCGCGCGCCTCGATGTCGGCATCGGTGTCGCGCAACGGCTTTCCCGTCATGCGCGCGAGAGCGCCGCCCACGGACGTCTTCCCGGAACCCATCGGGCCGATCAGCACGACGATCGGCCCGGACTGGCGCTGCTGCATGTCAGGTGGCCACCGCGGGGGCACCGTTGGGCGCGCCGTTGGCCGTGCCGTTCACCCCGGGCAGCGGCTGCTGCAGGGTTGCCAGGTAGCCGTTCACGTTCCGCCGGACCTCGGGAACCGAGTCCCCGCCGAACTTCTCGACCACCGCGTCGGCGACGACCAGGGCGACCATGGCCTCGGCCACCACGCCGGCGGCCGGCACCGCGCACACGTCGCTGCGCTGGTGATTGGCCGCCGCCGCCTCGCCGGTCGCGAGATCGACCGTGGCCAGCGCGCGCGGCACCGTCGAGATCGGCTTCATGGCGACCCGCACGCGCAGGATCTCGCCGTTCGTCATGCCGCCCTCGATGCCCCCCGCGCGGTTCGACCGCCGGGTGACACCCGTGGCTCCCGGGTCGATCTCGTCGTGCGCCTCGGAGCCGCGGCGGCGCGCCGTGGCGAACCCGTCGCCGACCTCGACGCCCTTCATCGCCTGGATGCCCATCAGCGCGCCGGCCAGTCGCGCATCCAGCCGGCGGTCGGCGTGCACGAACGAGCCGAGTCCCGGCGGCAGGCCGTAGACCAGCACCTCGACCACGCCGCCCAGGGTGTCGCCGTCGTCCTTCGCGGCCTCGATCTCCGCGACCATGGCCGCCGTCGAGTCGGGGTGGAACGCCCGCACCGGCGACTCGTCGATCGCGTCGCGGTCGGCCGGCCCCGGCAGCTCGCCGTCCACGGCGTCGCCCTGCCCGATCGACACCACGTGCGAGACCACCTCCGCGCCGAGCACCGCGCGCAGGAACTGCTGGGCGACCGTGCCGAGCGCGACGCGGGACGCGGTCTCCCGCGCCGAGGCTCGTTCCAGCACGGGCCGGGCGTCGTCGAACCCGAACTTCTGGATGCCGGCCAGGTCGGCGTGCCCGGGGCGGGGCCGGGTGAGCGGGGCGTTGCGGGCCAGCCCGGCCAGCACCTCGGGGTCGACCGGGTCGGCCGACATGATCTGCTCCCACTTGGGCCACTCGGTGTTGCCGATCTGCACGGCGACGGGCCCGCCGAGGGACAGCCCGTGCCGGACCCCGCCCAGCAGCGTGACCGCGTCCTGCTCGAACTTCATCCGGGCGCCCCGGCCGTAGCCGAGCCGGCGGCGGGCCAGCTGCACCGCGATGTCGCCCGTGGTCACCGGGACGCCGGCGGGCAGCCCCTCGAGCACCGCGACGAGCGCCTGCCCGTGCGATTCGCCCGCGGTGATCCAACGCAACACGCGCGTCATCCTCCCATGGTTCGATCCGCCGCCCCGCCCGCCGTACGGCCGAGGCCGTGCGCGAGCGGGTGCGCGTCAGTGCGCGGCCTCCCACGCGGCGTACGCGTCGTGCACGACCCGGATCGCGTCGTCGACGTCGTCGGTGACGTGCAGCAGCGCCAGGTCGTGCTGGTAGATGTTGCCGGCCTCGGCGACGGTGTCGCGGATCCAGTCGACCAGCCCGCCCCAGTAGTCGGCGCCGAACAGCACGACCGGGAACTTCGTCACCTTCTTGGTCTGCACCAGGGTGAGCGCCTCGAACAGCTCGTCCAGCGTGCCGAACCCGCCGGGCAGGCAGACGTAGGCCTGCGAGTACTTGACGAACATGGTCTTGCGCGCGAAGAAGTAGCGAAAGTTGATGCCCAGGTCCACGTATCGGTTCATGCCCTGCTCGAACGGGAGCTCGATGCCGAGACCGACGGACATCCCGCCCGCCTGCTTGGCGCCCTTGTTCGCGGCCTCCATGATCCCCGGCCCGCCCCCGGTGATCACCGCGAACCCCTCGCGGGCGAGCGCCCCGCCGATCAGTTCCGCCTGGGCGTAGTGCGGCGAACCGCGCCTCGTCCGGGCGCTGCCGAACACGCTGACGGCGCGCGGCAGGCTGGCCAGCGCACCGAACCCCTCGACGAACTCCGCCTGGATGCGCAGCACGCGCCACGGGTCGGTGTGCACCCAGTCGCTCGGCCCGCGCGAATCCAGCAGCCGCTGGTCGGTGGTGCTGGACTGGTGGCGTTGCTCGCCGCGCAACACCACCGGCCCGCGGAAGCGCTCCTCCAGCTGGCCGTCGCGCGTCTGCGACTCCTCCGAGAACTCGGTCACGCGGGCCACAGTAGTGCCGGATCCGGCCGGCCCCGTTCGTGCGGCTCCGCGGGCGAGCCCGCACCCGGTCCGCACGGTCCGCGTCAGCTCAGGTAGGAGCGCAGCACCTCGGTCATCTCGCGGATCTGGGTCATCGACACGTGCTCCTCGCGGGTGTGCGCGAGCGACGGGTCACCGGGGCCGTAGTTCACCGCGGGCACGCCGAGGGCGGAGAACCGCGCGACGTCGGTCCAGCCGTACTTGGCCTGCGCGGAGCCCCCGGCGGCGGCGACGAACGCGGCCGCCGCGGGCGCGCCGAGGCCGGGCAGCGCACCGGCCGCGATGTCGATCACCCGCAGTTCGCAGTCGACGAAGAGCTCCTCGAGGACGGCGAGCGCGTTCTGCGGGCTGCGGTCCGGGGCGAACCGGAAGTTGACCCGGACCGTGCACTCGTCGGGGATGACGTTGCCGGCGACGCCGCCGCTGACGGCCACCGCGTTCAGGCCCTCGCGGTAGACGCACCCGTCGATGTCCACGACGCGGGCGTCGAACGCGGCCAGCCGGTCCAGCACGCCCCCCGCGCGGTGGATCGCGTTGTCCCCCAGCCACGATCGCGCGGAGTGCGCCCGCCGCCCCCGCACCGTCACGTCCACGGCCGCGGTGCCCTGGCAGCCGGCCTCCACGAGCCCGTTGGTCGGCTCCCCGAGCAGCGCCAGGTCGGCGGCGAGCCACTGCGGCAGCTCGGCCTCGATGCGCGTCAGCCCGTTCCGCGCGTAGTCCACCTCCTCGCAGTCGTAGAACACGAAAGTCAGGTCGCGGGAGGGATTCTCGACCGTTGCGGCGAGGTGCAGGAGCATCGCGTCGCCGGACTTCATGTCCGTCGTGCCGCAGCCGTGCAGGACGTCGCCGTCCCGGCGCGACGGCACGTTGTCGGCGATCGGCACGGTGTCGATGTGACCCGCGAGCAGCACGCGGGTGGGCAGGCCCAGCGCGGTGCGCGCCAGCACGGCGTTGCCCGAGCGGACCACCTCGAACCTGCCGAGCGCGCGCAGGGCGGCCTCGACCGCCCCGGCGATCGTCGCCTCATCGCCGCTGACGGAGGGGATGTCGACGAGCGTCGCGGTCAGCTCGGCGGGATCGCCCCGCAGGTCCAGAGCGGGCACGGTTGCATGCAACGACGCGGGACTGATCGACACGGGATCGAACACTACCGTCGGGGGTGTGACCAGGTCCGGGACGATCGCCGCGCTCGCCGTCGTGCTGGCGCTGCTCGTCGGCGGCGTGGTCGCGGTACTGGTGATCCGGCCGTGGGAGTCGGCGGGAGCGGAGTGCACCGTCCCCGGCTCGGCGGACCCGGCCGCGGCGAGCACCCAGCCGACCGTCGAGCTGACCGCGGCGCAGCTGCAGCACGCCTCGACCATCAACGCGGTGGGCCTCGCCAGGGGGCTGCCGGAGCGGGCCAGGATCATCGCCCTGGCCACCGCCTACCAGGAGTCGAGCCTGCGCAACCGGCCCGACGGCGACCGCGACTCGGTGGGGCTGTTCCAGCAGCGGCCGTCGCAGGGCTGGGGCACCGCCGAGCAGATCGTCGACCCGGTGTACGCGTCCGGGATGTTCTACGACGCGCTGCTGGCGGTGCCGGACTGGCCGGAGCTGCCCCTGACCGTGGCCGCGCAGGAGGTGCAGTACTCGGCGTTCCCGGACGCGTACGCGCAGTGGGAGCCGCAGGCGACCACGCTGGTGCGCGGGTTGTCCGGCGGCGACGAGGTGCGGGCGAGCTGCCGCGAGGACGCCCAGCCGCCGACCGCCGACGTCCCCGCCCGGGACGCCGTGGCCGGCGCCGAGGGCACCACCGGTGCGCTGGCGGAACTGCTGTCGGCGGCGGGCGCGGAGCTCGGCGCGGTCACCGTGCTGGAGGTGACCGACGGCGGCGCCGCGGCCACCGCGCGCGCCGCGGTGGCGGGACTCGACGACGACGCGGCCGGGCGGGCGTTCGCCGCCTGGGCGGTCGCGCACGCCACCGGGTTCGGCGTCACCGAGATCGACGCCCAGGACCGCCGGTGGTCCGACCACGAGTGGGCGGACGGGGACGCCTCCGATCCCGCGGCTGCGGCCGATGTGCGGATCGCCGTCGCCGGCTGATCCCGGGTCCGGTCCGGTCCGGGCCGTCCGGTCGATGGGTCGATCTTGGCGATCCGGGCGGAACGTTCACCCGCCCGAAACATCGCGGGTACATGGGGAGGTCTTCGGCGTCGCTAGCGTCCCGTCGTCCGAGCCGATCCCGGCTCGGTCGACACAGCGTCCACACAGTGTCGACAGTGTCCACACAGTGTCGACACAGTGTCGACAAGGTGTCGACAGGGGCCTTTCGAGGGGTGCCGCATGACTGGAAGCAACGTTCGTCTGCAGGCCATCAGGGACGTGGAGGCGTACGTGCCCCCTGCGCCGTTCTTCGACATCGGGGAAGCGCCCGGCGAGATCTTCGGCGAGAACGTGTTCAGCCGCGCCGTCATGCAGAAGCGACTGCCGAAGAACGTCTTCAAGTCCGTGCTGGCCACCATCGAGAACTCCGCGCCGCTGGACCCGGCGATCGCCGACGCGGTCGCGGCCGCCATGAAGGACTGGGCGATGGAGAAGGGTGCGACGCACTACGCGCACGTCTTCTATCCGCTCACCGGGCTGACGGCGGAGAAGCACGACAGCTTCCTCGAGCCGGCCGGCGACGGCTCGGCGCTCTCGGAGTTCGCCGGCAAGACCCTCATCCAGGGAGAGCCCGACGCCTCGAGCTTCCCCAGCGGCGGGCTGCGCAACACCTTCGAGGCGCGCGGCTACACGGGCTGGGACGTCACCAGCCCCGCGTACGTGCTGGAGAACCCCAACGGCAACACCCTGTGCATCCCCACCGTGTTCGTCTCGATGACGGGCGACGCGCTGGACCACAAGACCCCGCTGCTCCGCTCCCAGCAGGCGATGGCCGAGAACGCCGAGCGCGTGCTGAAGTTGTTCGGGCACAACCCGTCCCGGGTCGTCTCCTACTGCGGGCCGAACAGGAGTACTTCCTGGTCGACCGGCACTTCTTCCTTGCCCGGCCCGACCTGCTGAACGCCGGCCGCACCCTGTTCGGCGGCAGCCCGCCCAAGGGTCAGGAGTTCGACGACCACTACTTCGGCGCCATCCCGGAGCGGGTGCTCGGCTTCATGATGGAAACCGAGCGGGAGATGTTCAAGCTCGGCATCCCGGCGAAGACCCGGCACAACGAGGTCGCCCCCGGCCAGTTCGAGATCGCCCCGATGTTCGAGCGGGCCAACGTCGCCGCCGACCATCAGCAGCTGCTGATGACGACGTTCAAGACCGTCGCGCGGAAGCACGGGATGGAGTGCCTGTTCCACGAGAAGCCGTTCGCCGGCGTCAACGGGTCGGGCAAGCACGTCAACTTCTCCATGGGCAACGCGACCGAGGGCAACCTGCTGCTGCCCGGCGACACCCCGCACGAGAACGCGCAGTTCCTGGTGTTCTGCGCGGCCGTGATCCGCGCGGTGCACACCTACGGAGGGCTGCTGCGCGCCTCGGTGGCGTCCGCCAGCAACGACCACCGGCTCGGCGCCAACGAGGCGCCGCCGGCGATCATCTCGATCTTCCTGGGCGATCAGCTCGCCGACGTCTTCGACCAGATCGCCAAGGGCGCGGCGACGTCGTCGAAGGGCAAGGGCTCGATGATGATCGGCGTCGACACCCTGCCGGTGCTGCCGACCGACCCCGGCGACCGCAACCGCACCAGCCCGTTCGCCTTCACGGGCAACAGGTTCGAGTTCCGCGCGCCGGGCTCGATGCAGACCGTCGGCGTGCCGATGGTGACGCTGAACACGATCATGGCCGAGTCGCTCGACTACATCGCGACGGCGCTGGAGACCGCGATGGCCGCCGGCACCGCGTTCGACACCGCGGTGCAGAACCTGCTGACCGAGATCATCACCGAGCACGGCGCCGTCGTCTTCAACGGCGACGGGTACTCGGAGAACTGGCAGATCGAGGCGGCCGCGCGCGGCCTGCCGAACCTGCGCACGACGCTGGACGCGCTGCCGGAGCTGATCACGCCGGCCGCCGTCGCCCTGTTCGAGAAGTACAAGGTGTTCACGGCGCGGGAGATGCACAGCCGCTACGAGGTCGGGCTCGAGCACTACGCGCTCACCATCGGCGTCGAGGCGAAGCTGACCCTCGAGATCGGCAACACCAAGGTGCTGCCGGCGGCGGTGCGCTACCAGACCGAGCTGGCGCTGAACCAGCAGGCGCTGCGGGCGGCCGGCGTGGAGGCGGACACCACCCTGCTGGACGCGGTGACCGTGCCGCTGACGGCGCTGCGGGCCGGGCTCGAGCAGCTGACCAAGGCGCTGTCCGCGGATGTCGGGCACAGTCCGCTGGCCGAGGCCGAGCACGCCCGCGACGCCTGCCTGCCGGCCATGGCGGCCGTTCGCGAGGCGGCCGACCTCCTCGAGGGCGTGGTGGCGGACGACCTCTGGCCGCTGCCCACCTATCAGGAGATGCTCTACATCCTCTGACCTCCGGAGTCGCCGGTTCGGTCGTCCGCCGTGTCGCTCTGGGTGTCGATCGCAGTGTCGATCGCCGTGTCGATCGCCGTGTCGATCGCTGTGTCGATCGGGACCTCGATCGGGGTGTCGAGCGGCGTGCCGAGCGCCCACGCCAGGCGGTGGATCAGGCGGCTGGGCGAGGCGAGATCGGGCCAGCCCCAGCGGATGACGAGCCACCCGGCGGCGGCGAACGCGTCAACGAGCGCGGGGTTCATCGCGCGATCGGCGGCGCCGGCGACCCGCTCGGCCGGCCAGCCGAACGGGGCACGGCCGAGCGGGCGGCCGGCGGGGTCGACCACGGCGAGGCCGGGCACGGGCGCCGGCAGGCCGGAGCGGCCGAGCGCGACCCTGCTGTGCGACTCCCACGCGTCCGCGGCCCGCGCGTCGGCCACGGCGAGCACCTCCCGCGCCGCCCGGGCGCCCGGCAGCCGGGGGTGCCTGCGCAGCACGCCGGCCAGCTCGTCGGCCGACGTCAGCCCCCGGTGCAGGGCCGCGTCGGCGACCGCGACGGCGTGCGGGAAGGCCAGCACCCGCGCGCAGTCGACGACCGTGCGGGCGGCCGAGGTCACCCGCACGCCGCCGACGGTGACGATCTCCGCCTCCGGCAGGGCGCCGCGGTGCCCGTGCACGCCGGTTCCCCGGCGCGTCTTCCGCGCCCCGGCCCGGGTGACGTGCAGGACGGGGGCGTCGCTGTGCGCGAACGGCAGCCCGTGCAGGACGGCGGCCGAGATGTGGCTCACCACCGGGTCTCCCGCGAGCCCCGGCAGGACGGCGGCGAGGCGGACGCTTTGCGCCTGCGCCTGCGTCAGCCCGCATGCCAGCTCGGTCGGCAGGTACACGCCGCGGGCCACGCTGGTGAGCTCCCCGCTCTCCCGAGCGCGCCGGATCGCCGAGTCCGGCAGGCCGCGCGCCAGGATCGCACCGCGCCGGATCAGCGTGAGGCCGTCGGTCTGGCCCGCGACGTCGGTCCGTCCTGCGGCATCGATCTTGCGCGCGGCATCGGTCTGGGAAACGTCCTCGTCCGTCACGCCGCCCACGCTCGCCGACCCGCGGCCGGCGCCGCAACGCGGACCGGCCCGCTGTGGACAAACCCGGCGCCGTCCTGTGCACAGCATCGGTCGTGCTCCGGGCCCGCGGTCGGCCGCCGATAGGCTGCCGGCCATGACCGTGCCGAGCGCCCAGACCGCGGACGACGTCGCCGACGGGCTCGTCACCCGCGGGGCAACCGGGGTCGGGCTGGCGACCGTCACCGCGGACGGCACGGTGCTCGACGTCTGGTACCCGGCGCCCCGGCTGGCCGGGTCCGACGCCGGCCCGGATGTCACCGGCGGCACCGCGGGCCCCACCGCCGATCCCGTCGACCTGCGGGCCGCCGAGCGCACCGATGAGATCCGCGAGGTGCGGCTCCAGGTGGTGCACACCTCGATCGGATCGCTCGCCGGTCCGCCGGTCGACACCGCGGACGTCTACCTGCGCCTGCACCTGCTGTCGTCCCGGCTGGTGCGGCCGCGGACGGTCAACCTCGACGGCGTCTTCGGCCTGCTGCCGAACAACGCATGGACGCTGCTCGGCCCGGTGCCGCCCGACCAGGTGGAGCGGGTACGGATCCGCGCCGCCGCCGGCGGGATCCGGCTCGCCGTCTGGGGTGTCGACAAGTTCCCGCGGATGACCGACTACGTCGTGCCGGCCGGCGTGCGGATCGCGCACGCGGACAGGGTGCGGCTCGGCGCGCACCTGGCCGCGGGGACGACGGTGATGCACGAGGGCTTCTGCAACTACAACGCCGGCACGCTCGGCACGTCGATGGTCGAGGGCCGGATCTCGCAGGGGGTGCTCGTCGGCGACGGGAGCGACGTCGGCGGCGGCGCGTCGATCATGGGCACGCTGTCCGGCGGCGGCACCCAGCAGGTGACCATCGGCCGCGGCTGCCTGCTCGGCGCGAACTCGGGCGTCGGCATCTCACTCGGCGACGAGTGCGTCGTGGAGGCCGGCCTGTACCTGACCGCGGGCACGAAGCTCACCCTCAAGGCCGACGGCGAGGAGCGGGTCGTCAAGGCCCGCGACCTGTCCGGGGCGGCGGGCCTGCTTTACCGGCGGAACTCGCTGTCCGGCGGGGTCGAGGCCGTACCCCGCACCGGGACGTGGGGCGGCCTGAACGCCGCGCTGCACGCCCAGTGACGGCGCCGGTGAGCGCCCGCGGGGTCACCCCGCGCGCTCGCCGCTAGCCGGGCCGCGGCGCCGCCTGAACCGTGCGGGACCTCGGCGGGTCGGCCGGGCGGTCGCGACCGATGCGGGATAATCGACCCGTGCCTTCCCGAGCCCGACGCCGCGCGAACCCCCGTCCCGCGCCGGTCGTGCACGCCGACCTCTTCGCCGAGCCCACCCTGCGCGGGTCGCAGCACGCCCTGCACACCGGCAGCACGCGCCGCGCCACCCGCAACGGCGCCGCCGGCCCGCCCGGCGACGGCGCCGTGCTCGAGGGCCTCATCCCGGCACCCGAACTGGTCGTGGTCACCGACCCCGTCGACCCCGTCGACCCCGTCGAGACCGTCGACCCGTCCGATGTGGCCGACGGCACGATGTTCGCGCCCCCGCGCCCCGCCCCGCGGCGCCCGGGCCTGATCCCGACCGACATCGCGGACACGGTCGGGCCGGTGCTCGGCAGGGCGATCGCGGACATCCGGGCGCACGAGAACGGCAGCCGGCGCGGCGGCGACATCGAGGACGTGCACAAGATGCGGGTGGCCACCCGCCGCATCCGCGCGTACCTCAAGGCCGCCCGGCCGGCGCTCGACCGCGAGGCCACCGATCGGCTGCGGGAGGACGTCCGGGAGCTCGCCGGCACGCTCGGCGTGATCCGCGACCACGACGTGATGATCCACCGCCTGCACCTGGAGGCGGCGCGGCTGGGCGACCCCGACACCGGCGCCCTGGAGCACCTGATCGGCCAGCTGGACACCGAGCGCATCGCCGGTCGGGACCGCCTGATCAGCGAGCTGGACGACCCGTCCTACGCGGCCCTGCTGGCCGAATTGGACGGCGCCGCGGAGCAGCCGCCCGTCGCCGATCCGTGGGCCGACCTGCACGAGCTCGCCGGCAGGCAGTGGCGGGCACTGGAGAAGGCGCAGCGCTCGCTGCACCGGCGATTCGGCAAGAACCCGCCCAACGACGACCTGCACGAGCTGCGGATCTACGGCAAGCGGGCCAGGTACACGGCCGAGCTGCTGCACGAGAAGGGCGCCGTGCCCGCGTTTCTCGAGGCACTGGCCGAGTTCCAGGAGGTGCTCGGCCAGCACCAGGACGCGTGCGTGCTCGAGGCGCGGCTGCGCGAGCTGGTCGACGAGGCGGACGATCCGCGCGCCGGCATCGCCGCCGGCCGCGTCATCCAGGGCTGCTTCGAGCGCCGCGAGCAGGCCCGCGAGGCGTACCCGGCGGCGTGGGCGACGGTGAAGGTGGCCGCGGCCAGGGCGTTCCCCCGCGCGAGCTGACCCTCGGCTGTTCCGCGCCGTCCCGGGACCAGCGAGCCCTGCACTCCGCGCTCAGCGCCGGCGACCCTGCTCCAGGCGCTGCGCCGCCGCCTCCACCCGCTCGTCGGTCGCCGTGATCGAGATCCGCACGTGGTGCCCGCCCGGCTGGCCGTAGACCGACCCGGGGGTGACCAGGATGCCCCGGTCCGCGAACCAGTTCACCGTCGCCATCGCGGCCGTCCCGCGCGTGGCCCACAGGTACAGGCCGGCCTCGGAATGCACGATCTGGCAGCCGGCGATGTCCAGGGCCTCGCGCAGCCGGGCCCGGCGGTGGCTGTAGCGGCTGCGCTGCGCCAGCACGTGGCCGTCGTCCGCCAGCGCCGCCGCGGCCGCCGCCTGCACCGGGGTGGGCACCATCATCCCGAGGTGGCGCCGCACCGACGTCAGCCAGCCGACCAGATCCGGGTCGCCCGAGACGAACCCCGCCCGGTAACCGGCCATGTTGGATCGCTTGGACAGCGAGTGCACCGCCAGCAGCCGGCTGAAGTCCCCGCCGCACACCTCGGGATGCAGGATCGACACCGGGGTCGTGTCCCATCCCAGGTCGATGTAGCACTCGTCCGAGGCCACGATCGCGCCGCGGGATCGCGCCCAGGACACGACCTTTGCGAGGTGCTCGGGCGGCAGCACCCGGCCGGTCGGGTTGGACGGCGAGTTGATCCAGATCAGCGACACCCGCTCGGGGCCCACCGCGGTGAGCGAGTCGGTGCGGACCGCCGTGGCACCGGCCATCAGCGCGCCGATCTCGTACGTCGGGTACGCGAGCTCGGGAACGACGACGAGGTCGCCCGGCCGGATGCCGAGCTGCGTGGGCAACGAGGCGACGAGCTCCTTCGACCCGATCGTCGGAAGCACCGCCTCGGGATCCAGGTCCGGCACGCCGTGTGCGCGCTGCATCCAGGAGCTGTACGCGCGGCGCAGCTCGTTCGTGCCGTGCACGGTGGGGTAGCCGGCGGCCTCGGACGCCCCGGAGAGGGCGCCGCGCACCGGGATCGGCACGCGGTCGACCGGCGTGCCGATGCTCAGGTCGACGATGCCGTCCGGATGCTCCATGGCGCGGCGCCGCGCGGGCAGCAGCGTGTCCCACGGGAACTCGGGCAGCCTGTGCACCGGCGCCGGGGCGTTCGGGCCGGCCCCGGCCCGCGGGGACGACCGGGTGCGAGCCGCCTGGGCGGCGAACCCCTCGTCCGCCGCGCGGGTCAGTGGTCCTCCCCCATGGGCGGTAGCGCCGCGACGAGCGGGTCGTCCTTGTGGATCTTGCCCGTCTTGGACGCGCCACCCGGGGAGCCGAGATCGTCGAAGAAGTCGACGTTCGCCCGCGTGTAGTCCGCCCATTCGGCGGGCACGTCGTCCTCGTAGAAGATCGCCTCGACCGGGCAGACCGGTTCGCACGCCCCGCAGTCGACGCACTCGTCCGGGTGGATGTACAGCATCCGGTCGCCCTCGTAGATGCAGTCGACCGGACACTCCTCGACGCAGGCTCGGTCGAGAACGTCCACGCACGGCTCGGCGATCACATAGGTCACAGCGGTTCTCCAGGAATTGCTCGGTCGGCCGTCGATCCGGACGGCGGCGTGCATGATAAGTATCCCCCGCAGCCGGGGCGAACAGACACCGTGGTGACGTCACGCCTCTGCATCGGCGGTGCGGCCCGTGCCGGCGGCCGCCTGCTCGCGCCGGATCCTGTCGCGCAACCGGTCCCCCCAGATCAGCCCGATGGTGGCCGCCGCGGCGAGCGCGCCGAGTCCCAGCAGCAGCATCACCCGCCATTGCCCGGAGGTCACGGTGAGCGGCGCGGTCGGCATGACGTCGTTGCGATTCAGCGTCATCCACACCGTCACGCCGAACCACGCGAGCACCGGGAGCAGCGCGGCGACGAGCGAGCCCGTCAGCCGGTAGGCGGTGCGCGGGCCGATGATCATCGCCGCCACGCCGAGCAGCACGCTGATCGGCAGCGGCACCGGTCCGGCGTACAGGGGCAGGTAGAACATCGCCATCAGCCCCACCCAGCCGCAGAGGGCGGTGATGCCGGCGACCAGCAGCCAGTCCAGCCAGCCGCCACGGGCGGGCGCCGGGGCTCCCGGCGACGCGTCGGCCGGCGGCACCCGAGCCGCGGACGGGTCGGCCGGCAGGTCGCTCACGGCAGCCCCGCGAAGACGTCGTGCGCCGGTGATCCGGCATCGCGCGGGATCGGCTCGCCGAGCAGCACCCGGTAGCACTCCCGCGCCGGCAGCGGCTGGGCGAGCTCGTTGGACAGCGCGAAACCGCCGGGGAACAGGCTGATCTGGGTGGCGTGCGCGGCGAGAGCGGGCAGCCGCCGCTCGTCCCATGCTGCGGCGTCGACGGCCACCTCCACGGCGCCGTCGTCGGCGAGGTATCCGAGCTCGTCCGCCGTGGCCGCCCAGAACCCGGGCGGCGGCACCAGCGCCGAGACCTCTGCCCCGGCCTCGTCCCGCGGCCGGATCACGGCAAGCACCCGCGGGATGCGCCAGTCCGCGGACCGCACGGCCGCGAGCGCCACCTGGTGCGCCGTGACGTGGTCGGGGTGCCCGTAACCGCCGTCCCGGTCGTAGGTGAGCAGCACGTCGGGGCGCGTTTCGTCGATGACCGCGATCAGCGCCGCGACGGCCCGATCGTGGTCGGGCCCGCCCGGGGCCGCCCGCAGGAACGCCCGCGGGTGCTCCGCCGACGGCATGCCGGCCATCCCCGAGTCGCGGAACGCGCCGACCGCGCCGAGCATTCGATGGTCGCTGATCCCGAGGGCGGCGCACGCCGCGCGCAGCTCCGTGAGCCGGTATCCGCCGAGCTGGTCGGCCTGGTCGGCGGTCAGGCCCTGCAGCTCGTCGCCGATGACCTCGCCCTGCTCGCCCAGCGTGGCGGTGACCAGCGTGACGGCGACGCCGCCCGCGACCGCCGAGGCCAGGGTGCCCGCCATCGTCAGCGACTCGTCGTCCGGGTGGGCGTGCACGGCCACCAGGCGACGGGACATGCGCGCAGGGTATGTCATGCGCCCGCCGCGTCTGTGCCCGCCGATCCGCCGTCCGCGCCGAGGGCGCGGCGACCACCGATGCCTCGTCCGTCGCCACGCGCCGCCGGTGCTGTCGTTGTCCGATCGGCACCAGGTCAGGCGTCGGCCGGCGGGCCGCCCGACTCCGCGACCAGCCGGCGCACGTGCTCGAGGTCGGCCGCGACCGCCGCCCCATCGGGGCCGGTGAGCGGGACGTCGACGGCCGCCGCGAGCTGCCGCCCGGCGTCGCCGCGCCGGCCGAGCCGGATCAGCAGCTCGCCGGCGTACAGCCGCGCGCGCACCAGGTCGACGGCGGGCGCCTCCGGGTGCCTCGCGATCCCCCGCTCCATCACGGCGAGGGCGCGCTCCTCGTCGCCGTGCGCGTCACCCTGGCGGGCGGCCACCTCCAGCGCCCTGGCCAGGCCCGTGCTCCGCGGCGCCGTGCCGCCGTCCGCGGCCCCGTCCCCGCCGTCCTCCGCCTCGATGTCGGCGCTCGCGTAGAACCGCAGCCAGTTCCCGCCGACGTCGACGAGCGTGAACCCCGTCGCGGTGCCCTGCTTGCGCCGGATCCGCAGCAGCCGCGGGATGCCCGCGGCGGGCAGCCGGCCGTACGCCGCGCGCAGCCCGGCGGCGAAATCGGTGTACAGCGAATCCATGTCGGGCACCACGATGATCACGCTGCAGACCGAGCCCGCCGGCTCGAAGCCGTCGATCGCGGCCAGGTGGACCTGCATCTCGCCGCGGCGGACGACCGCGTACGGGTTGGGCCGCAGCTGACGGTAGGTCCGGTCGAACCCGAGCGCCGCATAGAACGCGATCGCCTCGTCCAGGTCCGCACACGGCAGGATCGGGAACATCCGCTCGCCCGCCATGCCGGCCAGACTAGGGCCGCGGCGCTGTGCCACGCTGGAACGGTGGGCATCCTGGGGTCGGGACGGACGGCCGCCGGCCGTTTCGAGTTCCGGCCGCGCACGGGGATCGCCGCGTGCGCCGTGTGGGCGCTGCTGGCCCTCATCTGGCTGGCGCTCGACCTGCAGACCGGCATCAGCGCGGCGGCGCGCGACCTGCCGGTCATCGGCACCATCTCGACGGTCGTGTACGCGTTGTTCGCCCGCCCCGTGGTCGTCGTCGATGCGCAGACCGTGCTGCTGCGCAACGTGCTGCGCGACATCACCGTGCCGTACACCTCGCTGCGCCGGGTGCTCACCCAGTACGTGCTCACGCTGGAGACCGCAGGAGGTCAGCGCTTCCAGTCCTGGGCCGCGCCGGCCGGAGGCCGGTTCGGTGCCGCCCGGGTGACCGACGAGGACCGCAAGGCCCTCGGCTGGTCGTCGGACGAGCTGCCGGCGAGCGCCAACCTGCGCAGCGATGCCGGCGCGGCGGCGGTCGCGATCCGCCGGCAATGGGCCGTCGTGGCGCCGGCCGCGGCGGCCGCCGGCTGCGGGATCCAGGACGTGCCGGACGATGTCGTGCTCGGTGACGACCGCGGCGTGCAGGTGCAATGGGCGACCGGGGTTCTCGTCACGCTCGCCGCGTGGTTGATCGCCTGCATCGCGGTGTTCGTCTGGTAGCGAGCGGCGGGAACGCGTCGCTACGCCGCCGGCGGCTCGTCGGCGTCAGCGCCCGCGGCCAGCAACGCGCGCCGGCCCTCCCGGCGCAGACCCTGTTCGATCGGGTCGGGCACGGGGGCGGCCGCGAGCAGCCGCCGGGTGTAGGGGTCCTTCGGGCTGCGGAGAACCTCTTCCCGGCTGCCGATCTCGGCAAGTTTCCCGCGGTGCAGCACCGCGATCTGCCGCACCAGGATCTCCACGACGGCGAGGTCGTGGCTGATGAACACGCAGGCGAACCCGTACTGCGCCTGCAGGTCCTTGAACAGCTCCAGCACGTGGGCCTGCACCGACACGTCCAGCGCGCTGGTCGGCTCGTCCGCCACCAGCAGATCCGGCCCCAGGGACAGCGCGCGGGCGATCCCGACGCGCTGCCGTTGCCCGCCGGACAGCTCGTGCGGGTACCGGTAGCGGTAGTCCTTGCGCAGCCGCACCGATTCCAGCAGCTTCTCCACCCGCTGCGCCAGCTCGCCCTTGCGCAGCTTCTCGTGCAGGAACAGCGGCTCGCCGATCGACTCGCCGATGGTCATCCGCGGATTGAGCGACGACGCGGGATCCTGGAAGACGATGGCGACCTTGCGGCGCATCGGCATCAGCTGCTTCGGGCTCAGCCCGGCGATGTTCGTGCCCGCGATCTCCACCGTGCCTTCGGTGATCGGCAGGAGGCCGGCGATCGCCCGGCCGATGGTCGACTTGCCGGAGCCGGATTCGCCGACCAGGCCGAGGATCTCGCCCTGCCGGACCTTGAAGCTGACCCCGTCGACCGCACGGAACGCCGGCACCCGGCCCCGGCCGGGGTACTCCAGGACGAGGTCCTGCACCTCGAGCGCGAACCGGGTGCCGGGCGGGTGGACCCCGACGGCCGCCGCGGCATCCGAGACCGCCGCCTCGGCGTCCCGCGCCGCCGTCTCGACGTCCTGCGCGGCCGCTTCCACGTCCTGGGCGGCCGTTTCGATGTCCTTCGCGGCGGTCTGGATGTCCTTCGCCGCGTTCTCCAGGTCGCGCGCGGCCGTCTCCAGGTCGCGCGCGAGCCGCTCGGCGTCGGTCAAGGCGGGTTCCTCGTCGAAGCCCACCTCCGAGCCCAGGTGCGGGACCGCCGCCAGCAGGTGCTGCGTGTAAGGGTTCTGCGGGTAGGCGAAAAGCTCCTCTGCGTCACCGGTCTCGACGATGCGCCCGTCCCGCATCACCACGACGCGGTCCGCCAGGTCCGCCACCACGCCCATGTCGTGGGTGATCAGCAGGATCGCCGAGTCCAGCCGCTGGTGCAGATCCCGCAGCAGGTCGAGGATCTCGGCCTGCACCGTGACGTCGAGCGCGGTGGTCGGCTCGTCGGCGATGAGCAGGACCGGATCGCAGGCCAGCGCCATCGCGATCATGATGCGCTGCCGCTGCCCGCCCGAGAGCTGGTGCGGGTACAGGTCGTAGCGCTTTTCCGGGTCCGGCAGGTCGACGAGCTTCATCAGCTCGATGACGCGCGTCCTCGCCATCTGCGGCGACAGGTCGAAGTGACTGAGCAGCACCTCGTTCACCTGGAAGCCGACCGTCAGCACCGGGTTCAGCGCCGTCATCGGCTCCTGGAAGATGAGCGCGATGTCCTTGCCGCGCACCGAGCGCAGGGTCGCCTCCGATACGCCGATCAGCTCCCGGCCGCGCAGCTTGGCGCTGCCGGTCACCCGCGCGTTCCGCGGCAGCAGACCGAGGATGGACATCGCCGACACCGACTTGCCGGAACCGGATTCGCCCACCACGGCGAGCACCTCGCCGGGGTTGATGGCGAACCTGACGTCCTCGGAGGCCATCACCCACTCGCCCTCGACGCCGAACTCCACGCCGAGGCCGTCCACCGACAGGATCGGCTCGCGGCCGGGCGCGCGGTCGTCGGCGCGCTCGTCGAAGAGGTTCGACGTCATCCCTGCACCTCCTTCACCGTCGTCCTCACGCCTTCAACCGGGTCTGCCGCGGATCGAACGCGTCCCGCAGGCCGTCGCCGATGAAGTTGATGGACAGCGAGATGGCCACGATGAACAGGCCCGGCCACCAGAACAGGTACGGCCGCACGTCCATGGCCTGCCGGTACTGCTGAAGCAGCAGGCCCAGGGAGATGTCGGGACTCTTCACGCCGAAGTTCAGGAAGCTGAGCGCGGTCTCGAGCAGGATCGCGCCCGACACGGCCAGCGTCGCCGACACGATGATCACGCCGACGGTGTTGGGCAGGATGTGCCGGAAGATGATCCGCCGCCCGGAGGCACCGACCGAGCGCGCCGCGTCGACGAACTCCTTCTCCCGCAGCGAGAGGAACTCGCCTCGGACGATCCGCGCGAGCGACGTCCAGGTGACGAGGCCGAGCAGCACGGCCAGCCCGACGATGCCGGACCCGCCGATCTGCGCGCTGATCACCGCGGCGACCGCCAGCAGCGGGATGGTGATCATGACGTCGGTGAAGCGCATGAGCACCGACTCGGTCGCACCGCGGTAGTAGCCGGACAGGGCGCCGATCACGGTGCCGATCACCGTCGAGACGAGGCCGACGATGAACGCGATGATCAGCGACTGCTGCAGGCCGCGCATCGTCAGCGCGAAGTAGTCGCGGCCCTCGTTGCTCTGCCCGAACGGATGGTCGCCCCAGGCCGGCGGCCACAGCGACAACGTGGGCGCACCACCATTGGTCAGGGTCGGCTCGAACTGCGTGTAGTCGTATTTCCACCAGCCCGGGATCGGCCCGAAGCCGATGGAGCTGAACGCCAGCAGGATGATGAAGCCGAGCACGATGAGGCCGGCCCTGGCCGCCTTGTGCCGGAAGAACCGGCGGGCGACGATGCGGAACTCGCTCTTGGCGGCGAGGGGCTTGGCGACCCCGGGGACCGATCCCTCCTTGATCAGGGTGGTGTCGACGCCGACCAGGCCACCCATCTCGAACTCGGTCGACGGGACGTTCTGCGGCGGGAGGCGGTCGTCCGACTCGAAGTCGTCCACGACGTCGCCGTCGATGGTCCGGCGCACGCCGGTGTGGTCCAGCGGGTCGTCGACGTCGCCGGCGGCGCGCGTGCCGTCCGCGGTTCCGGGGTCGGGATCTCTGGCCATCATCACGCCAATCGGATGCGCGGGTCGAGGTAGGCGTAGGCGATGTCCGCCAGCATGTTGAAGATCACGATGGCGGTCGCGGACACCAGGAAGAACGCCATCACCGGGTTGGGGTCGATGTTGGTCAGCGCGGTGGTGAACAGCTTGCCCATGCCGCTCCAGCCGAACACCGTCTCCGTCACGATGGCCCCGGAGAAGATCGCCGCGAAGTCGAACGCCATCAGCGTGGCGAGCGGGATCAGCGCGTTCCGGAACGCGTGCCGCACCACGACGGTGCGGTTGTTCAGCCCCTTGGCCCTGGCCGTCCGCACGTAGTCCTGGCCCAGCACGTCCAGCATGCTCGCGCGGGTGTACCGGGTGTACAGCGCGAACGACGCCAGCATGATCGCGAAGGTCGGCAGGATCAGGTACATCAGCGAGTCGAGCTGGGTGACCCAGAAATCGGCGTTCAGGTTGGCGGTCTCGGATCCGGTGGTCTTGATCGGGCGCCCGCCGGTCGCGGCGAACAGGGCGGGATAGGCGCGGAGCAGCTGGTCGACCACGATCAGCAGGGTGACGCTGAACCCGGTGACGCCGCCCACCCGCATGGCCAGCCGGCGTGCCGGGTTGCCGAGGAACCAGCCGGCCGCCATGCCGACGAGCACCAGGCCGAGGCCGATCAGCAGGACGATGAGCCAGCTCGCGTCCGCCAGCACGTCCTGCAGCAGGAACGCCGCGACGGTGCCGATCGCCACCGTGACCAGCGAGCTGATCAGTACCGGTCGGCCGCGCTTGTGCAGGCCCGCGAAGAGCGCGGTCCAGCCGACCGCGGCGCCGATCCCGAAGACGAGAATGCCGACGATGCCGAAGTAGGGCTCGCGGAAGAAGCCGGTGGTGAGCAGGAGGTACATCACCAGCATGGTGGCGACAGCTGCCGTCACGAAGACCGTGAGCATGCGCCGCCGGTCGCCGCCGATGACGAGCATCCAGAGCAGCCCGATCACGACGCCGAGCAAGGCTATGCCGCCGATGCTCATGACCGGGTTGTTCAGCCACGTGTTCAGGTCGATCGCCACGTACTGCTTGAGCAGGGTGGAGATCCAGAACACCGGAAGGGAGAAGCAGAGGAACGCGACGAAGGTGACGCCGTAGTCGAAGACGCTGTACTGGCGGAGCGCCGTCACGACGCCGATCACCACGCCGAAGATGACCGCCAGGATGGTGGCCACCACGACGAGCCGCAGCGTGGAGCCGATCGCGGTCTGCAGCTGGGGGAGGACGGGCCCGCCGTTGCGATCGTTGCCGAGCGTGCACTCGCCGCCGAACGGCGTCACGCACCGCCACACTTCCTGCAGCCAGAGCAGGTACCGCTTCCAGACAGGCTCGTCCAGGTTCAGGTCCTGGGTACGCTGCGCGATCTTGGCGTCCCGCTGCGGGCCGCGCAGCTCGAGCAGATCCTGCAGCGGGTTGCCGGAGTAGGCGACGAGGAAGTACGTGAGGGCGGTCGAGGCCAGCAGGATGAAGAACGAGACGACGAGCCGCCTCGTCACGAAGACCAGCACGCTGCGCCTCCGAATCTCGAGAGACCGAGGGCGGCGGGCCCGAGGGAACCGGGCCCGCCGCCGTCAGGCGCCTAGCCGGCCGACTTGGTCCATTCGGCCGCGTTCCAGGTGGTGCCGAACTGGGTCGGGTTCGCGATCGCGCCCGTGATGTTGGACGTCCACGCGGACATGTTCGGGGTGGCATAGAGCGTGGCGTTGTACGGGTTCGTCCACAGCGCCTGCTCCATCGGCACCTTCTTCTCCTCGGCCTCCGCCCGGTCCAGCGTGGTGACCACGTCCGCCCAGACGGAGTCGACGGTGGGATCGGTGTAGCCGCCGTAGTTCTGGTCGCCGCCGGTGACGTAGATCGACTCACCGGAGGCCACCAGGCCGGAGCCGGCCCAGCCGAACAGCGCCGCGTCCCAGGTGCCACGGGTCAGGATCGTGGTGAAGATGTCCGGGTCGGGCAGGTCGACGATGTTGAACCCGGCCTGGTCGCACGACGCCTTGATCACCGCGACCTGCTGGCCGCGCAGGTCGGACGTGCCCGAGCGGATGATCCGGATCTCGTACGGCGTGGTCGCCCCCGCCTGGGCGAGCAGGGCCTGGGCGCCCGGGATGTCCACCGTGTTGTACTGCTCCGCCTCGGGCACCTGCGCGAGGATCTCGTCGTAGTTGGCCTGCGCCGGCAGGAACTCGCGCAGGTTCAGGATCTGCGCCTCCGGGAAGATCGTCTTGGCGAACTTGTCGACCAGCTCCTGCCGCGGGATGCACTTCAGGAACGCCTGTCGAATGCGAATGTCCGCCAGCTTGCCCTGCGGCGAGGAGTCGAAGTCGAGGTGGCTGAAGGTGTAGCCCTCCCCGACCTCGTAGGTCACCGTGTCGCCGAGCGCGTCCAGCTGCGAGACGGTGTCCTGGCTCGGGTTCGACGGGTCGTACTGGTCGATCTCGCCGTTGGCCATCGCCTGCACCCACTCCTCGGGGCTGACGAACTTGAACACGAAGCTGTCCGTCTTGCCCGGAGTGCCCCACCAGTTCTCGTTCTTGACGACCGTCAGCGTGCCGGCCGACCCGTTGTCGTACTTGTAGGGCCCCGAGGCCGGCAGCAGCGCAGTGTCCGGCAGCTGCGGCAGGTCGGGCTGGTAGTCCCAGCCCGTGCTCCAGAAGGTGCCCACGGGTGTCAGCGCGGCCGTGTCCTTGTTGGTGACGGCAGTGATGAGCGCCGTCCCGTTGTCGGCCGAGCTCATCCCGCCCTGCTCGGCGGCGATGTGCGCGGGCAAGATGTTCGAGCCGATGAACACCGGCTCCCAGTCCGCGTAGGGTTCCGTGTACACGATCGTGAAGGTCTTGTCACCGGGGGCGCACTGCGGCTGCTCCATCAGGTTGAACCCGTTGGTCGACGCCGGCGTGAACAGATCGATATCGTTCCCCGCGTCGTCCTGCTGGCCGGTCGGGAAGCTGCCCGACTGTGCGGCCCACGCGAGCACGGCGTCGTCGCAGTCGATCGGCACGCCGTCCGACCACACCGCGTTCTCGTCGAACGTGTACTCGACGGTCAGCGGGCTGTCGGACGTCTTCTCGTACGTGCCGTATTCCGTGTTGGGCTTGAGCGTGCCGTCCGGCTGAATGACGACGAAGTTGCTCTGGGTGATGTTGTCGACGTAGGCGGTGTAGACGCTGTTGGCGCCCGCGCTCGCGCCGTTGTAGCCGCCCGGAGTCTGTTCCAGGCCCACCGTGATGGTGTCGGCGATGGGGCCGGTGGCGTCGCCGCTGCTGCTGGTCGCCGCCGACGAACCACTCGATGACGACTCCGTCGCGGCGCCGCCACCGGTGGTGGCCGCCGTGGTGGCGCTGTCGCCGCCCACCGAGCCGCCGCACGCGGCAACGACCATCGCGGTCACCGCCGCCAGAGCAGTGATACCCACCGCCCGAGTCCTTCTCATGACCGAATCCTCCTTCAGCAGAACCCACACCGTCTCTGGCGGCCAGGTCGGCCGTCCAGCGCCGCGCCGCGCGACTGTGGTCGCCGCCGCGTCTGACCGTTGCACCCTACGAGCGCCACGCGTTTCGCGATCCTTCGCCGGGTGAATTGTGATCCAAGGGTGATCGGCCGGGTGGGCGGACGATCGACCGCAGATCCACGAACCGGAATTGAACAGTTCGAAGCGGACAAATCCCGTGACGTCAAGGCGACGCCGTAGGAAGTCCGTGGCACGTCCTCGTGCGGCGGATCATCTTCGGCACGATAGTCGCCCCTTTCCGCAATGCAAATCGCCGTTCACTTCCGTGCCCGATATGCGCCGGACCGGCCGTCACACGCCGCCGAGGTTCATCCCGGGACCCTGGGTGGCCTGGTCCTCCTTGGCCTTGTTCCGGACGTCGTCCTCCGTCATGTCGGGGATGACGCCCTCGGCGAGGTCCTGCTCGTCCAGGCCGATGCCTGCGGCGAGGATCGCGTCGCGCTCGGTCCGGCGGCGCCGCTGCTCGTCCGGGTCCGGCACCGGCACCGCGGCGATGAGCCGCTTGGTGTAGTCCTGCTGCGGCGCATTCAGGATCTGCTCCCGCGTGCCCAGCTCGACCAGGTGCCCGTGGTGCATGACGGCGATGCGCTTGGCGAGGATCTCGACGACGGCCAGGTCGTGCGAGATGAACAGGCAGGCGAACCCCTTCTCCTGCTGCAGTTCCTGGAACAGCTCGAGCACCCTGGCCTGCACGGAGACGTCGAGCGCCGAGGTCGGCTCGTCGGCGATCAGCAGCTGCGGCTCCAGCGCGAGCGACCGGGCGATCCCCACCCGCTGCCGCTGGCCGCCCGAGAGTTCGTGCGGGTACCGGTTTCTCATCGATCGCGGCAGGTGCACGCGGTCGAGCAGGTCCTCCACCCGCTTGCTCAGCGCCGACCCCTTCGCCTCGCCGTGCAGCAGCAGCGGCTCGCCGATCGACTCGCCGATCGGCAACCGCGGATTCAGCGAGGAGCCGGGGTCCTGGAACACGAAGCTGACCTTGCGGCGCAGATCGCGCAGCGCCTTCCGGTCGATGCCGACGAGCTCGGTGCCCAGCACGGTGGCGGTCCCCGTGACCACCGGCAGCAGGCCCACCATTGCACGGCCGATCGTGGTCTTGCCCGAGCCGGACTCGCCGACCAGGCCCATCACCTCGGCGCGGCCGATCTGCAGGCTCACGTC
>CAWHKH010000015.1:0-215126 GCA_963829945.1 uncultured Actinomycetota bacterium | reverse complement strand
AGCTCCCTGGGTTCTCGCTCGCCGAGGGCGGCGCGCGCCGCGGCAGGTGAGCAAGTGGAGTTCGTCATCGGACATGAACCGGTGCCCGGAGCGGTGACCAGCTTCGGCAGGTCGATGTCGGCGGTCGGGTCGGTGATCAGACGCCGGTTCCGCACGCCCAACGACAACAACGCGCCAGGGCGTGCACGGCCTGCCCACGCGTGACCGAACTGAATTCGTCGGCGTCAGCCTGGAGACCCACGCCGACCGAGCGCGGCGTGATCGAGTTGATCGGCACCTCGCCCCACGGCGGTAGCACCCGCGTCCCGGAGGCACGGTGGGACTTCGCTCGGGCGGTCGGGGCAACGTTCCGCGCCGCCGCCGAGAGAGCAGCACCGGCATCCCGCCGAGCTGGTTCGATCTTCGATCAGCACGTGACCTCGCGGCGACTCCGGCCGACGAAGTAGCCGACGACCGCGCGGCGGCCGGCAACCCATCGGATCGTGTTCGCGAGATTTCGAGTAGCGTCCGGCGTCTCGACCGACCTGATTCGCTCGACTCGAATCGACCGAGCAGGAGCCCACGCCTTCCCAATTGAGGGATTGCCCGACACAGAACGCAGCAAGCCCCCGACCTTCGGGTCGGGGCCTCACGTGCGGTTCGGTCAGTCGATCGGCGACCAGCCGGGCGGGTTCTCGCTGACCAGACTGCCGTCGGCGTTCACCAAGCCCTGCTCCTCCATCCACTGCTGCTGGAGTTCGCCCGACGTCGGCTCCTCGCCGCAGATCGTGCCGCAGCGCAGGTAGCCCGGCACATTCTCGCCCGGCGCGATACCGGCGGCCTCGCCCGCTCAGCGGTTTCGGGCGACACCCGACCACGCTCGTCAGACCAACCCTGGTCAGCGTCGGCAGTCACGGCCTCAGTCTGCGCCTGCTCCTCGCGGCGGCCTGGGCGGCGGCCTGAGCCTCGGCCGGCAGCCTCGGCCCGCGAAACCCGCGCAGCCTCGGCAGCGGCGGCCTCAGCCGCCACGCGGTCGGCCACAGCCTCGGCGGCGGCCTGAGCCTGAGCCACGGCGGTCCTAACGGGCGGCCTCGGCGTCGGCTGCGGCTCTTGCTGGCCTGCGCCTCGGCGGCCAGACACGCGGCCTCAACCTGGGCCTGCGCGTCGGCGTCGGCCTGGGCCTGGACTGCCGCGGCCTCGCGGCACGACCTGGAACGGCTCGAGACTCGGCGCACGCGGCGAGGAAAGCCGACAGCCGAGACGACGGCGACGACGGCGAACCTGCGGGCGAGGCGAGACGAAGCCGGGCTCCTTGATCGATGCCGCCGCATCATGTGTGCGGATCTGGTGATGAGGCGCGCAAACGACCCCCTCCTTGCGCCGGGGAGCGTGTGACGGCACTCATCCGAGCCTCGCGAGGTCTACGGGCCGAGAACAGTTCACGTGAGAAGGTCGATCAACCATCCGCATTCTCCCCTGTAACTCAACGGTCTGCGAAGCATGGGCGCCGGTGTCGGGCGTTGCCAGGTTTTAGTGCACGGACCGCCCTTTAACAATCTGCCGCTACCCTCAGGCTGCCGCCCGGCACCCAGCCGTTCGGTTCGCTTCGGCCCCGCCTCAGCGTTTACCTTAGAATCGTTTTATCGGACTCGGTTGGGTCGTTGCTTTACCTGACGCTGCGTTATCCGGAGGCCATTGCCCTGTGGGTCAGGGTTTCCCCCATCCGTTAAGGCGTGATCGCCAACGCGACCACCGCCATGATCAGCACTTCGTGCTGTCGTCCTTGGACATTCCTGTTCCTCCTCCTGTGTTCGGTGCGGTCCGGTTACTCGCAGGCCACGCCGTCCTTATCGCGATCAAGCTTGGGCGCGTAGCCAGGCTGACCGATGTAGAGGGGAGCGGCTCCGGCCGCACGAGCGGCATCGCAGTTGGCGAACGGACCGGAGACGCTGGGCGCGGGAGGAGCCGCAGCGGGTGCCGGTGCAGGTGCCGGTTCCGGGGCGGGCGCGGGAGCCGGGGCCGAGTCGGCGCGGGCGCCGGAGCCTGGGTGGGTGCGGGAGCCGGAGCCGGGCGGTAGTCCGTATCCGAGTTCCCCTCCTCGTCCTCGCCGGGGACGGGAACGATGATGATGGGGGCCTTGGGTCGGTGGTCGGCGCCGGGGGCGGGCAGGTGTAGTCCGCCGAGGCGGCGTCGGCCGCGACATAGGCCGCCTCGCGGTCGTGCAGGCCGTAGCCGTCGCGCGAGTCGTAGCGGGCGATGGCGAAGCCTGCGTTGATCATCGCGAGACCGGAGTCGGTGGTGTCGGTGTCGACGTAGCGCAGCAGCCGGTCGTGCTTGTCCTTGTCCTCGCCGTCACCGCCGAGAGCCAGGCGGACGGTCTTGCCCTGGACGAGACCGACCATGGCGTCGCGCGCGGCCGGACCTTCGCAGGTGTCCAACTCCGGAGCGTCGATGCCGATATGGCGGACCCGCGAGACGATCCGGCACCGTCGGCGATGTCGATGGTGTCGCCGTCGATCACGTCGACCACCAGGTAGGTGAGCACTACGGGAGCGGGTGCCGGAGTCGGAGCCGGAGCCTCGGCCGGAGCCGACTCAGGTGTCGGGGCAGGGGTCGGGCTGGGCGCGGTCGACTTGGATGCACTCGGCGCGGCCGGGGTCGTTGTGGGGGTATCCGCCGTGGCAGCGGAACAGGCAGCGCTGGTGGCCAGGATCACCGCCGTCCCGAGCAGTGCGAAAATCGTGTGCGGATTGTCATGTCAGGTGTTCCGTTCGCTGTGTCATTCCGCACCGCTCTTGCGTTACGGGGATTGATGTTGGTTAGCGCGGGAAGCCGGGCGGCGGCACGCCCTGGTTGTAGAGGCAGGATTCGATGTCCCCGGTGTAGAAGCCCTGCATAATGGCTTCGGCCCGTTGTTCGTCGGTGCCGTGGTTGCCGGGCTCGTTGAGAAGCATGAGAGCGATCAGGAGCGAGTCCAGGTCGATGTCGACGTAGCCGTCCTGCTCGGCCTTGCCGAGGTGGCTCCGGACAGGCAGTCGGCTTGCACTCCCACGGAATGTCGTCGTCCGGCGACGGCGTGGCTCCACCTCGTTGTCGTGCCAGAACCGGGTCTGCGCGGCGTGCCCGATCTCGTGCGCGACGACGCCGTAGATCGCATCGTCGCCACCGAACAGTGCAAGCTGGCGGAAGAGCACCTTGTCCCAGGCGACGAAGCCGGTACCGGACACGATGTCGCCGCAGAAGAAAGCGTTCTGCGCGTTCTCGTAGTCATCGACGCAGCCCGCCATGGAGCCATGGTCCGAGTCGAGAAGCCGTCTCCGTGATAGCGGTCCGGCGTCCACCATTGGATCGGCTCGCCGTAGTCGCCGTGCCAGGTGCCGAACAGATTCGACCAGTAGTGGTCGACCACGCTGAACGCCGTGTTGGTCGTGGCGACGATCTCGGCGTCTGACATGCCTGGACCGGGACCGGGCGGAGCCGTGTCCGGCTCGGAGGACGTGGTCGCCGAGGGAGACGAAGCAGGGGGCGGCGTGTGTCGGGTGGTCTGCGGCGCCGGAGCGGGAGTGACCGTCTTGGGGGGCGCCGTCTTGGTAACGGTGGTTGGCGCCGTCTTGGTAACGGTGACCGGTGGCGGCGCGGATGCCGTCGTGGTGACCGGCGGGGCTGGCGGAGTACTCGGCGGGTCTGCCTTGGCCGACGTGCAGGCGGCGAGGCCGGCCGCGACCAACAGTGCGCCAGCGGCGGCGAGGAGGCGCCTCACGCGTGGCACCCGTCGATGGCATCACCGAAAGTGCCCTGGATCACCAGGAACTCGTCGGACTTGGTGTTGATATGTTCGAGCAGCAGGTGAGTTTGTCGACCTCGCCGCTGGTCGGTGCATCGGACACGGTGCCGTCGGCGCTCAGCACCCCGGCGAAGCTGCTCCACAGCTTGTCCTCACCGATCTTGACCTGCTGGTGGTCGAGCGCGGCGTCGATGGCGTTGATGCAACCCTGCGGCACCACTTCGATCTCCACGGGCGCAGCGCTTTTCGTCACGGTCGCGGAGGCCGTGGTGGTCTCGGTCTGCGACGCGGTCTCAGTAGCGGTGACCGCCGGCGCACTGGGAGTGCCAATCGGGCTGCCTGCCGTACCACATGCGGTGGAAAGCACTGCGGGAGCTGCGATTCCGCCGACGAGCGCATGGGTACGATGGAATTTCATTGTTCTGCGTCCTTTGCGTAGCTCCTGGCCGAGTACTCAACCTTGTTTTGTCGACCAGGGCATTCAACGAGTCAGTTGTGCGGCTGCGCCGGGCCTGCTGGATGTAGACGACCTGCGGCTCGCGCTTGCGGGTGACCAGCCAGATGATCCCGAGGATGACGTCGGCTGCGACCCACAAGAAGACGATCAACAGTGCGCCGATGCCGCCGCCGACGGTCTTCGCCGCGTCGCAGGCGTTCTGGCTCAGGTTGGGCGCGCAGTCGCCGGTGGACACGCTGGCGATGCCGCCGATCAGCCAAGCGGCGAAGATCGCGTTGATCGCCAGGATGATCCAGGTGAATACGCGCACCTTGCGCTTCCTGACCGGCTGCGGGTGAACAGGAGTACTGGGGATCATGCTCATTGCTTATTTCTCCTCGTGAGGATAATGGAGCCGGATTGCGCGCCCTCGTGGGCACCGTTCGGATTACGGCTTCATATCGACTGCGGTGGATGCCGTCGCCTAGGATTCGGTCGGGCATTGATGCGTTCGAGATTCAGATCGACTTCGTGGCTCATTGCACCCAACGGCTTCGCGATCACGGTGACCGTGGTCGACTCTGCTCGGGCACGGTCCTGCTGGTGAGACACGCGGCGGGCCGGCGATTGCGCGCTGAGTGAGGTCAGCAGGAAACGTGGCGACCATGCCCACGCGTGATCCGGGTGCGCCCGACGCCTTGTTCGGGCGCTCCGGCATGGTCTCCCGCAGGTCGTTGAGATCCTGCTCGTTCGAGATGCGCTTCCTTCGTGGGTGTCGGTCGTCGGATGACCACGCCTGATTGGTGGAACAGGACGCGCAGGATCGGGCGCGGCCTCGGGACCCATCCAGCTATCGCACCGGTCGACGGACGTCGTTAGCTGCCATGCGGTGCATCTGGTGGGTCCTGCTTCCTGGGTGGTGATGTGCAAGGCCCGGCTGCGTCGCACCTGAGTGTCTGAACTTTATCGGCACAGTATGGGATATCTTTAAGAGCGCTATATGTGCTCTATATGGCCTGAGTGCTAGCTTCAGTCTCATGCCGCGCCCCTACGCCGAGCCAGTGGAGATCGTGACCGAGCCGATCCCCGCCCAGTCCCCGTTCATCCCCGCTGACGCGAAGATGGTGGTCGGGGTGGTCGCTCCGGCATCCCCTGATCCGATCCCGATCGTCTTGTTGCCGGGTTTCGAGTACCGGCTTCGCGAGTGGCGGCACCCCGAGACTCACGCGACCCACTGCCGGCTTGAGCGGAGAAGGCCACTCGCTACGGCGAAGGCGACGAGTAGCCGCACCACATCGCGCGCCGAACGCCAGGTCATACGGAGGCGCCGGGTCGGTGGCCAGCGGGAGCAGTCGCCCACGCCTGGGTGGGGTCATGACCTGCACGACCGGGAAGCGCCCTCGAGTGAGCCAACGTCCGGCCCGAACTCGGAGGCGCTCTCGAGCGATACAGAGGCCGCTGAAGTCTTACAGCGAGGGCCGGTGGCGTCGAGGCAGACCCGGGTTCACAAGGAACTCCCGCAAGCGGTCGTCGTCCGGCACGGCAACGGCAGGCTCGCCATCCTGTGCAGCAGGCACTTCGACTCGTTCTGCGTCACCCTGTTCGCCGGGAACATGCGCGGTGAATTCACCATGCTCTAGCTCGCCGAGCCTGACGCCCGCGAACTGCGCACGCGCATCACCCAACTCGACGGCAGCGCGAACTGGGACGCGCTGGTCGACGGCACCCTACTCACCCATGCCGAGGTCGATGCCGCGGTCGATGCGGGTGTCAGGAAGGCCGCCCGGAACAAGTTGCAGTTCAGCAACCAGATCGCCGCGGAGCGCAAGAGTGTCATCGGCGATGTGCGGAAGGAAGTGTTCAAGAGCCGCCAAGGACGTCGGCGTGCGCGGTGCCAAGAGCGCCGCGTCGACCATCGTCACCTGGGCGATCATTCTCGCCGTGGTGGTCGTCATCGCGCTGATCTTCTCGGCCGTCAAGTGACCGAACGTGCAATTCGTCAGCGGTACAACGACGACGAGGACGGCGCAGTGGAAGGTGTCGGCCTCGTCGGCAACGACGGCGGCTTGGCAGCCGAGCTGAAGTTCTGCATCGCCTCGCGATGGAGACCGCCAAGACGCTGGACAAGCTCACCGAGCGTCTGGGTCCACTGCTCAAAGAACGTTCCGTCGCGACCGGAGACGGAGGTGCCGCCGAAGGATCCCGTCGATCGTGACCGTGCGCGTGCGCCCGGAGGCGCAGCGGAAGGTGCTCGAGATCCGCGCGAGGATCGCGTCCGTGCGGTATCAGATCGATGTGTTGCGCCAGCGGGCTGTGGCTGAAGTGGATCCGGCGGCGTTGCCGATGCCGACCGGACCCACTACAGGATGCGGCGCCTACACGCAGTTCTCGATGTAGCCACCGATGATCGGTCCGTAGACCACGGAGCCGTGCTCCAGGCCCTTGCCGTTGGCCAGGTTCGGGTTGCTCGATCCCTCGCCGATGGTCGTCTGCTGGTTGAACACGAGCGTGTCCGGATTGCCGTCCGCCTCCCACTGCTCCGTCACGCAGGCGACGACAGGTGCCGGCAGGCCGAGGAACTCGGTCAGGATCGTCTCGATCGTGAAGCTGTCCCAGCTCGGGGAGTTCGCCGCTGCCTGCGCGTCGCCCTTGTCGGATCGGTTCTCGATGAAGCACTCGTGGGCCGACGCCGCGGTGGCAGCACCGAGCATCAGTGCCGCGCTGGCCGCGGTGATGGTGAGCAGACGCCTGCCGATCATGGGCGGATTCCCTTCGTTTCGTCCCACTGGACGGTGGTTGAGAAAGGGGAGATTACAACGACTTTGCCGAAAATGCACGAATAGTTACCGTATGCACCTCTGTGATAACGGAGCGTTTCGGGGCAGTGCGCGCCAGCACCGGTGCGACGTCGATCCCTTGAACGACGTCCCCGAAGCGCATCGCGCAGCGATCCTGAGCATGTCGCTTCACGCATCCCGACCACCAGCGTCACAGGGGACTGCACACGCAATCGTGCGTGGCAAGGTGTCGCTTCCGACACTGTCATCGGCCCGCTCCAGAGGTCCACCCTATTGAGGGGGGTATGCCTGAAAAACCACGGAGGCAGCGTGAACAGCAGGCATCGCACGCACAAGACTTCGTCGCTGCTGATGACGGTCAGCATTGCCCCGCGTGGTATTGAAGGCCAGGATCGCATCCACCAGGGGAACGACCCCGAGGGTGCGGATCGTCATCCCTTGGCGCGCGTCGTACTGCGGCGCGCTCATCAAGTACGGCTACATCACCTTGTACTTCGCCGCTGCACCGCCGACGCCCGCGGGGCGATCGGTGCTCACTGTGTACGGCGTCACCACGTACCGGGGGTTGAACGTCGTTGGCCATGTCGTCACCGGAACTGCGCCGCCGGACTGCGGCGACTTCTGCTGACCGCCCACCCCAACCGACGGGAGCGCTGACGATGAGCCGACGCATCACGCTGTTCGCCGGTGTTGCAGCCGTGGTGGCCGGGCTGCTCACGACCGCAACGCCGGCCGTCGGTCAGGCTGCACCCCTTCGATGGGGAAGCTGTGGCGCGATCGCCTACAACCAAGAACCCTCGCAGAACCTCGTGGATCAGTCCCAACTGATGGTGGTTCCAGCGGGCGGAGGCACTCCGGCGGTGCTCTGGAACTCGCCCGACCCTCTCGAAGCGGAATTGGACCCGGGGTTCTCGCCCAACGGCAAGGCCGTTGTCTTCGTCGGACGGCGGGTGGACGCTCCCAATCTGCAGTCCCCGGTCAATCGGTTGTACGTGCTGCGGCAGGGCGCCACGGAACCCGAGGTCTTGGTCGACAAGGGCACGCCGAATGTGTCATTCCCTGCGTTGTCCCGCCACCCGGTCTGGTCGCCGAGCGGTTCCGCCATCGCCTACGCGAGCAGCCTCGGTATGAATGACACACCTGGCCACAGTCCAGCCATCGGCTACATTCGCCTGTTCGACCTGACCACCCGTACCGATGTGCTCATCACGGAGGTCACTGCCGGCTATCGCATCGTGGATCTCGGATGGTCGCCGCGCGGCGATCGACTGATCGTCACCGGCTTCCGGCAGGCCGACGGCTTCTACACGATCTGGTCGGTGCGGCCGAACCCCGCTGATCCGCAGCTGACCGTTCTGATCACCGACGAGACCGGAACTCAGCCTCCCACCGGATACGCGACGTACTTTCCCGGAATCGACCATGTACTCGTCGAACAGGACGAGCCCGACCAGCCGGCCTCGCGTCTCTACGTGACCGACCCGCTTTTCCGCCATCTTTACCCCGTGAGTCCGACGCCGGTCGATGGACTTACCACACAGCCGGACTTCGGCCTCTCACCCTTCAAGGTCGCATTCGCCAGATGGCGTTTCCCCGAGAACCAGCCCGCCCAATTCGGTCTCGAGGTGCTCGACTTTGCGTCTCAGACCTTCCGAGTGGTCGTGCCGGCGTCATCGAACGCGTTCATCGAATTCCCGGACTGGCAGGCGACTCTGCGTTGCGGGGGTTGGCCGCTGGCTGCCTGATCCTCGATCCACCGCGCCTGACCTGACGACGTTCGCCTGCGCACCCGTGCAACCCCCGAAATTGTAATGATCACCAAACGCCGACATGACCGTTCGCCAGCCGGATGAGCCGGACCAGGGCCGCCGCCATCGGGCCCTGGGCGACGTTCGTCTTGATCGAGAGCGGGGAGGCCGACTACCGCGACCCGCTCTTCTGATAGCTCAGGCGATTTGGGCGGATGCTACCGGCGGCGGGATCCAGGCCGCGCCAACGACTGACGGCGGCCGTCCGGTTGGCCGTCCCGAGTTTGTCGTTGATGTTCTTCAGGTGCTTGCGGACCGTTCGCTCGCTGATCTGCAGGTGCCGGCCGATCCGGGCACTGGTCCAGCCCAGCGCGACGAGGCCGATGATCTGTTCCTCTCGGGGCGTCAGGGGATCGTTAGGCGGATCGTCGATGACGGCGCGGCAAAGGTGGCTGGCGTCCTCCAATGCGGCGCGGAAGGTCAGCGCGGCGGCCAGGGGTTTGCGGAGCAGGTCGAGGATGGCCATATCGTCGGCGTCGAAGTCCAGCCGGGTGCGCTGAACTCCAACGATCACGGCAGCTCGGTGATGAGGACGCATGATGACCGCAGCTGGGTAGCGACCGTTGCCATGACTGTGCATCACCTGCCAAACGTCGGTGTCCCAAAAGGCCGGTAGGGAGACGAAGTCGCTGAACCTGTGGGTAGGGCCGGTGAATGCCTGGCTCCCGAATGTGGGGTGGCGTGGCACCATGGCCATCCCCGCGGCTTTCTCTTGGCTGGTGAGCGGCGCCACCCCGGACACCACGACCTCAGCAGTTGCGTCGGGATCTCCGCTGGGTCCGTCCCAGGTGGTAACGCCGGTGCCGGCGTCAGTCCCCAGGATGGCCGCAACGCCGTCGGCCAGGACGGATTCGTAGCGAGCTCCGGTCACCGCGAGGCGGGCGCACCGCACGCTGAGCCGGAGCATGTCGTCCTCGCGCATCTGTCCCCCTCACTCGTGGTCGCCCGAGGGGGGATTGTTCCGGATGTGGCTGGCCGTCGGTACACCGGTGTGCTGGAGGCCACAAGGTGGCGGAACGGCCAACGACGGACGGTCGGTCCTTGGACTCGGCCACGCTTGGCCTGGGTCACCGTGGGGAAGGAGGGCGTGCGCGGAGTTCAATGGGTCGCCGCGGTCGGAACCACGGCCACGGCGATGCCCAGCAACCACAATCGCGCATCCGCCAGCGATGGCCCGTCCTACTGCCGACGATGCGCTCGCCTGTTGGCGGGTCGGGTCGCGTGCGACGAAAACGCCGCTCGCCGGACTTCGAGAGGGGCGGATCGCCTCGTCACCGCGCTTCTCGATCGATGTGTCAACTGTCAAGATGGCCGCGCTCTGTGCCGATCGCTGGTGACGGTCATGTCCGAGGAGTTGGTACCGGTCAGGCCCGACGGGTTGACGAGGGGGCGAGAGAGGTGCTGATCAGGCCGCCGGCTGTGGCGTGGGGTAGCCAGCATCGGCGACGAGGATGTCGATCATGTGCCGTCGGGTGAGGGCGCGGCGCGGCCGATGTGATGGCTCGGTAGCGGCCTGGCGGCGGCATGTTCGCCGGGGTGCACGACCAAGCTGCTGTCGAGGGCCCATCCGACCGTTGTCAGCGCTGCCGCGAGACGGGTTCGGTCGATTGGCCCGCGGCTGTAGCGCCGGTGGCGATGGATCGCCACAAGGACGGTGCCGCGCTGTGTGTCTGGAGAACGGTGGAACCGGGTCGGGTATCGGAAGGTCCTGGGTTTCGGCTATCCGCACCCTTCCGGTGTAGTCCTCCCCTGCGTGCGATCCTCGGGTGGCTTCCGTGATCAACCTCGGCGAGAGGGGCAGGAGCGCTCCTTGCACTCGGATCTGGTGCACCCCAGCCTCGAACGGTGGGCGCCGACACGTGGTGGCGAGGAGCGATCTCGACACGAAACCCGGCGGGTTGATCCGCCATGCCGTGGAAGTCGAGCACGACCCGGACCCGGTCGCGGGCGCAGCGGGCCGAACGCTCGGTAGGCGAGCTGTGGACCCCGCGCGAGGAGTCTGCGTCCACCAGATGGCGCACGACCGTGCCGCCCGAGCCGGGACCGCGCTCGGAACTCCAACTGGCCACGAAGTCTGCCAAGCCGTGCTATCCGGTTCGGCCGTATACGCGATCATCGTCAGTCCGGTGCCACGCAGTTCCAGAGCATCACCGGTCACAGTGATCTCGCCGACAAGCGGATTGCGGAGCCGCGTGACCGCCGAACGATGCGAACGGACCTCGTGCCTGGCCCACAGCACCCGGAATGGCTCGCTGCGCGTGGACAGCTCACCGACCAGGTCGATCAAGGGACGGTCCATCGGGTTGCGACCGGGCCTCACCCCGGCAGGCTGGCCACCGAGTCCGCCACCATGTCTTCTCAGTCGACGAACACACCCGCCGCCCGCGGATCCAGGGAGAGAAGCCGCGCCAGGTTCACCGGCAACACGGCGTGAAACAGGACGTCGGGATACAGCGCGAAGCAGAGGGAGTTCGCGGCGAGCAAGTGTCCGCGTCGGCCGCCCGCATCGTCGTCACCCTGCCCCCCACGATGTCATTCCGCCGGCAGGGGGCGGGCTCCGCTCGACGGGTGAACGACTCTGGGAACGGGCTCGGCGAATCCGTGGTCGGCGAAGGCGAGCATCACTTCGCGGACAGTGGTTTCAACTGCTGGCGACGGCGTGAGCGCAATCACCGAGCCACCGAACCCACCTCCGGTCATCCGGGCACCCAGAGCACCCGCCCGAACCGCGGACTCGACGGCCAGATCCAGTTCCGGACATGAGACCTCGTAGTCGTGCTGGAGGGACCGGTGTGACGCGACCAGCAAGTCGGCGATGCCCGGCACGTCACCGCCGCGGAGGAGCTCGGCCGTCCGTGTCACCCGCGCGTTCTCGGTCACGACGTGCCGGACGCGGCGACGCAGCACGTCGTCGTCGAGCTTGTCCAACGCGGCCGGCAGATCGTCGATGGTCACATCTCGCAACGACGAGACACCGAGGATCTCGGTGGCCAGCTCGCAGGAGCGACGGCGCCGGCCGTATTCGCCGTCTGCCAGCGAGTGCGCCACCCGCGTATCGATGACCAGCATCGTGAATCCATGCGCAGCCGGATCGAACGCGATGTGTTCGACCGTGCCTTCCCGTGTGTCGAACAGCAGCACTGATCCCGCCCTGGCGGCGGCGGAGGCGGTCTGGTCCATCGGGCCGCACGGCACGCCGACGAAGTCGTTCTCGGCCTGTTGGGCGAGCCGCGCGACCTCCATCGGGTCGAGTTCGATCCCGTACAGGCTCGACGCCGCCAGGGTCGTCGCGCATTCCACGGCGGCGGACGAGGACAACCCTGCGCCGGAAGGCACTGTCGAGTCCAGGGCGAGATCGAGACCCTCGATCCGATAGCCGGCCCGGCGCAGCGCCCACACCGACCCGAGTGCATAGCCCGACCAGTCCCGCGCCAGGTCGGAATCGGGGTCCAGGTCGTCGGCCGCCACTCTTCGCAGCTCCCCGCCCCGTTGTGCAGATACCACACGGATCACGCCCGTATCCGTCGGGGCCGCGGCGATCACAGCGGTGGCGTCGATCGCGAACGGCAGCACCAGACCGCCGGTGTAGTCGGTGTGCTCGCCGATCAGATTGACCCTGCCCGGGGCGGCGAACACACCGGCAGGCGGTCGACCGTATGCCCGCCGGAAGAGCTGCGCCGCAGTCACCGCGCGGAACCCTGCCGCTGCCCAGCCTTCTCCGGTTCCCGCGATGAAACGAACTCCCACGTGTCGGAGATCATCTCCTCGAGAGTCCGTTGGGGGGTCCAACCGAGGCGGCTCCTGGCGCGGTCGGCCGAGGCGACGAGCCGTGCCGGATCACTGGGCCGGCGCGGACCCACTGACACCGGGACCTCCCGACCGGTGACCCGGCCGACCGTCGCGAGCACCTCGCGGACACTGAAGCCGTTGCCATTGCCGAGATTGCAGATCAGGTGCTCCCCGGGCGCGGCACCGGTCAGGGCCAGCAGGTGGGCGCGCGCGAGGTCGGCGACGTGGACGTAGTCGCGGATCGGAGTTCCGTCGGGCGTGGGCCAATCGTCGCCGTAGATGGTGAGCGGCGGGCGACGCCCGGCTACCGCCGCCAACGCCAACGGGATGAGGTGGGTCTCGGTGCGGTGTCGCTCGCCCGCCCCGAACGCCGACCCCGCCACGTTGAAATAGCGCAGCGACGTCGCCGCGAGCCCCGTTGCCGGACACTCCCCGGTGATCATCATATCGACAGCGAGCTTGCTGGCACCGTAGGGATTGGTGGGCCGCGCCGGCGCCTCCTCGGTGATGGGCACCGAGTCCGGCTCGCCGTAGGTGGCGGCCGTCGATGAGAACACCAAGCGCGGAACCCGCTCCGCGGCAACAGCGTCCAGCAGGGCGCGGGTGCCGCCGACGTTGGTATGCCAGTACGGCGCCGGATTGGTCGCGGACTCCCCGACGAGCGACTTGGCGGCGAAGTGCAGCACCGCGTCGAAACCGCTACCTGCTAATACTTCTCGTGACGCCGCGATGTCGTCCTGGACAAGTCGGACGTTATCCGGCACCGCATCGGCGTGGCCGGTCGAGCAGTCGTCGAGGACCACGACTTCGTGACCGTCGGCGAGCAACGCGCGCGTGACCACCGAACCGACGTAGCCGGCGCCGCCGACCACCAGGGTCTTCACCGGGGAGCCAGTGTGACCGAGCGGAGGCGCTCCGCGGCCGCTTCCGGCGGGATGTCGTTGACGAAGGCGCCCATCGCCGATTCCGATCCGGCCAGATACTTGATCTTGCCGACCTCGCGCCGGATGCTGAAGACCTCGAGATGGAGCCAGAAGTCTTCGCCGGCGGCGTGGATCGGGGTCTGGTGCACGCCGGTGATCGCCGGCAACGAGTCGTCGAACAGCCCTTCCATGCGGCGGATGACCTCGAGGTAGATCTCCGCGAGGGCGCCTCGCTCGTCGCCGGTGAGCGCGGTCAGGTCGCGGACGTGCCGATTCGGGTAGAGGTGCACCTCGACCGGCCAGCGCGCGGCGAACGGCACGAACGCCAGCCAATGCTCGTTGGCGGCCACGACACGTGCGCCGTCGGCACGCTCGCCCGCCAGGACGTCGGCGAACAGGCTCGACCCGGTCGCCGACCGGTACTGCTGAGCGGACGCAATCACCGCCGCGGTCTTCGGGGTCGCGAAGGGATAACCGTAGATCTGGCCATGCGGGTGCGCGAGAGTGACACCGATCTCCACACCTCGGTTCTCGAAGCAGAACACCTGCTCGATCCCGGGCAGCGCGGAAAGCGCCTCGGTGCGGTCGGTCCAGGCGTCCACGACTGTCCGAATCCGTGAAGCAGGTAGCGCGGACAGGCTGGCGTTGTGGTCGGACGTGAAGCAGACCACCTCGCAACGTCCGGTGCCGGGCCGCGCATCGAACAGAACCCCGTGAGCGGCGCTCTCCCCGGCGCCGGAGAACGATGGGAAGCGATTCTCGAAGACGACGACATCATAGTCGGGTGACGGGATCTCACTCTGGTTCGAAGCGGTGGATGGGCACAGCGGGCAGGCATTCGCCGGTGGGTGGTAGATGCGGGTCTGACGGTGGCCCGCGATGCCTACCCACTCGCGGAGGAGTGCGTCGTAGCGGATGCTCGATCCATGAATCACCGTGGGAAGATCACGTGGATCGACGAGAACTCTCTTCGCGTCAGGTGCTTCGTCGAAATAGATGAGCTCGCGACCGTCGGCCATCCTGGTCGACGTGCGGATGAGCAGGGCTCCCGCGCGCGGGGCGGTTGACGTCACGAATCCACCTGTCGTTTCGCGGGGTCTCACGGCGACCCGGTTCTCCGATGATCTTCATACTCCCAGATCGGCAAGGTCACCGCTGTCACCCAGATGTCATCCGGCGGGGGGATCTGGTCGACGCCGTTCGGGTTCGCCCTTCCGCTGTACCTCGCCGTGCTCTTGTGGCGCGGGCTTTGCTCGAACGATCCGGTCGTCAACGGCATGAGCTTTGACGACGCAGTCACCTACGCCCTCGTTGCCGCCCTGCTCACCTACCTCCGAGTCGGAAACCCGGAATGGGTGCGCGATTCGACCACGCCACATTCGATCCGGGACGATCGTCTACTGGTTCCTGTGGCCGATCCCTCCCGCCCGATCCCGCGCCTTGCGTGGCGCGGGAGACACCGCCTTCGCGCTCGCGTCGGTCATCCCCGACTATTCGACCCGCCTCGTGGCCGGCGCCGCCGCGACCGTCTCGTTCCTCCTCGGCCCATGCTCTACTACCTCATCGGTCTGTTGTTGGATCTGGTGTCGTTCCGGACTCTCATGAACGAGGGCTTGTGCGGCGAACTGCGCGGCGGCGCCTGATGGCCGGACAACCGCCGATTCCTCGCTGTTCACTCCGTCGTGGCGCTGAGCGCCCCAGCCTGAAACCGCGGGCCGGGGCGGTGTCACGAGGTTCGCCGCTTTCGACGTCAGCGATCTTTCAGGAGTTTCGTCCGCCGCGACGACTACTGGAGTCGGAAAGCGCGAACGCGACTCCTTCCTGTAGGCACACACTCTGGTGGCGCCGTCGGGGGTCGGAGCTTCCCTACCCCGAGGCCAGTGATCACTGGTCCGGTCGTCGAGATCCCGTTGGATCAGAGCACGCTCAACTGCCTCCCGGTCCGGGATTGCTATCCGGGCGATGGCGACCAGCGAGGTCGCGCAGGCGAAATTCCGGTTCGCTGGCCGCCTGGTTCTCCGCAACAGTTCCGGAGCGACTGAATGAGCGGCCGTACCACTTGGCGAGGGGCGAAGCCGAGATGCCGTGCAAGACAACCGACAGCAGGATGGTCCACGTGGCAGTCTGCACCAGTGATGAACCCCCGTCGGCGTGCTCGAACTCCTCCAGCGCAAGCAGCGTGAAGACGACCGAGGCTAGACCGCGCGGGCCGAACCAGCCCATGAACGCTATGGTTGCCGGCCGCAGGCGAGTTCCGACCAGCGCGATGGCGACCGAAATCATCCTGATGACCGTGAGACTGAGGATGGCGTATCCAATCGGCGCCAACGAGAGCCCGCCGGCGAACAACTTTCCCACAAACAGCGCACCGAAGATCGACCAGACGAGGAATGTCGCAAACAGGCCCACCGTCTCGGTGAATCGAACAGGTTCTCGCAATCGGCGCTTCGTGGCGGCGCCGAAGAAGATGCCTCCGGCGAACGCAGCCACAAATCCGTTCCCTCCGATGGCGGCGGCTCCCTCGTAGGCCAGAAATGCGAGGGCCAGGATCGCGATCTGCTCGGACACGGGCGACGTCCAGCCACGAGCGGCGGCCATCGCGAGGAGTCCGCCGCCGACGAATCCGACGACGGCCGCCACAACGAGCGCGAGGCCTATCTGTTTGAGGGCTTCGAGGCCCCAGGCGGTCGCGGCGAGGTCCTCCTCGGCCACGACGACTGCGATGAACAGGGTGACAAACGGTGTTGCTACGCCGTCGTTGAGGCCGCTCTCGACGTTGAGCGCACGCCGAATACGCACGGGCACCGCCTTGTTGGTGACGACGGCCATTCCTAGCGCCGTGTCGGTGGGTGCCAAGACGGCGGCGAGCAACGCGGCCGCCGCCCAGCCCGCCTCGGGGAACACCCAGTAGGCCACGAGAGCGCCCACCAGGATGGTCAGCGGTAGACCGAGGAACAGCAGTCGGGACGGCAAGCTGGCGTCGCCCTCGATGTCCCGCAGTCGGACGGTCGACGCGTCGGAGAAGAGCAGCATCGCCAGCGTGAGCTCGGTAAAGATGAGAACCGCCTCGTTGGACACCGCCAGCGGCAGTATGTCCATTCCTGAGGGACCGAGAACCGCGCCCGCGGCGACGAAAACCATCGGGCCGGTTGTCCACCAGCGGTCGAGTTTTGATGCCACCAAGCTGTATGCCACGACCACGACGCCGAGAACGATCAGGCCGTCCATCGACGCCTCCGTGCCGTGCGACCCGATCTTCCTATCCGGGTGTGGGTGCCCTCGACCAACCAGCTCATCGGCGTGGTCATCACGACTCCTCTCGGCCCGCGGTCCACGTGAAGGAACCGCCCACAAGGCGGCCCGACTGAACGGGCCGCCTCCTCGATGCTCCTGAAGGGATGGCCACTGCCCGCCCACGGCCCACCATCCGGTCGAGAGTGAGCATGACGTCGGGAGCTGACCGTCGTCGCCGCCCGACCAGGGTGATGCTCGTCCATGGGCAATCGGGGTTCAGGCGATCACCCAGCCGCGCCATGCACACGTTGCTCCTCGGGTCGAAGGAGACGGTCGCCATGGGCGTCGTCGACCTCGAGACAGGCGAGCTCCGGCGCGGCGGGTACAGGTGGCTTCGTTCGAGAACGACCCGTTCCTGCCAACGACGGCCCGGTTCACCGAGATCGTCGCCGTCGGAGAGTATCTGGGTCCCGCGAACGATGATCGCACCGAGGTGATCCTCCCGTATGCGAGGCGTCGAAGGGTCTTGCTTGCGCTTGTCATGCGCGCACGCGTGAATCCACTGGATCCCGCGGGCTGAGCTCGATCGCCTTCGCGGCGTCCGGCCACGGAGCCTCCGTAAAGCCTGTTGGCGGACCACGGCGACCACTGCTACCTTTCCGGCGGCCGAGCGAGAGATCGAGGAGGTGGTACCCGTGAAAGCAGTATCGACATGGGTGCTCCCCTCCGGAGTCACGGTCGGACGATAGGTCGTCCGGGAGCGCCGTTCACGACTCCCGAAAGGCACGACCATGCGATTCACTTCCGAACAGCGCCTCGACGACGGTGTCCTCGAACGCGAGTTCACCCTCGGCGAGATCCCCGGCATCCTGTGGGCGCCCGGATCCGCATCCGCACCGGCCCCGCTGATCCTGCTCGGCCACCCCGGCGGACTGCACAAGATGTACCCCCGACTGGTGGCCCGGGCCCGGCACTCCGCGGCGGAGGGCTTCGCCGCGGCCACCATCGAGCTCCCCTGGAGCGGTGTCCGGCCCCGCTCCGCCGCCGCCGAGCAGGCCCGCGCCGACCTGCGCCGGGCGCTGGCGTCCGGCGAGCCGATCGACGACGAGATCGTGGACCGGCTCGTCCTCCCGCTGGTCGACAAGGCGGTCCCGGAATGGCGGGCCGCCCTGGACGCCCTCCTGTCGCTGCCCGAGATCGGCGGCCCGGTCGGGTACGCGGGAGGGGTGATCTCCATCGGGATCCGGCTGGCGGTGGTCGAGCCGCGCATCTCGGCCGCCGTTCTGTTCGCCGGGAGTTTCGTGCCCCGCAGCATGTTCGAGGAGGCCCGGCAGGTCACCATCCCGCTGCAGGTCCTGCTGCAGTGGGACGACGAAGGAAACGACCGGCAGATGGCCCTGGACCTGTTCGACGCCTTCGGCACCAAGCAGAAGACGCTGCACGCCAACATGGGCGGGCACACCGGCGTCCCGCAGTTCGAGGGCGACGCCGGGAACCGGTTCTTCACCAGGCACTTGAGCTAGCCGCCCGCCGGTCCCGCCGTCAGGCCCAACGGCAGACGCTGGACGGGCCGCAGCGAGACGCCCGATGACCAACGCCTACTGGTTAGCCGACCTTGAAGCCGCCGTTGCTATAGAGGATCTGCCCGTTGATCCATGAACCCTGCTCGGAGAGCAGAAAATCTACGAGATTCGCGGTGTCGTCGGCGGTACCGAGACGCCCCGCGGGGGTGGCGCGGATGCATGACGCGCGAATCGTTTCGTCCATCCAGCCGGTGTCGACTGCCCCAGGATTGATCACATTCGCCCGCACGCCGCGGTCGGCCAGCTCCACGGCGGCCGCGATGACGATGCGGTCGAGCGCTCCTTTGCTTGCCCCGTACGGCAGGTTGTGGACGGTGTGGTCGCTGGTGAGCGCGACGATCCGCCCGCCGGCCGTGCCTGCTGGGACGTGCGGGAGCTGCTCAGCGAACGCCTTGATGAGCAGCCACGTGGCCCGGCTGTTCACGGCGAAGTGACGGTCCCAACTGGCCAGGTCGGTGGTGAGAATGGAGCTGTCCACCGACTCGCAGTGGGACAGAACCAGGGCGCTCACCGGGCCGAGAGCCTGCGTCGCCGTGCGGACCAGTTCGGCCGGGACGACTGGATCACTCAGGTCCCCGGGTACGAGTTCCACGCGCACGCCGAAGGCCCGGCACGAATCGGCGATCGATTCCGGATCCTCGGCGTTCCGCTCGTAGCCAAGCCGGTCGTCGTAGGGCCGCCAATAGTTCAGAGCCAGATGCCAGCCGTGACGCGCCAGTCGCTCGGCAATCCCCGCCCCGATCGAGCGCCGCCGGCCAACGCCGGTGATGACCGCGACTCTGCCGATGCCTTCCCTGCTCATCAGCCGACACTAGATGGCCCTAAGCGCGAGACTCCCCGCAGCCGCACCGATCAGGGTCCGCTACTGAGGCATCGGTACAGATGTCGTCTCGACACGACGCGCTAGAAGTGGGAAGCCGGCGAGCAGTTGCTGGAGGTGGATGACCTGTCGAGGGATGAACTCGGTGATGGTCAGTGCAACCACGTCGGTCTGGGCGGTGATGTCGGCGATGACACGGCGAGCCTGTGCGCTGTTGAGCCCGCCGACGTCGACGCCGAGGCCGTACTGGATTTCGGAGGCGTCGATGGTGTCGACGTCGAAGTGGATCGCGACTTGGAAACGCCCGTGTCGCGGAGCCACTGGACCAGCAGGGCGCTGTCGGTGCGGGGTTCATCCGGACGCAGCCGGGATCCGGGACCGCCGCTCATATGCCGCAAGAGGACCGCGTGGCGGTCCTTGGTGCATCGACCCCGCTATGGTGCGGCGTACCCAGGAGGGGCTGAAGATGAACGGTGCCATCGGCGAGATCCTTCCGCTTGCGCTCGGGGTGGCGATCTCGCCCATCCCGATACTCGCGGTGATCCTGATGCTGTTGTCGGCCAGAGCCGCGATCACCAGCACCGGGTTCCTGATCGGCTGGGTCGTGGGGATCATCGTGGCCACCAGCGTGTTCACCGTGCTGGCGGACGTCATCAACCTCGGGGATTCCTCGACGTCGACGGGATGGACCAAGATCGCGATCGGCCTGCTGCTGCTGTTGCTGGGAGTCCGCCAGTTCCGTGTACGGCACGTCGACCGCGGCACCCCGAAGTGGATGTCCGCCATGGACTCACTGACGTTCCCCAAGGCCGCCGGCCTCGGCCTACTACTCGCAGCTTTCCACCCCAAGAACCTGCTGATGGCCGTCGCTGCAGGCGTGGCGATAGGCGGAGCGGGGCTGAGCGTCGGCAGCGAGGTCGTCGCCGTCGCGATCTACACTGTTCTCGCGGCGTCGACCGTCGCCATTCCGGTGATCGCATTCCTGATCGCCCGCGACCGGATGCGTCGCCCGCTGGACGGGGCCAGGGCTCGGCTGCAGGAAAACAACACCACGGTGATGGCTGTGCTTCTCCTCGTCATCGGCGTGGTCCTGATCGGCAAAGGCATCGGCGCACTGTGACGGCCCCCGGCCGCTCGCTTCTGACGGACCTCCCTCGGCCGTACCACATGCCTCAGACGGTGCGGGGTCGCCATGGCTCGTGCTCGTGCGCGAGCCAGACCAGCTCGGGGTCGAGCGCACGTACCCGCAACTGGCCTTCGGTGTGCGGCTCGTCGAGTTCGCCGAACCAGACTGCTACGTCGCCGCCGACGACGACCGGACGCCCGCCAGTCTCGACCACGACCACCTGAGTGCCGTCTGTGTGGCCCGGCGCCGGGACAAGTCGGAGCCGGGGAAGCAGCTCGAGCTCGCCGTCGACCGGCACGTACCGGACGCCGGGCGCATCGACCCATTCGCGGATGGTGTAGTCGTCCTCCCTGCGCGCGTCGTCGAGTTCGCGACGCTGGACGTAGATCGGCCTGTCGGCGAAGAGATGGTTGCCGCCGCAGTGGTCGAAATGCAGGTGTGTGTTGACGATGATGTCGATGCCGGCGAGATCGAAGCTCTGCTCGTTGAGTGGTCGGAGGCGGGGATCGAGGTCGGCCGCCGCCGGGTGCAGCTCCTTGATGCCGGTGTCGACCAGCACGCGCGCATCGGGGTGGTCGATGACGTGGACGTAGACCGGCATCCGCTCGCCCTCGACGAACAAGTCGGCCACGAGGACTGGCGTGACGGTGATGGAGGCGGGGGTGTTCATCTCGTACCGACCATCGCACCGAGCGTGGCGGGCAGGTCGAAGTGCTTGAACACCGCGCGGTCGAAGGTGACGATCTCGGTGACGACCCCGTCCCGCACCTGCAGGACGTCGATGGCCAGCGGTTCGTACGCGGCGTCGCCCGGCTTGCGCACGTAGCCCGCGACCGCGGGCTGACCGTTGGCGCCGGTCATCACGCACCGCAAACCGCCGAACGCTTCCGATCCGAACCCGCCGTCGATCCAACCCTGCACGACCGCGCTTCGGCCGGTCCAGACGCCGGGCGTGGGCGGCATCGAGAAGCGGACATCCTCGTGCATGAGCGCGGCCAGGCCCTCGGCGTCGACGCGCTCGCTGCACTCGACGTAGCGGGCAAGCAGTTCCCGCTCGACGGCGGTCGCCTCGGGGGCGTGTTGCCATGCCTCGCGGTTCTCGGGCAGGCGCTGTCTCAACCCACCCCGCGCGCGCTGCAGCGCTGAGTTCACCGACGCTTCTGTCGTCTCGAGCAGCCGCGCGGTCTCCTTTGCCGAACAGCCGAGGACGTCGCGCAGCACGAGCACGGCCCGCGGCAGCGGCGCGAGGTGCTGGATCGCGGCGATGAACGCCAGCTCGACGGTCTCCTTCGCGAGCGCCACGTCCTCAGGACCCTCGCGTCGGTCGGGCAGCTGCTCGAGGAGCTCGTCGGGATAGGGCTGCAGCCAAGCGACCTCGCCGCTCGCACTGGGCCGCCGCGGGCGCTTGTCGAGCGCGTCCAGGCAGGCGTTCGTCGCGATCCGGTACAGCCACGCGCGAACCGACGACCGGCCCTCGTACGTCTCGCGCCGGCGCCACGCGCGCAGGAACGCCTCTTGGACGAGGTCCTCGGCCTCCTCGAACGACCCGAGCAAGCGGTAGCAGTGGACATGCAACTCGCGGCGGTGCGGCTCGACGCGGGCGCCAAAGGCCTGCTCGTCAAGTGGCCGGAGTTCGTCGGTGATGGGGTTCATGGTGTGTGTGACGGCGGGCGGCCCAAAAACTCATCACCAGCGCCACGCAGCACCTCCAGGAGCGTTGCCGCAGTCGAGGGTGCCGCATCGCGCAGAGGTTCACAGCACGACCCTCCGGCACGTCGGCGCAGCGACACCATCATGGGCAGAGCATCGCAGGTCAAGCCGTCCGTCGGCAGGCGAGCCGTGTTGATGCGCGGATCTACCCACCCGCGGCCGCCCGCCAGGCTCACGCCTCACCCTCGGCGTCACCAAACGTCTGGCTGGTCGGGCAGACAGCAGCGCTACGCCGCTGTTCGACGGCGCACCGCGGGAGCAGCAATCGTCACGAGCAGGCCTGGATGGTCGGTGTCGTGCAGATCAATGAGTCGGGAGTCGATGACGACGAATTCCGGGGTTCCCACCACGTGCTGGGCGCTGCCGTCGTCGACCACTGTGGAACCGGCCGGCAGACACGACCTCAGTTCCTGACTGTCGCCGAATCCGAGGTTCAAGTCACCACCGAGCACCACCGGCAGCGCCCCGTCCTGCTCGCGCATCTCGGCGATGACCGTGCCGAACAGGTACCGGCACTGGGCGGCCGCCACCTCCGGCTTCGTGTAGGCCAGGTGCGTGGTGCAGACGGTGACATCCGGGGCCCCGACGACGCTGAGGCACAGCCACACCCGCTCTTCGGGATCCTCCGTGTCCTGGACCGGGTACGTTCCGCCTTCGGCAAAGGATCCGGGCGCCGCCGGCCACCGCGAGATGAGCCCGATGCCGTACTGCTCGCCGTTGCGGCACCGGTACGCCTCTCCGGAACGCCTGTCGCGCGCCGCGTAGAACGCGGACACGACCTTCTCGCCAGGCAAGACTTCGCCAAGCACCCCGCGCAGGGTCGACACGTCGTCGGAACAGACTTCGTTGAGGGTGACCAGGTCGGGGATCTCGACCCGGATCACCCCGGCTGCCTCCGCCGTCGACCGGCCCGTGAAGCAACCGGCGATGCCGCTGTTGCACAGGTTCAACTGCAGCACCCGCACCGAGGTCATCGGCATGCCGCCTGCCGGCGTCTGCGCGTCCGGTGAAGGTCCGAGCGCGTTCGACGCAGCGGTCGCGCTCGACCCGGCCGTGCTGCACGCGGTTGTCACCCAGACCAGGCAGCCGACGAACGCCGCCCACAGGATCCTGGACGTCCAATTGGCCACGCCCAAGTCTCTCCCCCCGACCTTCGTTCGGAACCACGGTCGTCGGACGCCGTGATTGGAGCTGGGCGGATCCACCACAGCCGTCTGCAGCTCCTCCAGCGTCCGTCCGCTCACTCACGACCCCGACATCGTCTCGGCGAGTCGACCGCATCCTCGGCGGCCACGACGACCCGACAAAGCCCGGCAGCATGTGCCGACCCGGCGTCACGTTGGGCCCGCTGTTCCAGGCAGCCACCACGAACGCGACCACCAGCCCGAGAACCCAGACACCCCCCGCTGCCGCGCATGATCAACATCGTGCCGCGGATGACCCTCGCGTCGATGGACCCAGGGTCCCCCAGCCGAGTCCGTTTCATGGATGTCGTGGTTGGACAGATCGGCGAACGCCGAATTTCGGGTCAGGATCGGTCGTGATCCCCGCCCGATGGGCCGATCAGGTCCTCTGTTCGATGACCGAACGGATGGTCGAGACGACAACCGGTCTCCACCACTGACGACCCGTTGGCCGTCGATGACGCATTGACCGACCTCGGCGACGGGGGCGAGGCGGCGCTCACCGAACTTCCAGCCGAGGCACTGGGCGATGCCGAGGCGCTGGACGGCGTGACACCTGCCGGCGTCGAGCTGCACGCCGACAGGACTACCAACCCGGGCGACAACCGAACCCGCCCGTATCCCCCGATTCACTCACACAGCCCGATGCCTTCGGTCCCGATCGAGTCGAGTTAGTTGCCCGGTCCATAGAGACCGATGCGGAGGCCGGGATCTCCCGGATCCCAGGAATTGCTGAACTGAGAACGCCGTCCCATGGCCGCTGCTCTGTCGATGAGCCGATTGCCCAGTTCGATCTGACCAGGCTCCCAGGCCTTCAAGGCATTGGCGATGTCGCCTCCCGCGGATCCCAAATGTTCGTACAGTGCCCACGCGTCCGCTGCAGCCTTCGCGCTACCTGCTGCTGGGTGTGGGCGAGCGGCGAAGGCCGCATCACCGATAACGGCGATCCTGCCGTTACTCATCTCTGGTATGCGGGTGTCGAAGACGACCTGTGCATATGGCTCTTCGGTGCGCTGAATCACCTCCGTGAAGGCAGGCGCGAGTTGTGTCGCGGATTGTTTCAGCTCGTCGATGTAGCGCTGTTGCACCGTTCCCGGATGAATGGAAACCGGAGCCTCGAATCCACGGATATCGGTGGTGAGTTCCTGGAGTTCTGCGCCGGACGGCACGTTCCGGTACCAGACGTAATTGAAGAGCCGCCTGCCACGCGTCAACTCGCCGTCCATGCCGGGAATGGTGTATAACACGGCATGAGTGTGGTCGGCGACGCTGTATGACAGGGCGTCGGTGAGAAGATTGAATGTTTCTGGTGATACTTGATCTTCACGCACGGTTCCGCGCCATCCGACATAGCCGGAATACTGCGGTTGGAGATCGGGGAACATGCGCCGACGTGCGGTCGAGCTGATGCCGTCCGCGAACACGGCCAGGTCGGCATATTCAACGCGTCCGTTGACAAATCGGAGCTGTACCCCGGCAGCATCCTGCGTGAAGCCGGCGCAGAAGTGCCCGAGGTGGTAGCGCTTGCGTCCGAAGTCCCTGAGCAGCGCCCTGTAAACGGTTCCCCACGAAGAGTACCGCCAGGTCGCGAACTCCTCGAACTCGACCCGATTGTCGGGACCGAGATAGCGGAGCCAGCTGCTTCGGGTGCTGAGCTCCTCGATGCGATGCGCACTGTGTCCATCGAACCACTTCATCGTGATGGGCTGTAGAACGATTCCACCGCCGCGGTGGTCCAGTTGTTCGGGTGTTCGTTCGAAGACATCGACGGAGAAGCCCAACTTGCGAAGGAGAAGTGCGCTGGTCAATCCCCCGATCGATCCGCCGATCACAATTGCGCGTGAACCGTCGTAATGATGCACGACACGTCCCCTTCTGACGTCGCTCGACTTCGACCATATCGAAGCATGGCGGCCAGTAGCCGTCTTCCGGTCCCTGCGACTGCGCGCGGCCGGGTCCATGGGTCCTGAAACCGGCGCCGCGCTCATCGTCCGCCCGTCTCAGCGGGCCGGTTCCTGCCCGGTGCTGGCGACCTCTTCTGCGATGTCCCGCAGCTTCCGGTTCGTATTGCGCGACGCCCGCAGCAGCAACTCGAAAGCCTGTTTGTCGGTGATCTTGTGTCGTTCCATGAGGATGCCCTTGGCTTGTCCGATCCGGTCCCGCGCGGCCAGCGCGATGGTCAGGTTGTGCTGGTCTTGTGCGCCCATCAGAGCGATCGCGGCGTGGCTGGCCAGCAACAACCCGATCTGCTCGTCGGTGGCGTCGAATGCCGCGACAGCCTCGCCGTACAGGTTCAGTGCACCGAGCTCCTGCTCCCGCACGTACAGCTGGAACGACAGCATCGACGGCACACCGAGCGCAGCGGCCTGTGCCGCGAATTCGGGCCAACGGGGTCTCGGTGCCCAGGTCGTCCGAGCGCACCGTGGCATCGGTCCGGATGGAGTCGAGGCACGGTCCCTGGTCGACTGCGTACTGAACTGTGTCGACTCGGTCCACCAACGCATCGTTCGACGCGAGGGTCGTCACCTGCCGGTTCGCGTGCACCCGGGTGATGCCGGCATGTTGCGCGCCGGGAATGTTGATGAGCGCGGCCTGAACGATCCCCTGCAACGTCTGCTCGACGTCGGACTCGGCCTCCAGTGACCGCGCCATCTCGCTGAGCTGCTGGGCCAGGCCCTCGTCGGGCTGCGCGCCCGCACTCGTGTGTCCACGGTTCTTCGGGTCGCTGTGCGACGGAGTGCTCACGGCCCTCCTCACCAGTGCCCGCCTTGACGGCTTGACCACTGACATCGGATCCACTCCGAACTGTAGGGCAAGTGTCGTCGCGATCGACTCACTCGAACGCCGATCGTCGATCACCCCCTCGGCGGCAGACCACTGGGTGGCGCCGCGACGAATGCCTGGCATGTCGCCGCTCCAGGTGGCACGGACACGGTCTCGTCGACGACCGCAACTCAGGAGGGCAGGAGATGGGCACTCGCAGCATCATTCTCACCGTGGCGATGGCGGCGGCGATGGTCGCCACGCCGACCTTGGCGGGCGCCGCCACACAGCATCGATCGGGGGACGCCCCCGCGGGCACCAGCGTTGGGGCATGGCTGGGCTTCGGGAACTCAGTGGATCGGCTCACGGCGGTCGGTCTTGCGGACCAGGGCACGTCGCTGGTCGCCTTCAGCACCAACCGGCCGAGTTCGGCGCGGACGATCGGCACGATCTCCGGCCTGGTCGGTGACACCAAGCTGGTCGGCATCGACTACCGGGTTCAGAACGGCAAGCTCTACGGCGTCGGCGAGACCGGCGGCATCTACCTGCTCTCCGCATCCAGCGCGACGGCCGCCAAGGTCGGCCAACTCTCGGTCGCACTGTCCGGCACGACCTTTGGGGTCGACTTCAACCCGGCGGCCAATGCATTGCGCGTGGTCAGCGATTCGGGTCAGAACCTCCGGCAGCCCTTCCCTGCGACCGGTGACGGCCCGACCGCACCGACGGCCACCGACGCGGATCTCACGCTGCCGCCGGTCGCACCGAATCCCGCTGCCCCGGCGACAGGGGTGTCCGCAGTGGCGTACACCAACAATGATCTCGATCCGACCACCGGAACGACCCTGTTCGACATCAACACCGCCGTGGATCAGGTGGCGATCCAGTCGCCGGCGAACGCGGGAACCCTGGTTCCAACAGGCAATCTCGGTGTCGATGCGGGCGCCGATGCGGGATTCGACATCTACTCCGAACTCCGCCGCGGTCGCACGGTGGACGTCAGCGGATTCGCCACTGTGACCAGTGGGGGCTCCACCGCGCTGTATTCGGTGGATCTGCTCAACGGTGCAGTGGACCGGATCGGCCGGTTGCCGGTGACGGTGACGGACATCGCCATTCCGCTCGTCCAACGCTGACATCGCGGCCCAACGCGGTTGCGTCGGCGCATAGAACTTAGTCGACGCAACCGCTTTCGGGTGCGGCAGGGCCATCCGCTCACGGGTGACGAGAGGGACCGATCCGATTCCAGAGATGGCGACGTCCGTGGTGTGGTGGTTTGAGCGTTCGCTGTGTCACCGACTACGGACTCTCGATGACGGTGATCACGATAAGTCAGCGACGCGCTGGCCCCTTTCAGTGCTGATTGAGTGCTGACCAGAACGTGACGGCCTCGTCGAGCTTGTCGACCACGACGACGTGCTGAGCGCCGTGCAGCCAGAGTATCTTGCGAGTTCGTCCGGTCGTCGGCTCCCTGAGCCGCGCAGCATGAGGCGGTGCCCGCGTGCCCCAGTTCAGCTTTCAGCTCGATGTACGCGATCCGCCCGCGAAGGTCATCGGCGCGATGGTCGACTTCTCGGAGCGTCGGCCGGAGATCTGGCCGAACCTCACAGCTCGCCTCTACCGGGTGCACTCACTGGGTCCCGGGGTCGCCGACGTGACCGAGGGCACCGCCCTCCCGGGGGTGGACGCGTGGGAGCGCGTCACCTACGAGTGGACTGACTCGGTCGTCCGCGGGGTGCTCACCGACGGGAGAATCTTCAGGCCAGGCGGCACGTTCGAGTTCCGCGTCGAGCCGCGTGGCGACGGCAGCCGCATCTTCCACGACTACGACCGGCGCTCGAAGGCGCTCCTGGGACGGTGCCTCGGCGCCATGTTTCAGCTGAGTGGTGGCGCGCCGATCAAGCGAACCTTCCGACAGGTTTACGGCGTGCCGAGCTGATCGATTCCTCACCATGCGGCCTCGTCCACACTGCTGGCATGGTTCGCTCCACTCCGTCGCAGTGCGTGGCGCATTCGTTGGTCGAGAGGACTGTGGCAGAGCCACGTTTCCCCATGCGGGGCAACGTAGCGACAACGATGAGGTGTCGCGAGACGCTGTGACATCGACGGGAAGCGCCAGAGCTCACGCTGAAGCGGACCTCGAACACGTGATCGTCGGCCACGTCCTCGTCGAGGCGAAGGGGCGCGGGGCGTTGACGGCATGTCAGGACTGATCAGCGAGCCCCGCGATTGGTACTGTCCTTCGGTCGGGAGCCACAGAGGGGTTCGATGATGCCGGCAAGACCCGTTCTACGCCCTCGGCGCCGGTCAACCGGTCTCGTCGCCGCCGTCATCAGCCTCGCGCTCCTGGCAGTGGCGTGCGGCAACAATGACGGCCCGACAGGGGAGACGTCGCCGACGATCTCCGCACCGGAGGATCCGGTGGCGGTCGCGCAGGCCCGCGTGGCCGACGCCGAAACCGGAGTGGATGGTGCAGAGACTGCGCTCGAGTCGGCTCGCGAGGGGTTCTGTGGTGCGGCCACGGGCTACGTCGAGACGCTCGATCGCTACGGGCGCGTGTTCAGCGATCGCAGCGCGACCGTCGGCGACGTGCAGACTTTGGGTGCGGACCTCGTCGAACCGCGCGACGAGGTCGTCGCCGCGGCCGGCACCGTCCAGACCGCGAACGGCGATCTGGCCGCCGCGCAGCAGGAACTCGTCGATGCGCAAGCGGCGCTGGCCGCCGCTGTCGCGAGCGCGTCGAGCCTGCCTGTCAGCACGACGGCCACCACGGTCACCACAACCGCGCTCGTGCCCGCGGCCACGATCGAGCGCGTCCAGGTGGCCGAGGACGACCTCGCCCGCACGGCGCGCGGGATCAACGCCGACACCCCGCTCGTCGATGCGGGAGCGGACTACAACTCGGCCGCGCTCGCCCTCGAGATCGCGTGGCTGCAGCTGCTGAATGACGCCGGGTGCTTCTCCGAGGAGCGGCAATCCGATGCCGTCGCGCAACTCACGGCCTACACGACGGCGCTCCAGACCGACCTGAAGCGGGCCGGCTACGACCCAGGTCCCATCGATGGCGTCTACGGCCCCCAGACCGTCGCCGCCGTGAAGCAACTCCAGACGGACAGTGGTCTCGCGGTGACGGGCTTCGTCGACGAGGCCACCGCGCGTGCCCTCCAGGGCAAGCTGGACGCCGCCGGGCAACAGCAGGCCACCCAGACGGCGGCGCTCCAGACGATCCTCACGCTGACCGGCTTCTGGGACGGCCCGGTCGACGGCCAGTGGACGGACGAGCTGGCGCGGGCGTTGACGAGCTTCCAGACCGCGCTCGGGGTCGCGCCCACCGGCGTGGTTGACCCGGCGACGATCGCCGCCTTCCAGCAGGCGCTCGCCGCGCGGGAGGCAGCGGCCACTTCGGCGACGACCGCCACGGAGACGATGACCGCCACGGCGGCGACGACGGCCACGGCGACAATCACGGCCACGGCGACGATCACGGCCACGGCGACGACGGCGCCGATCACGCCGAGGCCGACCGACGAGACATCCCCACCGGCCCCGACCACCGGCTGACTGGACCTTTACGACTGCCCTACCGATCGTGACACTGCCGAGATGCATGAGTTGGTCGGACCGACCTGACCGCTCACCCATCCGTGCAGATCGCCTGGGGCGCCGCCTCACCCCGACCATTGGATGACTGCGCATCCTTTTTTTCGCTGTCGCCGCTGCCGGCCGAGGACCGTCTCCGGCTGGCCCTGAACTAGTTCAGGAGATTTCGCGAGCGGCTGTCGCCCCGCCGGATCCGGTCTCCGATCTCCCTTGTAATCGGTCGGGTTCGGGCCACAAGCGCCAGATCCCGGGACGTACCGGTTGACGACGCGGGCCGCCGGGCGGAACTCCCGGCCGCCGGCGGATGCGGCTAGCGTCCTATCGCGGCACGGCTGCCAACAAGGATGTGGGAGGGCGCCATGGCCACTGGGCACCCGGCAAAGAGACCGCGGCTACCACCGCGCTGGTTCATCCGCCTGGCCTGGTTCGTCCACCGCGGCATGTACCGGGCCACGGGCGGGCGGGTGGGACTGTGGCGGCCTCGCGCCAAGCGCTGGGGCACGCTGCGGCTGACCACCATCGGGCGCCGCACCGGCGGGCAGCACAGCGTCATCCTCGGGTACCTGGAAGACGGACCGAACCTGGTCACCCTGGCCATGAACGGGTGGGGTGAGGGCGAGCCTGCGTGGTGGCTCAATCTACGGGCGCATCCGGACACGACCGTCGATCTGGTCGATGGACCGCGACTGGTGCGTGGTCACGCAGCATCGGGCGACGAACGGTCGCGTCTGTGGGATCGCTGGCGTGACATCGACCCCAAGCTGGACGGCTACGCGGCCCTTCGATCGTCCGAGACTGCGGTCGTTGTGTTGGAGCCGCGACCCATCGCGTCGGACACGAAGCAAGCCGGTGATTCTGCGAAATAATCGGGTCCCAGTCCCGGCGACCCGTCAACCGGTGGTACGGGCCGCCGCACGCCCGACCTTCCTTCCGCACGCACCAGCGCCACCCTCTGCGTCACAGGAATGTCCCCGGCGAACTCACTCGGACCGCGCGCCGAAGGCTCGAATGCTGCTGGGGGCACGCATTTCTCGCGTGCGGATTCGCCACCCGTCCGACGTCGTGGTCCGCGCCTGCATCACTGCCGCCCGCCTGGTGGAGCGACGAGTGGCGGATGACCGGCGATCGACTCTGCGGTGGGTGAGGGTCCGCCGCGGCCGGGCTGATGCACCCAGGAGCCTCGATGCAGAACGTCGGTGACCGTCAGGGCGTCGTCGAGCACGACCAGGTCGGCCGCCGCACCGGGTAGGAGACCGGCCTGCGGCAGTCCCAAGGCCCGGGCGGGATTGACCGACGACTGCCGGGCCGCTGCCAGCAGCGCCTCGTCGCGGGGGAGCCCGCTGTTGACGACGGCGTACCGGAACACCTGGTCCATGGTCGCGGTACTGCCGGCGATGGTGTCGGTGCCGACCACCCTGGCGACGCCCTCACGGACGTCGACGGACAGCGAACCCAGCCGGTACGCGCCATCGGCCATGCCGGCCGCAGCCATCGCATCGGTGACCAGGGCGACCCGGTCCGGACCAACGCTTTTCGTCACCTCCCGGTAGAGCGCCGGGTGCAGGTGCACGCCATCGGTGATCATCTCGACCGTCACCCGCGGATCCTCGAGCAGGGCGACCACCGGACCTGGCTCACGATGGTGCACGGGCCGCATGGCGTTGAACAGATGGGTACCGACGGTCGCACCGGCGTCGATCGCTGCCCGGGCCTGCTCGTAGGTGGCGTCGGTGTGGCCGACGGCCGCGACCGCGCCGTGTTCCACGACGCGCCCGACCGCGGCGAGGCCGCCCGCCCGCTCGGGGGCGATGGTCACCATCCGGATCGACCCCTGTGCCGCCGACAGCACCCGCTCGAGCTCGGTCGCATCCGGGTCGCGCAGCGCGGCGAATTCATGGGCTCCGAAGCGATGCTCCGAAAGCCAGGGCCCCTCCAGGTGGATGCCGGCCACCAGGCCGTCCTGCACCTGCTCGGTCAACACGGCGACCTGCCGCAGCAGCTCGTCGGGATGGGCGGTGACCAGGGAGGCGATCATCGAGGTGGTGCCGTGGAGCCGGTGGAACTCGACCGCCGCCGTGGTCGCCGCGACCGACGCCTCGGGAAACGCCCCTCCCCCGCCGCCGTGCACGTGCATGTCCACGAAGCCCGGGACCACGGTGACCGCGCCCAGGTCGTGGTCGGCCGGCCGGGGTGGCGCTCCGGCCCCGACCGCGAGCACCCGGCCGTCGGCGATCTCCATCCATCCCGGCCGGAGCAGCTCCGCTCCGGTGACGATGGTGTCGGCGCTGATCAACATGGCAGGGTCCTCGCGAGGTCGTGGTCGAAATCGGGGTCGGACTCGGGGTCGGACTCAGATGCGCTGCCAGGCCGGCTTGGCCCTGTAGGTCTCCCGGTAGTAGTCGGCCAACTGCAGGCGGCTCGCGGCCCCGCCGTCGAGCAGGACCGTGACGTGCGGGTGATGCTGCAGGATGGTCCCCGGCCACAGCGCGCTGACCGCGCCTTCGACCAGATGGTGCACCGCCTCGGCCTTCTGCGAGCCGGTGGCCACGAGCACCACGTGCCGGGCGGACATGATCGTGCCCAGGCCCTGCGTCAGGCAGTGGGTGGGCACCGCGTCCACATCGCCGTTGAAGAATCGGGCGTTGTCGATCCGCGTCTGCTGGGTGAGCGTCTTGATGCGGGTGCGCGAGGCCAGCGACGAACCCGGTTCGTTGAAGCCGATGTGGCCGACCGTGCCGATTCCCAGGATCTGCAGGTCGACGCCGCCGGCCTCGGCCATGGCCGCCTCGTAGTCGGCGCACTCCCGCGGGATGTCGGTGGCCAACCCGTCGGGGCCGCGCACCGCGCCCGGCGCGAAGTCGACCCGGGACACGAAATCCCGATCGATCACGTTCCGGTAGGTCTCGGGGTGATCGGCGGGCAACCCGACGTACTCGTCGAGGGTGAAGCCCTTGGCCCGGGCGAAGGTCACCGTGCCTGCGGCACACCGCGCCGCCAGCTCGTCGTAGATCCCCAGTGGCGATGAGCCGGTCGCCAGGCCGAGCACGGCTTCGGGCTTGCGCTGCAACAGGTTCCCGATGGCGTCCGCGCCGAGGGCGCCGATCGCCTCGCTGTTCGGGAGAATGACTATTTCCATGGAACTTCCTCCTTGGTGGACCGACGGTGACCGCCGTGAAACGTTCGCCAGCGGTGCCGCCGGATCATGCATCCGGCGGCACCACCGTGGGCCGGCTCAGCTGATGACCGTGAGCAGCTCCTGCTCGGACGCCAGCTGCCCGCCCGCCGCGACCTGATCGGCGAGGACGATGTCCTCCGGCTTCTTGTCCATCACCACGACCGGAACGATCGGATTGCGACCGGCCGCCTCCACCGAGGGCACGTCGTAGGTGATGACGGGCTGGCCGGCCTCGACGCGGTCACCCACGGCGACATGCGCGGTGAAGCCCTCGCCCTTCAGCTGGACCGTGTCCAGGCCGAGATGGACGAGCACGCCCACGTTGTCGTCGCTGACGATGATGTAGGCGTGCGGAAGCATCTGCAGCACCTTGCCGCTGATCGGCGCGACCGCGTCGACGATCTCCCGGGGCGGGTCGATGGCCGCACCGTGGCCGACGATGCCCTGGGCGAAGGTCGGATCCGGCACCTGCTGCATCGGCACGGCGCGGCCCCGGATCGGCGCCAGAACGGTGGTGCTGACCGTTCGGGCCGCGGCCGGCTCGGCCGGTGCGGGGCTGTCTGTCACCGCGGAGGTGGTCTCCTCGCGCTCGACGTCGGCAGCCGGCGCCGGACCGGCCAGGGCGTCCTTGATGTCGTTCTTCAACAGTTCGGCCTGCGTGCCGAAGATCGCCTGCACGTTGTTGCCGACCTCCATGACGCCGGCCGCGCCCAGGGACTTGAGCCGCGCCTTGTCGACCTTGTTCTTGTCGGCGACCTCCATGCGCAGTCGGGTGATGCAGGCGTCGACGTTGACGAGGTTCTCCCGACCGCCGAACGCGGAGATCAGCCTCTCGGCCTTGATGCCGGCGGCCGTCATCGTGGCGACCGCGGTGCCACCGCCCGAGATCGCCGGCGCCGCGTCGTCCTCGAGGTTGGCGGCCTGCTCGGCGTCGAACTCGTCGTCCGGCTCGCGGCCGGGAGTCCGCAGGTTCCACCAGCGGATCACCAGGCGGAACAGCACGTAGTACACGACGAAGAAGATCGCGCCCATGACGAGCAGCATCCAGACGTTGTGCGCGGCGGGGGCGGTGCCGTAGAGCAGGAAGTCGATCAGGCCGGCCGAGAACGAGAATCCGAGGTGGATGTCCAGCAAGTAGGCGATGGCCAGCGACAGGCCGGTGAGCACGGCGTGCACGAGGTACAGCGGGAACGCCACGAACATGAACGCGAACTCCAGCGGTTCGGTGACACCGGTGAGGAATGCGGTGATCGCGGCCGCACCCAGGATGCCGAAGGCCACCTTCTTCTGCTTCTTGTTCGCCATGTGGATCATCGCCAGCGCCGCGGCCGGCAGGCCGAACATCAGGACCGGGTAGAAGCCGGAGGTCAGCAGGCCCGCGGTCGTGTCGCCTGCGGCGAACCGGGTGAGCTCGCCGGTGACGACCTCGCCGTCAGGCACCTGGTAGTCGCCGTAGATGAACCAGACATAGGTGTTCAGGATGTGGTGCAGCCCGAGCGGGATCAGCATCCGGTTGGCGAAGCCGTAGGTGAAGGCACCGAAAGCCCCTGCACCGCCGATGAACTCACCGACCGAGGTCAGACCGGCATCGAAGATCGGGTAGAAGTAGCTCAGGCCGAAACCCATGATCAGGGAGGCCACCGACACCACGATCGGCACGAAGCGACGGCCACCGAAGAAGCCGAGATAGGACGGCAACTGGATGGTGTGGTACCGGTCGAAGAGCACCGCGGTGACCAGGCCGACCAAGATGCCGGCGAACACGCTGTAGTTGATCTGCGCCTGCTCCCCGGCCACGTCGACGACGCCCTCCAGGACGACCGGCGACATCGTCTTGAACACCGCCTCGATCACCAGGTACCCGGCGGCCGCTGCCAGTGCTGTGGAACCGTCTGCCTTCTTGGCGAAGCCGATGGCCACGCCGATGGCGAACAGCAGCGGCAGGTTCGCGAAGACCGCGCCGCCGGCCGCACTCATCGCCTCGAAGAACGGGCCGATCACCGGCACGTCGATTCCGCCGAGCAGGTCGGGCTGACCGAGCCGCAGCAGGATGCCGGCGGCGGGCAGCAGGGCGATCGGCAGCATGAGGCTCTTGCCCAGGCGCTGCAGTTGCGCGAAGCCCGGGATACGCAGTCCGGACTTCTTCTTGGACGACTGGGGCGTCGACTCTGCGGTCGTACTCATCAGCGATGACCTCGCATGGTTGATCCTCCTGGTGAGGGCCGATCGGGCCGGAGCCTGACCGGGAGCTTCGGGTGTGAGATGGCGGGACAGATTGGTGTAGACCAACGCCGTACAGATTGGCATAGACCAATCGCTCCGTCAAGTGCGCCCAAAGTATGGCGCGGATCACATCGACGGGCGCCGTCCATCAGCCATTTGCCGGCGCGGTTCGACCTCGGTCCGAGGAGCTCGGGAGCAGGGTCGATCGCACGAAGCGGTGGCACACTGGCATTGATTGGTCTAAGCCAATATCGCTACGGTGTAGTGACACCTGCGCCATCTCGCCCGACCGAAGGAACGTCCCGTGCTGAAGGTCCCGAAGTACTACCGGGTGAAGAACCAGATCCTGGAGCTCATCGCGGGCCTGGAACCCGGCTCGCCGGTGCCGACGGAACGCGATCTTGCCCAGCAGTTCGGGACGTCGCGGACGACGGTCCGCCAGGCCATCGCCGAACTCGTCGTCGACGGTCGGCTGGAACGCACCCAGGGCCGCGGGACCTTCGTCGCCCAGCCCAAGTTGATGCAGGTGCGCCAGCTCACGTCCTTCTCGCAGGACCTGCAGGAGGAAGGCTGGCGACCCGGCAGCGTGATCCTGGCAGTGACCGAGCGAACGGCCGACGACGACGTGGGCCGTCACCTGGGGATCGCCCCCGGAACGAGCTTCCATCGCGTCGAACGGCTTCGAACTGCGGCGACGAGCCGATAGCGCACGAGATCGCCCACCTGCCCGGGCCGCTCGCCGGCTTGGCCGGCCACCTCGAGTCGAGGGGGTCGCTCTACCGAACCCTGCGCGAGGTGTTCGGGATCGAACTCGCCGCCGTCGAGGACGTGGTGGAAACTGCGCTGGCCGATCCGGTGGACGCGTCCCTGCTCAAGGTGGACACCGGCCTGCCGATGCTGCTCGTGCACCGGACCGGGTGGAACGAGGAGGGACAGATCGTGGAGTGGACGCGGTCCGTCTTCCGCGGCGATCGGTTCCGATTCGTCGCCCGCCACCGACTGGACGACGACGTGTCGTTGCCGGTCGGCGCCTGACAATCCAGATCGTGCCCGACCTGGCTGGATTCATTCGCAGACACAGCCGGAGAATGCCCATCCGGAATTCGGCGTTTCGGCATCGTGCTGGATGGAGGCGCAGCGCAGACGATGACCGCCGCCTGGTCCCCAGCCGAGCTGCAGCGCATCGGCACAGCACCCGAACTGCAGATCGCCGTCAAACGCGCCGACGGCACCCAGCGTCGCTGGACACCCATCTGGGTCGTCTGCGTCGAGGGCCAGGTGTACGTGCGAACCTGGTACCGACGGGACACCGGGTGGTTCGGTCAGGCACTCCGCACACACCGAGCCCGCGTGCGCGTCCCGGGGCTGGAGGCCGACGTCACCGTCGAGGACGTCGGCGCCGGCACGGTCGCGCTCCGCGAGAGCATCGACACCGCCTACCGAATCAAGTACCGCGGAGGCAGCACATCCGATGGTGAGCCCGTCAGCCGCGACCGCGACCCTCCGGCTCGACCATGAGCCGGAAGCACAGCGCGACTGATCCGCACCCCCAGCGGTGGCCCCACGCCGGAGGGCTGCTAGCCCATCGGATCCCTGCGGGCCGGCCGCGGGTCGGTCGGCGCGTATTTCACCAGAATCCCATCGTGTTCAGTCGTTTCAGCGCTGATCAGTCGAAGATCCAGGCGAGTGTCCAGGTTCTCGAACAGGCGCCTGCCTTCGTTCACGACGACCGGGTAAATGGTCTTCGCATACTCATCGACAAGTCCCGCCTGTGTCAGCGATTGCACGAGCGTCAGGCTCCCGAAGGTGATGATGTCGCCGCCATCACCGGCCTTCCATTGCCTGATCTGCTGCTCGGCGTCGGTGCCGTTGAGCTGCGTCGGCGGCTCGAAAGCCCCCCAGTGCAAGCCTTCGATCGGATGCCCGCTCACGACGACTTTGCGGGCGGTGTTGATCTGTTCTCCGAGCCGCAGGACGACGTCGCTGACGTCGGGCCATTCTGCGACGAGTGGCCATTGCGTGGTGAAGATCTCGTAGGTGGTGCGTCCCAACAGGATGGTGTCGACACCGACCATGGACTCCGACAACATTCCGCTGAAGTCTTCGATGTTGGCTGGATCCGACCAGCTCAGACTTTTCTCGTCAGACGGCGGCCCACTGACGATGTCATTGGCGGTGCTGTTGATCCACACGATGAGGTTTCGCATCGTCGCAGTCCTTCTCTCTGTGGGGTTGTGGACGCTGGGGGGTCGTGGACGTCCGTGTCGAGCGTTCAGCCGGTCCTCACCTTCGGACCATTCAGGCGGTCGCTCTCGAGAGGAAGTCGTCGATCTGGTTGATGGCATCCCGCAGCCCCGTCCCGGTGCCCATGTCGAGGACCTTCTGCATGTCGTCGGCCGAGTCGAACGTCACGACGTACATGGCGCGAGTGCCATCGCCCGCCGGCGCGAAGGAGTAGACGTTGCGCGTGACGGGCAGGTCGGGGTTGGGCGAGAGGTCGGCGTCGGCGAACCCCTCGTCGAAGCTGAGGCTGTGCGGCTCGTCGACGGCCGTGATCTCCCACCAGCCGCCGTACTTCACGCCCTCGGCGTCGGTCATGTAGTAGGTGCATCGACCGCCGGGAGTCAGGTCCTGGTCGACAAAGGTCGCCGGGAAGCTCGGCGGGCCCCACACTTTCTCCAACTGACGGGGGTCGGCATAGAGCGCCCACACGTTCCACGGGCGCGGCGAACTCGGCCGTGATGGTCAGGGTGCGGTTGTCGACGTCCTTCGCGATGTCGATGACGGGCACGTTCAGTTCTCCTTCGCCGGAGATTTGTTGGCCAACAGATCGTCGATGCGTTCGATGCGTCCGCGCCAGATCGCCTCGAACGTCTCGAGCATCGACGCGACCGACCGGATCGCACCCACGTCGCCGCTCGCGAGTTGCTCGCGCCCGCTGCGTCTCTTGACCAACAGGCCCGCGCGTTCGAGTACGGCCACGTGTTTCTGAACCGCGGCGAAGCTCATGTCGTACTTCGCCGCGAGGGTGGTGACCGAATGCTCACTGGCCAGCACCCGCCCCAGGATGTCGCGGCGGGTCCGGTCGGACAGCGCATGGAAGAGGGCGTCCGCCCGATCCACGCTGTCCACCTTCACATGTCCATTGTACAACCCAACGGTTGTAGGTTGTCGAGCTCGCATCGGGACGCCGCCGCCTGCTGGCCCGTCGCTGAATGGGACATCGCGCGATGATTCAGTCGTCGGTTCTCGTTCATCGACGGATTCGTGCTGGCCGAATACGTCTCGGGGCGATCGAAGGAGGACACGTCGTCGGGAGCGGTGCGGTTGATCGTCGAAACACCGAGCAGACCGGTTACCATTTTCGCTGGACCGCATCGGGGGGTTGGGTGGATATGCGCGGGCGCCGGCTGTCTGGAGTCGTGGCGATGGCGACCGTGGTCGCGACGGTGCTGGCCGCGTGCAGCGGAGCGTCGGCGAGCGATGATGAGCGTGATCGCGCTGATGCACTCGGCCGCGCTCTGGACCAGGCGGTGGCAGAGCTGGTGGCGATGCCGGGCGGTCCGCCGGGCGCGATCGTCGTGGTGCAGCGCGGTCCGGATCGTTCGGTGCACGCAGCCGGCGTGGCCGAGGTGGGGTCTGACGCCGCCGCGCCGGACATCGACGATCACATGCGCCTCGCCAGCGTGGCGAAGGCGTTCAACGGGGCGGCCGCCCTGTCCCTGGTCGGTGAAGGCCTCTTGTCGCTCGACGACACGATCGGCGAGCGGCTGCCGGATCTCCCCGAATCCTGGGGCGACGTCACGCTGCGTCAGCTGCTCAGCCACACCAGCGGGCTTCCCGACTATTCGGGCACAGAGGCGTTCGGTGCGGCTCTCATGAACTCGCCGGGTGAGGCGCCGCCGCCCGCCGGGCTGCTCGCATTCGTCGCGGACAAGCCGCTCGTGTTCCCGCCGGGGAGCCGGTACGCGTACTCGAACTCGGACAACATCACCGTCGGACTGATTATCGAGGCGGTGACGGGCCAGGAGTACGCCGATGTCTTGGCGCAGAAGGTATTCGGTCCGCTCAGGTTGGACAACACGTCGCTTCCAACGGGGACCGAGCTGCCCGACCCAATGTTCCACGGCTATGCGCTCGATGACGACGGCCCGCCGGAGGACCAGAGCAACCTCGTCGCCGCCGGATATCTGTGGGCGTCGGGCGGGTTGGTGTCCACACCCGCCGACCTCAACGACTTCATCCGCGGCTACGTCGGCGGCCAGCTGTTCGGCGACGAGATGCGCGCCGAGCAACAGGACCTGTTCATTCCCGGTGGTGAATCCGAACCCGCCGGGCCGGGCGGCAACTCGGCCAGCATGGCCCTGTTCCGCTACGAAACGGAGTGCGGCGCGGTGTACGGCCACACCGGGAACTTCTTCGGCTACACCCAGTTCGCCGTTGCCTCGCCCGACGGCCAGCGGTCGGCGACTGCGTCGATCTCACTGAAGAGCACGCAGCACGATCAGGGTCAGGCAGCCAGTGTCTTCATGGCGCTCCAGCGCCTCGAGCAGGCGGCCGTCTGCTACGCCCTCGCGTGATCGTCCCTCCCGTCCGGTGCATCCCGGCGAACACCATCATCAGCCCGACAACGCGTCGGCAGCGCCATTCTCCGAGCGGCCATGATCTCCCCCGTTCGTGGCGACATCCCGACTGGGTGATACACACCCACCGCCCGGCACCCATCGCCATTCGGGTCATCGCAGCATCTCGGGGGTGACGGGCGCAACAGTGAGGCGCGCGCGTACGCAATACCAAGGGGGACAGCCAATCGGTCGGCCGGTCATGCGGCATTGCTTCGCTTTGCGGGCGTGACCACATATCGCGGACGATTGATACCGATCAGACTTCGAACGACGTCACCGCTCACGAGGACACGTCTCGCGGGCGTTGACGAACCCTCGCGCGTCGCCGGGCGGTCACCACGACCACCAGGACCACGCCGGCCACCAGCACACCCGCCGCCACCACCAGCGGCCAGACCACCGGGCCCGCGTTCGCCGTGCCGCCCGTGGGGATCTGATTCTCGCCGTCGCGAACCGCGTTCACGACCGCTCGGATGGAGTCGGTGACCAGCATCGGTTCGTCGATCATGATGTTGTGATCGCTGGCCTCGGCGACCGTGAACACTGCGCCCGGCACCAGCGCCGCGATCTCCTCCTGCGCCCGGTCCCACACGTCCAGCAGCGCGGAAATCGGCCAGTCGGCCGGCCACCCGATCGGGTTGGGGTGCTGTTGCCGATCGCGCGAGTGCTGCAGCACCGCCATCGGCATCTGCGGCATCGGCACTGGCCGCGCGCAGTTCGACAATGGCCTCCTGGGCGCCGAACTCGACGCCAGGAAGGTCACAGCAACTGGGACCGACGAGTTCCACGAAGCTGTCGTAGATGGTCGCGTTCGCGGCGTCGAGCGAGACGAACCCCACGACGTCGGTCGGGGTTCTGGCCGGCGAACAGCCGCGCCCACCGCGCCGCCCATCGAGTGGGCGGCCAGCACGTACGGGCCGGGACGTCGGCCGCCTCGAGCAACTCCCGGAGCTCGATGACCATGTCGGCGAAGGTGCGTGGCAGCGGAACCGGATCGCTCCGGCTCGCCGTCCCGTCCGGCACCTGAACCGTGCCGGGCCGGTCGTAGGCACAGACCCGAGTGAACCGCGACACCGCCGCCAGGACCGGCGTCGACGTCGAGCCCGGAGCCAGAACGCTCCACTGGCTCGCGGCCAGACCACCACCGGATTCGAGGATCACCGTCGGGCTGCCATCGCCACGGCACTCCAGGTACACCTCGCGGCCCGACGGCAGCGCGACCAGTCCAGCGAACCCGTCGAGCGCGCCGGCCGCGGCGGCAGCACTCGATGTGTCCGCGTTCGCCACGCTGGCGGTCGCCGCGGAACTCGCCAGCGCGACAACGAAGAAGCCGGCCACGACGACGCGCCGCACCCCACCCAGACGCATCGCCCAAGCGTCGCACGGATCCCGGACGCCGGAGAAGAACCGCTGTGACACCGACGCGCGGCACCGCAGTCGGACCCCTAGCCGGCGCCCGCCGAAACGTCCCGGCACGCCGTGGCCGACGAGGGCGACGCCATGCACAACATCGCCTCGGTCATCGGCCGCCGACTCGGACTACCGGCCAGGGCGTGCCAATGGAAACGGACGGCCCACTCGGGCCGATCGTCTCGGCCGACCAGCCCTCGTCGAGCGCGCACACCCGGCGGGCCCTCGGCGGTCACGAGATGGGTTGCACGACCTCGGTTTCCCACGTGGCGGGGTCGGGGTGCTCGCCCGGGTCGGTGACGTAGGACTCCCACGGCGGGCCCGACGCGGTGAGCCCGTGCTCGTCAAGGTACGACTCGATGGCGAGATAGGTGTCGGGGAGACCGTCGTAGGGACCACGGTGAAGCGCGACGACGGCGCGGCCGGCAGGAACGGTCAACATTTCGATCCCACCACCGGGCGCCGCGTCGGGCATGTCGACGACCGGCATACCACCCTCGATGACCAGTGACGCCATACCGGTCTGCGGGTAGCGCGCAAACGGTGGGCCGGCGAACGCGAGTCCCGACTCCTGCGCATACGCGAAGACGGCCGGCAGGCACGCCGACAACGCGTCCGCCACACCATCACGAGATATCCGGCGTCGAACCACCAGTGCATGAAACGCGGGCATGTCCTTCGTGCTGATCTCAGCGTCCACGTCGTTCGTCCTTCGTGATGTCGGTCGGAGGGATGCGCGGTACAGCCCGCTGCACGGCGAGACGACCGCCACGACCTGCGCGTGCCGCTCGGTCACCGAGTAGTCGCTTGCGCCGCGCAGGCCACGCGCGCGCACGGTCGAGGGCGTCACGCCGAACTGACGGCGGAAGGCGCGGGTGAAGACCTCGTGTGAGGCATAGCCGTGATCCCGGGCGATGTCCGACACGGCTCGCCGGCTCGACACCAAGGCCGACGCCGCGCGGTCGAGCCGAACCCGAGTCACGTACCGCCGGGGCGTCTCGCCGATCACGTCCCGCATCGTCCGGTGCAGCGCAAAGCGCGAGCGATGAGCCCGGCGGGCGAGAGCTCCGAGCGACGCGTCGTCCGCGGGATCGGCGTTGAACGAGGCGAGGATCCCGAGCACCTCGGACAACCGGTTGACCACATCGCGACGCTACCAACCGGACGGAGCCCGGTCCTTGACGTTTCTTGCCGGATCGTGTGGCGCGTGCGGCAGCTGACATCGACACGTGGATCGGCTCGCAGGTATCCCGTCGTGCGCCCCGCACGCTGTCGCGTTCCGACGACCGGCCTACGGGGTCGATGCAGGAGTCTCGAGTCGGCGGAGGAATGCTTCGACTTCGGCAGTGAATCGCTCCGGAGCTTCGACGCAGCTCACATGCCCGACCCCAGGAAGGACGACCAGCCGGGCCGTCGGAATCGCGTTGCAGAGGGCGTCCGCGACTGCTCTGGGTGCGCGGACGTCGTCCCCACCATGCAGAACCACGGTCGGCACGTCGATGTCACGCAGCACATCGCGAAGGTCGGCCTCCGCAGAGGCCAACGCCATGGCGCGGAACCCTACGGCGCGGAACCTCTCGCCGATGTTGGCGCCGAACGCCGCGACTCGATCCGCCGGGGCCGAGGCCGAGAACATGCTCGGAAGCATCGTCGACACGAACTCTGCCGGCGGCAATCGCGACGCGTCGAGACTCGCTGTCAGCCTTCGCCGCACCGTGTCCGCCGGCAGTGAGCCGGCCCACCCGGCGTACGCGCCGGCGAGGAAGAGTCCGCGCACCCGGGCGCGATGCCGTCGGAAGAACTCGAGCGCCAGCGCGCCGCCGAACGACAGACCCACGACAACTGACCGATCGAGGGCCAAGGTGGACATCAGCCCAGCAAGGCGGTCGGCGTAGTCCGGCAGCCGGAAGGACTCCGGCACCTCGGATGAGTCACCCGAACCCGGGGCATCCCAGGCGACGACGGTGTTCGACCGCGACAGGGCTTCGATCTGATATCGCCAGGTGCACGTGCGGTCACCCACGAACCCGCCGAGAAGGACGACCGGCGGGCCTTCCCCAGCCCTGGTGAAGGCGATCCGGAGACCGTCGACATCGGCAGCGCTCATGGGCCTCAACGATGGCACGCCTCAGCCCGTGGCGGAACGATGGTTCCCGACCCCGCGCCAGGGATTCCTCGTCGGCCGATCGTCCCGCCGCGTCCCCCGATGACGGGACAACCCCATCACCCACCGGACCAGCCGATCCGTGGACACCTGCTGCTGGCCGGTCACGAGACGGTGGGTGCTGTCCAATTTCTCGCATCCCCCAGGAGTCCGCATGGCCACAACCACCAGCAGGACGATTCTTGTGTGCGGCGCCGTCGCCGCCGTTCTCGGAATCGGTGCCGGCATCGCCCTTGTCGGAGGTGCTTCCCACGATCCAGCGGGGCCCGTCCCGGCAGTCACGATCTCGCCCGGCGAAGCCGGCGACCAATCGGAGGTGCACGGCTACCAGGGCTACGACGTGTTCGGGCGTCGCTCAGCGGCGTCGGTGGCCGAGTGATGCCAGTCACCGTCGACGATCCGTCCTGATCGCGCGGCCCGGCGACCCGGCGAGCACACAGGTCTGTGTGCGCATCGCCGGGACTTCGGCGCCTCACCGATCCCGCGCGGGTGGCGCGCGGGATCGGTGCGGTCGTCGGCACGGTATCCCCGGCCATCCGACCGTGGTCCGTGTCGTGATCGACGACGCCTGGCCGTGCGGCGTCGCGGCCGGATAATGGCCGACGTCGGCACGGCCCTGCCGACCGTGCGGATGGCTGGGCGGTCCGGGGTGAGAACGGAGCATGCATGCCAGTTGAACCAACGCCGTTCGAGGTCCACGAGTCGGGGGCCTTGTTCCATGGCACGAAGGCCGATCTGAAGGTGGGCGATCTCATTGAGCCCGGCCGCCTTTCGAATTACGGCGAGTCCAGGACGGCGAACCACGTCTACCTCACGGCGACGCTGGATGCGGCGACCTGGGGAGCGGAGCTCGCGGTGGGCGAGGGTCGCGGCAGGATCTACATCGTGGAGCCGACGGGCACCCTCGAGGACGATCCCAACGTGACGGACCGAAGGTTCCCAGGCAATCCGACCAGGTCCTACCGGACCCGGGAGCCCGTGCGAATCGTCGGAGAACTCGTCGATTGGGTGGGGCACGCGCCCGAGAAGCTCGAGACCATGCGCGAGCACCTCGACGAGCTCAAGCGCACCGGCGCCGGAACCGTCGACGACTGATGTGGGACACGTGGGCTCGACCCGGTGCCACGGCCCATCGAGGCGTGGCGAGTCGTCGAAGGGCGCATACCAAAGGCGTTTCCCCTTGACGTCGCGTAGGGACCAGACTCCCGGCGCCGCGGCGCAGCGTGACCGCACGGCGTTCAGCGAGGCGGACCGCGCCCGGGTGCAGAAGCGGACGTTGGCGGTGGTCGTCGCCAGCCAGATCCTGGGTGGTGCCGGCCTGGCCGCCGGGGTGACGGTCGGGGCACTGCTGGCGCAGCAGATGCTCGGATCGGACAGCGTCGCGGGACTGCCGACGGCGCTGTTCACCCTCGGGTCGGCCCTCGCCGCGTACTTGGTGGGCCGGTTCAGCCAGCGTGGGGGACGGCGGCTCGGCCTCGGCCTTGGATTTGCCGCGGGCGGCCTCGGCGCGGTCGCCGTGGTCGTCGCCGCCGTCCTCGGTAACGTGCCGCTACTGTTCGCCGCGCTGTTCGTGTATGGAGCCGGCACGGCCACCAACCTGCAGGCCCGGTACGCCGGAACCGACCTTGCGCGCCCGCTCCAACGCGGCACCGCGATCAGCATCGCGATGGTGTCCACGACGCTCGGGGCGGTCGCGGGACCCAATCTCGTCGAACCCCTCGGCGGGCTCGCGGTGACGATCGGCATTCCCGCCCTTGCCGGGCCGTTCCTGCTGGCCGGCGTGGCGTATCTGTCTGCGGGTGGTGTGCTGTTCGGGTTGCTGCGCCCGGATCCACTGCTGCTGGCCAGGCAGCTCGACGCGCCGACCCTCACGACCGGCGCGGCTGCGGCGGACTCGGCCGAAAGGACTGTGCCGAAACCTGGGGTCGGAGCCTACGTCGGCGCGACAATCATGGTGCTGACACAGATCTCGATGGTCGCGGTGATGACCATGACCCCGGTGCACATGCGCGAGTACCACCACGGCTTGGGCGAGGTGGGCGCGGTCATCGGCATCCACATCGCCGCGATGTTCCTCCCGTCGCTGGTGACAGGAATCCTGGTCGACCGGGTGGGTCGCACACAGATGGCGATCGCGGCGGGGGTGACCCTGCTTCTGGCCGGGGTGACCGGTGCCTTTGCGCCCGGCGACTCCCTCGGCTGGCTGATCGTGTCACTCGCACTCCTGGGCTTGGGCTGGAACTTCGGCCTGATCTCCGGGACCGCCTTGGTGGTCGACGGCACTGTGCCGGCCAACCGGGCAAAGACCCAGGGCACCATCGACGTGCTCATCGCGTTGGCCGGTGCCGGCGGCGGCGCCATGTCCGGAGTGGTCATGTCTGCCGCCGGCTTCAACACCCTCGCCCTGGGCGGCGGTGTGCTCGCTCTCCTACTCATCCCCGTGCTGCTCTGGGCACGCCGCGACCGCTGACGGCTGTGCCGCCACGTGTCCTCTCCGTCGCCTTCAGCCTCGGTCGGGGTGGGGGTAGCCGGAGTGATCCAAGCCCGCCCCCATGTCACCCGCCCGAACGTGGGGCGAGTCGGGGACCGAGCCGCGCCGAAGCGATACTGGAGGACGCGATGCTTCCCAGGAACAGGCGGCCCGCGGACTCACGTACACCAGTCACGGTGGTGAACTGCGGATGTGAAACCTGAAGGTCGTGCACGATGGACCCGCTCTCGTCATACGCCTGCACCCAGACCGTCGGACGCTCCTCCGGTTGGAAGCGGCGCGGTATCGCCCAGATCGCCCGGCGCAGAGCGGGCGCCCGCGGCAACAGGAAGTCGAGCAGTCGATTGCGCGCGCTCGGTAGCGCTACCCAGAACATGCCGTCAGCTGAGGTCGACAGGTTGTCCGGGAAGCCGGGAAGGTTGTCCACGAACGTGTCTCGTTGGCCGGCACGCGGTCCCGCCAGCCACACCCGCTGAATTCGATAGCCGGCCGTCTCGGCGACCAGGAGGTAGTCCTCGTTCGGTGACATCGTCACACCATTGGCAAAGCTCAGTCCGCCGGCGACTTGATCGACCACTCCGTCCGGCGTGCGGCGGAACAGCCGACCGGAATCCGTGTGCGCCAACAGTTCGCCGCGGTACGCGTCCTGTCGGAACTGCGTCGAGCTGTCCGTGAAGTAGATCGTGCCGTCCCGGGCAACAGTCGCGTTGTTGCAGAACAGCACCCGCTCACCGCCGATCTCCTCGACCAGCACGTCGATCGCGCCGCCGTCCAGGGGAACCCGGAGCAATCCCCGGTGAGCGTCGCACACGATCAGTTCGGCACGTCCCGGCGCGATTTCGATACCCAGCGGGTGGCCGCCGGTGTCGGCGAGCAGCGCGATGTCGCCGTCGGGGTCTATCCGGAGGATTCGACCGTCGTCGACACCGGTGATCACACCTCCGGCGTCGTCGATGACAACGTCCTCAGGGCCGAACCCCGGAATGTCGATGATCTCGATATCGAATGCGGTTCCCGACGTCGTGCGTCGCGCCCGCTCCGGAGCGGGCGGTGGCTGCCACGCCCTCGGCCTGATCGCCGGCTTGGACATGCGTCCCCTCCCCTCGTTGGCTGCGCAAGCTTTCGGTACGTGGTCTGCTGAGCGCCCACGCGCCCACCGGGGCAACGTCGGCGAGGCCTCGGCATGTTCGCGATGACGTTAGGTCATGACGACCGGAGCGGATGTCGGTAGTCGCCTCACGTGCCGGCCACCACGACCGCGCGGCCGGCCTATCCGGTCACGGGCTGGTTCGTCCTCCTCGGGCGGTACAGCCCGCTAGAGTCCTGCTGACCGGACTTGGCACGCGGCCGAGTTCGACTCGCTGAGCTGACGTCGCCCAGTAGTCCGCTGGCGCGGTGATGCTCGGATGCTGACCCACCTCGAAAGGTTGATCGATGTTCAACGACAACGGCTCGTTCCTTCTCGCCCTGTTCGAAATCTTCCTGTTCTTCGCCTGGTTCATGTGCCTCTTCTGGATCTTCGGCGACATCTTCCGCAGCAAGGACCTCGGCGGAGGAGGCAAGACGCTCTGGGTGCTGTTCGTGATCTTGATTCCCTGGCTGGGCATTCTGGTCTACCTGATCGCCCGCGGTAAGGGCATGCAGGAGCGCCAAATGGAGCAGGCCAGAGACATGCACCGCGCGCAGACCGAGTACATCAAGTCGGTGGCAGGCGACTCCTCGACCAACGCAACCGACCAGATCGTGTCGGCCAAGAGCCTGCTCGACAGCGGGACGATCACTCAGGCCGAGTTCGACCAGATCAAGGCAAAGGCTCTCGCCAGCTGAGCTGCAGTCCAGCCGCATAGCCGTGCCCACACCGCTCGACATGGGCAGGTTGGACGACGTTCGCTCACTGAACGACAGCCGCGAGTCCCTCGACTGCGGCCACGATGGTGGCGACAGGGACCGTCGTCACCATCTCGTGGTCCGCACCAGCGCGAAGCAGCGGCTCGATCGTGGCCAGGTCCTCCACGATCTTCGCTCGATCCTGCGCGGTCGACCCGAACCCGCTGGTGCGAACCGCCACTCGCGCCAGCACGACGTCGACGGGGGCGCTGAGCAGGACAACACTGTCAACCGGTCGTACCACTCGCCCTGATTTGCGACACAGCCGGCGATGAACAGCCAGCCCGATCGATGCTCGTCGAGCAAGGCGTTGAATCGATCCACCCGCCACACCGGTTCTGGGCCGTGCGACGTCTGATGCTCCACAATCCAGCCCGGCGCGTCGGTGTCGACGATCCGATGCCCACGGCGGGCCAGCTCCGTCAGGACGGTCGACTTGCCGGTGCCCGACATGCCGGTCAGCAGCACGACAACTCGCTCGGCGCCCAAGCCTGAGGTAGCCACGCCGAAATCCTGCACCCTCACACCCGCGGGACGGGCGCGCCGCCGGCGATCCCAGGCTGGACAACCGCTCGCGAAAGAGATCGGGAGGCGACGTCCGATCGGGGCAGAGGTGTTCGTAGCAGGGGTGAGGGGCCGCCCACCAGGGGTGCCCGACAGGAGAAGGGACCCGTCATGAGACTGACCACCATGACGCAAGTCACCGTCGATGGTGTGATGCAGGGCAACGGCGGCGCGTCGGATGAGGACCGCAGGAGCGGATTCGAGCGCGGCGGATGGGCCATGGGCGCGGGCGACGACGAGACCATGACGCTCATCAACGAGACCTATCAGGGGGCCGACGCGTTTCTGTTCGGCCGGCGCACCTACGAGCTCTTCGCCGGCTATTGGGGCGTGCGAGAAGACTTCGAGAACCCGATCGTCGGTGCCTTGAACACGCGGCCGAAGTACGTCGCATCGAACACGCTCACGGACCCGCGGTGGGCGGACACCACGGTCCTCTCCGGTGACCTCGCGGCGGCGGTCGGCGAGCTGAAGGCGAAGCCGGGGGGTGAGCTGCAGGTGCACGGCAGTGGCGCCCTGGTCCGCTGGCTGCTCGACAACGACCTCGTCGACGAGATGACCCTGCTCATCGTCCCGGTGATCCTCGGCCAGGGCGCACGGCTGTTCCCCGACGCCGGCCGGGACCTTGCGCTGGACCTGGTCGACTCGCGCGCCGACTCGAAGGGGGTCGTGATCCAGGTCTACCGGCCGGCCGGGCGCCCGCGGTATCCGCCGCTGACTGAAGCACCGGATGACGGGAGATGATCGTCAGATGCAGTACCTGGTTTCCGTGATCGATGACGGCGCGGGCTTGGCGACTGCGACCGAGGAGGCCGCCATCGACGTGTTCAACGACCGGCTCAAGGCCGAGGGCTACTGGGTTTTCGCCGGCGGCCTCGGGTCGCCCGACCCGGCCACCGTCGTCGACAACCGCGGCGACGAAGCGGTGTTCACCGACGGGCCCTTCCTGGAGTCGAAGGAGTATCTCGCGGGTTTCTGGATCATCGAGGCGGCCGACCTCGACGTGGCGCTGGGGCTCGCCGCCGAGGGGTCGAAGGCCTGCAACCGGAAGATCGAGGTGCGGCCGTTCCTGTGAGCGTGGCCGGCTTCTCGGAAGCGATCACCCTTGCCCAGCACGAGGAGTGGGCGCGGGTGGTCGCCTCCCTGACCAAGCGTTTCGGTGACCTCGACGTCGCCGAGGAGGCGGCGGCCGAGGCGTTCGCCACCGCCGTCGAGCGGTGGCCGACGGACGGCGTACCGCCGAATCCCGGCGCCTGGCTGACGACCACGGCCAACCGCAAGGCCATCGACCGGATCCGGCGCGAGAACAAGCGCGACGACAAGCAGAAGGAGGCTCAGATGGTGTACGACGACGAGCCGCCCGAGCCCGCTCGGCGCCGTCGACGACGAGCGCGCTCCGGCTGATCTTCACCTGCTGCCACCCGGCGCTCGCGATGGAGACCCGCGTGGCGCTGACGCTGCGTATGGTCGGCGGCCTGACCGTGCCCGAGATCGCCCGTGCCTTCCTGGTATCGGAGACCACGATGGGCGCGGCGGATCACCCGCGCGAAGGCCAAGATCAAGGCGGCTCGCATCCCGTATCGGGTGCCGTCCGCGCAGGATCTCCCGGCACGCGTGTCCGGCGTCCTCGCCGTCCTCTATCCTCGTCTTCAACGAGGGCTATCTGGCGACCGGCTCCGACACCGATCCCGTACGCCACGACCTGACCGCCGAGGCGATCCGGCTCACTCGCCTGATCCGTGCCCTCCTGCCCGACGACGGCGAGGTGGCCGGGCTGCTGGCGCTGATGCTCCTCACCGAGGCCCGCCGCACCGCCCGGGTTTCGGCGAGCGGCGAACTGGTCGCTCTCGACGAGCAGGACCGCGGGACCTGGGACGCAGCCTTGGTCGCCGAGGGCCATCGGCTGGTGCGCGGGCGCCTCGCTGCGGGCATCGCCCCGGGTCGCTACCAGATCCTCGCCGCGATCAGCGCCGTGCACACCTCCGCCCGCGACTTTCGCGACACCGACTGGTCACAGGTCGTCGCGCTCTACGACCTACTCGTCCGCCTCGACCACTCGCCGATCATCGCCCTCAACCGGGCGATCGCAGTCGCCGAGCTCGACGGCCCGGGCGTGGCCCTGAGGGCCGTCGACCAGCTCGAGGGCAAGCTGGACGGCTATCACGCGTACCACGCGACCCGCGCGGACCTCCTGCGCCGGTTGGGCTGCAGCCAGGATGCGCGCGCGGCGTACGACAAGGCCATCGAGCTGGCGGGCAACACCGCCGAGACCGCCGCCCTGGCACGCCGCCGCGACCAGCTGCCGTCGTCGCCGTACGAAACCCCTTGCGCGCCGATCCATCTGGACGTTGGCGGGGACGACTGAAGCCCGTCCGCCCGGCCGCGAAGATCGGCGAAACCAAGATCGTCGAGACCATTCAGCTGACCCCCAGGCGCCACGATCCGTCAGCGATCGTGTCGCGACGGGACGCGGTCATCTGTCGGCGACACTGCCACGCGATCAATTCTTCGATCGGGCGTAGCGGAGGACGCACAGCGGCGCGAAGACGATGAGCAGCAGAGTCACCCAGGCCACCGAGCTCAGAATCGGATTCTCGAGCGGCCATGCACCGTTGGTCGGAGCTGTGGGATTTCCGAACAGTGTGCGGACCGCCGCGCTGAAGGCGCTGATTGGATTCCAGTCGGCGATCGCTCGCAACCAGGGGGGCATGCCGGCCGTCGGCACGAAGACGTTCGACAGCATCGCGAGCGGGAAGACCAGCACCGCGAGCTGGGCGGCGGTCTCCTCCTTACCGATGACCAGCCCGAGGTACATGCCGATCCAGGTGAACGCGTACTGGACGGCGACGAGGAGGCCAAGCGCGCCCAGGGCAGCCGCGATCCCGTTGTGCACCCGCCATCCGACCGCGAGACCGCACAGCGCCATGAGTAGCAGGCACACCAGGCCGTACACGGCGGTTGCCGCCGCCTGGCCGAACGGTATCGCCGCGCGGCTGATGGGCAGCGAGCGGAACCGATCGACGGAGCCGCGGCCGGCATCCCGGGCCATGCTCACCATGGCCGGGATCGGGTTGAAGGCGATCACGACGAACAGCCCTGGCACCAGGTACTCGCGATAGTCACCCTGGCCGGGAACGGCGATCGCCGAGCCGAAGACGTAGCCGAAGACGAGGACCATGACGACTGGCGCACCGAGCGTCAGGGCGATCCCGGCCGGATCGTGGCGGATCTTCGCGAAATCCGCGCCGCCGCGGCAGTCCCGTCGACGAGGGGGCGGGGTCGCAGGTCGACGCTGCTCATGCGGCCGCCTCCGTCGTCGGATTCCCCGTCAGGCGCAGGAACACCTCGTCGAGGGTCGGCCGGCGGATCGCCGCGTCGGTGACCACAACCCCGGCGCCGTCGAGGGAGCGAACGACGGCGGGCAGCGTGAGGGTCCGATCGAGGGTCGGCGAGCTGATCCGGCGGCGGTCCGGGTTGATCTCCGGTTCACCACCCGTGAGAGAACCGAGCAGGGATGCGGCAGCGGGCAACTCATCGGGATCGTCCACTTCGATGTCCACCTGCACGCCGATCATCGCCTTCAGGTCATCGGGCGAGCCGCTGGCGACGGCACGACCCCGGTCGATGAAGACGAGGACGTCGGCAAGTTGGTCGGCCTCCTCCAGATACTGCGTCGTCAGCACCACGGTCGTTCCGGCGGCGACGAGATCGCGCACGGTCGACCAGATCTCGTTCCGGCTTCGCGGATCGAGACCGGTCGTCGGCTCATCCAAGAGCATGACAGGGCGCGGCACGACGAAGCTCGCGATCAGATCCAACCGTCTGCGCATGCCGCCCGACCAGGTCTTCACCAGCCGGTCGGCGGCGTCCGCCAGCCCGAACCGGGAGAGCAGTTCGTCCGCCCGACGGCGCGCACCCCGACGTCCGAGATGCAGCATCCGCCCCAGGATCACCAGATTCTCCCGGCCCGTGAGATCGTCGTCCACGGCGGCGTTCTGGCCGGCCAGACCGATCGATCGCCGCACCTGCACCGCATCCTCGACGACGTCGCGGCCGAGGACGTGCACGCGCCCGGAATCCGGAGTCACCAGGGTGGAGAGCGTTCGGATCACCGTCGTCTTGCCGGCCCCGTTCGGCCCGAGAAGGGCACACACCCGTGCCCGCGGACGACGCCGAAGTCGAGACCGTCCACAGCGCGAACCGAGTCGTAGAGCTTGACCAGCCCGTTCACCGAGACCGCTACCGCTTGTTCGTGTGCCACCGTCGCTCCTTCTGTGAGCACTGTACGCAGTACGTACTCTACTACACTGCGAGCACCGCACGCAGAAGGGAGCTCTGAGTGACAGAACGACCTCGCAGCATCTGGCTCCGGAAGGAACGCAGCGGTCGCGGTCCCACACCGGAATACGGGCGCGGCCAGATCGCTGCCGCGGCGATCGATCTGGCCGATGCCGGCGGCCTCGAGGCGGTGTCGACGCGCAAGGTCGCCGCGGCGATCGGCGCTGGCGCGACATCCCTGTACCGGTACGTCGAGAACCGCGACGAGCTCCTCGAGCTCATGCTCGACGCCGCGATCGGCGAGCTCGACCTCTCGCGGCCTGCGACTGGCGACTGGCGCCGTGACCTCGGTGGACTCGCGCACCAGCTTCAGGCGCTCTACCGGCGGCATCCGTGGATGCTCGATCTCGCCCAGGGGCAGACCCTGCTGACGCCGAACAGCGTCGCGGTGCTGGAGTACGCCCTGTCGACCCTGGAGGACGTCGACGCCCCCAACAGCGTCAAGATGGAAGCCGTGGCGATGGTGAACGGGATGGTCGCTCTGCATGCCCGACTGGAGCTTTCGGCCGGCAGGACCTCGCAGGCGTGGCAGGCAGCCCAAGTCGAATACCTCACCGCGGTCGTGTCGCGCGGCCGTCACCCGCACCTGGCCGCCGCACTCCAGTCGCCGACGACTGCGACCGCCACCGGCGACCTGCTCGACAGGATGCTGGTGCGCGTCCTGGCCGGCCTCCTGGAGACCACCTGAGCGCCCTCACCACTGGGATGTCGTGAGCCTCCTGCATCACCGTCAGCCGCATCGTCGCAACCGCCGACTTCATCATCGATCTCGCCGCCCGGAAGGTCAGGCGCGGCCCATCGACGGTCCGGCTCACCCCGGCGACTCCCCGGAAGCGGAACGGTCGTGGACCGCCCGGGGTAGCGTCCAGTCCGTGGAGGCAGAAGTCGATACCCGCCCCGTCGGCGTGGGCGATCTCGCTGACCTGGCAAGGCTGTTCGACACGGACTGGTCCACCCGGCACTGCTGGTGCATGGCGTTCTGCACGACGCGGAGCCAGTTCGCCGTCGGCTGGTTCGGGAGCGGCAATCAGCGACGCTTCCAGGAGATCGCCGCCACGAGCGGGTCCCCGATGGGCATCCTCGCGTCCGTCACCGGCGAACCCGCCGGCTGGTGCGCCTGCGGGCCGTGGTCGCGCTACGCCGTCGCCATCAGTGGGCGCAGCCAGATCATGCGCGAACACGAACCGGTCGCCGACGACAGCGCATGGCTCGTAGCGTGCTTCTTCGTGCGTCGCGAGCATCGCGGCCGCCGGATCACCCACACACTGCTGCAGGCGGCGATCGACATGGCCCGCGACGAAGGCGCGACGACACTCCGGGGCTGGCCCGCCGCCGGGACCGACTACGCGTCCGCCGACGCGTTCCTCGGCACCGAGAAGCTCTTCGAAGACTTCGGTTTCCGCCGCCTCGCGCAACCCAGCGCGGACCGGCTGATCATGATCCTGGACCTCGAACCACGAGGTCCTTGACCGCGGACGTGAACGAGCCGGGACACACCCCGGGAGCTCAGAGACCGGGGCTGGAGTGCATCAGTCCGCCGTCCACGAACACGGTGGTGCCGTTGATGTATGAGCCGCCGTCGCCGGCGAGGAATGCGACGACCGTGGCGATCTCGGCCGGTTGCGCCATTCGGCCGAGCGGTATCGCCGCGTCGAGGGTCTTCATCTTTGCCGGGTCGGCCATGGTCGAGGTGTTGATGGGAGTTGCTACCGCGCCGGGTCCGACGTTGACCATCCGGATGCCGTGCGGGCCCAACTCCTGGCCGGCGGTGCGGGTGAGCATGCGGGAGCCGCCCTTCGACAGGCAGTAGGCGGTGTTGCCCGGCATGGGCCAGTCCTCGTGCACGGAGCTGATGGTGATGATCACCCCGCCGCTGCCCTGCGCGATCATCTGCTTGGCGGCGATCTGGGTGCCGAAGAAGGCGCTCTTCAGGTTGATGTCGAGCACCCGGTCGTACTGCTCCTCGGTGGTGTCCAGCACCGAGGTGCGGGTCTCGACGCCGGCATTGTTGATCATGATGTCGACGCGGCCGAAGCGGGCCACCGCCGCGTCCACGAGCGCCTGGAGGTCGGCCACCTTGCTGACATCGGCGTCCACCCCCATTGCCTGAACACCCAGCGCCGCGACCTGCTTCTCGAGATCCTCGGTGGCCTCCGGATGCGCGACGTAATCGATGACGATGTTCGCGCCCTGTCTGGCGAGCTCGAGCACGATCGACTTTCCGATGCCGCTGTTGCCGCCGGTCACGATGGCGACCTTGCCCTGCACTGTCATGGGATTGCTCCTGTCGCCAGTCATGTCTTGCGGTGGCCGGCCGATCGATGGGCGCGGAACTCTCCCCAGGCAGGCACCCACCGTCGCCGACTGACGACCTCCCGGCCGGAGCCATCGGCACCCTCGCCGCCGGTCCGAACCCGCTGCGGTGGGGACGCCGCGGGTCTGGCGCGGCCGCGAGGCCGCAGAACCCGCAAACTCAGTCAGTCAATGTGGAGTCACTCGGTCTCGTACTTGAAGGAGATCTGGAGCTTCGTCCGGTACGTCAGACCGCCCGACTCGTCGACGTGAATGTCCTGCTTGAGGACCTCGGCGACCCTGAGGTCCCGCAACGTGCCCTGCGCGGTCTTCAGCGCGGTCGCTGCGGCATCCTCCCAGGATTGGCTGCTCGTGCCGATCACTTCAGTCACTCGGTACACGCTCATGTCGGTCCTTTCTCCGTGGATCACCCATCCGACACCAGTTCGGCGATCGCGGCAACCTGCCGGCGGCCGGAGGCCGCCGGACCTCGACGGATGGCCAGGTGTTGCATCGCCGACCAGCCGGCCACCGGGTCGGCCGTCGTGTCCTGCGCCACCGCGGACTTTCCGTCACGGCGGGCCGACTCTCTCCCAGCGCGTCTCCGCGACGTCCGATGCAGTCGTGACGTCGATCATTGTCCGATATCGGCAAGTGCGGAGTCCAACGTGCGTTCGCGTACGTCCATGAGACGCCGGCGTTCTCGGAACGTGATCTCCGCGGGTCCGCTCAACGCATGTGCGATCGAGAGGTCCTTCACATCAGGTGGTCTCGGCGGGTGGCCCGGCAGCGAAGCACGCGCCGGCGGGTCCATCGCCGCTGGCAAAAGCATGCGTCATGTCCCCCAGAGACGGCCTCCTTTCGGGCAAGTATGCGGCCGGCGGGCCGCCCGACGTGCTGACATTCCCACCTGCCGGACCTGTGGCACCGCGCGGCCAGCATCCACGAGCCTGGATCCGCCGACTCCTTGACGCAGCAAATGTTAGTGACTAACATCTGCTCCCATGAGCACGCCCACCCGTACCGAGCGCACCCGCGCGAGGATTCTGGCAGCCGCGCTGGAGCTGTTTTCCCGCAACGGTTATGCCGCAACGACGGTCGAGGACATCGCCGCCGCCGCGGGCGTCACCCCGATGACGTTCTACCGACACTTCGGGACCAAGGACCAGGTGCTGATCGACGACCCGTATGACCCGCTGATCGTCGAGGAGATCGCGCGACAGCGCCTCGACCTGCCCCCGCTGCAGCGCACGGTCCGGGGCGTTCGCGAGGCCTGGCGCCGGCTGCCCATCACCGAGGAAGCGCCCGTGCGGGAGCGGGTGGCCATCGCCGCTGTCACGCCGAGCTTGCTGCCGGCGCTCCGGGCGAGCACGACAGCCACCGAGTCCGCGATCGCGGAACAGCTGGCGCTCGACGGAACCGACCCCACCGATGCGGCCGTCGCCGCGGCTGCCGTGATGGCCGCCCTGATGACCGGCCTGACCAGGTGGGCCATGTCCGCGGATGGGACCGCGATCAGCGATGCGATCGAGCGCTCCCTCGACGTCATGGAGGCTGCAGATGACTGACGAGGTACTGCTCCTGGAGCGAGTGTCCCGCGCGTACATGGCCGGCGGCCCCGGCGTGCGGGGTGTCGGCCTGACCGTCGCACGGGGCGAGATCCATGCGCTCGTGGGGTTGAACGGTGCCGGCAAGTCCACCCTGATGAAGCTCATGCTCGGCATGCTGCGCCCGGACAGCGGACGCGTGGAGGTGCTGGGCCGCGACGTTCGGCGGGCCGGGCCCACCACGTGGGCGCGTGTCGGGGCGCTCGTAGAAAGTCCGCTGGCCTACGGCGAGCTGGACGGTCGTACCAACCTGCGCATGGCCGCGCGGCTCCGCGGGATCCCGTCGCCGCACGTTCCGGGCGTGGTGGACGCTGAACTCCGCGAACTCGACCTCGGGCGATACGCCGCCGTCAAGGCGCGCCGGCTGTCGCTGGGCAATCGGCAGCGACTGGGACTGGCCGCCGCCCTGCAGCACCACCCTGACCTGATCGTCCTCGACGAGCCGACCAATGCGCTCGACCCGTCGGGCATCATCCGACTGCGCGAGATCCTGCTGGCCCGAGCCAGGGACGGTGCCGGAATCCTGGTGTCCAGTCACCATCTCGACGAGGTCGCCCGGATCGCCTCCCGGATCTCCGTCATTGCCGAGGGCCGCATGGTCGGTTCCCTGGACCCGGCCGGACTCGACATCGAGCGCGCCTTCTTCGCGCTGGTGCACGACGCCACGGCGGCATCGGCATGAGGGCCTTCGCCGACGCGCTGGCCGTGGAGGCGCGCAAGGCGGTGTCGGCGCGTGTGCCGTGGGCGACCGGCGCGCTGCTCGCCATGGGCGTGAGCGCGCTCGCATCCACCGTGGTCCTTGCGGCCCGCAGCGGAAATGCCGAGCTCGTCGCCAAGCTCGGACCCGGAGCCGCATCGGGCGACTGGACCGCACTCCTGTTCGGGGCTGCCCAGATATCATCCGCTGCTGGGCTTCTCGCGTCGGGCGTGGTTGTCGCGTGGATCTACGGGCGAGAGTTCGCCGAAGGCACGGTCTCGGCGCTCTTCGGCTTGCCGGTGAATCGCGGAACGGTGGCCATGGCCAAGGCCTGCGTCTACGCGGTCTGGTCGGTGGCCGTCGCGCTGGCCGCCGCCCTGCTGCTCCTCGCGGCCGGCGTCGCGATCGGCCTCGGCCTCCCGGACGCGGGCGCCCTGGCGGGTCTCGCCCGCCAGGCGGCGCTGGGCGTTCTGACCGCTCTGGTCGCCATGCCCGCCGGGTGGGCGTCGACGCTCGGGCGCGGGCTGTTGCCCGGTATCGCCGCGGCCGTCGGCATTCTCGTCGCGGCACAGGTCTTCGTCCTCGCCGACGCGGGCACCTGGCTCCCCTTCGTTGCGCCGGCCCTGTGGGCCCTGGCACCCTCGGCGTCGTCGGCGTGGCCGCTGCTCCTGGTGCCGCTGGTCCCGATCGCGTTCGGGGCGGCCACCGTCGCGGGCTGGCGGCGCATGCAGCTGGACCGATGAGCGCCTGCAGCGCCAGCACGTGTCAGAACAGCAACACGTGTCAGAACAGCAAGCGGGCTCCCACGGCGGCGGCGTAGATCGCCTGACCGAAGCGGTTCGGGTGGATCATGCCGGCCGGGTCAGGTGGCCCGCCGGGGAACGGCGCGGGCGTCACCGGCAGGTATGGCCGGAAGAAGGCAGGCACCGCGCTGCACACGTCGCGGCCGGCGAACCATCGCGTGGGGTCGACATATCGGTAGTGGCGCTCGGCCGCGACGATCCTGACCTGTCGGTTGAGGGAGTCCGCGAAGGTCTTGGCCACGCGCAGTTCCGCGATGGTCATGTCGATCTCGAGCGCGTCGCATCGGGCGACATTCGCCGCGGTCGGCGGCGGGTACGGATTGCCGTATCCGACCGCGATCACGGTCGCCCCGGACCCGACCTCCTGGATCCGGGCGTCGATCGCCGCGTAGAGCACGCGCAGCTTCTCGTCACCGTCCGTCACGATCCCGTCGAGCATCTGCTGCACGGTCGCTGCGGGTGCGCTGGGCAGCAGCGCGCCGGGATCGCAGGTCGCGAATATGCACAGCCTGGCGATGTCCCCGAAGCGGAAGTCGTTGCCCAGAGCCTGGATCGTGACTGCGTCGGTGTCGGCCGTGATGCGCGGGAGCTGGGGAGCGATCTCGGTGGTCGTGGCACCACCGCATGCCGCGACGGCCTGCAGCCGGGCCACCCCGACCGCGGCGAGGTACTTGCCGTACGAGTCGAACATGGAACGACCGCCGCAGTCGGGGTTCTCGTAGGGCATGTTGCCCGTGCCCGCCGCGAAGGAGTCGCCCAGCACAACCAGATCGGGCGGCGCCGGCCGCCAGGGGTGGAGCGCGGACGCCTGGCCCGCGAGGGCGCCGCAGGCCAGCATCGCGGCGGTGACAACGATGGCGGCGCGTTGCATCCGGCGCACGGTTACGTCCCCTCCCCGTCGCAAACATCACATCACTTGCTTGCCGGACCAAAGCCTTTCGCCGACGGATGCGCCTGTCGATCCGCCGAACGGGGGGATCGACACCCCGGCTTCAACGTGGTTTCCGGCTCGACAATCAATCGCCGCACGGGGATCGAGTTACACCCGGGCCGGTAGTACCGTCAGTCCTCACTCACGCGCGAAGCCATCAGTCGGGCCGGGCGGAGAGGAGTCTCATGCGCGTCCTGCGGATCGCCGCGCTCACGGCCACGGCGTTGACGGCCGGGCTCGCCGGTTGCGGCCAGGGAAACCAGCCAGGGCAGCCGCCCGACCAATCGGCGGCGCGATCGTCGCCGGCCGCGGTCGCGAGCCCGGCGGCGAGCGAGAGCATCGCCGCACTGATCGACGTCGGTCAGCACCGCCTGTACCTGCGGTGCGAGGGCGCGGAAGCCGCCGGTAGCCCGACGATCGTGTACCTGCATGGGCTCGGCGGCGACGGAGGGGACTTCGACGAAGCGCTGGGTCCCCTCCTCGAGGGTCGTGGGCGCCGGTGCACCTACGACCGGCTCAACGTCGGTCGCAGCGACTCCGAGGCCGGCAGGCACTCGGGCCTCGACAGCGTGCGAGACATGGACATGCTGCTCGACGCTGCTGGCGTGCCGCCGCCCTACGTGCTCGTGGGCTTCTCCTTCGGCGGCTTGATCGGAACCATGTTCGCCGGCGCACATCCGGACAAGGTCGCTGGCCTGCTCCTCCTGGACTCCAGCCTCCCCACCGACGGCGACGTCGACGCGCTCATTCCCGACGGCATGCGCGAGGAGGTGATGCGGGAACAGGAGGACAACCAGGAACGCGTCGACTTCTACGGCTCTCTCGAACAGGGAGGCGAGTTGCTGGAGTCTGTGCCGGACATCCCCGTCGCCTACCTGGCCGCCGAGCCCGTCGATCTTCCGACGGCGTGGCCCGTCGATCAGATGCGAGCGCGTATTCGCGCCAACCAGGAGGCCTTCGTGGCTCGATTCACGCAGGGTCGACTGGTTCCCGTCGAGTCCTCCCATGACATCGACCTCGATCACCCTGCGCTGGTGGTCGCTGAGCTGGACCGGATTCTCGCCGAGTGACCACGCCTGTCCGCGGGTCGCGGTCAGCGTCCCTGCGAACAGCCAGGAGATGGACGACGGGGTCCGACCCGTGGCAGGTCAGCGCGTCAGGACGTAGGGCTCTCCCGGCGCCAGCACGCGGATGCGCTCCGGATTGGTCACCAGCGGTGGGAGCGTCTCGGGGTCCCCGTTGAACGGCGGGAAGTCAGGGGCGTCCACGCAGCCCCAGTGGTACAGCAGCAGTGGCGTCCGTGGGTAGGCGTTCGCCATCTCTGCAGCGCCGGCAAGCCCGAAATGCCAGTCGCTGTCGGAGAAGTCGAAGAGCATCGCGTCCGGCGCCGGCATCGTCAGGTGATGCTCGCGGATCAGGCGCGAGTCTCCGGGCGCCCACACGGTACCGTCGGGTGTCTCGATCCAGAATCCGCAGGCGTCCTCGTCCTGGAAGACGCGGTCGCTGACTCCAGGGGACTCGTTCTGCCATGCATGGTCGGCCGGAGTGACCGTGACCCGGACCGGTCCGACGTCGAACGCATCGCCGATGGTGTGCCCGTGGGCCGGGAATCCCTCCTGCGCCATGAGAGAGCCTACGTACAGCGTGGAGTGGTACGCCGTGGTGACCGCGGCGAGGTCCCGGCATGTCGGCACACTGTAGTGATCGTTGTCGCTGTGCGTGACAAGAATCGCGTCCAGGTGCGGCACATCATCGGCGGTCACGGGCATCTCGATCATCATCGGCATGTCGAAGCCGCCGAGCAGCGGATCGAGCATGATCGTCGTGCCGCGAGTGTTGATGAGGAATCCGGCCATCCCGAGCCAGCGCAGCACTGTCCGGTCGGACGACCCCAACGCGGACCGGTCGAACGGTTGGGTCTGCGGGGCCCTGGCCTGTCGCCTCCGGGAGGCTTCCGAGGTCGATCGCGCGGCCATCGCGGGACTCCCTTCGGCTTCGGTGCAATCGGGGCGGAATGCTCACGCTAGGACCTCCGGCGTCGACGCGCGCGACGCGCCGTGCGGCGATCGCCGATCGTGCCGACCGCCCTCCGACGTGTCAGCGCCGGTCGGTCGATGAGCGCTTCGGGCGCGGCGACCGCGGACCGGTCGGCGCCGCTCGGCCGACCGCGTGTTCGGTGAATCGACCGAGAACCATCGACCAGGCCACCGTGAGGAACTCGGCCTGCCGCGCGTCGGCGGCGGCTTGGTGCACCTCGACGCGGGTGCCCGAGCCCAGCGGGTGGAACCGGAGGTAGCCGACGAGCTGGCGCCCTGGCACGGGCACCGCGTCGTCGTCGAAATCCCAGCGCATGGCAATGAGTTCGGGCGGTGCGACGACCTCGTACCGACCGCGCACCCTGGTGCCCCATTCCAGGTCGGCCGCGAAATGCCCGTCGTGGATCGCGACGGGAACCCCCAGCCACTCGGAGTATCGCTCCCCGTCCACGAACGAGACGAACGAGGATTCCCGGCTCAGGGGCACGTCCGTGCTCACCGTCACCCAGTGCTGTGTCGACGACGTGGTCAGCGCGCGCTCCGGAATGTCGTCCGCCGTCTGCCACTTGCTGTCGGCCGACGCGAGCAGCGGCAGCGCTGCCTCCATCGCCCCCCGGACGGCGCGGTAGCGCCGGAAGTTCCGATCCACGCGCATGCGGACCAGCCCCGCCTCGCGGAGGGCCGCGAGGTGCGTGGAGATGGTGCCCGGAGTGAGCGCGAACGCGGCCGCGATCTCTCCGGCCGCGAGTTCGGTATCCCACACCAACCACAGGATCTCGCGTCGAATCGGCGAGGACAGCGCATCGATCGTCGGCTGCAGCGTCCGGCACCCTGGTCGGCGCCGCGGCCCTGTGGAGACATCCCATCCATCCTTGCAGTGCCGGGCGGAAGGGCCTAATTTGATATCAATCGAAATACGGTCGCAAGACGGGAGCGATGATGACCAAGTACCTCGTGCTCTACCGCGCCGGCGTGTCCGCCACGGACCAGATGGCCAACGCCACACCGGAGCAGGCCCAGGCCGGGTTGGACGCCTGGACGACGTGGGCGGAGGAGGCCGGATCGGCCGTCGTCGACCTGGGAGCGCCGCTGACACCGGCCACGTCGGTCGGCGCGGGCGCGTCGGAGTCCGCGGATTCCCTCGGCGGCTACTCCATCATGCAGGCCGAGTCTCTCGACGCGCTGCGCGCCCTCCTCGATCGCCACCCGCACCTCATGCTGCCCGGTGCGACGATCGAGGTCCACGAGTTCCTGAGCATGCCGGGCATGGGGTGACCACGGCGCGGCTCGAGTGACGGGTCCGTCCTCGACGGCGGATGATCGGCGCGGGCGGCCGTGGCCGAGCACCGCGTTGTCGGCTAGGTCTTGTCCGTCGACCCCGCCGGATCCAAACCCTGCCGGATCCGACCCTGCCGGATCCGAATCGGTCGAAACGCCATACGCGGCCAGGAACACGCGCACGGCTTCGTCGGCATAGCGGTCGAGCTGCCGCCGGGTGTAGAGCGGGCGGTCCAGCGGCTCGGACATCGCGCGGTTGACCGGCGTGGACAGGATGAGCCAGTTGTAATGCTCGCCGGCCATCACCGGGTCGGCGACGCGCAGCAGCCCGCGCCGGTCGAGGGCGGCGAACCAGGAGGCGAACAGCGCGACCGAGAGCTCCGGACCGTTGGCGAACCAGGCGCGGGCGAGTTCCGGGAAGCGCTCCGCCTCGCCGATCAGCATCCGACGCATGCGCAACAGGTGCGGCTGCATCACCACCGAGAGGTGGAATCGGGCGTACGCACGCAGGTCGCGCCGCACGTCGTCGGTGTCGGGCATGGCCGTGACGAGCGGGTGCTGGGCCACGTCGAGCTGACCGACGTCGGACTCGATCAGCTCGGTGAACAACCCCTGCTTGTCCGAGAAGTGGCTGTATACGGTCTGTTTCGACACCCCCGCGGCGGTCGCCACGTCGTCCATGCCGGTTCCGGCGAACCCGCGCTCGAGGAACAGTTCGCGAGCGGCGTCGAGCACCGCGCGTCGCTTGCCGGCAGACGGACCGCGGGCCCGCCGCTTCGGCGGCTGCTCGCGGGCGATCCCGGACGTCATGAATCCACCTCCACATTACTCTGGACGCAACCGTCCAAGTTATGGTTATAGTAGACCGTATCGTCCAAGATAGCGGAGGCCCAGATGACCACAACGTCCACGGACAGGCGTACCGGTTCCCTGGCGGTGCCCGGTGCCCGCCTCTACTACGAGATCCGCGGCTCCGGGCCGTTGCTCGCCCTGCACGCCGCGCCGATGGATGCGGCGTCGTTCGCGCCCGCGGCGGATCTGCTCGCCGAGCACTACACCGTGCTCACGAGCGACCCGCGCGGCATCTCGCGCAGCGAGGTCGACGACCGGGAGGCCGACGTCACGCCCGATCAGCGGGCGGACGACCTGGCCCGGCTCATCGAGCGTGTCGACGCCGGGCCGGCGATCGTCTTCGGGTCCAGCGGCGGCGCGGTCAGCGCGCTCGCCCTCGTCGAACGGCACCCTGACCTCATCACCACCGTCGTCGCACACGAACCACCCCTGGCGGAACTGGTCGAGGATCGTGCCGAGTTGCGTGCCGCTCACGACGAGCTGCTGACCACCTATTTGACCGGCGATCGGCGCGCGTACTGGTCCGACTTCCTGACGATCGCGAACATCCAGCTTCCCGACGCGGTCTTCGAGGCCATCGCGGGATCGCCGATCGACGAATCACAGGCCGCCGACGAGCGTTTCGCCGTGCTGCACATGGACAACCAGACCACCTTCTGGCAACCGGATCTGTCCCGACTACGGGCGGCCGCGCCGCGCATCGTGATCGGCATCGGCGAGGACAGCGGCGGTCAGCTGTGCGACCGGACCTCGCGGGCGCTGGCCGCAGCCCTGGGCATCGAGCCGACTCTTTTCCCTGGCGACCACACGGGTTTCGCCGAGGAACCGACCGCATTCGCGCGGCGACTGCGGGCTGTGCTCGCGGACCTCTGACCGCGAGAAGTCGCGGGCGTCCCGGCGGTGCCGTCCCGGATCAGTCCGCCCCGAACAACCCTCGATGGCGCTCGCTCCACCGTCCGCGGTCCCGGAACGACGGCAGCAGACCGGCGTCGGCCCACGCGCGTTGTGGCTGGGTCCCGGCCGCCGCCAGTCGCTCGACCCGCGCGATGACGCGCCACTGCTCGGCGATCACCCGGTCCACCATGGCGGCGACGGCGGAATCGGAACTGTCCGCGCCGTAGCCGTCGAGGAACATCCTGATCCGGTGTCGCCGGTCCGGCGGCGCGTCGAACGCGTGCCAGCGCTGGGCGTCCTCGTCGGATCGGAACGGAGCGACATACTCCAACGCGTAGGCGACATCGTCGAGCGGGTCGCCGGGCATGGCGTGGTCCCAGTCGAGCAGGGCGACCGCCATGTCGCCCGCGCCAGACGACGTTCCAGGGTCCCGGGTCGCCGTGCCTGACGATCTCACCCTGGCCGGGAGCCCCCGTTCCGTCGGCCCATCGGCTGTCCGCCGGCGGGGCGAATCCGCGCAGGGCGTCGTGAGTCCACCGCAGCAGGCGGGCCATCGCCTGGAGGCCTGCGTCCGGCACGACCTTCGCCCAGCCCACGGCACCGGACTCGCCGGGCACGAAGCCGAGTCGCTCGCGGCCGTCCGGGTCCAGGCCGAGAAAGCGCGGCGAACCGTCGAAACCGACGCGTTCGAGGTACCGAAGTACGTCGTGGACGCTGCCGGACCACGGGTAGACCGGCCGATGTACGGCGCGATCGATGCGCACGACCGGCCGGTGCTCGCCCGCCTGCAGGACCTCCTCGTGCGTCACCGTGCCATCACCGTGCCATCACCGTGCCATTCTCGCCGACGTCGACGTCACCCGAACGCGGATGTCGGCGCGCGACGGTTACGGCACTCGGCGCTCGGCACAATGGGTGGGTGGGACATCGTTCACCCGACGTGGATGCCTGGTTCGAGACCTACGACAATCCGCAGAAGGTTCTGGTCCAGGCCGTGCGGGAGGTCATCCTGGACGTGGACGACCGCATGTCCGAGGCGATCAAATGGAAAGCCCCCACGTTCATGTTCCGCGGCAACCTGGCCTCCTTCTACCCTCGTTCGACCAAGCACGTGGCGCTCATGTTCCACACGGGGGCAACCCTTCCCGATCCCACCGGCCTGCTCGAGGGCGAGGGCGACACGTCGCGCGTCGCGCGATTCACCGACACCGACGACCTGGCGGCGAAGGCCGATGCGCTTCGCGACCTGGTGCGGGCGTGGATCCGCAGCAAGGAGTAGGCACGTGCGCGCCGGTCACCCGAGCGGCAGCGGCCGGTCGCCCAGGCCGATCAGACTCGCGGTGAGGAGTCCGCCGTCGGCACGCTCGATCTGACAGAGCTGATGTGGGCGCGGCCGTGCCCAGTCCATCGCGATGGGAATCACTGACGGTGCAGAGGATGTCGGCCGGAGCGACACGGCCAGCGTGCCGCCGGCGGTCGGGTCGGCCATCCCGGTGATGGAGGCCGTCAGATCGCGACAGCTCTCCAGCAGGGCCTGATCGGAGGCTCGCGTGTCGCCGGTCACGCCGAGGAGCTCGATCGTGTGCGGTCCATCGCAGGCGACATCAACAGGTCCGCGGTTCGTCGCGGTCTGGCAAACCGAGAACGCCGATGCCGCATCCGGACTCGCCGCCCCCGAGGTGGAGCCGACGGAACCCTGATAAGGCGCCCGGCCCGGATAGAAGACGCAGGCGAGCCATCGTTGCCCGTCGCGGTACTGCCAGAGATCCGGACCGAGGATGCCGACGCGTCGCGTCGAGAACGGCCGCCACGGGATCGGATCTCCGTCGGCACCGCGGGCAGGTCCGGAGCTGTGCCGGACATGCGCCCAGGCCGGATCGGCGCAGGCCAACGGATCCGGGTTCACCACGTCGCCCGCCACGACCCTCGGGAACTCGGCGGAGTCGGTGACGGAGACGATCTCGCCGTAGTTCGCCGCATCGCACGATCCGGTCGGCACGTGCAGGATCGGCGCCCCGGAGAATGTCAGTGCCGATCGCATCTCGCCGGGCCGATCGAGCGCGCAATCGCCGACCTGGGGTGGCGGCGGCACGGGCGCCCGATGACCGGCCCCGGACACCTGTCGACCGTCGAGACCGGGTATGACCAGCGCCGATGTGACCGCGAGCAGCAGCACGAGCAAACCGATCGCCCGGTGGCCGCGCATGCTTCAGGGTACGCGTGCAGGCGGGCGTTGCCGCTGGGTCGGCGCTCATCCATCACCGCTCAACCGTCACGAGGAGCGAACGAATTCGGCGACGATGTCGGCGATCTCGGCCCCTGCGTCCTCCTGGAGGAAGTGACCGCCACGGACGGTGACATGGCGCCGGTCCGCGGCGCCCGGCATGTGGCGCTGCAGCAGCACATCCGCTCCCGCGGTGACCGGATCGGAATCGCTGAAGATCGTCAGGAACGGGTTGCGGTAGTGACGAAGCCTGTCCCACGCATCGACGTTGTCGATGGCGGCGGCGTCGTCCGGCGCGATGGGGACGAGGACAGGAAACGACCGGGCGCCCGCCTTGAAGCTCGCGTCGGGGAAAGGAGCGTCGTACGCCCGAATCTCGGCGGCGTCGAGCGTGCGGAGGCTCGCGCTGTCGACGATGTCGCCCACGGCCAGCTCAGGAGTGCGTTGGCTGAACTCACGCCACGCCATGAAGTCTCCGCCTGGGGGTGGCGGGTGCCCGGTGGGCAGGAAGGTGTTCGCCGCGACGACCCGATCGAACCTGTCGGGGTGGTCAGCCACCAGCCGGAGCCCGAGCAGTCCGCCCCAGTCGTGGCAGAACAACGTGACCCCGTGAAGATCCAGCCGCTCGACGACGACGTCGCGGAGCCACTCCGTGTGCCGGCGATAGGTGAAGTCGTTTGGTGCGCCGGGCTTGTCGGACCGACCGAAGCCCACGAGGTCGATCGCCAGCGGCCGTAGCCCCGCGGCCAGCAGCGGCGGGATCATCCACCGGTACAGGTAGGACCAGGTGGGTTCGCCGTGAAGGAGGAGAACCACGGGATCGTCCGGGTCGCCGACTCGTAGTAGGCGACGCGCAGCCCTTCGAGGTCGACGTACCGTGGCTCGTAGTCCCAGCCGGCCAGCGCGATGAAGCGTTCGTCGGGGGTGCGCAGGATGTCGGGTCGCACCCGGTCATGGGACCATCGCGCCGGCCGATCGCCCGGCGGGCGGCTCAGTCGCCGAGCCGGCGGGCCAGCTTCACCTCGCGGCTGACCGCCCAGGCGTCCGCGACGGGCCCCAGGTGCCCGAGCTTGTCGGGATTCACGACGGTGCGGATCGTCTGGATCCGCCCACCCAGCACGTCCAGCACCAGCGTGCCGCCGACCTTGCCATCGCGATCGCGCAGGATCGCACCCGGCTGACCATTCACCGTCCGGGGTTCCACGCCGGCACCGACCCGGGCGAGCACCGGGAAGGACGATGCGAGCAGGCGCGCCACCTTGTCGGCGCCGATCACACCCCTGGCCAGCGCGGGCGCCTTCCCTCCCCCGTCGCCGACCAACTCGACGTCGGCGGCGAGCAACTCCCTGATCCCGTCGACATCGCCGTCCCGGAGCGCCTCGAAGAACCGCGCGGCCAGCTCCTCGCGTTCCCGCCGGTCCGCCTCGAACCGAGGGCGCCCGACATCCATATGACGTCGCGCCCGGACCGCGAGCTGGCGGCACGCCGCCTCCGAACGCCCGACGGCGACGGCGATCTCCGAAAAGCCGAACCCGAACACCTCGCGCAGCACGAAGACCGCCCGTTCGAGCGGCGACAGCCGCTCGAGCAGCAGGAGTGCCGCCATCGACACCGAGTCCGCCAGCTCGGCCGATCGTGCCGGATCCTCGTACGGGTCGCTGAGCAGCGGCTCGGGGAACCACTGCCCGACGTACTCCTCCCGCCGGACACGCGCGGAGCGCAGCACGTCGATCGAGAGGCGCGTGACCACGGCAGACAGGAACGCCTTGGTGGACGTGGGCTGCGTCGGCGAGGACTCGTAGCGCAGCCAGGTCTCCTGGACCGCGTCCTCCGCCTCGGCCACGCTACCCAGGATTCGGTAGGCGATCGCGAACAGGAGCGGTCGGAGGTCCTCGAATTCCTCGGCCCGGGTCACGCAAGCTCTTCCTTGAATCCCAGCCGCCACGACGGGTAGCGCAATTCCCAGCCGAGCTCCCGCTTGGCCTTGGCGTTGGAGAAGCCGCGCCCCTCGGTCATCACGCCCACGGCCATGCCGCCCGCGAGCGGCCGGGCCAGCCAGCGGGGGATCCGGCGCGGCGGCTTGGCCCCCGCGAGCTCAGCGAGGTACGGAAGCCATTCGCTGATCGGGGCCGGCTCGTCGTCGACGACGTTGAACACGCCGGTCACTCCTTGCTCCACCGCCAGCACGGTAGCGCTTGCCGCGTCGTCGACGTGCACCCACGAGACGTAGCCGGTACCGCCACCGACGATCGGAATCAGCCGCCTCCGGACGAGGGCGAGCTGGTCGTCCCAGCCGCCCGGCCCGTAGAACCCGCCGTAGCGCAGGACGGCGCCTCCGGCGCGAACGACCGCCGTCTCGAGATGCGTGATCGCCCTGGTGCCCTCGATGACCTCGAGCGGGTCCTCCTCGGTCTTGACCCATCCGCCCTCGCGGACGCCGTTCATGCTGGCGTGGCCCTGCGACACGAGATGGGCGACCCCCGTCGCCTCCGCGGCGGCCAGCAGGTGGTCGACCCCCTCGCTCCTGAGCCGGTTGGTGGCGGCGAAGAAGCGGTCGGCCCTCCTGGGGTTGGGCTTGCCGGCGTGGGCCACGGACAGCGCCGTCATCTGGTTCACGATCGCGTCCGGGCGGGCCGCGGCCACGGCCTCGCCCACCGATGCCGCGTCCAACCCGTCCATCACGACGCCATCGGCGCCGAGCCCCTCCAGCACGCCCAGCTTCGCCGCGCTCGTCGTCGTCGCGATCACCTGATGCCCTCGGTCCACCAGCTGCGGTATCAGCCGACGCCCGATGACCCCGCTGCCACCCGCCACAAACACCTTCATCTCGTCACGCTCCCTGTCCGGTCTCGGCTTTCGCAATCGAGACGAGACAGCCGGGTCGGTCCGTGACATCCGGGATGCACATCCAGGCCCGCGATCGTGCGCGGCCACGCCACGCTGCCCCGCATGCCCGGAGACTCGGTTGATCTGGTCCGCCGGAGGGAACCATGCCCTGAACGGCCTGGGCCAGGGACTGAACGAGAAGGGCTTGATCGGTGGCGCACGAGCTGGTGGAGCGGGAACTGAAGTACGAGGTGGGCGAGGGTTTCTCGGTGCCCGAGCTGGGCGATGTCGCGAATGCCGACCGGATCGAACGTGCCGACCAGCGGCTGGACAGCGTGTACTTCGACACCGACCGGCACGACCTGCTGGCCCGCGGCGTCACGCTGCGCCTGCGCACCGGGACCGCGGACAACGGCTGGCAGCTGAAGGTGCCGGCCGGTGACGCCCGCACCGAGATCCGGCTGGACCCGACCGGCCGTGACACGACCGTCCCGAAAGAGCTGTCGGCGCTGGTCGCCGGGCTCCGGCGGGGCCGGTCGCTGCGCCACGTGGTGACGGTGCGGACCGACCGCACGGCCCGACGCGTGCTGAACGCGGACGGCGCGCTGCTGGTCGAGGTCGCCGACGACCGGGTGCAGGCCGTTGCGCCCGGCCGTCAGTCGGCGACGTTGAGCAGCTGGCGCGAGGTCGAAGCAGAGCTCGGCCCCGCCGGTACCGAGGACCTGCTTGCGGCGGTCGACGACCGCTTGCGAGCCGCCGGCGCGACCGCGTCGGCCAGCGCGAACAAGGTGGCCCGCGCGCTCGGTGCCGGCGACGTCGACCGGCCGGCAACTCCGGCTGATCACGGCGCCACGGCCGGCGCGGTGATCACCGCCTACCTGCGGGAACAGGACGACGCGCTGGTGGCCGGTGACCTGAGCTTGCGCCGGGGGCTGGGCGGGATCCACCCGACCCGGGTGGCCACCCGCCGGCTGCGTTCCACTCTGCGGATCTTCGCCGACTTCGTCGACGCGGACCGGGCGGCGGCGTTCGATGCGGAGCTCTCGTGGTACGCGGACCTGCTGGGCGAGGTCCGGGACCGGGAGGTGCAGCGGGAACGGTTCGCCGCCGCCGTCGCGAACTTGCCGGACGACCTGGTCCTCGGCCCGGTGGCCGCGCGCATCGAGCAGCAGCTGCTCACCGAACAGCTCGCCCACGAGACGACCCTGCGGAAGGCGATGACCGGCCGCCGGTACCTGGCGCTGCTGCGGGAATCCGGGCGGTGGGCGACCGATCCCCCGCTGACCGACCTCGCAGACCGGAAGGTCGCCACGCTGCGCCGGGCGGTCACGGCAGCCGAACGCAAGGTCCGCAAGCACCTCGCCGCCGGCAACGACACCGGCGACGACGACGAACTGCACAAGGCCCGCAAGGCGGGCAAGCGCGCGCGCTACGCCGCCGAACTCGCGCGACCCGTGCTGGGCAAGAAGAAGGCCAAGAGGGCGATCAAGCGGTACGAGGACCTCCAGGACATCCTCGGCGACCACCAGGACGGCGTGGTCGCCGCCGAGCTGCTCCGCCGGCTCGCCGCCGCGACGGCCGGCGACCCCACGGAGAACGGCTTCACCTACGGGCTGTTGTTCGCGCACGAACAACACCGCGCCGAACGGAGCCGGCAGGCGGCACGAGCCTGGAGCCCGTGAACCGGCGGAGCGCCCATCGCCGCCGGCAGCGAAGAACTCAGCCGGGCGGCTGCGCTCCCAACGTGCCACGCGCGGCCCGCTCGACGAACACCGGCACGAAGTCCCGGATCGGGTTCCCGTCGAACCGCTGGTGAGCATCCCGGACAACGGCGCGGATGCGGTCCTCGGAGATGTCGGGGAACCGGCTGACCAGGCGCTCGACGACCTCGGTCAGCTCCCGGGCCTCGTGTTCCGCGGCTGCCTCCGGATCGCGCCGCGGCCCGCCGGATCGGTCCGTCGGCGCCGGCGCTGGATCGTCCATGCCGGACATCCTGGCATTCCGAACGGGGCCGCATCAAATTGTTCGCTCGGTGAACCTTTCGGTCACAGCCCGGAGCACCCGAACACCTCCGCCCGGCCGAGCTCGTCATGGTCCCGCCGGCTCCGAACGGGCCGACCGGGCCGCCGAGCCGTACCCCGGCGTCAGGACCCGACGCACGGGGGCGTGTCCCCCCGCCTGTCCGACGCGGCGGCGTGCCACCAACCATTCATCCGACGTTCGCACGCCGGAAAGTCGAGCCGCCGGGCAGTCCCTCGACGCCGGAGAAGACTGATCGCGACCGTTCGGACGGATCGCCGGCGGGCGGTGTTCTCCGCCCATCGCCGGCTCCCGTTCACCGATGGCGCCTGGTGCGGCGCCGGGGGGTGGCCCGTGTCCGATCCATCGCAGCTTCCGGAGATCACCGATTCGGTTCGTCCGGTGCTCGTGACGATGCCGGCGGTCGCGCTGATGTGGGCCGCATGGACGGACGGCGATGAGATCTTCCTGGTCGACGCCGATGTCGCCGAGCTGGCGTGTGCCCTGGGGCCGGGCGATGCGCGCATCCACCGGCGACATCACGCCGGCGGTTGGCAGATCGACCGGATCGAAGGACGATCGGGACCCATGCACGCCGTCATGATCGGTGGGACAGTGCATTTCGCAGTGGGCGACGTGTGCCGGTGGAATGTGGCGACGCCGCGGCCCCATCCCGTGGCGGGTGAGCGGTGAGCACCCGGCGACAGGACCGCGATCTGGTGCGCGAGGCGCGTGCCTGCGCGCGGGAGATCCTGGAGCGGGACCTGCCCGAGCGCTGGCAGCACACGTCCGGCGTCGCGGAGCGGGCCGACGAACTGGCTCGGACCGTGCCCCCGGCGGACCGCGCCGTTCTGGTCGCCGCTGCGTGGCTGCACGACATCGGATATTCGCCCGCGCTGCGAATCACCGGGTTCCACCCGCTCGACGGCGCGGTCTATCTTCGCTCGGCACGATGGGAGCCGCGGATCACCGCGCTGGTGGCCCACCATTCCGGGGCCCGATATGTGCCCGAATGGCGCGGTTTCGGTGCGGCGATGGCGGAATTCGAATTCGAGGAAACGCCGCTGTCCGACGCCTTGACCTACGCGGATCAGACGGTGGGGCCATCGGGGCGTCGCATGACGGTCCAGGATCGCATTGCCGAAACGATGGAGCGTCACGGGTCCGACTCGCCGAACGCCCAGCTCAGGGTCGACCGCACGCCGTACCTGCTGGCGGTCAAGGCCCGGGTCGAGGCTCGTCTCGCAGAGACGCCGGCCGGCGCTGCCCGGCACTGAACTCGCCCGATCGGCCACCGCCGGACGACCGGCGACCGCGCGCGTAGCCGACGGAGTCCCAGACCGCGACGAGATCGCCACGACCGAACAGGGGTGAGCGGGTGCACGTGGAGGGAGCGTCGTTCGGCCGTTGTTCATCCGGCGCCCACGAATCGCCGGTGGGACCGAGCGGACGCGGATCACTCAGCAGTCGGACCGGATGCTTGGGCAGACCGGCTGCGTCCAGCCGATCGGTGGACACGAACGTCATCTTTTCCGGGGGATGGTCGGCGGGCTGTGCAGGGCCGCGTCTCAAGACATTCTGATACCAAGAGAGCAGGCCGCCAACTCAGAGGAGTATCTCGTGGTGTATCAAAATGTTCAGTTCGAGCACAAGGGGATTGGTTTCAACCAGCATCAATACGCTCATGCGGCCATGAACCTGGAAGATGGGGCGATCGGCGTCGGCGAGGAGCATACCTCTCGACATGGCCGAGACTTCGCTGTGAGGCTGATCGAGACAGGACTTGTACGGAATCTGTTCCTCGAATGCGACAGCTCAAAGCAGCCTGATTTGGATTGGGCGGTGAAGTCATCCAATCAGGAGCAGATCAAAACTGTCGTGAACGACAGCGGGCCGATGTACTTCAGCAGCGGGGTGGAGTTGGGTGAAGTGGCAACGAGCGCGCTGCGGAAGGGCGCCGGTGTCCACTTCATCGATCTCGATCGTGAGAACAATACTCCGGCAAGGGTCGTGCTTCGAGATATTCATGCGGCCGGACGCTTTCGGGAGGTTACCAGAGAAACAGGCACGGCAGGCGGCCTGGTGCTTTATGGGGCCGTGCATTTGACGAGGGGAGCGCCCTGGTACCGAAACCAGCGTGACAGGTGCCTTGGGCAATTGATCGGTCTGACATCCTTCATTGTCCTGTAGGGGCTCAAGCCAGTCCGATCTCAAATCCGGAAGTGAGTTCACGTGCGACGGCGACCGGTCAACGCTGTTGTTCGATCGTGGACGCTGTTTATCGCAGCGCTCGACCTTCGCTGCCACGGGGCCCCGGGCAGGGCGGCGCCGACGATCTCCGCGGCCCGCTCGTTGGCGGCCTTCGCCGAGCTGATCACAGCGCACACGGCCGACGCTCGGGCCGCGTCCGCGGCGATGGCGAGACAGCTGTACGACGACGCCGACGACCAGGGCCGACATCGGCACAGGGCGCGTAGGTCCCTGCGGAGTTTCGGGTGACCAGGCCGACCATCGACCGCTACCTCGAGGGACGACCAGAGGCGGGTCGTCACAGACCCGCGATGACCTGTTCCAAGCTCGCCAGCCGACGGGAGAATGTGCACCCGACGGCGAGCAGCTCCGCGGCGCCGGTTGGTTCCGCCGATCACCTCGGCGACCAGGGCACGACGTCCGGGAGGCCTCGCCAGAGGAGCGCTCGGGGAGCAGCCTCGGCGACCCGAGGCTGCTCCCCGACCGTGTCCGCTACTTGATCGCCTTCGATCCACGGAACGTGGGGTCGTAGGCGCCGTACGCGTTGCCTTTCGCGGTGCCCTGCACGGCGGAGGACGTCATCGCGAACGTCAGGACGGCGTGGGCCATCGCGTCGGTCATCTCGTCCAGCGCCTCCAGATCGACGTTGTCGAAGGTGTCGCACGCGGCGTGGTAGCACGGGTCGAACGCCACGCCCGCGGTGCCACCCCACTTCGCCGCCTGCTCCGCCGTCATGAGGTCCTCGGCGCCGGTGAAGAGGCCGCCGGCGGGGATGCCGGCCGCAACGAACGCGTCATAGTCGGAGCGGCCGTCGAACGCGGTCGGTTCGGTCTCGCGGCCGATCGACTCGAAGTAGTCGACGAACACGTCCTCCACCACGCCGGACCCGGTCGAGCCGGTGGAGGCCGTGTCGGACGCGTCACCGTCATACACGAACCAGCCCGGGTTCGGGGAGCCGATCATGTCGAAGTTGAGCATCACGGCGATGCTCTTGGTTTCGCGCTTCGTCAGCTGGCTGACGTAGTACGCCGATCCGACGAGGCCTGCCTCTTCGGCGCCGAACCAGATGAACCGCACCTGATTGACGGGCTCGATGCCCAGTTCGGCCATCTGCAGCGCGACCTCCAGCTGCGCCGCCGATCCCGAACCGTTGTCATTGATGCCGGGGCCCTCGATCACCGAGTCGAGGTGCGCCCCCGACACCACTACCCGGTCGGTGCGGCCGGTCGGCGTTTGCGCAATCACGTTCTCCGACTCCCGATCCTCGGACACCGTGTTGGTGGTCACCGTCAGCGTGACCTGTCGGCCGGCCGCGGCCTCCGACTCGATGAACTCCACGAGCGCCGCCCCTGCCTCGGCGCTCATCTCGATGACGGGGACGTCCTGCGGGAAACTGGCCTGGCCGAAGTCGACGCCGCTCCGCTCTTCGCTGTTGCCTTCGTTGAAGATGATCACGGCGTCGGCGCCTGCCCCGACCGCGTTGGCGATCTTGACCGAGAAGTCGCAGGTCCCGCGCTGGATGAGAGCGATGTCGCCGGTGAAACCCGCGAAGTCCGCTTCATCGCAACCGGCGTTCGACGTGCCGTCCGGCTGGCCGACCGGCAGCGGCACGATGTTGTCGTTCACGCCCTGCACCACCCCGGTCGCGGTGCCGGTGCCGGAGTAATCCATCGTCGAGATGTTCTCGCCGTCGGTATAGGTGAACGGGAAGCCCGGGGACGTCCCGACGACCGTAGGAGCTCCAAGTTCCTCGTAGTAGGAGTACACGAACGGCTGGCGGGTCACCTCGTACCCGGCAGCCTCCAGCAGACCCGCCACGTAGTCGGCCGACAGCTGGTAACCCAGCGTGCTGGCCTCTCGGGTGCCGCCGCTGAGATCGGCGAATTCCTGGAACTCGGCCTGGTGGGCGCGGACGGCTTCAACCGTCACCGCTTCCTCCAGCGCGGTGGTGTCCGTGGGTGGGGCGGCGTAGGCGATCGCCGGGGCACATGCCAGGGCACCGACGGTGAGCAGAGCGATGACGGCCTTCGGGTGTTTCACTGTGGCCTCCGGACCATGACGGCGCTGGCGTGGCGCGGGGAGAACATGCGGGCGGACGCTACACCCTCGCCATCTGGAAATCATCCTGGGATCCGACGTTGGAAAGGGACGACCTTCATGAAACGGGCGTCTCTCAGCGGAAGATTCCGGGTTCCTGCGAGGTGAGCGGGACGCGGGTTGATCCAAGGCGCGGCGCCCGCCACGTTGACGACAGTGGACCAATTCCTGAGGGCCACGGGTCCGCGGTGGGCCTGTCCGAGATCACCACGGTGGACGCGAACACCTTCGCCGTCCAGGAACGCGACGACAGGCCCGGCGCCTCCGCCGCGGTCAAACGCATCTACACCGTCGACATCCCGTGGGTCCCGTTTCCGGGCTGCCGGTGCTGTCCAAGACCCTTGCCCGCACCTCCTGCCGGATCTCACCGCGACCCACGGCTGGACCCAGGAGAAGGTCGAGGGTCTCACCGTCGGCGGCGACCGTCAGGTGTACGTGGTAACCGACAACGACGGAGTCGAGGACGCCACCGGCGAGTCCGTCTTCCTCGGCCTCGGACCTGCCGGCCGGATCTTCGGCCGCTGATTCACCGGCCCGCGCCGCGTCAGCGCTCGCTGCTCCGCGCCGGACCGGCGGGGCCGGGCGCACCCGGCCGTTCGTGCCGTCATTTCCGTTTGAGCGCCGCCAGACGCTGCTCCACCCGGTCGGCCACCGCCAGCAGATACTCCTCGCGCTCGACCCGCGCCTTGCCCTCCGGCGAGTCCTTGCCGTGCCGCTTCCGCGCGTCCTCGATCCGGTCCTTGACCTTCATCCGCTTTCCCCGCGGGCCCACGGTCAGGTCCGCGTAGGTCAACGTGTCAGACACCTCGCCTTCCTCGAACTCGAACTCGGACATGAGCCGCTTCAGGCCGCGGCGCGGCGCCACGAAGCGGGCCCCCGAATGGTGCGCCACCAGCGCGGCGATCCGGTCGTCCCAGTCCTCGCCGCGCAGGTACAGCCCGCCGTCCAGCGGGTGGAACCCGGTGTCGCGCACTGTCGGCGCGTATCCGATGTCGTGCAGCCACGCCGCCGCGATGAGCACCACCCGGTCCGCCTTGCGCACCGTCGGCGCGAGCTCCGCGGCGCGGTTCCCGACACCCTGGGTGTGCAACCATCGGTGCGGACGATCCTTGCGCAGCAACTTCTTCGCCCGGGACAGCGCGTCGCCCAGCAGCGCGGCGTCTGCCTCGCTCGACATCACCGCCGCCCTGGCCAGGATCGGGTGAGCGACGCGGCGACGGAGCGGCTCCGCTTCGCGGTCATCGGACCCACCGACGTCGCGGTGCTGCCGGCCGCTCGGCCATTCCCGTCTCCTCGCCCTCACTGACCCGCTGACCGCATCCGTGTATCCACCGGGTGTTTTGCCCACTGTTCAATGCGCACCCGTTCGCCGACGATGCCCGCGCCGACACGATGTGTCCTGGCGCGCCGCAACGCGATCGGTCTCAACGATAGGACCCTCCGTGACTCCAGCCCGGACTTCACGGCAAGCATCCATCACCCTCGCCCACGGGCCGTCGACCCGGACCGCAACCGCGGTCACGTTGTGGCTCCGAGCTGGTGCCGGATCCCGCCGACCGCGACGACGAGCTGGTAATACGCGTGATCGCAGACCCAGCCGGTGTAGCCGTCGAGGTCGGAACGAACCGCAGCGATCTCATCGAGGTCGTCCGGCCAACCATGGTTGAGGAACATCAACTGCACGGCGATTCGGCAGCTGCTGCCGATCACCGCCGCGACGGTTTTGCGCCGAATGTCAACTCCGGAGACACTTCACGGCGACATCGCCTGAGTCTAGGGTCGGTCGATGACCGATCCCCATCCCTCCGCGCAGGTGCGCGAACAACTGGTTGCGATCGGCGGGCTCAGTTCGACCCTGAATAGGGCGGACATCGAGTTCTGGCTGTTCGGCGGGTGGGCGGTCGACTTCTGGGTCGGGTCGGTGACCCGTCCGCACGAGGACATCGACGTCGCGGCCTGGCGGGGTGACTATGAAGCCATCAAGACCGTTCTCGCCGGTGCGGGCTGGCGTCACGCGCCGACGCCGAACGACGTGGTCGGCACGCGCTTTCGATTCGGGGCGGTGGAGGCCGAGTTCACCTTCATCGAATCCGGCGGCAATGGCGGCGAGGAAATAGTGATTCCATTCCCCGGCAATCCGGTGGTGTGGTCGACGCTGCCGTTCGGCAATCACCGGCGCGAGTTGAACGGCGTCCCGACCCGGGTCATTCCGCTGGCCCTCCTGCGGGCCGGCAAGTCGGTTCCGCGCGACGGCGAAATCGAGGGCGCCAAGGATCGAGCGGACCTCGCCGCCCTGGCGGGGCTTATCGAGTAGGACATCGGGCGACGCAAGCGGCGGATCCGTCCGCATCAAATGGAGGGTCTCGGTTCGACGAGCTGTCAGTCGGATCGTTGTCTGATTGGTCGGGCAGCCCGGAACGATGGCCGCCGGTCGACGCCGACGGGTGAAACCGGCTGTCCTGTCGGTCGTTTGATGGACGCCGAGTCCGCCGATGGGTGGGGCGCGACTTCATCCGTTGCCTCCCCCGGCCGGCGGACCCTTCACGGTGGCCCGCGTCCGGATTCTTGTGTTGCCCAGAACCGGGCTCGTCCGGACCCCCGGCCGTCATGCGAAAGGTCTTGCCATGTCCATCGCCACCGCCCCCGCCCCGCCCCTCAGCCCACCGCCGCCCGTGCGGCATCGCAGCGACCCACGCGCCGACACGACACGAGAGGTGGGCACCCGCCTGCATGCTCAGTGGATCGTCGGAGCCGACGGAATCCTGGGCATGCGCTGGCGCATCACCGACGACACCGTGACCGCCGCGCGCGGCTCCGACACAACCGGGAAACCTAGCCGGGCGTAGCGGTGCCCGGCTCGGACACGGAACCGGAGAGTGGCAGGGAGACCACGACGCGAAGCCCCGGTCGCTGGTCGCGAGGGTCGGCGTCGGCCAGCGCGACCGACCCGCCCTGCTGCCGGATCAGCTCTCGGGCGATGGCGAGCCCGAGCCCGCTGCCACCGCTGTCCCGGTCGCGGGAGTCCTGCAACCGGGCGAAGCGTTCGAAGACGCGTTCACGATCCGCCCGAGGGATGCCCGGCCCGTCGTCGCAGATCACCACCTGTACGCCGGCAGCGGTGGACCCGACGTTCAGGGTGACGGCGGTGGCCGCGCAGCGGACGGCATTGTCGACAATGTTGGCCACAGCTCGGTCGAGCGCCACCGGGTCGGCGTCGACGCGTCCCGCCGGCTCGCCGGCGACCGTGACCGGGACCCGGCGGTCGGCGAAGCGCTGGGCGACCTGCTCGACCACGGAACCCACATCCACGGAGCGCCGCGGTGGCGGTTCTGCGTCATCCAGGCGGGCCAGCATCAGGAGGTCGTTCACCAGCCGCGACAACCGGTCCACCTCCGCGAGGAGATCGGCGGCGTCGGGCGGGTCGCCGGTCGCCACCCCGACCTCGAGCTGTGTCCGCAGGCTGGTCAGCGGGGACCGCAGCTCGTGCGCGGCGTCGGCGACGAACGCTCGCTGCCGTTGCCGCGAGGACTCCAGCCGGCCGAGCATGTCGTTCAGCGTCTCTGCGAGGCGGCGGATCTCGTCGCGCGAGTCCGGCACCGGCAGGCTGTCCGATGTGCTCGCGCCGGTGATCGCCTCCGCGCCCGCGCGGAGCTCCTCCACAGGTCGCAGCGTCGCACTGATCAACCGCCAGGCCACCGCTGCCATCACCGCGAGCAGCACCGCGTAGCCGATGATCACCGCGAGCCGCACGACGCGAACCGCTTCGTCGATGTCGCCGGCCGGGGTGGCGACCACGATCGACGTCGGACTCTGCGGATCACCCGCGGTCACCGCGACCACGCGCATCGGGCTCTGCACGCCGAACCGAGCACCCGGCGTCGTCAACGGCCCGTCGAGCGCGGCAGCCCGGAGGTCGGCAGGCAGCGCCGGGACCAGCCGATCGGCTCCGGCGGAGGCCGCCAGAACCCTGCCCTGGCCATCCACCACCTGCACCACGGTGGTCCCGCCGGCCGGGATCGGGTCGGGGAGCCGATCCCTGTCGATCAACTGCGACGATCTCCTGCGCGACGTGCCGCGCAGCGTCGTCCGACGCCCGCTCCAGCCCGACCCGGAGCACGACGATCAGCGCCACCCCGCCGACGGCCAGGCCGACCGCCAGCCCGATCGTGGTCAACAGCACCAGCCTGGTCCGCAGGCTCGCACCTGCCGGCCGCTCAGCCACCGTCGGGTTCCAGCCGGTAGCCGACGCCGCGCACCGTGGTCACCGCCTTCCGACCGAACGGCCCGTCGATCTTTCGCCGCAGGTACCCGATGTAGACCTCGACCACGTTGGCGTCGGACGGCCCGTAGGACTCCCAGACGTGTTCGAGCAGGTCGTATCTCGCGACGGCCTCACCTGCCCGCCGCATCAGGTACTCCAGCAGGGAGAACTCCCGGGCCGTCAGGTCGATCTCGCTGTCGGCCCGCCACGCCCGCCTGGCCGCCGGGTCCAGCCGAAGGTCGCCGGCGGTCAACACCGCGGGTCGCTCGGGCGCGCCGCGACGGAGCAGCGCACGCAGCCTCGCAAGGAGGACCACGTAGCTGAACGGCTTGGTCAGGTAGTCGTCGGCCCCGACATCGAGCCCGTCGGCCTGGTCGTGCTCGCCGTCCTTCGCCGACAACATCAGCACGGGCACCCAGTTCTGTTCCCGCCGCAGGGCGCGGACGACTTCGTAGCCGGACAGCCGGGGCAGCATCACGTCGAGCACCACCGCGTCGTAACCGCCGGCGCGCGCCGAAGCGAGCCCGGTGACCCCGTCGTGGGCCAGATCCACGGCGAAACCCTCGGCGCGCAAACCCTTCTGCAGCGCGCGGGCCAGCCGCAGCTCATCGTCGACGACCAGTACCCGCACGGCTAGGTTCCTCTCTCAAGCTCCTCTCAGCATGCCTCCCGCAGAATCGGCGCGGGGATCACACCCCAGACCGTTGTCCGCTGCGAGCCGCACACCCGAGGATGTCCGCCATGGCGTCGACCACCCATCCCGCGCTGCGCTGGGCCGTGCCCGGCGCCGTTGTCGCCATCGTCCTCGGTGCCGCCGGGATCACGGCGGCCACGGCGACCGCGAACCCCACCCTGCCACCCCGCACCGCCGCCGAACTGCTGGTCGACGTGCAGACCGCCACTGTGCCCGGCTTCTCCGGAACCGTCGTGCAGACCGCAGAGCTCGGCCTGCCCGAGCTGCCGGTGCAGATCGGCGGGCAGGGCAGCTCCAGCTTCAGCTCCCTCGTCTCCGGAACCCACACCCTGCGCATCTGGTACGGCGGCGAGGACCGCCAGCGGCTTGCGCTGCTCGGCACCCTCGGCGAGTCCGACCTGGTCCGCAACGGCACCGACCTGTGGACCTGGTCCAGCGACTCCAACGCGGCCACTCACTACACCCTGCCGGCGCGCCCCGCGGACGGCGCCGCCGCCGAACCCGACCTTCCCACGATCACGCCGCAACAGGCCGCGGACGCCGCCCTCGCCGCCCTCGATCCGACCACCGCCGTCACCACCGAGGGCACCGACACCGTCGCCGGCAGGGATGCCTACGAGCTCGTGCTCGCACCCAAGGACTCCGGATCACTGATCGGACAGATCCGGATCGCCATCGACGCGGAGTACCACCTGCCCCTGCGGGTCCAGGTCGTCGCCACTGGTGCCCCGACTCCCGCCTTCGAGGTCGGTTTCAGCGCCGTCAGTTTCGAGACGCCGGACGCCGAGCAGTTCACCTTCACGCCGCCACCCGACGCGACCGTCACCGAGTCCACCCTCGGCGGGGGGATGCTCGGCGGCGCGCGGGAGTTCCAGCGCCTGGTTCCCGTCGACCCGACCGGCGTCCCCGAGGTCGTCGGCACCGGATGGACGTCGGTGCTCGTTTTGTCCGTGCCGGATGCCGGGACCGGGGCCCTGGCACCGATCGTCGGCTCCCTGCCGACGGTGACCGGGCCGTGGGGCAGCGGCCGGCTGCTGCAGTCGGCGCTGCTGTCCGTGCTCCTCACCGACGACGGACGAGTACTCGCCGGCGCCGTCACCCCCGAGCTGCTCTACCAGGCGGCGGGGCGGTGAGCTCACCGGTCGTCGCCCGGCCCGAACCCGGCCTCGAGACCGATGCAGGCGACCGCGCCGCCGAGTTCGCGGTCAGCTCCACCGGGCTCACCAAACGGTTCCGCGGCGGCCAGATCGCCGTCAACCAGATCGATCTCGCCGTCCCGGCCGGATCGGTGTACGGGTTCCTCGGCCCCAACGGCTCGGGCAAGACGACCACGATCAGGATGCTGCTCGGTCTGGTCAGGCCGAGCTCGGGGAGTTCCACCCTGCTCGGCGGCCGGGTGCCGCAGGACTCCCAACGCGTGCTGCCCCGCGTCGGTGCGCTCGTCGAGGGGCCGGCATTCCACCCGTACCTCTCGGGCCGCGACAACCTCCGCCGGCTGGACGCCGCCGACCGCACCGCCGACCCGGCCACCTGCGCCACCGCGCATCGCCGGTGCGCTCGACCGCGTCGGGCTGGCGGCGGCAGCGACCAAGCGGTACCGGAACTATTCGTTGGGCATGCGCCAGCGCCTCGGGATCGCCGCCGCCCTCCTGCAACCCCGCGAGTTGTTGATCCTCGACGAGCCGACCAACGGCCTGGATCCGCAGGGCACCCGCGAGGTGCGTTCGCTGATCAGCGATCTCGCCGCAGCCGGCGTGACGATCATGCTGTCCACCCACCTGCTCTCGGAGGTCGAGCAGATCTGCACGCAGGTCGGCGTCATGCACGTCGGCTCCCTGGTCGCTCAGTCCAGCCTCGCCGAGCTGCGCGCCCGCGCGACCCCCCGCATCCGCGTCGAAACCGACCGGCCGGATCTCGCCGCGGAAAGCCTCCAGGCGCTCGGACTTCTCGACATCGCCCGAGCGTCAGATGCGGTGACGGCCGCCGCCGGCGCGCTGCCGCCGACCACCATCATCGAGACGCTCGTCCACGACCGGGTTCCGGTGTCCGCCTTCGGACCGGTGCCCGTGAACCTCGAGGACATCTTCGTCACCCTGACCGGGGAGGGCTTCGGTGTCAGCGGCTGAGTCTCCGACCGCCCGGCGCACAGCACCGACCCGGCGGCCGTCCACCCGATTCCTGCGCTCCGAGCTGCGCCTGATCTTCGGCCGGCGTCGCAACCTCGCCGGTCTCGGCGTGCTGGCGGCCGTGCCGATCATCATCGCCCTGGCCGTCAGGTTCAGCGGCTCCCCGGAGGGCGGTGGGTCCGGCTTCCTCGGCCAAGCCACCAGCAACGGACTGTTCGTCGGACTCGCCGCGCTCACCGTCGAGCTGCCCCTGTTCCTGCCGCTCGCGGTCGCCGCCATCTCCGGTGACACCATCGCCGGCGAGGCGAACGTGGGCACCCTGCGGTACCTCCTGGCGACCCCCGTGCAACGACCGCCGGCTGCTCGCCGTGAAGTATCTGGCGGTGCTGATCTTCACCGTCGTCGCGGTCCTGCTGATCGCCGTCGTCGGGGTCGTCCTCGGCCTGGCGCTGTTCGGCACCGGACCCGTCACACTGCTGTCCGGCAGCCAGATCTCGACCGGGCAGGGCCTCTGGCGCCTGACGCTGGTCTGCGGATACCTCGCCGTCTGCCTCGCCGCGCTCGGCGCGATCGGGCTGTTCGTCTCGACCCTCACCGAACAACCCATCGGCGCCACCATCGGGATCGTCGGGCTCGCCGTGATCAGCCAGATCCTCGACGCCGTCACCCAGCTGTCGGCGATCCACCCGTACCTGCCCACCCACTACTGGCTGGCGTTCGGCGATCTCCTCCGCGACCCCATCGCGACCGAGCAGGTCACCATGGGCATCGTCAGCGCCGCCACCTACACGGCGATCTTCCTGACCGCCGCCTGGGCCCGCTTCGCGACGAAGGACGTCACCAGCTGAGGATCCGCATACCCGAAACGGCGGCGCCGGCCGTTGTCGGCCGTGCAGAGCCCTTGTCGGCGGCGATCGAGCCGACGCCGTAGCGTCGAGTCATGCCGCCCACCGTGACCCTGAACAACGGCATCGAGATGCCCGCCCTCGGCTTCGGTGTCTTCCAGACACCGCCGGACGAAACGGTCGGCGCCGTCGAATCCGCCCTGCGCACCGGGTACCGATTGATCGACACCGCTGCCGCCTACGGCAACGAACGCGAGGTCGGCGATGCCATTCGTCGTGCCGGCGTCGACCGATCCGACGTGTTTCTCGAGACCAAGGTCTGGATCTCCGACTACGGCTACGACGCGACGCTGCACGCCTTCGACAAGAGCGCCGGCAAGCTCGGCGTCGACCAGATCGACCTGCTCATCCTGCATCAGGCCCTGCCGACCCGATTCGATCTCACCCTGGAGGCGTACCGGGCCCTGGAGCAGTTGCTCGCAGACGGCAGGGTGCGCGCCATCGGCGTCAGCAACTTCATGCGCGAGCACCTGGACCGGCTGCTGCAGTCGGCGACGGTGGTGCCGGCGGTGAACCAGATCGAGATCCATCCGTTCTTCAGCCAGCCGGACGTGCTGGCCGCGAACGCAGCACACGGCATCGTGTCGCAGGCCTGGTCGCCGATCGGGGGGATCACCTTCTACCGGGACGGCCAGGGCGGCAGCACGATGGACGACCCGACCATCGCCGGTATCGCCGCATCGCACGGGAGGACGCCCGCGCAGGTGATGCTCCGCTGGCACCTCCAGCAGGGGCGATCCGCGATCCCGAAATCGACGCGCCCGCAACGGATCGCGGAGAACTTCGGCGTCTTCGACTTCGAGCTCGGCGAGGCCGAGCTGGCCGCCATCACCGCGCTCGATCGCGGCGTCCGCAGAGGACCGGAACCGGACGCCATCACCCTCGAGGCCTTCGGCAGGGAGATACCCGAGGCTTGAGCAGAGCTCGCGGGACGGATCAGCCGAACACGTCCGCCAGCCAGTCGTAGACGCGCAGGTCGAACAGCGCCCGGTTGCCCATCTCGCAGTGGTCGCCCGCGCCCTCGCTCGCCAGGAACGTCATCTCCGTTGTGGGGGCGGTCATCTCAGGCCGGACCTTGGGCGCGCTCCGGGACAGCGGATCCTGCTCGGCAGCGCACAGCAGGGTCGGGCAGCGGATGTCCGCGAGGCGGTCCTTCAGGGTGTATTCGGAGATCTCGTGCAGGTAGTCGCCGAGCGAGTCGACGCCGTGCACCATGAACCCGCGTTGGATCAGCGCCCAGTACTGCGCGCGGCTGGCGGTGATCTTCTGCTCGATCTGGGACAGCGTCTCCGGGGACACGTCCGGGTAGCCCGCGAGTGCGTTCGACGGGACCCCGGCCGCCTCCAGCCGGGGCACCATGCCCTCGTCCATCGCGTACAGGGCGGGGTCGGCGATGCAGGCCGCGAGGCGGTGCTCGCCCGTCGCCGCCCGCAGCGCGAGGTATCCGCCGAGACTCCACCCGGTCAGCGCGATCCGCGCGGGGTCGACATCCCCGCGCGCCAGGGCGACATCGACCGCGGCCGGCACGACGTTCTCCCAGTCGGGCCGGAGGTGAAGGCCCTGTTCGAACAGCGCCCTGCCCTGGCCCGGCCCGTCGAACAGCAGGCAGGACCAGCCCCGCTCGAGGGCGGGAATCGCCTGACCCAGGTACATCTCGTACACCGTGGAGTCGTAGCCGTCGGTGGCGATGAGCAGCGGCCGGGGACGGTCGTCGCCGTCCGGCCGGAAGAACCAGCCGGGCAGAGTGGTGCCCTCGAACGGGATCTCGATTGCCTCGCCGGGCGGATCGAGGAGCGCCGCGGCCTTGGCGAACGCGTCGGACTGGCGCTGGAAGCCGACACGCAACCGCGGGTCGATCGGTGCGCCGAACAGCGGGTGGTAGCCGATCGCGTAGTACCGCGCGGCCCGTAGGTACGCCCCGCGGGCGGCCGCGCTGGGATGACCGGCAGCCACCGATTTGTCGGCCTCGGCGACCAACCGGTCGGCCGTGGCGGACCAGGCCTCGTTCCACCCTGCGTCGTCGCCGTCGGCGACACCGGAGCAGGTGGCGATGACCTCGCCGAGCTGGCCGCCCCAGGCCAGCCCGAGGTTGACCGCGAACTCTTCGTACAGGGGGTCGGTCGAGAAGATCGCCATGGGTCGCCCATCCGGTGTCGGGAGGAGGTCGGTCGCCCCGCCGACAACTGACGCGGCCGGATCGACCGCGTCAACCTAACGCTCACCGGCGACCGCGTCGACTTTTCGCCTTGGATGTCCGACCCGCGGATCCGATCGCCCGCACGCCCATCCTCGCTCCGCCTCAGCCCGCCGCCTTTTTCACGAGCGCGCCGATACGCTTCTCGTCCGCCGCGGTCAGTTTCGTCAGCGCGAACGCCGTCGGCCACATCGCGCCATCGTCGAGTCGAGCGGGGTCGTTGAATCCGAGCGTCGCGTAGCGGGCCTTGAACTTCGCCGCGGGCTGGTAGAAACAGACCACCTGGCCGTCCTTGGCGTAGGCGGGCATCCCGTACCACAGCCGCGGCGTCAGGTCGGGGGCGTTCGCGGTGACGATGGCGTGGATCCGCTCGCCCATGTCGCGGTCGGCCTCCTCCATCTCCGCGAGCTTTTCCCGCAGGGCACTCTCACCGTCCGCCGCCTCCGCCTTCTTGTTGCCGCGCGGCCGGCGGGCCGCCGACTTCAGTTCCTGGGCTCGATCCTTCATCGCGGCGCGTTCCTCCGCGGTGAATCCTTCGTAGGACGTCCCCTTCGCGGCGGCGTTCTCTGGTGCCTTCTTCGTGGCGGTCATCGCGGTGTCCTCTCTGAGATCCGGTGGGAACGAACTCGATGCTAGGGAGGCGACGCGGCCGAAGCTTCTTGAAAACTGATCGATCGCGAAGACCCCACCGATCCACGTCGGTCGCGCCCGGCGGGCGAAGCCCGGGCAGCCCAGACCAAGCGGGCCCGCGACAATGCAGCCATGACCACACATCCCCAGTCCCGCCGCGTGTTCCAGATCGGTGCCGCGGGCGGCGTCGGTCGCCGGTTGACCGCCCTGCTCTCCGCGCAGGGACACCACGTCACCGGCATGCATCGGGCGGACGGTCAGGACGCGGTCATCCGGGCGGCCGGCGGTACGCCGTGGATGGGCGACCTGATCGCCGACCCGGTGGACACCCTCGCCACCGCCCTCGCGGGGCACGATGCCGTCGTCTTCAGCGCCGGCGCGCACGGTACGGGCGCCGACCTGACCACCGCCATCGACGGCGAAGGACTGGTCAAGGCCGCCGACGCCGCCCTCGCCTCCGGCGTCCGGCGCTTCGTGCTGGTCTCGGTGTTCCTGGACGCGGGCCGAGATCGCCCGCGCGCGGCCGGATTCGAGCACTACATGGCCGTCAAGCGCCGGGCCGACGCCCACCTGGCCGGCACCGACCTGGACTGGGTGATCGTGCGACCTGGCACCCTGCTCGACGACCCCGGCACCGGCCGGGTGCGCGCCGGCATCGCGATCCCCTACGGCTCGATCCCGCGCGACGACGTCGCCGCCTTCGTCGCGGGCGCGCTGTTCCGTCCCGACGTCAACCGCACCGCCATCGAACTCACCGCGGGCGACGATCTGGTCGCCGACGCGGTGGACCGCCTCGCGCCCCGCTCCTGGCAGGCGTGAGGCGGTCCGCTGCGCCGCTGGGCGTCAGTTCAGCGCGCGCCCGATCGCGATGACCCCGTCCGGGTCGTAGGTGGCGATGGCGCGGCGCAGGCGGGCGAGCGTCCACTCGTCGTACGCGGCGGGCAGGTCCGGCCCGTCGAACGTGAAGTTCGGCATCCGGTGGCCGCCGACCCAGGGCTGCATCGCGTCGAGAACGGCGCGCTGGTGGTCCAGGAGGCCGGGCACGGCCGGGACGCCGACCAGCAGCAGCGCGTAGGCCGCGGCGCGCGAGGAGAACGCGCTCTCGTGAGCGCCCCGCCGTGCGGTCGCGCCGCCCATCTGCCGGACCTCCACCAGCACCTGCGGCGACGCCGACGCCGGGCCGGTGAGGGCGAGCAGCGTGTCCGCCGCCTCCGCCGGGAACCCGGTCAGGACCGCGGCGGCCTCCCGCGCCGGCATCGGATCGAGCGGGTCGGTGTGCACGGAATCGATTGCCGTGTAGGGCTTGTCGGCGACATCGTCGAGCAGGACCGGCGCCGCGGCGCGGATCGGCGCGAACCAGCGGGCGCCGTCCTCGGCGTCGCCGGTCCACACGTAGCGGACGGAGAGCGTCAGGCGGCCGGCGAGCTGCGGCGGCACGCCGGGCATCGGCGGCAGCCGGAACAGCGCGAACGAGGTCGTGGCCGCCTCGGGCAGCTCCGCGCTCCAGGCCCGCCAGCGCTCGATCACCGTCGCGGCGTGCTCGCCGTCGAACCACAGCGATCCGCCGTAGAAGGTCGGCTGGTGCACGAGATCGAACTCGATCGCGGTGACGATCCCGAGCGCGCCCTTGCCGCCGCGCAGTCCGAAGAACAGGTCGGGGTGCTCGGTCGGGGTGACCCGGCGAAGCTCGCCGTCCCCCGTGACGACCTCGATCGCGCGGACCCGGTCGGAGGCCAGGCCGTAGGTGCGGGCCATCGGTCCCAGGCCGCCGCCCGTCGTGTAGCCGACGATGCCGACGTCGGTGATGGAGCCGGACAGCGGTGCCAGCCCGAACGGTGCCGCGGCCTCGACGACCCGCAGCCACTTGACGCCCGCCCCGACGCGCGCCCAGCCCTCCGGATGCACGACGCACTCGTCGAGACCGGAGGTGGTGACAAGCAACTCGCCGACGAGCGCCGAGATGGCGCCGTGGCCGGTCGCCTGCGGCGTGACCACGAGTCCGTGGCGGCCGGCAAAGCGCACAGCCTGCACGACGTCCTCGGCGGTACGCGCGGCCAGCACCGCGTCGGGCCGCACCTCGACGGCCACGTTCCACGGCGAGACGAGCAACTCGTAGTCGCCCTCCCCCTGCGTGACAACGGGTCCCGTGGTGACGGCGCGCAGCTCGTGGTACGGCGCCGCGATGTCCCGCGGTGGGGCGCTGATGGATGGGGCCAGGGTCATGACGTCCTCCGGGCGTTGGTGTGGTGGGCGATGCTCCACACCGTGGCCCCGGACCCTTGAGGCGATCTTGCCGCCGACCTGCGGCGGATCTTGCGGCCGACTTGAGCGCTATCCGGCGCCGGGATGCGGCGCGACGAACAGCCCGCCGGGATCGGCCGTGGATCGCACCCGCGACAGCCGGGCCCAGTGCGCGCCCGGCACGCCGCGCCGTTCGTCGGCGGGGTCCTCGACCATCGACAGGTACAGCGCCCCGGTCCCCCACGGCTGCACGGCGTCCATCACGCGGTCGGCGTCCGCCCGCTGGCGGGTCCAGCCGCCGGGCCGCCCGTCGGTCCCGACGGCGAGCACGAGGAATGCGCCGTCGATCCGGTCCAGCGCCCCGCCTCGCGGCGACGGCCGGGAGAGCGCCCCGCCGAGCTGCCGGACCTCCGCGAACAGCAGCCGAGATCCCGACCCTGGGCCCGCGGCCGCGATGAGCGCCCGCACGGCGTCCGGGGGCAACCCGGACAACAGCGTGCTGCTGGCGTGGGCGGCGATCGGCGCCTCGGGCTCGAGATGCAGCCGCGCCAGGGAGGCGGCCGGCGTCACGCCGAACGTGTCGATGTCGGGGCGCAGGGCGCGCAGCGGCGCGAGAGCGTCTGCGGCGGCGGCGACGTCACCGACGATCGCACCGTCGACGACGACCACGTTCCGGCCCCGGACGCCGGCCGGCAGCCGCTCCGCGTCGGGCGGCGCCGGAACAGCCGCAGCACGGTGGTGGCCTCATCGGGGGCATCCGCGGCCCAGCCGGCCCAGGCCTCGAACACCCGCTGCGCCTCGGACCACTCCCAGACCAACATGCCGGCGTACGGGGTCGCGACGGGCACCAGGTCGAACTCCAGCGCCGTGACGACGCCGAACCCGCCGCCGCCGCCGCGTGCCGCCCACAGCAGCTCGCCGTCCTGATCGTCCGTCGCACGCACGATCGTGCCGTCTGCCAGCACGATCTCGACGGCGGTCACCGCGCTGCACTGCAGCCCGTGGGACCTCCCGTACCAGTTGAGGCCGCCACCGAGGGACGACCCCACCACGCCGACGCTCGGGCTGGACATGTGCCGGCACGCGAGCCGGGCCGCGCCCGCCCGGGCGACGACGTCTCCCCAGAGCACGCCTGCCCCGACGCGGGCGGTCCGCCGTGCGGCGTCGATGCGGAGCTCGGTCATCGCCGAGGTGCGGAGCAGGACCGCGTCGCCGAGTTGCCCGCTCAGCGGCGGCGCGCCGTGACCGGTGCCCTGGGGCGCGATCCGCAGGCCGGCCGCGCCGGCAGCCCGCACCACGTCCGCGACCTCGTCGGGGAACGCGGGGTAGGCGACGGCCGCCGGATGATCGTCGACCCGCAGGTTCCACGGGCGACGGGCGTCGTCGTACTCCGGGTCGCCCGGCAGGTAGACGGCGCCACCGCACAGCCGGCGCAGCTCGGCCAGATCGCGGGAGCGATCAACCGCGGCCGGCGTGGGTCTCACGGCGTCCCCTTCCGACGGGCCTGTCGCCAGGGTGCCCGCGGCGACTTGAGGATCACTTGAACGCCGCACTTGCCGCGCTCTTCTCGGTCGCCGACGCGAGCACGGCGTGCACGACGCCCGGGGTGAGGAAGAGCCGCTGCGCCACGCCAGTGGCGTCGAGGCCGCCGGCGGTCAGGTCGAGCACCTGCCGCTCGCGCCCGGTCAGCGGCGCGGGGCCGCGGTCGTCCGGGCCCGGCGGTTCGCCGCGGTCCGCCAGTGCCGCGAGCGCCGCGTCCGTCACCGCGCCCGCGCCGCACTCCCGACCGCCGACCGCCGAGGCGCGCAGCAGCGACACGGCCTCGTCGTGGCCGACCTCGGCGCGCCGGCCCAGCGCGAGCCGGGTCCTGGCGAGTTCCAGCGCCACCGCGCCGGGCTCCAGCTGATCCATCGCCTCGCGAAGCAGCTCCACGCCGTCCGCGCCGCGCAGCTCGCCCGCGAGCCGCAACGCCGGCCCGAGCGAGCTCGGGGCGCCCCAGGTCCGGAGCAGGGACACCTGCTCGTCGGCGAGGTCGACCGCCTCCTCGTCGCGGCCCAACGCGGCGAGGGCGCGCGCCGCCGGGTGGCGCCACGGCGCCCACGCCGGGTTGGCGATGTCGAAGTGACCGACGTCCGTCGCGAGCACCTCGAGGGCCGCGGCCGGTCGTCCCTCGGCGAGGCGCAGTCGGGCGGTGGCGTGGCGGAGCAGCCGCGCGCCCTCGCCGACCCGCGGCATCGGGCCGGCGTCCTCGACGGCGCGCCGGGCCGCCGCCACGTCGCCGCGGTCGAGCTGGATGCCCGCGGTGAACGCCGCGGCGTACGGGTCGCCGACCTCGACGCCGCCCCAGCTCCGGATCTGCTGCGTGGCGTCGTCGACCCACTGCAGCGCGTCGTCGAGGCGGCCGCTGCGCCACTCGGCGAAGCCCTGCCACAGGTTGATCGACAGGACCGCGAACAGATTGCCCGCCGCATGCGCGCGCACCCTGGCCCGGCGCCACAGGTCGGCGACGTCCGCGTCGGCGAGGAGCAGGACGTCGACGGCGACCACCCAGTGCAGCATGTTCCCCGCGTCGAGCAGCCGGTCCTCGGCCAGCGCGAACCGGGCCATCTCGACCGCGCCGGCCCGGTCGGCGCCCTCGAGGAGCCGTTCGAACGCCAGCGTGGCGGCCAGCATGCGGGCGCCGTCGCCGCTGCCGGACACCCGCGGCGCGGGCTCGTCGCGGTACTCGCGCGCGGGCAGCGCGTGCATGTAGCCGGCGATCCTGGCCAGCGCCAGCAAGCCCTGCCTGGCGTCGTCCTGCGCGGCGGTGAGCCCGGCGGCGGCGCCGCGCGCGAACGCCGTGGCGGTTCCGCGCCGCGACGCGAACGTCTGTGTGCTTGCGATCCGCAGGGCGAGATCCGCGCGCTCGGCGGGGTCGTCGACACCGGCGTACGCCTCGCGCAGGTGCCCGACCGCCGACGCGCCGTCGACGAACGTCTCGATCCGGCCCAGCTCGACGAGCACGTCGAGCCGGTCGCGTCCGGCCGGCGGCTCCTCCAGCGCCCGGCGCAGGAACGTGACCGCGCTGTCCGGCGCGCCTCGATCGACGGCGATCCGCGCCGCCTCGCGGAGCACCGCGACCGCCTCGCCGCTCCCCCGCGCAGGCGCCAGCAGCAGATGGGCGGCGACCCGCTCGGCGGGTGCGCCGCGGTCCCGCACGATCCACGCGGCGCGCTCGTGACGCAGCGCGCAGTCGCCGCTGGACAGGTCGGTGTAGACCGCGTCCCGCACGAGCGGATGCACGAACCGCACCGGCCGGGTGTCCGCCAGGATCTCGGTGCGGCTGAGCAAATCCAGCGCCTCCGCGGCTCGCTCCTCGGACAGCTTCGCCAGCGCCGCGACGGCCGGCAGGTCGGCGTCCGCCCCGATCAGCGCGACCGCCCTGGCCGCGTCCACGGCCGCGGGCGGCATCCGCCGGAGCCGGAGCCGAACCAGGCTGGACACCGCCCGCGACCCCACCGCGCGCACGGTGTCGGCGTGCACGACGTCGGGGATGACGCCCTCGGACTCCAGCGCCCGCACCAGCTGGCGCAGCAGCAGCGGGTTGCCCGACGTCGTCCGGTGGCAGACGTCCACGAACGCGTCGTCCGCGCCGCTCAGCCGGTCGCGCACCAGGGTGCCGGCCCCCTCGGCGGACAGCGGGTGGGGACGGAGAACCGTGACGGAGGGCTCGAGCTGGAGCTCGGCGAGCAACTCGTCCGTCGGCTGCGGTTCCCCGGTCCGCACCGTGAGCGCGACCAGCACCTGCACGCCCTCGACCCGCTTGACCAGGTACGCGAGGAATCGCAGCGAGGCGCTGTCACACCACTGCAGGTCGTCGATCGCGAGCAGCAGCGGGCCGTCCGACGCCAGGTTGACGGCCAGCCAGTACAGCCCGTGCAGCACGGAGAACGAGCCGTCCGCCCGGTCGTCGCCGACCGCCTCGAACACCCCGCGCGCACCGGCCGCCGCGCCGTCCAGCAGCGCGGCTCGCCGGCCGGCTTCGACCAGGGTCGGCTCGAACAGCTGCCGCACGGCCCCGAACCCGAACGACCGCTCGAGCTCGCTGCCCCGCGCGGACAACACCTGCACGCCCGCCGCGGTCGCGATGCGGCCGGTCTCGACGAGCAGGCGGGTCTTGCCGATGCCGGCCGAGCCTTCGATGAGGACGGTTCCGCCGCGGCCGGCCCGCAGGTCGTCCACCGCGCGCGTCAGGGCGGCGACCTCGGCCCGCCGATCGACCAGGTCAGGCCGCCCGTCGGCCCCCGCGCCGCCGGCTCGGTGCGATGGCCGCGGCGCCCGGCTCGCCGCCGGCGGGTCGGCGTCGCTCCGAGCTGCCGGCCCGGCAAGCGCCGGCGAGTGCGCCAGCACGTCGCGCTCCAGGGTGCGCAGGGCCGGTCCCGGTTCGACGCCCAGCTCCGAGGCCAGCAGCTTCCGGGCGCGGCGCAACGCCGCCAGCGCGTCGCCCTGCCGGTTCGCCCGGTACAGCGCGAGGACCAGCAGCCGCCAGCGCTCCTCGCGGAGCGGATCGTCGGCGACCAGGGCCTCGAGCTCGGGCACGAGGAGCGGCGCGTCGCCGAGCGCGAGCCGGGAGTCCAACAGCCGGTCCCTGGCGACCGCCCTGAGCTCGGTGAGCCGCGCGACTTCCGTTGCCGCCCATGGCTCGTCCGCGTACTCGGCGTAGGCGGGTCCGCGCCACGCGTCCAGCGCCGCGCGGAGCCGGGCGACCCGCTCCGATGCGGGCAACTCGGTCGTCGCCGCGAGGGTGTGCTCGAACCGCCACGCGTCGACCGCGTCGGGCCCGACGGACAGCGCATAGCCGCGCCCGACGCGGCTGATCATGTCCGTGCGGCTGCGCGCGTCGACCTCGGGCTGCAGCCGCCGACGCAGGTGGCTGACGTACGAGTGCAGCGGGCCGGCGGCGCGCGCCAACCCGTCCGGCCACACGCACTCCGCCAGCCGTTCGGCCGAGACCACCTCACCGCGAGCGATGATCAGTGCCGCCAACGCCGCCCGCTGGCGGCGCCCGCCGAGGTCGACGGCGTGACCGTTCCGCGTCGCGTCGAGTTCGCCGAGAACCCGCAGCGTCACCTCGCCGGCGTCGTCCACCATCGCTCCCGCCAGCCGCCCACGGCCGGAGCCTACGGATCACCCATCCGCACGGAAAGGGTCACGCAGCGGAGTTTCGCGACGAATCTACTCGGCCGGCCGCGGATCAGTCGGTCGTCGGCGGGGCGGCCGGCACCACCGGCGGGCGGGCGCGGTGACGCAGCCGGATGGCGATGAACGGGAAGACCGCGACGGAGAGCACACCGGCGCCGACCAGGGCGGCCGCGTTCGAGTGCAGCATCACGCCTGATTGGATCCCGATCTGGGTCACAGCGACGAGGATGGGCAGCGTCGTGGCGGTCAGGAACATCATCTGGACGCGTTCGTCGAAGGGCAGTGTCTTGCGGTAGACGAGAAGGGCAGGCAGCCCGCGCACCGCGAGGAGCAACAGGAAGAAGACGAGCAGCCGGAGGGGGTTCTCCGCGATCGACACGATGTCCAGCGCCATCCCGGAGCTGACGAAGAACACGGGGATGAAGAAGCCGTAGCCGACGGCGTCCAGCTTCTCGTCGAGTTCCCGGTGACTCTCGGTCGATGTGCCGCGCAACACCATGCCGGCGAAGAACGCCCCGAGGGCCGCCTCGATCCCGAACCGCTGCGTGATCAACAGGAGGCCCACCAGCAGCACGACCGTGATGCGGAGGGTGGCTTGCGATGTCGCGCTCTGGTTCTCGCCGATGATCGACGCCAGCCGGGTCTTGGATACCAGCCGGATGAGCAGCGACAGCACGAGGGCGAGGCCGGCGATCGAGGCGATGATGAGCGCCTCCCACCACGTCCTGTACGCCCCGAGGAAGAGCGAGATCGCAAGGATGGGAAAGAGTTCCCCGATCGCGCCGGCGGCGAAGACGAAGGGCCCGAACCTGCCGCCGAGCATCCCCTGCTCGCGCAGGATCGGCAGCAGCGTGCCGAGCGCCGTCGTCGTCAGGGCGATCGACACCGGGATGAACGCGTGGACGAAGCCGATGACCTCCAGCCCGCCGACGACGGCCAGGGCGACGGCCGCGCTGATCACCCACGCGAGCAGCCCCTGCCGGCCGGCCTTCTCCCGCAGCAGCTTCGGGTCCAGTTCGTAGCCCGCGAGCAGGAACAGGAACCCGAGACCGAGCCCGGCGATCAGCTCGATGTCGGCGGTGTCCGCGAATCCGAGCACGCTCGGCCCGATCACCACGCCGCCGAGGATCAGGAACAGCACCTGCGGTGGCCGGCCGGGGATCACCCGCGAGACGATCGGCGCCACGGCGGCGATCGACATCACCAGAAGCAGGGACAACAGGGAACTCTGGCTCATCGCTCGCTCCGTCCGGGTCCGGGATGACATTGCGCGGTCATTCCCCCGAGCGCCGTCCAGCGCGAAACCTCGCCGCCGGCGGCGGGCGGTCCCATTATCGGGACTCGCCCACGGCGAGGGTGCACGGGCCGGCCCCATCCGCCTGGCACGCCGGCCGTCCGCGGCCGGCGGCGCCGCTCACCCGCCCAGCGCCAGCCGGATCACCCGCCGCCAGTCGAGGGGCTCCGGCGACAGCGGCACGCCGGGACGCACCCGGGGCAGTCGCACCCGCAGCGCCTTCGGCCGGATCCAGCAGCGCACCGGCGACGGCACCACCAGCGCCTCGCCGTCGACGCCGACCGCGACCGTCTGGTCCTCGGCGCCATCCCCCGAATCGACCACGACGTCCCCGTCGCCCACGAGGGTGGTCACGGTCCGGTACTCGGGCCGGCGCAACAGGGACGCCGCCTCGGCCGCGCTGCCGAGGCGCCCCACCAACACACCGAGCGTGCCCTGGTCGATCCGCTCCCGCCGCCCCAGGTCGCGCAGCCGGCCGGAGCCGTACGGGTTGTTGCTGACCAGCACCGCCTGCAGGTCGGTGAGCGTCTGCGCGCCGGTGCGCATCCGAAGCCGGGTCGCCTTCGAACCGGTGAGCAGGTCGGGGAGCATCGACAGCATCGTCCGGTTCTTCGCGTCCCGGTACTCGGGGCTCTGCACGATCTCGGCGTACGCCCCGAACGAGGCGTTGTTCACGAACGGGCGGTCGCCGATCATCCCGAGGTCGACCCGCACCTCCTCGCCGTCGGTCAGCGCCGCGAGGCAGCTGGTCGGGTCGTCCCGGTCCAGGCCCAGGTCCAGCGCGAAGTGATTGCGGGTGCCCGCGCTGACCACCAGCAACGGCAGGTCGTGCTCTGCGGCGATCCCGGCGACCAGCGCCTGGGTGCCGTCACCACCGGCGACGCCGAGCAGGTCGGCGCCGGACGCCACAGCGTCGCGCACGATCGCCGCGACGTCCACGTGCCCGGGGCCCTCGATGAGCGCGACCTCGGCGCCGAGCTCGCGCGCCTTGGCGGGCAGGTCGAAGCGCACGACCTTGCCGCCGCCCGACCTCGGATTCATCACGATGAATGGCTTTGCCGGCGGCGGGGTCTGGCTGGTCGGCATCCAGGGCCTGGCCCGCTGACGCAACGCCCGATGTGCGGCGACCCCGCCCACCGCCAGCAGCGCGAGCACCACGATCGCGACGGTCAGCACGTCGCTCCGCAGGAAGACCACCACGACCGCGACCAACGCGCCCACCACCACGACGAGGCCGATCCAGCGCAGCGCTCCCCGCCGGGCTACGAACCAGAAGGCGCCCACCAGCACGCACAGCGACCCGACCAGCCCGACGATCAGCAGCGTCAGGCCGATCGCACCCTCGGACGCGACCAGCACGACGAGTGCCGCGACCCACAGGACCAGCGCTGCCCTCGCCCACCACCGTTGTCCCGGCTCCGACGACGACTCCACCTGGCTGGCCTGGGGTGCGTTCATGGCGGGCGTTCTCCATCCTCTCCGGCGCTGTCCCGGCGCGGCCGACCGGCCGGCCGCCGGGGTCGCCGGAACCGCCCGTTCGGAGCATGGCGCGTGCCCGGCACCGCGGCATCACCCCCATGGAATGAGGCGGCCGGACTCGCGCCGGCAGGTGCACGGGCGAGCCGTTGCGTCCTCGCGCTCCTTCCACCCGGTTCGGACGATGGGCGTCCGCGCCCGCCCGTGCGAGGCTGCTCCTGCGACGACGGTCCGCGCGCCGGGTGAGAGGGGCCGGGATGGTGAGCATCTCGTCGGTGGTGCCCGGAATCGGGATGCTCCGCCGGTATCGGCCGCGATGGCTCGGGAAGGACGTCACGGCGGGGCTCGTGCTGACCGCGCTGCTCGTGCCGCAGGGCATGGCTTACGCCGAGCTCGCCGGACTGCCGGCGATCACCGGGCTGTACACGACGATCCTCTGCCTGGTCGGCTACGCACTGTTCGGGCCGTCGAAAGTGCTGGTGCTGGGACCGGACTCGTCCCTCGGCCCGATGATCGCGGCGACGATCATCCCCCTGGTCGCTGCCGACGGGGACCCCGGCCGCGCCGTTGCCTACGCCTCGATGCTCGCCCTGTTCGTCGGCGTGATCACCGTCCTGGCCGGTGTGTTCCGGCTCGGCTTCATCGCTGACCTGCTGTCCCGCCCCACCCAGCTCGGATACATGAACGGGCTCGCGGTCACGATCATCATCGGACAGCTGCCGAAGCTGTTCGGCTTCTCCGTCGACGGCGACGGCCTGATCGCAGAGGCGACGGGCTTCGTCACCGGGGTGGCGGCCGGCGAGACCGTGACGGCGGCCATCGTGGTCGGCGCGGCGTCGCTGCTCCTGATCGTGGTGTTCGGGCGCTTCCTCCCGCGGATCCCCGGGGTGCTCGTCGCGGTGGTGGGCGCCATTGCCGCGGTCGCGGTGTTCGGGCTGGCCGATCGGGGCGTGGACGTGGTCGGCCCGCTGCCCGAGGGCTTCCCGCCGCTGACGGTGCCGACTGTGCCGTTGGAGGACCTCGGCCTGCTCGTCGCGGGCGCGTTCGGCATCGCGCTGGTGTCGCTGACCGACACCATCTCCACGGCAAGTGCTTTCGCCGCACGCCGCGGCGAGGACGTCGACGGCGACCGGGAGATGATCGGGATCGGCGCGGCAAACGTCGCCGCCGGGTTCTTCCAGGGCTTCCCCGTCTCCACCAGCGGTTCGCGGACCGCGGTGGCCGAGCAGAACGGCGCCAGGACACAGGTCACCGGACTGGTGGGCGCGCTGGCGGTATCGCTGATGCTGCTGTTCGTGCCGAATCTCCTGCGGAACCTGCCGCAGCCCACCCTGGCCGCGATCGTGATCGCCGCCTCGCTGTCGCTGGCCGACGTACCCGGGGTGCGCCGGCTTTGGCGGCAGCGCCGGTCCGACTTCTGGCTCGCGATGGCGGCCTTCCTGGGGGTCGCCCTGCTCGGCGTGCTGCCGGGCATCGCCGTCGCCGTCGTGCTGTCCGTGCTCGATGTGTTCCGCCGTGCCTGGCGGCCGCACCGCGCGGTGCTGGGTCAGGTCGCCGGGCTCGCCGGCTACCACGACACCCGCGACCGGCCCGACACCCAGCTGCTGCCGGGTCTCGCGATGTACCGGTTCGACGCCCCGCTGTTCTTCGCCAACGCGCGCACCTTCCGGGACGACGTGCGCCGGCTCGCGGAGACCGAGCCGCGGCCGGCCTGGGTCGTCATCGCCGCCGAACCGATCACCGACATCGACACCACCGCCGCCGACATGCTTGCCGAGCTGGACGCCCGGCTCAACGACGCCGGCGTGAACCTCGTGTTCGCCGAGGTGAAGAGTCCGGTGCGGACGAAGATCGACCGCTACGAGCTCACCGCGACGATCGATCCCGCGCACTTCTACCCGACCATCGACGAAGCCGTGGCGGCCTTCCGGCGGGCCGGCGGGGCGCAGCGGCCGCCGCGCGTCACGCCACCCGGGTGACCTCGACGGGTCGTGCTCGAGCCCGGACCGCGCCCGGGTGGACAACCGAGATCCCGGGAGCCCGCTCGGTAAGCCGACGAGCGGGCGATCGCACGCAGCCGGCCCCGCCGGGAGGGGATGCGCGTCGCGGCGGGGCCGGGCAGATCGGTGGTGCGGGACCGGATCAGACGGCGGCGACCAGGCCGCCGGACGGCTGGAGCAGCGCACGCTTGCCGGATTCCTTCGCGACGGCGATGGTGGCGGCGCTGATCAGGGCGGCGGTGGCGGCGAACAGGGCGACCCGCAGCAGCCCGTTGCCGGCGGTGGTGCCGGCGACCAGGGTGGCGGCGATCAGCGGGGCGAAGCCGCCGCCCAGGGTGGACGACAACTGGTAGCCCAGAGACGCACCCGTGTAGCGGTTTCCGGTGGCGAAGATCTCGGTGGTGAAGGCGGCGAGCGGTCCGTACATCGCGGCCTGGACGAGCGGCATGGCGATCAGGAAGCCGAGCAGCACGCCGAGCACGGACCCGCTGGCGATGAGCAGCAGGATCGGGTAGGCGGCGACGATGGCCGCGATACTGCCGGCGATCATCACGGGGCGGCGGCCGATACGGTCCGACAGGGCTGCGTACGCCGGCAGGGCGAAGACCTGCACCAGGGACCCGGCGGCGAACAGCCAGAGCACCGTCGAGCGGGCCAGCCCACCTTGCACGCCGACGGTGAGGGCGAAGGTCGCCATGAGCGCCTGCAGGGCGAAAGCGCCCAGTCCGGCGCCGATCCCGAGGAGCACGGACGTCGGGTTGGTCAGCAGGACCTCGACGATCGGCAGCCGCTTCCGGCCGGCCGGCACCGCGGCGTCGACGGTGTGGGCGGTGTCGTCGGCGCCGCGGTCAGCACCCTTGTCGCCCAAGACCTCCCGCTCGAAGATCGGTGATTCGGTGACCTTGAGTCGCACGTACAGGCCGATGCCGACCAGCACGGCGGAGAGCAGGAACGGGATGCGCCAGCCCCAGGACAGGAACGCGTCTCCCGGGAGCAGCGTGACGATGGCGAGCACCACGGTGGACAGGACGGCGCCGGCGGGTGCGCCCATGTTGGCGAAGCTGGCGGAGAACCCGCGCTTGTTCTGGTCGGAGTGTTCCAGCGCCATGAGCGCGGCGCCGCCCCATTCGCCTCCCACGGCGAAGCCCTGGATGAGGCGCAGGAGGATCAGCAGGATCGGGGCGAGCGCGCCGATGGAGGCGTAGGTCGGCAGCAGGCCGATCGCGAAGCTCGCCACCCCCATCAGCGTCATGGTCAGCACGAGCATGGATTTGCGGCCGATCTTGTCGCCGAAGTGGCCGAAGATGACGCCGCCGAGGGGGCGGACGACGTAGCCGACGGCCAGGGTGCCGAACGAGGCGATGGTGGCGACGACCGGGCTCAGGTCGGAGAAGAACAGCTCCCCGAACACCAGGGCGGCGGCCGTGCCGTAGAGCAGGAAGTCGTAGAACTCGACCGCGCTCCCGAGAAAGCTGGAGAACAGCACCCGGCGCATCTGCCTCCGGTCGACGGGGCCGGACGGTAGGGCGGCGGCGGGTGGGGTGGTGGTGGACACGGGCACTCCCTTGTGTCGTGCTGACGATGAGCGACGAGAGACGGATGACGTGCGGTAGATGAGCAACTATGGCGCTGAACGTGCGCTATGTCAAGCACTTGCCTGCATCGGTGCGGTAGTGTGGGCGAACACGATCGCTGCGACGAGCGTTGAACCCGGTCCGATCGCCGGGAACCGATCCCCCCACGAGGCGAAATGAGCACAATGAGCGACGCTGATATCCGACCGGACGCCCTCCCGCCGGTCGCCTCGGTGCCGGCCAGGAGCGCTGGTTCACAGACGCTCGACCGCGGGATCCGGGCGTTGATCATGGTCGCCGGGACCCCGGGCGGACTCACCGTCGCCGAGGTCGCGGACCGGCTCGACGTGCATCGCACGATCGCCCACCGCTTGCTGGCGACGCTGTCGGACCACCACCTCGTCACCCGCGGCACGGACGGCCGGTTCCGCGCCGGCGGCGGGCTGACGGCGCTGGCGCAGGGGGTCCAGAGCACGCTCCGGGACCTCGCGACGCCGATCATGCGGGAGCTGGCCGACGAGCTGGAATCCACGGTCGCGTTGCTGATCAGGGAGGGCGAGGAGGCGGTGGCCGTCTCGGTGGCGTCGCCGACGACGCCCTCCTACCACCTGGCCTTCCGTGCGGGCAGCCGCCATCCGCTGGGTCTCGGTGCGGCGGGCATCTGCCTGCTGTCGGCGCTGGAACCGCGCCCCGGCGAGCGCGTGGAGGTGACCAGGGCACGCGCACAGGGGTTCGCGGTGAGCAGGGGCGAGGTGGAGCCCGGCGCGCACGGCCTCGCGGTGCTGATCCGGCAGCCGGGAATCACCCCCAGCGCCTGCCTGAACCTGATCACCCACCGGGACGACGTCATGGCGCGCGCGGCTCCCACGATGCTCGACGGCGCGGCCAGGATCAGCGACCTGCTCGCCTGACTGGGGGGCGTCCGCCGCCCGGATCGGAACCGACCGGAGCGGGAGTTGCCCGGCGACGCGCCCGGCACGTGGCATTCTTTCGCGTGTGCATCCGTTTATCGAGGTGATCGCTGCGTATATCGCACACACCGCGCGTGCCGCGAAACGGCCGCGAGCCTGGTCAGACCGGCGCGAATTCCGCGGCGTGGCGCCGAGCGAAGGCATCCACGTCGGTGGGCGGGTGCCCGGTCACGCGCTCGACATCCGGGGACACCGTGCCCGCCTCGCCGGCGCGGTAGGGCGCGTCATCCTCCAGCAGGCCGGCGATCTGCCACGGCGGCAGGACGCCCTCAGCGAGACGGCGGAGGCGTGCGCGCGGCCGGCGGGCTGCGCCCGTCCCCTGCGGGCGGACCCACCGGGCCGTCACTGCATCGGCGTCAGCACCGCGACCTGGTAGCCCCCGACGCCCTCGATCAACTGGTAGCAGAAGCGCTCCCGCGGCGCCCCGCCGTACGACCAGGTCACATCCGCCCACACGCTTCCCGGCGCCTCCGCCAGCACGGCGATCACCGGTTCGGCATCCTGCACACCCTCGTACTGGTCCCACGAGGCCGCGAAGAACTCCTCCGTCTCGCGGGCGTCGGTGACCGGGATCGACCTTCCGGGGAACAGGATGAGCGAGGGCACGGCGTACATGCCGGCGATGGCCCTCGCGTCCCGCGCGAGCAGCGCCGCCGCGTACCGGCCGAAGAACTCCGCTGTTCTGCTCTCGGTGTCTGCCATACGCACGACGCTAGGCGCTGAACCGGACACGCCTGTGTCGTCTTTACACTCGCAGTCGTGGCGGGCGGACGACTCGCTGACGTCTCCAGGGACGCGCACCTCGCGCTGCGCCGGGTGGAGCGGCAGCAGGTGCTGATCGAACGGCTGCACGCCGCGCGCGGCGCTCGTGTGACCATCGACGATCTCGCGCGGGAGCTGCGGGTGTCGGCCCGCACCGTCGCGCGCGACGTCGAGCGGCTCCGGGACAGCGGCGTGCCGATCGCGTCCCACCGGGGCCGGGGTGGCGGCGTGCGGTTGCTCCCGACCAGCCGGCGCATCCCGGTGGAGTTCGACCTGCCGGAGGCCGCGGCGCTGATGTCCAGCCTCGCCGTGCTGGGTCCGACGGTCAGCGAGAGCGCCGCATCCGCCATGCGCAAGCTCGCCGCCGCCGTCCGTCCGGCAGCGACCGAGCGCGGCTAGACCGGCGCGATCCCGATCGAGGCCGTCGCCAGGCGCTCGGACAGGTCGGCGAACCCGGCGGCGAGCCGCTCGTCCGCCACCGTGTCGGCACAGGCCTGGAACGCCAGCGCCGCCTGGGCCTGCACTGCGGCGGTGAGGATCTCGATCTCGCGCGGGTCGGGGTCCGGTCCGGGCGGCCACGGGGTCGGGAACCGTCGCGGCCAGGGAATCTTCGGCTGCGGCCGGGTCGGGCACCAGTCGTCCCCGACATCCGCGAGGACCCCCGCCGGATCGCGGTCCAGGTACTGCGCGACGATCGACGCGTTCACCACCGCCGCGACGGTCGACATCACTGCCGCGGCAATTTCTTTCGGCGGCAGCGGCTGGGGATTGAGCGCCACCTCGTCGCCCGGGCGTCGCCGACCGATCGCCGCGGCCAGCGCCGGCTCGTGCGGATGGATGATCTCCCAGAGTTCCGGGTGCAGGTTCGCGAGCATGCGCAGCAAGCGCATGGAATCCCCGGCAACGGCCATGACGTCTCCCCCACCTCGTGCGGGCCGCCCCCCGCGGATCCCACTACCTCCACGATAGGTCGGGCGCGCCAATGATTTTCCGGCGCCGCTCCGCGGCAGGGCCGAGGGTCGGCTCGGGAGGTCAGCCGCCCTCGCGGATCCCCCAGGGCGATCCGTACTCGGTCACGAGATCGAGAAAGGGCCTGGGCGGCAGCGCCTCCGGCCCGAGCACGCCCGTGCCGGTCCAGGCCCCTGACTGCATCAGCTCCAGGGCGACCACCGGGTTGAGGGCGGTCTGCCAGACGACCGCCTGCGCGCCGTACTCCCGCATCGACCGCTCGTTGTCGACCACGTGATAGAGGTAGACCTCTCGCGCCGTGCCGTCCTTGCCCGTCCCGCGCACCCAGGTGCCGGCGCAGGTCTTGCCGGCCATCCGGTCGCCGAGCAGCGCGGGATTCGGCAGCACGGCGGCCACCACGTCGCGCGGCGAGACCTGCTTGCCGCCAACGGATACCGGCTCGGTACGATCCGGGCCCAACGTGTGAGCACCTGCAGCACCTCGATGAACTCGGCGCCAAGGCCGTATTTGAAGGTCACCCGGCCGGCATCGGTCCAACGCGGCATCAGCAGCACTTCCTCGTGCTCGACGTTCACGCACTCGACCGGGCCGATGCCCTCAGGGAAGTCGAACACCTCGGGGCTCGGTGAACGGCGCCCTGGTGGAGCCGGACGCGGGGAGCCATTCTGGGCTCGACGCCGCACAAGCTGCTGCACCTGTCGGCGCGACCGGCGCTGTGCGTGCCCGCGGCCGCGGACGCCGACTGATCCGCTCGCGTCACGCGCCGATCGGCTCGTGACGACCACGCGCGATTCCTGCCCGGACATCACTGTCGGCAACCGGCATCGGCTGACAGGTTTCAGGACAAGCGATGTCGGGCATCCTCCGGCGGAGGTGCGCGCCCGGATTGTGATCGATCGTCACGAGGTGCGAGCATGGGCGGACCGACCGGAGGAGGACGCCGATGACGGCGGGCCGCGGAGCGCCGCCGCCTCGTGTGACGTTGCTGGATGTCGCGCAGCGGGCAGGGGTGTCCAGGACGACGGCGTCGTTCGTCATGACCGGCCGTCGCGACATGCGGATATCCGCCGACGCGGAGCAGCGGGTGCTGCGCGCGGCGCGCGAACTCAGCTACCGGCCAAGCCTGCTGGCCAGGAGCCTGCGGACCAACCTCTCACAGACCATCGGCCTGCTCTCGGACGTCATCGCGAGCGATGCCTTCGCGGGCGAGATGGTGCGCGGCACCATGTCGACGGCGTTGTTGCGCGATCACCTGACGTTCATCGGGGAGACCTCGGGCGACCCGGAGCTCGAGAAGAACCTCGTCCAGAACATGCTGGACCGCGGGGTCGGCGGGTTCGTCTACGCCTCCATGTACACCAGCCGGGTGTCGGTGTCCAAGACCCTGCGGAGCCACCCGCTGGTGCTGCTGAACAGCGTGACCCGGTTACGCGGGGTGCCCATGGTGCTGCCCGACGAGCGCGAGGGCGGACGGATGGCCGCCCGCGCGCTGCTGGCCAGGGGACACGGCGCGGCGATCGCGGTCGTCGGCGAGGTGCTCGACCATGTCTACGCCGCGACCGAACGGCTCGCCGGGATCAACGACGAACTCGCGGCCGCCGGGGTGCCGCCCGCCACCGTGATCGACTCCGAGTGGTGGCCGGAGGCCGCACACGACGCGGCACTCGCGCACTTGTCCGCGGGATCCCGTCCGACAGCGCTGATCTGCCTCAACGACCGGGTGGCGATGGGCTGTTACCAGGCCGCGCAGGAGGCGGGCCTGTCAGTGCCGGAGGACGTCTCGGTGGTGTCGTTCGACAATTCGGACCTGGCCAGCTGGTTGCGACCGGGGCTGACGAGCATCGCCATCCCGCATTTCGAACTGGGCCGGCGCGCGGTCGAGGTGCTGCTCGGCCAGCCCGGTGCGGCGTACACCCCGGGCGCGGCCGACGGCGGCGCGGATGGCGGACCGAAAGTCCCTGTCGTGCAGCGAGTGCCGATGGTGCTGCAGGAGCGGGAGTCCGTCGCGGACGCCTCGCGAACCCGCGGCGGGCGGCGGCCGCGGGGCTGAGGCCCCTGCCTGGCGCTTCTCGGCGACGTCAGGCCGGCGCGGCGGCGGCCGTGGTCACCGGCTCGATCAGCGGCCCGGGTGGGCGCGCGCGGCCGCCCGAGCGCAGCAGCCGACGCCAGTGCTGCTGGTCGTGCACCGACGGTGGGGTGGTTCGGACGAAATCGGTGAGCGCGCCGACGAACCGGTCCGGAAACTCGACGTGCGGGAAGTGGCCGGCCCTTGGCACCATCACGATCCTGGCGCCGGTCAGCATGTCGGCGGCGGCGGCCGCGTGGCGGGCCGGGAAGACGGTGTCGCGCTCGCCCCACAGCACGCAGGTCGGCATGCCCGACGCCAGGTAGGCGCGGTCGTTCATGGTGACGACCTGGCCGCGCCAGTCGACCACCGCGCGCAGCACGTGCAGGAACGCGTCGCGCTGCCGCGGGTCCCCGAGACCGTCCAGCACGCCGAGCGCACCCGTCGCGTCCGCCAAGCCGGGCAGGCCCCATCCGTGCGCGCGGGTGCCCACCAGGCGGGCGGCGGCGCGCAGGGGCCGGCTGGCGGCGACGGCGAGCACCGCACCTGCACCGGGCAGCGTCAACGCCCGCAGCAGCGGGTTCACCTCGCGGCCGAGGCCGCCCGGCGCGACGAGCATCAGCCGGTCCGTGTACTGCGGGAACTGGTAGGCGAACTGCATGGCCACGCCGCCGCCGAAGCTGTGCCCGACGACCGTGACCCGGTCGATGTCGAGCAACGCCAGCAGGTCGCGCATGCCGTTCGCGTACCCGCCGAGGCTGTAGTCACCCCTGGGCTTGTCCGACTGCCCGTGCCCGAGCAGGTCGGGCGCGATCACGGTGAACCGCCGGCTCAGCCGGGGGATCGCGGAAGACCAGGTGGTGTGGTCGCACCCCAGGCCGTGCAGCAGCAGCAGGGCGGGCCCCGACCCGGTCAGCACGAACGCGCGCCGGTGGCCGTGCACCACCCTCGTCTGCACGTCGGGAAGGGAGCGCCGGGCCATGGACCCTTCTCACGTCGTCGGGATGGCTGAACTTCACGATAACCTCGGTTCACTGAACGCGCCCTCGCGCGCGTTGACCGGCGCGAATGCGGCGCGGGGGGCGGTCGCGCGGCGACAGACGGGCCGATCAGCACCCCCATGAGCACCCCGATCAGCTCCCCGATCAGCTCCCCGATCAGCTCCCCGATCAGCGCAGCGGGTTGCGGTGGGCGATCGCGGTGCTCAGGGCGGTGGCGAAGGCGCACCAGAGCGGATACGGCACCAGCGCAACGCCGGCCCTGCGGTCCACCGCGCCGACCCGGCGGGCCAGGTCGACGGAGCCCGCCGTCAGAGCGGCGCACTCGGCCGCGGCGAGCCAGGCCGTCGCGCGCGGAAGAAAGCCAGGTCCACCCGGCGTTCATGGCCAGGTTCACGCCGAGTGCGGTGATCAGCCGGCGGCGCTTGCCGGCCGGCCGCTGGCCGCCTCCGGGATCCTCCGGCAGCCGCGCGATGGCGTGTCCGGTGGTGAGCGCGATGTCGGCGTACAGCGGCGTCCAGACGAGCCCGAAGACCGGCGGGGCCGGCTGCCAGGGCGGCTTCGAGAGCGACCGGTAGTACCCCGAGTTCGGGTCGGTGGCCAGCCCGCCGGTCACGGCCGCGGCCGTCACGGCGGCGATGGTCCCGGCGAGGATGCGGAGCTTGCCCATGCCGACTGTGCCCGAGGGCCGGCGCTGACGGGGGCGTCCCGGCGATCGGTCGGCTGTGCCGCGTTCCGCCGTGTTCGCCGGCTCGCCGATGCGCGTCGTCCGCGAGAGGCATTGTGCAACAGGCTCTTCCGAAGAGACCTCGAGGAAAGGGGCCGGGTCTCACCGGTGTGGTCGCTGGTCGAACCCGCCGGCGGAGGCGCGCTCACCTCGGGGCGATCGTGATGTTCCCGGCGAAGGTCTCGGCATGCAGCCCCCGGGCTGCGCCCGGCACGTCGTCCACCAGCACGTCCTCGGATCCGATCCGGGCGTCCGCGGTCACGGCGAAACCGCCGTCCGGCACCCGGATCTCGATGTTCCCGGCGGCGCCGGCGTCGACCGAGATCGCATCCGGCGCGGTGGCGAAGGACAGGTCGACCGACGACGCCCCGGCATCCATCGAGAAGCGCGGCACGTCCAGGTCGACGGCGGTGACGTCACCGGCGCCGGTGTGCACGTGCACGGGGATGCCGGCCGGGATGGCGACGTTCTCCTCCGTGTAGGAGTTCAGGCCCCAGCCGCGGGCGCTGATGGTCAGCACGCCGTCCTCGAGGGCATGCCCGGCGTCGGCGGGAAACAGGCCGTGGCTGATGGTCTCGATGACGACCTCGGTGCCGGACGTGCCGGTCAGGTTGACCGGGCCGGCGCCGATCGCGACGACCACCTCGCGGACGCCGGCGACGGAGTCGGTGATGGTTGCGGTGGATCCGACGAGACCGGCGCCGAGGACGCCGGCGCCGGCGACCAGCACGGTGGCGACGCCGGCGATCGCCCAGCGGGTGCGGTGCTCGCGGAACTGTGCACCGAACCGCTCGGCGCTCCGCTCACTGGACTGCCGTGTCGACTGCTCCGGGGAAACGCGGGTGTCTGTCATGGCACAGAGATTGCTCCGCAGCGGTTCTCGTCAGGAGTGGGCGATCCGGCCGGTACTGGGGGGCGGGCCGCACGCCGGCGGGGTGGCGGACCCCGCTGCTGAGCGGGGCGCGCACCCGCGCCGCCGCTCAGCAGCCGCACAGGCCACTCACGGATGCCGGCGCCGCGATGACAATCGGGTAAAAATTCCGCCCCTCGCCCGGCCCGAAGTCCATGAGCGCGCGAATATCGAGGGAGCTGGACCGGGCGGGCCCGATCGACCGGAAGGGGCGGGGCCGCGTTCCCGGCAGCCGACCGCCGACGCGCCGCGCCATGCCGACCGACCAGGAGGTCCCGCAGTGACCGCTCCCCGCACTCTCCCCCGCCGCACCGTCCTCGCCGTCTCGGGCACCGCGGTGCTCGCCGCGGCGGCCGCGTGCAGCTCGTCCGACCCGGCGCCGGCGAGCACCAGCTCGTCGGCCGCCGCGACGAGCAGCGCCGCCTCGTCGTCGGCCGCTGCGTCGAGCACCGTGCCCAGTTCGGTGTCCAGCGCAGCCTCGAGCACCGTGCCGCCCAGCACGGCGGAGGCCTCCAGCGCGCCGGTCACGAGCGAGGCCGCCAGCTCGGCACCGCCGGCCGACCCGACCCCGACCGGCACCCCGCTCGCCACCGTCGGCGACGTCGAGGCGGCCACGTCGATGGTGGTGGGCGAGGGTGGCGCCGCGCTCCTGCTGGCGGCGTCGAACGGCACCGTGGTCGCGCATTCCGCGATCTGCACCCACCAGGGCTGCACCGTCGGGGCGCAGGGCGTCGAGGCGCTCTGCCCGTGCCACCAGTCGCTGTACGACGCACTCACCGGCGCCGTGCTGCGCGGCGCCAACAACACCCCGCCCGGTTCGCAGGCGCCGCTTCCGGAGGTCGCGGTCACCGTGGCGAACGGCCAGGTGTACGCGAGCTGAACGGCGGGCGGCGGTCGAGCGGCCCAGGCCCGGGACCGCACAGCATCCACACAGCCGGGGGATAGCGAGCGCACACAGCTGCCGCTCAGGATGGGTGCATGAGCCTGCCCAGCACCGCGTCCGGATCCGCCATCGCAGCCGATCGCGCCCAGCTGCGCGCGCCCGACGGCCGGCCGATCCGGGTGCTGGTGGTCGACGACGAACAGACGCTCTCGGAGCTGCTGTCGCTCGCGCTGCGGTACGAGGGCTGGGATGTGCGGACAGCTGCCAACGGGCTGTCCGCCGTGGCCGCGGCGCGCGAGTTCCGCCCCGACCTCGTCGTGCTCGACGTGATGCTGCCCGACATCGACGGCCTGGAGGTACTGCGCCGGGTGCGCGCCGACATCGAGCGGATGCCGGTGCTGTTCCTCACCGCGCGGGACGACGTCAGCGACCGGATCGCCGGGCTGACGGCCGGCGGCGACGACTACGTCACCAAGCCGTTCTCCATCGAGGAGCTCGTTCTGCGGCTGCGCGCGCTGCTGCGCCGCTCGCACCTGGCCATCGCGGCCGACTCGTCGACGATCGTGGTCGGTGACCTCGTTCTCGACGAGGACTCCAGGGAGGTGCGGCGCGGCGACGAGCTGATCAACCTGACGGCCACCGAGTTCGAGCTGCTGCGGTTCCTGATGCGCAATCCCAAGCGGGTGATGTCCAAGGCGCAGATCCTCGACCGGGTGTGGAACTACGACTTCGGCGGGCAGGCGAATATCGTCGAGCTCTACATTTCGTATCTGCGCAAGAAGATCGATGCCGGTCGGGAGCCGATGATCCACACGATGCGGGGCTTCGGTTATGTCCTCAAGCCCGCCGGTTGACCCGGCGCCGGCTGCGCTGACCCCCCTCCCGTCCCCGGCCGGTCACCCGAAGCAGCGGTCCCGGCGGCCGTTGACGTTGCGCGCGCGCCTGGTGATCGGCTTCGTCGCCGTCATCACCCTGGTCTGCGCCGTCGTCGCCGTGACGACGCTCATCCTGCTGCACCGCAACCTGACGATGCAGCTCGACACCCAGCTCCGTCAGGTGCAGGCGAAGTCCCAGTTCTACGGCGATCCCGGCGGCCGGCCGGGCACCGGCGGCTCGGTCATCGCCCAGGGCGTCGTCCCGTGCGGCGACCCGTCGGAGGGCGGGCTGTTCTTCAAGCCCGGCCAGCCGATCGGCACCCTCAACGGGGCGGTGGTCGGCGGTCAGGTGGTCGGCTCGGGCATCCTGACCGGCACCGGTCCGAGCACCCAGTGCACCGCGCTGTCCAGCAAGGACGACGACGAGCTGCTGGCGGTGCCCGCCGACGGCAGGGCGCACGACGTGCACATCTACGGCGTCGGCGACTACCGCGTGATCGCGTCGGCGCAGCCTGACGGGACGACCGTGGTGACCGGGCTGCCGACCGCGGACAACAACGCGCTGCTGCTCAAGGTCGGGCTGATCATGGCGGCCGTCGTCGGGCTGGCGCTGATCGGCGGCGCCGCGGCCGTGTTCTGGATCGTCGGCCGGTCGCTGCGCCCGCTGCAGCGGGTGGCGTCGACCGCGCGCCAGGTGAGCACCATGCCGCTGGACCGCGGCGACGTCGACATCGGGGTGCGCGTCCCCGACCGGGACACCGATCCCCGCACCGAGGTCGGGCAGGTCGGTGCAGCGTTGAACCAGATGCTCGGGCACGTGTCGGACGCGCTCACCGCGCGGCAGGCGTCCGAGACCCGGGTCCGGCAGTTCGTCGCGGACGCCTCGCACGAGCTCCGCACGCCGCTCGCGGCGATCCGTGGGTACGCCGAGCTGGCCCGGCGCGACGAGGCCGACACCGACGGCGTCGCGCACGCGCTGCGCCGCGTCGAGTCGGAGTCGTCGCGGATGACCACCCTGGTCGACGACCTGCTGCTGCTCGCCCGGCTGGACGCGGGGCGGCCGCTGTCCCGCGACGAGGTGGACCTGTCGATGCTGGTGGTCGACGCCGTGTCCGACGCGCGTGTCGCCGGTCCGGACCACCGGTGGCAGATGGACCTGCCAGAGGAGCCGGTGACGACCACCGGGGACTCCGCCCGGCTGCACCAGGTGCTGGCGAACCTGCTGGCGAACGCGCGCACGCACACCCCGCCGGGCACGGTCGTGTCGTGCGGGCTGCGCTCGGACCCGCAGGGCGCGGTGATCACCGTGACCGACAACGGCCCCGGCATCCCGCCCGAACTGCAGGCTGAGGTCTTCGGCCGGTTCGTGCGTGGCGACTCGTCCCGCTCCCGGGCGGCGGGCTCGACCGGCCTCGGGCTCGCCATCGTCTCGGCCGTCGCCGCTGCGCACGGCGGTTCGGTCGGGCTGCAGAGCCGGCCGGGGCGCACGCAGTTCTGGGTCCGGTTGCCGGCGCGTCCGCCCGACCGCCCGGCCGAGCCGCGGGAGTCGGCGCTGACCGCACCGGGCGCCGACACTGCGTGGTCCGACCGCGGGGCGCGGTGACTGCGGCGGGCCGGTCGACGGACCCGCCGGCCACCGCGCCACCCGACGATCCCCTCGAGACCGTGTGGCGGCCAGGCTTTCCCGTCGACATCCGACGAACCCTCGCGCCACTGCGCCGCGGCGCCGCCGACCCGACCTACCGGGTGGACGCGACGGGGCTCTGGCGCACGACCACCACGCCGGCCGGCCCCGCAACGCTGCACCTCGCGCAATCGGGCGGCGAGGTGCGCGCGGTCGCCTGGGGCCCGGGCGCGGAGTGGTGCATCGCGGGCGTCCCCGAACTGCTGGGCGCCGGCGACGACTGGACCGGGCTGGACGTGTCCGGCCATCCGCTGCTCGCCCGGTCCCGGCACGCCGCACCCGGCCTGCACATCCCCCGCACCGGCAGGGTTTTCGACGTCCTCGCGGCGGCCGTCCTGGAGCAGCGGGTGGTCGGCGCCGACGCCCGCCGGGGCTGGCGGATGCTGATCGCGCGGCACGGCGACCCCGCCCCCGGGCCGGCGCCGGCCGGCATGCGGGTCTGCCCCGCGGCGGTGACCTGGGGCCGCATCCCGTCGTGGGACTGGCATCTCGCCGGCGTCGACCCCGGGCGCGCCCGCACGGTCGGCGCCGCAGCGCGCGTCGAGCCGGGGCTGCAGCGCACCGTCGACCGCGGGCGCGGCGGTCCCGAGACCGTCCGGGCCTTCCGCTCCGTCCCCGGCGTCGGTCCGTGGACGGCCGCAGAGGTGCTGCAGCGCGCACACGGCGACCCGGACACCGTCAGCGTCGGCGACTACCACCTGCCGTCGCTGGTCGGCTGGGCGCTGATCGGCACGCCCGTCGACGACGACGGGATGCTCGAACTCCTCGAGCCGTGGCGCGGCCATCGGCAGCGGGTGATGCGGCTGATCGAGGTCAGCGGCTTCCGGATGCCGCGGTTCGGTCCGCGCTCGAACCGACAGGACCACCGGCGGCACTGACCGTGCACTGATGGCGTCCGGTCGGCACACGGCGCCCGCCCTGCTCGGCCGTGATCGCGATCGGGTTCGATGGTCAGTGGCCGAGGGTCGCGATCCACTCGTCGACGGCATACTGGTCCGCCTCGAAGATCCTGATCTCCACGATCCTGTCGTCCACGACCCGGTACACGTTGAGCCGCCGGATCTCGATCCGGTCGGCGCCCTCGCCGAGCAGTTCGCGTACCAGGAGCCCGACATGCTCGGCGCCGACAAGGGTGTCGATCACCTCCAGCTCGATCCGGTCCCGCACGTGCTGGACCACCGTCTCGATGTACCCGACCACGGCGGCCTTCCCCCGCTTCACGCCGGCGAGGCCGGAGCGGCCGGGCACGTGGCCGACCACATCGCCGGCGAAATAGTCGTACGCCGTCTGCCGGTCGCCGCCGCGGATCGCGGTGGCGTAGGCGGTGATCACCTCGAGCGGAGTCATGCGACGAAGCCTGCGGCAGCGCCGGTCTCGCGTCAACGGGAACTGACCGACAGCCGCGGCACAGCGCCGTCGCGGCCGCGGCTCAGCTCGCGCGGCCACCGTGGTGCCATGGCGAAGTCTCCGGGACCGCGCCGATCCGTCCGACGTGACGTCCGGCGCGGTCCCGGGGCACGACCCACCGCGGGGCCACCGCGATCAGGACCGGCGGGTGGATACGGCCGGTCCGGACCGCTGGGTCACGCGAGGATCAGGCTCACCCGTCGGCGGTCGAGGTCCAGGCCCAGGATCCGGACGGACAGCGGCCGGCCGACCTGCGGCTCGTCGCGCCACTCGGACACGTGCAGGACACCCTGAACGCCGCCCGGGAGTTCGACGAAGGCGCCGAACGGCAGCACGGTCCGCACCGTGCCATCGATGGGCGTCCGCCCGAGCTGCCACGTGAGGAACTCGCGCCACGCCGGCTCAGGGGGGTTCGGAGGGGGTTCGGTCACGGGGATCACCTCCCCACCGGCGCTGCACCCTGCGGCTCGCATCCGAGCGGCGGGGCGCCGGCCCACCGGGGCTCACGACACGGCCGGTCGCCCGTCCTGCTGAGGGCGCGCGGCCCGACCGGCTGTCATGCCCGTCACCGTACAACCCATGGGCGACCCGGCGTCCGAGCACGAACGGAAAGATCCTTGACCCTGACGTAACGTCAGGCTGCATGCTCGGCAGGTCGGTCCGAACGGGCCGGCAGGAATGTCCGAGGAGAGGACATGAGCTACTCGGTGGGACAGGTCGCCGACCTGGCCGGTGTGACGGTCCGGACGTTGCACCACTACGGCCGGATCGGGCTGCTGGAGCCCGGCCGGCGATCCACGTCGGGGTACCGGCAGTACTCCGACGAGGACCTGCAGCGGCTGCAGCACATCCTGTTCTACCGCGAGCTCGGCTTCGCCCTGGACGAGATCGCGACCATCCTCGACGATCCGGGCGCGGACACCGCCGCGCACCTGCGCCGGCAGCGCGAGCTGCTGACCAACCGGATCGGCCGGCTCACGGCCATGGTCGCCGCCGTCGACAAGGAAATGGAGGCATTCACGATGGGCATCCAGCTCACGCCCGAGGAGAAGTTCGAGATCTTCGGGCCGAACTACAGCGAGGACTACGAGACCGAGGCGGAGCAGCGCTGGGGGGACACCGACGCCTGGAAGCAGTCCCAGCAGCGCACCGCCACGCTGAGCAAGCAGCAGTGGATCGAGATCAAGGACGCGGGCGACGACCTCAACCGCCGGCTCGCCGCGGCGATGACCGGCGGCGCCGATCCCGGCAGCGCGGAGGCGATGGACCTGGCCGAGGAGCACCGCAGGGGGATCGAGACCTTCTACGACTGCTCGCCGACCATGCACCGGCACCTGGGCGACATGTACGTCCAGGACGAGCGTTTCACCCGCACGTACGACGACGTGGCCCCCGGCCTCGCGCAGTGGCTGCGGGACGCGATCCACGCCAACGCGGACCGGGCGGACGCGGCCGGCTGATCGGCCCGGCCCTCGACGTCGCCCCCACCGCAGAACCGGCCCGCCCGTGGCGGGGCCGGTTCGCGCATCGGACCCCATCGGGCGGCTTCCGCCTCGCTTGCGTCCCGGCCGGGCGTGGTGGTCTATTATCTGCTTATGGATGCAGATACGCAGTCAGCGCGGGAGCGACTGCCGGCCGACCAGGTCGCGCTCGCGGCCGAGGTCTTCCGGATGCTCGCCGAGGGCACCCGCATCCAGATCCTGTGGTCGCTGATCGACGGTGAGATGCCCGTCAACGACCTCGCCGAATCGATCGGAAAGCCCGGACCGTCGGTTTCCCAGCACCTGGCGAAACTGCGCATGGCGCGGCTGGTCCGGACCCGGCGGGAGGGCACGTCGATCTTCTACCAGCTGGAGAACGACCACGTCCGACAGCTGATCATCGACGCGATGCACAACGTCGAGCACGCCGGCCACACCCAGCCCGCGCATCACCAGGGCGCACACCTGGCGGCGGTGGAGGCGGCGGCCGATCGGCGCCGCTCCGGGGCGCCCCAATGACCGGCGCCGATCACCACCATGGCCACAGCCACGACCACGACGCGGGCCACGGCCACCCGCACGAGCATCCCGGCGGACCGAAACGCTCACTGCTGGCGCGGTTTCGCCCGCACAGCCACGACAGCGTCGACTCGGTGGACGATGCGCTGACGGGCAGCGCGCAGGGCATCCGCGCGGTCAAGATCAGCCTCCTGGTGCTGGGCGGGACGGCGCTGCTGCAGCTGGCGGTCGTCGCGATCAGCGGCTCGGTCGGGCTGCTCGCCGACACGGTGCACAACGTCGCCGACGCTCTGACCGCGGTGCCGCTGTGGATCGCATTCGCGCTGTCCCGCCGCGCGGCGTCGCGCCGCTACACCTACGGGTACGGCCGGGCGGAGGATCTCGCGGGGCTGTTCGTCGTACTCGTGATCGCACTGTCCGCGATGCTCGCCGGCTGGGAGGCCGTCCGCCGGCTCGCCGACCCCACTGCCATCGAGTACGTCGGGTGGGTCGCCGTCGCCGGGGTGATCGGGTTCGCCGGCAACGAGGTCGTCGCGCTCTATCGCATCCGGGTCGGCCGCCGCATCGGCTCCGCGGCGCTGGTGGCCGACGGGCTGCACGCCCGCGCCGACGGGCTGACCTCGCTGGCGGTCGTCCTCGGCGCCGGCGGCGTGGCGCTCGGCTGGCCGGCCGCGGACGCCGTCGTCGGCCTGCTGATCGCCGTCGCCATCCTGGCGGTGTTGCGGTCCGCCGCCCGGGATGTGTTCCGCCGCCTCATGGACGGGGTCGATCCGGCCGTCGTCGACACCGCAGCGCGGAGCCTGCGCGGCACGCCGGGCGTGCACGGCGTCCGCCGGCTCGAGGTCCGCTGGCTGGGTCACACCCTGCGTGCCGAAGCCGATCTCGAGGTCGATCCCGACCTGTCGCTCGCCGACGCGCACCGCATCGCCCACCGCGCCGAGGCGCGGCTGCTCGAGGACGTCCGGCGGCTCACGAGCGCCACCATCCACACCAGCCCCGCGGGCACCCACGCCCGCGTGCCGGCCTGACCCGAGCCCACCATCCACCCGCGTGACCCAGCGGGAGCGAGCAGAGCAGGGAGACCGATGCACGCCCACGACCAGAGGCACCGGCAACCCGGTGAACACGGCCATCCCGATCACGGTCACGAGCACGGTTCTGCTGCCGGCGCGCCGTTCGGCAGGCCCCGCCGGTACGACCTCGTCACTGCCGTCGCCTTCGCGGGTCGCGGCCGGCGGTTCCGCGCCCACCTGGCCCGGCGGCTCGACGCTCAGCCCGGCCGGCGAGTGCTCGACGTCGGTTGCGGCGCCGGCACTCTCACCCTGGCGCTGGCGCGAGCTGTCTTCCCGGCGGGAACCGCCGACGGCGTCGACGCGGCACCGGAGATGATCGCCGCTGCGACCCGCAAGGCCGGCAAGGCACGCCGCGGGCGGGCGCCGGCGCGCTTCCAGGTCGCGACCGCGCAGCACCTGCCGTTCCCGGACGGCAGCGTGGACGCCGTCGTCACCAGCCTGATGGTCCATCACCTCCCCGCCGGCGACCGGGCGACCGCCGTCGCGGAACTCCTGCGCGTGTTGCGCCCCGGCGGCCGGCTCGTCATCGCGGACGCCCAGACTCCCGCCCGCGGCGGGCGGCTGGCCCGGCGGTTCTTCGGCCACGCCATCGAGCACAGCGATCTCGACGCTGTCGCCGAGCTCGCGACCGCCTCGGGCGCGGTCGACGTCCACCGCGACGCCTCGCCCGTGTCCTGGATCGGCCTGGTCGTCGCGCGCGCGCCCGTGGCCGACGGTGAGGTCCCGACGGCCGCGCGGGCAGGGCGCGGCGACAGCGGTGCGCCGGGCTGATCCGCCGTTCTCGGGATCACCGCCCCGTCGCGCGGGCCCGCAGGTGCGCGCGCTCGCCCTGCCGACCGAACAGCACGAGCAGCTCCGCGCCGGCGGCGCCGTCCGTCGCGAGCGAGTGCGGCACCTGCGTGTCGAACTCGGCCGCCTCGCCCGGAGTGAGCACCACCTCGTGATCGCCCAGCACCAGCCGCAGGCGGCCGTCGAGCACATACAGCCACTCGTAGCCGTCGTGGCTGCGCGGTTCGGGGTTCGCCCGGCGCCGGACGCCGGGCATGATCAGCTTGTACGCCTGCAGCCCACCGGCGCGGCGGCTGAGCGGCACGATGGTCATGCCGTTGCGGCGCACCGGTCGGATGTGGACCCGGGGGTCGCCGGTCGGCGGTGCCCCGACGAGCTCGTCGATGGGTACGCCGTGCACCCGGGCGAGGGGCAGCAGCAGCTCGAGAGTCGGCCGCCGCCGCCCGCTCTCGAGCCGCGACAGGGTGCTCGTCGAGATCCCGGTGGCGGCCGCGAGATCCGCCAGGGTGGTGCCGCTGCGCCGGCGGAGCGCGCGGAGCCGCGGCCCGACCGCGTCCAGCACGCTCTCGAGATCGTCGTCCACCCGCCGAGTTTGCCGAAACGGCAACGATCCTTGCAACCCGGGCTCGCCGCGACGCACCATCGGCCCATGACCTCCAGCGGCGACATCTTCGACGTCCTCGTCATCGGCGGCGGCGCCGCCGGCCTCAGTGCCGGGGTGGTTCTCGCCCGCGCCCGGCGGTCCGTCGCCGTCGTCGACGCGGGCGCGCCGCGGAACGCCCCGGCGGAGGGCGTGCACAGCTTCCTGAGCCGGGACGGCATGCCGCCGGCGGAGCTGCTCGCGGCCGGTCGCGCCGAGCTGGCCGAGTACGGCGGGATGCTGATCGACGGGTGGGCCGAGTCGGCGCGGCGGGACCGCGACGGCCTGCTCCAAGTGGCGCTGGCCGGCGGCTCGCAGCCACGGGCTCGCGCGGTGCTCGTCGCCACCGGGCTGGTGGACGAACTCCCGGAGATCCCGGGCCTCCGGGACCGGTGGGGACGCGACGTCGTGCACTGCCCGTACTGCCACGGCTGGGAGATCCGCGACCGCGAGATCGGCGTCGTCGGCAGCGGACCCATAGCGGTTCGCCAGGCGCTGATGTTCCGGCAGTGGTCGGCGGACGTCGTGCTGTTCGTGCACACCGCGCCGCAGCCCGACGACGAGCAGGCCGAGCAGCTCGCCGCGCGCGGCATCGGCATCGTCGAGGGTCCCGTCATCCGGGTGGAATCCGCGGTCGACCGCCTGACGGGGGTCCGGATGGCCGACGGCCGGCTCATCCCCCGGCAGGCACTGGCCGTCGGCGGACGGATGATCGCGCGATCGCCGGTCCTGGACAGCCTGGGCGTCACGACGCAGCCGCATCCCTTCGGCGAGGCGTTCGGCGCGTCCTACGCCGCCGACCCGACCGGCGCCGCCGGGGTGCCCGGGGTCTGGGTGGCCGGGAACGTCACCGATCTGCAGGCCGGCGTGATCGGCGCCGCCGCCCAGGGCGTGTCGGTGGCCGCCGCCATCAACGGCGCGCTCATCGAGGCGGACACCGCGGCCGCCGTGCAGGCCGCGCGAGAGCGGGTGGCAGCGGGTGTCACAGGCGGCGACTGAGCCCGGCTCGAGACGTCCGATGGACAGTGTCACTATCGATAGTTACACTATCCATCATGCGCATGGGCGAACTGAGTTCCGCCACCGGGGTGGCGGTGCCGACGATCAAGTACTACCTGCGGGAAGGCCTCCTGCCGAGCGGTGAGCGGACTCACCCGAACCAGGCCGCCTACGGGCCCGAGCACGTCCGCCGGGTGCGGCTGATCCGCGCGCTGATCGAGGTCGGCGGGCTCTCCGTGGCCACGGCCGGCGACGTGCTCGCGCTGCTCGACGCCCCGGAGCAGAACGTGCACTCCGTGCTGGGCGCCGCGCAGGGCGCCATGGCGGAGCCCGTGGCCAGGATCGATCCCGAAGCCGATCCGGCCGGCGCCGATGCGCGCGCGCGAGCCCGCATGGCGGTCGACGACCTGGTCGCCCGGCTGGGCTGGTTCGTGTCCGACGGCAGCCCGGGTCGGGCCGCGCTGGCCGACGTGATCGCCCGGCTGCACCGGCTTCAGCACGACGACCTGGCGGCGCTGGTGGAGCCCTACGCCGCCGCGGCGCTGACCTGCGCCCGCGCCGACCTGGATGCCGTGCAGGCGGCCCCGGACCGCGTCGCGATGGTCGAGACCGCCGTCGTCGGCATGGTCGTCGGCGAGGCGCTCATCCAGCAGCTGCGCCGCATGGCCCAGGAGCACGTGTCCTACCTGCGATTTCACGGCCTGACCGGCGATGCCGCCGCCCCGCCGACCGTCGCCAGCAACCCGGAGGAGCCCACGTGACTGCCGAAACCCTCACCCCGTCAACACCTGTCGCTCCGCTGCCGACCCGAGTCGACTTCGCGCGGGACGCGCGGTCGCACCGCCCGCTGTCCGTGCTGGCCGTGGCCATGGCCGCGACCGCGCTCCTCGGCATCGCCGGGCTCGTGCTCGACGATCGGCTCGTCACCGGGCTGCCGCTGTGGGCGAAGCCCGTCAAGTTCGCGCTGTCCGTTGCGATCTACGCGGTCACCTTCGGCTGGCTGATCGCCCAGCTGCGGCGCTGGCGCCGGGTCGCCTGGTGGGCGGGCACGGTGGCCGCGTTCGCGCTCGGCATCGAGATGGTGATCATCGTCGCGCAGGCGCTTCGCGGCACCACCTCGCACTTCAACTACACGACACCGCTGGACGCGACGCTCTTCTCGATCATGGCCGGGTCGATCGGCGTGCTCTGGGCGGCGACGCTGGTGGTGTCCGTCGTGCTGTTCGCCAACCCCGATCCGGACCCCGCCCGCGCACTGGCCGTGCGCGCCGGCGCGGTGATCGCGCTGATCGGCATGGGCCTCGGATTCCTGATGACGGCCCCCACCGATCAGCAGCTCGCGGACGACACCGGCATCATCGGGGCGCACACGGTGGGGCTGTCCGACGGCGGGCCCGGCCTGCCGATCCTCGGCTGGAGCACCGTCGCCGGCGACCTGCGCGTGCCGCACTTCATCGGAATGCATGCGCTGCAACTGATCCCGTTGCTGCTGATCGCTCTCGAGCTGCTCGCCCGGCGGGTGCCGGCCCTGCGGCCCGCCGGCGTCCGCGCGCGGCTCGTCGCGCTCGCGGCGGCCGGCTACGCGGCGCTGGTCGGCATCGTGACCTGGCAGGCCCTGCGCGGTCAGTCGATCGTCCGGCCCGACGCGTTGACGCTGGCGGCGCTCGGCGCCGTCGCGCTGGCGGTCCTGGGCGGCGCCGCCGTGGTGCTCGCCCGCGCCGCGCGGGCGCAGAACCGTCGCCCCGTGGCGGTCACGTCGTGAAGGGCATCGAGCCCGTCTTCACGCTGACGTTCCTGGTGACGGTGCCCTTCTGGGCGCTGATGATCGTCCTGCCGGGTTGGCGCTGGACGGATCGGATCATCGGCTCACCGTGGATCGCGGTGCCGCCGCTGCTGGCCTACCTCGCGGTGATGATCCCGATCCTGTCCCGGTACTGGCCCGTGGTCAGCAGCCCGGATCTCGGCGCGCTGCAGCAGGTGCTGGCCAGCCCCGCCGGCGCCGCCACGGTGTGGGCGCACCTGGTCGCGTTCGACCTGCTCGTCGCGCGCTGGATGTACCTCGACGCCCGCGGCCGCGGGGTGCACCCGCTGATCATGGCCCCAGTGCTGGCCGCGACGATCTTCCTCGCGCCCGTCGGCTTCCTCGCCTACCTGCTGGTGCGCGTCCCGGCGGCACGGCCGGGCCGCGCGGCGGCCGCTCGGGTCACCCGGCGTGGCGCCCCCGCCGCCGACGTGCTTGCCTGATCCCCGTGTCGCATCGCGGGGCCGGGGCGGTGCGGATCGCCGGACGGAGGCCGACGTGCACGCTGGTGTGCTGCGGGTGGTGGCCGCCCTGCCCGATCCGCCGTTCGAGCGCGGCGCGGATCCGGTGCAGGGCTTCGACCCCGACGTGATGGCAGCGGTGGCGGGCGTTCTCGGCCGCCGGCTGCGGTTCGACCGGTTCTCCGGCGCCGACTTCGAGACGATCTTCGCCGTGCTGGAGCGGGGTGAGGCCGACGTCGTCGCCTCCGGCGCGACGATCACCGACCACCGCCGCGGCCTCGCGCTGTTCTGCGATCCGTACGTGCTATCCGGGCAGAGCCTCGTCGTCGACCCGGCCCGCACGCCGGACCTGCGCTCCGTCGACGACCTGGCCGGGCGCACCGTCGGCGTGCAGCACGGCAACACGTCCGAACCCGTGGTGGACGCGCTGCTCGCGGCCGGCCGGGTGGCCCGCGTGCGGCGATACGCCTACCCGGACATCGGCCGCGCGCTCGACGACCTCCACGGCGGGGTGATCGACGCGTTCATGAAGCTGGAACCCGTGCTGCGCTGGCTGATCCGCGACCGGCCCGCGCTGCGGCTGGTGCAGACCCGGATCACCCGCGAGGTCCTCGCCGTGGCGGTCCGGCTCGGCGACACCGCCCTGGCCGGCGAGATCAACGCGGCGCTGAACCGGCTGCGCGCGGACGGCACACTCGACCGGCTGGGACGGGAGTGGCTGGGTACGGACGAGCCGGGCTCGGGCACCGCGATCGCCCCCGGGGTGGCGTCGTGACCCGGCTGATCCGGCTGTGGACCGAGAACGGCCAGTCGCGGTTCGCCGAGGAGGCGGTGGAGATCGACCGGACCGCCCGCGCCATCCGCCTGGAGCGCACGCCGGCCGGCTCCGCGCTCGCCTGGCACGACGCGCCCACCCGCCAGTACGTCATCACGCTGACGGGCACGCTGCGCTTCACCACCAGGGACGGCGACGAGTTCGAGCTCGCCCCCGGCGACGTCCTGCTCGCCGACGACACCGCGGGCGGCGGGCACCGCTGGCAGCTCATCGACTCCGAGCCGTGGACGCGTGTCTATGTCGAGCTGGACTAGGGCGGTCGTCCGCGGGACCCCGTACGTCCCCGCGGGTCAGGCGGGGCCGGCGGCCACCGGCGCCTGCGCCTGCAACGCCGCGAGCACCGCCGGATCCTGCATCTCCATCCACGCGATGACGTCCTGGTACGTCGCGCAGTAGGTGTCGGGCTGCCCGCATTTCTCCTGCATGAACTGCATGGCCGGCGGGTTGAACGAGTCGCCGTTCCACTTGTTGAAGTGGTTCGCGATGAGGATCGGCGCCCGGTTGCCGTTGTACGCCTGGTCGTACATGTACTCGTAGGTGCCCTTGACGATTCCGCTCAGCTCGGGGGCCGTCTCCGGCTCCTCCTGGCCGCCGTTGAACTTGACCCAGAAGTTGTAGTCCATCGCGGTGGTCATGCCGTCGAAGCCTGGCGAGTAGACCTGCGGCATCCAGAACTCCCAGATGCCGTCCTTCTTCTCCGGCCAGGCGATGCCGTTGTACGGGGCCGGTAGCGAGGAGTCGTACGTCATGCCGTGTGCCTGCCACGCCGGCGCCAGGGCCTCCCAGTTGCCCTCCAGGCACGGGGTGCGGCCGCCCTTGATCTCGCTGGTGGGTACCTGCAGGTCCGGCGCGTCGGTGTAGCCGTTGAGCTGCTTCCAATTGGTCATGAAGGCGAAGAACTGGTCGAGCTCGTTCTCCCAGTCCGCCGCCGTCCACTGGTTGCCGCCGGGCGGGTTGTCGCTGCAGAAGTGGCCGTTGTAGTGCGTGCCGATCTCGTGACCCTTGCCGTACGCGGTGTTGAGATCGTTGACCTCGGTGACGATCTCGTCCTCGGGGCCGCCGTAGCCGATGGACGCCCTGCCGGGCGCATGGCCGGGGCCGACGTACACGCCCGCCTGCTTGGCGGTGTCACCGAGCAGGTAGATGCCGGACAGGAACCCGGTGAAGCGCGAGTTGGTGGGCTCAGCCGCCGCCATGAACTCGTTCCAGCGCTGGTGCGAGCCGGCGCCGTCGAAGGAGAAGATGATGAACTGCGGCGCCCTGTCCCCCGGGTTGAGCCGGGTCATCGGCACGTTCGTCGGCGGGCGGCCGTCTGTGTCAGTCGGCGTCGCCGGCGCGTCGGCGGAGCCGGCTGTCGTCTCGGAGGACTCGCGGGACTCGGCATTCGCGGGCAGGGTCGACGTCTGCGTCACCACGACGGTGCCCTCGCCGGCGGTGGACGTCGTCTGGTTGCCCTGGACGATCAAGTAGCCGGTGACCACGGCCAGGACGACCGCCAGGCCGACGGCCACGTATCGGGCTCGCATGCACAACCTCGTCTTCTGCTCGCGCGTCCGCTCGTTGAACTCGGCTGCCGGAGATTCGGCCCTGGTTCAGGACGCAGCGCCCGTCGCGGGGGTTGCCACGGACCACGGCTTCCCGCCTTCCAGCGTGCCACGCGGACTCGCTCGCCCCCGGGACATCGAGGCCGTGTCCCGTAGCGCCGCGAACGGTCAGCCGGTGGGGGCGGCCGCGGTGGTGTCGGGCACGGTGGTGTCGGGCAGGGTGGTGTCGGGCACGGTCGGGCCGCCGTCGGGCGCGGGGCTGTCGGTGCGGACGGACTCACCGGTCGTCGCCGCGGTCGTCACGGTGACGTCCGTCGTCGCTGCGTTCTCGTCCACGAGGACCTGATGGCAGGCCGGCACGCCGCCGTTGCGGCCGAGCGTGAACCACTGCACTCGCTCGAACGGGTCGCCGTGGTCGGACGAACTGGTCCAGGCGGTCTCGTCGGCGAGGAGGCTGAGCGAGTTGACCATCTCCTTCTCGTCGCCCTCCTCCAGCTCCAGCGTGCCGTCGGCGACGGCGCCGAACAGCGCTGCGGCGCCCAGGCAGTCGGCCTGCAGCTCGCGGCCGTCGGCGACGAGGCCGAGGTCGAGCCGGTTCTGGATGGCGTGCCCCCACTCGTGCGCGATGACGAGGTAGATCCACGTGTCGCCGATCAGGTCCGTGCCATCGGCCATCAGGCCGACGTCCCACGCCACGTAGTCCTCGTCCCTGCAGTAGAACGCGTTGGTCGCCTCCAGTGGCTCGCCGTCGCAGGTCGGGGCGGTCGACGGGTCCGTGCCGTCGTACAGCCCGACGACGGTCGGCGGCTGGTAGGTGCCCGTGTAGAAGTCCGACCAGTGCACCACCCAGTACTCGTTGACGACGAACTCGGCATCCACGAGGTCCTGGTCGAACTCCTCGAACGTGACGCCGCTGGCGAACTCGCTCGGGTCGGTCACCGTCGTCCGGGTGGCGGCTGTGGGGTCGGTCACGTCGGTCGCAGCGGAGGACGTGGTCGACGACGAGGAGCTCGGCGATGTCGGCCCGACGGGCTGGGGGAGCGCGGCCGGTGAGCCGGCGACCGTCGACGCACACCCGGCGACCCAGATCGCGGCGGCCACACCGCACGCCAGGAACGCGGATCTGCGCATGCCCACTCCTCGTCGGTCCTCGAGCGGCCGCTCGTGCGGCGCCTATCCTCCTGTACCGGGAAACCGGGCGAAAGGTGCGATCCGCCCTGATCGCCATGGGCGGGAGCGGAACGGTTCGAACTGACCAGTAGCCTCATGGCACGAGAACACCGTCCTCGACACGACCCGCCGGAGCTGCCACAGCCGGTTTCGTCACGACAGGAACGAGAGGCGAGAAACCCGTATGCCCGAGGCCACCGATACCGCCGTCGCACCGCCCAGCGGCCCGAGCAAGGCCGAGCAGACGGGCGCCGTGATGTTCGAACCACCGGCCGCGCCCACGGTCGACGCGCCCCCCACCGCCTCGCTGGAGTACGGCGGGGAGAAGCTCGAGCTCAAGGTCATCCCGGCCACCGAGGGCGAGTCCGGGATGGAGATCTCGAAGTTGATGAGCACGCTGGGCGTGATCACCCTCGATCCCGGGTTCACCAACACCGGGTCCACCACGTCCAAGATCACCTACATCGACGGCGACGCCGGCATCCTGCGCTACCGGGGCTATCCGATCGAACAGCTGGCCGAGTCCTCGACGTTCCTGGAGACGACGTACCTGCTCATCAACGGCGAGCTGCCCACGCAGTCCGAGCTCGACGCGTTCGTCAAGCGGCTCAGCCGGCACACGATGCTGCACGAGGACCTCAAGCGGTTCTTCGACGGCTTCCCCCGCGACGCGCACCCGATGCCCGTGCTCTCCAGCGCGGTGAGCGCGCTCTCGACCTTCTATCAGGACGCGCTCGACCCGTTCAATCCGGAGCAGGTCGAGCTGTCCACCATTCGGCTGCTCGCCAAGCTGCCGACGATCGCCGCCTACGCCTACAAGAAGTCGGTCGGGCAGCCGCTGCTCTACCCGGACAACTCACTCGGCCTGGTGGAGAACTTCCTACGGATGTCGTTCGGCTTCCCGGCGGAGCCGTACGAGGTCAACCCGAAACTCGTCAAGGCCCTCGACCAGCTGCTGATCCTGCACGCGGACCACGAGCAGAACTGTTCGACGTCCACCGTCCGGCTGGTCGGCTCGTCGAACGCGAACCTCTTCGCCTCGGTCTCGGCGGGCATCAACGCCCTGTTCGGCCCGCTGCACGGCGGCGCCAACCAGGCCGTGCTGGAGATGCTCGAGTCCATCCAGAAGGGCGGCGACGACGTCGACACCTTCGTCAAGCGGGTGAAGGCCAAGGAGCCCGGCGTCAAGCTGATGGGCTTCGGCCACCGGGTCTACAAGAACTACGACCCGCGGGCGGCCCTGGTGAAGGCGACGGCGCACGAGGTGCTCGACGACCTCGGCGCCAACGACAGCCTGCTCGACCTGGCGCAGGAGCTCGAGGCGGTCGCACTCTCCGACGACTACTTCATCGAGCGCAAGCTCTATCCGAACGTGGACTTCTACACCGGGCTCATCTACAAGGCGATGGGCTTCCCGACCAGGATGTTCACCGTGCTGTTCGCGCTGGGCCGGCTGCCGGGCTGGATCGCCCAGTGGCGCGAGATGATCAACGATCCCGCCACCAAGATCGGCCGCCCGCGGCAGGTCTACACCGGATACACCGCGCGCGAGTACATCCCGGTCGACGACCGCTGAGCCGGCGGTCCACCTTCCGCCCGCAGTCGGCAGGCGGGCGCGGCCGCGCGATGGCGCTGTTCCGCGACGCCGTTTCGCGCACGCCGTATGACCGCATTGACCCTGGTATGACGCTAGAACGTCATACCAGGGTCAACGGCGTCATACCGCCGTCGGGAGGGTCATACGGGTGCGGCCGCCGGGGCGACGGCTAGCTCGGGCGCGGGCGTCGGCGAGCGCGGTCGGGCCGCCGGGGCCGCCGGGGCCGCCGAGCGGCTGCGCTGGGCGTCCGCGGTCGCGGCACGGGGTGATTCACCCGGCCGCCGGCCGGGCATGATCGAGGCGATGGCTGCATCGTCGGGGTCGGCCGGCCGGACCGTGCTGTGGTTCCGCCGTGACCTTCGCCTGTCCGACCACGCGGCGTTGCTCGCCGCCTCCTCCGGCGCCGAGGTCCTCGGCCTGTTCGTCGCGGACGACGCCCTGCTCGGACCGGCCGGCTCGCCGCGGCGGGCGTTCCTCATGGGCTGCCTCGCCGCGCTCGACGAGTCGATGGACGGCCGGCTGCTCGTCGTGCACGGCCGGCCGGACGCGGCCGTGCCGCGCGTCGCGCGGGCCGTCGGCGCGGATGCGGTGCACGTCTCCGCCGACTCCATGCCCTACGGCCGTGAGCGCGACGCCGCGGTCGAGAATGCCCTGGCCGGCATCGACGCCGAACTGGTGGCGACCGGGTCGCCGTACGCCGTGGCGCCCGGCCGGGTGCGCAAGGGCGACGGCAGCCCGTTCGCGGTGTTCACGCCGTTCTACCGGGGCTGGGCCGCGCACGGCTGGCGCCGGCCCGCGGAATCGGGGAAGCGGGTCCGCTGGATCGACCCTGCCGACGTCGACGGCACCGGCCGGAGTTTCGCGATCGAGCGGCTCGGCGCGTCGGTGCCCGACGGGATGACGCTGCCCGAGCCGGGCGAGACGGCGGCGCTCGACCGCTGGCGGGCGTTCCTCGACGGGCCGGTCGCCGACTACGACGGCGAGCGGAACCGGCCGGATCGCCCCGGCACCAGCCGGATGTCGCCGTACCTCAAGTGGGGCTGCATCCACCCGCGGACGATGCTGTTCGACCTGGCGACCCGGCGCTCGAAGGGCGCGACCTCGTACCGGCGGGAGCTGGCCTGGCGGGAGTTCTACGCCGACCTGGTGTTCCACCGGCCGGAGTCGCTGCGGCGCTCGGTCGATCCCGCCGTGGACAGGATGACCTGGGCGTCCGGCAAGGACGCCGACCGGGCGCTGGCCGCCTGGCAGGAGGGCCGCACCGGCTTCCCGTACATCGACGCGGGGATGCGCCAACTGCTGGCGGAGGGCTGGATGCACAACCGGGTGCGGATGGGCGTCGCGTCCTTCCTCGTCAAGGACCTGCACCTGCCGTGGCAGGTCGGCGCGCGGCACTTCATGCGACACCTGGTGGACGGCGACGTGTCGTCGAACAACCACGGCTGGCAGTGGGTGGCCGGCTCCGGTCCGCAGGCCGCGCCGTTCTACCGGATCTTCAACCCCGTCGGCCAGGGCGAGAAGTTCGATCCCGACGGCGATTACGTCCGGACCTACGTGCCCGAGCTGCGCGGCGTGCACGGCAAGGCGGTGCACCGGCCGTGGGACCTGGACGGCGGCATCCCGGCGGGCTACCCCGAGCCCATCGTCGACCACCCGACCGAACGGGCCGCGGCCCTGCGCGCGTGGGAGGACCGCCCGCGGGGCTGACGCGACACCGTCCGGACACAATCACGGACGTGCCGGAGGCCGAACCCGCGCGGGCGGACGCGCCCGCCTACCGCATCTGGCCGCCCGTCGCGCTCGGCGTCCCGCTCGTGGTCGGCATCGTGATCACCGCGGCGGCGGGCGACCCGTTCGCGTGGCCCCCGGCCGCGCGCTGGATCGGCTGGGCGCTGGTCGCCGCCTTCGCCGTCTGGAACGGCTGGGCACTGCTGCTGATGGCGCGGCACCGCACGGCCCTGCTGCCCGGCGGGGCGACGCGGACGATCATCGAGAGCGGCCCGTTCCGCGTCAGCCGCAACCCGCTGTACGTCGGCCTGGTCGCGCTCGACCTGGGGCTCGCGCTGATCTGGCCGTCCTTCTGGGCCCTGCTCCTGACGCCCGTCGGCGTCGCCGGCCTGGTCTGGGGCGCGATCCTGCCTGAGGAGCGCTACCTGCGGGCGACGTTCGGCGCCGCCTACGAGGACTACGCGCGCCGGGTGCCGCGCTGGTTCGGCTGAACCGGTCGCGGCCAGCCGTCGTCAGCCGACGAACATCGCCAACGGGCGGATGCCCCAGGAGGCCGACCACTGCTCGCCGGGGCCCAGCGTGATCAGGTCGTCGCCGGTGTTGAACGCGTTCACCCCGCATGTCATCGGCTCGATGGCGACGGCCTTGCGCTGGTTGGGCTTTCCGGGTCCCGGGAAGATCGACGGGGCGAAAACCTGTGCCCAGCCGAACACCTCGTCCGCCCAGAGCGCGACGCCGTTACCGTCCGGGGCGCGCAGGCGGTGCTCGACCCGGCCGTTCTCGACGTCGAAACCGGTGAGGGCCACATCGATCTCCACGTCGCCCAGGCGAGCCCCGGCGCGCAGGTCCATCGGCGTGCCGTCGACGGGTTCGACGGCCACCGGGACCATCCGCTCGTCCGTGCGGGCGTACCGGGTCCCGCTCACCGTCACCACCAGGTCCTCGACGGGATGGGTGCCGACCCGCAGGTAGGGGTGCGCGCCGGCGCCGAACGGGGCCGGCCGGGCGCCGACGTTGCGCACGAGATGTGTGACCTGCAGGCCGGTGTCGTCCAGCTCGTAGGTGATCTCGACGTCCAGCAGGAATGGGTAGCCGTGCTGCGGGTAGATCGACGCGGCGAGCGTCACGGCCGCGTCGTCGACGTGCACCGGCTGGTAGGCGGTGTTGCGCAGCAGGCCGTGGATCGCGTGGCCGTACTCGAGATCGGTGACGTCGAGCTTCTGCACCGCGCCCTCGTGGGTCCACCGCGCGTCGGCGACCCGGTTCGGCCACGGCGCCAGCGAGATCCCGCACGCCATCGGCGGAAGCTCGGCGTCGTCCCAGGTCTCGGTGTAGTGGACGCCGTCCACCGAGAACGCCCTGAGCACGGCCGCCACCTGGCCGACCTGCGCCCGTGCGCCGCCCCTGGCGAGTTCGAACTGCGCGCCGGACGCGGGTCGTGGATCCCGGCCGGCGGTGGGAGTGGTCATGCGGTGCCTCCGGCGGACTGCGAGATCGCCCGGCCGAACTGGAGGAGTCGCTGCATCTGGGCCAGCCCCCCGTCGGTGACGGACTTGGAGAAGCGGTAGGTCTCCACATACTGCACGGAGCGGGTCTCGTTCGCCTCGGTCAGCTCCGTCATCGAGCGCTCCACCGTCTGGGTCGCGAGGTACAGCAGGACGGCGTGCATGGTGCGCGATCCGTCCGGCTCGGTGCGGAACCGGTGCCGCAGGCCCTGATCGACGATCGCGGACAGCGGGATGGTGCGGATGGACGACGTGAAGATCACCGTGCCCGGCCGGTCCTCGTCGGGCTCCTCGTCGCCGTGCCAGAGCACGAGCCGGCGCCCGTCCGTGACGGCGACCTCCTGCCAGAGCGATTCGCCCCACGTCTGCGCGGCGGTGACCAGCTCGCAGGTGAAGGCGGCGACCTCCGCCACGTCGACGACCCCGCCCAACGCCTCGAGCGCGGCGTCCGCGTCGCGGATGTACGCCCGGACCGCGTCGTCGAGCCGCTGGTAGGGCGCCCAGTCCTGGGGCACGTGCCGGGGTCGGGACATGCGGGTCCTTCCTCCTCGGCGCCGGCGGGCGGCGGCCCGCCGGGCGCGACGGATCACCCCGGGGAGATTGTGCCCGAGCCGGCGATCTCGGCCTCCGCCGGCGCCGCGGCGCGCGAGCGGGTGTCGTACCGCCACAGCGATCGACCGAGCAGCGCGGCCAGCAGCGTCAGCACGATGGTCAGGATGCCGCCGCCGACGACCGCGACGGCGGTCGAGGTCAGGCCCGCCACCACCCCGTGCGCGAGGTCCGCGAGGCGCGGGCCGCCGGCCACCACGACAGTGAAGACGCCCTGCAACCGGCCGCGCATCTCGTCGGTGGCCTCGATCTGCAGCATCGTCGACCGGTACACGGCGCTGACGAGGTCGGCCCAGCCGCCGATCGCCAGGTAGATGACCGCCAGCCAGAGCACCGAGGTCAGCCCGAACAGCGTCATCGCCAGGCCCCAGACGCAGATGGCGATCACGATCGCGACGCCCTGCCGGTGCACCCGGTGCACCCAGCCGCCGGTGAACCCGCCGATCAGCACGCCGATGGCGAACGACGCGTTGAGCACGCCCAGCGCGATGCCGCCGCCCGGCGGGCCGCCGAACGTCTCCTCCGCCATCTGCGGGAACAGCGCCCGCGGCATCCCGAAGACCATCGCGATGACGTCCACCACGAAGGTCATCAGCAGCACGTGCCGGACCCGCAGGTAGCGCAGGCCGTCGATGACCCTGGCCCTGGTCCGGCGCTCGGTGAGGGGCGGGATCGGCGGCAGGCGCAGCACCGCGTACAGCACCGCGACGAGCGTGAGCGCGTCGATGAAGTAGAGCCACGCGAGCCCGGTCAGCGGCAGCAGGATGCCGACGATGAGCGGCCCGATCAGCACGCCGGCGCTGAACACCGTCATGCCCAGCGCGTTGGCGGCCGGCACCATGTCCACCGGCACGATGCGCGGGATGATCGCGGACCGGGTCGGCTGGTTGACGGCGAAGAACGCCTGCTGCGCGGCGAGCAGGCCCATCACCACCCACACCGACGGCGTCTCGACCAGCGCCACCACCCAGAGCCCCACGCTGGTCAGCGCGATGCCGATCGAGGTGACCACGAGCAGCTTGCGGCGGTCGTAGGTGTCCGCGATGGCGCCGCCGAGCAGGCCGAACGCGACCAGCGGGACGAGCGCGACCAGCGACGCGACGCCGACCCACGCCGAGTTCCCGGTGATGTCGAAGATCTGCTGCTGCACCGCGACCGCCGTGAGCACCGACCCGACGACCGTGGTCGCCTGCCCGATGAACAGCCGGCGGTAGGCGGGCACGGACAGCGGCCGCAGGTCGGGGCCGAGGCGCCGCCAGCGCCCACCCGCGGCCGCGGGTGACGACGGCGAAGCCCGTTCGGTGTCGGCGTCCGCCGCGGCGATGGAGGCTCGGTCGGGGTCGAGCGGGGTCGGATCCTCGCGGGCGTCCCCGCTCACGGCGCGAGGCGCTCGACGACCCAACCGTCGCCCGTGTCGCGGTACCGCAGCCGGTCGTGCAGGCGCCCGATCCGGCCCTGCCAGAACTCCACGGTGACGGGGCGGATCCGCCAGCCGCCCCAGAACGGCGGCAGCGGGATGGGCGGCCCGTCGTCGTCCGGGCCGCCGAACCTGGCCTCGATCCCCCGCTGCAGCTCATCGAGCGCCGGCCGGCCCCCGAGCACCGCGGACTGCGGGCTGGCCCAGGCGCCGATCTGCGAGCCGCGGGGGCGCGTCGCCCAGTACGCCAGGGTCGCCTCGTCGGACATCCGCTCGACCGGTCCGCGCACGTGCACCTGGCGCTGCAGGGCGATCCACGGGAAGGTCGCCGCGGCGCGGGGATTCGCCTGCAGGTCCCGGCTCTTCGCGGATGCGAGGTTGGTGTAGAAGGCGACGCCCGCCTGGTCCACGGCCTTGCACAACACGGTCCGGCTGGCCGGCGCGCCGTCGGCGGACGCGGTCGCGACGACCATGGCGTTGGGCTCGGGCACCCGGGCGGCCACCGCCTCGGCCAGCCACCCGCGGAACTGGGTGAGCCAGTCCGGCGCGACGTCGCCCTCCGCGAGCCCGGCGAGCGAGTAGATCTCACGCATCGAGGCGAGGTCGGGAGCGTCCGGTGCCCGCTCGCCCATGGGCGTCATCCTCCAGTCCGCGTCGACGGCCCGGCCCGCACGGGGCGGGCGGGGAGAGCCCGCCGGTGATCATCGCTCGTCCGGGCCGGCCGGCCGCTCGCACGCTACGCCCGGCGGCGAACTCGCTGCTCAGCGCGCCCACGTGAGTGACGAAGACCACCGTGGTGGCCCTGTCGCGAGCCGTCGCACGACCGGCACAGTGTGCTCATCCGTGCCCGGCCCACCGCCCGGGACCGCGTCAGGTCCGGCGGTCCGATCGCCCCGTCCCGCCCGCCCTCACCGTGGAGGCCACCATGACCGCGAACGGATCCACCTTCGTCCCCGGACTCGAGGGGGTGGTCGCCTTCCATACCGCGATCGCCGAGCCGGACCGGGACGGCGGGGCGCTGCGCTACCGCGGCGTCGACATCGAGGACCTGGTCGGCCGGGTGGGGTTCGACGACGTGTGGGCGCTGCTGGTCGACGACGAGTTCGGTGCCGCGCTGCCCGTCGACTCCTCGCCCGGCCCGGTGCGCAGCGGCGACGTGCGGGTCGACCTGCAGGCGGGCCTGCCGATGCTCGCGCCCGCGCTCGGATTCGGCCCGCTGCTGGACATCTCGGACGAGCAGGCGCGCGACCACCTGGCCAGGACCACCGCCGCGGCGCTCTCCTACGCGGCCAGGTCCGCCCGGGGGGATGCGCCCGAGGTGCCGGCGTCGGTGATCGAGGCGAAGCCGACCGTCGTCGAGCGCTTCCTCACGGCGTGGCTCGGCGAGCCGTCCCCCGAGCAGGTGCAGGCGATCGACGCCTACTGGGTGTCGGCGGCCGAGCACGGGCTCAACGCGTCGACCTTCACGGCGCGGGTGATCGCGTCCACCGCGGCCGACGTGCCCGCCTGCATCAGCGGCGCGATCGGCGCGATGTCCGGCCCGCTGCACGGCGGCGCGCCCGCCCGCGTGCTGCCGATGGTGCAGCAGGTCGAGGCCAGCGGCGACCCGTTCGGCCTCGTCACCCGGATCCTCGACGACCACCAGCGGCTGATGGGCTTCGGGCACCGCGTGTACCGCGCCGAGGATCCGCGGGCCAGGGTGCTCCGCCGCACCTGTCGCGAGCTGGGCGCGCCGCGTTTCGAGGCGGCCGCCGCGCTGGAGCAGGCCGCGCTGGCGGTGCTGCGGGAACGGCGCCCCGACCGGGCGATCGAGACGAACGTCGAGTTCTGGGCGGCCGTCATCCTTGACTTCGCCGGGGTGCCGGCGGCGATGATGCCCGCCATGTTCACCTGCGCGCGCACGGCGGGCTGGAGCGCGCACATCCTCGAGCAGAAGCGCCTCGGCCGGCTCGTCCGCCCGTCCGCGCTGTACGTCGGACACCCGCCGCGGGGGGCCGACGAGGTCGCCGGCTACGACTCGCTGGCGCTCGCCGGCTGATCCGGCTGGCAGGATCAAGACCGCTCGATCCCGTTCCGAGGAGTCCGTTCCCGCCATGACCATCCCCGCGACCCCCACCAACACACCCGCCAACACACCCGCCAACACACCCGCCAACACCCCCACCACCACCCTTTCCACCACAGCCGCGTCCGTCACCGGGCTGGTGCTGCCCGCCGAGATCAGGCCCGCCGACGGGCGGTTCGGCTGCGGCCCGTCCAAGGTCCGGCTCGAGGCGCTGACCGCGCTCGCGGCCAGCGGCCCCGCCCTGATGGGCACGTCGCACCGGCAGGCGCCGGTGAAGGGGCTGGTGCGGCGCGTTCGCGAGGGGCTCACCGCGCTGTTCGACCTGCCCGACGGCTACCGGGTGCTGCTCGGCAACGGCGGCACGACCGCCTTCTGGGACGCCGCCGCGCTGGGCCTGGTCCGCCGGCGCGCGCAGCACCTGACCTTCGGCGAGTTCTCGGCCAAGTTCGCCACCGTCACCCGGCGCGCGCCCTTCCTCGACGATCCCGAGGTCAGGGCCGCCGACCCCGGCGACGCGCCCGAGCTCGCCGCCTCGCCCGACGTCGACGTGTACGCCTACGCGCACAACGAGACCTCCACCGGGGTGGCCGTGCCGGTCCGCCGCCCCGTCGGCGCGCTCGACGACCAGCTGGTGCTCGTCGATGCCACCTCGGCGGCGGGCGGGCTGCCCGTCGACATCGCCGCGACCGACGTCTACTACTTCGCCCCGCAGAAGGTCTTCGGATCCGACGGCGGGCTGTGGATCGCGCTGGCCTCGCCGGCCGCCATGGACCGGGTGGGCCGGATCGCGGCGACGGCCCGGTGGATTCCCGAGTTCCTGTCGATCGCGGTCGCCGCGGACAACAGCGACAAGGACCAGACGCTCAACACCCCGTCGGTCGCGACCCTGTTCCTGCTCGCCGACCAGATCGACTGGCTGCTCGCGGGCGGCGGCCTGGACTTCGCCACCAAGCGCACCGCCGACTCCTCGGGGCGGCTCTACGACTGGGCCGAGACCAGCGAGTTCGCGACCCCGTTCGTCGCGCGGCCGGAACTGCGTTCGCAGGTGGTCGGCACCATCGACTTCGTGCCGGAGGTGGATGCCGCGACCGTGGCGAAGGTGTTGCGCGCCAACGGGATCGTGGACACCGAGCCCTACCGCAAGCTCGGCCGCAACCAGCTGCGGATCGGCATGTTCCCGTCCGTCGAGCCCGCCGACGTGAGCGCGCTGACCGCCTGCATCGACCACGTCGTGGAACGGCTCGGATAGCCCCTGCCCGAAGTCGGCGCGCCTGGGTCGGCCCACCGGAATCAGCCGATACCGTCGAGGTCGATCGGGCTCGCGCCGCGCTGCCCCTGGGCTGCCGGCGGGCGGCACCGCGCGGGCCGGCGAATCGACGAGAGCGAAGGTGGGCGGCCATGCGCGCGCTGCGGGTCCTGGGGCTGGCCAACGACGAGACCGGCCAGGGCGACAGCCTGCTGTTGGAGGACGCCGAGTCCGGGGAGCGCTTCACGCTGCCCGCGGACGAGCGGCTGCGCGCCGCCGCGCGCGGCGACCTCAGCCGGCTCGGCCAGCTGGAGCTGGACCTCGAACCGCAGCTGCGCCCCAGGGAGATCCAGGCCAGGATCCGCGCGGGCGCGTCCCTGCCCGAGGTGGCCGCCGCCGCCAACACCAGCCCGCACCGCATCGAGCGGTACGCCTACCCGGTGCTGCTGGAGCGGGCGAGCATGGCCGACAGGGCGCGCCAGGCGCATCCCCTGATCGACGGCAATCCCTCCCGCCGCTCGCTCGACGAGCTGGTGCTGGCCGTTCTGGCCGAGCGCGGCCAGGACTCCCGGGTCAGCTGGGACGCCTACCGCGACGAGTCGGGCTGGGTGCTGGCGCTGCGCTGGCACGCGGGACGCACCGAGAACCGCGCGCACTGGGCGATCCACTCCGGCCCGCGGACCAACACGCTGCGCCCCAAGGACGAGGCCGCCCGCGACATCCTGGACACCACGCGGAAACCGCTGCGCACGATCGACCCCGCGATCGACCCGGCGTCCGGAGTCGCGCCCGTGGCTCCGCCCATCTCCCCGGCCGATCCCCCGCCCGGTCAGCCGCAGGACGAGATCGCCGCCGCCGTCGACGAGGTCGCGAGCCGGCACCCGGCGGGATCGCGTCGTTCCGCCGAGGGCGCCGACCCGGCGGACCCCGCGGCGGCGGACATCGAGCTGGTCGAGGGCACGATCACCGACGAGCGCGCGGGGGTGCGACGGCCCGCGCAGGCGGCGCCGGCGGTCCGCACGGGCACCGACCATGCAGCCCCCAGGGCCCGGCGCGGCCAGCGGCCCGTGATGCCGGGCTGGGAGGACGTCCTGCTCGGCGGCTCGACGCCGGACGCCGGCCGCTAGCCAGCGCCTTCGACGCCGGATCAAGCCCCTTCGCCCTCGGTCACGACCGCCGCCGGCACCGCCGCGATGTGCTGGTGCTCGTAGCCGATCGCCCGCGTCATGCCCGGCTCGCACGTTCGGTTGCGGGACACGTACGCCGCATGGCTGCGGTCGCCGAGGCTCGCGACCTCGTTCGCCGCCGCCGAGGCGGATCGGCGGCGGGAAACCCGGTCGAGCCCGTCGGAGGCCCGACGTAGGCTCGCCGGGCGATGACAGCGAGCGACACCGACACGAAACCGAGCCCAACCGACGCGGCGACGACAGGTCCCGCGCCGGCCGCTGCCACGCACCCCCGGGCGATCCGTTCGCTCCTGCGGCTCTACCCGTACGCGAGGCCCGCGGTGCCGTCGCTGATCGGCAGCGCGCTGACCGCGACCCTGGCGATGCTCTGCGGGCTGGCGTTCCCCCTGGTGATCCAGCAGATCATCGACGGACCGGTGACCGACGGCGACCTCGCCGGCCTGTGGCCGCTCGGCCTGCTGCTGCTGGGCCTGGGCGTCGCCGAGGCCGCGCTGTTCCTGGTCCGCCGCATGCTGTCGACGCGGCCGACGATGCGGGTCGAGGCGTCCATGCGGGACGCGTTCTACGGGCGGCTGCAGTCGCTTCCGGTGAGCTTCCACGACCGTTGGTCGGCGGGACAGCTGATGTCCAGGGCGGTTTCGGACCTGTCCACGATCCGGCGGTTCCTCGCCTTCGGCATCGTCTTCCTGTTCGTCAACCTGACCACCTTCCTGGTGGGCGTCGGCATCCTGCTCGCGCTGTCCTGGCAGCTCGGCGTGATCGTCGCCGCCCTCGCCGTGCCGCTGGTCGGTCTGTGCTACCTGTACGAGTCGCGGTACCAGGCGCTGGCCCGGCGCTCGCAGGACCAGGTCGGCGACCTCGCCACCGTGGTCGAGGAGTCGGTGCTCGGCATCCGCATCCTCAAGTCGTTCGGCCGGAGCATGTACCTCACCCGGCAATTCCTGGACCAGGCCCGCGCGCTGCGCGGCACCGAGCTGCGGAAGGCGTCCGTGGTCAGCCGGCTGTGGGCGGTGATCATCGCGATCCCCGAGATCGCCTTCGGCCTCACGCTCTTCCTCGGCGTCGTGTATGTCGCCGACGGCACGCTGACCCCCGGCACGCTGGTGGCGTTCTTCGGCGTCGCGCTCGGGCTGCGCTGGCCCATCGACTCGATCGGCTGGCTGCTCGCGGTGAGCAACGACGCGGCGAGCGCCTCGAACCGCTACTTCGAAGTGATGGACTCGCCGATCACGGTGACGTCACCCGCCCGTCCGCGGCCGCCGGCGACGCCGGCCCGCGGGCACCTGCGGTTCTCCGACGTCGCCTTCCGGTTCGACGACTCCGCGGCCGGCACGCCCGACCTGCTGCGCGGGTTCGACCTGGACATCGCCCCCGGCGAGACCGTCGCGGTCGTCGGCGCCACCGGTTCCGGCAAGACCACGCTGACGGCGCTGGTGAACCGCCTCTACGACGTCACGGCCGGCGCGATCACCCTCGACGGCGTCGACATCCGCGACCTTGACCTGCCCGACCTGCGGCGCACCGTGTCCGTCGCGTTCGAGGAGGCCACCCTGTTCTCCGCGTCGGTGCGGGAAAACGTGCTGCTGGGCACCCCGGACGGCACGGACGAGCAGGTGCGGCAGGCGCTGCGGATCGCGCAGGCGGACTTCGTCGACGATCTGCCGTGGGCGCTGGACACCCGGATCGGCGAGCAGGGGCTGTCCCTGTCCGGCGGCCAGCGGCAGCGGCTCGCGCTGGCCCGCGCGGTGGTCGGGGAGCCCAGTGTGCTGGTCTTCGACGACCCGCTGTCCGCGCTGGACATCCACACCGAGGCGCAGGTCGAGCGGGCGCTCCGCTCGGTGCTGCACCGCACGACGGCGCTGGTGGTCGCGCACCGGGCCTCGACCGTGATGCTCGCGGACCGCGTGGCGCTGCTGGCGCACGGCCGCGTCGCCGCGGTCGGCACGCACAGCGAATTGATGGCCACCGTGCCGGAGTACGCCGCGCTGCTGACCAGCACCGACCGGACCGACCGGGCGGCCGGGGAGGTGACGAGGTGACGGCCTCCGCGCAGACACCCCTCCCGCTGCTCGACCCCGAGTCCGACGACGCGTGGCGCGGCGTCGCCGCTGAGGACCGCACGGACATCTCGGCGTCCGTCGGAATGAAGCTGCAGGCCCGGTCCCGCCGGCTGCTCGGCTCGCTCGTCCGTCCGCACCGGGGCCTCGCCGTGCTGGCGGCGTGCGTGGTGGTGTTCAGCGAGCTGGCCTACCTCGTCGGGCCCCTCGCCGTGGCCTACGCCATCGACTCCGCGGTGCCGGCCCTGATCGACGGGAACTACGGGCCGCTCGTCGGCGCCACGCTCGTCTACCTCGGAGCGGGCGTCGGCAACGCGGTCGGCAAGGCGGTCTTCGTCCGGCTGTCGGCGAAGGTCGCCCAGGGCGTGCTCCTCGACCTGCGCGGCCGGGTGTTCGCCCAGTCGCAGGCGCTCAGCCTCTCTTTCCACGAGAAGTACACGTCGGGGCGCGTCATTTCCCGGATGACCAGCGACCTCGACGCCCTGGGCGATCTCGCCGACGAGGGCCTGGAGGGCCTGGTCTCGGGCGTGCTGTCGGTGGTCGCGATCAGCATCACCCTGCTCGTCCTCGACTGGCGGCTCGGGTTGATCGCGCTCGCGGCCTTTCTCCCGATCTTCTTCGCGACCCGGTGGTTCCAGGGCCGGTCGCGGGTCATCTACCGGCGCACGCGGTCCGCGATCGCCGCGGTGATCGTCCAGTTCACCGAGACGATGAACGGGCTGCGGGCCGTGCAGTCGTTCCGGCGCGAGCAGCGCAACGCGTCCATCTTCGCCCGGCTCAACGAGGAGAACGCGCGCGCCAACGGCGACGGCCTCATCACGCTGGCGATCTATACGCCGCTGGTCCGGCTCTTCGGCAACCTCAGCCTGGTGGCGACCATGGTCGTCGGGGCGATCGGCGCGATCAACGGCTGGCTCGAGATCGGTGTGCTGGCCGCGTTCCTGCTCTACGTCCGGCGCATGTACGACCCGCTGGACGAGCTGGCCATGTTCTACAACACCTACCAGGCGGCGGCCGCGGCCCTGGAGAAGATCAGCGGTCTGCTCGAGGAGCGCCCCAACGTGCCGGAGCCGGCGGACCCGGTTCCGGTCGGCCGGGTGGCGGCGTCCGGTGCGCGCGAGGTCGACGGCGACATCCGGTTCGAGGACGTCGCGTTCGCCTACAACCCGGACGTCCCGGTGCTGCCGGACGTCGACCTGCACATCCCGGCCGGCCAGACGGTCGCCGTGGTCGGCGCCACCGGGGCGGGTAAGTCCACGCTGGCCAAACTGCTCGCGCGGTTCTACGACCCGACCCGCGGCCGCGTGCTGCTGGACGGCGTCGACGTGCGGACGGTGGCGTCGGAGGACCTGCGCCGCGGCGTCGTGATGGTCACCCAGGAGTCGTTCCTGTTCTCCGGCTCGGTCGCCGACAACATCGCCCTCGGCCGGCCGGCGGCGAGCCGCGCCGAGATCGAGGCCGCCGCCGACGCGATCGGCGCAGGCGACTTCATCCGCGCGCTGCCCGAGGGCTTCGACACCGACGTTCGCAAGCGGGGCGGCCGGCTCTCCGCCGGGCAGCGGCAGCTCGTCGGCTTCGCCCGCGCGTTCCTCGCGGATCCCGCGGTGCTGATCCTGGACGAGGCGACGGCCTCGCTGGACATCCCGGCGGAGCGGGCCGTGCAGCGCGCCCTGCGCAGCGTGCTGCACGGGCGGACCGCGGTGATCATCGCGCACCGGCTGTCCACCGTGCAGATCGCCGACCGGGTGCTGGTGATGGAGCACGGGCGGATCGTCGAGGACGGGTCACTGGACGAGCTCTCGTCCGGCACCGGGGCGTACGCGACCCTGCACGCGGCCTGGCGCGACTCCCTGGTCTGAGAGAGGTCAGATGACCCGAGAACAACGCGCGCGGGACGCCGTTGCCCGGCACGTCGATGCCGGCGCCGTCCCCGGCGCAAGCTGGCTGGTCGCCTCCCCCGACGGGCTGGCGCGGGGCACGGCGGGCACGCACGGACCGCCGGAGCAGCGGCCGATCCGGCCGGACACGCTGTTCCGCATCTCGTCCAACACCAAGCCGATCGCCGCCGCGCTGGCGATGACGCTGGTCGACGACGGCACGCTGCGCCTCGACGCGCCGGCGGCGGAGGTCCTGCCGGAACTCGCCGACCGCCGCGTGCTGCGCGATCCGGCCGGCACGCTCGACGAGACGGTGCCGGCCGAGCGGTCGATGACCGTGCGCGACGTGCTGGAATTCCGGCTCGGCTGGGGCATGGACTTCGCCGGGCCGAACGTCCTGCTGAGTGCCATGGCGGAGCGCGGCCTCTCGGCGGGACCGCCTGCGCCGCAGGCGAATCCGGCGCCGGACGAGTGGATCCGCCGGCTCGCCCTGCTGCCCCTGGCGTACCAGCCCGGCGAGCGTTGGCTGTACAGCGTCGGCGCGAGCGTCCTCGGCGTGCTGCTCGCCCGCGCCGCCGGCACGCCCCTGCCCGAGCTGCTGGCGACCCGCCTCACCGGTCCGCTGGGCATGCGCGACACCGGGTTCTGGGTTCCCGACGACCGGCTGGCCCGGCTCGGGCCGCACTGGGCGCCCGATCCCGACGGCGGCCCGGCGACGGTCTACGACCCGCCGGACGGGCAGTGGTCCCGACGGCCCGCGTTCCCCGACGCCGCCGACGGGCTGGTCTCCACGGTCGACGACCTCGCCACGTTCGCCGCCATGCTCGCCGCCGGCGGCGTGGCCCGCGACGGTACCCGGGTGTTGACCGACGGTGCGGTCCGCGAGATGACCACCGACCACGTCGGACCGATCGATCCCGACGGCGGCGGGTGGGGTCTCGGCACGGGCGTCCGGGTCGAGGACGAGCCCGGCGGCCGGCACGCGGGCACCTACGGCTGGGACGGGGGCATGGGCAGCACCTGCTGGACGGACCCGGTCTCGGGCGTCACGGCGATCCTGCTGACCAATCAGATGTGGCCGGCACCGGTGCCGCCGCCGATCTTCGGCGACTTCCTCGCGGCGGCCTTCGGCCCCACCGACTGAGCCTCCGGGGAACCGGGTCAGCCGACGGACAGCAGCGCGATCGCGGCGATCCAGCCGCCGACCAGGCCGATCGCGCCGCCGGCCGCGATCCAGCGCAGCACGGGGATGTCGCGGGAGAGCCACATCGCGGGCGTCAACCCGCCGGCGACGACGAGGTTGACCGCGATCGCCAGCACCGGCCGGTCGATCAACCCGGCGCTGAGCACCCAGACCGCCGCACCCACGACGAGCGCGACGAACGCCGCGACGGCGACGCCATGGGCCCACGGCACCGGTTCGTGGCCGGCGCGCCACTCCTCGACCCATGCCCAGTCGACCTCCCGGCGGCCTTCCGGCCGACCGGCCTCGGCGGCCTCGGCGGGCTCGGTGGTCACGGCGGGCTCGGTGGCCACGGCGGGCTCGGTGGCCACGGCGGGCTCGGTGGCCACGGCGGGCTCGGTGTCGGGGAAGACCGTCGCCTGCTCCCGCGCCGCGCGCAGGCCGGCGAGCACCTCGGCGGCGTGGCCGACGCCCTCGGTGCGCTCGCGAATCGGCACGACGTTCGCGGGCCGCTGACCGACGTGCACGGCGCCGCCGGCGACCGCCGGTTCCGGCGCGCCCGGCCGCATGCCCTGCGCCGCCGACCCGCCCGGCACGCCCGGGTCGCCCGTGTCGGCCGGTTCCCCCGCGGCCGGCGGGCCGGGCGGGTGCCCGGTCATCGCCGGCACCGGCCGCGATCCCGCGCGACGGGGCCGCACCCCGGGACCTGCTGGCGGGCCGCTGGCATGCGCACAGTGTGCCCGACGGGCGCGCCCGGTCCGGGCGGTCCGGCGCATCGCGCGTGCGGCGTACCACCCGGCAGGCGGCACGGGATCGCGCGCGTCACCACCGCACGGCGGCGAAGGCGATCGCCGCGGCGGTCGCCACGTTCAGCGAGTCGACGCCCCGGCGCATCGGGATCCGCACCCGGACGTCCGCGGCCGCCAGCGCGGCCGTCGACAGGCCGGGCCCCTCGGCGCCCACCAGCACCGCGACCGGCGGCGCCAGCCCGGCATCGGCGAGGGTCACCTCCCCGGCGGGGCTGAGCGCCACGGTCCGAAAGCCGTTGTGCGCCAATAGCTCCACCAGCGGTCCGGCCGGTAGCGGCACCGTGGCGAAGGGCACCAGCAGCACGGTGCCCATCGACACCCGCACGCTGCGCCGGTACAGCGGGTCAGCGCAGCCGTCGCCGAGCAGGACGGCGTCGATGCCGAGGGCGGCCGCGTTGCGGAAGATGGCGCCGATGTTCTCGTGGTCGCCGAGGCCCTCCAGCACCGCCACCGCCCGCGCCGTGGCCAACAGGTCGGCCACCGGGGGGAAGGTGACCCTGTCGGCGACCGCGAGCACGCCGCGGTTCAGGTGGAAGCCGACCACCCGCGCCATCAACTCGGCCGACGTCACGTAGCACGGGGCGGTGCAACCGACGAGGTCGCCCGCCAGCTCGTCGAACCGCCGCCGCACGCCGAGCAGGCTGCGGACCGGGTACGGCGACGCGAGCAGCCGTCGCACGACGACGGTGCCCTCGGCGATCACCAGCCCGCGCCCGCCGGGCCGGTCCGGGCGCCGGTCGGCGCGCGTCAGGTCGCGGAAGTCGTCGAGCCGGGGGTCGTCCGGGTCATCGATGGGCACCGCCGGGCTCATCCCGCGGATTCTGCCCAACGCCGCGCTCGAGGCGCGCGCGGACGCGCTCGCCGATGCGCTGCACCGCGGCCAGGTCGGCGGGGTCGAGCAGGTCGATCAGGGTGTCGCGGACGGATCGGACGTGCCCCGGCGCCAGGGTCCGGATCGTCTGCCACCCGAGGTCGGTGAGCTCCGCGTACTGCCCGCGCTGGTCGTCGGGCGACGGCGCCCGGCAGACCCAGCCGCGCCGCGCCAGCCGGTCCACGGTGCGGGTGACGGCGCTGCGGGTGGCGACCGTCCGGTCGGCGACGTGCGCCATGCGCAGCCGGCCGCCCGGCGCCTCGGAGAGCGCGACCAGCACCTCGTAGTCCGTGAGCGACACACCGGACTCGCTGCGCAGCTGACGATCCAGGGTCGGCAGCACGAGCCGATAGGTGTCGAGCCAGGCCCGCCACGTCGCCTGCTCCGGCTGGTCCAGCCACGGTGCGGGGCCGGCCCGCCGCGGCGACGCGGCGTCGGGGTGCGGCGGGCGACGGCCGGCGTGCGCGCCCGCGAGCAGCGCCGCCAGCCGGTCGGGCGGGGCGAGGGACGGGTCGATCTCGGCCGCCACGGCGGCGAGGTCGGCGTTGTCCAGACCGAGCTGCGCCAGCGAGGTCGGCGCGCCGATCCGCCGCGCGAGGTCGAACAGCGCCACGCCGAGCCCGCCCGACGCCGACGCGGCGGATCGGGCCGCGACCAGCCGATCCGGCGAGGTCTCCTCGTGGAAGGCGACCACGTGCGGCAGCAGCGCGCTGTGGGTGCCGGCGTGCGGCAGCCCGTACCGCCCGCCGATGACGTGCGCGAGTCGATGGTGCAGTCCCGTCGGCGCGGCGGCCAGGGCCGAGCCGGCCAGGAAGGCGCCGTACAGCGCGTGCTCTCGAGCACCGGGATCCTCTGGCGCGACGCTGATCTCGGGGAGGGCGGCGCAGAGCTCGCGGACTGCGGCCACGGCGATGAGTGCGGTCAGCGGCGACGGCTCCGGTGCGACGAGCGGCGCGATCGCCTGGGCCAGCGCGTTCATCCCGCTGGCGGCCCGGACCGCGGGCGGCAGGCCGGCGGTGAGGTCCGGGTCGTAGACCACGGATGTGGGTTGCACCCGCGGATCGCGGCCGGTGACCTTCACCCCGTCCCGCGTCCGGCCCCAGATCGGCGTCATCTCGCTGCCCGCGTAGGTGGTCGGCACGGCGAGGACGGGCAGCCCGGCATCCAGGGCGACCGCCTTGGCCAGGCCGGTCGCGGAGCCGCCCCCGATGGAGACGACGACGTCCGCGCCGGCCTCGCGGACGCGCGCTGCGGCCTCACCGGCCGCTGCCTCGGGCACGTGCGGTGGCGCGCCGTCGAGCCGGACCGCGCACGCCCGGCCGAGCGCCGCCGCCACCGCGTCCGCCGCGCGGCGCGCGCTTCCCGCCGAGATCAACGCCACCCGGCTGCCGAGCCGGCGCGCCTCCTCCGGGACCTCGGCGATCCGGCCGCAGCCGAACAGCACCCGGCCGGAGCCGCGCAGCTGCTGGAACGGCGCGATCCGGTCCATCGCCGTCTCCCCTCCGTCCGCGTTGCGCGTCCTGAACCACACCGGCCGGGTGCCGTGTGAGGCCGCGCCCGTCGCGGTCCCCGGCGGTGTGTTGTCGGTCCGAAGACGGCGACCGCACCACGTTTGTTTCCCCGCGAAGCCAGGGTAGTTTCGCGTGCAACTACGTCCGCCGGCGGCGTCGGGGAAGGAGGTGCCCGTGAGCACGGTCGCGCCCCACGGCCTGCACCACGTCACCGCGATCGCCGGCAACCCGCAGCGCAACGTCGACTTCTACACCACGGTGCTCGGCCTCCGGCTGGTCAAGCAGACGGTGAACTTCGACGCACCGGACACCTACCACCTGTACTACGGGGACGAGGCCGGCCGGCCGGCGAGCCTGCTGACGTTCTTCCCGTGGGATGGCGTGCCGAGCGGCAAGATCGGCACCGGGCTCACCACGGCGACGGCGTTCTCGATCCCCGAGGACTCGACGGCGTTCTGGCACGACCGGCTGCGATCGCTCGACGTCGAGACTTCGCCGATCACCGATCCGCGACGGGGCGCCGGTGATCGAACTGCGCGACCCGGACGGCATGGTGCTGGAGCTTGTTCCGGCCACCGGGGACGAGCGCTCCGGCTGGGACGGGGTCGCCGCGATCCCGGCCGATCACGCGGTTCGCGGGCTGCACGCCGTCACGCTCACCGAGCGGCTGCTGGACCCGACGGCGCGCATGCTCACCGACCTGCTGGGCATGCACCTCGGTGCCGAGGCGGGCAGCCGAGCCCGATTCGCGATGGCGGGCGGGTCGTCGGGCACGCTGGTGGACGTCGCGGGCGAGCGCTCGATGGACCGCGGGCTGCAGGCGGGCGGCACCGTGCACCACGTCGCCTTCCGCGCGCCCGACCTCGCGACGATGACGCGCTGGCACGACGAGCTGGCGCACGCCGGCGTCCGAGTGACCGAGATCCTCGACCGGCAGTACTTCAAGAGCATCTACTTCCGGGAGCCCGGTGGTGTGCTGTTCGAGATCGCCACCGACACACCGGGTTTCGGTGTCGACGAGCCGCTCCTGGAGCTGGGCCGCTCGCTCAAGCTGCCACCGTGGCTCGAGCCGAGTCGAGAGCAGATCGCCGCGTCCCTCCCGATCCTGCACCTGGACGGAACCGGTGCCCGGTGACCGAGTCGCTCTTCACCGGCCCGTCGATCGACCAGGCGGCACCGCCCGCACAGCGCCCGCGCGCGGGCAACGGCTCGTCGCTCGCCCGCCCCCACGCCTGGGTGCCGGGAGATCCCGCCTGGGCCGGTGCACCGCTGCTCCTGCTGCACGGAACCGGCGGCAGCGAACGGGATCTGCTCCCGCTGGGGCGCGAGATCGCCCCGGGTGCAGCACTTCTCGCGCCACGCGGCACGGTCCGGGAGGGCACCATGCCGCGGTTCTTCCGCCGGCTGCGGGAGGGCGTCTTCGACGAGGCCGACCTCGTCGACCGCGCCGACGAGCTCGCCGAGTTCCTGTCCGCCGCGGGTGACGAGTACGGCATCGCGCCGGGATCGCTCACTGCGGTGGGCTTCTCGAACGGCGCGAACATGGCCGCCGCGCTGTTGCTGCTGCACCCCGAGGCGATCGGCAACGCGGTGCTGGTGGCCGCGATGCCGCCGTTCGCCCAGGCGCCCCCCGCCGACCTGCGCGGGCACCGGGTGCTGATCTCGAACGGCCGGCGCGACCCGATGGCGCCGCAGTCGCTCACCAGCCGACTCGTCGGCGATCTCTCCACCGCCGGCGCCGCCGTCGACCTGCGCCTGCACCAGGGTGGGCACCAGCTATGGCCCGGGCACCTGCCCGCCATCCGGGATTTCGTCGGCCCGACCGGGATCGACTAGCACCAGCCGGTTCTCGCGCCACGCCACCGCCATCGGCGCGGTGATCTCGCCGACGAAGGCGCCGTCCGGGCCGACATTGCGGAAGGCCAGCAGCACCGACGCGCCGGACCGGTCGCGGGTGAGCTTGCCGACATACAGGTCCGCCGCGGTCAGCGGCACCGCCGCGGCGATGTCGAAGGGCCCGAGCGGCGACGACACGGGCAGGCACCAGACGCCGCCCGTGCCGCCGGACGCGCGACGGGAGGCGGCGAACTCGTTCGCGAGGCAGTTGAAGAGCAGCACGTGCCGCCCCTGCACCTCGGCGAGCTGCGGCACCTCGAGCTGGCCGAATCCGGCGCCGGGCGCCGACAGCGGCGGCCCGATCCGCCAACGCACGAGATCGTCGGAGCGCGCATGCGCGATGACACCGCGATCGTCGGCGGGCCCGTGCGCGGACCGCGCGGTGATCAGCATGTGCCAGCCGTCGCCGCCGGGATCGGCGAACACCCACGGGTCGCGAAAGGCCTCGTCGGGCCAGAGCCCGGCATCGAGGGTCTCGTACCACCGCGGATCGGCCGCCAGCAACGGATTCTCGGGGTGCCGGTCCCACGTCTCCAGGTCCGACGAGGTGGCCAGGCCGATGCGCTGCACGGAACCCGCCGCGGTGTACGGCGAGCCCCGTGTAGAACATGTGCCAGGTGCCGTCCGGGCCGCGCACCACCGAGCCGGTCCACGTCGCGACGTCGTCGAAGGCGGGCGGGTCCGCCCGCACCAGTGCGTCCGGCAGCCGCCGCCAGTCCTCGAGGTCGTCGGACACCGCGTGCCCGATGCCCGCACGGCGGTGCCGACGCTCCGGGTCGCGCAACGCGCGCGAGGCGTACAGGAAGAACAGGTGGTACTCCTCGCCGTCGTCGACGAGCCAAAAGTCCCAGACCCAGGAGTCGGACAGCCGCAACACGCTGCCCCCTCGGTCGATGCGCTCGGACGGACGGTGCCCGGACCCGCGCGGACCACAGTGGAAATTCGCCCGGCCCGCGCCGCAACTACGCACCCTCCCCAATCTCCCACCGAGACCGCCACGGGCGCACGGCAATCAGCCCCGGCGCGACCGAAATCCGTCAGCCGGCGCCGGGCTCCGGCTCGCCGCCGGCGATCCTGCCCATCAGCGCGGCGGCACGCTCGAGCAGGGCGCGGTCGTCGTCGGAGAGCCCGGCAAGTTGGTGGGTCAACCACGCCTCGCCGACCCGCGCGTTCTCCTGCACCCGCGCCTCGCCGGCCGCGGTGATGCGCACCAGGACCTGCCGCGCGTCCCGTGGATTGCCCTCCCGCACAACGAGTCCCATGTCCTCCAGGGAGGTGACCACGCGCGTGATGGACGGCGGACGGACGTGTTCGCGCAGGGCCAGCTCGCCCGCGGTGAGGGGGCCGAAGCGCGAGATCACCGCCAGCGCAGAGGACTGGGTGAGCGTCAGGGCGTCGTCAAGTTGCTGCTGACGCATGCGCCGGGTCAGCCGGTGCACGGCCAGTCGCAGATCGCCGGCCAATGGCGCGACGTCATCCACGCGAAAACCGTATCGCGCTAACGGGGCAATTGGAACAATTCCCGCATACAAGGATTCGCCCCGTTGATTCCCATCTGCCCGCTCGTCAGCTCGATCGTCCGACATAGGCTCGCCTCGTGACCGCGCCCGAGCCCGAGCCCGCGCCCGAGGCCGTGCCCGTCCCCGCGCCCGACGCCGCGCCCGCGGTAGACCCGCCGCCCGAGGCCGAGGCGGCGCCCGCCCCCGGCTACACGCCGCCCGCGCTGCCGCCGGTCCGCACCGGACTCTGGGCGATCGCGATACCCGGGATGGCGCTGTGGCTGACCGGGTTCATCGTGCTGCTGTTCTTCATCCCCCAACTGCAGGCGAACGACGCGATGGTCTGGCTGTGGACCTGTCTGTCCGGGTTCGTGCTCGGCATCATCGGGCTCTCGATCTACCTGTGGCAGCGCAGCGCCGCCCGGCGCGGCACCAGGACGGCCAGCGCGATGGCGCTCGACGAGCGGTTCTGAGGCGGGCCGGCGCGCGTCCCCGGCCCGGTCAGCCGACTCCCTCCTCGGCGAGGCGCTCGAGATCGCCCGCCGCGGCGGCGATGCACCGGTGGCGCGCTGACCAGATGCCCGCCGACCAGGCCACCGCCCGGCCGATGGCCGCCGGGTCGGCCGTGGCCAGCACCCGATCGCCCTCCACCCACCAGCCGACCGTGGCCGGCGCGCCGCCGTCCACCGCCACCGTCAACCGCGCGACCAGCTGCACGCCGACGTGCCGACCCGCGCGGCCGACCGCCCCTGCCGCGGCGGCCAGCGCCGACGTGGCCGCCGCGACGTCGGTGTCGAGGTCCGTCCCGCCGATTTCCGTTGCGGTCAGCGAGAAGTCGGTCGACTGGGAGGCCAGCGGGAGGTCCAGCAGGTCGGCCACCCGCCGCGGGTCGGCACCCCCCGGCGCCAGGCGGTCCGGCGGCAGCACGGCGAGCAGCCAGGGGCCGTCGAGCACGGCGGCCAGCTCGGCGTCGACGACGGTGCCGGCCAGCGTCCGCACCCCGGCCGGCAGGTCGAGCTCGGTCGCGCCCGCCGCGTCAGCCGCGTCGGTCAGGGCCGCGATGATCGCCGGCACCCTGGCGGCGGGGATGTCGCGGGCCGGGTCGGACACGCGCTCGAGCAGCCCCTGCGGGTCGTCGCGGGCGGCGTCCGCCAGCCCGGTGCGCACCCCGAGGCCGGCGGCGATCCGCTCGTCGACCGGGATCGGCAGCGGGTCGTACACCCCGGCGAGCTCGTCCGCGCCGGGCGAGCGCCAGTCGGACAGCCGCCGGCCGGCCACCACCGCGTGCCGGCCGAGCCACCACGTGGGATAGGCGGGCGGACCGCCGGCGGGTCGTGCCGCCGCGAGCACCGCCCGCGCGTCCCGGTCAGCCGCCAGCAGGGCGATGGCCTCCGGCCAGCGCGCCTCGTCGATCAGGTCCAGGTCGGCGATGGCCGCGAACTCACCGACCGGCCCGGCCGCGCCGGCACCCTCGAGCCACTCGTCCAGGTCGGGCAGGGCGACGTCGGGATCGTCCGGGTCGGTCACCGTCACGACCCGGAAGCCGCCGCGAACCCCGGCGGCGCCCAGCACGTCCCGCGAGTACCGGTCGGACCACTCGGGGCCGACCACCGGGAGGTCCGCATCCGCCGCCAGCACGCCGGCGATCCTGGCGTCGGGCAGCCGCAGTTCGCCTGCGGGCCATGGCCGGTCCGCGTCGTCGGTGAGGACCAGCAGGCCGAGCAGATCCGGGTCGGCCCGCCCACCGACCGCGATGAGGTCGAGCACGGCCTCCCCGAGGTCGCGCACGGCGTCCGGGTCGGGATCGGCGTCGTCGAGCTCGCGGTGCAGGTCCCGGATCGCCTCGGCGACGGCCGGGTCGCCGAGCACCGCGGACGGGTCGGCCGGGACGGCGCCGAGGCGGAGCAGCAGCGGGTGCGCGGCCGCCGCGTCGACGATCCGCAGGCCGGGCACGACCGCCGCGGCGCGCGCCGCCGCCACCACCTCGGGTCCGGACGACGCGTCGGGGCCGCCGTCCGCCGCCACGGGGAGCAGGCACCCCCGCGCGCCGAACGCTCGCCGGCCGCCGACCAGCGGCACGGGCAGGTCGGCCAGGTCCTCCGGGTCCGGCGGCCGGTCCATCACGGCCAGCTCGGCGTACAGCGCGCGCCAGAACTCGGCCGGCCGGTCGATGCCGGCGAGGGCCGTGCTCGCGGCCGCCGGGGTGAGGATGCGCACGCCGACCGCGCGGAGGGCGGTCTCGGCCGGCCCGGAGGCGGGCGGGAGCAGGCCCGGCACGGCCTGGCCGACGAGGGCGGCGCCCGCCTCCGACAGGCCCGGCAGGAGGACCGCGTCCGCGGCCGTGAGCTCGTCGCCGGCGGCGCTGACCAGCAGCGGGGTGGCGGCGAAGCCGTCCAGCACGCCGGCGCGCAGGGTCGCGTCGATCGGGCCGCGCGGGAAGCCCGCCGTGGGCAGCAGCCGCCAGCGATCGGCCGGCGGCGTGGCGGCCATCAGGTCCAGGTAGCACGCGGCGGCCCGGTCGAGCAGATGGTCGGCGAGCGGACCCGGCGCCAGCCGGCGGCGGGTGTCGTCGACCGGGAACGTGCCGACCAGCCGGGCGGGCAGCGAGATCGGCTCGTCGGTCGGGGTCGGCGCGCCCACCGTCCCCCCGGCTGCGCCGTTCGGCCAACCGGCCGAGAAGTCCGCCTCCGCATCCGGTCTCAGCTCGCGGGCCCAGGTGATCCACCAGTTCCGGCGGTCCCGCTCCTCCACCGGGCGTCCCGCCAGGAGTTCAGGCGCGAGCTGGCCCGTGCGATGCGCGGTCCGGTACCGGCGGGCCGCGGTCCCGTCGTCCACGAGGTGGATGCCGTCGAGGTCGACCGTGTGGGTGGTCACGAACGACGGGATCCCGGTCCCGGCGACGTCGATCTCGGTCAGCTCGGGCACCGCCCAGACCAGGTCCTGCACGGTCTCGGGATCGACGAGCTCGCTGCGCACCGCATCGGGGTCGAGCAGCGGCAGCCGCACCTCGGTGTCGTAGCCCGCCGGGGGCGGTGGCTCGTCGTCGCCGACCGGCCAGGGCAGGCGCAGGGCCGGTGCGTGACCGCCGCGCTGCGCCAGTTCCCTGTCCAGCTCGGCGCGGCCGAGACCGGCGATCTCCGCGGCGGTCTCGCGCCGGTCGAAGCGGATGCCGCCGGACGTGGAGACCACCCGCGGCGCCTCCGTCCAGGCGAGCACCGCGGTGAACCCGACGCCGAACCGGCCGATCGAGCCGAGGTCGTCGCGCTTGGCCGAGGCGCGCAGGGACGCGAGCGCGGCCAGCCCCTCCGCCGTCAGCGGCGCGCCGGTGTTGGCGACCCGCAGCTCGGCTCCGGCCAGCCGGATGCGCAGCCGCGCCGGCACTCCGGCGGCCCTGGCCGCGTCGACCGCGTTGGCCGCGAGCTCGACCAGCACCCGCCCGGCGTACCCGCCGAGGACCAGCGCCTCCTCGGCGTTCGCGTCCTCCCGCAGCCGCGCCGCGGACGCCGACCAGGCGACCAGGGCAGCGCGCCGGACGGCGGCGGTGTCGAACGGGTCGTCGGGCATCGCCGCGGGCGGATCAGCCGTCGGCGTCGTCGCTCGTCCTCGCGTCGGGCGTCTCCTCGACGGCCAGGTCCGGTCCGGCGGGATCCATGGCGGCAGGCTCGCGCGACCGCCGGCGGCTCGCCGACCGCGACCTCCCCTGCCGCGTCGTCGGTCTCGGCCGGCTCGGGACGCGCGTGCACCTCGAGGATCAGCTCGTCCAGCACGGCGGGCTGGGTGACGGCGGGCTCCAGCGGCGGCACGTCCGAGTGCGCGCCGCAGCCATACCCGACATCGACCACCCGGCCGTCGGCCGGCGAGAACTCGTTGGCGCACACCCCGAACGTCGCCCCGAGCAGGCCCGGCATCCGGACGTAGAAGCCGCACGTCACGCAGTGCGCCGGCGCGGACAGCGCCATCGGATCCGTCGGCCCGAAGGGCCCGTCGTGCCAGCGCTCCGCGGCGTCGTCCCGGCCGATCGGGCTGAGCACCCTCGCCCGGCCGAAGCCGAGCTCGTGCATCAGGTCCTCCAGCGCCGGGTCGTCCGACTGCACGTACCCGGGGACCAGCCGGTCGTCGCCGGGCGCCGCGGGCAGCAGGTCGCCCACGCCGAGATCGCCGGCCTTGACCCGGTCCTCCCACGGCACCCAGGTCGGCGCCCGCAGCGCGTCCTCGCCCGGCAGCAGCACGACCTCACTCACGGTGGGCTCGTCATCGGGAACGAGCGCGACCGTCACCGACCAGAACCAGCCGCGGTAGCCGCGGTCCAGGGACGCGAAGCGCAGGGTGGTGGCCACCGGATCCTCGGCGGCCGCGCCGCCGTAGTCGCCGACCAGCGCGGCGTCCCCCGCCTCCGCGACCGCGGACGCCCGCGCGGTGGCGATCTCCGCGGGACCGATCTCGGCGGTCGCGGAGACGTCGGCGGGGCCGCCGGAGGCGGTTTCCGGTCCGGCGTCCGGCCGCCCCTCATGGGACGGGTCGGTCGGCGGGTTCTCGGGCGGGTCGACGCTGGTGTCCACTGCGATCACAGGCGCCATCCTGCCGTACCCGGTGCGGCAGGATGGGCTGGTGACCACTCCCGGCTCGGACGGTCGGGGCGCCGGCGACGACCGGTGGCCTCCCGAGCCGCCGCGACCCGAGGGCGAGCAGGCCACGACGGCGCTGCCACGGCGCGGGGGGCAGTATCCCTACCCGTACCCCGCCCCCGAGGCAGCGCCGGACCCGGAGCCGGCACCGGCGGACGTCGATCCGGCGCCGGGCACCGGCGAGGCACCCGGCGACGACGGGGCGCCGCAGCACCCGGCGCCGCCGCGGTGGACCCCGCCCGCGAGCCCACCGGATCCGGGCTCCTACCCGCCGGTCTCGTATCAACCGCCTTCGTCCTACCCATCGCCGGCGCCCTACCAGCAGCCCGGTGCCTACCAGCCGCCGCCCGGCCACCGGGAGCCACCGCCGTACCCGCACGACGCCTATGGGGCGGCGTCCTACCCGCCCCCGGCCTCGTACGGCCCGCCGCCGGCGTCACACGGCGGCCAGCAGCCCCCGCAGTACGGGCAGCAGCCCGGCTCCTATGGCGCACCCCCCGCGTCGTACGGTGAGCAGGGCCCGGCGTACGGACCGCCGACCCCGCCGTACGGTCCCGCGCCCAGCGGTCCGGGCTGGGGTCCGCCGACGGCGCCGGGGGCCGGCTACGACCCCTCCGGCCCGACCGGCCCCCCGGCCGCCGATCACGCCCCGACGGAGCAGCGGCCCGCGGCCGAGCAGCGGTACGAGTCGCCACCGCGCGGCAGCCACCTGCCGTCCTACCAGGAGCCGTTCGCGCCGAACCCGGACGGGTCGCCGGACAGCCGGGCCGCCGGCGCCCCGACCGCTCCCGGCCGCACCGGCCCGCGCAAGCTGACGGTCACCCGGGTCGCCGCGTTCCGCAGCCGCGAGCTGACCACGCGTGGCGTGGAGATCTTCCGGCGGGCGGCGGCCGCCGACGGCGCCGACCGGTCGGGCCTGACCGCGCTCACCTACGCGGTGATGTCCAACTACGCGGTGGACGCCGCGGTCGCCGTGGCCCTCGCCAACACCCTGTTCTTCGCCGCCGCGACCGCGGAGTCGTCCGGCAAGGTCCTGCTGTACCTGGTGATCACCGTGGCCCCGTTCGCCATCGTGGCGCCGCTGATCGGGCCGGCGCTGGATCGCTTGCAGCGCGGGCGGCGGATCGCGCTGGCCGCCTCGAGTTTCGCGCGGGCCGTGCTGGCGATCATCATGGCGTTCAACTTCGACTCGTGGGTGCTCTACCCGGCCGCGCTCGGCATGCTCGTGCTGTCCAAGTCGTTCAGCGTGCTCAAGGCGGCCGTCACCCCGCGCGTGCTGCCGCCGGACATCACGCTCGTGCAGACCAACTCCCGGATGACCGTGTTCGGGTTGCTCGCCGGATTCGCCGCCGGAGCCGTGGCGGGCCTGCTGGCCTGGGCGTTCGGCTCCACCGGGGCGCTGATCTTCACGGCGATCATCTCGATCGGCGGCGGCTGGCTGTGCCTGCGGATCCCCGCCTGGGTCGAGTCGACCGCCGGCGAGGTGCCGGTGGAGACGCTCGGCCAGCACGACAAGTCGGCGGGCCGGTTCACGCTCCCGGTCATCACCACGCTCTGGGCGAACGGCACCATCCGGATCGAGACCGGGTTCCTCGCGCTGTTCATCGCCTTCGTGATCAAGAGCGAGTTCACGGACTCCAGCGCCTTCACCCAGCTGCTGATGCTCGGCCTCGTCGGCGCCGCCGCGGGCATCGGCGGCTTCCTCGGCAACGGGCTGGGCGCGCGGCTCCCGCTGAACAAACCCGAGACCACGTCGATCATCTCGCTGGGCGCGACCGTCCTGTCCACGGTGATCGCCATCCTCGCGCCGGGGCTGGTCACCGCCGCGATCGTCGGGCTCGTCGGCTCGACGGCGTCGTCGCTGGCGAAGGTCTGCCTGGACTCGGTGATCCAGCACGAGCTGCCCGAGGCGAGCCGCGCGTCGGCGTTCGGCCGCAGCGAGACGGTGCTGCAGCTGTCCTGGGTGTTCGGCGGCGTCGTCGGACTGCTGATCGGCGGCGTCTGGTCGTTCGGGCACGACAAGGTGTACTCGATCGGGTTCTCGGTGGTCACCGTGCTGCTCGTGGTCGGCCTGATCCAGAGCATGCTGGTCGAGCGCGGGCGATCGCTCTTCCCGTGGCTGGACTACTCGAAGCTGACCGCCCGGCTGCGGCGCGGGTCCGGCTCGGCGGGATCGGCCTCGACCCAGGCGCTGCAAACGAACCCCGCCGGCCCCGCGTACCCGCCGGGACCGCCGACGGGCGGATTCGCCGGCCCGCCCCGATCCGTCGGTGACCCCCGGGCGGACCCCCGCGCGGATCGGCAGACCCCGCCGCCGCACGCGGCGCCGGCGAACCAGCCGCCGACCACCGCGCAGCCGCCGGTCCGCCGCGACATCCGGGACGCGGGCAAGCCGGGCAAGAATCGGAAGAAGGCGTGAGAGTCCCGCGCCGGCTGGTCATCTCGATCTGCGCCGTGATGACGGCGCTCGCGGTGGCCGGGTGCGAGGCGCCCCGGCCGGACGTCACGTTCTACGCCAACCGCACCGCGGTGGACACCGGGCCGAGCCGCTGGTGCACCCCCGACGCGGCGACGCTGACCGTGGCCTGCACCGAGATGCCGCCGGAGGAGGTGGCCAGGATGACCGTCCGGCAGGGCGGCGCGGTCCAGATCAACGTCCCCGAGGACATCGGCGGCACGCCATGGCAGGTGTACTTCCGCTACGTCGACGCGGACGGCGAGTTGTCCGACGGGCGCTCCGAGGTGTTCACCGACGGGCGGCTCGCGTACACGCTGCACCCCTTCGACGAGACGGACCAGCTGACCTACGTCGAGGTGCAGAGCGGGTTCATCCTGACCGAGGGCGAGCAGGGCGGCGTCGACTTCGCGGCCACCCGCGGCTGGCTGGTGCTGATCGAGCCGGTCGCGGCCTGAGCTGCGCCCGGCAGGTCAGGCGTCGAGTTCGGCGGCGACGGCGCGCAGCACCTGGGCGATCCGGCCGCCGACCGCGCGGTCCGGGTAACGGCCGCGCCGCAGATCAGGCAGCGCCTTCGACTCCAGCAGCTTGATCATGTCGTCGACCAGCCCGTGCAGCTCCTCCGCCGGCCGCCGGGTGGCGGCGACGACGGACGGCGGCGCGTCGATGACGGTGACCTGCAGCGCCTGCGGCCCGCGCCTGCCATCGGCCACGCCGAACTCGACCTTCTGACCCGGCTTCAGCGTCGCCACCCCGGACGGCAGCGCCGAGGACCGGACGTGCACGTCGACGCCGCCGCCCTCCTGCGCGATGAACCCGAAACCCTTGTCAGCGTCGTACCACTTGACCTTGCCGCTGGGCACCAACATCACCTTGTCTCACGTCGAACTCGAATGCGCCGCCCGCATCGGACTCCCCCTGGCAGCGAGCTACCAGCCTACTGTTCCCCCGGCACTATCCTTGGCGCGTGCCCGAGCCCAGCGCGACCGTCCACACGATGCCCCCGGTGACCCGTCGCCGGGCATCGCCGCTGGTCCGCGCGGCCATGATCGCCTTCACCATCGGCGCCGTCGCGATCGTGGTGATCATGGTGCTGTTCGCCTCGGGCGCACACGACCTGCCGCTCGCGCTGAACCTGACCGCGATGCTCGCCCCGCTCGGCCTGGGCGTCGCCCTCTACGGGGTCTACCGGGAGGCCAGGGCGGCCAGCCGGGAGGCCGCAGCGGCCGTGCCCGAACCCGCCGAACACGCAGGCACTACCGGGGTCGGGCGGCACGGTGACGGGCGGCACCAGCGTCGAGCGGACCGCCCGATGACGGGCGGCACCAGCGTCGACCGGACCGCCCGATGACGGGCGGCACCAGCGTCGAGCGGACCGCCCGATGACGGGCGGCACCGTCGGCAACCTGGTCCAGGTCGCACTCGGCGCCCAGGACCTCGACCGCGCCACGGCCTTCTACACCGAGACGCTCGGCCTGCCGCTGATCGCCCGGTACGGCCCGCTGGTGTTCGTCGACCTCGGCGGCACCCGGCTGCTGCTCGAGCACGATGCCCCGGCGTCGATGCTCTACCTGCGGGTCGACAACGCGGAGGCGACCGTCCACCAGCTGCGCTCCGCCGGCGTGGAGATCGTCGCCGAGCCGCACGTCATCTTCACCGATCACGACGGGGTGTTCGGGCGGGCCGGGCTCGCCGAGACCCAGGCGTTCATCCGCGACTCGGAGGGCAACCTGGTCGGCCTGGTGTCGCACGCCCCGCCAGCCTGAGCCGATCCGGGCGGCCCGGGGCGATCGCCCGCGTCCGTGGACGAATCAGTGCACGAATCCGTGCACGAATCAGTGCACGGTCGCGACGAGGTAGGACTCCAGCCACTGCGGGAACCGGGTGAGGTCGGGCAGCACCACGTCCGCGCCCGCCGCGGCGAGGTCCTCGGCGCTGATCGGCCCCGTCGCCACCGCGACCGCGAGGGCGTCCGCCGCCCTGGCGCCGCTGACGTCGCCCAGGTGATCGCCGACGTAGACCTCCGCGCCGAGCTCCTGCAGCGCGGCGGCCTTGCCGACGCCCCAGACCTCGCCGACCACGGCGGACACGGCGATGCCGAGGCTGTCGAGGTGCGCCCGCGCGTTGGCGGCGAACTTCGCCGTCACCACGACCGCCCGGCCGCCGCGATCGGTCACGGCGGCCACCGCCTCGGGGGCGCCCGGCAGGGCCACCGTGCTCGGCACGATCATCGGGATGACCAGCTCGCGGTACCGGGCCACCAGCGCGGCGACGGTGGCGTCGTCCAGCCGGTACCGGGCGAACTCGTGTTCCAGCGGCGGGCCGAGCCGGGTCACGAAGGCCCGGCCGTCGAGCGGGATCCCGGTTTCGGCGGCCAGCACGTCGAAGACCTCGACCATCCCGCGGCGGGGGTCGATCAAGGTCATGTCGAGGTCGAAGCCGACGGTGAACCGCACCCAGCGAGAGTAAGTGCCGGATCGGAGGGCCCGGATCGCGATGAGCGTGCTTGAGGCCGGACAGTGATCGAGATGTTACGCAGCGCGCTACCCCGGGTAATCGGAGGAATCCGCTGGGATTCGGCCTTTACCATGGTCGGATGCCGCGACTGCGGATCGCGGCCGCCGCGGCGCTGACGATCTACGCCATCGTAGTCGCCCTCGTCACCCTGACCCCCGGCCCGCCCGCGCCGGACGCCCAGGCCGGGCTCGCCGCCTGGCTGATCAAGGCCCACGCGCACGGATTGCCGGAGTTCATCACCTTCGCCTTCGTCGAGACCGCCGCCAACGTGCTGCTCTTCGTCCCGATCGGCCTGCTGGGCGCGCTGGTCCTGCTCCGGTCCCGCGCCCTGGTGATCCCGCTCGCGGCGCTCGTCGCGGCCTCCATCGAGACCGTGCAGCGGACGCTGCTGCCGGACCGCGACGCGACGATGCGCGACGTGATCGCAAACACCGCAGGCGCCGTGATCGGCTACCTCCTCGCCGGCCTGCTGGTCTGGCGGCACGCTCGCCGCCGGGCTCGGCGCACCGCGGCCGAGCGGTCGGCCGAGCGGATGTCAGAGCAGCCCGAAGGGGTCGTGGCTCCGGCCCACGAGGTCAGCCACCGACCCGATGACCAGGTCGGGCCGGTATGGGTAGAGGTCGACGGTCTGCGGGGTGGAGATGCCGCTGAGCACGAGCACGGTGCGCAGTCCGGCCTCGAGCCCGGCGATGACGTCGGTGTCCATGCGGTCGCCGACCATGATGGTCGATCCGGAGTGGGCGCCGATCGCGCGTAGCGCGGACCGCATCATCAGCGGGTTGGGCTTGCCGACGAAGTACGGCGACTTGCCCGTCGCCTTCTCGATCAGCGCCGCGATCGCCCCGGCGGCGGGCAGGATGCCCTGCTGGCTCGGGCCCGTCGGGTCCGGGTTCGTGGAGACGAAACGCGACCCCCGCTCGATCAGCCGAATCGCCGTGGTGATCGCCTCGAACGAGTACGTCCGGGTCTCGCCCAGCACCACGTAGTCGGGGTTGCGATCGGTGAGCACGTAGCCGGCCTCATGCATGGCCGTGGTCAGGCCCACCTCGCCGATGACGTACGCGGTGCCGTTCGGCCGCTGGGAGTCCAGGAACTTCGCTGTGGCGAGGGCCGATGTCCAGATCCGCTCCTCGGGGATGTCCAGCCCGCTGCCGAGCAGCCGCGCCCGCAGGTCGCGCCGCGTGTAGATCGGGTTGTTCGTCACCACCACGAAGTTGACGCCCCGGGCGGTGATCTCGGCGACGAACTCGTCCGCGCCCGGGATGAGGTGCTCCTCGTGCACCAGCACGCCGTCCATGTCCATGAGGTACGACCAGGTCGTCGGGAGCTCAAGGGGTTCCGTCACGCGACCATGATGGCGCACGAACTACGTTGGCGATCATGACGATCAGATTCGGCATGTTCATCCCGCAGGGCTGGCGCATGGACCTGGTCGGCATCGACCCGGCCGACCAGTGGCGGACGATGTCCGGCCTCGCGACGCGCGCCGACCGCGGTCCGTGGGAGTCGATCTGGGTCTACGACCACCTCCACACGACGCCCACACCGACCGAGGAGGCCACGCACGAGGCGTGGTCGCTGATGGCGGCCTACGCCGCGAGCACCAGCCGGGTGCGGCTCGGCCAGATGTGCACCTGCATGAGCTACCGCAATCCGGCGTACCTGGCGAAGGTCGCCGCCACCGTGGACATCGTGTCCGGCGGCAGGCTCGAGATGGGCATCGGCGGCGGTTGGTACGAGCACGAGTGGCGGGCGTTCGGGTACGGCTTCCCGCCGCCGCGGGAGCGGCTGCGCGCGCTCGAGGAGGGCGTCGAGATCATGCACCAGGCCTGGACCACGGGCTCGGCGACCCTGGACGGACGGATTTACCAGGTGGACGGCGCGATCGTGCGCCCGCTCCCGCTGCAGGACGGCGGCATCCCGCTGTGGATCGCCGGCGGCGGGGAGAAGGTCACCCTCCGCATCGCCGCGAAGTACGCGCAGTACACCAACTTCGACGGCACGCCGGCGGGCTTCGCGCACAAGTCCGTGGTGCTGTCCGGCCACTGCGCGGCCGCCGGCCGGGACTTCGCCAGCATCACCCGGTCGGCCAACTTCAACATCGCCGTCGGCGAGACGGAGCGGGACGTGCAGGACCGCCTGGACTGGCTCAGGGAGAAGTACACCCGGCTGCTGGGGCCCGATCGCGCCGAGCAGCAGATGTCGTCCTTCGTCGGCATGCCGGGCGTCGGCACCCCCGAGCAGGTGGTCGAGAACCTGTCCCGGCTGCAGGCGCTGGGCCTGTCCTACGCCATCTGCTACTTCCCCGAGATCGCCTACGACACATCCGGTCTCGAGCTGTTCGAGCAGAAGGTGGTGCCGGCACTGCGCTAGGGTCGCGGCCCCGGGTCCGACGGATCAGCGCACCAGCATCGCCAGGCCGGCCGCCACGCCCAGGAGCCCCAGCGCGATCACCGCGGCGCAGGCGAGTCTCAGCAGCAGCCAGGCGCTGCCGGCCGCGTCGGGGGTGTTGCGCCGCAACGGCAGCGTGATCACGGAACCCACGGCGAGCATGACGCCGAGGCTCCCGGCGCCGACCGCGAGCCAGGCCTCGTCGAGCAGGAGCGCGCGGAACGCGAGCAGGAAGCAGCCGACCACCACGCCCAGCGCGGTGCGCTGCCAGGCGAGGGCGGTCCGCTCGCCGGCCGCACCGGGCGGCTCGTCCGGTGCGCTCACGCCGGCGACTGGGTGATCGCGTACCAGGCGAGCCCGATCGCGGCGAGCACCAGGAACCCGACCAGCCAGCGCAGGGCGGTGGGGGGCGGCAGCGGCTCGCGGAGGCGCAGAGCGCGCTCCGCGCTGCGCCAGCCGACCAGCCCGGTGACCGCCGTCAGACCGCCGAACAGGCAGGACAGCACGGCCACCACGTCGAGGGCGGCCGGCAGGTCCGAGATCGCCGCCACCGACGTGAGTGCCACGCCGCCGGCGATGAACGCGAGGCCGGTCCGCACCCAGGCCAGCGCCGTCCGCTCGTTCGCGAGCGAGAAGCGCGGGTCGGGATCCGATCCGACGCCGTAGACACTGCGTGGCCTGCGTCGATCGGCGGCCCCGCTGCCCTCACCGCCCCCCTCGCCCGGCTCGATCATCCGGGAAGGATAGGCCGAGCGGCCGGGCTGGTCGGAGACGCGGCTGAGGTCATAGGGTCACGAAGCCGGAATCGGCGGGCACAACATCACTCCAGCACCAGGAAAGGCACATCGATGTCGGAACTCATCGTGGTCGGCTACGACAGCAAGGAACAGGCGACGGCCGCGTACAACGAAGTACTGAGCATGCAGTCGGACTTCGTCGTCCAGCTGCAGGGGCTGGCCATCGTCGACGTCGACGCCGAGGGCAAGAGCCACGTCGAGACGCCGCAGAAGATCGTCGGCGTGAGCGCCGCATCGGGCGCGCTGTGGGGCATGCTGCTCGGCCTGCTGTTCCTGGTGCCGTTCTTCGGCGCGGCCCTCGGCGGCCTGATGGGCGCCCTCTTCGGCAAGCTCGGCAAGTCGGGCATCGACGACGAGTTCCGCAGCCAGGTGCAGGCGATGCTCGAGCCGGGCAAGGCGGCCGTCGTGGTGATGGCCTCGAAGATCACCGAGGACAAGTTCGCGGACCGGATCGGCCCGTACGGCGGCCGGCTGCTGAAGACCTCGCTGTCCGAGGAGGACGAGAAGGAGCTGGCGCACGACCTCGACTCGGCGGGCGTGCCGACCGCGACCCCGTCGACCCCGTCGACCCCGTCGACCCCGTCGACCCCGCCGACCCCGGCGAGCTGACGGCCATGCCGAACGTCGAGATCAAGTCCACGGGTGGCCTGACCCGCAAGCAGGCCGGACAGCGGCTGATCGAGCTCGGGAACGCGCTCGTCGGCGGCTCGACCGTGGAGGTGGACTGGGGCAACGACAAGATCAAGATCGGTGTCGCCGACCGGGTCGAGTGGGAGCTCGAGATCGAGATCGAGGGCAGCGAAACCGAACTCGAGATCGAGCTCAAGTGGAGCGATGCCGCGGCCACCGCCGAGGCGGAGCCGCCGATGCAGGCGAACCCGCGCCGCACGCGATCGTCCCGGGCCAAGACCAGCTGAGTCGTGCCCCACCGCCTGCTGGTCGCGAGCATCATCCGGTCCACGGTGACGGTGGTGTTGCTGTTCGCGGCGTACTACGCCCTCCCGGCGACCGGCAGCAACGAGGGACCGGACTGGGCCTGGCTGCTGCTGGTCCTGGCCGGCTTCGGGGTCGTCGTTGCGGTGCAGCTGCCGGCGATCGTGAAGTCGAAGCATCCGGGCGCCAGGGCGATCGAGTCGCTCGCCCTGGTGATCCCGCTCTTCCTGCTGGTGTTCTCGCGCGTGTACCTGTCGCAGTCGCTCGCCGATCCCGCGGTCTTCTCCGAGCCGCTCGACCACAACACCGCGCTGTACTTCACCGTCACGGTGTTCGCGACCGTCGGGTTCGGGGACATCACGCCGGTGTCCACCCCGCTGCGCATGATCGTCAGCGTGCAGATGCTGCTGAACCTTGTGGTGCTCGGGGCCGTGATCAAGCTGATCGCCAGCACGGCGCAGCGCGCGATGAAGTCGCGCGGCGGGGCGCCGCCGCTGCTGGCGCCGCCGCGCGAGGACGACGGGAAGGAGCGCGCATGACCACCGAACCGGTGACCCCGATGCGCGGCGGCGACCCGATGGTCGCCGAGCATGCCAAGCGGGTGCGGGCCGCCCGGCGGACCCGCGCCGAGCGCGCCGCGGGCGGCAAGGCGCAGCGGACGAGCATGCCGCTCGCGGAGCTCGCCGAGACCCATCGCGGCCCTCGGCCGGATCCGGTCGACCTGCTGGAACAGCAGGCGACGAGCCGGGTCTCCGCGCCTCGTGCCGATCCGGTACGGCCGGATGACGGCCAGCCCGTTCACCTTCTTCCGCGGAGCGGCACTGCCCATGGCGCGGGACCTGGGATCGACGCCGCACACCGGACTCGAGGTCCAGCTGTGCGGCGACGCGCACCTGTCGAACTTCGGTTTCTACCTCACCCCCGAACGGCTCCAGGCCTTCGACATCAACGACTTCGACGAGACGCACCCCGGCCCCTTCGAGTGGGACGTCAAGCGGCTCTCGGCCAGCGTCGCCGTCGCCTCGGGCACAAACGGATACTCCGATCGCAAGGCGCGCCAGTCGGCGCTGGCCGCGGCGAAGGGCTACCGCGAGGAGATGCGCCGGCTCGCGCCACTGGGCAACCTCTCCGTCTGGTACGCCCATCAGGACATCCCCGGGCTGCTCAAGGAGGTGCGCAAGCGCGTCGGCCTCGACGCCGAGCAGCAGATCAGCGCCAACCTGCACAAGGCGTTGTACCGGGACAGCTCCGACGCGATGCGCAAGCTGTGCGTCACGATCGACGGCCAGGTGCAGTTCCGCAACGACCCGCCCCTGATCATGCCGGGCGAGGAGCTGCTGGTCGCCTGGGGCGAGGACGTGAACGCCTGGTACGGGTTCCTCACCGCGATGCTGCGCTCCTACGGAAAGACGCTGCAGAGCGACCGCCGCCGGCTGCTCGAAGAATTCAGCCTCGTCCAGATCGGCTTCAAGGTGGTGGGTGTCGGCAGCGTGGGCACCCGGGCGTGGCTCATCCTGCTGGACGGCGCGGACCCCGGCGATCCGCTCATGCTGCAGGCGAAGGAGGCGCAGCGGTCGGTGCTGGCCGACTACGTCAAGCCCGCCAAGCGCTTTCACAACCAGGGCGAGCGGGTGGTCAGGGGCCAGCGGCTGATCCAGATGACCTCCGACATCTTCCTGGGCTGGCAGCGGGTCAAGGGGGTCGACGGCCTGCAGCGGGACTTCTACGTGCGACAACTGCGCGACGGCAAGGGATCCGTCGTCGTGGAGAACCTCTCGCCGGAGGGCATGGCGTTCTACGCCCGGCTGTGCGGGCAGACGATGGCGCGGGCGCACGCGCGCGGCGGCGATCGGGTCGCGATCGCGGCGTACCTGGGCAAGTCGGCGGCGTTCGACGAGGCCATGGCGGACTACGCGATGGCCTACAGCGCGCTGAACCGCCAGGACCACGCCGCGCTCCTGCAGGCGGTCCAGGACGGCCGGGTGGCCGCCCGGCCGGGCATCTGACCGGTCAGCCGGCGCTGCCCGCCCCGCCGTCCGGTGGCCCGCCGAGCCCGGCGCCGTGCAGCACCGCGTCGGTCACGGGCGTGCGGTGGATCGCGCCGATCGTCTCGGACAGCGGCCGCCCGCCGCCGTTCCAGCGCTGCGCGATGATCTCCGCGGCGATCGAGATCGCCGTCTCCTCGGGCGTTCTCGCGCCGAGGTCGAGCCCGATCGGGGACGACAGGCGGGCCAGCTCGGCGTGCGTCAGGCCGGCCTGCTGCAGCCGCACGAGCCGGTCCGCGTGGGTCGCCCTTGACCCCATGGCCCCGACGTAGGCGATCTGCAGGCGCAGCGCCTGGGCGAGCACCGGGACGTCGAACTTGGGGTCGTGCGTGAGCACGCAGATCACCGAGCGCTGGTCGAGAGTGCCCGCATCGACCTGGGTCTGCAGGTACCGGTGCGGCCAGTCCACGATCACCTCGTCGGCGTCGGGGAACCGCCTGCGGGTGGCGAACACCGGGCGCGCGTCGCACACCGTCACCCGGTAGCCGAGGAACGCACCCATCCGGGCCACCGCCGCGGCGAAATCGATGGCGCCGAACACCAGCATGCGGGGGGCGGGGGCGAAGCAGGAGACGAACACCCGCAGCCCCTCGCCGCGGCGCTGGCCGTCCGGGCCGTAGGTCAGGGTCGCGGTGCGGCCCGTGGCCAGCAGGCCGCGGGCGTCGTCGCGGGCCGCGCCGTCCAGCCGCCCGCTGCCCAGCGAGCCTGCGGTGCGGTCGGGCCAGATGACCACATGCCGGCCGAGCCGGTCCGCCGGACCGTCGACCACGGTCGCAAGCGCCACCGGCGCGTCGGCGACCACCGACTCAGCCAGCTCGCCGAGCTCGGGGAACGACTGCCCGGGAGACCCGCTCGGTAAAGATGTCGATGATCCCGCCGCAGGTCAGGCCGACCGCGAAGGCGTCGTCGTCGGTGATGCCGTAGCGGTGCAGGCGCCGGGTCGGCGCCGCCCCGCGCGGCCGTGGCCTCCTCGTACACCGCGCCCTCGACACACCCGCCGGACACCGATCCCACCGCGGTCCCGTCCGGGCCGACCAGCATCGCCGCCCCGGGCGGTCGCGGCGCCGATCGGAAGGTCCCCACCACGGTCCCGACACCGACCGTCTCCCCTGCCTCCCACCAGCGGAGCAGATCGGCCAGCACGTCACGCATCGACTCGCCTCCCGGTGTCCCGGCCCCGCCGCACCGCGGAACGGGCCTCGACTCCACTATGACGCACAAGGAGCACGCGCCGCCCTGCCGCGGCTACCCTGAACCGGTGACCGCCGTCCCGCTCGGCCTCTCCGACCGTCACGGTCGGCTCGGCCTGGTCGACCAGTACGGCCGTCGCGCGCGCGACCTGCGGGTGTCGCTCACGGATCGGTGCAATCTGCGCTGCACCTACTGCATGCCAGCCGAGGGTCTCGACTGGATGCCGACGGACGACCTGCTCACCGAGGACGAGCTGGGCCGGCTGATCGGCATCGCCGTCCGCGACCTGGGCATCACGAGGTCCGGTTCACCGGGGGAGAACCGCTGCTGCGCAAGGGCATCGTGCAGCTGGTCGAGCGGGTCAGCCGGGCTCCGGCCGCGTCCGGAGATGTCCCTGACCACCAACGGCATCGGCCTCGCCCGGCGGGCGGACGAGTTCGCCGCGGCGGGCCTTGACCGGATCAACGTCTCGCTCGACACCCTCGACCGGCAGACCTTTCTCGCGCTCACCCGGCGTGACCGGCTGCGGGACGTGATCGACGCGCTGGCCGCCGCCGCGGCCGTCGGCCTCGCCCCTGTCAAGATCAACACCCTGCTGCTGCGGGACGTCAACGACCACGAGGCGCCGACCTGCTGCGGTTCGCGCTCCGGCACGGGTACCAGCTGCGGTTCATCGAGCAGATGCCGCTCGACGCCGGGCCACACGTGGTCGCGGGCGCGGATGGTCACCGCGGACGAGATCCTCGAGCGGCTGTCCGCCGAGTTCGACCTCACCCCGCACCCGGGCGCACGGGACGGCGCCCCCGCCGAACTGTTCGACGTGGACGGCGGGCCCGGCACCGTCGGGATCATCGCGTCGGTCACCCGGCCGTTCTGCGGCGACTGCGACCGCACCCGGCTCACCGCGGACGGGCAGATCCGGACCTGCCTGTTCTCCCGCTCCGAGACCGATCTGCGCGGCATGCTCCGCGGCGGCGCCAGGACGAAGAGCTGGCCGATGCCTGGCGCGTCGCGATGTGGGGCAAGTTGCCGGGCCACGGAATCAACGATCCGTCGTTCCTGCAGCCCGACCGGCCGATGAGCGCCATCGGTGGCTGAGCCGCCGGTCGAGGAGATGCCCTCGACCACCCGCATCACCGTCACCGTCCGCTATTTCGCGGCCGCCCGCGCGGCTGCCGGGATGCGCGAGGAGACCATCGCGCTCCCGGCGCCCGCCGACCTCGCCGCTGCGCTGTCGGTCGCCGTCACCCGGCACGGAGCGGCCCTGGCCACCGTGCTCCGCCGGTGCAGCTACCTGATCGACGAGGTGGCCACGCACGGCACGGCGACGACGCTGAACGACGGCGCGGTGGTCGACGTGCTGCCGCCCTTCGCGGGCGGCTGAGCGCCCCGCACCGGACCCTGCGATGTTCGAGTCGACCCGCCGGGACGCACCCGCGATCCGGTCGTCGGGGGGGAGCCGGACGCCCCGCGCGAGCCGCGGCGGGACGGACCGCGCCGACCGGGCCGACAAGATCAACCCGGGGCGTGCCCGGCCGGGAAGGTCGTGCAGGTCATGGGGTATCAATGGCCCATCCGATCGAGTCTTGCGTGTCATCTATCCAGTGTCGATGGCGAGGGATACCGTTCGACGCAGGCCGGACTTCGCCGACCTAGGAGGTCTTCGTGACACAACCACCGTCCGGCGGTCCCATGCCGCCCGAGCCACCGCCCGGCGGCAACGCCCCATCGGGGTCGGGCCCGTCCACCGGCCCGCAGCAACCGCAGGGTCCCCCCGTCCGGCCCACCTCCAGGCTCCTACCCGCAGCAGCCCCCGCCGGGCTACGGCCCGCCGCCCCAGGGTCCGCCGCCCGGCTACGGCCCCCCGCCGGGGTACCAGCAGGGGCCGCCGCCCGGCGCGCCGGGGTACCAGCAGGGACCGCCGCCGGGGTACGGACCACCCCCGGGCTACGCAGCCCCCACCGCAGCAGGGGTACGGCCCGCCGCCCCGGCAGGGCCACGCGCCGCAGCAGGGATTCGGCCCCACCCGGGGCTCCGCAGCATGGTGGCGCGTACCCGCCGCCGCCCGGATCGCCGGCGCCGGCGCCGGGTTCGTCCTTCGACGTGTCCAAGATCACCATCGCCGGCTGGGGCGTTCTCGGTGCGGCCGTGCTGACCCTGATCGCCAGCTTCTTCCGGTTCTGGTCGGTGTCGCTCGGGGGCTTCGGCTCGGCCGGCCTGACCGGGTGGTCCTCGTGGTGGTTCATCCCGATCCTGATCGCCATCGCGGTGGGCGTCGTCTACGCGCTGGAGCTGTTCGGGGTGCTGAAGCCCGGGCAGGTCAAGAAGGAGTGGCTGTTCTACGCGGCAGCGCTGTCGTTCGTGCTGATGATCTTCGTGCTGATCCACACCTTCGCGTCGAGCGGCGGGTACGACGCCGGCCTCGGATTCGAGGACCTGTCGTACGGCCCCGGTTTCGGTGTGTGGTTCGCGCTGGTGACCACGCTCGCGCTGACGTACTTCACGGCGCTGCTCGCGCAGCAGTCCGGCGCCAAGATGCCGTTCAAGGTGCCGGGTCCGTCCTGATCCCGGTCTGATGCAGTCTCAGCCTGCATCTCGCAGCCTCGTCGATGGCCGCGGTCCGCTCCGGCGGGTCGCGGCCATCGCGCTTGCCGGCCGGCGGCTAGACCTCGACCGGCGTGGCCTGGTGCTCGAACTGCGTCCGGTACAGCTCCGCGTAGGTGCCGCCCGCGGCGATCAGCTCGGCGTGCGTGCCCGACTGCACGACGCGGCCGTCGACCACCACCAGGATCAGGTCGGCGCTGCGGATGGTGGACAGCCGGTGGGCGATCACCAGCGAGGTGCGGCTCTGCAGGGCGGCCGCGAGCGCGCGCTGCACCGCGACCTCCGACTCGCTGTCCAGGTGCGCCGTCGCCTCGTCGAGGATCACGATGGCCGGCGCCTTGAGCAGCACCCGCGCGATGGCCAGCCGCTGCTTCTCGCCGCCGGACAGCCGGTAACCGCGGTCCCCGACGACGGTGTCCAGGCCCTGCGGCAGCGACCGCGATGAGGTCCCAGATCTGCGCGGCCCGCAGGGCGGCGATCAGCTCGTCCTCGGTGGCCCCCGGGCGCGCGTACTGCAGGTTCGCCCTGATCGAGTCGTGGAACAGGTGCGGATCCTGAGCGACGACCCCGATGTGCGTCGCGGAGTGACTGCAGCGTCAGGTCTTTCACGTCGATCCCGCCGACGAGCACGGCGCCGGAGTCGGCGTCGTAGATCCGTGGCACGAGCTGCGAGATGGTGGTCTTGCCCGCGCCGGACGGACCGACCAGCGCGACCAGCTGGCCGGCGTCCGCCCGGAAGCTCACCCCGTGCAGCACCGGGTGCCGCGGGCTCTGGTCCGGGACGGCGACGTCCTCGAGCGAGGCCAGCGAGACCTCGGCGGCGCCCGGGTAGGCGAACCGCACGTCGACGAACTCGACCGAGGCCGGCTCGGTGGTGAGGTCGACGGCATCGGGACGCTCGGTGATCAGCGGCTTCAGGTCGAGCACCTCGAAGACCCGTTCGAACGACACGAGCGCGCTCATCACGTCGACCCGGACGTTCGACAGCGCGGTCAGCGGCCCGTACAGCCGGGTGAGCAGCAGCGCCAGGGAGACGACCGCACCGGGCTCGAGCCCGCCGGTCAGCGCGAGCGTGCCGCCGAGGCCGTAGGTGAGCGCCTGCGCGAGCGCCGCGACCAGTGTCAGCGCGACGATGAAGACCCGGCCGTACATGGCGGTGGTGATCCCGATGTCGCGGACCCGGCCCGCCCGCTCGCCGAAGGACCGGGCCTCCACGTCCGGGCGGCCGAACAGGGCGACCAGGAGCGCGCCGGAGACGTTGAACCGCTCCGTCGTCGTGGTGTTCATGGAGGCGTTCAGCGTGTAGCTCTCCCGGGTCAGTGCCTGCAGCTTGCGGCCGAACCAGCGGGCCGGCAGCACGAACACCGGCAGCAGGATCAACGACAGCAGCGTCACCTGCCAGGACAGGGTGAACATCACGATGGCGGTGAGGACCAGCCCGATCACGTTGGACACCACGCCCGACGAGGGTCGAGGTGAAGGCCTGCTGCGCGCCGATCACGTCGTTGTTCAGCCGGCTGACGCAGGGCGCCGGTCTGGGTGCGGGTGAAGAATGCCAGCGACATCTGCTGCACGTGCTCGAACACCTTCGTGCGCATGTCGAAGATCAGGCCCTCGCCGATCCGCGACGAGTAGTAGCGGGTGCCGAGCGAGAGCAGGGCGTCGAGCACGGCCAGCCCCCCGATGACCGCCGCGAGGATCACCACCGCACGCACCGTGCCGCCGAGGCTGATCTCGTTGACCACCTCCCCGGCCAGCAGGGGCGTGACCACCCCGATCACCGACGAGATGACGGTCAGCACCAGGAAGACCGCGAGGGCGCCGCGGTAGGGCCGGGCGAAGCCGACGACCCGGCGGATCGTGCCCGGCGCCAGGGTGTGGTTGGCCACGGTGCTGTCCTGCCGCATCATGCGCCAGGCGCTCATCGTCACCGCCGTCGTGGGGTCATCGCTCCCACCTCCCGTCCCGATCATCCTCAACCGGGCGGACACCCATCGCGTTCCGCGCGGGGCCGGCGGCGGGCCGATTCGGCCGTGGGCAGAACCCCGTCCTCGTGCTGTTGGTATACCAAATTTGGTATACCATGAGGACGTGATCATGGAAGAGGTCGGCCGCCCGACGCCGCTCCGCGGCGCGGTGCGCGACGAACTGCGGCGCCGGATCATCGACGGCGCCCTGCCCCCGGGTGCCCGGCTCGTGGAACGGAGCCTCGCCGACGAGCTGGACGTGTCCCGGGTGCCGGTGCGTGAGGCGTTGCGCGACCTGGTCGCCGAGGGGTATGCCGTCACGCGCCCCACCCGCGGGATCGCGGTGCGCAGCTACCCCGCCGCCGAGATCGAGGAGCTCTTCGAGATCCGGTCGGCGCTGGAGTCCGTGCTCGTCGACCGCGCCGTGACCGGCCTCCCGGCGGACGGCGTCGCCCGGCTGCGGGACAGCCTCGTGCCCGCCCGGACCGCGCTCGCGGCAGGCGATCTCGCCGCCGCCATCGAGGCGAACGCCCGGTTCCACGAGGCGCTCGAGGACGTGGCCGCCGGTCCGCTCCTGCGCGGACTGCTCACCGGGATCCGCGACCGGATGCGGTGGCTGCTGCGCCAGCACAGCGATCCGCGCGCCATCGCCGCCCAGCACGAGGCGCTGGTCGAGGCGATCGTCACCGGTGACCGCGCCGAGGCCGACCGGCTGCTGGGCGATCACCTGCGGAGCAGCCGCGCGGCCGTCCAGGAGGTGGCCAGCCGATGACCGCCGCCCACCCGCGTCCGCGTCCAGGCGCGCGGGCCGCCGCCCCCGTCCTCGCCGCGCTGCTCGCGCTAGCGGCGTGTTCGGCCACCCCGGCTCCCGCCGACCCCGGACCGGCGACCACCGCCTCCTCCGGCCCTGGTAGCGAGTGGCCCGCGACGTCGGCCGTGCGGCCGGTGCCGACCGCCCCGCCGACCCCCGCCGTGCCCACTGCCGCCGCGCCCACTCCCGCCGTGCCGACCGCCCGCTGTGCCCACTCCCGCACCGGAGGCCCCACCCGTGCCCACCCGCGATCCCGCCCTCGACCAGCCGCTGCGCGACGCCGCGTGGGCGAACGACCTCGCCGCGGCCGCCGACCTCATCGCGCGCGGCGCCGACGTGAACGCCAAGGACGCCACCGAGCAGAGCGCGTACCTGATCGCGACCAGCGAGGGATACCCGGAGCTGCTGGAGCTCACACTCGCGCACGGCGCCGACATCGCGGACCTCGACTCCTACCGCGGGACCGGGCTGATCCGCGCGGCCGAGCGCGGACACGCGGACATCGTCGGCCGGCTGCTGCGCGCCGGCATCGACGTGAATCACGTCAACCGCCCCGGGTGGACGGCGCTGGACGAGGCCATCGTGTACGGCGACGGCGGATCGACCTACGTCGACACCGTCCGGGCGTTGATCGCCGGCGGGGCCGACCTGCGACGGGTGTCCGGCGACGGCCGCGACCCGCTCCGGCACGCGACGGACGGCGGCCACGACCGGATCGCGCGGGCACTGCGGACCGCGCTCGACGCGCCCGCGACGGATCCGGCGACGGCGTCGTCGCTCCTGCTGCAGGCGGCCGCGCTCGGCGACGCCGACGCCGCCGCGGCGGCGCTCCGGGCCGGCGCCGACATCGAGGCGCGCGACGCCCGTCGCCGCACTCCGCTGCTGCTCGCGTCCGCCGCGGACCACGTCGAGGTTGCTCGCCTGCTCGTCGTGCTGGGCGCCGACCCCGACGCGCCGGACGACCAGCGGGACAGCGCGTGGCTCGTCACCGGGGTCACGGGCAGCGTCGCGATGCTCGAGGCGCTGCTTCCGGCGGGCCCGGATCTGGCGCAGCGCAACAGGTTCGGCGGCGTTTCGGTGATCCCCGCGAGCGAACGCGGGCACGTCGACTACGTTCGGCGGGTCGTCGGCACCGGGATCGACCTGAACCACGTGAACGACCTCGGCTGGACGGCCATGCTCGAGGCGATCATCCTCGGCGACGGGTCGGCCGCGTACCAGGAGATCGTCGGCATCCTGCTGGACGCCGGCGCCGACCCGCGGATCGCGGACTCCGACGGCGTCACGCCGCTGCAGCACGCGCAGGCACAGGGCCACGACCGGATCGCCGCGCTGCTGCAGGCGGCGGGCGCCTGACCGACCACCGCACGCTGCGCGTCGTCCCGGATCAGCCCGTCTGTTTCGCTGCCTCCGCCGTCGTGGACGGGATCGCGCCCGCGGCCGTGTCCTTCGCCTGCAGGATCGGGGACGGTCTGCCGGAGAGGGTCTTGCCCTCCTCGACGTTGTCGTGCGCGCCCTCGAAGGTGATGATCCGGTGCGGTCGCGACTTCGAGAAGAACATGGCGCGCGACCAGGTGTAGAGCGTGCCGATCCGGTTGCCCCAGCCGACCAGGTACAGCACGTGGATGAACGCCCACATCATGTACGCGATCCAGCCGGTGACCAGCAGGCCGAACGCGTCGGCCACCGCGGCCTTGTAGCCGATCGTGGCCATCGAGCCCTTGTCGAAGTACTTGAACGGCTTGACCTCCTCGCCGTTCAGCCGGGCCTGGATCAGCTTGCCGACGTACTTGCCTTCCTGCAGCGCAGGCTGCGCGACCCCGGGCAGCTTGTTCAGCGACACCATGTCGCCGATCGCGAACACCTCCGGACGGTTGGGCAGGGTGCAGTCGGGATTCACCACGACCCGGCCCGCACGATCGGTCTCCGCGCCGGACTGCTCGGCGAGCATCTTCGCCAGCGGCGAGGCCTGCACGCCCGCGGCCCAGATGCGCGTCCGGGCGCGGATGGTCTCCATGCCGTTCGGGCTCTTGAAGGTGATCGACTCGTGGTCCATGTCGACGGCCAGCGAGTTGACGTGCACCTCGACGCCCATCTTCTCGAGCGTCTTCTGGGTGTACGCCTGCAGCTTCGGCTTGAACGGCGGCAGCACCGACGGCGCGCCCTCGAGCAGGATGATCCGAGCCTCCGCCGAGGTGTTCACCGAGCGGTAGTCCCGGGGCAGCACGGTGTGCGCCAACTCCGCGATCTGGCCGACCAGCTCCACGCCGGTCGGGCCGGCGCCGATCACCACGAACGTCAACCACTCGGCCCGCTCCTGCGGATCCGTTGCCAGCTCGGCCATCTCGAACTTCGACAGGATCGAGTCGCGCAGGTATTGGGCGTCCGCGATCGTCTTCATGCCCGGCGCGAACTCGGCCCACTCGTCCTTGCCGAAGTACGAGTGGGTCGCGCCGCCGGCCACCACCAGGTTGTCGTACGGCACGTCGATGGGTCGCCCGTCCGGGGCCTCGGCGTGCACCACCTTCGCGTCGAGGTCGAAACTCTCGGCCTCGGCGAGGATCGTCCGCACGTTGCGCTGCTTCTTCACGATGCTGCGCAGCGCCGGCGCGATGAGCCCGGGGGGCAGGATGCCCGCGGCCGCCTGGTACAGCAGCGGCTGGAACAGGTGGTGATTCGTCCGGTCGATGACCGTGATGTCCACGTCGGCGTTGGCGAGCGCGCGGGTGACGTTCAGCCCGCCGAACCCGCCGCCGACGACGACGACCTTGTGGCGTCCGTCCGACATCGTGTCATCGCCTCCCGTGACCGAGCGTCGATCCTGCGGAACGGAACGTGCGCAGATCCATCACGAACTCCCTCGACGGCGTCGGAGCGATCCCTCGGGCCACGCCAAACGCTAGTGCCCTGCCCAGTGGCTCGCAGGACACCTGAGTCAACGATTCCGCTAGACGGGACCTTCCGCGGAATGCGGTACGGACGGGTGACCTCCCCGACATCCATCCCCGACATCCATCCCAGGCATCGATCCTCGACATCGATCTCCGGCATCATCGCGGCGCGGCGGGGCCTGACCGGCGATCGTGTGCGGCAGGCGGATGCCCATGATGCGCAGCCGTGGCGGCGGGGTGACGGGGGCGAGATCCCAACCGATCTGCGCGAAGCCGCGCCGGAGGTAGAAGGCGATCGCGCGCGGGCTGCCATCCCAGACGTGCAGCCAACACAGGTCGTGCCCGCGCTCCGCGACGTCCGCGAGCGCCCGGTCCAGCAGTGCCGATCCCAGCCCGCGGTTGCGACCGGCGGCGTCGACGTACAGCCGCTGCAGCTCGCAGGGCGCGGCTGCAGCGCGGGCGGCGGGATCGGATGCGACCGCCGGGACCGGGCGCACGCGACACAGCGCCAGCCCGACCAGCCGGCCCGCGTCGTCCGCAACCAACACTCGCGCAGCGGCATGGCGCACGACGCCGCGGATGGCCGTCGCCGAGAAGGAGCGGTCGGCGTAGCCGAGCAGCTGGTCGTCAGGCGCGGCTCCGCGGTACGACGTCAGGAAGACCCGCCGGCCGAGTTCGCCGACCGCGGGGATGTCGGCCTCCGTGGCGACCCGGATCTCGGGCACGGCGTCACTCGGTCGGCAGATCGAACTCCGCGCGCACGTCGAGCGGCACCAGGTCCACATACTCGGGGTGGCGCGAGATGTAGCGGCGCACGTAGGGGCAGTACGGCAGGACGGACTTTGACCGGGCGCGCACCTCGTCCAGCGCCGACGCGACCAGTCGCGCCGCGAGACCCCTGCCCTCGTACCGATCGCTCACCTCGGTGTGGGTGAACGCGATCCGATCGCCATGCTCGCGGTAGAGCGCGAACCCGGCCACGTCGCCGTCCACGACGATCTCGAAGCGACGCCGAGCCGGCGCGTCGCGGACCTCGATGGTCGGCTCCGGATCGTCCGGGCGGCTGTCCTCAGCGGTCTGGGTCATAGGCGCGAGAGTAGGTCAGGGCCGGTTCAGGACGCGCTCGGGTAGCTCTCCAGCAGGAGCTCGAGTCGGTGCTCGACGCGCGAGGCGTCGAGCCGCCAGGGTCTGGACCGCGGGGGCCCCGGCGGGCGGCTGCGATGCCGGTGCCCGGTGGGCGTGGTGATGGTGATCGTGCCGTCGCGTGCGGTCTCGGTGGTCCAGCCCGGTGTTTCCTTGACGTAGTTGCACGACTCGCACCGCCCGCTGGCGTTCACCAGGTCGGTCGGCCCGCCACGCGAGACCGGCAGGGTGTGATCGGCGTGCCGGATGGCCGCGCCGCAGAACGGCGTGCGGCACTGCAGGTCTCGCGCCGCGAGAAACTCGCGCGCCACGTGCGGGAAGACGCGGCGGCGGGCGTCCGTCGCGACGAGCGTGCCGTCGGCCGGGTCGGTGAACAGCCGGCGCACCCACACCCGGGTCCGCGGCTCGGCGACCGCGATCCGGCGCGCCAGCGGGGCGGGGACCGGCCCGTGCCCGACGAGATACGCGGGTTCGTCGTCCCCGTCGAGCAGCGTGCGGTCGGTCATCACCAGGTGGACCTCGACGCCCGTCGCCGCGGGCATGCCGGGCGGGTCGCCGTCGGCGACAGCACCGAGCAATCGGGACCGGAACTCGTCGGCCATCACCTGGCCGCGCGTCCGATGGTCGGCCGGGTCCGCCGCGGCTGCGGCGGCGAGCCGGTGCAGCGCCGCGTAGCAGGCGATCCCCTGCGCGGCCGGCAGGAGGGCAGTCAGGTAGGACATGGCGTCGGGCGCCGGGCGGATCGTCACCCGCCGGCCGGTCACCGCCTTCGCGGCCCGCTCCTCGGCGCCCGCCGGGTCGAGACGCTGCGCGATCCGGCGGGCCTCGTCCGCGGTCCGCACGTCGCCCCAGCTGCCCAGCCGCCCGGCCAGCTCGGCATCCACCGTGGCCCGCTGCGCGGCCGACAGGTGCGCCGTCTCCCGCGCGACGAGGGTGGCGCGCCACTCGGTCGTCTCGCCCGCCGCGAGCGCGCCGAGCACCGCCGGCAGCTCGCGCACCAGCGCCGCCGCCAGTCCCACGTGCCGCCCGCCCCGCGCCGGGCTGTCCCGCCGGGCGAGCGCCACCTGCGCCGCGATCGAGCGGCGCGCGTCGGCGCCGTCGACACCTTGCGCCGCCAGCCGGGCGCGCTGCGAACGGGCGAACGCGTCGGTGATCCTGGCCTGCGCGGCGGCGGCCGCCGCCTTGATCCGCTCCAGCCGGTCGAGCTGCTCGATGCGCTCCGCATCGGACTCAGCGACGTCCAGCTCGGCCAGCAGCGAGCGACACTCGTCCAACCGGGCCACCGTCGACATACGTTCGATTCTACCGAACCCAGGAGCGAAGACCCCGGGTTGTGCACACGGCGCCCACCCCCATCGTCGGACGGGGACCCGTCAGGCGGAGCCGACCCATTCGTCGGAGCCGTCGCCGAACTCCTGCCGCTTCCAGACCGGCAGCAGTCGCTTCACCTCGTCCACGAGGTCGATGCACGCGGCGAAGGCCTCCCGCCGGTGCGCCGCGGACACGGCGGCGGCGAGCGCCACGTCGCCGATCCGCAGGAACCCGACGCGGTGCGACACCGCGACCGCGATGACACCCTCGCGCGCCGCGATCCGGGCGGCCACCTCGGCGACGACCGACGACGCCGTCGGGTGCTCGTGGTACTCCAGTCCGGTCACCGATCGACCGCCGTCGTGATCCCGCACCACCCCCGCGAACGACACCGTGGCACCCGCCGCAGGATCGTCGACGGCGGCGACATGCTCGGCCATCACGAGGGTCTCGTCCGTCACCCGGCAGACCCGCACCTGCCCGCTCACGCCGTGCCCCCTTCGCCGGTGCCCGCTGCAGGTCCCGCGCCGTGGTCCCCGCCGGCGAGCTGATCGAGGGCGTGGTCGAGCACGTCGCCGAGCACCGCGAGCCCGTCCCGAACGCCGCCGGTCGATCCCGGCAGGTTCACCACGAGCGTCCGCCCGGCCACACCCGCCAGCCCCCGGGACAACGCGGCGGTCGGCACGGCATCCGCCCCGCGCCGGCGGAAAGCCTCTGCCAGCCCGGGGATCTCGTAGTCCAGCAGGGCGGCGGTCTGCTCCGGGGTGCGGTCGGTCGGCGAGATTCCGGTGCCGCCGGAGGTGACGACCAGGTCGGCGCCCGCCGCGACGGCGTGCCGCAACGCGGCGCCCACCGGATCGCCGTCGGCCACCACGATCGGCCCGGTGACCGTGAACCCCCGATGCGCGAGCCACTCCGCGATGACGGGCCCGGTCCGATCCGGGTACACCCCGCTCGCCGCGCGGCCGGACGCGATGATCACCGTCGCGGCACTCACGGACCCACCACCGGCGCCGGCCGCTCCCAGAGCCCCGTCTTGCCACCGGATTTCCGCTCGACCCTGACCTCGTCGAGCGTGGCGGCGGGGTCCACCGCCTTGACCATGTCGTGCAGCGTGAGGCCGGCGACGGCGACGGCAGTGAGCGCCTCCATCTCCACGCCGGTGCGATCGGCGGTGCGCGCCGTGGCGACGATCCGCACTGCCCGGTCGTCGACAGCGAGGTCGACGCCGACGAACGACAGCGGGATCGGATGGCACAGCGGGATGAGCTCGGACGTGCGCTTGGCCGCCATGATCCCGGCGACCCGCGCGGTCGCCAGGGCGTCGCCCTTGGCCAACGTGTTGGTGCGCAACAGGTCCAGGACCTCGGCCGTGGTCCGCAGCGATCCGGAGGCGACGGCCTCGCGGGCCGTGACGTCCTTGGCCGAGACGTCGACCATCCGCGCCGCGCCCGCGGCGTCCACGTGCGACAGGCGGCTGTCCGCGTCGGTCACGACTGCTCCTCGCTCACCGCTGGGGAAGACCTGACGTCATGGTAGAGGCGGGGCGTCGACGTCCTGCCCCGTGCCGAGATCGCCGCACTCGACGAGCGCGGCGCGATGCTCGCGCAGGTAGTCGCGCGCACCCGCATCGCCGGTGGCGCCGGCCAGCACGCCCGCCCAATGCCCGCGGCCGATCAACACGGGGTGGCCGGGCTCGCCGCGAAACCCCGCGCGCAGCAAGGCCGCTCGCACGCCGGCCGGGTCATCGCCGGCCGCCGCACGCACCCGGCGGGCGATCGCGGCGCCGACGTCCGGCAGATCGACGAGCGTCACCAGCGCGGCGTCCACGTCGTCGGGCAGCGCGCGCAGCCCGGCCCGCAGGCTGCTGCCCATGCCGGACAGGTGGTCGGGGTTGTCGATAGCCAGCACGTCGGCGGGAAGCAGGCCGCTGACCTGATCGCCGGCGGCGCCGACCACGACCGCGAGCGGCGAACAGCCCGCCAGCGCGGCGAGCGCGCGCAGCACCCAGGGCCCCGATCCGTCGTCCACGAGCGCCTTCGGCGTGCCGAACCGGGAGCCGCTCCCGGCCGCCAGCAGCAGGCCGGCGACGACGGGGCGCGGATGGCTCAGCGGTTGATCACCGTCTCCGGGTGCACGTAGGGCACCGACGACAGCGGGAACTCGATCTCGCCGAACGGCGACAGCGAGCCCTGCCGGTCGGTGCTGAGCTCCGTGACGGGGTGCTCTCCGTCGGGCAACTCGGGCCAGGTGGGATCGACACCCTTGGTGCGCTTCTGGGCCATGACCCCTCCTGTCGCCTGCCGCGTCGACGATCATTCTGGCGTATCGACGCTGGTGGGCTCAACCGCGGCCCGCCGGACGGGGTCGCGGATCGCACGCGGTCCCGGCCGTCCGGCCCGGGGCCTACGGTTGGAAACGATGCCCTCGACGCTCGACTGGCTGCGGTCCCTGGACGATGCCGACCTGGTGGCGTTGCTGCGCGCCCGCCCTGATCTGGTGGTGCCCGCGCCCGGCGACCTGGGTGTGCTGGCCGGTCGGCTGAACACCGGACCCTCGGTCTGGCGGGCCATGGAGACCCTCACGCAATTCCACATCGAGGTCCTCACGGCGCTCGCGGTCCTCGGCGCGGAGCGGCACGCGGCGCCCTGGGCGGACCTGGTGGCGCTGCTGGGCGAGGACGTGCCCGCCGACGCGCTGGACGCGGCGCTGGCCCGGCTGCGCGGCCTGGCGCTGGTGCGGGGGGACCGGGCGCTGCAGATCCCGTCCGCCGCGCTGAACGCCCTCGGCCCCTACCCGGCGGGACTGGCCGCGGCCGGCCGGATGTCGCCCGACGACGCGCGGACGGCGCTGGACGAGCTGTCGCCGGCCCAGATGTCGATCGTGGACCAGCTCGCCCGCGGCACCCCGCGGGGCACCGTGCAGCCGGGCTCCCGGGTCGGCCGCACGGTCGCCGAGCTGGTCGCGGCGGGCGTCGTCCGGCAGGTCGACGCGACCACCGTCGAGCTGCCCCGCGAGGTCGCGCTCGCGCTCCGGGGCGGCCGCCCGCTCGGCGAGGTGCACCCCTACCCCCCCGACAGTCCCGCGACGCACACCGATGTCGGCACCGTCGACGGCACGGGCGCCGGCCAGGCGACGGCCAGCGTGCTGCGCTGGCGGCGCTGGATCGAGCAGCTCGGGCGCGCGCCGGTGCCGGTGCTGCGCTCCGGCGGCATGGGCATCCGCGAGCTCCGGAAGGTCGCCCGGCTGCTGGACGTCGAGGACTCGGTGGCCGCCCTGGACGTCGAGCTGCTCGTGGCACTCGGCGCGGTGGCCGGTGCCGACCTGCGATCCGCGGCCGGGCAGGCGTGGACCCCCACCTCGACCGCCGACGCGCTGCTGGACCAGGACGAGGAGGCCGTCTGGACGCAGTTCGCCGAGTGCTGGCTGGACCTGCGCCGCGCGCCCTGGCGGGCCGGGATCAAGGACGGCAACGACAAGATCCAGAACGCCCTGTCGCCGGAGCTGTCGTGGCTGCGCGGCCCGGTGGACAGGCGATTCGTCCTGCGCGCGCTGGACGAACTGCCGCCCGGCTCGGGCCTGCGCCCCGACGACCTGTCGGCCCGGCTGGCCTGGCGCTCGCCGCTGCGGCCCGCGGAGCAGCGGGAGGCGCTGATCCGATCCACCGTCGCCGAGGCGACCGCCCTCGGCGTCGTCGCCTTCGACGCGCTGACCGGGGCCGCCCGCCCGCTGCTCGCCGGTGACACCAGGGAGGCCGCCGCGGCCCTCTCCCGCGCCCTGCCCGCCCGCGTCGAGCAACTGATGATCCAGGCCGACCTCACCGTCATCGCCCCTGGCCGGCTGACCCGGTCGCTCGCCGCCCGGATGGGCCAGGTTGCCGACGTCGAGTCGTCCGGCAGCGCCACCGTGTATCGGGTGACGCCGCAGACCATCCGGCGGGCGCTGGACGCCGGCGCCACCGCCGCGGAGCTGCGCGAGCTGTTCGCGAAGCACTCCGTGACCGGCGTGCCGCAGGCGCTCGAGTACCTGGTGGACGACGTCGGCCGGCGGCACGGGCGGCTGCGCGTCGGCCAGGCCGCCGCGTACCTGCGGAGCGACGACCCGGCGCTGATCGACCAGGCGATTGCGGAGGCGGCGGCGGTGGCGGTGCCGCTGCGCCGGCTCGCGCCGACCGTCGCCGTTTCCGTGGCCGGCCTGGACGAGCTGATGGACCAGCTGCGCGCGGTCGGGCTGGCGCCCTCCGCCGAGGACGCCGCCGGCGTCGTCGTCGACCTGCGGCCCGACCCGCGTCGCGCCCGGCCGCCCGGCGGTGGCGCCCACCAGCACTGGCGCGAGCCGCCGCAGCCGTCGGACGAGCAGCTGGGCACGGTGGTCGACCGGATGCGCGCGGCGGACCGGGCGGGCGTCGGAACCCGCGACGAGCAGCAGACGCACCAGGCGGTGGCGTTGCTGCGCGACGCGGCGAACAGCCGGTCCGCGGTCTGGATCGGCTACGTCGACGCCGAGGGCACGCTGTCCCACCGGCTGATCGAACCGGTGGCGATCTCCGGCGGCGCGGTCGTCGCGTACGACCGGTTGCGCACCGCGATGCGCACCTTCACGCTGCACCGGATCACCGCCGTGCGGCCCGCCGACGAGCCGGACACCGGCGGCAGCGTCGAGGATGCCGAGGACGTCGAGGACACCGACGGGTTGCCACCCTGGGAGGGACCATGAGCCATCCGGACCTGCTGGCCTACTGCCTGGCGAAACCCGGTGCGTGGCAGGACGAGCCGTGGCCCGGCGACATCGTCGTGAAGGTCGCCGACAAGATCTTCGCGTTCCTCGGGTCCGCGGACAGCGAGACCATCGGGCTGAAGTGCGGGCGCACCGCCGAGGACGCCCGCGACTGGCGCGACGCCTACCCCGACGACGTGACGGTCATGGCCTACATCGGCCGGTACGGCTGGAACACCTTCCGGGTCGGCGGCGCGGTGCCGCACGATGAGCTGCTGGAGATCGTCGACGGCTCCTACCGGGACGTCGTCGAGCGACTGCCGCGAACCCGCCGACCGACGTCGGGCCCGTCGACCTAGGGGAAACCGAGGCAGACGACCTCCGCCGGGGTGCGGTGCACGAGCGCCTGCAGAGTGCCGACGGGGCAACCGGAGTCGTCGGTCGCGCCCGGCATGACGGCCAGCACCCGGTACAGGTCGCTGGTGCCGCGGTAGGCGTCGCCGCACGGCCGCTTGCCGATCTCGTCGGGGCCCGAGGAGCCGCCCTCACCGGCGAACAGGCACTCGCCGACCCGGGCGACGTAGTCCAGGCACAGCACCGACCGCTGACCGGCGATCATCGCCAGGTCGGGGTGGAGCGCGGCGCAGGACGCCGCGCCGCCGGTGCCGGCGGTGCCGTCGAAGCGGGCGACGACGCGGAAGTCGGCGTCGCCCGATGCGCAGTCCACCGAGACGACCGACGACGCCCCGTCGTCAGCGCTCAGGCAGTCGCCGACGGCCGGCGCCGCGCCGCCCGCGCGCGGGCTGCCGGACGACCACAGCGCCGTCGCGACGATCACGCCGGCGGCCAGCGCCAGCGCCACCCAGCCCCAGACCGCGCGCCTGCTGGGCCGGACCCGCCCGTCGTCGAACGACCCGAGCACCGCGGACGGGCCGCCACCCGGCTGCGGCATCGGCCACATGCGCTGGGGCGGCGCGTCAGCCGTGGGGGCGCCCGCGTGGTCCGCGGGCACCGGCGGCCGCTGGGGCGGCGCAGCCGGGAAGCGCGCGCTGGGCACGGGGCGGACGTGCTCCGGCGGGATCCCGCCCGGCCCGACCCGCAGCGCCTGCCAGCGCGGCGGCGGGTCAGGGGCGGTCACGACATCAAGCCTGCCACCGTGCTGTCCGCCGGACCGAGCTGATCGACGGCGAGGACCGGCTCGCCGGCCTCGTCGGACGCCGCGAGGTCCACGGTCACGGACAGGCCCCAGTCCCGGTCCCCCGCGGGGTCGTCGAAGATCTGCCGCACGAACCAGCTCTCGGGGCCCCGGCTGATCAGCACCATGGCCGTCGACCGGGCGTGCGCCCCCACGCCGAGGTCGTCGTACTCCGCCCAGTACCCGGCCATCGCCTCCTGCCAGACGTGCGCCGGCCAGCCGCGCGCGCCGTCCAGCTCGCCGAGCGCCGGGTACCGACCGGTCGACAACAGCTCCAGCCGCCGGAACAGCGCGTTCCGCACCATGATCGTGAAACCCCGTTCGTTCGCCGTGATGCCCCGCGCCGCATCGGGTCTCGGGGGGCGCGCCGCGCCGTCGGCGCCGAGCTCGTCGGGGTCGGGATGGGCGAGCGCCTCCCACTCGTCGAGCAGGCTGGAGTCGACGCCGCGGACGAGCTCGCCGAGCCAGGAGATGAGGTCGGTCAGCTCGTCGGTGCGCGCGTCCTGCGGGACGGTGCGGCGCATCGCGCGATAGGCGTCGGCGAGGTACCGCAGCACGACGCCCTCGGAGCGGGCCAGGCCGTAGAAGGCGACGAACTCCGAGAAGGTCATGGCGCGCTCGTACATGTCCCGCGCGACCGACTTCGGCTCCGGCCGGTACTCGCTCACCCAGGGATGGCCGCGCCGGTAGTTCTCGTAGGCGACCTCGATGAGGTCCGCGAGCGGGCGCGGGTGGTCGACGTCCTCGAGCAGCTCCATCCGCTCGTCGTATTCGATGCCCTCGGCCTTCATCGCCGCCACCGCCTCGCCCCTGGCGTGGAAGCGCTGCGCCGCCAGCACGGGACCGGGGCCCTCGAGGGTCGCCTCGATCAGCGACACCACGTCCAGCGGATAGGTGTCGGATTCCCGGTCCAGGAGGTCCAGCGCGGCGAGTGCCAGCGGCGAGAGTGGTTGATCCAGCGCGAAATCCAGCTGCAGGTCGCCGGTGATGCGGTACCGCCGGCCCGTCGCGTCCGGCTCGTCCAGGCGCTCCACCACCCCCGCCGCGAGCAGCGCCCGGGTGATCGCGATCGCCTGCCGTGCGTGCCGCAGCTGCCGGGCGCGCGGCTCGTGGCTGCCCTCGATCAGCGCGCGCATCGCGTCGAAGGCGTTGCCGGGCCGGGAGATCACGCCGAGCACCATCGCGTGGGACACCCGGAAGTGCGACGTCAGCGGCTCGGGCTCGGCGGCCACCAGCGTCTCGAAGGTCCTCTCGCTCCAGTTCACGAAGCCCTCGGGCGCCTTGCGGCGCACCACCTTCCGGCGCTTGGCCGGGTCGTCGCCGGCCTTGGCCAGCGCGCGCTCGGTCTCGATGACGTGCTCGGGCGCGAGCACCACCACGTCCCCGGCGACGTCGAAGCCGGCCCGGCCCGCGCGGCCGGCGACCTGGTGGAACTCGCGCGCGGTGATCATCCGGGTGCGGCGGCCGTCGTACTTGGCCAGGGCGGTCAGCAGCACCGTGCGGATCGGCACGTTGATGCCGACGCCGAGGGTGTCCGTGCCGCAGATGACGCTGAGCAGCCCGGACTGGGCGAGCTTCTCCACCAGCCGCCGGTACTTCGGCAGCATGCCGGCGTGGTGCACGCCGATCCCGTGCCGCACCAGCCGCGACAGGGTGCGGCCGAAGCCGGCCGAGAAGCGGAAATCGGCGATGGTGTCGGCGATCCGGTCGCGCTGGGCGCGGGTGGCCACGGTCGTGCTGGACAGCGCCTGCGCCCGCTCGAGGGCGGCTGCCTGGGTGAAGTGCACGATGTAGATCGGCGCGAGGCTGCCCTCGAGCAGGTCCTGCACGGTCTCCGGCAGCGGCACCAGGGTGTACGAGAAGTGCAGCGGCACCGGGCGATGCACGCCGGTGAGCAGCGCCGTCTCGCGGCCCGTGCGCTCGGTCAGGTCGGCGGCGATCCCCCGGACGTCGCCCAGCGTCGCCGACATCAGCACGAACTGTGCGCGGTGCAGCTCGAGCAGCGGCACCTGCCACGCCCATCCCCGCTGGGGGTCGCCGTAGTAGTGGAACTCGTCCATCACCACCACGCCGGGATCGGCGGCCACCCCCTGGCGCAGCGCGATTCCCGCGAGAATCTCTGCGGTGCAGCAGATGATCTCCGCCTCGGGGTTGACCGCGGAGTCTCCGGTGATCATCCCGACCCGCCCGGCGCCGAAGATGTCGACCAGGTCGAAGAACTTCTCCGACACCAGCGCCTTGATCGGCGCCGTGTAGTACGAGCGCCGGCCGGTCGCGATCCCGGCGTACAGCGCGGCCGTGGCGACGAGGCTCTTGCCGGAGCCGGTCGGCGTCCCGACGATCACGTTGGCGTCGGCGACGAGCTCCAGCAGGGCCTCCTCCTGGTGCGGGTAGAGCACGAACCCGCGCGCCGTCGCCCAGCGCTGGAACCCGTCGAAGATCGCGTCCGGGTCGGCCGTGCCCGGCGGTCCGGGATCGAGCCGCGCGCCGGGGGTCGGCGGCAGCGCTGGCTCGGACATGGGGGCCAGCCTGTCACGGCGTCCGCCACCGACGGGCGCCCGTCGTGTCGCCCTCGGGGCCGGCCGACCCCGCGCGGGGTCGCCTACGGTCTGACGGGGGCGTCGAGGGCGGTGGCATGGCGGACCGGATTCTGGTGACGGGCGGCACGGGCGCGCTCGGCCGGCGCGTGGTGGACCGACTGGTCGCCGACGGGCGCCGGGTGCGGCTGCTGAGCCGCCGGCCCGAGCCGACCCGAGGGGAGGTGGAATGGGCGGTCGGCGACCTGGCGGCGGGTGCGGGCGTGGCGGCCGCCGTGGCCGAATGCCCGGTGATCGTGCACTGCGCCACCGCGAACCGGGCTCGGCAGGACGTGCGCGCCGCCGACGCGCTGTTCGCCGCGGCGGCGCGGGCGGGGTGCCGGCACCTCGTGTACGTGTCGATCGTCGGGGTCGACCGGGTGCCGCTGCCCTACTACCGGGGCAAACGCGCCGTCGAGCTCCGGCTGGAGGGCAGCGGGATCCCGCACACCATCCAGCGCGCCACGCAGTTCCACGACCTGCTGCGGGTGCTGTTCGCCGGCTCGTCCCGGCTGCCCGTGATGCCGGTGCCCGATCTCGACGTCCAGCCGGTGGACGTCCGCGACGTGGCGGCGCGGCTGGCGGCGCTGGCCGCGGCCGGGCCGATCGGGGCCGCAGCCGACCTCGGCGGGCCGGAGGTGCGCTCCGCCGTGGACCTGGCGCGGGCCTTCCTCGCGGCAGCGGGTCGGTCGCGCCGCGTCCGGCCGATCTCGGTGCCGGGGAAGACGTTCGAGGCCTACCGGGCCGGCTACCACCTGGTGCCGGGGCATCCCGACGGACGGATCACGTTCGAGCAGTACCTCGCCGGGCGACGCGACGTCCGGCGGCTCGCCTACCGCGACTGACGGACGCGTCCGCTCCGTCGAGCCCGCACGAACGGCGCCTTCGACCCGCGGGAAGCAGCGTTTCGTGGGAGTTCGGCGCGGCGCGACGGATGATGGTGGCCGGAGACCGACGGCGGGAGGCGGGACGGGCATGGCGGCACCGACGCGCGACGGCGGCCAGCCGGATCCGGACGGTGCGCAGGCGCTCGTCACCACGAGCGGTCCCCAGCCGGCGGTCCTCGCGCTCCGGATCGTGATCGCTGGGCTGGCCTGGTGGGGCCTGCTGGCCGCGCTCGGCGGCGATCTCGGTCAGCTGAAGTACTTCTCGCAGGTCACCTGCCTCACCGTCGCGCTCACCGCGACCGCGGGCGTGCTCGGCGCCGGGCTCCACACCGCCGGTTGGCTGCGGGCGCTCGACTGGTGCCGCGGCGCCTCGACGACCTACGCCGTCGTCAGCGCCGTCCTCTACCAGGTGCTGCTCAGCGGAAACCTGGAGGCGACGTCCAGCCTGCTCGAGCACGCCGTCGTGCCGGCGCTCGCCCTGCTGGAGTGGCTCCTGATCGGCCCGGCGCGCGGCCGGCAGCCGTGGTGGACGCCGCTGAGCTGGCTGGTGCTGCCGGTCGGCTACCTCGCCGTCTACGTCAACGTGCGAAACCGCTCGGGCGAGCCGCTCTACCCGTTCCTCGATCCCGACGCGGCCAGCTTCTGGCGCTGGGTGGCGATCATGATCGCGGTCTTCGCGATCGTCGGCGCGCTCGTGTGGGTCCTCGGGCGGGTGCGGGAACGGCGCGCTGCCCCGCGCTGAGGACGGGCACACTGGACGGGTTGTGCCCGCCCAACCCGCCGGGACCACCTCGTCCGTACCTCGACGCCAGCAGAAGGACCAGCCTTTCGTGAACGACGGCCCGTTGATCGTCCAGTCGGACAAGACGCTGCTCCTGGAGATCGCGCACCCCGACGCGGCGGCCGCGCGGGCCAACATCGCGCCGTTCGCCGAGCTGGAGCGATCCCCCGAGCACATCCACACCTACCGGATCACCCCGCTCGCGCTGTGGAACGCGCGGGCAGCCGGCCACGACGCCGAGCAGGTGGTCGACGCGCTGGTTCGCTGGTCCCGCTTCCCGGTGCCGCAGGCGCTGCTGGTCGACGTCGTCGACACGATGGCGCGGTACGGCCGCCTCGTGCTGCAGGCGCACCCCGCGCACGGTCTGATCCTCTCCTCGCGCGACCGCGCGGTGCTCGAGGAGATCATGCGGCACAAGAAGATCGCGCCGATGCTCGGCGAGCGGATCGACCAGGACACGGTCGTCGTCCACCCCTCCCAGCGCGGGCACCTGAAGCAGGCGCTGCTCAAGGTGGGCTGGCCGGCGGAGGACGAGGCCGGGTACGTCAACGGCGAGGCACACCCGATCTCCCTCGTCACCGACGGATGGGAGATGCGCTCCTACCAGCTGGACGCGGTCGAGGGCTTCTGGTCCGGGGGCTCCGGCGTGGTGGTGCTGCCGTGTGGCGCCGGCAAGACGCTGGTGGGCGCCGCCGCGATGGCGCGGGCCGGGGTGACCACCCTGATCCTGGTCACGAACACGGTCGCCGGCCGGCAGTGGCGCCGCGAGCTGCTGGCGCGAACCTCGCTCACCGATGCCGAGATCGGCGAGTACTCGGGCGAGCGCAAGGAGATCCGCCCCGTCACGATCGCGACCTACCAGGTGATGACGCGCAAGAGCGGCGGCCAGTACAAGCACCTCGACCTGTTCGACTCGCGCGACTGGGGGCTGGTCATCTACGACGAGGTGCACCTGCTGCCGGCGCCGGTGTTCCGGATGACCGCGGACCTGCAGTCCCGCCGGCGGCTCGGCCTGACGGCCACCCTGGTCCGGGAGGACGGCCGCGAGGGGGATGTGTTCTCGCTGATCGGGCCCAAGCGGTTCGACGCCCCCTGGAAGGACATCGAGTCGCAGGGCTGGATCGCGCCCGCCGAGTGCACCGAGGTGCGGGTGACGCTCACCGACTCCGAGCGCCTCTCCTACGCCACCGCGGAGCCCGAGGACCGCTACCGGATCGCGTCCACCGCCCGCACCAAGATGCCCGTGGTGCGCTCGATCCTGGATCGGCACCCTGGCGAGCCGACCCTGGTGATCGGCGCGTACCTGGACCAGCTCGACGATCTCGGCGAGGAGCTGCAGGCGCCGATCATCCAGGGCTCCACCAAGACCGTCGAGCGCGAGCGGCTGTACGACGAGTTCCGGGCCGGCGAGATCCCCGTGCTGGTGGTGTCGAAGGTGGCGAACTTCTCCATCGACCTGCCGGAGGCCACGGTGGCCATCCAGGTGTCGGGCACCTTCGGCTCGCGGCAGGAGGAGGCGCAGCGGCTGGGCCGCCTGCTCCGCCCGAAGGTGGACGGGCGGCAGGCGCACTTCTACTCCGTCGTCGCCAGGGACACCCTCGACACCGATTACGCCGCGCACCGGCAGCGATTCCTCGCGGAGCAGGGCTACGCGTACCGGATCGTCGACGCCGACGACCTTCTCGGCCCGGCGATCCCCGGATCGCCCGAGTAGGCGGTTCTGCGGCGGAGGCGCTCGCCCGATGGGGTGACGCTCGCCCATTCGGTCGAGAATCGCGCCGGAGTTGATCATCGGGCGGTGCCCGAACATTTCCCTCGCGCGCCGCACGGGTGATACCTTCGCCCGGATTCCGGCCCGCCCGGGACGATCGCTGCTGATCCCGGGTGCGTCCCCGGTCGCGCCCCCCACACCCACACCCCGCCCGGACGACAGGGCGGTGAGCACCGAGGCGGAACCGACGTGGCGGCAGTCACCTTCCGGCGCCCCCCGCGCCGGGAGCCGCCGCCCCCGGTCGCCGGCCGGCTCGATGTCCGGCCGCCGCCGCTGATCCCCGAGCGGACCGCCGGCGGCCCCGCGACCTGGCTCGTCGCGCTGCCCGCCGCCGGTGGGCTCGCCGCCGTGGCGCTGCTCGCCGCGGCCGGTGGCAGCGGCCTGCAGCTCGTGGCCGCCGTGCTGGCCGGAGTCAGCATGGTGGCCATCCTCGGCGCGCACGTCGCCCGCGTGCGGGGCGGCCGCGATCGCCGGATCGCCGCCGAAAGACGTGACTACCAGAGCCATCTCGCCGGACTGCGGCGCCGGGCCAGGGGCGTCGCGGCCGTCCAGGCCGCTGCGGCGTTCTGGCCGCACCCCGATCCCCTGGGGCTGCCGTCGCTGGCCCGCACCAGCCGGCTGTGGGAGCGGCGCCCGGCCGACGCGGACTTCGGCGTGATCCGGCTGGGCCTGGGCGACCAGGCCCTCGCGCTGGAATTCGCCCCTGCCGAGCCGCCGCCGCTCGCCGAGGTCGACGAGGTGTCCGCGGTCGCCCTGCGCCGGTTCCTCCGGGTGCACGCAACGGTGCGATCGCTGCCGGTCACGCTCGCGCTGCGCGCGTTCGGGCGGGTCCGGGTGGAGAGCGACGACCCGGCGACGGCCCGCGCGCTGGGCGCCGCCATCGTCGGGCAGGTCGTCACCTGGCACGCGCCGGCCGATCTCCGCCTCGCGATCTGCGTCGATTCCGCGGGCAGGCGCGCCTGGGACTGGCTGAAGTGGACGCCGCACCTGCAGGACCCCTCGTCCGCGCCGACGGAGGCGCCCCGGTTGCTGGCGGCGGGCGACCTCGCCGAGCTGGCGGAGCTGCTCGCCGACGACCTCGCGGGCCGGGCGCCGGCCGCGCCCGGCGGCGGCCCGGCGCTCGACCGCCCGCACGTGCTGCTGATCGTGGACGGCGGCGGCGGTGCCGCGGACGATCCGCGGCTCGCCGCCCTCGGCGCGCTGGCGGGGGTCACGGTGCTCGAGCTGACCGGTCCGACCCCGGAGCCGGGGGCTGCGCGCACGCTCCGGCTCCGAGTGGGCGCGGCCGACCTGTTCGCGGTCTCCGCCGAACCGGGGGGCGGCGAGGCGGCCACCCGGATCGCGTCGCCGGATCTGCTGGCCCCGACGGAGGCGGCGACGGTGGCCAGGGCGGTCGCCGGGTATCGCCTGCCGGACCCGGCCGGGCAGGAGGAACGGGCTGAGGCCCCGGGGCTCGCCGACCTGCTCGGCGTCGCCGACGTCCGCGCGCTCGACCCCGGCCCGGCCTGGCGTCCGCGGCCGCAGCGGGACCGGCTGCGGGTGCCGATCGGCGTCGACCCCGCGGGCCGGCCCGTCGAGCTCGACCTCAAGGAGTCGGCGCTCGGTGGCATGGGCCCCCACGGCCTGGTGGTCGGCGCGCCCGGCTCCGGCGCGTCCGAGCTCCTGCGCACGGTGGTGCTCGGGCTGGCGATGACGCATCCGCCCGAGCACCTCAACCTGATGCTGATCGACGTCGAGAACGCAGGGACGTTCAGCGGCCTCGACCCGCTGCCGCACACGTCCGCGGTGATCACCGGGCTGGCCGGCGACCCCGCCCTCGTCGACCGGCTGGCGGACGCGCTCGCGGGCGAGCTGCACCGCAGGGCCCAGCTGCTCCGCACGGCCGGCGAGGCGACGTCCCTGCCCACCCTGCTGATCGCCGTCGACGGGTTCGACCGCCTGCCGGCGACGACGCCGGACGCCCGCGAGCTGTTCCGCTCCGGCGGTCGGGCCGGCCGGTCGCTCGGCGTGCACCTGCTCGTCGCGTCCAGCAGACCCGACGAGCCGCCGCCGGGTGGCGCGGAGGGGCAGCCGTCCTACCTGATCCGGCTGCCCTCGGGTTCCGGCACCGGCTCCCTGACGGTCGGCAACGCGCCGCCGGTCGCGTTCCGGGCCGCGTCCGTGTCCGGTCCGGTGCACCGCGCGGCGCCGCACGAATCGGCGGAATGGCTGTCCCCGCAGGCGTTCCGGCTGCGGGCCGAGATCGCGACGGAGCCCGCGGGGCCAGCCGCGACCCAGCGCGATCCATCCCGTCCGTGGGCCGCCGACGGACGAACGATGCTCGACGTGGCGGTGTCCCGGCTGACCGGCGCGGGCGGGCCCGCGCACGAGGTGTGGCTGCCCCCGCTGGCCGACCCGCCGTCGCTGGACATGGTGCTGTCGCCGACCGCCGTCGGCTCGGACGTGATCCCCGCGGAACCGGCGCGCGGGCTCATCGTGCCGCTGGGCTGGGTGGACCGGCCGTTCGAGCAGACCCGCGGCCTGTTGACCGTCGACCTGACCGGCCCGGGCGGGCACCTGGCCGTGGTCGGCGCGGCGGGCAGCGGCACCTCGACGGCGCTGCGCACGGCGATCTGCGCGCTGTCCCTCACCCACACCCCGGACCAGGTGCGGTTCCACTGCCTGGACTTCGGCGGCGGGTCGTTGGACGCCCTGGCCGGCCTGCCGCACGTCGGATCGGTCGCCGGGCGCGCGCGGCCGGACCTGGTGCGGGGCATCGTCGGCGCCGTCGCCGGCGAGCTCGCCGAGCGGGCGGACGGCCGGGATCGGTTCGGCGGCGACGCGTTCCTGGTGGTCGACGGCTGGGCCGGCGTTCGCGAGTGGTTCGAACCGTTGACGGCGACCATCACCTCGATCGCCGCCCGGGGGTCCGCGCTCGGCGTGCACGTCCTGCTGAGCGCGGCCAGCTGGGCCGAGATCCCGCCGCCGCTGGCTGATCTCGCCACTTCCCGGATCGAGCTGCGACTCGCCGACCCGCGTGACTCGGCGATCGATCCGGCGCTGGCCGGCGCGGTACCCGCCGGCCGGCCGGGACGTGCCCTGACCAGCGATCGACTGCACGCGATGATCGCCGTGCCGCGCATCGACCACCGGGCCACCGCGGCGGGCCTCGCCGCGGGCACCGCCGACCTGGTGCGCACCGTGCGGGATCGCTGGCCGGGGCCGCCGGCCCCGCCCGCGCCGCCGTCGCAGTCGGGACAGGACCGCCGATGACCACGGACCGACCGGTGCCGCCGCAGCAGCGCCCTCGCCGCCCGCTCCTGATGGACCCGGCAGGGGCGGCGCTGTCCGACTTCGCCCCGCCCGCACCGCACCAGCCGGCGCAGCCGCCCGTCGACCCACCGCGCACGCCGTCCGTGCTGGCGGCCCCGGCCCCGGCGCCGGCGCCCGCCGCACGCGGCTCGGCCGATTCGGCGTTCGGACCGGTGTCCGAGGTGGTCCGGCTGAGCGTGCGCAGCACGACCGCGCGGGTCGACGTGGTGTTGCCGGACCGCTGCACGATCGCCGAGACGCTCGAGGCCGTGCTGGAGCTCTCGCCGCCCGCTCTGCGCGAGCTCGCCGTCGCGCACGGCGGCTGGACTCTGCGCGGCGGCGACGGCCGCGTGCTGCCGAGCGGCGCGACGCTGGTCGACCTCGGCGTGACGGACGGCAGCACCCTGCTGCTGCTCGGGCTCGACACGGCCCGGATCGCGCCGGTGTACGACGACGTCGCCGAGGCCGTCGCCGACACGGTCGCGGGCGATGCGGCGGCGTGGCCCGACCGCGCCGGGCGGGCGGTCGCGCTCGCCGCGGCGGGGCTGTTCGCGGCCGTCGGAGTGGCGGTCCTGCTGCTCGCCGGGCCGCCGTGGGGTGCGGTGGCGCTCACCCTGGCCGGGGTGACCGTGGCCGCCCAGGCGGCCGCCGGGCTGCTCGCCCGGCGCGCGCGCGACGACGGCGCGGCACTGGCCCTCGGGCTGATCTCGATCGCGACGGGCACCGCCGCCGCGGCCGTGGCCACCGCCGGGCCCGCGCCGCTGATCGGGCTCGGCGCTCCGCAGGTCCTGGCCGGGGCGGCGGGCGCGGTGCTCTGCTCGATCACCGCCGTGGTGATCGTCGGGGTCGGTCGGGTGCCGCTGATCGCCGTCGGCGTCGGCGCGGCGGTGGTCGCCGTCGGCGCCGCGAGCGCCGTGCTGTTCGACCTGCCGGCGGCCGGCGCCGCCGCGATCGTCGCGGGCCTGTGCCTCGTGCTCCTGCCCGCGGCGCCGTTCGCCGCGATGCGGGTGGCGCGGCTCGGCATCGACATCGGCTTCGTGCCGGCGGGATCGCGGCCCGCGCCCGCGGACGACGCCGGCCCGGTCGCAGCGGACGGCGACGGACTCGTCGACGTGGCGGCGGTCGCCGCGCGCACGCGGACGGCCGCCGGCTACCTCACCGCCATGGTGCACGCGCTGTCGTGGCCCGCGCTGCTGGCCGCCGTCGCGCTCGCCTTCGTCGGCGACGTCACCGCGCAGGTGTTGGCCGGCGTCACCGCGGCGGCGCTGCTGCTCCGCGCCCGGCTCTTCGGGACGATCGGCCAGCGGTTGCCGCTGCTGATCGCCGGCCTCGGCTCGGCGGTCGCCCTGCTCGTCGGTGTCGCCCTGGACCTGACCGGCACGGCGGTGCTGTGGGTGGCCGCCGCCACCGCCCTCGGCGTGCTGGCCGCCCTCGCGATCGCCACGCGCCGCGCCGCGGTCTCGCCCGCGACCCGCCGCGCCGGCGAGATCCTGGATGTGTTGCTCGCCGTGGCCGCGGTGCCGCTGGTCGCGGCGACACTCGGGCTCTTCGGCTTCATCCGCGGGCTCGGCGGCTGAGGGCTCGGCCCATGACGAGCACCCGGGACCGCCTGCAGGCGCACCGCTTCGGCGCCGGTCGCGTGCGCGCCGCGCTGCTGTCGGGCGACGCCGAGTCCACGGAGCGGCCGCTCGGCCGGCTCGGCGCCGCGACCTATGCGGGCATTCTCGTCACGATCGCCCTGGTCGCCGTCGCGGGCCTGCTCGGGGTGCTGCGGCCCGGCAACTCGACGGCCTGGCAGCAGCCGGGCGCCTTCATCGTGGAGACCGAGACCGGCGCCCGCTACGTCGTTCTCGACGGCGTCCTGCGGCCCGTGCTCAACTACGCGTCGGCAAGGCTGCTGCTCGGCGAGCAGCTGCACGTGGTGTCGGTGTCCGGCCGGTCGCTCCAGCCGGCGCCGCGCGGCGGCCCGGTCGGCATTCCCGGGGCCCCGGACGCGCTGCCGGACGCGGCGGACATCGTCGGACCGTCCTGGGCGGTGTGCGGGGTGGGCACGGCCGCCGGGGGCGAGACCCTGCGCACCGCGATCCTGCCCGGCGTGGTGGCCGCCGGCGCGGCGCAGCCCGCCGGCCGCGGCCTGCTGCTGCGGACCCCGGCCGGCCGCACCCACCTGCTGGTGGACGGCCGCGCGTTCGAGATCGGCGCTCCGTGGCTGGAGGCGCTCGGCTACGCGCAGGCGAACGCGGTGCCGGTCGGCGACGACCTCGTCGCCGCGCTGCCCGCCGGTCGGGCGATCGAGCCGATGTCGCTGCCGGGCGTCGGAGAGCCCGGTCCGCCGCTGCCCGGCGCCCTCGACCCGGTGCCGGTCGGCACGGTGTTCGCCGACCGCGCCAATGAGCACTACGTGATGACCGCGGCCGGACTGTCCGCCCTGACCCCGCTGCAGGCCGACCTGCTGCTCGCCGACCCGGCCCTGTCCGCCGCGTACGCCGGTGGCGACGCGTCGGCCATGCCGATCAGCCAGGCGCAGGTGATGGACGCCACCCTCGTCCCCGCGCCTGATGTGGGCGTCGGAGTGCCGGCGCCCGCCACCGCCCCTCCGCTGGTGCCGGTCCCGCCGGGCGAGGGCCAGCTGTGCGTGAGCTATCCCAGCGGCGCCGTCACCCTGGGCCCGGCCGCGCCCTTGGCGTCGACCGGCACCGTGCAGCTCGCGACGGGTGCCGGGGCGCTGGTCGCGGCGCTGCCCGACCCGAACTCGCAGACCGCGGGCGGCACGACCTTCCTCGTGACGGACACCGGCACCCGCTATCCCGTCGCCGGCCCGGGCGCGCTGCAGCAACTGGGCCTCGCCGGGGTGCCGGTCACCCAGATCCCGTCGACCGTGATCGGCCTGCTGCCGGAGGGCCCGCTGCTCGACCCGGCGGCCGCCGGCCGCGGGTCCTGATCCGGGCCGGTCACGACGGCGTGCGGTCCGTCGGCCGGCGCAGCGACGCCAGGGACAGCCTGGCCTTCCACCGCTGCCGGAGGCCGAGCCCGGCGATCACGGCGGACGCCCGGTCGTCGACCTGCGCCCAGTAGCGCTCCGCGGCGGTCGGGTCCGGCACGCCGGTGCCGGCGAAGTCGGCGGCGTCGGCCTCCGGCGTGAGCTGGGTCAGCTCGAGGTCGAGCGCCGCGTCGGCGGACCGCGCGACCTCGGAACGGGTCTGGCCCGGCCCCGGCCGGTAGCCGGCATCCACGGCGGTGTCGAGAAGCTCCTGCCAGCCGCCGGTGATCTTCGCCGCTGCCGTCGCGGCGCGCCGTCGCCGACGCCGGCGGGCCGCCTTCATGCCCGTGATGAGCAGCACCGGCAGCGCGGCCAGCAGCAGCAGGGCGGCGATCCCGCCGATGATCCACAGCGCCAGCGCGAGCCCGGACGGGCCGGCCGGCGACGCCGCGTCGTCCGGGGCGTCGTCCTCGGGCCGCTGCGCCGCGTTCTCCGCGGCCAGCGAGTCGGGGTCGGACTGCGGCAGTGCGGGCGGCACCTCGACGCCGACGGGCCGCCGCTCGGAGGCCGCGGGCGGCTCGACGGCCGCGCGGGGCTTGTCCGGGTCGGGGGCGGCGTCGAAGGGCACCCAGCCGAGGCCGGCGAACGGCACCTCGACCCAGGCCGTGATGTCGGACCCGCGCACCTGCACCGTGTCCAGGGCCGACCCCGGACCGGCGGCGCCGGCGGCCGGCTGGGGAGCGAACCCCACCACCACCCGCGCGGGCAGCCCGATCGACCGCACCATCAGGGCCATCAGCGCGGCGTACTGCTCCTGGTCGCCCATCATCGGGGCGCCCGTCAACATCAGGCTCATCCGGTCGAGGCCGTGACCCGCGGCCGATCTCGGCTCGCCGGCGAGGCCGTGGCTGAAGTACGCCGTCGGCCACCAGGCCCGCCCGGATCGCCTCGACCTGCGCGGCGGGCCCGACCGCGCCCGTCACGTACCGGGCGGCCGTCGCGCGGAGCAGGTCCGGCAGGGGGGCCGTGGTGGGGAACGGCACCGTGGCCGGGCGGGCGTCTGCCGGCATCGCGACGTCGACCGCGCCGGTCGGCGCGCCCGTGACGACGTAGCTGTCTCCCGCGCCGGAGCCCGCCGGGCACGAGACCGGTCGCCGCGACACCCGAGTACCGGAGCCCGTCGGTCAGCTCGGTCGGCCGCTCGCCGTCGAAGGTGACGGTGGTCAACTCGCCCGGCGCTGGCAGGTAGCTGCCGGTGTAGCCGGCGATCTCGACCCGGACGGTGGTGGCGGGACCGGGGAGCCGCGGCTCGCGGCGCTGGCCGATCCGCACGAACGGACCCTCGTCGTTGCTGGCCGCGAATTGGGTGCCGTCGTAGGCGTCCAGCGCGGCCAGCCGCAGCCGGGTGCCCGCGGGCAGCCCGGTGACCAGGAGCTGCACCTCGTCCGCGGCATCCTTGGTGTAGCGGCGGAAGTCGCCGAGCGGGCTGGTGAACGCCGCGGGATCGACCGGCGCCTGGACGACGGCGCGCAGCGCGACGCGCTCGCTCGGCGCCGCGTACGCCGCGACCGCGCCGGCGCTCGCCGCGATCAGCAGCGAGATCGCGCCGACGACGATCTGCCGGACCGCGATCGCGCGGCTGCCGTACAGGGTGCCCGCGCGCAGCCGCGCCGCCCGCATGCCCACCCAGCTGAACCAGCCGACGGACGCCAGCACGGCGACCGCGCCGAGCGCCGCCGGCCCCAGCGGGCCCGTCGTCGTGTCGCCCAGCGCGGCGCAGGCCAGGAACGCCAGCAGCGGGCCCAGGAGGGCGGCGGCCGGCCGGCGGGCAGGATCGAGCATGCCCGCGACCAGCGTCGCGCCGGCCGCGATCAGCAGCGGCGGCACGAGCAGGCCGGGGCCGGCGCCGATCGGGGTAGCGACGGTGAGAATGTCGCGCCAGCCCTCGAAGGCGCCGCGCACCACGGTCGGGATGCCGCGGGGCCGGACGATCAGGGCGCCCACCAGGAGCACGCCGGTCGCCGCGAGTAGCGGCGCGGCCAGGACCGGTATGCCCCACCGGCGGGCGGCCAGCACGGCAACGGCCGAGATGGCCGCCCCCGCCGCAGCGGCCAGGACCGGCGCCGACGAGCCGTACACGGGCAGCAGCAGGGTGGCGGCGAGCACGACCAGCCCACCGAGCACCGCGAGGTCCGTCGCCGGCCACCACCACGGCGCCACCGTGGCCACGGTCGACCCGCCGGGCCCGCCCGGCCGGCGAGCGTCCCGCAGATCGGGGGTGCGACCGCGGCCACGGATCCGCCCGCTCACTGGACGCCCCCCGCCCGGCGCAGCGCGAGCGGCAGCTCCTCCAGATCCGAGACCGTGACCACGCCGTCCGAGCCCGCCAGGCGCTCGGGACCGGTGGACGCCGCGTCCCGCACCCGGATCGGCAGCACGCCCGTGCCCGCCGGGCAGGAGCGCAGCGCGGTCCGGATGGCCGCGGCGCTGACGGTCGACCCGAACGCCAGCATCACCAGCGAGGCGCGCGGGTGCCGCCGGACCGCCCTGCGGGTCTCGAACACCAACCCGTGCCCGCTCGGCTCCAGCTCGACGGCGCTGAACCGGTCGAGCACGCCGTCCGCCGTCACGCCGCGGATGGCCGCGCCGGCGCCGATGGTCTCCACGTCGCGGCGGTGCCGGACCAGCTCGGCGACGACGGACGCGGCGCAGCTGACGGCGAGCTCGAACTCGTCGTCGGTGGCGAAGTCGGACGGGCTGCCGGACAGCACCACCACGACGAGGGAGCGATGGGTCTGCAGGAACTCGCGCACCTGCAGGGTCTGGTTCCGGGCCGTCGACTTCCAGTGGATGAACCGCCGGTCGTCGCCGGGCACGTACTCGCGCAGCGCGTGGAAGCTGAGGTCGCTCGCGGCGCGCAGCGTGGACTCGACGCCCTCGAGGTCGCGCACGAAGCCGGGCAGCCCGCGGGACGGCCGGACGGTCCGCGGGTGCACGTACACGTGCTCGGACAGCGGCCACTGCACGACCCGGCGGATCAGCCCGAAGACGTCGCCGCGGACGGCGCGCAGCGGGCCGATGGGCACCACCGCCCGGCGCGCGGTCGGCAGCGGGATCTGCACGCGGTGGGTGCGGCCGCCGCCCAGCGACGGCACCCGCACGGCGACCGACTCCCCCGCCACCTCGACCTCGATACGCAGCGGCAACATGCGCCGGGTCGACGTGTTCCGGAGCTGCATCGTGACCGCGCCCGGCTCACCGACGACGAAGCGGTGCTGCGGCAGGTCGACCGCCGCGGCGCACGAGGATCGGCCCAGCGCCGTGACCAGCGCGCCGGCCAGCAGCAGCGTGGCCGCGACGGCGACCACCGTCCACTCGCGCCAGCCGGTGAGCCAGGCGAGCAGCCCGGCGCACGCAGCGATCACGACCGCGGCGCGGCCGCGCACGGTCACCGCCCGCCACAGCGCCCGCACCCGCGACGTGGTGCTGGTGTCGGTCCCGATCTCCCGCAGCGCGGCGGCCTCCCTGGCCTCGCGCGCGCCGACGCCGACATGGGTCACCCCCGCCTCGGCCGGCACCTGGTGCGGCGGCGGCGCGGCGGAGGGCCCGGTGGACGTCTCGGGGGTCGCGGTCACGGCAGCTCAGCCGCCGCTCCGCGGTGGCGGCAGCTCGCCGAGCACCTGGGCGATCACCTCGGTCGCGGTCAGGCCGTTGAACTCGGCCTCGGCCTCGATCGAGATGCGATGCGCCAGCGCGGGTTCGGCGAGGGCCTTCACCTCGTCGGGGGTGACGAAGTGCCGGCCCCTGGACGCGGCGAGCGTCTTGCTCGTGCGGAGCAGCGCGATGGCGCCGCGCTGCGAGACGCCGAGGGACACCCCCGGCGCGGTCCGGGTCGCGGCCACCACCGAGTGATGTACCGCAGGATCGACGGGTCGACGTACACCCGGGAGGCGGCCCGCACCAGCTCCTGCACGGCGGCCGGGGTGAGCAGCGGCTGGACCTGCGGCCGGCTGGACCGGGTGCCGACCTGGGCGAGGATGGCCAGCGCGGCGTCGGGGTCGGGGTGCCCGATCCCGGTCTTCAGCAGGAACCGGTCGAGCTGCGCCTCCGGCAGCCGGTAGGTGCCTGCCTGCTCGACCGGGTTCTGCGTGCCGATCACCATGAACGGCGGCCCGACCTCGCGGGTCACCCCGTCCACCGTCACCGCCGACTCCTCCATCACCTCGAGCAGGGCGGACTGCGTCTTGGGCGAGGCGCGGTTGATCTCGTCGGCGAGCACGATGCTCGCGAAGACCGGCCCAGGGTGGAACTCGAACGCGCCGAGCGACTGGTCGTAGATGGTGACCCCGGTGACGTCCGACGGCAGCAGATCCGGGGTGAACTGGATGCGCGACGTGGTGCCGCTCACCGACGTGGCGAGCGCCTTGGCCAGCGTGGTCTTGCCGGTGCCGGGCACGTCCTCGAGCAGCAGGTGTCCCTCGGAGAGCAGGCAGATCAGCGTCAGCCGGATGGCGTCGGGCTTGCCGATGAGCACCCGGCCGATGTTCACGACGACCGACTCGAACTGCTCGGCGAACGCCGTCGCCTCCTCGCCCGACAGGATCTCGGGCAGGGCGCCGGGGACGGACTGCGGCGCGGCGGCCGGGCGGTCGGGCCGGGTTCGGGGGGCGGTGCTGGTCTCCACAGCTGGGGTGTCCTTCATGTCAACGGTCTGCGGCTCAACAGGGTGGCAACGCGGCGGGTGATCCGTCCAGCGCGGGGGCGCGGTACCAGTAGCCGTCCGCGGCGAACACCCAGTCGCTGATGTCCGGTGGCGGCGGCGGGGGCGGCTCGGTGCCCGGCGGCGGGCTCTGTGGGTAGGCGGGCCCGCCGGCCGCACACATGGCCTGCACCGGCTGGCCGGCGGGCACCCAGTCCCCGGCCGGGCAGGCGGGCTGGTCCACCCACGCCCCGCCCTGGGGCGGCAACTGCCGGCAGGTGCCCGCCAGCGGCGGCGGACCGACCACGCCGAACGCGACGGGCGTGGCGGTCGTCGGGCTCTGCGCGGTGGCGGTCCGGCACTCGTCCGGGTCGGTCACGCAGTACGTCACTGTGGCGCTCACCTGCTGCCCGTAGCCGATGTCACCGGTCCATGATCCGGCATCGGCGTCCACCTCCCCGACGCCGCTGATCTGGACGGTGCGGGAGGCCACTTGCCGGCCGTTGCCGTCCGGGATCGTCCAGCTCACCCGCACGCTCGAACTCCAGCGCTCGACGAGCTCGGCGGTGACCGTCGGCGCCGCGAGGCCGCCGAACGGCCGGCCGGCCACGGGTTCGGATGCGGGCCCGCACCGTACGTCCTCCGGGTAGCCCTGCTCGCCGTTGCAGGCCCGCACGCGGAGCTGGTATGTGGTGCCGTTGCTCAGCCCGGCGATGCGGGCCGACGCGGCCGCGCCGGCGCCGACCCAGCCCCCGCCGTCCAGCTGGTACTGGTACTCGGCGATCGGCCGTCCCGGTGACGACGCCGGCGCCCAGGTCGCGGCGAGCGCGCCGTCCTCGGCGCTGACGGCGAGGCCGGTGACCACCGACGGGCGCACGAACGGCGCGACCGTCACCGGGGCGGCCGGCGGGCCCTCGCCCCGGCCGTTGCGCGCGAGCACCGTCACCGAGATCGGTTGGTCGGGCCCGATGTCCACCGAGGTGGCGAGGAAACCCGGTCCACCCGAGGCGGTCTCCACGTTGTTGATCACCACCCGATAGCCCAGGACCGGCTCGCCGCCGTCGTCCTGCGGTGCTGCCCAGCGGATGTCGACGGACCGCCGGGCGCCGTCGTACACGAAGTCGGCGGCCAGCGCGCTCGGCGCGCTCGGCACGCCGGACGGGACGACCGCGGCGGACGGGGCCGAGAAGTCGCCGGTGCCGGCCCGATTGCTCGCCCGCACCTGGAAGCTGTACGCCGCAGCGGATTCCAGTCCGTCGAGCACCAGCGGGCTGGCCGCACCCTCGATCGCCTGCGCGGGCACGCCGTTCCGCAGCACCTGCACGGCGCTCGCGGTGACCGGCGTGAAGTCCCCCGTCGGCGGCGTCCATGCGACCTGCAGGGCCCCGCGCCGCACGTACTGCACGGTCGGCGCGGCGGGCGGCGCCGGGGCGGCGTCGGGCACGATCGCCGTCGACGGCGGCGACGGGTTCGACGAGCCCACCCCGTTCGTCGCGGTGACCACGAACACGTAGGGCCGGCCCGGCACGAGACCGTCGATGACACAGGAGGTCTGGGACCCGGGGCAGTCCCGGCTGATGCCGCCGCCCTGCACGGTGTAGCCGGTGATCGCGGACCCGTTGGCATCGGCGGGCTCCCACACCAGCTGCACCCCGGTCGCGGTGGTGGTGCCGTCGACGACGCCGGGGGTGCCGGGCGCGGACGGCCGGTCCTGGATGGACACCCGCAGGGTCGCGGTCACGACCCGCTCGGGATCCCTGGTGCCGTCGCCGATCCCGACCGCGACGGCGATATCGCCGACGGAACCGACGGCCGGGGTCAGGCGGACGATGCCGCCGTCCACGGTCGGGCCGGCGGCGATGCCGCCGACGCCGTCGACGACGGTCGCGGACACCACGGTGAGGCCCAGCCCGACGGGATCGGAGCTGCCCGTGAGCATGTCGACCGCCACCTCGATGCCGCCGCGCGCCTGGCCGACCTGCTGGTCGGGCACGGTCGGCAGCGGCAGGCGGGAGCCGGTCACCGTGACGGCCAGCGTGGCCCGGCCGTCCCGGCCGTCGCCGTCCCGCACCTCGATCGGGATCGCCGCGGACGTCCCCCGCGGCACGTCGGGTCGCACCGCGACGGTGACGACGCCGTTCTGGATGGTCGCCTGGATCCCGTCGGTCGCCTGGCCGATGGCGTAGCGCAGCGAGGACTCCTGCAGGTCGTCGTAGGTCGTGGTGAGCGCGGCCAGGTCGACGGTGCCCGTGGTGCCCGCCTCGACGGCGAGATCGGTCGAGTCCAGGCGCGGCGGCGGGACGAGCCGCGGCACGATCTCCGCGGGCACGGCGAGCACGGTGACGACGCCCGTGCCGTCGTCGATCGGCACGTAGACGGCCGCGGGCCCCCCGGCCGTCGTCGGCGCGCTGAGGGTCAGCGTCGAGCCCGAGGTCCGCGTCGCCGTGCCCTGCGTCGCCCGCAGCGGCGGGTTCGCCGCGATGACCGGCTCGCCGCCGCCGCCGACCGTGACGAAGTCGGCGATCGCGACGTCGACGCTCTGCCCGGCGTCCACCCGGATCGGGCCGACGCCCGCGATGAGCTGCGGGCCGACCAGCTGCTCCTGCGGCGGCACCACGATGAACGCGATGGCCGTCGCCCCGTACCGGTCCGTGACCCGGTAGGCGACGATCTGCCGGCTGGCCGTCACCGTGACGCGGACGATCTGCGGCGCGGCCATGACCGCCTGCGCGGCCGACAGCGGGTCCACGGAGACGGTGAGGTCGGCGGTCCGGCCGCTGCGGTTCAGCACCGCGCCCGACACGTCGACGTCGACCGTGCGCGCGGACGCGGACAGGTCCGCGGGCCGGACGAACACATCGGATGCCAGCGGCGGGGCGAGCGGCGCGTCCGGGGACACGGTGATCTCCACGGAACCGGTGGCCCGCAACCGCTTCGCGTTCACCACCGAATAGCGCAGCGTCGCCACGGTCGGTTCCGGCGGCGCGGTCACGATGAAGCTCTGCCCGTCCAGCTGCACGTCCAGGCCCGGCGATGCGACGAACGGCGGCGAGCCCAGCGTCACTCGCTGGCCGCCCGGGTCCGCGACGACGCTGAGCGGGTCGATCCGGATGGAGGCGCCCGGCCGGACCGCCACGGCGATGTCCGGGGCGACCGGCGGCCGCGCCGAGTCGCCCGGCTCGACCACGAGCACCGTGATCATCCCCGGTGACGGTCGCGCCGAGGGTGTCCGTGGCGACGTACCGCAGGCGGTCGACGCCGGCCGTGCCGAACGCGGTGTAGGACAACATGTCCGCGCCGCCGATCGTCACCTCGCCGAGCGGCGCGTCCGGCTGCGCGAGCGACTGCAGCGTCACCCAGTCCCCGTCCGGGTCGATCCCGTCGAGCGGCGCCGAGATCGAGATGGACCCGCCGGCGAACACCCGCGCGGTCGCCGGCGGCGGCTCGGCCGGGGCGGCGTTGCGGGCGGGATCCGGGTCGGTGACCGTGATCGTCACCGTGCTGACGGTCTGCACCGGCGCCAGCGCGGTGCTGCTGGCCGCCACGGCGACGTAGCTGAAGGTGACCCGGCCCGGCGGCTGGTCCGCGGGCGCGAAGTAGCGGATCTGCTCGCCGGTGGAGAACGCCCGGCCGGGCAGCGCTTCGACCTGGGCGGCGTCCAGCTCGGCGGTGACGGCGGAGCCGTCCTGGGACGAGGCGAATCGGTCGACGTCGATCGAGACCGCATCGCCCGCGCGCACACTCGCCGCGATCGGGGCGGCAACGGGCGGCGGGATCTGCTGCGGCGCGGGGACGGGGACGACCCGGATCTGGCCGCGCTGGGTGCTGGCGCCGTCGAACACCGCGTAGTCGAACGCCACGCCCCGCGACACTGCCCTCGGCGCCGAGACCTGCACGAGGTGCAGGTCGAGCACGGACGCGGCGATCGGCGCGTCCGCCGGCAGCACGATGTCGCGGACCGCGAGGCCCTGGCCGTCCGGGTCGGTGTCGTTGGCCAGCGGGTCGACCAGCACCGTCCCGCCGGCCGGCAGGTAGGCGACGTCGGCCATCGGCACCACGGCCCTGGACTGGGCGCTCGGCTCGACGAAGTCGGCGCGGAGCACGCCCGTCACGGCCCGCCCGCCGGTCGCCGTCTCGAAGGTGAAGTAGAACGACCCGGCGCCGGGCGCCGTGATCTGCACGGTGCCGTCCGGCTGCACCCGGGTCGTGGTGCCCTCGCTGCCCGGTTCCGGCTGCAGCGCGCGGATGACGATCGGCTGCGGCGACCCGCTGGAGACGCTGCGCAGCGGGGCGGCCGTCGCGGTGGAGCCGACGACCGCGCTGGTGAACACCGGGTAGGCCACCGGCGTGGTGCTGTCGGCGGAGGCGATCGCCACCTGCAGCGTGCCGGTCGCCTGCTTCACGCCGTCCGAGACGACGAACTCCACGCGACGGTCGGTGCCGGCGCCACCACCCGTGTTCCGGTACGTGATGGTCCCGTCGGGCCGGAAGGACAGCGCGTCGCCGCCGTCGGTGGCGGCCGACGCGAGGTAGAGGTCGTCACCCGCCGGCGAGAAGTAGTCGTCCAGCACGTTGTAGGTCGCCGTGCCGTTCTCCTCGACGGTGATCGCGGACCGCCGGACGCGCTGCGGCGCGGGGGTGATCTCGGGCGGCACGACCGAGACGAGCACCCGCGCGGTCGCCGTGGCACCCACGCCGTTGTCCACGGTGTACTCGATCGGCGGCAGGCCGCCCGTCACACCTGGCGCGGGGGTCACCTGGATCGCGCTGCCCCCGGCGACAATCGCGACGTGTCCGGACTCGGGTGACAGCGGCGTCACCGCGCTGATCACCACGCTCGTGCAGTCCACGCTCGGGTCGTTGTCCAGCACCCGCAGCACCGTCGCGCGGTCCGCGCGGACGCCCAATTCGTCGTCGGCCGCGGACGGCGCGCCGATCGGCACGGCGGTGCAGTCCGGTGGCAGCCGCGGCAGCTCCGAGGTGGTCGTCGGATCGTCGACGGTGGCCGAATCGTCGACCGACGGGTCGGGCGGCGCCACGTCCGCCCAGTTGTCCACCGGTCGGAAGCCGGCGTCGGCGATCCACGACCGGCCCGTGCGGTGATCGGTGAGCACCACGGCGGAGCCGCGCCGCTGGAACGCCGGCTGGGCGACGGCGCCGCGGGCGAGCTCGGTGCGCATCGCCGGGCTGCCGGCGCAGACGGCCATGCCCTGCCCGGTCCAGCCGGCGTAGACGCACTCCTTCACGACCACCGGGGCGGCCGCGCCCGGGATCGCCGCCGGCAGCTCGGCCAGCGTGCTCACCGCCCCGTCCGCGAGACCCACGGACAGCACGGCCCGCGGCGTCGACACGATCACGGCGTCGGCCGCCGGGCCCGGCTGTTGCAGCACGGCGCCCGCCGGGTCCGGCAGCGCGACCCGGCCGGCCGGCAGCCGCAGGGTGCCGTCGCCGCCGTCCAGCAGCACCGGTGTCGCCCCGACCGTGGTGACCTGCAGCGCGCTGCCGGGGTCGAGTCCGCCGAGCGAGAGCGGGCCGCCCGGAACCGGAGAGGTGAGCGGCTCGGCCCCGGGGCGCACGGCGAGCACGGAGTCGCCGCCGGGCGCGGCGGCGACGGCCGTGCCGTCGAGGGAGACCGCGACCACCACCTGCCCGTCGGTCGTCGCGGTCTCGGGAACCGCTATCGCGTCCACGGTTTCGATCGCGTCGGCGGTGCCCACCCAGAGCCGGCCGTCGGCTGGGTCGGCCACGGCGAGGGTGCCGCCGCCGAGCCGGACCGACGCGTCGTTCGGGATCGTCACCCTGGTCCCGAATGTGACCGACCGGGTGTCCAGCAGCTGGAGCTCGTGCTCGGCCTGGTCGACGACCACGACCGACCCGGAGCCGGATCCGACCGGGTCCTGCAGCACCTCGGAGACGCCGCGGGTGAGGGCTGCGGAATCCAGCTCACCGATCAGGGTGTTGACCCGCCCGACGAGCAGCCGCGCATCGTTGACCACCCAGACGGCGCGGTCGTCCCGCAGCGGCGGCACCTGCGCGAACCCCGGCTGGCGCCAGGCCACGACGACGGTAGCGACCAGCGCCGCCGCGAGGGCGATGATGGCGAGGGGACGGGCTCGCGGCACGAACCGGCGCAGCCGCATCCAATCCCTCCTCGGCGCGTTCCGCGCTGATCTTGCTCACGCACCGCAGGTGCTTGGCCCCATCTTGCCACCCGTCAGGGCCAGTGCCGACCCCGCGACGGGCGGCGGGATCACCCTCCGAAGTCTGATCCGGCTGCGCCGCAGGGCTGAACGAGTCGCCGGTAGCGTGAGCCGGTGCGAGCGCGTGCGACGGCGCCGGCGGCGCGCGGGTGCGTGCCGGGGGTCGCGTTCGCGTGCCTGCTGGGGGCGGTGCTGCTCGCCGGCTGCACCACGGACGGATCGGTGGCGAGCCCGACGGCCGCGCAGCCGAGCCCGGCCACCACCGCCGTCGTCACCTCGGCGTCGATCGTGCCCGTCACGCCCGACGGGCTCAGCACCGGACCGGGCGTCACCGACGAGTCCATCACCCTTGGCCTGCTGGTCGACCCCGAGCGGGACCGGGGATTCAGCCAGGGCGTCGAGCTGTGGCGCACCTCGATCAACAACTCCGGCGGCATCTGCGGCCGCACCGTCGAGCTGATCGGCAACGGGCGCAGCGGGCTGCCCGCCGACCCGCTCGACGCCTACGACACCGTCGGGCTGAACAGCCTCGGCTTGCTGACGCTGCCGGGCGCCGCCGAGATCGGCGCGCTGAACAGCAGGATCGCGGCCGACCAGATCCCGGCGCTGACCTCCGAGGGCACCTCGGAGCAGCTCGGTCCCGACCGTCCGATCATCGTCGGCGCCACCGACGACGTCCTGGTGATCACGGTGCTGGACCACCTGCGCGACGCCGGGCGGCTCCGCGAGGGCGACACCATCGGCGTCCTCACCGACGACTCGCCGACGGCCCGCAACGCCGTCGCGGGGGTGCTTTGGTGGGCGGACCGGTGGGACGTCGCCGTTGACCTGCGCGCCGCGCCGGCGTCCGCCGATCCGGCGCCGTCCACCCCGGGCGCCGCGGATCCCGTGGGCACCGCGCTGGCCGCCTGGGGCGCGGCAACGGCGGTGGTCGCGCTGGTCGGCGCCGACGATGCGGGCCGGGTGGTGCAGGCGGCGCCGGCGGCGCAGCCGGTGGTGCTGCTGCCGGACGCGTACCGGCCCACGGCGTGGAGCGCGGACGCACAGGCCGCGGTCGGCAAGGTGCTGATCGGCCTGCCGACGCCTGCCGCCGGGTCCGAGAACCCCGCGACGCAGGCGGTGGTCGCGGCGTTCGGCCGCGACGGCGACGGCGCTGCCCCCGACCTCCGGCTGCTGACGGGGTACGCCACCGCGACGTCGTGGGGCCGGCTGCTGACCGCGGCGTGCGACGAGCGGCTGCTCACCCGGCGCGGCATCGAGAGCGTCGTGCTCACGGTGGGTCCGGCACCCGCAGACGCGCTCTTCGGCCCGAGCGATCCGGCTGCGCCGGTGGAGTCCGCCCTGCCCGCCACGCTCGAGAGCGCGGTCGGCGCGGGCGCCGCCGGCGCGCCCGGCGGCGTCGCGCCGGTGACCGCTTTGATCTCGGCGGAGGGCATCGACACCTATCTCGGCTGACCCGCGCGCGTCAGGGCGGGGTAGGGGCACACCTCAGGGCTTGTCCCGGATGTCCGGGACGGCGGGGCACGTCCACACTGGACCCATGACCGAACCCGTCGCAGCAGCAGCAGCCCTACCGGCGTCTCACGCTCTCCTCGACCGACCGCAAGATCGGCGGTGTCTGCGGCGGGATGGCCGAGTACTTCAACGTCGACCCCACCCTGATCCGGGTGATCGCCGTCGTGCTGGCCGTCCTGGGCGGCGCCGGCGTCCTCGCCTACCTGATCGCCTGGCTGATCATTCCCAAGGCGTGAGCCCGGGCCGGGTCAGCGGGCTCACCCGCCGACGTCGTGCAGATGATGCACCGGGTCGTGCAGGAAGTACCGCGCCAGCGACGCGACCGTGAACACCGCACCGTCGCTGCGCCGCCCGGTGCGCGCCCACCCGTCGGCCGGCACCCGCTCGAACGCGGTCGCGATCCGCCCCGCGGCGAGCTCCAACTCGTCGGCCACCACGGCCGGATCCTGATCGCCGTACCGCTCCGCAACGGCCGTCGCGTCCTGGTCCCAGTTGGGGAACAAGGGATCGTCCCGCTCGCCGATCAGCGCGACCCGCTCGGTGAAGACACCGCAGGTGTCCCGGACGTGGCAGGCGTACTCCAGCGGCGACCACACGCCCGGCGCCGGGCGATCGCGCACGTCCGTCCTGCCGAGCACCGACCGCCAGGCGCGCGCGTTGTCGCGGACGGCGGCCGGCACCACGGCCAGCGGGACGCCGCCGGCGTCGAACCCGCACTGCGGGCACGGCCGCTCCAGCACCCAGGTCCAGTCCTTGGTATCGGGTTCGATGCTCACCCGCGAGACCGTACCGCCGCGCGCGCCCCGTTCCGGGTGCCGCGTCCCCCGCCCGCGAGCCCGCGCGTCAGTGACCCGCGAACGGGGAACTGTCGAAGCACACGGCGGGGGCTGGAACTTGGATACGACAGGAGCTGACACGCCTATGTCCGGCGACGACCCGGTCCGCGGCGCCGCCGCCACCGCCCGGAACGCGGCCGGCTCCGCGCAGAGCGCGGGGCGGCAGGTGGCGAACAGCACGGGCTTCCGCGTGCTCGTCAGCGTCGGCCTGGTCGCATATGGCGTCGTGCACATCCTGATCGGCTGGATCGCCCTGCAGATCGCCGGCGCCGGGCTGGGCGCGGGCGGCGATTCCGGTGACGAGGCGTCGCAGCGCGGCGCGCTGGCCGAGATCGCCGAGCAGCCCTTCGGCGCCGTTGTGCTCTGGGCCATCGCGATCGGCCTGTTCGCGATGACGCTGTGGCAACTGATGGAGGCCGGCTGGGGGCATCTCGACCGCGAGCCGGGCCGCAAGCGGACCACCAAGCGCATCGGCTCGGTAGGCCGCGCCGTCGCCTACGCCGTGCTCGGCGTGGCGGCCGTCGGCGTCGCGATGGGCGACTCGCAGTCGTCCGGCGACTCCAGCGAGGAGGGCCTGACGGCGCGGCTGCTCTCGGCGCCGTTCGGCCGCATCCTGGTGATCGCGCTGGGTCTGGCGATCATCGCGCTCGGCGTCCGGCTGGTGGTGCGCGGGTTCAAGCGCTCCTTCACCCGCGACCTCGCGGGTGGGGCCAGCCGCCGCGTCGAGATCCTCGGCCAGGTGGGCTATGTCGCGAAGGGCGTGGCCTTCGCCGTGGTCGGCGGGCTGTTCGCGTGGGCCGCGATCACGTACGACCCGGAGAAGGCCGGCGGGCTCGACGACGCACTCCGCACGATCAACGAGGCGCCGCTCGGGCCCGTGCTGCTCGCCGTGGTGGCAATCGGGCTGGTGGCGTTCGGCGTGTACTGCTTCGTCTGGGCGCGTCGGCCGAAGATCACCGCCTGACCGGCTGTTGCGACATCGACGCGGCGAGGGCGGGTCACCGCTGCCGAACCCGCGCGAACGGTCTTCGCGGGGGTCCAAGGCGCTGTCCGTGCGGGTTCGCCGAGCAGGTCCCGCGAGAGAACGCACGAAGGGCGGCCCGCCGAAGCGGACCGCCCTTCGTGGCACTGCGAGCGGGACTCAGCGTCGATGCTTCGTCCCTGACGAGCAGGACTCAGCGTCGATGCTTCGTCCCTGACGAGCAGGACTCAGAAGTCCATGTCCCCGCCGCCCGGCATGGCCGGGGCCGAGGCCTTCTCCGGCTTGTCCGCGACCACGGCCTCCGTAGTCAGGAACAGCGCGGCGATGGACGCGGCGTTCTGCAGCGCGGACCGGGTGACCTTGGCCGGGTCGATGATGCCGGCCTTGATCAGGTCCTTGTACTCGCCGGTGGCGGCGTCCAGGCCCTCGCCCGCGGGCAGGCCCTTGACCTTCTCCGCGACGACCCCGCCCTCGAGACCGGCGTTGATCGCGATCTGCTTGAGCGGCGCCTCGACGGCGACCCGGACGATGTTGGCGCCCGTGGCCTCGTCACCGGACAGCTTCAGGCCCTCGAGCGCCTTGATGGCGGCCTGCAGCAGCCCGACGCCGCCGCCGGCGACGATGCCCTCCTCGACCGCGGCCTTGGCGTTGCGCACGGCATCCTCGATGCGGTGCTTGCGCTCCTTGAGCTCCACCTCGGTGGCCGCTCCGGCCTTGATCACAGCGACGCCGCCGGCCAGCTTGGCCAACCGCTCCTGCAGCTTCTCCCGGTCGTAGTCCGAGTCCGACTTCTCGATCTCGGCGCGGATCTGGGCCACCCGGCCGGCGATCTGCTCTGCGTCGCCGGAGCCGTCGACGATGGTGGTCTCGTCCTTGGTGACGACGACCTTGCGGGCCGAGCCGAGCAGCGAGACGTCGGTGTTCTCCAGCTTGAGCCCGACGTCCTCGCTGACGACGGTGCCGCCGGTGAGGATCGCGATGTCCTGCAGCATCGCCTTGCGGCGATCACCGAAGCCAGGCGCCTTGACGGCGACGGACTTGAAGGTGCCGCGGATCTTGTTGACCACCAGGGTGGCCAGGGCCTCGCCGTCGACGTCCTCCGCGATGATCAGCAGCGGCTTGCCGGACTGCATGATCTTCTCCAGCAGCGGCAGGAGATCCTTGACGGTCGAGATCTTCGAGCCGTACAGCAGGATGTAGGGATCCTCCAAGACGGCCTCCTGACGCTCGGCGTCGGTGGCGAAGTACAGCGAGATGTAGCCCTTGTCGAAGCGCATGCCCTCGGTCAACTCGAGCTCGAGGCCGAACGTGTTCGACTCCTCGACCGTGATGACGCCTTCCTTGCCGACCTTGTCCATCGCCTCGGCGATCAGGTCGCCGATGGCCGGGTCGGCCGCCGAGATCGACGCGGTGGCAGCGATCTGCTCCTTGGTGTCGACCTCCTTGGCGTCGTCGAGCAGCTGCGCCGAGATGGCCTCGACGGCCTGCTCGATGCCGCGCTTGAGGGCCATCGGGTTCGCCCCGGCCGCGACGTTGCGCAGGCCCTCGCGCACCAGCGCCTGGGCCAGCACAGTGGCGGTCGTGGTGCCGTCGCCGGCGACGTCGTCGGTCTTCTTGGCAACTTCCTTGACGAGCTCGGCCCCGATCTTCTCGTACGGGTCCTCGAGCTCGATCTCCTTGGCGATCGACACACCATCGTTGGTGATGGTGGGCGCGCCCCACTTCTTCTCCAGGACGACGTTGCGGCCGCGCGGCCCCAACGTCACCCGCACGGCATCGGCGAGGATGTTCATCCCGCGCTCGAGCCCGCGACGCGCTTCCTCGTCGAAAGCGATCAGCTTGGACATGAGGTGCAGTTCCTCCAGTTTCGCCGGTCGTCGGGGGTGCGCAGTCGCGCGCGCCCGACCTCCGGTCAGCAGCGTGGCTGGTACGGATCGACGGCGGCGCCCGCGACGGACGAGCCCCGGGACCGGCGGCCTTCTGGCGGCCACGGTTACCGGAGCTCTCACCCCACCGACCTGGCACTCAACGTACCCGAGTGCCAGTTCAGGTTTAGCACTCGGATGGTGCGAGTGCAAGCACGGCCGCCGCCACCGGAGGCGCCCGCCCGGCCCGCACCGAGGCCCCCGCGCCTGCGTGGGCGGGCCGAGGTCGGCCGTCAGTGACGCGGCCCGAGCTCCCCCGCCGGATCCGGGTGCGGCGCCGGCTCCTTCAGCTCGACGAAGATCGTCCTGGACTCGGTCGTCCCGATGTTCTCCCCGTGGTGTTCCTGGGCGGCGACCCACCGGGCGGTGCCCGCGTCCAGCGCGACGTCGACCAGCCGCCCCCCGCTCGAGATGCGCCGCTCGAACGAGGACAACGTGATCATCACGCTGTCCGGGTGCCGGTGCGTGTGCGTCCGGTCTCCGGGGCGGTCCCCATAGGCCAGCACCCGCACCCGGTCGTTCTCGAACAACACCCGGTACAGCTCGGGATCGGTGACGACCGGATCGCTACTCATGAACGGCTCCCAGCACGCTGATCCATCTTGTGGGATTCAAGTCCCATGATGGGACTACAGTACCACCATGAGCGGCAGCCCTCACCTGGAGTCCGGACGGACCAGGCAGAAGGCCCGGACCCGCAACGCACTCGTCGCCGCCACCCGGCGGCTGCTCGCCGACGGTGCCGAGCCCACCATCGAGCAGGCGGCCGCCGCCGCCGACATTTCCCGCACCACGGCCTACCGCTACTTCTCGACCCAGCGCGACCTGCTGCTCGCAGCGCATCCGCAGATCGACGCGACGTCGCTGCTGTCGGACGGGGCGCCCGACGACCCTGGCGAACGGCTCGATGCGGTCCTCGCCGAGCACCTGCGGATCACGGTGGACTGGGAGCCCCAGCTGCGTGCCTCCCTCCGGCTCTCCCTGGAACCTGGTGCGGCGCGGGTCGCGCTGCGCGGCGGGCGGGCGATCGGGTGGATCGCGGATGCCCTGACGCCGCTCGCCACGACCCGGCCGGACCTGGATGTGCGCCGGCTGGCCGTGGCGATCCGGTCCGTCGCCGGCATCGAACCGCTCGTCTGGCTCACGGACGTCGCGGGTTTGTCGACGGCGGCGGCGTGTCGACAGATGACGGCGAACGCCCGCGCGGTGTTCGACGCCGCGGTCGGCCCGCCTGTCAACGGAGCCGCGTAGCGGCGATCACCGGTGGAACCGAGGGCCGCCAGGGCGTCAGCGCGGCCCCAGCGTCGCGCACCAGTTCGGCGCAGGAGCCGTGCCGGTCGGCGGGGTCGGGAGCGAGCCCGCGGCCGATCACCGCGTCGATCGACCCGGGCAGCCCGGTCAACCGGGCGAGCGACGGCGGGCGGCCTGAGTGGTGACCCGCCAGAACATCCGCGATGTCCCCCACGAACGGCGGGCGGCCGGCCAGGCACGCGTAGAGCACGCAGGTCGTCGAGTACACATCGGCCGCCGCGCGGACCGGGCCGCCGTCGAGCTGCTCGGGCGAGGCGTAGCGCGGCGATCCGCTGAAGCCGCCGGTGTCGCCCGGGCCCACCGCCTGGTCGCGCCACCGGCACAGCCCGAGGTCGGCGAGGTAGGCGCGGTCCCCGGCGTCCTCCTGCCCGGCGACCCGGCCGAGCAGCACGTTGGCCGGCTTGACGTCCAGGTGCAGCAGTCCGGCCCGGTGCAGCGCGTCCAGGCCCGCGGCGACCTGCGCGAGCGCCACGAGCATCCGGCCGACCGTCAGGGTGCCCCCGGCGACCGCCATGGACAGGTCCGATCCCTCCACCAGCGGCATCACCAGGTAGGGCCGCCCGTCCTCGTCGCCGGAGTCCAGCACGGGCAGCACGCTCGGGTGGCGGATCGCGCCGGACCGGCGCTCCAGGTCGAGAAAGCTCCGCCGCACCTCGACGCCGGCCTCGGTCCGCGCGATCTTGACGGCGACCGCGATCGCGGGACGCGCCCGCACCGACGCCCGGTACACGACGCTGGAGCCGCCCCGGCCGATGATCTCGCGCAGCCGGTAGCGACCGATGCTCTCCCCCGCGTCGTCGCCCGACACGCCCCGGAACGTAGCGGCGGCCGGTCTTCGGATCGTGGACCGACGCGCGGTGACCTGCGACTTTCCGGGCCGCCGGCTGCGGCGGCAGCAGGTGTTCGCCGGTCTTGTCGTGGCCAGGTACAGCGAGCAGATGGAGGCGCCATGGGCCTCGCCGGCGACCATGTCCGGCCGCTGGGTGGCACCGTCGGCAGATCAGTAGTGGTCGACGAGTGTTAGCGGCATGTGACGCCCGGTAACGGATTCCCCTCGCGCCGCGACGCCGGCGGTCCCTCTCTAGGGTCGTCCCATGGCCAGCGCGGACAGCCCGGCCCGGCCCCTCGAACTGCGGGTGCTGACCGGGCCCAACCTGTACTTCACCCGACCGGCGATCAAGCTCACGCTCGACGCCTCCGGCGTGCAGTCCGCGGACCCCGGCGAGGTGGTCGCCTGGCAGCGCGCGCTGCGGGTGCGCAATCCGGCGGTCGGGCTGCCCCACTCGCCGACCAGAGCCGCCGCGTCCGCGGCGCTGGCCGCCGCCGTCGTCCGCCGGGCCGCGGGCACGATCGCTGCCAGGGTCGCCGCGGTCGCCCGCGTGGGCGACGACGACACCGTCGTGGTGGCCTTCCCCTTCCGCCACCGCGGCACGGCGGAGACCTTCGGGGACGCCGTGGCCCGGGCGTTCGGCGCGATCACCCAGGACGGCGTCGACCCGGTCGTCGCGCTCGGCGAGATCCCGGCCGCGCTCGCCGGCCACGATCCGGGCGAGACCGTCCGGCCTGTGCGACCGGCCATCCCGGTCGTCGCCGTGACCGGCACGAACGGCAAGACGACCACCACCCGGCTGATCGCGCACCTCGTCCGGGCCGGCGGCCGTACGCCGGGCTGGTCGTCGACCGACGGCATCGTGATCGACGGCCGGGTGGTGGAGACCGGCGACTGGTCAGGGCCCGGCGGCGCAGCGCGGGTCCTCGAGGACCCGAGCGTGCAGGTCGCGGTGACGGAGACCGCCCGCGGCGGCATCCTGCTGCGCGGGGTCGGCACGGCGAGCAACGACGTCTCGGTGGTCACCAACATCAGCGCGGACCACCTCGGCCTGCTCGGGGTGCACACCGTCGAGCAGCTCGCCGAGGTGAAGTCGGTGATCGTGCGGATCACCAAGCCGAACGGCTGGACCGTGCTGAACGCCGACGACCCGCTGGTCCGGGACATGCGGCTGGTGTCCAGGGCGCGACCGTGGTTCTATTCGCCCGATCCCGACAACCCTTACCTGGAAGACGCTCTCGATGCCGGCGGCCGGGCGATCACGGTGGTCGACGGCCAGGTGGTGGTGCTGGGCAGGGGGCTCGACCCGGTACAGGTGATCGCCGTGCCGGAGGTGCCGCTCACCCTCGCCGGCGCCTCCCGGGTGAACGTCTCGAACGTGCTGGCGGCGACGGCGGCCGCCATCGCGATCGGCGTGCCGCTGGACGCGATCCGAGAGGGGCTGCGCAGCTTCGGTTCCGACGCCGAGCACAACGCCGGCCGGCTGAACCTCTACCAGGTCGACGGCATCGCGGTCGTGCTGGATCTCGCGCACAACGAGGCGTCGCTGGAGTCGCTGCTGGAGGTGGCCGAATCGCTGCGGCTGCCGGACGGCCGGCTCTCCGTGGTGCTCGGCACGGCCGGCGACCGGACGGACGAGGCGATCCACGCGATGGGGGCGATGGCCGCCGCGGCCGCCGACCGGGTCGTGGTGGCACATCGGGTGAAGTACCAGCGCGGGCGGCCCCTGGGCGAGATGGAGGCCATCTGGCGGGCCGGCGCGGCGGAGGCCGGCGTCCTGCAGGTGGACGAGACCGCCGACGAGCTCTCCGGTCTCGTGCACGAGCTGGACGCCGGACTCCCCGCCGGATCGGTGATCGCCGTGTGCGCGCTGGAGCAGCGCGCCGAGATGGTCGCCGAGGTGGCGCGCCGCGGCGGCGGCGAACTGGCGCCCGGCGACGTCGCCCGGCGGGTCGCGGCCGCGGGCTGATCCCCGCGCGTCGGCCGACGTCCCGGACCGTCAGGCGCCCGGCGGCACGTCCTCGCCGGCGGCCTCCGCGGCGTCGGCCTCCGCCTTCGTCCGGTGCACCACGCCCTCGGCGTGGTCGGGCGGGCCGTAGACGGTGTACAGGACGAGCGGGTTCGCGCCGGTGTTCCGGAAGTTGTGCTCGGTGCCCGCGGGCACCACGACGAGATCGCCCTGCACCACGGACGACGTCTCACCGCCGACGAACGCCTCGGCGGAGCCGCTGACGAACGTCAGGATCTGGTCGTTGTGCTCGTGCGTCTCGAGCCCGATCTCGCCGCCGACCGGGATCGTCATGATCACCAGCTGAGTGTGCTCGCCGGTCCAGAGCACCCGGCGGAAGTCCGCGCTCTGCTCGGCCACGGTGGCGATGGTGAACTGCTCCATGGCCGCCAGGGTAGAAGGTGCGACCGGGCGGTGCCGACCCCGGGCAGGGACAGGTCGGGAACCGGGCAGGATGGCGGGATGCGCACCGTCGAGGAGCACGCCCGGGTCATCGCGGGCCTGCTGAGCCCGATGCCCGTGGTCGAGACGCCGCTCGCCGATGCCGTCGGGCTGGTCCTGGGCGGCGACCTGCTCGCCCCGCTCGACCTCCCGCCGTTCGACAACTCCGCCATGGACGGGTACGCCGTCAGGGCCGTCGATATCGTCACGCTGCCGACGACACTGCCGGTCTCGCAGGACATCCCGGCCGGCCGCACCGACCTGGCGCCGCTCAAGCCGGGGACCGCCGCGCGGATCATGACGGGCGCCCCGATGCCGGCCGGCGCGGACACGATCGTCCAGGTCGAGCGGACCGACGGCGGCGACCAGCGGGTCCGCATCGACGGCGCCCCCGCCCCCGGGGTGCATGTCCGGACCCGCGGCGAGGACGTGCGCGCGGGCGAGGTGGTGCTGCCCGCCGGCACGGTGATCGGGCCGACGCAGGTCGGCGTCGCCGCCGCGCTGGGCCGGCCCACGCTCGGAGTCCGGCGAGGCATGCGGGTGCTCGTGCTGTCCACCGGCAGCGAACTCGTACGGCCCGGTGAGCCGCTGATGGACGGCCAGATCTACGAGTCCAACGCGCCGATGCTCGCCGCCGCGCTGCGCGCGATCGGCGCCGACCCGCGCATCGAGCACTTCGTGACCGACGACGTCGAACGGCTGCGCGCGGCGCTCGCGGGTGCGTCGGCGGGCGTCGACCTGATCGTCACCTCGGGCGGCGTCTCGGCCGGGGCGTACGAGGTGGTCAAGGACGCGCTCACCGGCCAGGGCATCGAGTTCGCCAAGGTCGCGATGCAACCGGGCATGCCGCAGGGCGCGGGACGCCTGCACGGGGTGCCCATGGTGACGCTGCCCGGCAACCCGGTGAGCTCGTACGTCTCGTTCGAGGTGTTCCTGCGCCCCGCCGTCCGCGCCGCGATGGGCCACACGGAGCCGACCCGCCCGGTCGTGCGGGCACCGCTGCGGGAGGCCGTCGACTCCCCGCCGGGGAAGCGCCAGTTCCGCCGCGGTCAGCTCGACCTCGTGGCCGGCACCGTGGCGCCCTGGGGCGGGCCGGGCTCGCACCTGCTGTCGTGGCTCGCCGGCGCCGACTGCATGATCGTCCTCGGCGAGGACGACACCCACCTGGACGCCGGCGCCGAGGTCGAGGTCTGGTTGCTCACCTGACTGACCCGGACCGCCGCGGGGAACCTGGCAGTGCCGCCGCCGACCTCCGGGACGGCCGGGCCGGGCCCGTCGGGCCGGATGGGTTCGCGTCAATGTTTTGTCGGGGTCGAGTCGGGAGGATCGCGTGCCGGAGGGCCACACGCTGCACCGGTTGGCGCGCGAGCTCCGCCGGACGTTCGGCGGCCTGCAGGTGCGGGCCTCCAGCCTGCAGCCCCGGTTCGCGGCGGCTGCGGCGACGCTGGACGGGTGCACCCTCGCGGGCACCGAGGCCTACGGCAAGCACCTGTTCGTCCGCTTCACCGGTCCCCCGCCGGCCGACGGCCGGCGTCGCGCCCGGCACCTGCTGCACGTCCACCTCGGCCTCTACGGGTCGTTCCGGTTCGGCCGGATCCCGGCCCCACCGCCCGTGGGCGAACTCCGTCTCCGGCTCGAGAGTGCCGACGCCTGGGCCGATCTGCGCGGCGCGACCGCCAGCGAGTTGCTCATGCCGATCGAGAAGGACGAGATCGAGGCGCGTCTCGGGCCCGACCCGCTGCGCGCGGACGCCGTGCCGGACGACGCCTGGCGGCGGATCTCCCGCTCGACGGCGCCGATCGGCGGCCTGCTGATGAACCAGCAGGTGATCTCGGGGATCGGCAACGTCTTCCGCGCCGAGGTGCTGTTCCGGCATGGGGTGAACCCGTACCGGCCCGGACGAGAGGTCGATCGCGCCACCTGGGAGGCGATGTGGGCCGACCTGGTGGTGCTGCTCCGGGCGGGCGTGCGCGCGGGGCGGATCGTCACCACGCTCCCCGAGCACCGCGGGCGCCGGTCCGGCCCGGCGCGCACGGACGACGCGTTCTACGTCTATCGGCGCACCGGCCTGCCGTGCCGGATCTGCGGC
>CAWHKH010000014.1:0-34371 GCA_963829945.1 uncultured Actinomycetota bacterium | reverse complement strand
CGTCGACGACGACAGCCCGCCGACTGGGCTGTCCCCAACTCGCGTCGAACCCGCGCGATCGGCTCCTTGCCACCGTTGGAACGCGCAGTTCGTGCGGGTTCGAGGCACAGGGGACACTCATGCCGTGCCGAATCCCGGGCCGGACTCCGACTTCCTGCTGATGCTGCTGGCCGACGCGCGGCTGCCGACGGGGGCGCACACGCAGTCCGCGGGGCTGGAGCCGGCGCTGCGCGGCGGGATGGCGATCGAGGGCGTCCCGGACTACATCGAGGCGCGGCTCGGCACGGTCACCACGGTCGAGGCCGGCGCGGCCGTGCTCGCCCGGCACCGCGCGGCTCGGCCCGGCCCTGACCTGGCGGCCGAGCTGGACCGGGTGGACTCGGCCTGGCGGGCCCGGACGGCGAGTCCGGCGCTGCGCGAGAACGCCGAGGTCATGGGGCGCGGATACTCGCCGGCTGGTGCGGAGCCTCTGGCCCGACGAGCCCGCCGTCCGCGCCCTCGGCCTGCTGCCGGCGCCCACCCGCGCGGTGACGCTCGGCGTCGCCGCCGCCGTCGCGGGCCTGTCACCGGCGCAGCTGGTGCGGCTGGTCGCCTACGACGACGTCGCAGACCATCGCGGCCGCGGCGCTCAAGCTGCACCCGATGGACCCGGTCGAGGCCACCCGCTGGGTGATCGGCGCCGCGCCCGCCGTCGCGCGTATGGTGGGCGCGTTGTCGACGATGACCGCGATCGACGAGCTCCCCGCCTGCGCCGCCCCGCTGATCGAGCAGTGGGCCGAGCTGCATGCCGCCGCCGACCCAGAGGTTGTTCCGTGCCTGACACTCTCCCGCACACCGCGCCCGACTTCGCCGCCCCGGACATCGCCGAGCCCGGACGACATCGACGGCGCTGCACCGATCGACGCGCCGGCCACGCGGTCCCTCCGGCTCGGCGTCGCCGGGCCCGTCGGCACCGGCAAGTCCTCGCTGATCGCGCTGATCTGCCGGGAGCTGGCGGACGAGCTCCGCCTCGGCGTCATCACCAACGACATCTACACCGACGAGGACGCGCGCTTCCTGCGCTCCGCCGGGGTGCTCGACCCGGACCGCATCCGCGCCGTCGAGACCGGCGCCTGCCCGCACACCGCGATCCGTGACGACGTCACCGCGAACCTCCTCGCCGTCGAGGACCTCGAGAGCGACTTCGCGCCGCTGGACGTGGTTCTCGTCGAGTCCGGCGGCGACAACCTCACCGCGACCTTCTCGCCGGCGCTGGTCGACGCGCAGATCTTCGTGCTCGACGTGGCCGGCGGCGGCGACGTCGCGCGCAAGGGTGGGCCCGGCATCGGCCGGGCGGACCTGCTGGTGGTGAACAAGACCGACCTCGGACCGTACGTCGGGGTGGACGTGCCGCAGATGGTCGCCGACGCCACGGCCGCCCGCGACGGCCGCCCGGTGCTCGGCGCTGTCCCGCGCGGATCGCGCATCGATCGACGCGCTCACCGCCTGGGTGCGCGGCGTGCTCGCGATCGTTCCGCAGCGGCCGGCACGTTCCGGTCGATCCCGGTCCGATGGCCCCGCACGTCCACGCGAGCGCCGACGGCGCGACCTACGCGCACAGTCACGCCAGGGCGCGCACTCCGGCGCGACAGCCGGGCACGACCACGCGTGACGCGCATCGGCGTCGCGGCGGCGCCCGGCCGGGCGCGGCTGACACTGGCCGACGGCGCGCTCAGCCCGCGGGTGATCACCGCCACGGCGACCGGCGCGCGCGTCGCCCTGGTCGCCACGCGCGCGCTGCTGCTCGGCGGTGACGACGTTGTCGTCGACATCGATGTCGGACCGGGGGCGTGGCTGCGGGTGGACGAGAACGCGGGCACCGTCGCCTACGACGCCGCGGGCGTCGCGTCCTCCTGGACGGTGCGGGCGCGCGTCGCTGCCGACGGGGCGCTCACCTGGTTCGGCCAGCCGTTCGTCGTCGCCGACGGCGCCGCAGTCACCCGCACGCTCGAGATCGATCTGCGGCAGGGCGCGACGGCGGTCGTGCGGGACACCCTGGTGCTCGGCCGCACCGGGGAACGCGGCGGCGCGCTGGCAACCACCACCCGCGTCCGGCTCCGCGAGCACGAGCTGCTCGCCGAGGATCTCGACCTGGCCGCGACGGCCGGACGGGCGCGGCCCGGCATCCTCGGCGGGCACCGCGTGCTGGACACGGTCGCGGTGCTCGGCGCGCGCGCCCCGCGCGCCGAGATCCCGGCCTCCGTGCACCGCTTCGACCTGGCCGGCGCCGGCACCATCGCCCGCTTCCTCGGCCACGACACGGCCGGCCGAGCCATCGACGACCTGATGGCGGCCTGGGCGACGGTGGCGCTGCCCGGCGCGGTGCGCGAGCGAGCCACGACGGCGTAACGGCTCGTTCATCCCCCGGATGGCCGGGAGTGTCGGATCCATCCGCGACAATGGACGGGTGACCCCGCGCCCCGCTGCCCATGCCGACCCCGTCCAGGCGGGCGCGTCGGTCGGGCCGAGCGCTGCGTCGGCCGGCGGCGGCAGCGCTCCGGCGATGGTGGTCACCGACATGGACGGCACCCTGCTCGACCGGTCGGGCGCCACGGTCAGCGAGCGCAACATCGCCGCGCTGCAGCGGGCCGCCGCCGCGGGCGCGCGGGTGGTCGTCGCGACGGGCCGGCCGATCTGGTGGCTGGGTCCCGTCATCGACGCCGGCTTCACCGGCACCGCCGTGTGCATGAACGGCGCGGTCGTCTACGACATCGCGGCCGGCGAGATCATCGCCTCGTCGCCCCTCACGCCGAACACCATGCAGCACTTCGTCGGCGAGTTGGAGGGCCAGACGGACGGTTTCGCGCTGGCGGTCGAGCGGCTCGGCGTCTCGCTTCAGGCGTGCATCGCGGAGGAGCACTACCACCACCCGTGGGAGTTCGGGTACTTCCAGCGGGCGCACCGGTCGGTGCTGCTCGCGGAGCCCGCGGCGAAGCTGCTGGTTCGCGCCGGCGACGACTCCCGCGCGCTCGCGGACGCCGCCCGCGCCACCGGCGTCGAATCCGTCCACATCACGTATTCCACCGACGACGGCCTGATCGAGGTCGCCGCGTCCGGGGTCAACAAGGGCGCGGCACTGGCGGCGCTGGCGCAGCGATGGCGCATCGATCCGGCCGAGGTGATCGCGTTCGGCGACATGCCGAACGACCTGGAGATGCTGGGCTGGGCCGGGCACGCGGTCGCGATGGCGAACGCGCATCCGGACGTGACGTCGGTAGCGACGGAGATCGCGGCGGACCACCACGAGGACGGCGTGGCGCAGGTCCTCGAGCGCTGGTTCTGACGGCTGCGAGCTCCTATCGAACCCGATCGAACCCGACAGGACCCGATAGGTCGGCCCGCGGCCGGGCGCTCAGAGCAGCGCCCACGCGTCGGTGAACACCGAGCGCAGGATCGACTCGATCTCGTCGAACTCCGGCTGGCCCGCGATCAGCGGCGGCGCGACCTGCACGACGGTGTCCCCGCGGTCGTCGGCGCGGCAGTAGAGGCCGCGCTCGAACAGTGCGGTGGAGACGAAACCCCGCAGGATGCGCTCACTCTCGGCCTTGTCGAAGGTCGCCTTGGTCGCCTTGTCCTTGACCAGCTCGATGCCGAAGAAGTAGCCGTCGCCCCGGACGTCGCCGACGATCGGCAGGTCGAGCAGCCGCTCCAGCGTCGAGCGGAACGCGTTCTCCTTCCGAAGCACGTTGCCCAGCAGGTCCTCCCGCTCGAACAGGTCCAGATTCGCCAGCGCCACCGCGCACGACACCGGGTGGCCGCCGAAGGTGTAGCCGTGCGGGAACACCGCGTCGCCGCGGCAGAACGGCTCGAAGATCCGGTCGGAGATGATGGCCGCGCCGAGCGGCGAGTAGCCGGACGTCAGCCCCTTCGCCGAGGTGATGATGTCGGGCTGGTAGCCGAACTTCTGCGCGCCGAACATCGTGCCGAGCCGGCCGTACGCGCAGATCACCTCGTCGGAGACGAGCAGAACGTCGTGGGCGTCGCAGATCTCGCGCAGCCGCTCGAAGTATCCGGGCGGCGGCGGGAAGCAGCCGCCGGCGTTCTGCACCGGTTCGACGAAGACCGCGGCGACGGTGTCCGGGCCCTCCATCAGGATGGCTTCCTCGACCTGGTCGGCGGCCCACCGGCCGAAGATCTTCTCGTCGTCGGCGACGAATTCCGGCGCCCGGTAGAAGTTGGTGTTGGGCACCCGGATCGAGCCCGGCACCAGCGGCTCGAAGGCCTGCTTGAAGCCGGGCACGCCGGTGATCGACAGCGCGCCCTGGGTGGTGCCGTGGTAGGCGATGGCGCGGCTGATCACCTTGTACTTGGTCGGCTTGCCGGCCAGCTTGAAGTACTGCTTGGCGAGCTTCCAGGCGGTCTCCACGGACTCGCCGCCACCGGAGGAGAAGAAGACCTTGTTCAGATCACCCGGCGCGGCCGCGGCCAGCCGGTCGGCCAGCTCGATCGCGGTGGGGTGCGCGTACGACCAGATCGGGAAGAACGCCAGCTTGCGGGCCTGCGCGGCGGCGGCCTGCGCCAGCTCCTCGCGGCCGTGGCCCGCCTGCACGACGAACAGCCCGGACAGCGCGTCGAGGTACCGCTTGCCGTTGGTGTCCCAGATGTAGCAGCCCTCGCCGCGCTCGATGATCGGCACGGGATGGTCGTCGTAGGAGGACATCCGGGTGAAGTGCAGCCAGAGGTGGTCGGTGGCCGCGAGCAGTGTCGGCCGGCCGCGAGACGTCATCGGGTTCCCCAGGTGTAGGTCTGCTTGGTCAGTTCGAGATAGACGAAGGTCTCCGTGCTGCGGACGCCCGCGATGGGGCGGATGCGCTCGTTGAGCACGCGCAGCAGGTGCTCGTCGTCCTCGCAGACGACCTCGGCCAGCACGTCGAACGAGCCGGCGGTGATGACGACGTAGGCGACCTCGTCCAGTGCGGAGAGCCTGCGACGACCGGATCGAGGGTGCCCTCCACCCGGATGCCGATCATCGCCTGCCGGGTGAAGCCGAGCTGCAACGGATTGGTGACCGCGACGATCTGCATCACGCCGGACCGGATCAGCCGCTGCACCCGTTGCCGGACCGCAGCTTCGGACAGCCCGACGGACGCGCCGATGGCGGCGTACGGCCGCCGGCCGTCCTGCTGCAGCTGCTCGATGATCTTCTTCGAGACGTCGTCCAGCGGTATCGCCGGGAACGCGGGCTGCCGGACCAGGTCCCGGCGGAGGATGGTCGCCGGTCCCTGGGCCGATCGGTGGTCGGCGGGGCACTCATCGCCCGCGACCCCGTCGATCCATGACGGCTATTATCGCGTAGCTTTCCCCACGAAGCAAGTGAAATCCGTTGTCGGGAGGGCCTGACACAACGAAATCCGTTGCGTCCGCGGCGGTCTCGGACATCGCTCGGCGAGGAGGACAATCGACGGCATGGCCAGTACGGCTCCGATGTACGGGCCGGACGTCACGTTCACCGGCGTGCCGCGCTGCGACCTGGCCGATCCTGGCAGCTACGCCGCGGCCACGGCGGTGATCGTCGGCGCGCCCTACGACTCCGGCACCTCCTACCGCTCCGGCGCCCGGATGGGTCCGATGGCGCTGCGCACCTGCGACTACTCCGAGCACACCGGGTCCCGGCCGCACCTGTCGCTGCGGGTCGACCCGCTGCTCGACCTGGGCGTGGTGGACGCGGGTGACGTCCTGATGGCGCCGACCGAGACCAAGCAGGCGCTGGGCAACCTGCAGGCGGCGATCACCCGGCTCGCCGCGGCCGGCGTGATCCCGGTCGTGCTGGGCGGCGACCACACCGTCGCGCAGGCCGACATCACCGGTCTCGCAGAGCATTTCGGCTACGGCCGGATCTCGGTCATGCATTTCGACGCGCACGCCGACACCGGCGACATCCAGTTCGGCTCGCTGTACGGGCACGGCCTGCCGATGCGCCGGGTGATCGAATCCGGCGCGGTCCGCGGCGACCGGTTCCTGCAGATCGGGCTGCGCGGGTACTGGCCGGAGCCGCCCGAGCTGCTGTGGATGGCCGAGCAGGGCATGCGCTGCTACGAGATGGCCGAGATCGATCGGCGCGGCCTCGACGCGGTGCTGACCGAGGCAATGGCGATCGCCGTCGACGACACCGACGGGGTGTTCCTGTCGGTCGACATCGACGTCGTCGACCCGGGGATGGCGCCGGGCACCGGTACCCCGGAGCCGGGCGGCCTCACGGCGCGCGAACTGCTGGACGCGGTGCGCCGGATCGGCCGGGACGTGCCGCTCGTCGGCATGGAGATCGTCGAGGTGGCGCCGCCGTACGACCACGCCGACATCACCGCGATGCTGGGCAATCGGGTTGTGCTGGAGACCCTCTCCGGCATCGCCCGGCGGCGGCGGACGCCGTCCGCGGGTACCAGATGGGACGAGTCGACGCCGATGATGGCCGGGCGGGCGCCGGTCCCGGCGCCCGGCGACGCCGTGGCGGCGGCCGCGCGAATTCAGCGCGCGCACCGAGATGCAGGCGGTCCCGCGACCACGAACGCGCGCTCTGACCGCCGGACCCGTCAGGTCCGGTCGCTCGACAGGTCCGGTGCGTCAGAGGTACTGGCCGCGTCCCGGACGGGCCGCCGCCGAGCGGGCCGGCCGGCCCGTCGACAGCGGATTGCCCGGGCGGCAACGCCCTCGCCGCATCTGCTCGAGCTGCATCCGTGCGGCCATCTGCTGCGCGACGAGCGCGGTCTGCAGGCCGTGGAACACGCCCTCGAGCCAGCCGACCAGCTGGGCCTGGGCGATCCGCAGCTCGCCGTCGGAGGGAACGGAGTCCTCGGTGAACGGCAGCGAGAGCCGCTCGAGTTCCTCCCGCAGCTCCGGCGTGAGGCCGTCCTCGAGCTCGTCGATCGACCTGCGGTGGATCTCCCGGAGCCGCACCCGGCTGGCCTCGTCCAGCGGCGCGGCCCGCACCTCCTCGAGCAGCTGCTTGATCATCGTGCCGATCCGCATGACCTTGGCCGGTTCGCCGATCGCGTCGGCCGGGCTGACCGGCCGATCCGGAGCCTCGTCGTCGCCGGCCCTCCGGCGTGCCTGCCCGCTCGGCACGTCGGCGTAGCCCATCGGCTGGCCGTCCGGCCCGATCACCACGACCCGGTGGCCGTCGTCCTCGCTCGATCTCGCTGCACTCGCCTCGACGCTTCGCCGGCGGACTTGCCCGTCGACGGGCGCCCGCAACACGATCTTGCCGACATGGCCGCCGTCGGCCATCCGGCGGTGCGCCGCACCGGCGTCCGGCATGTCCAGTACCGCATCGATCGACCGGGCGAATCTCGCCCGACTCGATCATCGGCCACAGCCGTCCGCGGACGGTCCGCGACGATCTCCGCCTTCGACCCCGGCCCGGTGACCGGGCGGCGACCGCAGCGTGGTGCCGATGATGCCGCCGCGCTTGCGCATCAGCGTGTTGATGTCCAGCTCGGCGCGTGGTGCCGCCCTGCAGGCCGATGATCACCAGGCGGCCGCCGTCGGCGAGCGCGTCGACGTTGCGCTGCAGGTACTTCGCCCCGATCAGGTCGAGGATGACGTCGACGCCGCGGCCGTCCGTGGCGGTGCGCATCGCCGCCACGAAGTCCTCCGACGAGTAGTCGATGCAGGATCTCGGCGCCGAGTTCGCGGCAGGCCTCCGAGCGTGCTGCGCCGGGACGCGGTGGTGGCCACCCGCGCGCCGAGCCTGGCGGCCGACCTGGATGGCCATGGTGCCGATCCCCGATCCGCCGCCGTGGATCAGCACCGTCGAGCCGCGCCGACAGACCGGCCGTCATCACCAGGTTCGACCACACGGTGCACGTGACCTCGGGCAGCCCGCCGGCCTCGACCAGATCGACGCCCGTCCGGCACCGGGAGGACCTGGCCGGCCGGCACCGCGACCCGCTCCGCGTAGCCGCCGCCCGCCAGCAGCGCGCACACCTGGTCCCCGACGGCCCAGCCGTTGACTTCGGCCCCGACCCGCACGACAGTGCCCGAGCACTCCATGCCCAGGATGTCCGGCGCGCCCGGCGGCGGGGGGTAGTGACCGGCGGCCTGCAGCAGGTCCGCACGGTTGACCCCGGCTGGCCGCGACCTCGATCAGCACGTCCCCCGGCCGGACCTCGGGGTCGGGGATCTGGCCCAGCCGAGCGACGCGGGGCTTCCCGGTTGCTCGACGGTCACGGCCCACATGCCGTCCGAGGGTAGCCGCGGCGCCGACGGCCGGATTCACCAGCCGCGCGGCGGATGAATCCGGTTGCCCGTCCCCCCGCGGCGCGACACCGTGGGTCCATGACGCCCGCCGCGCGGCCCCTCGCCGACTTCTGGCCGGTGTTCGGCCTGCGGCTGGGCACGCCACGGCTGACGCTGGCCCCGCTGGCCGACGGCGACCTGGCGGAGGCGCTCGAGCTGGCACTGGCCGGCATCCACCCGGCAGAACAGATGCCGTTCTCGACGCCGTGGACGGACCGCCCGCCCGCGGAGCTCGTGACCAGCGCGCTGCAGCACTGGTGGTCCGAGCGCGCCGAGGCGACGCCGGAGCACTGGGCGGTGTCCTTCGGCGTGCGGATGGACGGCGAGTTCGTCGGCATCCAGGACCTGATGGGACGCGCGTTCGCGGTGCGCCGGCTGGTGGCCACGGGCTCCTGGCTGGGCATCGCGCACCACGACAGGGGCATCGGCACCGAGATGCGCGCGGCGGTGCTCCAATTCGCCTTCGATCACCTCGGTGCGACCCGCGCTGACAGCGGCGCGTTCCTCGACAATCCCGCGTCACTCAGGGTTTCCGAGAAGCTCGGCTATCGGCCCGACGGCACGGGCGTGCACGTGCGGCGACCCGGCGAACGCGCCGTGGAACAGCGCCTGACGCTGACCCCGGAGACGTTTCGCCGGCCAGGCTGGTCGGTGCGAGTGTCCGGTTTCGAGGCCTGCCGGTCGTTCTTCGGCGTCTGACGGGTCACGGCAGGCGGTCCAGTGGTGCGGACATCCGTCGCCCCTGGCGGGTGAATCGCACCGCGGCCTCGCCGGTCTCGAGATCGGCGTCGAGCTCGGCGATGTCGGCTCCCGCCGCCCAGGAAACGAGGAGATCGGCACCGGCCGCGCTGACCGTCAGTCCGCCATGGAAGGCGGGGTGGTCGGCGCGGAACCGGACCAGCCGCAGCAGGGCCGCTGCCGCCGGCTGCTTCAGAGCGGTCTCGACGTCGGCACGGGACCGACTGTGAGGCAGTGCGTCTCGGTCGAGCGACGCGGTCGACCAGCTATCGCCTGCGGCGATCAGGGCGGCACCGGAGACCTGCGGCCTGCCGGGCGCCCACAGCTGCAGGGCGTGGGCGAGGAGCAGCCGGTCGTGGTCGAGCGGCAGCCGCGCGGCGTCGTCGATCCCGCTCTGGGTCGCGGTGCCGAACGGGATGCGGATCGCGGTGTCGATCACGGCCAGCAGGTCCGACGCGTCGGCGGGGCGGCCCTGCAGCCAGGTCGCCAGCGCCCCGCCGTCGCCGGTGCGCAGCGCGTCCGCCACCAGCCGGGCCGGCTCGCCGTCCGGCACGTCGTCGACCAGCGCCGCGACGTCACGCCGCAGCGCGGGATCCGCGGGGAGGTCGACCGTGCAGCGCAGGCCGCGCGCGCGACACCACGCCGCCGCCTCGCCCAGGAACGTCAGCGTGTCCTGGATCCAGAACGACGAGCTGCCGGCCGCCTTCGCGACGTACCCGGCGTCGGCCAGTCGGACCCGCCGCACGCCACGGGCCGCGACCCGATCCAGCGCGCGCTGCAGCCGCCTGCGCGCCTCCGGGTGGCGGACGTCGACGTCGATCCGGCGCGGGCCGAACGTCGTCCACACGACGCGCGCGGTGCCGTCGCCGCCGGCGTAGACGGAGAACGGCACGCCGGGCCCGGGCAGGTGCAGCCGCGCGAGATCCGACTCGGCGACCCCCGACGGGAACACGGATCCCAGCGTCAGGAACAGGCCGTCGAACGCGGACGCCGCGCCGCGGTCGAGCCAGTCGAGGAACGCGGCCGAGTCCGCCGGCACGTCGTTCACCTGGACGTCGACCATGATGTCGTAGTCGCGGACGAGCGCGGCGAGGTCGGCTGTGAGGTCGACACCGACGCCGGCTGTGACATCCGCACCGACTTCGGCACCGACTACGGCTGTGACATCGGCACCGGGCTCGTCGGCCGGATCGGGTGGAAGGGGGAGGGAGACAAGGTGCACCGCTCCGAAGAGCCCGGCCAGCGGCCCGTCCAGGAGCTGTCCGCAGACCGGCGAGATCGCCGCCCAGCCGGGCGACGTCAGCGACCAGCTCGACCCGGTCGGCCATCGTCCGTCTCCCGTCCCACCGCGGACCGCCGACACCTCGCCGGGCCGGCGCACGTCCACGATGATCCACCAGCGGCCGGTGCGCCAGAGGGCCCGCCGCGGATGACGGCCCGGCCTTCTCGCGCGTCCCCCGCCGAGCGGGTGCCGGCACCCCTGCTCTTCCTGGCGTCCGGCCTCACCCAGTACTGCGGCGCGGCGATCGCCGTTGGCCTGTTCGCCACGCTGGCCGCGCCGGCCGTGGCGTGGTGGCGGATCCTGGTGTCCGCCGCCGTGCTGCTCGCCTGGCGGCGGCCGTGGCGACAGCCGTGGAGCCGGCGAGATCTGGTGGCGGCGGCGCGTGTTCGGCGTCGTGCTGGCCACCATGAACGTCGCGTTCTACCTCGCCATCGACCACCTGCCGCTCGGCACCGCCGTGGCCATCGAGTTTCTCGGGCCGGTGGTGGTCGCCGGGGTGACCGGTAGGGGCTGGCGGGATCGCCTCGGCATCGCGATCGCCGCCGCTGGGGTGGTGCTCCTGGCCGGGGTGCAGCTCGAGACGGGGCTCACCGCAGACGTCGTCATCGGCCTGGTGGCGATCCTCGGCGCGGCCGCGGCGTGGGCCGGGTACATCCTGCTCGGCCGCCGACTGGCCGTACGCCGCGACGGCATCAGCGCGCTCGCGGTCGGGATGTCCGCCGGCGCCCTGGTCTACCTGCCGGTGGGCGCGGGCACGATCGGGACGGTGCTGACGGACTGGCGGCTGGCGCTGGCGGTGTGCGGCGTCGCCGTGCTGAGTTCGGTGGTCCCGTACGTGATCGAGCAGGTCGTGCTCCGGCGGGTCACGGCCGCGCGGTTCGCGATCCTGCTCGCGATGCTCCCCGTGACGGCCGTGATCGTCGGCGCCGTCGTGCTCGCCCAGCTGCCGACGATCGCCGAGCTGGGCGGGATCCTGCTGGTCTGCGTGGCGATCGTGCTGTCGGCGCAGCGCCGCGGCGCACCGCCCCCCGCGGGCACCGGCGCGGACGGACCGGTCGGCGACGGCCCGCAGGGGCGCGAGGTCCCGCCGCTGCCGTGACGGTGGGCCGTCCGGGGGCCGGGGGAGGGTGGCGGCTCAGCCCAGGCTGTTGGTGTCGAACGTGTTGCAGGACGCCGGGTCTCCGGACTGGTAGCCCTGCACGAACCACTTCTGCCGCTGCGCGGACGTGCCGTGGCTGAACTGCGACGGGTCCACCCCGCGACCGGCGAGGTTGGTCTGGATGTAGTCGTCGCCGATCGACGCCGCGGTCTCCAGCGCGTTCTGCAGGTCCGCGTTGCTGATCTCGGTGATCAGGATCTCGCCGTCCGCGCCGGGCACGGTCGTCGCGTGATTCGCCCACACCCCCGCGTAGCAGTCGGCCTGCAGTTCGAGCCGGACCGCGCCGGAGGTCGCGCCCGTCGCCCGGCCCACCCGGTCGCTGGTGCCGAGCAGGTTCTGCACGTGGTGGCCGTACTCGTGGGCGATCACGTAGGCCTGGGTGAAGAGGGCGTCGTTGGCGCCGAAGTCCGTCCGCAGCTGGTCCCAGAACGACAGGTCGATGTACACCTGCTGGTCCTCGGGGCAGTAGAACGGCCCCATGCCGGACGACCCCGTGCCGCACCCGGTGGCGGTCTGGCCGCTGTAGAAGACGGTGTCCGCGCCGGTGTAGGTGACGCCCGCCGAAGCGAGCGCGTCGTTCCAGTAGCTCTGCACGGAGTTGATGAACGCGACCGCGGCGCAGTCCTCGTTCGTCGCGGCGTCCGCGCCGGTGCGGCACGCCTGGTCGAGCTGGGCGTTGTCGACGGCCTGGTTGCCGGACGCGCCGGCCAGCATGCCGGGCACCGGCGCGCTGCCGCCGCCCGAGAACGAGTTGATCAGGAAGATCGCGAGCACCACGAGGATCGCCAGGCCGCCGCCGCCGGCCGCGAGCCCGCCCTTGCCGATGTTGATGCCGCCGCCCCCGCCGCCGCGGCCGAAGCCGCCCAGGCCGCCGCCGCCGGAGCCGCCGCGCCGGTCCTGCACCTGCGAGGTGTCGAGCCGCGCCTTGGGGTTGAACTTCATGATTCGGTCCCCATCCGTCGACGACGCAGTCGACACCGATGTGCCCGGCGAGCGATCGCCTTAATCCGCTGGACGCCCCTGGGTTCGGGACGCGATGTCCGCACCCGAGAGGTCAGCGACCGCGCTCGTCCAGGTGCGAGCCCGCGGGCCGGGGCTGCACCGGCACGCGTCGCAGCCAGAGCCGGACGCCCTGCCAGCGGATCAGCGCCGCCGTGCGCAGCGTGACGAAGGGCCAGCGCAGCGACGCCCGCAGGATCGCGCCGGTGGTCGCGGGCCGGCCGCGGCCGGTGAGCGTGGCGACGAACGGCGTCCGCCCGTCCTGCCGCAGCGCGATCGACACCGCGAGGGTCTCGTCGGGGACCGGGGTGCGCATCAGGTAGCTGCCGCCCATCGGCAGGAACGGCGAGACGTAGAACTGCTTGTCGACCGTGTCCCGCCCGGACTCGTCGGGGCGCAGCACGTACACGTGCCGGCCGCCGTAGGTGTTGTGCACCTCGGCGACGATCGCGGCCACCCGCTCGGCGCCGTCGTCCGGGGTCGCGGGCGAGGCAGTAGAACACCGAGAGCGGGTTGAACACGTGCCCACCCACCCGGGGGCAGGTCAACAGCAGCACCCGGTCCGCGTCGATGCCGTGCGGGCGCAGCGCGGCGCGGACGTTGGCGCCGAGGGAGGCGTCCGGGTCGCCGAGGTGATCGGACGCGCGGAATCGGGCGAGCGGCCGCAGCGGCGACGGCAGGCGCGGCAACGCGTCGACGTCGACCAGCCAGTAGTAGGTCCGGTAGCGGAACGTGCGCTCGACCGACCCTGGCGCGCTCGTGTGTCGCCGGTGCATCACCGTCGCGCGGTAGATGCTCGCGGCGCCGGCTGGCCCGGCCTCGGCGGAGACGCGCCCGGGGGCCGCACCACCGGCCGTCGGCGCCCGGGCAGGACGGAGCATGGTCACGGGATCACCAGCCGGCGCCGAACGACGCGGCGGCGCGCACGCCGGACGCGCAACCGTCCTCGTGGAAGCCCCAGCCGTGCCAGGCCCCGGCGAACGCGGTGCGCCCGCTGTTGATGGACGGCAGCTCGCGCTGCGCCGCCACGGACGCGCGGGTGTAGGTGGGGTGGGCGTAGGTCGTGCGCGCCAGCACGGCGGCCGGGTCGATGGACCCGGCCGCGTTGAGCGTGACGACGTAGTCGCCCGGATCGTCGACGCGCTGCAGTCGCTTGACGTCGTAGCTGATCCGCACGCGCCGGTCATCGGACGCGCAGCTGCCCATCCGGTAGTTCCAGGACGCGCGCGCCCCGGGGGCCGCCGGCAGCACGGAGCCGTCGGTGTGCAGCACCGCCTCGGACGGCAGGAACTCGAAGGCGCTGAGCAGGCGGCGCTCCGCATCGCTCGGGTCGGCGAGCAGTCGCAGCGCCTGGTCGGCGTGCGTGGCGAGGACGACCCGGTCGAACCGGTGATCGTCGTCGGCGTCGTCACGGACGATCACCGCGTCGGCGTGCCGGGTGACGGCCCGGACGGGAGTCGCGGTGTTGACGGCGGTGAGCTGCTTCGCGGTCCGGTCGACGTACGTCCGGGATCCGCCGGACACCGTCCGCCACTGCGGCGAGCCGGTCACCGTCAGCGCGCCGTGGTGCTCCAGGAACGTGAACAGGTAGCGGGCGGGGTAGCTGCGGGCACCGTCGAACCCGCACGACCACACGGCCGCCACCAGCGGCAGCAGGAAGTGGTGGGCGAAGTACCGGGTGAACCGGCCGCGCTCGAGGAACTCGCCGAGCGTCGTCGCGTCGTCGTCGCCGTCGAGCAGCGCGCGGGCGCGGCGGTGGAAGTACTTCACCTGGGCGAGCAGGGCCAGGTACCGCGGCCGGAGGATCGCGGAACGCTGCGCGAACAGGCCCGCGACGCCTCGCGCGCCGGCGTACTCCAGCCCGCAACCGTCGCAGTGCACGCTCATCGACATCTCGGAGGCCTGCGTCGCCACGCCGAGCTCGCGGAACAGCCGCAGCAGGTGCGGGTAGGTGCGTTCGTTGTGCACCAGGAAGCCCGAGTCCAGCCCGGCGACCTGCCCGGACCGCAGCGCGATGTCGTGCGTGTGGGCGTGCCCGCCGAGGCGCTCGTCCGCCTCGAACAGATGCACGTCGTAGCGGCGTTGCAGCAGGTAGGCGGCGGTCAGGCCGGCCACCCCGCTGCCGATGACGGCGACCGTCGGTCGCGGGACGGAGCTCATGACGTCGGGTGCCTCGCTGATCGGGATGCTGGTCGCGGACCTCATGCTCGGCGGTCCATCGGTGCTGGATGTCGAACGGGATTCGGAGCAGGCTCGGGAACAGGACGGCTTGTCATGCCAGGAAGTACCGGTTCTGAGCGTCTATCAGATCACGCAGCGACGGCTCAACCCGCCGAACGGCGCGATCGAGCGACCGGCGGCGCCGGGATGCGAGAGCGCCGGGATGCGAAGGGGAGGAGAGGGGGAGGAGGCGGAGGGATTCGAACCCCCGAGGCTTTGACACCTGGCCGCTTTCAAGGCGGCTTCCTTCGGCCACTCGGACACGCCTCCAGGCGGTGAGTCTATCGACCGAGGTCAGGGCGTTCCTGCGCGCGCATCGCCGCGATGCGGGCGCGCCGCCGGGGCGTGCGACCGCTGGATCGGTGCGGCCGGGTCGGCGAGGCGGGATGCGCGTCACGTGGCGCCGTCCGGCAAGGTGTCCGGGTGAGCCCCGTCGAGATCGTGGTGATCTTCCTGGCCGGCGTCGCCGCGGGCACGATCAACACGGTCGTCGGGTCGGGCACACTCGTCACCTTCCCGACGCTCATCGCCTTCGGGTTCCCGCCGGTGACGGCGACGATGTCGAACGCGGTCGGACTGGTGGCCGGCGGAGTGTCCGGGACCTGGGGCTACCGGCGTGAGCTGCGTGGCCAGCGGCGGCACCTGCGCTGGCAGCTGCCCGCGTCGCTGGTCGGCGGGGTCACCGGCGCATGGCTGCTGCTGAACCTGCCCGAGTCGACGTTCAAGGCCGTCGTTCCGGTGCTGCTGGTGATCGCGTTGATCCTGGTCATCATCCAGCCGCGCCTGCAGGTCTCGCTGCGCCGCAGGTCGGAGGCTGCCGGCCGCGATCACGTGGTCGTGGGCACCGGCCGGATGGTCGCGCTGGTCGTCGGCACGTACCTGGTCGGGGTCTACGGCGGGTACTTCGCCGCGGCCCAGGGCATCCTGCTGATCGGCGTGATGGGGGTGCTGCTCACCGAGTCGATGCAGCGGATCAACGCGGCCAAGAACCTCCTGACGCTGGTCGTGAACGTCGTCGCGGCAACCGCGTACACCCTCTTCGCGTTCGACCGGATCAACTGGGCGGCGGCAGGTCTCATCGCCGCGGGGTCGCTGGCGGGCGGCTTCATCGGGGCAGGCGTCGGCCGCCGGCTCTCGCCCGTGGCGCTTCGGGTGACGATCGTCGTCCTGGGCGTCATCGCCCTCTGGCGGCTGCTGGCGGCCTGAGCCCGCTCACCGCGGGAAGCTGCCGGCCGCCGCCAGGAAGGCGTCGTTCTCCTCCGCCGTCCCGATGGTCGTGCGCACCCCGCCCGACGCGTCGGAGAATGCCCGCACGATGATGCCGCTCGCCTCGCAGTGCGCGGCGAACTCGGCGGCCCGCTCGCGCAGCGGCAGCCAGACGAAGTTGGCCTGCGAGTCCGGGATCTCGTACCCGAGTCCGCGCAGCGCTGCCGTGACCCGGCCCCGCTCGTCGATGATCTGCCGCCACAGCGGCGCGAGCTCGTCCCGCACACCCAGCGCCGCGATGGCGGCGTGCTGCGCCAGCGAGTTGAGCGCGAACGGGATCTGGACCTTCCGCATGGCGGTGATCACCACGGGATCACCGACGGCGTAGCCGACGCGCAGCCCGGCCAGCGCGTACGCCTTGGACAGCGTGCGCAGGGCCACGACGTTCGGTCGGCTCAGCGCGAACTCGAGACCATCCGGGGGATCGTCCGCGTTGCCGAACTCCCGGTACGCCTCGTCGATCACCACGAGCACATCCGACGGCACCTCATCGAGGAACTCGACGAGCGCGTCCCGGCGGATGGCCGTCCCGGTCGGGTTGTTCGGCGTGCAGACGAACACCACCCTGGTGTTGGAGCCGACGGCCTCCGCGATGGCCGGCAGGTCGAGCTCGTGGCCCGCGGTGACGGGGACCCGCACCGCCGTGGCGCCGGTGATCTGCGTGACGATCGGATACGCCTCGAACGACCGCCAGCCGAACACCACCTCGTCGCCCTCGCCGGCCACCGCCTGCACGATCTGCTGGCACAGCGCGACGGAGCCGCATCCCGCGATGAGCCGTTCCGCCGGCGCCGACGTGTGCGCCTCGAGCGCGGACATCAGCCGCTGGGCGGACATGTCCGGGTAACGATTGACGCTGTGGGCGCCCATCGCGATGGCCTCGTTGATGGCCGCATGGACCGCGTCGTGCGGCGGGAACGGGAGCTCGTTGGACGCCAGCTTGATCGCCCCGGCCACCGAGCGGCCGGGCACGTAGGCGGGCAGCGAATCCAGCGCGGGCCGCGTGCGGACCGTCATCTCCTCACACCTCCAGGCGGCGCGAGCGGGAGGGCCGCCGGACCGACACTAGCCGCGCCTGCCCGCGCGGGGGCCACCGCGCCGCGGCACACGCGGCCCGATGCGGGGCGAGTCCGCGATCTGCTCGCCCAGACCGGTTGCGCAGCGGGCTCTCTCGCCCAGCAGCCAGCGAATCCTCGCCGCCCTCTTGACCCGCTCGGCCGACGGGTCGACGCTGGCGGAAACCACGACGAGAGGACGCCCACGATGCCCAAGGTGTTGATCCTGACCGGCGACGGTGCCGAGGATCTCGAGGTGATGTACCCCTACCAGCGGCTGCTGGAGGAGGGATACGAGGCGGTCATCGCGGCGCCGTCCGCGAAGAAGCTGCAGTTCGTGGTGCACGACTTCGTCGACGGATTCGACACCTACACCGAGAAGCTCGGCCGCACGTGGCCGGCCGACCTCGCGTTCGCGGACGTCGCCCCGGCCGACTACGTCGCCCTGGTGATCCCGGGTGGCCGGGCACCGGAGTACATCCGCAACGACGAGGACTGCCTGCGCATCGTCCGGCACTTCTTCGAGCAGGCCAAGCCGGTCGCGCAGCTGTGCCACGGGCCGCTGGTCGCCGCCGCCGCCGGTGTGCTGCGCGGCCGCTCGACGGCGGCCTACCCCGCCCTCGCGCCCGACATCCGCGCCGCCGGCGGCGAGTGGGTGGACGGCGACGCCGTCGTGGACGGCCTGGTGTTCTCGGGGCGGGCGTGGCCGGACCATCCGGGCTGGATGCGATCGTTCATGGCCGCGCTGCGCGAGCACGCGCCGCTGGATCCCGCACGGGTCTGACTGTCCCGCGCGCCGCCCGCCGCTCCCGGACGCCTCAGCGGCGGGCTGGGCTGCGCGACGGTGTAGGAACAGGGGATGTCCAGCAACGACGTGGTCCCCGAGGTCCTGTGGCAGCCGACGCCGGATCGCGCCGCCGGCGCACGGATCACCGACTTCGCGGACTTCTTGAGCGCCAGGACCGGTGCCGCCTACCCGACCTATCAGGACCTGTGGGCGTTTTCGACCGAGGACCTGGACGGCTTCTGGTCGGCGCTGGCCGACTACTTCTCGATCCGCTGGCACTCCCGGCCCGACCGCGCCATCGGCGAGGCCGTGATGCCGGGGGCCGACTGGTTTCCGGGCGGCACCCTGAACTACACCGAGCACGCGTTCGCTGCGTGGGCGGACCGCGCGGCGGGCGAGCTCGCCGTGGTCGCCGCGGCGGAGGACGGATCGGAGCACCTGGCCACGATCGGTGCGCTGCGCGCGATGGTCGGCGCCGCGCAGGCCGGGCTCACCCGGCTGGGAGTCGGGCCGGGTGACCGGGTGGTGGCGCTGCTGCCCAACGGGATCCATGCCCTCGTGGGGTTTCTCGCGACCGCCGCGCTGGGCGGGGTGTGGTCGTCGTGCTCGCCCGAGTTCGGGGCGCCGTCGATCATCGACCGGTTCAGCCAGATCTCGCCGACGGTGCTGCTCGCGGTCGACGGGTACTCCTACGGCGGCCGGGATTTCGACATCTCGGCGACCGTCGGCCGGGTCCGGGAGACCCTGCCGGGGCTGAGGGGCGCGGTGCACGTCCCTGTGCTGGGCGGCGCCACCCCCGACGGCATGCTGAGCTGGGACGACTTCATCGTCCAGGACGCGGATCTCGCCTTCACGCCGGTGCCGTTCGACGCGCCGCTGTGGGTGCTGTACTCGTCCGGGACGACGGGCCTGCCCAAGCCGATCGTGCAGTCGGTCGGCGGCATCCTCCTGGAGCACCTCAAGTCGTTGGCGCTGCAGTCCGACATCGGGGCGGGGGACCGCTTCTTCTGGTTCAGCACGACCGGCTGGATGATGTGGAACTACCTGGTCGGCGGTCTCCTGGTCGGTGCGACGGTGGTGCTCTACGACGGCAGCCCCGGGCAGCCGGACCTGATGGCGCTCTGGCGGCTGGCGGAGCGGCACCGGGTCTCGTACTTCGGCACGGCGGCGCCGTTCGTCGCGTCGTGCCGCAAGGCGGGCCTGCGCCCCGCGGCCGAGCTGGACGTGACGTCCATCCGGGCGATCGGATCCACGGGGTCGCCGCTGTCCACGGACGGTTTCCGGTGGATCCACGACGAGGTGGGCGCGGACATCCAGATCGCGTCGGTGTCGGGCGGCACGGACCTGTGCACGGCGGTCGTCGGCGCGGCGCCGATCCTGCCGGTGTGGATGGGCGAGATCTCCTGCCGCACGCTGGGTGCGCGGGTCGCCGCGTTCTCGCCCGACGGCGAACCGATGCTGAACGAGGTCGGCGAGCTGGTGATCACCGCGCCGATGCCGTCCATGCCGGTGTTCTTCTGGGGCGACGACGACGGCTCACGGCTGCGCGAGGCGTACTTCGCCGACTTTCCCGGGATCTGGCGGCACGGCGACTGGATTCGCATCACCTCCCGCGGGTCGTGCGTCATCGAGGGCCGGTCGGATGCCACCCTGAACCGCGGCGGGGTCCGGATGGGCACCGCCGAGTTCTACCGCGTGGTCGAGTCGTTGCCCGAGGTGACGGACTCGCTCGTGGTGGACACGTCGACGGCGTCCGGCGAGGGGGACCTGCTGTTGTTCGTGGTGCTGGCCGACGGGGCCGACCCGGGTCCGGCGGAGAGCCGGCTGCGCGGGGTGATCCGCGCCGAGCTCTCCCCGCGGCACGTGCCGGGCGCGGTGGTGCCGGTGTCCTCGGTGCCGCGCACCCTGAACGGTAAGAAGTGCGAGGTGCCGGTGAAGCGGATCCTGGCCGGTGCGCCGGTGGACACGGCCGTCTCCCGGGACGCGCTGGCCGACCCGGCCGGATTCGACGCCTTCCTCGACGCCGCCAGGGCGGCCCTGTCGGGGCGGTCGGGGCGGGGCGCTGGGTGACGCGGGGGGCATCGACCCGCCGGGTCAGGGCGCTCGCCGCGGGGTGCGCGGCCGCCCTCGCGCTGACCGGCTGCGCCACCGGCGCGCTGTCCGACGCGCCCAGCGCGCCGACCACCGGGCCGACGCTGCCGGCGTCCATCTCCGGATCCGCGCCTCCGACCGCGACGAGGGCCACGCTGACGGTCACCGTGCCGGACCTGCCCGGCCCGTCGACCGCGGCCCCGGCGGAATCGGCGCCTCCGTCGCAAGCGCCGCCGGAGAGCGTCGCCCCGAGCGCCGCGCCCGCGTCGACCGCCGAGCAGGTGGGCGACCCCGCCCCGGAACCGGCACCCGGCGGGGCGGGGACGACCCCCGACCCCGCGACGCCCGAACAGCCGACGGAGCCGGTGCCGCCGCCCGCGCCCGCCCCCGCCCCGCCGGCCGGGGATGCGCTGTCCGTGTCCCTGGCGAACTGCGACGGCTGCTCGGTGATCGGCTCGCGGCTCGGTGTCTCCGGCGACCTCTCGGCGGCCCTGGTGTCGACGTCCGCCGGCCGCGCGCTGCTGCTGTCGGTGCAGCCCGACGGCGCGGTCCGGGGGGTGATCAACGTGCCGTACGGATCGTCCTTCCCGGCGCCGGCCGGGGGCGTGCTGGCGTGCGACGCGAGCGCGCACTGCGCGGTGGAGGCGAAGCTGGGCGACGGACGCGCGATCGTGTCGACCTTCGAGCTGACGGGATCCGGTGCCTGGCGGGATATCTCGGGGGACGACGCGTTCCCGTCGGCCACCGATCGATCCGCCGTCGTCGATCTCGGCGGCGAGATCGGCGTGGCAGTGCAGGATCGCGCGGACGCCGCGCCGGTCTGGATGCTCTACCGCTGGAGCGGCGAGCGGTTCACGGTCGTCGGGTGCGCGCCGGACGGGCCGGCGCCCGGGTCGCCGGATGCGGTCGCTCCCGAGGCGTGCCTGTCCTGACGGTCAGACGGTCAGGCTCCTCGACACCAGCACGAGCTCCGAGGTGTGCGACCCCTGGATCCCGACGTCGGCCGGGCGCGGGACGAAGCCGGGGAGTTCGGCGAGGCCGTCGCTGCCGTCCATGACCCTGATGGTCGCCGGCCCGGGGCCCGCGATCTCGAGCTCGAACGTCACCCCGTCCGGGGGCGGCGCGTGGAACTGGAGCCCGAAGCGGTCGCCGATCTCCTCGGCCGGGATCGCGCGACCCTGGACGGTCGCCCCGGTGACGGTGGCGTCGGGCAGCTCCACATAGATCAGCCGCACGTCGCGCTGCGGCACCACCGTGACGGTCAGCGCGCGGGTGTCGCCGTCAGGGCCGGAGGTGACGCTGTCGGCGTCGACCGTGACCTCGGGCGCGGGCAGGTCGGCGGATGCGGCGGGCCCGGTCGCGAACTCGCCGGCCAGCAGCCCGAACTCGGCGCCCAGCTCCCGTCGCTCGCCGACGTACCGGCCGAGCCAGTCGCCCACATAGCTGTCCTCGCTCGCCCAGATCGCCTGCCCGGTATCGGTGTTCAGCGCGTACATCAGTTGCGTCGGGCGGGGATGGGCGGCGTCGAACCGGTCGACCGCGAGCCCGGCGCTGAGGAAGGCGATGGCGAGCACGCCGGCCAGCGCCGCCGGCGCTGCGGCCCACCACCGGGCGGACGAGCGACGTGGCCGCGACGCGCCGTCCGCGGATCCGTCGGGCAGCGGCGGGTAGAGCAGCTCGAAGACCGGCAGCATCGCCATGCCGAGCATGACGGCGAACAGGGCCGCCGCGGCGCCGGTGGCCAGGCCGAGCGCCGGGAAGAACAGCATGATCGTCGGGGCGAGCACGACGATCGCGCCCGACGCCCCGACGCCGAGCACGATGGCCCTGGACCACACGTTGTGCAGCCAGATCGCGACGATGCCGTACAGCGAGACCCAGATCGCCGGCAGCGCCGCGAGATAGGAGCCGCCCGGCGCGAGCGCGGCGAGCACGACGCCGAGCACCGCGAGCCAGCCGACGGCCCCGATGGCCAGCGTCCACGCGCCGAACCGCTTGCGCAGCAAGCCGTACCAGGTGAGCAGGACGGTCGCCACCAGCGCGAGCACGCAGAGCCGGAACCAGCCGGGAGCCCACGGATCGATGATGTTCCGGTAGTCGGGGCGGATCAGCGTGAGGAGCATCCAGAACAGCTGCGCGCCCACCGGCGCGAGCAGGAGGGGAATGAGGGCGAGCCCGAAACCGGCCCCCAACCGCGGCCAGCTGGTCAGCGCGGCCCTGCGGGCCACATACCCGAACGCGACGACCGCGAGCAGCGCCAGGATCGCCGCCGGCCAGACGAATCCGTTCGGGTAGGTCTCGAGGGAGCCGAAGACGGGGAAGTAGGTGCGGTCACCGGCGGACGGCTGCGCCAGCACGGCGATGTCGGCGTCGCCGAAGGCCCTGGCGAGCGCGAGCGCGTTCGTCCCGTGGTGCTGCAGGCTGGCGAGATCCATGTACTCGGGCCGGTCCTGGGGCGAGTGGTACACCATCGAGCCGTCGATGTAGGCGGTGTTCAGCCCGGTGAACCGGCCGGAGTCGCGGAACGGCGAGAAGTCCGTGTTGTTCGGCAGGATCCGGTAGACCTCGACCGCGAAGCTGGTCGCGGTGGGGTCGGGCACGGCCTGCTGGTAGACGTCGACGACACCGGCGTTGCCGCGGGTGGTCTCGAACATGATCGCCGGGCCGGACGCGCCGCGGGACTCGAAATTCAGTGCCACGCCGCCGTCCTCGGCGAGAGCGTCCTGGCTGAGGAAGGCCTCCGCGCCGCAGAGGCAGGCCTCCTCGGCGTCGGTGAACAGGAAGACGATGTCGTTGCGCAGCGGACCGGCCTCGGTGAGCGCGCGGGCGGTTTCCAGCAAGGTCGAGACCCCGGCACCGTCGTCGTTGGCGCCGTAGGACACCTGCACCGAGTCGTAGTGCGCCATCATCAGCACCCGGCCCGTCGACCCGGTTCCGGGCAGCACGGCGACGACGTTGCGCACGTCGGCCATGGCGTACCGGCCCCCGAGGCCGTCATCCGCGCCGACGGCCTCCTGCACGACCGGGTCGAGGCCGAGACCGTCGAGGGTGTCGACGATGTGGTCGCGGACGTCGGACGCGGCCGGCGACCCGGCGGCGTGCACGTCCGCGCCGATCTCGGTCACGTGGGTGTAGGCCCGCTCGGCGCTGAACTGATCGGCGGGCGCATCCGCCGCGACCGGCGCCGGCGGCGTGACGCCGGCGAGGCTCAGCCAGGCGACCACGGCGAGGGCCGCGAGCACGACGATCCCGGCGATCACTCGCGATCTCGAGGAGTTCACGCGCTCATCCTGCTCTGCGCGACGCGGGAAACCCGGCTCGTTCCGGTGCCGTGTCCGGTGCGCCGGGACCCCTGCCGGCGACCGGTTCCGGCGAGGGCTCACGGATCCAGGTGCGGCAGATTCAGCCCGAGGGACACGCTGATGATGCGGAGTGTGAAGCACACGGCGAAACCGACGGACATCGCGAGCCAGCGCGTCGCCCCCAGGCGGAGGGCGATCACGGTCGTCGCCGCGCCCGCCAGCGCCGCGGTGGCGTAGATGTCCGTCCGCATCACCAGCGGCACGATGTTCAGCATGATGTCCCGCACCACGCCGCCGCCGCAGGCGGAGACGGCGCCCAGCAGGATGGCGACCAGCCAGTTCAGGTTGAAGTCCAGGGCCTTGGTCGTGCCCACGACCGCGAACAGCGCGAGCCCCGCCGCGTCCGTCACCTGCAGGAGCGTGAGCGGGATGTCCTCGACGGCGCGATCCAGGATCATCACCACGCCGGCACCGGCGAAGGCGGTCAGCGGGTAGGTGACGCTGCGCAGGGAGGCAGGTGGGGTGTAGCCGATGAGGACGTCGCGGACGATCCCGCCCACGAGCGCGGTCACGAATCCGATGACCGCGATTCCGAACAGGTCCAGATCGAAATAGATCGCGGTGATCGCGCCTTCCATCGCGAAAAGGAAGGTCGCGGCCAGGTCGCCGATGGTCAGCAGGCGCCCGCTGGTGATGCGCACCGGGCGCAGGCTAACAGCCCGAATCGCGCCGGCCTCACTCCGCCGTCGGCGGTGCCGGACGTGCGCCGGCCCGCGCAGCGCCGCCGGCAGCCTCGGCCCGCCGCACGAACACGGTGCGTTCGCGGTCGTTCGCCGTGAGCTCGGCGGCCCTGGCGAACTCGTCCCGCGCCTCGGCGGGCCGGCCGAGGCGTTCCAGCAGGTCGCCACGGGCGGCCGGTAGCTGCGGATACCCGGCCAGCGCGCCGCTCTCGGCCAGCGCGTCGATGACGGTCAGTCCCTCGGCCGGACCGCTCGAGAGACCCACCGCGACAGCACGATTGAGCTCCACCACCGGCGAAGGCCAGATCCGGCCGAGCATCTCGTAGAGGGCGGCGATGCGTGCCCAGTCGGTGTCATCGACCGATGCTGCCCTGGCGTGACAGGCGGCGATGCCGGCCTGCAGGGTGTACGGCCCGATCGGTCCGGGGAGGTCCTCGGCCCGCCGCAGCGAGGCGAGGCCGCGACGGACCAGCAGCCGGTCCCACCGTCGCCGGTCCTGGTCGGCGAGCAGGACCGGTTCGCCCGCCGGACCCACCCGCGCCGGGATGCGCGAGGCCTGGATCTCCATCAGGGCCACCAACCCGTGCACCTCTGGCTCCAGCGGCGCGATGCCCGCCAGCACGCGGCCCAGCCGCATCGCCTCCTCGGTGAGCGCCGGCCGCATCCAATCCCCGCCGCTGGTGGCCGAATAGCCTTCGTTGAAGATCAGGTAGACGACCTCCAGCACGGCCGCGAGCCGCTCCGCCAGCTCCGCCGGGGCTGGCAGGTCGAACCGGACGTCGTTGTCGCGCAACGCCTTCTTGGCGCGCACGATGCGCTGCGCGACCGTGGATTCCGGCTGCAGGAACGCGCGCGCGATCTCCTCGGTCGACAGCCCGCACAGGCAGCGCAGGGTGAGAGCGACGCGCGACTCCAGGCTCAGGACGGGGTGGCACGCGGTGACGATCAGGCGCAGCAGGTCGTCGCCGATGTGGTCGTCGAGCGCTTCGTCCGCCGCGTCGCCGCCGGCCGGGTCCGCCGGGTCGATCTCGTGACCGATCATGCGGACGGAGCGCTCGTGGACGGCCCGCCGCCGGTAGGAGTCGATCGCCCGGTTCTTGGCCGTCGTCATCAGCCAGCCGGCCGGATTCGGTGGGATGCCGGTGCGCGGCCACTGCTCGAGTGCAGCGACCAAGGCGTCCTGCGCGTACTCCTCGGCCAGGCCGACGTCGCGGGTCACCCTGGCCAGGCCGGCGATGAGCCGGCCGGACTCGATGCGCCAGATCGCCTCGATCTCCCGCCGGGCGTGGGCATCCGCCTGCACCCCGGTCATCGGCCGGTCCACACCATTGCTCGATCCAAACACGGCAGCGCTCGGTCCCAACGCGCCAGCCGGCCCCGCACCGCGGAGGCGGTACCGGGGCCGGCTGCTCGGTGGTCGATCCTGGCCGATCAAGCGCGGGTCGGGCGGGGTCAGGCCGGCGGGGCGAAGTCCTCTGGCCCGAAGACCTTCAACACGTCCGATTCCCCGGTCCAGCCGGGCCACAGGTCCTGGTGCAACCGCATGAACCGGGAGGCCCATTCCACGGCCTCCTCCTTCGAGCGGACCTCGTAGATCGCATAGCTGATGAACTCCTTGGTCTCGGCGAACGGGCCGTCCATGACCGAGAGCTGGCCGCCGGCGACGCTGACCCGGGCGCCGGCCGCGCTCGGTGCGAGGCCCGCGGTGTCGAGCAGGGCACCGGATCGGGTGGCCTCCTCGCCGAGCTTCATGATGGCGTCCAGAAGTTCCGGGGGCGGGGCCGTCGGGGGTTGAGATCCTTTGAGTAGAAGGATGTATCGCATGGTCGAACTCCTGTCGATGGGGTGCCTGTCACTGATGACGTGGTGCTGTTCGATCGTCTGGCGGGTTCGGTCGGGCCAGGATCTCAGGTGCGGGTCAGCGGCCGACAGCGCGGTAGCGGTTCGCGGCGACGACCGCGATCCAGGCCCAGATCGCGATGACCGCGGCGGTGAACACCAGGTTCGCGGCCGGCGCTCCGCCCGCCGACGCGACCATCGCAAAGCCCGCCAGGAACACGATTCCGGTGACGCGGGAGTACACGGCCCACCCGCGGTGACCCTCGCGCGAGTACCGGCGGGCGATGACCAGGCAGGCGATCGCGATGCACGTGAAGCCGACGGCACCGGCGACGAAGTGGACCATGCCGTGCCAGCTGATCGCGGTGGGACCGTCGGGAGTGCCGGCCGGGAAACCGAGCGCGGGATCGGCGCGGAAGACGCCCGCGGCGATCATCGATGCGCCGAAGACCGCGACGAGTCGCGGCGCCCACCGCGCCCCGGCCCCGCCGGCGAGCGCCCGACGCAGGCCGACGGCGAAGGCGATCACCATCAGGCCCGTCAGCACGAAGTTGGCGACCTGGATCCAGCCTGGCCCGCCGTTGGCCAGCAGGCTCCACTGATGGCGCGCGAGGTCGAAGCCGTCGCGGGTGATCGCCTGGAGGAGCGCGACGGCGACGTAAAACGGGCCGGCGATGACGCCGTACCCCAGCAGCGAGCGGGTGACGTTGTCGGCGGGGTTGCAGCGGTCGGCGCGGGTGGAGACCGCGCCGGCGTCCGTCGCGGGCCCGTTGGTGCGGGTGGTGTCGTGCTGGGTCATGTTCGGCTCCTTCGGATGCGGCCCGGCGCCGGTGCGTCGGGGCTCGTTCGGGTCCTCCACGAGCTCGTCGACCCGGGATCGACATCGACCGCGACAATTCTTTCAAGATCTTTTCTGCGGTCATCGCCGGTCCGGACGGTGAGCGCGCTGAGCGGGTGGTGCCCGAAGGTGCAGACCTGGTGCCGACCGTGTCGACCCGCGGCATCGGGTGGGGGAGCCTGGGTGCGGAGTGCGCGTTCGGCCGGGTGCGTCGGCCGCGCCGGGATCGGGCCGGGGGTGAGCGCGGTGAGCACGTCGACCCACACCGAAGCCCACAGCGCGGGTCCGGACGGCGGTCGCGACAGACCCGTCGGTCCCGCCGACGTCGCTCGCGTCGGGGCCGGACAGACCCAGGCATCGATGGGAGCGGGTTCGATCGAACCGGGTTCGATCGGTGCCGTGACGTCGTTGGCGTCGGTGCGGTCCGAGCGGACGACGGGAGGACCGATCGCTCGCAGGGTGGGTGTCATCGCGCTCCAGCGGATGGCGGGCAACCGGGCTGTCGGACAGCTGCTCGCCGCGCCCGAACGGCAGGGTCCGGTCGGCGCCGACATCTCGGTCCAGCGCGACGATCCGCCCGCCGCGACGGACGAACGCACGCCCACCCAGCGCGTCGACGACGCCACGTTCCGGGGATTCACCGTGTGGGCGGAGTCCGCCACGGCGGACGCCGACGAGGCCCTGACCGCGTCGATCAGCGTCGCCGACGCCCTCGGCAGCCCCTACCAGGGTCGGCTCAACATGCTCATCGGCGACGTGACCGGCGACGCGAACACGCTCGACTGGGGTCTGGTCGCGCTGCGCGAGGGTCGCGAGGCGCCCTCCCTCACCGCGGACGCCCGGGGCTTCGTCGACCGGTTCGAGCATCGCCTCGAGGCGCTGCAGGACGTCACCGAAGCGTGGCAGGCGGTCACCTCGAGCGCCGTGATGACGCTGATCGGGATGATCGCCGAGGCCCAGGTGGCGCGCGCCCGCGCCCTGAAGCAGGAGCTCGATTCCCTGGTCGCGCAGCTGCGCGACCTGCAGCGGATCGCCGAGGGCGGCGACCTCCGCGGCGCCTTCGTGCAGTTGGGGGTGAACACCGCGATCACCGGCGTCCTACTGGCGATCTCCTTCGCCAACCCGCTCGTCGGCATCGCGGTCGCGGTCGGCTCCGCGGCGGTGCAGTGTGGCCTCGACGAGCTGCTGGGCCCGAGCGGCAACGACGCCGTTGACGCGGTGAGCGTCGGCCTCGGGATCGGGGGCTCGGCGATGGAGGCCCGCGCCGCGAGCAAGCAGCTGGCCGGCGCGACCTCCAAGCTCGGCGTCGCCGGCAAACGGCTCGGGCTGGCCGGCGCGGCCCTGGGCACGGCGCTCGACGTCCTGGAGACCAGGGAGGCGATCGCCGCCTACGAGGACGCGCAGGCACGGATCGGCGCGATCAGCACGCGGCTGGAGCGGGTGTCCCGGCAGCTGACACCGCTGCGCCCGATCCTCGAGTTCCCGGCGACCGCGGCGAAGCTGGTCCAGCGGATCCAGTCGCAGGCGGCGGTGCTCCGGGAGAACGCCCAGATCGTGCTGAAGGGCCGTGGTCAGCTGTGATCGCGCTCAGTGGCCGGCTCGTCGCCCTTGATCGATACCGAAGGCGCTGACCTGCGGCGTTGCCCGGGTCGCCGGGCGGCAGGTAGGGTTACCGGCCGGTGGTCACCGCAGGGTGGCCCTGGGAAGCGTGCCAGAGCGGCCGAATGGGACACACTGCTAATGTGTTGTGCTCGTTAAGGGCACCGAGGGTTCAAATCCCTCCGCTTCCGCGCTGGCCTCCGGACATCCGGCAGGCGAGCACGCGTCGCGGCCGCGGCCGACGACGCACGAACAACTGAACAGGCGCCCGTAGCTCAACGGATAGAGCATCTGACTACGGATCAGAAGGTTGGGGGTTCGAATCCCTTCGGGCGCGCTTTTCGCAGGTCAGCGGCAGGATCGTCCTCCTCACCTTTCGCACTGTTAAGTGACTGCACGCTTACTGCACGGATTCATCCGGACCACTTCCCCACACGGTGCACGGTTCATAGGATGCGCACGTGCCCCGTCAGCGCATCGGCCCAGGCTCCGTCGGTCCCGTCTCCGTCGTCCCACTCGGCTTCGACCTGGCCGACGCCGACCGTACGGAGGTCGCGATCCCCCGACCGTCCACGGACGCACGGCGCGACCGTCGCCTGGCCGAAGGGCATGAAGGCCGGCGGGTCGTTCAAGGTCGAGACTCCGGGCGGCGTTCGCGAGTACGCCCTGACCCGCTGGCGCGGCCTCGCCAGGGTCGTGGACGTCGATGGCAGCGAGCACATGGTTCGCCGGTGGAGGGACACCCGGGCGGCCGCCGAGGCGGCGACCAGGGCAGCCGGCGAAGCGAAGCTGCGCGCACTGACCGGCGAGCGCGCGGCGGCCGCTCGAGCTGCCAAGAACGAGGCCGAGGGCGACGTGACGACGACAGTCGCGGACCTCGTCGTCGCCGCGATGAGAGTCCTGCCTTCGACAAGGCTGGCACCCCGGACCCGCGACAACTACGGCTATGCGGCGAGCCACGTCACGGACCACGCCCTCGGGCAGATGCGCCCGAGAGATGTGGATGTCGCGGCGGTTCGCAGGTTCCTGGTCGACACCGCGACGACGCACGGGAAGGGTGGCGCCAAGCATGCTCGGGCGATGCTCGTCCGCGCCCTCGACATCGCCGTCGAGACGGCGGCGATGCGGACGCCGTTCAATGCCGCGTCCAGCGCGCGGAACGCGATCCCATCGGTGGTGGTCCGCGAGCTCGGCATCGACCACAAGCGGGCTCCCACCGACGACGAGGTGCGGACGTTGCTTGCCGGGCTCGTGCGCGACCCTGAGGCTCGCGCGATGTACCCGGGAACTCTGCGTCGCAAGTCTCCGCACGGCCGGGCTGGAACGCTCGTGAACGGCAAGGACGTCGCAGACCTGGCGGCCGTCCTGTTCGCCACCGGCGGGCGTCTGGGGGAGATCGCGGCTCTCCGCTGGTCCGACTTCGATGTCGAGGCCGGCACGATCTCGATTTCGGGGACCCTGGTCGCCAGAACCGGCAGCGGGACGACCCGCCAGGAAGGGACGAAGACCAAGGGATCCGCGAGGGTTGTTCCGCTGACACCGTGGGCGATCGCTGCTCTCCGACGCAGGGCGCGACGGTTCGGTGTGACGACCGATGCCGACACAGCTCCGATCTTCGGCAGTCCGCAGCATCCGCAGAGGTTCCGCGACTACCGCAACCTCACCCGCGCGGTCGCCGTGCTGTTCGCGAGGTACGGCGTGGACTTCGCCCGTGGGCATGCGGCCAGGAAATGGCGGATCACGTCGCTCGTCGAGAAGGGTGTTCCCATCCACATGGTCTCCGACCTCGTTGGTCATGTCAGCATCTCAACGACCAATGGCTACCTCGGGCGCGGGCGACAGACCGACGACGCCGTGCTTGTCGCCCTGGGGCGCCGACCAAACCTCTGAGCACTCTCGCGTCGTGATACCCACTCTGCGACACATTGGCGGATGGCTGCAGAAGGGCCTGCCGGCACAGCGACGGGCGATCTGCTGCATGCGGCAGTTGGTGGCTCCGACGCGGCACCCGCCGCCGACGAGAGGTGACGACGTTCAAGCATGGCATATATAGCACTTTGCGATTCATCGGCAGCCAATTGCGCACTTCGAAGTACTTGATCACCCGACGACGCCGCTGTGCAAGGCGAATGCGCGATGAATCCCGAATGACACGCCGTAGCGTCGAGCCCGTTCGGCGATGGCGTTGAGAAACTCGGACAATCGTAGCGTGAGAGAGTCCTTCGGGACCGGTAGCCAAGGTCAGCGCCAAGTTTGACTTCCCGGCGACCACGGTGAAGCGGGCGCTACTTGCTGGCGGTGTCCGTCTCCGGGGCCGGTCTGAGCGTGTCTGATGGCTCGTCGTCCATGTGTCAGGCGAGCATCTGACAGCTGTAGCTCGGTTTTCATGTCGATCTCCGGACGCATCGACCGCTCGTAACCTGCAAACCTTCGCCGCCGGCGCTCACTGGCACACGGACCTAGCTAGCTCGCCAGTGCTTGCTCGGCTGCGGCTCGAGCCTGCCTGCAGCATCCTGGCCAACGGCTGGTAGCTGCGTCCAGCCTGTTTGGGAGAGACGGGTTCAGCGCCGTCACTACCCGGCGGTGCTCTAGCACGGCACCGATGTCAAGGTCCTGCGCATGTTGTTAGTAGTCATGGAGGGCTCGCTGTTCCGACAGGCTGAGAAGCCCGAAGGTACCCATCTCCTTTTCGCCAGAGGTTCGGCGAGGTCGTTGCGCGATCTAGGTAAGTCTGTCGGTTGAGGCGGGCGTGCCAGCATCGTTCGGGAACGACTCGGCAACGTCGCCCGGGCACAGGCAGATTGGCTGGAGAGAACTTGGTTCCCCTGATTGCCCATCTGGGATACTAGTGGTATGACAGACCCTCGCCAACCGATCGATCCCGAACGCCTTCAATCTCTAGCGGAAGCAGTAAAGGGCATCCAAAATCTCCCGGCCTTTCGTGCGCTAGCGGAGAACGTCGGTTCTAGCAACGCCAAGTTCATACGTGATCTTGCCGCAAACATGCCAAGAGTCGAGGTTCCTTCACTCCGCGTTGACTTTAAGTCTCTCTTTCCAGACCTGGCGGCATTCAATGCGCGGTTGTCGGCACAGCTAACACCAGTACTCGAGATGTTCCAGTCCATCCAGCGCGAGCAGTTCAAATCAACGTTCGATCGCTTTCAAGACATCGTACAAGCGGGCATTCCGGCAAACTGGCGAGGACTCCCATGGCCGAGTACCGCTCACCTCGAATCGATGTTCCTGGACGAGGGACTCGCGCTCGCCTGGGTACCTCGTCAGCAGATTCTTGGAAGGGTCTTCGCCGCAACAACGCCTCAGCAGCGACGTGACATCATCGGAAGGTCGTGGCGCTCCACGGTGGCTTCGTGCCGACAGATACTTACTGAGTTGGCGCATCCTGCTGCCAAGCGCCACACCAGGTTCGCCATCAATGCGCTCGAAGCGATTGAACAAGGTAATCCTGCCCGCATCGCAAGCGCTAAGCGCGAATCTGCTCGACAGTATCCTTCGAGCAGAGTTGGAATGATCAGGACCGGGCGACCATCACGAGGCAACGGTCGCGATTTGATCTCAGTAAGTACCCCGTTCGTGTCGCGATCGTGCTGGGCGGCATTTGGGGCGCCCATGGTGAGTACTGGGAGTCGCGTGGTGACAGATCCCCACGAAGTTCAGCCGGCACGCGAGTGCTCACGGTGTCAGCAAACGTCAGTACTCCCGCGTCAACGCCGTGATATCTGTCATGCACGTCACCGCATTACTGAGTCTCTTGCAGACAGACTCAGCGCTCACCGGCGAAAGCTCACCCTGACGCACTTTGTCACCGTGACGGTAGTCGACGGTTGAGTTGCATGGTGGCAAAGTGCGGATCACGCCGTTCGACGCGGACGGCTTGTTGTCGTTCCGCGCATCGATGAAACCGATGGACTCCTTCTTCCAGCAGGTTGAGTTGCGCCAGGATGTGTTGTGCGTACGTGTGTAGCAGACGATTGCCGTCGCCGACGTGCGTGTGCCGTTGGCCGCCTCGTATATCGCAACTTGGTTCTTAGACTTCACTTGAAGGCCGTGTTGCTAAGTCCAGCATTGTGCTCGGCATGTACGTGTTTGTGCCTGGCGTTGAGCCGCTGCGCGATGGTGTCTCTGCTGCCGGTGAGGTGGACGAAGACCACATGATTGCAATCGATCTCGGTAGGTCCTCCTCTCCAGGCGGGCAGCTGGCCAGAGAGGCCCCGCCGCCCCGAGCCTTACAGTGGTTGGGCGAAATTGTTCATGTCTGGCGCCGGCCCGCCGCCGTGGATGATGGCCATCCGAGATCTGTGGCATCCGCGTGCGGTCGGCCGAGGGGCCGCGGGTTGCCTGGTTCGCAGGATTTCGTAAGAGTCGCGGAAAGTGCCGCCGCTGCAGCAGCATCGCTCCATCGAAGTCGTGGGCGGTGATCCGTTCGGCCACCGCTTCGATTTGGGCGACGCAGTCCATCAGAGGTGAACTGACGACCCGGTGACCGCGGAGACCGACGAGCTGGGCGGGTGCAGTGGGGGTGGAAGTCAGCCAGGAGGCGTTCGACCGCGACGTTTCCGAGGAGGGTCGCGCAGTTGCAACGGTCGAACGCGGTGGGGGATTCTCCGCGTGGCACGCGCACCAAGACGGTGATTCGCGTCTTCGCCCAACTCGTTCTCCAACAGAGTCCTGATCTCCTGCGCGGTGATCGGATTGGCCTGTCGGTCTTTCGCACCCTAGGCCACGATCACGACGCTTTGCCTTCGGCCTATCGCCCCGACCGGCTTCGATGTCTTAACACATGCACTGTGACCAGTCGTCGGGTGGCGTTCCGGGATCACCAGTCAAGCTAACAAGGGCCGCCGTAGAATCAGGGCCAGGGAAGTATGTAACGGAGTCCAGCCCCCCGAACGAAGCGCTTTGGGGGTAGGTGCTTGAACAAAGTCCTGGCACCTCGTCATTCCCGTAGTCCGGCTCAGACAGAGCCTCGTCGTCTGTGGTCTCAAACGTAGGGTCCATCTCCGCCTGAACAACTAGCTCATAGCGGTCAAGCAACAGGTGGCACCGGGGGCAGCTGAAGTAGTCGACGGGTACCGTGACAATCATGTATACGCCGTATACGCCATCCTGATCCTCGTCGGTTTCAATCCGGTCATCCGAGAAGTCCTCACCTTCGGCGGTGCCGACGGCACCGCAGGCGGGGCAGATGGCACCTTCCTTGTATCGCAGCCCAGCCGTCAGATCCCCGCTTGCTTCCCACTCCATTTGAATTTTCGCCGGCAAGGTTCCGGCGGTGTACTGCGCGAGCCGTTGCGTTGCGCGGCTGATCAGCGCTTCCGTGCGGTGCTCGACGTTTTTGGTGTTTTGGTTCAGATAGCGCTCGATGTCTTTCATGGTCGTCACCGACCAAGTCCTCGATCAGCCGGTCCTGAGCCGTCAGGAGAATGGATGCTAGCGCCCAGAACCTAGGCCACCACGCTTCGACCGGAACAGTCACGATGCCGAGACCTGGACCGTGAAGGTACTCGTTTCGAGCGTCAGCGAACTTCTGAGTCCTCTGCGCTGAACGGGCGGAACGCCCTCGCGCACCTCTTGAAGATGGTCGAGGCTGCGACTGACGTGAACCGGGCGTTGCCCTCGATGAGGCCGCTGGCGATCAGAATATTGACGCCGTCCTCGTTGGGTTCGGCTATCAACAGTGGTGACACTCTGGCGAGCGCAGCTTTGCCAAGCAGCTCCAGGGCCGCCGACACCCAAAGTGCCTGTTCGTGGAACAACCGGAGGTCACCCAGGTCCATCGCTCGGTTGGTGAAGACCTTCGCCTTGGTCCAAAGCGCCTCGTGGTCGTACGGCGCAATCACTTCGCGGGTCCTCTCCGGAAGGCGACTCGGGTCACCGCACGCTCCCTATCGTCGTCAGCGATTGCCGCCCGCGCGTGGAGCGTCCGGCGATTGTCGATCAGGAGTACCTGGCCGGCGTTCGACCACTCGTGAGGTGTTGTGCGATCCATCGCTGCGATCACATAATCGACAACCTCGCGAGCTCGTTCGTCGCAGGGGGCCATGCAGCCCGGATCAAAGCGGTAACACCCAGTCCCCATGAGCGCCGGTAGAAGAAGCTGTCGCGGCCGTTCTGCACCAGGAACATCCCGTTGGACGCCAGGTCGTGCGAGAGAGCGGACTTCG
>CAWHKH010000013.1:0-424047 GCA_963829945.1 uncultured Actinomycetota bacterium | reverse complement strand
GACCTCTTCCTTATCAGGGAAGCGCTCTAACCGTCTGAGCTATAGGCCCCGGAACATCAATCACGGCGCCGGGTCCAGGACTGCAGATCCCACGGCGCCGCGGTCATCGAGGGTATCGCACCGCGGCGGGCCGACCCAAACCCGTTCGATCGGCCACGGGTCGGGGCCGCGGCTACGGTCGGCGCCGTGAGTCCCACCGGTCCCGGCCCGCATCGCCTGGGCCGTCGACCTGATGGACCTGCGCCCCGGGCGGCGGGTGCTGGAGATCGGCGGCGGGAACGGCGCCGCCGCCGGGCTGATCTGCGAACGCGTCGCCCCGGGCGGCCGGCTGATCGCGATCGACCGGTCCGCGACCGCGACCGGCCGGGCCGCGGCTCGGAACGCCGCGCACGTCGCGTCGGGGCTCGCGTCGTTCGAGACGGGAAGCCTGGCCGAGCACCGGCCCGGCGAGCCCGTGGACGCCGCCGTCGCGATGAACGTCAACCTGTTCTGGACAGGCCCGGCCGAGCGGGAGTGGGCCGTGCTCGACCGGGCGCTCCGACCGCGTGGCGCGGCGCTGTTCCTCTGCTACGGCTACGGCCCCGGCGACCCGGCCGGCGCGCGCGACGTCACCGGCCAGGTCGGGACGCGATCCGCCGGCACGGGTTCGAGGTGTCCACGCATCGATCCGCCGAGGCGGGCTGCGTGGCGATCGTCGGGCGGCGCTGACGTCAGCGCGCCCGCGCGGGCGCGAAGTCGACCGTCTCCGGCGCCCGCGCCGCGAGCATCTTCATCGCCCGCGACTGGATCGCGTCCCGCGCGCGGTCGGTCAGGAGCCGGCCGATCGTCAGCGGCACGCCGGCGCTGCGCGGCGCCAAGTAGCGTGGCTTCGGGCGGCGGGCAGTGGCGGCCTCGAGCACCGCGTCGGCCACGACGGACGGCTCGACCGCGACGCGCACGAACGCCGCGCGGTGAAAGGCGGTGAGCTGTTTGGCCTGTCCGCCGTACGCGGTGTCGCCCGACGTCTCGAGCAGCGAGTCGGTGGCGATGCCGCTCCACTCCGTGCGGATCGCGCCGGGCTCGATGATCACCACGTCGATGCCGAACGGGCGGAGCTCCATCCGCAGCGCGTCGCTCAGCCCCTCGACCGCGTACTTCGTCGCGTGGTACCAGCCGCCGAGCGGCTCCGACCCGCGGCCGCCGATCGAGGAGATGTTGACGATCCGTCCCGAGCGCCGGGCGCGCATGTGCGGCAGCACCAGCTGGGTCAGGCGCGCGAGCCCGAACAGGTTGACCTCGACCTGGCGGCGCGCCTCGGCCAGCGGCACGTCCTCGACCGCGCCGTACGACCCGTAGCCCGCGTTGTTCACCAGCAGGTCGATGCGGCCGTAGGTGCCGACGACGTGATCCACCACGGACACCATCGAGTCGTCGTCGGTCACGTCCAGCGCCACGACGTCCATGCCCGACTCCGCGAGGCCGGCCATCCGCGCCGTCCGCCGCGCGCCCGCGACCACGAGGAACCCCTCGTCCTGCAGCCGGTGGGCCGCCGCCTCGCCGATGCCTGACGACGCCCCGGTGACCAGCGCGATCCTCTTCGTCTCCGTCATGATCGCTCCTTTCAACTAAACGGTTAGTTGATGCGATTCATCGCCTTCGCGGAAGCAGTTGTCAACTAAACGGTTAGTTGTCATGATGGGAGTGTGGTGAGAGACGCGGACGCGACCCGGGCGAAGCTGCTGGAGGCGGCGGCGGAGGAGTTCGCGACCCGCGGCGTCGCCGGCGCCCGGGTGGACCGCATCGCGGCGGAGGCGGGCTGCAACAAGTCGCTGATCTACGCGTACTTCGGCAGCAAGGAGGGCCTGTTCGACGCCGTCTTCGACGCGCTCGTCGTGGACACCGTGCAGGACGTGCCGATCGACGCCGCCGACCTGCCCGGCTACGCGGCGCGGCTGTACGACTGGTCGCTCGAGCACCCGCGGAACATCCGGCTTGCGATCTGGCAGCTGCTGGAGGGCGGGCGGCGCGACGGTCCGCCCGCCGAATCGGAGCGCGCCACGCGGCACAAGATCGAGGTGATCGCCCAGGCGCAGGCGGCCGGGACGGTCTCGTCCCGCATCCCCGCGCCGGAACTACTCGGCCTGATCCTGGCCATGACGCACACCGCCGTGCTGACCTTCGAGCCCGCCGCGACGCTCGACGTCACGACGCGCGAGCGGCAGCGAGCCGCCGTGGTCGAGGCCGTCCGGGCGCTCGTCACGCCCTGAGCCGGAAGCACAGCGAAGCGGCGTGAGCGGCGCGACGTGCGCGCGAACGGAGCGAGACGGGCTGGGCCGATCCCGAGCTAGTCGCGCTCGCCCAGCGTGAGCTCGACGCCGCCGGACATGGCGGCGGCGGCGTTGTAGATGAACGCCGCGATGGTGGCGAGCGCGGTGAACAGCACGATGTTGATCGCGCCGACGATCGCGGTGATGCCGAAGACCCGCGCCGTCGTGATCAGGTCCGTCGTGCCGGCGGCCGCCTGGTCGGGCGACGAGGTCAGCGTGGAGAACGTGTCGTTGATCCGCGTCCAGACGTCCATCGAGCCGAGCGTCAGGTACAGGATGCCGACCGCGATCATCCACACGAAGAACATCACGATCGTGACGATCAGGCTGATCTTCAGCACGGTCCACGGGTCGATGCGCTTGAGCTGCAGCGACGCGAGGCGCGGCGGGCGGCGGTTCGCCTTGGTGCGGCCGCCCGAGCCGGACCGGCCGGGCGCGGGGGCACGCGCGGGGGCCGGCCCGACGTGCTGCGGGCTGGCCATGGCCACGTCGCCCGCGGGGCCGTTCGGCGCGCCCGGGGTGCCCTCGGCGCCCTGCGCCGCGGACCCGGCCTGCTGGGTCGTCACGAGGACTCCCCGTTCGGACTCGCCGCGGCCGCTCGACGCGCCGCCGTTGGAGGACGGCCCGCCGCTCGCGGACGGACCGCCGGCGGGCCCGCCGTTGGACGAGGAGGCACCGTCGACGCCGTCGGCCAGCTCCGCGTCCGCGTTCCGGGCGATGGCCACCAGGCTGTCGCCCTCGGACAGGTTCATCAGCCGCACTCCCATGGTCTGGCGCTTGGCCTTGCGGACCTCCTTGGCCAGGGTGCGGATGACCCCGCCGCCGGAGGTGATGGCGTAGACCTCGGTGTCCAGGTCGACGATCAATGCGCCCACCAGCTTGCCACGCCGACGGTCGTACTGAATCGTCAAGACGCCCTTTCCGCCCCGGCCCTGCACCGGATACTCCGACATCTCCGTCCGCTTCGCGTAGCCGCGCTCGGTCGCCACCAGGACCTGCGCACCCTCCCGCGCCACGTCCATCGAGAGCAACTCGTCGCCCGAGTTGAACCGCATGCCGAGCACGCCGGACGTCGCCCGGCCCATCGGCCGCAGCGCCTCGTCGGTGGCGTGGAACCGGATCGACTGGCCCTCCGCGGAGATCAACAGCAGGTCCTCGTCGGGCGAGCACAGCACGGCGCCGACCAGCTCGTCGTCGTCGCGCAGGTTGACCGCCACGATGCCGCCGGAGCGGTTGGAGTCGAACGCCGTCAGCTCGCTCTTCTTGACCAGCCCGCCCTTGGTCGCCAGCACCAGGTACGGCGCGACGTTGTAGTTGCGGATCTGGATGACCTGGGCGATCTTCTCGTCCGGCTGGAAGGCCAGCAGGTTCGCCACGTGCTGGCCGCGGGCGTTCCGGTTCGCCTCGGGCAGCTCGTAGGCCTTCGCCCGGTAGACGCGGCCCTTGTTGGTGAAGAACAGGATCCAGTCGTGCGTGGAGCAGACGAAGAAGTGCGCCACGATGTCGTCCTGCTTCAGCGCCGCGCCCTGCACGCCCTTGCCGCCGCGCCGCTGCGCCCGGTAGAGGTCGGTCTTGGTGCGCTTCGCGTAGCCGGTGCGGGTGATCGTGACCACCACGTCCTCGACCGCGATGAGGTCCTCGACCGAGACGTCGCCGTCGTACGGAATGAGCCGGGTGCGCCGGTCGTCGCCGTACTTGTCCACGGCCTCGGTGAGCTCGTCGCGGACGATGGCGCGCTGCCGCTCCTCGCGATCCAGGATGTCGCGGAGGTCGGCGATCAGCTTCTCGATCGCGGCCAGGTCGTCGACGATCTTCTGCCGCTCCAGGGCGGCGAGCCGGCGCAGCTGCATGTCCAGGATCGCGACGGCCTGCACCTCGTCGACGTCCAGCAGCTCCATCAGGCCGGCCTTGGACTCCTCGGCCGACGGCGAGCGCCGGATCAGCGCGATCACCTCGTCGAGCATGTCCAGCGCCTTGACCAGGCCGCGCAGGATGTGCGCGCGCTTCTCCGCCTCGTCCAGCCGGTACTGGGTCCGCCGCTGGATGACCTCGATCTGGTGCGCGACGTAGAAGCTGACCATCTGGTCGAGCCGCAGCGTGCGCGGCACCCCGTCGACGATCGCGAGCATGTTGGCGCCGAACGACGTCTGCAGCGACGTGTGCTTGAACAGGTTCGCCAGCACGACCTTCGCCACGGCGTCCCGCTTGAGCGTGATGACGATCCGCATGCCGATGCGGTCGCTGGACTCGTCGGCGATGTCGGCGATGCCGGCGATCCGCGCGTCCTTGTGCAGCTGCGCGATCGACTCCACCAGGTTGTCCGGGTTGACCTGGTAGGGCAGCTCGGTGACCACCAGGATGGTGCGGCCCTTGCTGTCCTCCTCGATGTTCACCACGGCGCGCATCCGGATCGAGCCGCGGCCCGTGCGGTACGCGTCGGAGATGCCGTCCGTGCCGACGATCAGCGCGCCGGTCGGGAAGTCGGGCCCCTGCACCCGCTGCATCGCGGCGGCCAGCAGCTCCTCCGCGCTGGCGTCGGGGTTCTCCAGGGACCAGATGACGGCCTTGGCGACCTCGCGCAGGTTGTGCGGCGGGATGTTGGTGGCCATCCCGACCGCGATCCCGGACGACCCGTTGACCAGCAGGTTCGGGATGCGGGACGGCAGCACCGTCGGCTCGGTGGTCTTGTTGTCGTAATTCGGGATCATGTCGACGGTGTTTTCAGTGATCCCGTCGAGCATCAGCATCGCCAGCGGCGTCAGCCGGCACTCCGTGTACCGCATGGCCGCGGGCGGGTCGTTGCCCATCGAGCCGAAGTTGCCCTGGCCGTCGATCATCGGGTACCGCAGCGACCACGGCTGGGCCATCCGGACGACGGTGTCGTAGATCGACGAGTCGCCGTGCGGGTGGTAGTTGCCCATCACGTCGCCGACGACGCGGGACGACTTGACCGTGCTGCGTTCGGGCCGGAAGCCGGAGTCGAACATCCCGTAGAGCACGCGGCGGTGCACGGGCTTGAGCCCGTCCCGCACGTCGGGCAGCGCGCGGGAGACGATCACGCTCATCGCGTAGTCGATGAACGACCGCTGCATCTCCTGCTGGATGTCGACCGGCTCGGTGCGGTCGTGTTCCGGCGTGGTGGGGCCCGTCACGGTCGGCCTTCCCTGGTCACATTCCCGTCACGGAGGGCGGGAAATGTATCCACATGTGGATGATTACTGTGCATTGATGGCCCGTTTCGGGGGATTCGTGTGACCTGGGTCTCGTTTGATGTGACCCACGTCCCATTTGTCCCGGTCGGCAGTCCGCGTTCAGAAGTCAAGGAAACGAACGTCTTTCGCATTGCGCGTGATGAAGGCGCGGCGGGCCTCGACGTCCTCGCCCATGAGCACCGAGAACAGCTCGTCGGCCGTCGCGGCGTCCTCGAGGGTGACCTGCAGCAGCAGGCGGTGCGCCGGGTCCATGGTGGTCTCCCACAGCTCCTTGGCGTTCATCTCGCCGAGACCCTTGTAGCGCTGGACCCCCTCGTCCTTGATCAGCCGCCGGCCCGCGCGCTCGCCCTCGGCGATCATGCCGTGCAGCTCGCGGTCGCTGTAGGCGAAGTCGTGCGCGCCTTTTGTCCACTTCAGCTTGTACAGCGGCGGCTGCGCCAGGTACACGTGACCGGCCTCTACCAAGGGGCGCATGAACCGGAAGAGCAGCGTCAGCAGCAGGGTTCGGATGTGCTGGCCGTCGACGTCGGCGTCGGCCATCAGCACGATCTTGTGATAGCGCAGCTTGGACAGGTCGAAGTCGTCGTGGATGCCGGTGCCGAGCGCGGTGATCAGGGACTGCACCTCGGTGTTGCGCAGCACCCGGTCGATCCGGGCCTTCTCCACGTTGATGATCTTCCCGCGGATCGGCAGGATCGCCTGGAACATGGAGTCCCGGCCGGACTTCGCCGAGCCGCCGGCGGAGTCGCCCTCCACGATGTAGAGCTCGGAGCGCGCCGGGTCGGTCGACCGGCAGTCGGCGAGTTTGCCGGGCAGGCCACCGATCTCGAGTGCGCCCTTGCGCCGCACCAGGTCTCGCGCCTTGCGGGCGGCCGCCCGCGCCTGTGCGGACGAGATCGCCTTGCTGATGATCGTTCTCGCCTCGGTCGGGTTGCGCTCGAACCAGTCGGCGATCCAGTCGTTGCACGCCTTCTGCACGAACGACTTCGCCTCGGTGTTGCCCAGCCGGCCCTTGGTCTGGCCCTCGAACTGCGGCTCGCGCAGCCGGATGGAGATGATCGCGGCCAGGCCCTCGCGGACGTCCTCGCCGGAGAGCTTGTCGTCCTTGTCCTTCAGCAGCTTCTTCTCGGTCGCGTACTTGTTCACCACGGACGTCAGCGAGGCGCGGAAGCCCTCCTCGTGGGTGCCGCCCTCGTGGGTGTTGATGGTGTTCGCGAAGGAATGCACGGACTCGTTGTAGGACGAGTTCCACTGCATCGCGATCTCCACCTCCATCGTCTCGCCCTTGACCTCGAAGCCGATGATCGACGGGTGGATGGGGTCCTTGGTGTGGTTCAGGTGCTTGACGTAGTCGACCAGCCCGCCCGGGTAGTGGAAGACCCGCTCCAGCGGCTTGAACGGCTTGCTCGCCGCCTCCTCGGAGGCCTCGACGGGCTCCGCGGTGTTGCCCATCTCGTCGAGCTCGGCGAGCACCCCGGTGCGCCGCTCGTCGCGCAGGGTGATGGTCAGACCCTTGTTCAGGAAGGCCATCTCCTGCAGCCGGCGGGAGACCGTCTCGACGTTGTACTCGGTGGTCTCGAAGATCGACGGGTCCGCCCAGAACGTCACGGTCGTGCCCGTGCGCCGGCTGGCGCCGAGCACCTCCAGCGGTCCCGGCTTGGCGTAGCTGTAGGTCTGGTGGAACGACTTGCCGTCGCGCTCGATGTCCACCTCGAGGCGGCTGGACAGCGCGTTCACCACGGACACGCCGACGCCGTGCAGCCCGCCGGACACCGCGTACGAGTCGGAGTCGAACTTGCCGCCGGCGTGCAGCATCGTCAGCACCACCTCGACCGTCGGCCGCTTCTCCTTGGGGTGCATCTCGACCGGGATGCCGCGGCCGTTGTCGGTGACGGACACGCCGCCGTCCGCGCGCAGCACCACCAGCACGCTGTCCGCGTATCCGGCCATGCCCTCGTCGACCGCGTTGTCCACGACCTCCCACACCAGGTGGTGCAGGCCGCGCTCGCCCGTGGACCCGATGTACATGCCGGGTCGCTTCCGGACGGCCTCGAGCCCCTCGAGAACGGTGATGGAGGAGGCGCCGTATTCGTTCTTCCGTGCGCTCACGATTGTGCTCGTCGCTCCTAGCAGGTCGTGCGGGCCCGGCCGCCGGACGCAGTCGTCCGCCCGGGAGTCGCGGCTCGCCGGACGGCGGCGCTGCTCCCGACGGGTGCGCTGATGCGATCGGGTGGTGCCCCCCGCGCCGATACCCTCGATCGCCGGTCCTGCGACCGGCCCGAGAACCTCCCGGAACGGCTGCCGCGGGCGAATCGGCGGGACGCGTCGATTCGTCTGCGGCGACCTCAGGGCCCTTTGCGGACGAAACCCGATTCAGTCTACCGGTTGAACGGCTGCCAGGAGGCCAACTGAGGCCGCTGTGGATGCCGTGGCGTGATCGGCGGTTGCGGTCGATAGTGGCGGGCTGCATCCGGGCCGCCGGATCGGTCCTGGACGGCGCTGGCGCCGGCGGCCGGCCGCGTCGTGTCGATCTTGGCCGCGGGACCGCGACCGCCTCAGCCGTAGGTGTCGCGCGGCCCCCGTCCGGGCACGTGCCGGTTGCCGAACTTCCACGACGGCGCGGCGGGACCCCGAGCCTTCACCCGGCGCACCGACCGCTCCCCCACCTCCCGGTTGATCCGCTGCGCCAGCTGCGGGCCGAGCATGCGGATCTGCGTCGCCCACGCCGACGACTCCGCCTCCACCATCAGCTCGCCGTCCACCAGCGAGACGGGCGTGCAGTGCGCGGCGATGTCGGCGCCGACGATCTCCCCCCAGCGCCCGAACACGGTGGCCTTGGTCAGGTCGGCGCCCACGCCGGCCGCGGACACCCAGGAGCGCAGGGTGGCGGCCAGCGGCTGCGGGTCGCGGTGATCGGGCCCGGGACCGGACCAGCGGCGCCGGCGCAGCTTGGCGGCGGACCCGCGCGGCCCCACCGGGTTCCGGCCGGCCGCGCGGCGGCGGGCGGCGCTGGCCTCCCGCGCCGCGGCCAGCGCGTCCCTGGCCAGGTCGGCGCCCCGCTTGCCCTGGGCGTCGCCCGGTCCCGCGTCCGTCATCCGGCCATTCTCCCCGGCGGGCCCGGCCCGCACCCGATGCCCTCGCCCGCACGGGTTTCCGCCGACGCGCCGGATCAGCCCTTGAGCCGCGCGTCCACGTGGTAGGAGCCGTCCTCGATCGACAGGATCTGGTCGAGCCGCACGTACGGCGCCGCCATCGTCGTGCTGGCGCTCTTGCTGTCGCCGAACACCGGCACCGCGCTCACCGAGAAGGTGATCGCCTCGCCGGTGCCGATCGTGTCGCGGTTGAACATCATCATCAGGCCGAACGAGAAGGTCTGCGTCTCCCCCTCGTCGAGTTCCTTGGCGTACGGGTTGAAGGTCATCGTCCCGGTCTTCAACGCGACCGACAGCTTCTCCTTGCCGACACCGCGCAGCTTCTTCTTGACGGTGACGTTCACCTCGTAGGTGGGCTTCTTGGCGATCAGCGCATCCAGGGTGTGCTGGAAGGAGGCGGGGTCGTTGTCCCGCGCGGGTTGCAGGTTGCCGAGCAGGATGCCGACCGGGCACATCATGGCGTCGCCGAGGGTCGGGAACGCGATCCACGACTTGCCGCCGCCGGCCGCCGCCTTCACCGCGGCGATGTCGCCCTCGGTCTCCGGGGGCGGCATGTTGCTGTCGATGACCTTGCCGGCGCTGCCCCCGGTGCCCGCACCGAACGCATCGATCTCCTGATCCCAGGGCACGGCCCAGGCCACCTTGTTGAAGTGCGCGAGCTCCGCGCCGTCGGAGTACTTCGCGACGATCGAGGTGAGGAAGCTGTCCGCCCCGCTCGTGCCGACCAGCTTCGGCTCGAACTCGCCGGCGCCGAGCGCGAGGCGCGCGGGCCAGCCCGGGCGGTCCATCAGGCCGGGCGTCGGGTTGACGCCGTCCTTCGACTCGGCGAACGTGATCGTGCCGTCGGGCTTGCTGTCGCTGAGGGTGTCCGGCGGCCCGTAGAACGGCGCCGGCGTGCCCGGCCGCGGAATGATCTTCTTGTCGTCGCCCATGCTCGCCAGCGCGTCCCGGGACTGACCCAGCGACTCCTTCTTGACGATCGGCGGGTCGGCGGGGGACGCACCCGGGCTGCGGTAGTGCGCGTTGCGGTTCGAGCCCATCAGCGTCTGCATGACGCCCACCAGGATGGACTTTCCGTTGCCCAGCTTCACCCCGTGCGGCAGCCCCACATCCGTGCTGGCGAAGGATGTCTCCGGCGCGATGATCTTGACCTTGAGGTGGTCGATCGCCTCCGTGTGGGTGGTGCCCGCGATCGTCGGCTTGCCGACCCCGTTCATGATCTGCACCGCGGAGCCGATCGGCGGCGGCGGTTGATCGCGCTGCACCGTGACGTCGCGCTGGGCCGTCACCTCGCCGGGTTCGACAGCGCCGGGTTCGACCGCGCCGGGTTCGACAGCGCCGGGTTCGACCGCCGGGTTCGACAGCGACGTCCGTCTCCGCGGCGGGGGCCGTGCGGGCGGCGGGCCGGACGAGCCGGTTCACCGCCTGGTTGCCGGCCGATCGCTGCAGCGCCAGGAGCGCGCGGTGCTGGGAGCCGCCGGGCAGCCGGCCGCCGGCGGGCACCTTGCCCGCGGCGAAGAGGCCCGCCGCGCGGTCCTGCGCGGGCGCGACCTGCACCTCCGGCGCCGCGGAATCGACGGCGGCCGGCACCGCGCGGTGCTGGACCTCGGACGGCCCGGACACCTGCTCGGACTTCACCTCCGGAGCGTAGGAACGCCCGGGATGCCCGGACAACGGGCCGCGGGGCGGGATCCGCTGCCCGATCGGGCACCCCTCCGTTCCGCCCGCCGGTCCGCGCGCGTCGCGCTCCCCGCGCGTCAGCCGAGCGGGGTCACCGCGTCGTCCGCGACACCGAGCCGGACGCCACTCAGGGCGTCGGGCACGTCGTCCGCCACGGCCGCGGTGATCAGCACCTGGTCGGCGTCCCCGACCAGGCCCGCGAGCCGCCCCCGGCGCGCGGTGTCGAGCTCGGCGAAGACGTCGTCGAGCACCAGCACCGGGTCGACGCCGTCGGATCGCAGGAGCGCGAACGCCCCGAAGCGCAGCGCCAGCGCGAGCGACCACGACTCGCCGTGCGACGCGAAGCCGCGGGCCAGACCCTCGCCGAGCGAGAGCTCGAGCTCATCGCGGTGCGGGCCGACCAGGGAGATGCCGCGGTCGAGCTCGGCGGGGCGCATGCGCTCCAGTTCGGCGAGCATCGCCGCGGTCAGCGCCGGTCCGAGCGCGGCGCGGTCCCCGACCGGCGCGCCGACCGCGTCCTGCATCCCGTCCGGCAGCGGCACCGACGACCGGTAGGCCAGGCCCGCCTCCGTGGCGCCGCCGGCGAGGTCGGCGTACGCGGCGGCGACGTGCGGGCGCAGCTCGTCGACCAGCGCCCAGCGCGCGGCGAGCAGCTCCGCGCCGGCGGCGGCGAGGTGCTCGTCCCAGACGTCGAGGGTGCCGAGATCCCCGCCGGTCCGGCGGGCATGGCCGGACGACTTCAGCAACGCGTTGCGCTGCTTGAGCACCCGGTCGTAGTCGGCCTTGGTGCCGGCGAGCCGCGGCGTGCGCATCACCAGCACCTCGTCGAGCAGCCGGCGCCGCTCGGACGGGTCGCCGCGGACCAGCGCCAGGTCCTCGGGGGCGAACAGCACGGTGCGGAGCACGCCGACCAGGTCGCGCGGCCGCGTCAGCGGGGCCCGGTTGATCCGCGCCCGATTGGCCCGGCCGGCGGCGATCTCGATCTCGAGCAGCAGCTCGCGGTCCTGCGAGACCACCGCCGCGCGGACGATCGCGCGCTCCGTGCCGCGCCGGATCAGCGGCGCGTCGGTCGCCACCCGGTGCGAGGACAGCGTCGCCAGGTAGCCGAGCGCCTCCACCAGGTTCGTCTTGCCGGACCCGTTGCGGCCGATGAGCACGTTGACGCCGGGCTCGAGCGGCACCTCGACCGACGGCCAGGACCGGAAGTCCGTCAGCGAGAGATGCCGCGCGAACACCCGTCCGTCAGGCGGTGGCGACCGGCGCGGTGGAACCCTCGGTGCCTATCGGGTGCCCGCCGAACTGGTTCCGCAGCGACGCGACCACCTTCATGGCGGCCGAGTCGGTCTGCCGGGAGGCGAACCGGGCGAACAGGGCCGCGGTGATCACCGGCAGCGGCACGGCATTCTGGATCGCGGCCTCGATGGTCCACCGGCCCTCGCCGGAATCCTGGGCGTACGGCCGCACCTGGGACAGACCGGGATCCTCGGCCAGCGCCCGGATCATCAGGTCGAGCAGCCAGGACCGGATGACGGTGCCCTCCGCCCAGGACGCAAAGACCTTGTCCGTGTCCGGCACGAGATCCGGGACGGACCGGATCAGCTCGTATCCCTCGCCGTAGGCCTGCATCATCCCGTACTCGATGCCGTTGTGGACCATCTTCACGAAGTGCCCGGCGCCGACCTGGCCGGCGTGCACGAACCCCCCGTTGCCGTCCGGCTTGAGCGTGTCGAAGATCGGCTGCGCCACCGCGACGGTCTCGGCGTCGCCGCCGACCATCAGGGCGTAGCCCTCCGTCAGCCCCCACACGCCGCCGGAGACGCCCGGCGTCGATGTACCGGACGCCCTTCTCGGCCAGCGCCGTCGCGTGCAGCTGGTCGTCGGTGTACCGCGAGTTGCCGCCGTCGATGATGATGTCGCCGGCCTCGAGGTGCGCGCCCAGCTCGCCGATCGTCTGCCTGGTCGGCTCGCCCGACGGCACCATCACCCACACCACGCGGGGCGCCGACAGGGCCCCGGCCAGCGCCTCCAGCGAGTCGACCGTGCGCGGGCTGTCCGGGTTGCGGTCGTAGCCGACCACATCGTGGCCGTCGCGGCGCAGCCGCTCGGCCATGTTGCCGCCCATCTTGCCGAGACCGATCAGCCCGAGCTGCATGATGGTTCCTTCCTGCCCCCTGGTGGATGGCATGTTGTCGATCAACGATGCGCCTGGAGCCGCCGCCCGACAGGACCTCGTGCCCCGCGCCTGCCCGGAACCGTCATACCAGGCGAACCGCGCTCCGGCGCGCCCGGGAGTGATCACCGCGTCACCCGACCGCTCGGCCGTCCGCCCGGACCGGGGCCCGCGAGGGTCAGCCGGGCAGCCGCGCGGGCATCACCAGGTAGCGGTAGGCCGTGCTCTCGGGCCCGTCCACCACCACGGTGCCGTCCGCGGCCGGCGCCTCGGCGGCGTCCTGGCCGTCCGTGCCTTCCGGGCCGAGCGGCAGCAGCAACGCCGGCCGGGACGGGGTGGTGAACGCCATCCGCACGGTCGGCGCGTGCAGCGCACTCAGACCGTCCAGCAGGTAGCTCGGATTGAACGCGATCAGCAGCTCCGCGCCGTCCGCGTCGACCGGCAGCTCCTCCTCGGCCCTGCCCTCGTCGTCGCCGCCGGCGGTGAGGGTGAGCGAGCCGTCGCCGACCTGCATGCGCAGGTGGTGGCCGCGGTCGGTGACCAGCGCGACGCGTTTGATCGACTCGCCCAGGTCCGCGACCGCGACGTCGACCGTGGTGGTGTGCGAGGTCGGCAGCAGCGAGCGGTACTTCACGAACTCCACGTCCAGGAGCCGCACGGTGGTCCGCCGCCCGGCGGCCTGCAGGCCGAGCAGCCCGTCCCCCAGCGCGACGGTCACCTCGGTGGCGCCGCCCAGGGTCTTCGCCGCGTCCGCCAGGGTGCGCGCGGGCACCAGCACCGCGGTGTTCAGCCCCGGCGCGTTCGGCTTCCACTGCAGCTCGCGGACGGCGAGCCGGAACCGGTCCGTCGCCGCCAGCACCAGGGTGTCGTCGGTGATCTCCACGCGGATCCCGGTCAGCATCGGCAGGGTGTCGTCGCGGCCGGCGGCCACCACGGTCTGCGCGACCGCCTCGGCGAACGTGGCGGCGTCCACCGTCCCGGACGCGTCGGGCATGGCCGGCAGCGCCGGGTAGTCCTCGACCGGCATGGTCGGCAGGGTGAACCGGGCGGAGCCGCCGATGATGCTCACCCGCGGGCCGTCCACGGCGACGTCCACCGGCTTGGGCGGCAGCGCCCTGGTGATCTCCGCGAGCAGCCGCCCGGACACCAGCGCCCGATCGCCGGCGCCCCCGGCGTCGTCGTCGAGCGCGTCCATGCTGTCCACCGAGACCTCGGCGCGGGTGGACACCTCGTAGTCGAACCCGGCGACCGTCAGCGTCGAGCCCCTCACCTCGAGCAGGATGCCGCCCAGCACGGGCACCGGCGGCCGGCTCGGCAGCGACTTCGCCACCCACGCGACGGCTTCGGCCAGGTCGTCGCGGGCGACGCGGAACTTCATCGACGGTCCTCCAGGCAAGGTCGCGGCAAGGCTCACGCGCGGACGACGGGTGATCCCTCTGGTGAGGCCACGGCGGAGCAGCAGCTCGGGCGTCTCACCGTACGACCAAACCGCCCCGCAGTCACCATCGGGTCGCCCGTTCGCTCTGGCCGGTCCGTGCCCGGTCCCGGGCCGATCCGACCCTTGTTGCCGGGGCGGTGTTCTCGTCGGTCTCTCGTCCTTGTTCTCGATGATGCTGCGGTGCGGTGCACGTCTCGGGTCGGGCCGTTCCGACGGATCCTGATCCGGCCCGACGGGTTGTCCCCAGGGTGACGAAGTACTGAACCTCTCCTAGAGAGAAAACCAGTAGCAGTAGTAGGCGCTGTGGATTCTGGGGACGAGCCACCATCGGGGCAGGCCGGCAAGCGTGTCGCGGCGGTGGACGGCGCGGGCACGGAACGGGGAGAACCGCCCCGGGATGGGGACGGGCGGCTTCGGGCGGCGGCTGTCCCGGTCGGCGCGCGAGCTGTCCACAGAGTTGTGCACATGATGTGCATGGGCCGAACGGGCATCGCAGAGCGTCGGTTTCCTGCCTGCCCGTGGTCCCGGATCGCTCCCTTGGGGGCACTCGGACCCGCGCATGCGCTCGATCGAGTGAGCGGATCGCGGCGGGCTCAGTGCCGGACGCGGTCCCGGACCCGGGCGGTGAGCTCCTGGACGTGGTCGTAGGTCTGCCGCCGCTCGGCCATCTCCGAGCGGATCTTCTTCGCCGCGTGCATGACCGTGGTGTGGTCGCGGCCGAACGTCTGCCCGATCTTCGGCAGCGTCAGGTCCGTCATCTCGCGGCACAGGTACATCGCGATCTGCCGCGCCGACGCGATCTGCTTCGTCTTCACCGGGCCGCACAGTTCCTCGAGCGTGACCGCGAAGTACTCGGCCGTGACGGCCATGATCGTGGCCGCGTCGATGTCGTTGGCGACCGGATCGCGAATCAGGTCCCGCAGCACGATCTGCGCGAGCGAGAGATCCACCTGCTGCTTGTTCAGCGATGCGAAGGCCGTCACCCGGATCAGCGCGCCCTCCAGCTCGCGGATGTTCCGCTCGATCCGGCTGGCGATGAACTCCAGCACGTCGCCCGGCGCGTGCATCCGGTCGAGCGCGGCCTTCTTGCGCAGGATGGCGATCCGCGTCTCGAGCTCGGGCGGCTGGATGTCGGTGGTGAGGCCCCACTCGAACCGGGTGCGCATGCGGTCCTCGAGCGTCTCGAGGCGCTTCGGCGGCCGGTCGGAGGAGATGACGATCTGCTTGTTGGCGTTGTAGAGGGTGTTGAAGGTGTGGAAGAACTCCTCCTGCGTGCCCTCCTTGCCCTCCAGGAACTGGATGTCGTCGACCAGCAGCACGTCCACGTCGCGGTAGCGACGCTGGAAGGCGACCTTGCGGTCGTCGCGCAGCGAGTTGATGAAGTCGTTGGTGAACTCCTCGCTGGACACGTACCGCACCCGCATCCCGGGGAACAGCCGCTGGGCGTAGTGCCCGATGCCGTGCAGCAGGTGCGTCTTCCCGAGGCCCGAGTCGCCCCAGACGAACAGCGGGTTGTAGGCCACCGCCGGCGCCTCGGCGACGGCCACGGCGGCCGCGTGCGCGAACCGGTTGGAGGCCCCGATGACGAAGGAGTCGAACGTGTACTTCTCGTTCAGCCTGGTCTGCGACGGGTTGGGCGGGGCCAGGTCTCGGCGCCCGGTGTAGGTCGGCCAGATCTCGACGACGGTGGCCAGCGTCTCCGCCTCTTCGTCCTCGTCGTCGAAGTCGTCGGCGTCGCGCATGTCCTCCACGGTTCGGTCGATCGGCGACCGGTCGCCGAAGCCCGCGGCGAAGACTCCGCCGCCGCCCGGGCCGGCCAGCCCGGCGGGATCGGAACCGCGATCCGCGCCGACCCCGGCCGGGAACTCGGCCGTCCCGGCCCGCCCGGCGTCGTCGCCGTCACCCGTCGTCGCCGGCGCGGGCAGCGCATCGCTGACGGTGACCGCCAGGTTGATCTGCTGGTTCAGGTGGCCGGACAGGGCGATCGTGATCGGCTCCCGCAGGTTCCGCTCGATCGCCTCCTTGGCGAAGTCGGTCGGCACCGCGAGCAGCGCGGTGCTGCCGAGCAGGCCCACGGGTTCGGTCAGCGTCAGCCAGGCCCGCTGCTGGCTGGACAGGGTCGGCGTCAGGTCGGTGACCACCGCGCGCCAGACCGGCGCCAGACGATCGTCCGAATCCTGAACCGTCACCCGTTGCCCCCATCGAGCACTGCGCCCCCGTGCGCCGTCCACAGGACTTGTCCACACGTGTGGACTGTCGCGACGGCGACGGCCGTCACGGCCGATGCCGGCCGCGCGGATCAGTCGCTCCGGGGGACTCGGCGATTCCGAGTCGTGCGCCCGGGACGCTAACAACTTTCCTGCACTTCCCACAAGACCGGTGCCGTAGCAAGGATGTCGCTCGGCGTGTCGCCGGTGCGACCCGCCGGGTGGACTGACGGGTCGAGGGTCAGCGCACCGTCCCGCGGCGTTGTGCGGTCTCTCCAAGACCGGACATCTCCGGCGCGGCCGCCGCCCGCGCCTCGGTGCGGTGCGGAGTGCCGGGGTGCGCCCGCGGTCCGGGCGTCCACGAGTTTGACCCTGCCGCCCGCCAGTCCGTACCCTGGAGCGGTCCGGGTAACCGGCCGTTTCGTGCTGTCCGCCCTCCTGTCGTCGGGTGTCGCACCGGGCGACCGCGGCGCCGTGGACCGCGCGCCGCCGGACCGTCACAGTGATCGTCGGCGCAGAGTGACCGAGCACCAGCAGACGAGCACCAGCATCAGTCCTGCGGCCCAGACCTGCCGCAGACCCGAGCAGCACCGCAGCACCGACCTGGAGATCCCCGTGAGCAAGCGCACCTTTCAGCCGAACAATCGCCGTCGCGCCAAGACGCACGGCTTCCGGCTGCGGATGAGGACCCGTGCCGGACGGGCGATCCTGGCCGCGCGCCGCCGCAAGGGCCGCGTCGAGCTGTCGGCCTGACCGCGCCGATCCCGACGACCGACATCGTGCTCCCTGCCGCCCACCGCATGCGCGGGTCCGCGGACTTCGCCGCGGCGATCCGCGGTGGCCGGCGCGCGGGCGCCCGATCCCTGGTCGTGCACCTGCAGGTGACGCCCGACAATGCGGCGCCGCGCGCCGGCTTCGTGGTATCCGGCAAGGTCGGCAACTCCGTCGTCCGGCACCGGGTGGCCCGGCGCCTGCGCCCGCTAGTGCGCGAGCAGCTGCGCGAGCTGCCGGCCGGCACCCGCCTGGTCGTCCGGGCGCTGCCGCCGGCCGCCACCGCCGCCAGCTCCGAGCTGGCCACGGATCTGTCCGGTGCGCTGTCCCGCGCCGCCGGCCGGCGCCGGTCGAACGCCGGCGGCCACATGCGGACCGACCGATGACCGCGACCGCCGAGCACGCTCACTCGGGCACCGTCCCGGAGACCCGACCCGACGACGTCCGGCCCTCGCCCCTGGCCCGCGTGCTCATCGTGCCGATCCGCTGGTACCAGCGGTACATCTCCCGTTACACCCCGCCGAGCTGCCGGTACTACCCCTGCTGCAGCAACTACGCGATCACCGCCCTGCGCACCCACGGCGCGGTGGTCGGCACGGGCCTGACCGTCTGGCGACTGCTCCGCTGCAACCCCTGGAGCGAGGGCGGCATCGATCACGTCCCGCCGAAGGGTCAGCTGCGCCCGGCTGGACGCCGCGGCGATCGGGAACGCGCAGACGCCACCGAGAGTTCACAGGCAAGGTCGGTGGCGGTCGATGATGGACGGGTCGGAATCGACGGCCCCTTGATCGGCTCGCCTGGCTCGTCCGACGGAACCACCGGGAGAACTGCGGCGTGACGTTCAACTTCTGGTCACTGGACTACATCTACTACCCGGTCTCCGGGATCATGTGGGTCTGGCACAAGGTCTTCGGTTCGTTCCTCGGCCCGAACAGCGCCCTGACCTGGGTGCTCTCCGTCATCTTCCTGATCTTCACGCTGCGCGCGATCCTCTTCAAGCCGTTCATGAAGCAGATGGACTCGCAGCTCAAGATGCAGGCCGTCCAGCCGCAGATGAAGAAGCTGCGGGAGAAGTACAAGGACGACAAGCAGCGTCTCACCGAAGAGATGATGAAGCTGAACAAGGAGGCGGGCGTCAACCCGCTGGCCTCCTGTCTGCCGGCGCTGATCCAGGCGCCGGTCTTCATCGGTCTGTTCCACGTGCTGCGCATGTTCCAGCCGGTGAACGACGGCCCCGAGGGCCCCGGCGTGTGGTTCTACCGGTCGAACGTCTACTTCTTCGGCCACGAGGACGTCGTGTCCATGGGCAACGCCCAGCTGCCCGGCGGCGCCCCGCTGGTCGGCTACATGACGATGCCGCAGGACCAGCTGGCCTTCATGGACGGCGTCCGCGAGGCGATCATCTGGTGGGGCGTGCCGCTCACCATCCTGGCCGGCATCGCCACCCACCTGACCAGCCGTCGGTCGGTCGCCCGGCAGCGCGAGATGAACATCGACGCCAGCAGCCCGCAGACCGCGATCATGAACAAGCTGATGCTGTACATGTTCCCGCTCTTCGTCATCGTCGGCGGCCCGTTCTTCCCGCTGGCGATCCTGTTCTACTGGCTCGCCAACAACAGCTGGACCTTCGGCCAGCTGTGGGTCGCCCACCGTCTCCAGGACAAGCGCAGACTCGCAGCGTCGCAGGTGGTGGAGGAGGCCAAGGAGGCCGCGAAGTTCTCCACCCCGAAACCGGGGGCCCGGCCGAAGGCAGGGAACCGGCCGGTGGTGCAGCCCTCGAAGCTCGCCGGCGCCGCGGTCGACGACAACGATGAACCGCCGGGTGGGTCGGGGCGGCGCCCCCAACGGGTCAGGGGGCGGATCCGGGAGCTCGCTCCCGGCCGTCACGAGCGGATCGAACGGCAATGGCCAGCCCGGCGCCGCAGCGGGTGACGGCTCCCCCGGTAGATCGTTCCCCCGGTGGCAAACCCGCCCCGGGCGCGCGGCCCCAACGCGGCCCCGGCCAGCAGCCGAAGAAGAAGAAACGCTCCGGCCGACGCTGACCCGGCCGGCGTCCGCGATCCGCGGATCCGTTCCGGGCTGCCGCGCGACCCCGGGGGTGAGGCGGCCGCGGCCCGGCAATTCAGAAGCCTGCACGAGAGACGAAGGACGAAGTCGATGACCGAGAACTCCACCACGCTCGTGGATGGTGACCGCCCCGAGCCGGACGCGCCCGCTGACGCCGAGCCGGTGGCGCCGCCCGGCGAGCGCGCGCTCCGGCACGACGAGCTGCTCGTCGCCGAGGGCGACGCCGCCGGCGACTATCTCGAGCGGCTGCTCGACATCCTGGACTTCGACGGCGACATCGACCTCGACGTCGAGGGTGAGCGGGCCGTCGTCTCGATCATCGGCGAGGGCGACGTCGACAAGCTGGTCGGCGACCGCGGCGAGGTGCTGGACGCCCTGCAGGAGTTGACCCGGCTGGCCGCGATGGCCGAGACCGGGCAGCGCTCGCGGCTGATGCTGGACATCGCCGGCTACCGCGCGCGCCGGCGCGCCGAGCTCAGCGAGCTCGGGCGCAGCACCGCCGAGAAGGTGGCCGAGACGGGAGAGCCGATCCGGCTGGCCCCGATGAACCCCTTCGAGCGCAAGGTCGTGCACGACGCCGTCGGGCAGGTCGACGGCGTCGGTTCGTCCAGCGAGGGCGAGGAGCCGAATCGCCGCGTCGTGGTGAGCCCGGAGTCCTGATCGCCGCGCGGGTTCCTGCGGTCCGGCGGCGCCGTCGGCCGTCGGTGCGACAACGTTGTCGGTGAGCGGGGACGGCGCCGGGTCCGCGGCGCCGGCGCGCGTCGTCGAACCGGAACCGGAGCCGTCCGGGGCCGCGGCGGTCTTCGGCGCCCGGCTCCCGCTGGCCCGGAACTACGTCCGGCTGCTGTGCACCGAGGGCCTCGTCCGCGGGCTGATCGGGCCGCGCGAGCCGGGCCGCATCTGGACCCGGCACGTGCTGAACAGCGCGGCGATCGCCGGTCTGCTGGACGTGGGTGGCCGGGTCGTCGACGTGGGCACCGGCGCCGGGTTGCCCGGCATCCCGCTGGCGATCGCCCGGGCCGACCTGCGCGTCGACCTGGTGGAGCCGCTCGAGCGGCGCACCCGCTTCCTGCAGCTGGCGCTCGCCGACCCGGGCCTCGCCGGCTGCCGCGTGGTGCGGGCGCGCGCCGAGGACGCCGTGCCCGACGCGGGCGGCGCCGACGCGGTGGTCTCCCGCGCGGTGGCGCCGCTGCACCGGTTGGCCGCGTGGTGCGCTCCCCTGCTCCGGGTCGGCGGGACGTTCCTCGCGCTCAAGGGCGAGTCGGCGGCCGAGGAGCTGGATCGCGACGCCGTGGCCCTGGCCGCCGCCGGGCTGGCGGATGCCGCGGTGATCGCCGTCGAGGCGCCGGGGGCGCCGCCGACGATGGTCGTGCGAGCGGTGCGGATCGGCGGCCCGCCCCGCCCGGCCCGCCGACCCCGCAGGCGGTGACCTCCCGCCCCGCGATGTCCTGCCGTGCCGCCGTCCCCTCGATCGCCGCCGCGACCTGCGCTCGCGGAAATTCCCGTGACGACACCGGCGGGCCGGCGTATGCTCTCCCGCAGCCGTGGCCGACCGGGCCCGGCACCATCGGGTGAGCGCCCGCCGGCGGCACCCGGGACCGATGAGAAGGCGATGCCATGTCCAGCCCGGCCCAGCCGGGACTGGTGTGAGCCGCTGAGCGGCGCACGCGCACGTGCGGTCGACGCTGTCGTGCCGACCCCGGCCGTTCGCCCGGTCCGCTCCAGCCCCGCGATCCCGTCCCGATCGCCCGCCGCGCGACGTCCGTCGCCGGCATCCTCCCCTGGAGCACCCGAAGTGAGCCTTCCGTCCACCCGCCCGTCCCCCGACCCCTCCGACCTTCCGCCGACCCACCCGGCCAGTGGTTCCGGCGCTACCGACGCGGCCGCCCCGCCCTGGTACGTCGAGCTCTTCACCGAACTGCCCAATGCGCTGTGGCGCGCCGCCGTGCCGCCGGCGCTGACCGCGGCCGAGGTCGACTTCCTGGAGAGGATCGCGCTGCCCGCCGGGGGCGCCGTCCTCGACGTCCCGTGCGGGAGCGGCCGGCACGCGCTCGAGCTGGCGCGCCGCGGCCATCACGTGTGCGGCGTCGACGTGTCGGTCGAGGCGATCGACTTCGCGCGCGACGCGGCCGCCGCCGCGGGCCTGACGGTCGACCTGCGCGTCGGCGACATGGCCGCCCTCGACCTGCGCGACGCGGTCGCCGGTCTCCCGTTCGACCTCGTGGCCTGCCTGGGCAACGCCTTCGGCTATCTCGAGCACGACGACACCCGCCGGTTCCTCGCCGGTGTCCGGAGTCTCACCGCGCCGGGTGGGGTGATCGTCATCGACACCGGCTTCGTTGCGGAGTCGTTCCTGCCCGGCCTCGCGCTCGAGGAGGAACCGATGACGATCGGCGGGGTCGAGATGATCTCGGTCAACCGGTACGACACCCGATCCAGCCGGTTCATCACCGACATGACGTTCCGTCGCGGGTCGGAGGAGCACCGCGGTACCTCCGTGCAGCACGTGTACACGGCAGCCGAGATCGCCCGCCTGGTGGTGGATGCCGGGTACCCGGACATCGAGATGTACGGCGACGTCGACGGTTCGCCGTACCGATGGGGCGACCGGCGGCTGCTGCTCGTCGGCCGGGCGTCGCCGGCGCGTACCGTCACGTGACGATTTAGGCTGCGGGGCCGCGTGTTTCACGTGAAACCTCGGTCGGTCCGGCCGGCGGGAGGCGGGCACCCGTGCCGCCGCCGTTCGTCCGATCGTTTCACGTGAAACATCGCGCGGTCGCTCCGAGCGGACGCGGTCGGCGCATCGTCACCCACCTGCGGCCAACTTCATGCGTCTGCCGCGGCGCGCCGCCGCGGTGCGGCGCGCGGGCGGCCGTAGCGTCCGACGGGTCGTTGTCGCGCGGCTGCTCGGCGCGACCCGGCCCGACAGGAGGACATCGTGAGCATCGGGATCGACGACCACGTCGCGACGGCGGACGCCGTGACGACGGCACCCACCGAGAGCGAGACCGTTTCACGTGAAACGGCGTTCGACGAGGACACGCCCCTGGCCTGGGCGGCCCGGCAGGCCGTCGAGATCCGCAACGGGGATCTGACGATGCCGCGACCCCGGCACCGGCGGGTCTTCGCCGTGGCCAACCAGAAGGGCGGGGTCGGCAAGACGACCACCACGGTGAACATCGGCGTGGCGCTGGCGCTGGCCGGGCTGCACGTGCTGATCATCGACCTCGACCCGCAGGGGAACGCGTCGACGGCGCTGGGCGTGAACCGCGCCGCGGGCACCCCGTCGGTCTACGAGGTGCTGCTGGGGGAGATCACGGCGGCCGAGGCCATCCAGACCTGCCCGGACGCGCCCCGCCTCGGCTGCGTGCCGGCGACGATCGATCTGGCCGGCGCCGAGATCGAGCTGGTCTCGCTGGTCGCGCGGGAGACGCGCCTGAAGAAGGCCGTCGAGGCGATCGACACGTACTACGACTACATCCTCATCGACTGCCCGCCGTCGCTGGGCCTGCTCACGGTGAACGCCATGGTGGCCGTCGACGAGGTGCTGATCCCGATCCAGTGCGAGTACTACGCGTTGGAGGGCCTGGGTCAGCTGCTCCGCAACATCGACATGGTCCGCTCGCACCTGAACCCCGACCTGGACGTCTCCACGATCCTGCTCACGATGTACGACGCGCGCACCCGGCTCGCCGACCAGGTGGCGAACGAGGTCCGCACGCACTTCGGCGACAAGGTCCTCACGACGTCGATCCCGCGCTCGGTGAAGGTGTCCGAGGCCCCGGGCTTCAGCCAGTCGGTGATGACCTACGACCCGGGGTCGAGGGGCGCGATGAGCTATCTGGATGCCGCACGTGAGATCGCCGACCGTGGAGCGAGGGAGTCGTCATGAGCAGGTCCCGAGGTGGTCTGGGCCGCGGGCTGGCCGCGCTGATCCCCACCGGCCCGGACACCACGACGGTGGCGGACGTGCTGATCAACGGCGTGTCGCCCGGCCGCGAGCCGGCGGCGCTCGCCCTGATCGGCACGAGCGGCGCCCGGCCGCCCGGCTGGGGCGCACAACGGGTCCTCCGGACCGGAGCGAACCGACGGAACACCGGTTGATGTGTCAACCGGTCCGGCGTACCGCGAGATCCCGGTGGGAGCGATCCGCCGGAACCCGCGGAACCCCCGCACGGTGTTCGACGAGGACGCGCTGGCCGAGCTCACCCATTCCATCCGCGAGTTCGGCATGTTGCAGCCGATCGTGGTCCGCGAGGTCGCCGCGGAGGGCGGCTCGCCGGGCGCGGCGGGCGACGGCGCCTACGAGCTGGTGATGGGGGAACGGCGCTGGCGGGCGGCAGAGCGCGCCGGCCTGGCCGCGGTGCCCGCCATCGTCCGACGCACGGAGGACGCCCAGCTGCTGCGAGATGCGTTGCTGGAGAACATCCATCGCGCCAACCTCAACCCGCTGGAGGAGGCCGCCGCGTACCAGCAGCTGCTGGAGGAGTTCGACGTCACGCAGGAGGAACTGGCGACTCGCCTCGGCCGCAGCCGGCCCGTCATCTCCAACACGATCCGGCTGCTCAGGCTCCCGGTGCCCGTCCAACGCCGGGTCGCGGCCGGCGTGCTCTCCGCCGGCCACGCGAGAGCGCTGCTCGCGCTGCAGGATCCGGACGATCAGGAGCAGTTGGCCAGCCGGATCGTGGCGGAGGGCCTGTCGGTGCGCGGGGCGGAGGAGGCGGTGACGCTGCTCGCCGGCCGGGCGGCCCCGCGGCGCCGCACCCCGACCAGGCGCCGGGAGATCGCCGGCCTGGACGAGCTGGCGACGTCGCTGTCCGACGCGTTCGACACCCGGGTCCGCCTCGAGGTCGGCCGCAGCAAGGGCCGGATCGTGGTGGAGTTCGCCACGGAGGAGGATCTCGAGCGCATCGTGACGATCATGGCGCCGCAGGCCCCGCGGATTCGGGTCGGCGCGGCCGACTGACGAGGTCCGATCGGCCGCTCCGGGCGGCCGGCGAGCGGCACCGGGTGCGCCGATCGCGACGCCGCCGGATCGGCCTTCCGGAGGCGGGCAATCAGCGACCGACCACCCTCGGGTGATCCGTCACGGTGACGACCGGCCCGCGTGCCTTCCCGACCTACGCGAAAAGTGGTGCAGCACGGCACTTCTCAGCGCATCAGGAGACGCGCGCGATGGCGCGCTCGACGAGGTCGGCGTAGACCTCGCCGAGGTCCCGGCCGGAGGCCGCCACCGACATCGGCAGCATCGAGGTCTCGGTGAGGCCGGGCGAGACGTTCACCTCGAGGAAGTGCACGGTGCCGTCGGCGGATGCGATGGCGTCCGTGCGCGACACGTCGCGCAACCCCAGCACGCGGTGGGCGCCGATCGCCAGGTCCGCGGCCGCGGCGGCCACCTCGTCGGTGAGCCGGGCGGGGGTGAAGTACGTCGTCAGCCCCGCGGTGTAACGCGACTCGTAGTCGAAGAAGCCGCTCTCGGGTGCGATCTCGACCGCGGGCAGGGCCCGCGCGCCGTCCGCCTCCTCGATCACCGTGATCGCGAGCTCGATGCCGTCGACGAACGTCTCCACCACCACGATGTCGCCGTAGGCGAACGCGCCGACGAGCGCGGACGGCAGGTCCTCGGCCGATCGCACGACCGCGGCGCCCAGCGCTGAACCGCCGTGCTGCGGCTTGACCATCAGCGGCAGCCCGAGGTAGTTGACCAGCTGGTCGATCATCACCGCCGCGCCGAGGTCGCGGAACGTGCTGTGCGACACGGAGATCCACGGCGGCGTCGTGTATCCGCTGCGCTCCACGAGGTTCTTCGCGATGTTCTTCTCCCAGGCGAGCCGGCAGTTCTTCGTCGGCGTGCCGAGATAGGGAACGCCGACCATCTCGAGAATGCCCTGGATGGCGCCGTTCTCGCCGCGCCCACCGTGCAGCGTGATGATCGCCGCGTCGGGCTTGGTCTTGCTGAGCCAGGGAATGAGGTCGACGTCGACGTCCCGCACGGTCACGTCCATGCCGAGGTGCCGCAGCGCCTCGTGCAGTCGAGATCCGGAGCGCAGGGACACTTCTCGCTCGTGACTGAGACCCCCGGCCAGCACCACCACGTGACGGGACATCGGTTGATCGGCTCCTCGTGGGTCGGCGATGGGGCGTTGCGGATGACGGTGAGCGGTGGATCAGGCGGTGTCGGGGGACGGCGACGACGGGGCGATCGCGGGTCGCGACCAGGTGGGACCGAACGTCCGCATGACGTCGAGCTCGCCGTCCAGCACCCCGGCCAGCCGGCGCACGCCCTCCTGGATGCGGTCCGAGGTCGGGAAGCAGTACGACAGGCGCAGCTGCCGGGCGCCGAGACCGTCGGCATAGAAGGCGTTCCCGGGCACGTAGGCCACGCGCGCGGTGACCGCCCTGGGCAGCATCGCGGCCGCATCGAAGCCCTCCGGCAGCGTCACCCAGACGTAGAACCCGCCGTCGGGATGCGTCCAGCTGGTGCCCTCGGGCATGTGCGCGGAGAGCGCGGACAGGGTCGCGTCGCGCCGCTCGGCGTAGGTCTGCCGGTAGGACTTGATCTGGTTCTGCCAGTCGAACTTCTCCAGGTACCGGGAGATCAGCATCTGGTTGAACACCGGCGGGTTCAGGGTGGCGGCCTCGTTGGCCAGCACGAGCTTCTCCCGCACCGCGTGCGGGGCGAGCACCCACCCGACGCGCAGGCCGGGGGCGAACGTCTTGGAGAAAGAGCCGAGATAGATCACGTTGTCCGGGTCGTCGGCGCGGATCGCGCGCCGCACGTGGTCGTCGAAACCCAGGAGTCCGTACGGGTTGTCCTCGAGGATGGCGATGCCGGTGCGGCGGCAGATCTCGGCGATCCGCACCCGGCGCTCGTCCGACATGGTCACGCCGGCCGGGTTGTGGAAATTCGGGATCGTGTACAGCAGCTTGACCCGGCGCCCGGTGGCGCGACACGACTCGATGGCCGCCTCGAGCGCCTCCGGGATCAGGCCGTGGTCGTCCATCCCCACGTGCACGACCTGCGCCTCGTACGCGCGGAAGGTGCCGAGCGCGCCGACGTAGGAGGGTGCCTCCGCGAGGATGACGTCGCCGGGATCGCAGAACACCCGGGTGACGAGGTCGAGCGCCATCTGCGAGCCGACCGTCACCATCACGTCGTCCGGATGGGCGGTGATGCCCTCGAGTGACATCACGTGGCAGATCTGCTCGCGGAGCGGCACGATGCCCTGGCCGGAGCCGTACTGCAGCGCGATCAGGCCTTCCTCGTTGACGAGGGCCGCGGCCTCGGTCGCGAGCGACTCCAGGGGCAGCGACTGCAGGTAGGGCATGCCGCCGGCGAGGGAGACCACCTCGGGGCGGCTGGCCACGGCGAACAGGGCCCGGATCGCCGATGCGCGCATGCCGCTGGTGCGTTCGGCGTAGCGCGAGATGTGCGGGTCCAGGCTGTTGCCCGTCATACAGGACCACCTCGAGAGATTGCGGAATCGGGCCGGACGCCCAGGTGCGCGCGAGGCGACGCCCCCTCGCGACCCGGCGACCGGCCCGAACGGCTCCGCTCATCCTAACGGCGCATCGCGACCGGTCGTCGAATGACGGTGCGCGCTGCGCGCCGACGGCGCCCGGTGCGTCCGCTGACCCGGGCCGCGACGCCACCGCGCGCCTGCCCGCGCCCGGCGCACCGCCTATCCTGGGAGCGGCGCTGGCGGCCGACGGCACACGATCGAGGTCCCGCGCGTGCCCCGCGTGGCGGGTGCGACCAGGCAAGCCGGCAGCAGGGAGCGGAGTGACGCGAGCGCTTGTGCCGCTGTCGATGACGACCATCGGCATGCTGCCCGACCGGTGCCGCAGCTGCGTGGCATGGGAGCTGGACCCCGCCGCCGCGCGGACCTCCGTCCGGCTCGGCGACACCGAGTTCGAGAAGGAGGTCTGGCTGTCGGGCGTGATGCTGACCTGGGGCTCCGCCGGTCAGCTGGTGACCGTCGACGACAAACCCGTGGGGTTCGCCCTCTACGCGCCGCCGACCGCGGTGCCCGGGGCGTCCGCCTTCCCGACCTCGCCGGTCTCGCCCGACGCCGTGCTGCTCACGTCCGCCCGCATCCTGGAGGGCCACACCGGGCAGGGCCTCGCGCGGTACCTGCTGGAGGGCGTGATCCTCGAGCTGACCCGGCGCGGCGTGAGGGCGATCGAGCTGTTCGGGCGGGAGGGCGCGCCGGACGTCGTCGGGGAGCAGGCGTCCGCCCACAAGCGGCACCACAAGCTGCGGTCCAAGCGGCACGACGAGCCAGCGCCGCCCACCCCGGGCGTTTCATCCGGTACGGGTGTGGGTGCCGGATCGGGATCGGGCTCGCACGCGGGGGAGAATCCCGCCGATCCCGGCGCCGACCCTGCCGCGCCGGCCGTCCCGCAGTGCCTGCTCCCGGCCGGGTTCGCCCGCGCCGTCGGGTTCGAGGACGTCGCGCCGCACCACCAGTACCCGCGGCTGCGCTACGAGCTGGCGCAGGGGATCAGCTGGAAGGCCGACGTCGAGGCCGCGCTGGAGAAGTTGTTCACCGTGATCACCGTGCCGGCCTCGCCCGCCCCGGCCGTGCCGGAGCTCGTCGGCAGCAACTGACGGCAGGCGCGGCAACGATGGCGGTATGACCGCGGCGCCGACGGTATGACCGGAGCGTCCCTCGTATGGCGTTAGAACGTCATACGAGGGACGCCACCGTCATACGGGCTCAACGGATGCGCGCGGAAATCCGCGGAAATCCGCGGAGATGCGGATCAGGCCGAGTCGCGGATCGCGCGCTCGTGCGCGAGCAGGTCCGAGAAGGTGAACGTGCCGGTGTGCGGGTCGTCCCGGCCGTCCAGGTAGAGCCGCTTGACGGCGACGAGCAGCCCGTCGGCGAGGACGTTGCGGAAGTCGTCGGACAGCAGCCGCGCCCGCTCGTCCGGGTTGGACAGGTAGCCGATCTCCACCTGCACGGCGGGCATTCGGGTCAGGCGCAGGATGTCCCACGGCCGGTGATGCACGCGGCAGTCGACGAACCTGGTGCGCGCCACCAGCTCTCGCTGCACGAGCTCGGCCAGGGTCTCGCCGACGGTGGAGGTGGCGCCCGAGTCGGTGCCGAAGTGGAAGGTGGCGATGCCGCGGGCCTGCGGCGAGCTGGAGCCGTCGATGTGCAGGCTCAGCAGCAGGTCGGCGTTCACCCGGTTGGCGGTCTCCGCGCGCTCCTCGGCGGTCGGGTTCTCGTGCGGGCCGCGGCTCAGCGACACGGACATCCCCGCGGTGACCATCCGCGCCTGCAGCCGGCGCGCCAGGTCGAACGTCAGGTCCGCGGCGCGCGCGTCGCCGGCCACCCAGCCGGTGTCGTCCCCGCCGTGCGCCGGGTCGATCATGATCCGCTTGCCGCCCAGCCGCGGGCCGGACTGCCGCAGCAGCTGGTGCTCGCGCAGGTACTGCGGGCGCCCGCCGGTGACCATCCGGCCGATGCGCACCAGCTCGCGGTAGGTCTCGGCGCCGAACACGCCGTCGTCGGTGAGGCCGCGGTGCCGCTGGAAGTCGCGGACGCTGCCGTCGGTCAGCGGGCCGAAGATGCCGTCCGGCCGCCCGGTGTTATAGCCGAGCTCGGAGAGCCGGGTCTGCAGCGCCATCACGTCGTCGCCGGTCATCAGCGCGGACAGCGTGAAGCTGAGGATCCGGTCGCCGAGCTTCCAGCGGGCGTCGGTCAGCGAACGCACGGTGACGGGGCCGACGATGCCGTCGACGATCAGGCCGCGCCGCTGCTGGAACGTGCGGATCGCGCTGTCGGTGTCCGCGTCGAACTCGACATGGTCGGGGTCGACGTCGGCGGCGGCCGGCAGCAGCTGGAGCGAGGCCAGGGCGTGCCGGACGTCGGCCACGGCCGGTCCACGGTCTCCGCGTCGCAGCAGCATCGCTCTCCCTGATCGCGCCTTCGTCGAGTCGACGGTCCCCACAGCCCCGAGCCGCTCATCATTGTGCAACGAAAAATGGACCGTCATGACCCAAGGACGCGCTGTGCCGCACCGGGGTTGGCCCGAAACGCCCGGTTCGGCGTCCGGAAGGGCGCTCGCGGGCATCGTTCGCGTCACATCCCGCTGACAACCCGCTCCGATCGTCGTCCCGGACGCCAACCGCCGCCGTCCGGGCCAGGGAGCGCGGAACGGCGGCGGTTGGGAGCGTGCGGCGGCGGGGTCCGCCGCTAGACCGGACGGGACGGAGCGGGTCAGGCGAGCACGTCGGCGAACTCGGCCAGCAGCGCGGCCTTCGGCTTCGCGCCGACGATCTGCTTGACCGGCCGGCCGCCCTGGAAGACGAGCATCGTGGGGATCGACAGGATCTGGTACTGCTGCGCGACCTGCGGGTTCGCGTCGATGTCGAGCTTGGCGACCGTGACCTTGTCCTCGTGCTTGCTGGCGATCTCCTCCAGGATCGGGGAGACCATCCGGCAGGGCCCGCACCACTCCGCCCAGAAGTCGACGATGACGGGCTTCTCGGACTGGAGGACGTCAGCGGTGAAGCTGGCGTCGGTGACCTTGACGGTGGTCATGTGCTGCCTTTCCTGGTGCGGATATGGGGTGGAACCGGGTGCTTGTCGATGCCGGCGGCGCGGTTCGGTCGGGACGCCGGCCGGGTCGGGTCAGACGGAGATCGTCTCGGCCATGTCCTGGGGGATGGACGGGTCCTCGGCCGGCGCGATGCCGTGCAGGGGGTCGGTGGTGTGCGCGTGCGACTCGGACGCCAGGTAGTGCTGCGCGTCGAGTGCCGCGGCGCACCCGGAGCCGGCAGCCGTGACCGCCTGCCGGTAGACGTGGTCGACCAGGTCGCCGCTGGCGAACACGCCGGGCAGGCTGGTGCCGGTGCCGGAGTGCGCGCCCACGAGGTGCCCGGTCAGCACGTAGCCGGCGTCGTCGGTGCTGATCTGGTCGCGGAAGATGTCCGACCGCGGGTCGTGGCCGATCGCCAGGAACAGGCCCGTCACGGGCAGCTCCGACGTCTCCCCGGTGCGGGTGTCGGTGAGGGTCAGGCCGGACACGGCGGTCTCGCCCTGCACCCCGGTGACCTCGGCGTTGGTGATCCAGCGGATCTTCGGGTTGTTCCGCGCGCGATCGAGCATGATCGCCGACGCCCGGAACTCCTCGCGCCGGTGGACGATTGTCACGGTCCGCGCGAAGCGGGCCAGGAACGTCGCCTCCTCCATCGCGGAGTCACCGCCGCCGACGACGGCGATGTCCTGGTCACGGAAGAAGAAGCCGTCACAGGTCGCGCACGAGGACACGCCGCGGCCGATCAGCCGCTGCTCGTCCGGCAGTTGCAGGTAGCGGGCCGCGGACCCGGTGGACAGCACGACCGCACGGGCGAGGATCTCCTCGCCGTCGACGACCACCTTCTTGACCGGCCCGGTGAGGTCCACCGACTCGACGTCGACGGCGCGCAGGTCGGCGCCGAAGCGCTCCGCCTGCTCGCGGATCTGCGCCATCAGCTCGGGGCCCTGGATGCCGGCGGGGAACCCGGGGAAGTTCTCCACCTCGGTGGTGGTCATCAGGGCGCCGCCGTACTGGTAGCCCTCGAACACGACCGGCTTGAGGTCGGCGCGGGCCAGGTAGATGGCGGCCGTGTAGCCGGCCGGACCCGACCCGATCACGATCACGTCGTGCACCGTGCCCTGCGTGGGGGTCTGGACAGCGGTCTGTTCGGTCACGAGTTCCCCTCGGCTTGCTCCCCGCTGGCGCCGGACCCGGCCGCCGCGGACTGTGCGATCCCGGCTCCGACGCGGAGACCCGGTCATCGCCGTACCAGACTGCTCAACGCCAGCCTACTGGCCCGCATTCCCCGTCCACGGCCGCCGCGCAGCGCGCGGCCGCACGGCAACGACACGACCACGGGCGCGGGACGTCAGGTGCCGTTGATCGTGATCTCGTTGATCTTCGCCTGGAATTGGTTGTCCGTGGTGGGGCTCATGCCCGTGACGAACACCAGCAGGTACTTCGACTTGGGCGCGTTCGCCGGCATCGGGATGGTCAGCGGGCCGTTCGCGACGGTCGCGGACGCCAGGCCGGTGGTCTTGTCCAGCGGCGCGGCCGGGTCGGTGGTGGAGCGCACCTCGACCGTGGTGCCCGGCGTGGCGCTGTTGATCACCACACTCGTGGGCACGATCTCCTTCTCCAGCTCCAGCATCAGCCCGACGCCGTTCTTCAGGCTGGGGAACTGCCGCTTGTAGATCCAGGTCAGCCACGCGGACTCCGCGTTGCCGTCGTAGGCCCGGTCCACGTAGGCGGCGTAGTCGGGGTTGCCGTCGCCCTGCGGGTCGTACACGCTGCCGCCGACGATCTTCACGGGCGCCGCGGCGGGGCCGGTCGCGGACGACGCGGCCGCCGATTCCGACGGGGGCGAAGCGGACTCGGACGGCGCCGGCCCGCTCTGGTCGGTCGGCGCGGCGGCGTCGACGAGCAGGTTCTCCTCCGGCGCGCTGTTCTGGATCGACGCCAGGAACTGGTTGCCCAGCCCGCCCAGCGCGATGACGATCAGCAGCGCGAAGACGGCCAGCACCACGCCGGCGATCGACAGCTTGACCCGTCGCTCCTTGATCAGCCGGCGGTCGGCCACGGTGAGCGGGCGAACGCGCGGCGGGGGAGGAGCGGCGGCGACGCCGGCCCCCGTCTCGGGGCTGCGCAGCAGGGCGGCGATGGCGCCGACCGCGTGGATGCCGTCCGGCTCGTCCGGATGCAGCGCCCGCTCCGCCAGGGCCGACAGCGCCTCCGGCACGGTGGGCCGCACCTCCGCGGCGGGCAGCTCGCGGCCGAGGCGGGTCGGCGCGGGCGGCAGGGTCGCGATGCGGCCGCCGGGTCCCGGCTGCCCGGTCTCCACCGGCTGCGTCAGGGGCCAGGTGCCGGTGAGCATCAGGTAAAGAAGGGCGCCGATCGCGCGGATGTCGTTGGCGGGGGTCGCGGAGGCGTGCGCGATGACGTGCGAGAGCCGGACCTGGCCGTCGAAGTTCACCCGGACCAGTGAGGGGCTGATGGCGCCCAGGGCGATCCCGTTGCGGTGCGCCTCGGCGACGGCCTCGGACACCTTGGCGGTGATCGACGTCGCGACGTCCGGCTCCAGCGGGCCGCCGGACAGCAGGTCGGTGAGCGTCGCGCCGTCCACCCACTGGCCCACGACGTAGGACTGGCCGTGATCGGTGCCGACGTCCAGGGTCTGCGGCAGGCCGGCGTGGTGCAGCCGGCCGGCGCGCAGGGTGCGCGCCACCGTGGCCGACGTGCCGTTGGTGTCGGGCAGCATCGTGACGGCCATGTCGCGGGGCAGGACGGTGTCCTTGGCCCGCCAGAACCAGTGCCCGCCGCTGTCGTGCGCGACCAGGCTGACCAGGCGATACCGGCCGCCGACCGTGGCGCCCGGGTGCAGCGGGGCGAAGTCCTCGACACCTTCGGACGGCGGGCCGGACGGCGCGGGGGAGCCCACGGCCACCGTCGACTCGCTGTCGGATACCTCTGCGGATGCCCGGTCGGGCGCCGCGCCGGCCGCGACGGCCGAACTCTCGAGAACCGTCGTGTCGCCGGCGTCGATCCCGGCGGGGGTGGCCGCATCGTCGGCGGCGATCGCGCGACCGCTGTCGTTCGCCACGGACACCTGCTCCCTCGTACTCGGACCGCTGCGGGTCACGTCACTGCCGCTCGCGCGCGCCGGAAGGCCAGTGCCCAGGGTGCCATGCCCGGCCGGTGGCCCATGCCGGGACGCACCCGGGGCGATGGCACCCGAGCCGGGATCGCCCTGGGGGCGGGCATGCCGCGGCTCGCCGGTGGTGGCGGCGCTCGGGAGGGTGGACGCCGCGACCCCCGCCGAGGTTGCGGCGAGGACCGGGACAGTGCGCTCCGACGCGGAATCGGGGCCGGCGGCCTGGGGGGCGGCCGGACCGTCCTGAGCCGACGGCGGCTGCGGCGGCCGTGGGGATCGGCCGAAGAGGCGCCCGACCGCTGCGGCGATCCGGCGGCGCGCCGGGACGAGTTCTTCCACCCTCAGCAGCAGGGCGACTGCCGCGATGACGAGCAGTCCGACGACCACCCCCACCAGGATCTCCAGCAGGGCGTCGCCGAGACCCGTGACCTCCAGCCGCAGCACCCGCTCGCTGACCAGGAAGGCGGCGCCGGCCCCGGCCGCGCCGGCGACCGTCATCTTGATCAGCGTGAGCAGCGTGCGCCAGGTGCGCATCGGCCCGTATCGGGCGCGCAGCCAGATCTCCCCGGTGATCGCGCCGACCAGGTAGGAGATCGCGGTTGCCAGCGCCAGGCCGGGGACGATCAGGTTGGGCGCGAGGCCGGCGCACGCGATGAGCAGCGGCACGCGCACCGCCACCATGATCGCGTTGATGATCGTCGGGGTCCGCGCGTCCTTCATCGCGTAGAACACCCGCATCTGCACCAGCGTCACCGCGAACGGGACCAGCCCGAAGATCAACGCGGCGAGGGTGCTGCCCAGGACCAGCGACTCGGACAGGTCGACCGCTCCGTACAGCGACGTGACGATCGCCAGGGACGAGGCCAGCACCGCGATGCCGGCCGCGATCGGGGTGAGCGCGACGATCGTCAGCCGATTGGCCAGCGACGCGTCGTCCTTGACGTTCTCGATCTCGCCCGCGGCCGCGTGCCGGCTCATCCGCGGCATGATCGCCGTCAGGATCGAGACCCCGATGATCCCGTAGGGCAGCTGGAAGAGCATCGATGCGAAGGCGTAGATCGCGATGCCGCCGGCGACGTTCCCGGACGCCACGTTGGTGGTGACGATGTAGCCGACCTGGGAGACCAGCACGTAGGCGACGGCCCAGAGCATGAGGCCGCCGGCCTCGAGCAGCCGGCGGTCGCCGCCCCAGCGCCAGCGGAAGCGGAAACCCACCCGGCGCAGCGCCGGCAGCATCACCACGGCCTGCAGAACGATGCCGAGCGTGGTGCCGAGCCCCAGCACCAGGAACTGCTCGCGGCTCAGCGAGGCGACCCCGCCGCCCGCGCTGGTCATGAAGTGCAGGGCGACGCCGACCCCGATGACCACCAGGTTGTTCGCCACCGGCGCCCACGCGGGCACGCCGAACTTCTCCTGGGTGTTCAGGATCGCCGCGAACAGCGCGGCCATGCCGTAGAAGAAGATCTGCGGCAGCAGCAGGTAGGCGAGCGAGTTCGCCAGGTCCTGGTCGACGGTGTCGGGGCCGCCGGACAGGTAGAGGTTGGTCAGCAGCGGCGCGCAGGCGATGGCGAGCGCGGTCGCGACCAGCAGGCCCACCACGGCCGCGGTCATCAACCGCTGCGTGTACCCGGTGCCGCCGTCCGGATCCGCCCTGGCGCGGGACAGCAGCGGAATCGCCACCGACGTCAGCACGCCGCCGATGAGCAGCTCGAAGATGATGTTGGGCAGCGTGTTCGCGATCGTGTACGCGTCGTTGACCAGGCCGAAGCCGAGCACGCTGACGAGGACGACCTTGGACAGGAAGCCCGTCGCGCGGCTGACCAGCGTCGCGACGGCCATCACCGCGCCGGCACGCACTACGCCGCCCGTTCCGGCGGTCTTCATGCCGGAGACGTCGTCGCGCACCGGCGTGGCCGAGTCGCTGGTCACTGGCCGCTCACCGTGCCGCCCCCGCCCCTGGCCGGTCGCGCGCGGGCGGCGCGGCCGGCTCCCCGATGGTCCCGTCCCCGACGCCGCTGACCGCGGCCTTGTCGTCGTGCACGCCGGTGCCCATCGCATCGTCCTCGACCACGGCCAGGGCACCGGTGTCGCCGGGCGGCGTGTCGCCCCGCGCGGCCGCGGCCGCCTCCCGAGCCAGGCGCTCCCGCCGCGCGCGCAGCCGCTGGACGATCCGCAGCACCACCATCAGCACCAGCACGCCGCCCGCGACGATGATCGCGATGACCGTCACCGCGCCGTACGCGGTGGACTCCACGGACAGCACCACCGGCGCGCCCCAGTCGTTGCCGTCCGCCGTGACGAGCTGGGCGCCCACCTGGAACTGGCCGGACCGGGACACCTGGGCCGGGATCTTGATCTGCTGCGACCGGCCCGCCTCGATCACCTGGACGCCGGGATCCGTGGTGGTCAGGCCGACCCGCTCGCCGCCGGTGATCCGCACGCTCAGCGCGACGTCGTAGGGCAGCGAGTTCTGCACGGTCAGCACCAGCGGCGACGACGAGGAGGCGAGCGTGTAGGAGTTGCCGGCCGAGGCGATCGCGACGCCGCCGCGGATGCCCGCGACGGTCGACTCGACGGTGGCGAGGTTCGCCAGCCCCACGGAGGCGTTGGTGCGGAAGGCGCCGGCGGCGGAGGCGTCGATCGCGTCCTGCATGGCGTCGAGCACCGGCACCGGGTCGGCGGCCTGGGGCAGCGAGGTCAGCACGGCGGCGAGGCTGTCGAGTTGGTACTGGTCGCGCCGCACGCGGTCCAGGTACTCGGGGGAGAGCTCGGCCGCTCGCGCCGCCTCCGGGTACGCGGCCTCGGCGCGCTCCGTGGCGGCCGCAGCCAGGTCGGTCACGGCGATCGGCTCGATGACCCCCAACCTGCCGAGCTCGGCGAGCAGGCCGGTGAGCCCGCCGAGGGTGGCGTCGTTGGGATCCCAGGACCGGTCGGGCACGACCACGGACGGCACCGCGGAGCCGTCGAACGAGCGCTGGGCCAGGACCGCCGTCATCGCGTTGATGCGGAGCGCCCAGCCGGCCGAGCCGGGCGCGCCGGACGGGGTGACCAGCGAGCCGACCGATGTCAGGGGATCGGTGTCGGAGAGCGCGGCCGGCACGGTCCCCGTCTGCGCCGCGGTCCCACCGGCCTGCGCCGGGTCGACCGCGACCTGCGTCGCGTCCGCCGCTGACGACGGGGTGACCGACTCGCGGGCGAGCAGCGCGGACGTCAGCCCGTCGCGGGAGAGCGCGGCGAGGGTCGCGGCGTCGATCAACCCGTTCAGGGGCAACGCGACGTCGTCGACGGCCGCGGCGGTGCCCGCGCCGAGAACGTCGTCCGCGATCTCCCGGCCCTGGCCGACCGCGGTGGTGAGCAGCTCGGGCAGGTCGGATCGGACGAGCGCGGTGGCGTCCGCGTCGCCCCTGGGCAGCAGCAGGGTCGGATAGGTGCGCGTGAGCGCGCGCAGCCGGTCGAGGAAGTCGGCGGCGGCCTCCTGGCCGGTGCCGTCGACGGTGCCCTCGTCCGGAACCAGCGGGGCTCCGTCGTCGACCGGACCGTCGTTCGTGCCCTGATCGGTGGCGGTCCCCGCCGGGTCGCCCGCCGCATCGGGCGCGGCGCCGCCGGCCGTCGTCGCGGGTGCCGCGCCGCCGGTGGCGGGCGACCCCTGCTCCGTCGTGGGCGGGGCCGGAGTGGCGTCGTCGGGGGCCGCCGCGATCACCAGCGAGGGTTGCGGCGCGGCGGGGTCGGCGACCACCCGGTAGCCCTGGCTCATCCGGTCGAGCTCGTCGAGCAGCCCAGGGTCGATGGCGAGGGTGATGCCGCCGCCCTGCGACGCGGCCGATCCACGCCCGGTGCCGGCCGCCGTCCCGCCGGCAAGCGCGGCGACGAGGCGGTCCAGCCGCCCGCCCGGCGCGATGGCCGCGGCCAGGTCGTCGTTCAGGAAGATGCCGCCGACGCCGAGGTGCGGCCGGTCGACCAGCGGCCACACCACGTTGACCGGGACGGGTGTGGCGGTGCCGGTGCCGGCCCCGGGCAGCGCGGGGTTTGCGCCGGCGCTCGCCCCGGCCGTGCCGGGCACCTGCAGCACGGTGATCATCAGGTAGAGCTCGCCGACGCGCGCGTCCAGCGGCCCGGTGTCGAGCTGCACCGCGCCGTTGACGTTGATCATGACCGGGTAGACGCCCGGCTCGCCGAGGTCGAGCCCGTCCGCGCCGGCCAGCGGAACCGTGGCGGTGAACGGGAGCGTCTCGCCCGGCGCGACGGCCGGCAGCAGCGGCGCGAAGTCCGCCTGCACGTGCTCGACCGGCTCGCTCGGCTCCGCGAGCTGGCGCCGCACGTCGGCCTCGCTCGGCTGCGCCGGCCCGCGCTGGAAGCGGTAGATGAGGTCCGTCAGCGGGCGGCCGCCGGTGTTGGTCAGCATGCCGGTGACGGTCAGCTGCGCCGGCGCCGTGGCCGTGACGACCGCCGGATCGACCGTCGCCACGTCGAAGGCCAGCAGGCCCCTGTAGTCCTCCTCGACCCGAGCGGACGCGGCCGTGGCGATCGGGGCGATCTGGGTGGCCGACGCGGCCGCGGCCGGTGCGACCGGGATGATCGCGAGCCCGGCGAGGAGCAACGACGCGACGGCGGCGAACGTCCGGCGCGGCCCCGCGCGGCCTACGGACCGTCGGCGCTGATGACCATCACCGCTCGCCTCGCGTCGTCGGGCCCCCGCGACCGCCGGGGTCGCTCCCGATCCCCCTGCCGCCGCAGGGATCACGCGCTCTCCGCCAGCATCTCCACGGCGCGGCGGACCAGCCGCCGCTCCCCGGCGTACGCCAGCCGTCGGGAGAGATCGGTCAGCGGCACCCACGCGACCTCGGTCACCTCGACGTCGGCGTCCGACAGTTCGCCGTCCACCGCCTCCATCAGGAAGTGGTGCACGCGCTTGTGGATCAGCCGGCCGTCGGCGACGAACGTGTACTCGACGCTGCCGAGCTTGGCGGTGATCCGCCCCGAGATGCCCGTCTCCTCGGCGACCTCGCGAACGGCTGCCTGCTCGGTCGTCTCACCCCGCTCGATGTGGCCCTTCGGCAGCGACCAGCGGAGCCGGCCCCGCCGGTCCAGCCGGCCGATGAGCGCCGCCGCGGGCTCGCCGTCCGCCGTGCGGACCACCAGCCCACCCGCCGACGTCTCGTCCGCGGGCCGACGGCGTCGACCCGCCGGCGACAGGCGAGCGGGGGGCACGGCTCGATCGTATCGGCGCCGAACTGCCCGAACGCCGATCTCCGGGCGGCGCGAGGCGGTCGTCCGCGCGTCGCCGGTGTCGCTTCCGGCGGCCCGGGCGCGCGCCCCGCGCCGATAGACTGGCCCGTCGTGTCCAGCCCCCCGCCCCGCCGCCCGCCGGCGGACGCGCTGACCGCGCTGCAGCGCTCCGCGGTGGCGGAGCTGCTCCGGGTGTCGCCGGTGGCGGACGAGCTGGGCGCCCGGTTTGCGGGCGCCGGCCACGAGCTGCACCTCGTCGGCGGGTCCGTGCGCGACGCCTTGATGAACCGGCTCGGCGACGACCTGGACTTCGCCACGGACGCCCGGCCGGCCGACGTCCAGGCGATCGTCCGCGGCTGGGCGGACAGCACCTGGGAGACCGGGATCGAGTTCGGCACGGTCGGCGTCGGCAAGGCCGGGCTGCGGCTGGAGATCACGACGTTCCGCAGCGACCAGTACGACGGGCGGTCGCGGAACCCCCAGGTGACGTACGGCGACACGCTGGCGGGCGACCTGCTGCGCCGCGACTTCGCGGTGAACGCGATGGCGGTCTCCGTGCCGGGTCACCGGTTCGCCGATCCCTTCGGCGGGCTCGGTCAGCTCGCGCAGCGGGTGCTGGACACCCCGAACACCCCCGAACTGTCGTTCCGCGACGACCCGCTGCGGATGCTCCGCGCCGCCCGGTTCGTGTCCCAGCTCGGGTTCCGCCCCGCCCCGCGGGTGGTCGCCGCGATGACCGCGATGGCCGGCGAGATCGACCGGATCACCACCGAGCGGATCAGCGCGGAGGTCGTGAAGCTGATGCTCGGCGACCACCCGCGCGCCGGGCTGGCGCTGCTCACCCAGACGGGGCTGGCCGAGCGGATCCTGCCGGAGCTGCCCGCGCTGCAGCTCGAGCGCGACGAGCACCACCAGCACAAGGACGTCTACGAGCACACCCTGACCGTCCTCGACCAGGCGATCGCGCAGGAGACGGACGGTCCCGACCTGACGCTCCGCCTCGCCGCGCTGCTGCACGACATCGGCAAGCCGGCCACCCGCCGATTCGAGCCGGGCGGCGGGGTGAGCTTCCATCACCACGAGGTGGTCGGGGCCAAGCTCGTCCGGTCCCGGCTGCGCGGGCTCAAGCTCCCCAAGGCCCTGGTCGACGACGTCGCCACCCTGACGTTCCTGCACCTGCGCTTCCACGGCTACGGCACCGGCGCGTGGACCGACTCCGCCGTGCGTCGCTACGTAACCGACGCCGGCGACCTGCTGCCGCGGCTGCACAAGCTCGTACGGGCCGACTGCACCACCCGCAACCCGAACCGGCGGCGCGCGCTGCAGCGGTCCTACGACGACCTCGAGGAGCGGATCTCCCGGCTCGCGGCGGAGGAGGACCTCGCGCGGGTGCGGCCCGACCTGGACGGCCACGCGATCATGCAGCTGCTCGGGCTGCCGCCGGGACCGCTCGTCGGCAGGGCCTGGTCGTTCCTCAAGGAGCTCCGGCTGGAGCGCGGGCCGCTGGATCACGACGAGGCGGTGACCGCGCTGCGCGACTGGGCCGCGCGCGAGGGCATCCCGGCCGTCCCGAGCTCGGCTGAGCCGAGCTCTGCGGAGCGGCCCGAGGAGCCGGACCCGGCGGCCCACCCCGAGTAGGCGACCGGTGGGTCAGCCGGTCGGGGAGCCGTGCGTCGCCCGCCTGGTGAGCCGGGCCTGGGCGAGCCCGTAGCCCACCGCGATGGCCAGGAAGATGGCAGCGACCAGCAGCACGGCCACCATGCCGCGACCGTTCTCGGGTACCAGCAGCACGCCCAGGCAGAACGCGCCCACGTAGCAGACGTTGTTGGCCGTGTCGTAGAGCGCGAACACGCGGCCGACGTAGGCGTCGTCCGAGTCCGCCTGCACCACGGAGTCCATGCAGATCTTGCTCGACTGGTACGTGAAGCCGACGACCAGCGTGACGATCAGCGTGGTGATGATGGTGAACCGGCTGCCGAGGATCAGCGTGACGAACGCAGTGGTGGTGAGCAGGGCGACCAGGTAGCGGGTACGGCCGAGGTGCCTGACGGCGGGCGCGGTGACCAGCGCGCCGAGGAAGATGCCGAGCGCGCCGACGGCCAGCAGCTCGGCGATACCGGTGGGCCCGGTGCGGAGGATCCCGACGTTCTCGGTGAAGTACTTCTGGAACAACAGCAGCACGACGAGCGTGCACAAGCCGAAGCAGAACCGGACCGCCATCACCACCAGCACGGCGACGCCGACGGTCGGCCGGCTGACGACGTGCCCGAGCGCGCTGCCGAACCCCTCGAGCACGGCGCGAAGAGGCTGGGCGGGTTCGTCGGTCTCGTCCGGGCCGAGTTCCATGACGCCGAAGCGCGTCGCGATGAGCGCGGCGATGAGGTAGAAGACGAGGACAGTCGCGGTGATCAGGGCGATCCGCTGGTGGGTCTCGCCGAGCACCGCGCGCAGCAGGATCGCGTAGCCGCCGCCGACCGCGGTGGTGATCGCGCTCGCCGTCGTAGCCAGCGCGTTGGCGCCGACCAGGCTGTCGCGGGCGACGGTGTGCGGCAGCGACGCGGACAGCCCGGATCCGACGAACCGGCCGACGCCCATGATCACCAGCGCCGTGATGAACAGCAGCACGCGCGGCAGGTCCAGCGCGATCAGCACGGCGACCAGCAGCACCAGCGCCGCGCGGATGAGGTTCGCCCAGACCAGCACCCTGCGCCGGCTCCACCGGTCGAGCAGCGCGCCCGCGAACGGTCCCAGGATGGAGTACGGCAGCAGCAGCACGGCGAACCCGGCCGCGATCTCGGCCGGCTCGGTCTCGCGCTCCGGGCTGAACAGGACGAGGACGGCGAGCGCGCCCTGGAACGCGCCGTCCCCGAACGAGTGGAACAGCCGGACCCCGACGAGCCGCCGAAGCCCGCGGACCTGCAGCAGATGGAAGAAGCCCTTGACGGACGGCCGCTCGCCCTCGGCGACATGCGGGTCGACCGCAGCCGTCGGGCCGGCCCCCGCGGACGACGAGGGCGGCGATGGGGGCGCCGCGGCGGCCTCCGGGACGGAGGGGGGCCGCGGGTGGGTCACGGTCGAACGGTACGCGCGAACCCTGGGCTCCGTCTCGGTGCGAACCGTGCCGCAGAGCCCGGCCCCGCGCCCGGTGATCGGCCCGGGGAACCGCGCGCCGACGATCGGCCGCCCCACCACCCCGCCGGGCCCGACACGCCGACCCCGAGGGATGCATCGTCGACTCCGCGACGGTTCTGCGGTCCCTGCGACTGCCCGAGCAGTCGCGGCGGCGCCAACGCCGTCGCGGAGAGACCGCCCGGTGAGCGCGCTCGCTGCCCAGCCGCACGCCGTACCGCGCGCCGCGACCCGCGCTCGAGGACCTGTTCACGGCGCCGCGGTGGATGCGCCGCGGGGCGGCCAGGGCGCTGATCGCCGATGCGGTCGAGCGGGCGGCGGCGGCCGGCGCGAGCGCGATCGGCGTCGTCGCGAACGAGCACGCGATGGCCTTCTACCGCGCCGTCGGGTTCGAGCCCGACGGCGAGGCGCGGACCGAGTTCGGTCCGGCGGCGCGCCTGCGGCTCCCCGTCGATCGCGGGCTCGGGTGATCGGCCTCCCGCAGCCCGCGTCCGACACCCCGCCGGGGTGAGCGGACTGCCGCCCCGGTGGGAAGAATGGCCCGCGATGAGAGACGTCGACATGCTCGCCGCCGGCATGCTGCTGGTGGCGTCCCCGGAGCTGCGCGACCCGCACTTCCGGCGGTCGGTCGTGTACCTCGTCGCGCACGGCGACGACGGCGCGGTCGGTGTCATCCTGAACCGGCCCAGCGAGACGGCGGTGCAGAACGTGCTGCCCACCTGGGCGCCGCACACCACCAAGCCCCAGGCCGTCTACGCGGGCGGCCCGGTGCAGACGGCGGCCGCGATGTGTCTCGGCGTCTGCCGCCCCGGCGTCCGGGCGCGGGACGTGGACGGCGTGATCGGGGTGACGGGTCCCGTCGTCCTGATCAACCTCGATGGCGATCCCGAGCTGATCAGCCCCCAGCTGCGCGGCATGCGGATCTACGCCGGCCGCGCCGGCTGGGACGCGCAGCAGCTGGTGGACGAGGTGATCGAGGGCGCCTGGCACGTCGTGCCCGGGCTGCCCGACGACGTCCTGGCCGGCGCGCGCACCGACCTGTGGTTCTCCGTCCTGCGCCGTCAGCCGATGCCGCTGACGATGCTCGCCTACCACCCGGGCGACCTCACCCGGAACTGACGCGAGGCGGTCGCCGGGGCGGTCCACCGATCGGGGGACAACCCGATCAGCCGCGCGATCCGCCGGTCGCCCGACCGAACGGAGCGCCCGCGGACGGCACCCTCAGAGCAAGCCGGCAGCAAGCCGGCGACCAGCTCTGATGAGTTGAAGGCAGGCGAGGACGATGACCGTCACCAGCTCCCCACTCGTGGCCGACCGCGGCACCCAGCGGATGTGGCGCGAGAGCCAGGACACGCTGCGCGGCGGGTACCTCGCGCCGAGCGCCGAGCCGTGGGGCGCGGTGCAGCAGCCGAGGGGCGAGTTCGATCGCGAGCCGCTGTCCGTCCGCACGCCGCCGCCGGCTCCCCGGCTGCCGCAGAACGCCCTCGTCTCGACCATCGACCAGGGCCGCTTCTGGGTCGGCGCCGTGCTCGCGGCGGTCGCCGCTGGACTCACCGGCGTCATCGCGATGATCGTGGCCAACGGCATCCTGCGGGTTCCGGTGGTCTTCGGGAACGGCACGCTCGAACTCGTGCACATCAGCACCTACGGCATGGTCGCCGCCGCGGTCGCCGTGGCGGTCGCCGGGCTCTACGACGCGATGATCCACTTCGCGCCCCGGCCGGGCGTCTTCTTCGGCTGGCTGGGCGGGCTCGCCACGCTGCTCGTCGCGTTGATGCCGTTCACCACCACCGCCCCGCTGCAGTCCCAGCTTGTGCTCGGCGCGATGAACCTGCTGGTCGGCGCGGTGATCCTGGTCCTCGTCCCGGCCGCCGCGGTCAGCGCGCGCCGCCGCTCCTGATCACCCCGCCCGGTGTCCCGCACCGGGTCGCACGAATCGACACCCAGCCCTGATCGAGCCAGGCGGCCCGGTCAGGGCTGGCCCGTCGTCGCAGCCAGCCTGGTCAGGGCTGGCCCGTCGTCGCAGCCAGCCTGGTCGGCTGCCCTGCAGCACCGCGGCGCAGCCGCCGGCGCCGCAGCCGCAGCCCCCGCACGAGGCCGACCGGCCCGCCGGCCGCGCCGCCGGGATCGGGACTGTCCGCGCCGCCCGGTCGCCCAGCACGCCGGCGAGCAGCAGCAGCACGAGCGAACCGATCAGTCCGATGGCGCCCAGCACGATGGCCGTGCCCGTCGAGGGTCCGGTGACGAGCAGCAGTACCGCGACGACCGCGGCGAGCACGGCGGCCCCGGTGGTGGCTGGCGCGGCCACCCGGTTGGCCAGCGTGAACGCGTCGTCGCTGGCCATCGCCGGCGGCGAGTGCACGCCGAGCCGGCCGGTCCTGGTCAGCGTGCCGGCGAAGCCGCCACGAGCGGCCGCCGCGGCGAGGCCCGCGAGCAGCAGCAGGACGACCGCAAGCGGAATCGTCAGGGCCCACGGCGCAACGGTCACGCTCGCATGCTAGCCGCGGGCGACACCCGGTTCGGACGATGGATCGAGGGCCCGGCCGTCGCTATGGTCCGGTCATCCGCATCGAGGGGGGAGTCACCCACCATGACCAGCCGATCCCTGGACCGCTCACCTCGCCCTGGCACGGTGGCCGCCGCACTCGTCCTGGTCGTGGTGCAGGTGGTCCTGATGATCGTCGCGTCGGTGACCGCCGGCCTGGCGACCGTCGACGGCAAGCCCTTCGCCGTGACGGTCCCGGTCTTCCTGATCGTGCTGTACGCGATCGCGGCGTTCTACCTGTGGGCCGGCCGCAACTGGGCCCGCATCCTGACCATGACCATCGCCGCGCTCGGCCTGATCGGGCACGTGTCGGTGGCCTTCTACTACGGGCACGGCACGACGATCACGCTGCACGTGGTCGCCGCGGTCATCGCGCTCGGCGTCCTCGTGCTGCTCGCACTGCCCGCGAGCAGGGAGTACTACCATCACGCGCGGTGAGAGACGGCGCCGCGGGCGTAGACTTCCGCCCATGGCGGCGGTCCAGCTTCTTTCCCGGCCGCGCTGACGGCGGGCACCGACCCGAGCTGGCGGCGCGGCGATCCCTCCTGACACCAGGAGGGATTTTTTGTGCGCGGACAGGGAACGCTGCAGACGAGGGAGATCGAGCGATGACAACCGAGGCCCAGGCGGCCGGCGCGACGTCCGCCGCCGACGAGGCCCCGCCGTACCGCTACACCGCTGAGTTGGCCGGCGAGATCGAGGCCAGGTGGCAGGACCGCTGGGAGGCGGAGGGCACCTTCGAGACGCCGAACCCGTCCGGCCCCCTGGCGCCCGCCGACGGCACGCCGGTGCCCGCGGACAAGCTCTACCTGCTGGACATGTTCCCGTACCCGTCCGGGAGGGGTCTGCACGTCGGGCACCCGCTGGGCTACATCGGCACCGACGTGATGGGCCGCTTCATGCGGATGACGGGCCGGAACGTGCTGCACACCATCGGCTATGACGCGTTCGGGTTGCCGGCCGAGCAGTACGCGGTGCGCACCGGCACGCATCCCCGGGTGACCACCGAGGCGAACATCGAGCGCTACCGGGCGCAGCTGCGCCGGCTGGGTTTCGCCCACGATCAGCGGCGCAGCGTGGCCACCACGGACCCCGGGTTCTTCCGCTGGACCCAGTGGATCTTCACCCAGCTGTTCGAGGCCTGGTACGACGAGGCGGCGGACCGTGCGCGGCCGATCGCCGACCTGGTGGCCGACTTCGAGGCGGGCGCGCGGTCGACCCCCGACGGCCGGCCGTGGTCCGAGCTGACCCGTGTCGAGCGGCACCGCATCCTGGACTCGCACCGCCTGGCCTACATCGACGAGGCGCCGGTGAACTGGTGCCCCGGCCTGGGCACGGTGCTGTCGAACGAGGAGGTCACCCCGGACGGCCGCAGCGTCATCGGCAACTTCCCGGTGTACCGCCGCGACCTGCGCCAGTGGATGATGCGCATCACCGCGTACGCGGACCGGCTGATCGACGACCTGAACCGGCTGGACTGGCCCGATTCCGTGAAGTCCATGCAGCGCAACTGGATCGGCCGGTCGCCGGGCGCCAGCATCACCTTCGGCGTGACGGCGGGCGACGGGGCGGCGGCCGAGAGCCCCGAATCCGTCGAGGTTTTCACCACCCGACCGGACACGCTGTTCGGCGCCACCTACATGGTGCTCGCGCCCGAGCACCCGTTGGTCGACCGGATCGTCGCCGAAAGCTGGCCGGACGGCACGGATCCGCGCTGGACGAGCGGTTCAGCGACGCCCGCCGCGGCGGTCGCGGACTACCGGCTGGCGGCCTCGCGCAAGTCCGAGCTGGATCGGCAGGAGAACAAGGACAAGACGGGTGTCTTCCTGGGCGCGTACGCCGAGAATCCCGCCACCGGAACCCCTCTCCCGGTGTTCATCGCGGACTACGTGCTGATGGGGTACGGCACCGGCGCGATCATGGCGGTGCCGGGGCAGGACACCCGCGACTGGGACTTCGCCACTGCGTTCGGCCTGCCGATCGTGCGGACCGTGCAGCCGACGGCGGATCACCCGGACGACGAGGCGTACCTGGGTGACGGGCCAGCGATCAACAGCGCCAACGACGAGATCTCGTTGAACGGAATGGGCGTCGCCGAGGCAAAGATCGAGATCATCGGATGGCTGGAGAACCGCGGCGCGGGCCGCGCGCGCACCCAGTACAAGCTGCGGGACTGGTTGTTCTCCCGGCAGCGGTACTGGGGCGAGCCGTTCCCGATCGTCTACGACGATGACGGGATCGCGATCGCGCTGCCGGACGACGCGCTACCCCTGACGCTGCCCGAGGTCGACGACTACTCGCCGCAGTCCTTCGATCCCGAGGACGCGCAGTCCACGCCGGTGCCGCCGCTGGCCAGGGCGACCGGCTGGGCGCGGGTGACGCTGGACCTGGGGGACGGACCGCGGGAGTACCGCCGCGAGCTGAACGTCATGCCGCAGTGGGCGGGGTCGTGCTGGTACGAGTTGCGCTACCTGGACCCGACGAACGACAAGACCTTCTGCGACCCGGATGTCGAGCGGTACTGGATGGGCAAGGATCCGGCCCGGCCGGAACGATCCCGGCGGTGTCGACCTGTACGTCGGCGGCGTCGAGCACGCGGTGCTGCACCTGCTGTACTCCCGGTTCTGGCACAAGGTGCTGTACGACCTGGGATTCGTGTCGCAGCGAGGAGCCGTACCGGCGACTGTTCAACCAGGGCTACATCCAGGCCTACGCCTACACGGACGAGCGCGGGGTGTACGTCCCGGCCGATGAGGTGGTCGAGGCCTCGCCGGGCGCCTTCCGGTTCGCCGGCGCCCCGGTGTCCCGGGAGTACGGGAAGATGGGCAAGTCGCTGAACAACGTGGTGACGCCCGACGACATGTGCGCCCGCTACGGCGCGGACACGTTCCGGCTGTACGAGATGGGCATGGGCCCGATGGACATGTCCCGGCCCTGGCAGACCCGCGACGTGGTCGGCTCGCTGCGGTACCTGCAACGCCTGTGGCGGCTGGTGATCTCGGAGACGACGGGCGAGAGTGTGGTGTCCGACGCGGAGCCGGACGAGGAGACCCGCCGGCTGCTGCACCGGACGATCGACGGCGTGCGCGCCGACTACGCCGACATGGCGTACAACACCGCGATCGCCAAGCTGATCGTGCTGACCAACCACCTGACGAAGTCGGGCGCGCCGGTGCCGCGGGCGATCGCCGAGCCGCTGGTGCTGATGACGGCGCCGCTGGCGCCGCACGTCAGCGAGGAGATGTGGCAGCGGATGGGCCACTCGGAGTCGTTGGCGCACGGGCCGTTTCCGACGGCCGATCCGTCGCTGCTGGTCGCTGCCGAGGTCGAGTACCCGATCCAGGTCAAGGGCAAGGTGCGCTCGCGCATCACGGTGCCGGCCGACGCGCCCGCCGACGAGGTGGAGCGGGCGGCGCTGGCGGACGGGCGGATCGCGGAGTTGCTGGCCGGCGCCCCGCCGCGCAAGGTCGTGGTGGTGCCGGGCCGGATGGTGTCCATCGTTCCGTGAGTTCCCGTTCGCGACATCCGCGAGGGGCCGCCGGGCGGTACCTCTGGTGACTGTCGCCGGAGAACCGCGGCGATGCCGCGTGTCGCCCGGTAAGGAGGAAGTGTGACCGACTACCCGATCGTCCAGCTCCAAGTGCAGCGCGGGCCGCTGAAAACGGGCCGCGCGCCGATGCGGACCTACGACCCCTCCGGCCTCGTGCCGGTGGCCAGGATCTCCGTCGACCCGCGCGGCACGCACGGCCTGACCGCGGAGGGCGATGACATCATCGACGTGCACCACCAGGACCACCCGGAGACCCGGGATCCCAAGGGGCGCGCGGGGATCCTGTTCATCGGCACCGGCGACTACGCGACGCTGCGCGCGCGGTACGGCGAGCACGTGGTGGACGGGATCGCCGGCGAGACGATGCTCGTCGAGGCGCCGGAGGGTCTGGCCGGCGGCGGCCTGCCGGACACCGTCACCGTGCTCACCGCGGACGGCCAGGTCGAGCTGCACGGCGTCCGCACCGCGGAGCCGTGCGTCGAGTTCTCCCGGTTCTGCCTGAAGCAGCCGACGTCGCCCGTCGTCGACGACGCCGTGAAGCAGGCGCTGATCGACCTGGACAACGGTTTCCGCGGCTACCGGGCGATTGCGTCGTCCGCCGGCCTGATTGCGGTGGGCGACATCCTGCGGATCTGACCGGGTCGGTCGTGGGTCGCGCCGGCCGCCGGCGCCGTCAGTTCCGCGGCCCGTGCGTAGCGATCTCGTCGGGATCGGCGAGCCGCCCGGTCGGCTTCACCCCGAGCCGGCGATTGATCAGCCAGGTGATGCCGAACAGCACGACGCCCACGACCAGCAACCACCCGGCGACCACGTACTGCGTGGAGGACCGCCCGGACAGCGGCGTGACCAGGTACAGGCAGGTGATCATGCCGATGATCGGCAGCACGGTCGGCGCGCGGAAGTACTCGCCGCGCGGCCGCCTGTCGCGGCGCAGCACGAGCACGACCAGGTTGACCACCGAGAAGACGGCGAGCAGCAGCAGGGCGGTGGTGCCGCCGAGGGTGGCCACCGCGTCGGACGCGCCGAGCGAGACGAAGATGATCAGCCCGAAGGCGAGGACCGTGGTGAAGATGATCGCGACCCACGGCGTGCGGCGGGTGGGGTGCACCCGGCCCAGCACGGGCGGCAGCACCCGCTGCCGGGCCATGCCGTAGAGCAGCCGGCTGGCCATCAGCATGTTGATCAGCGCCGAGTTCGCCACGGCGAACATCGAGATGAACGGCAGGATGTCCTCGATCGGCAGGCCCGGCGCGCCGGCCTTCACGACCTCGACGAGCGGCGTGTCGCTCTCCGCGAGCACCCCCACGGGCACCAGCGCGACCGACGCGATGGACACCAGCACGTAGATCGAGGCCGGTGATCGACAGGCCGGTGAGCATGACCTTCGGGAAGATCCGCACCGGGTCCTTCGTCTCCTCGGCCATGTTCACCGAGTCCTCGAACCCGACCATGGCGAAGAACGCGAGCGACGTCGCGGTCGTCACCGCGAGGAAGACGCTCTTGTCCTCCGGAGTCTCGAACGCGACCACGCGGGAGAAGTCGGCGTCGCCCCCGAAGATCGCGAACAGCCCGACCATGATCACGAGCAGCAGGCCGGACAGCTCGATCAGCGTCAGCACCACGTTCGCCTTGACGCTCTCGCCGACGCCGCGGTAGTTCACGATCGCGACGAGCAGCATGAAACCGAGGGCGACGAGGACGATCCCCCAGTTGCCGAGGTCGAGCCCGAACCCCGCCGACAGGTTCGCCGCGAACGCCCGGGACGCTGTCGAGGCCGACGTGATCCCCGAGCTCATCACCACGAAGCACACCAGGAACGTGAGGAACTGGATGCCGAACGCCTTGTGCACGTACAGTGCGGCGCCGGCCGCCTGCGGGTACTTGGTGACGAGCTCGAGGTAGCTGAACGCCGTCACGGTCGCCACGGCGAAGGCAACGAGGAACGGCAGCCAGGCCGCGCCGCCGATCTCGGCCGCCACGTCCCCGGTGAGCGCGTAGACGCCGGTGCCGAGGATGTCGCCCACGATGAAGAGCAGCAGCAGCTTCGGACCCATCACCCGCTTGAGTTCCGGCTCCTTGTGTACGGCGACCGACTGCGTGCCCCCGTCGTCGACGTGCGCCACGGCAACACCTCCTGGTCCTGGCCCGATGGTGACGGGCGGTGTTCGTGCAGTTACTGTCGCGCGCCGGGCGGCTCCAGACAACCTCTGGAGCACGCGATCTCGCGTCGACGGCCGATTCGGCAGCGGTGAGCGCGACGAAACACCCGAAGGGCGCGAACCCGGAGCCCGGTGCGCCGCATGCGGGGGCACTCGCGGGGCGGCACGATGGTGGGTCGGGAACGACCGCACGGAGGACAGCCAAGTGACACAGCCAGCCAGCCGGGCGGAGTTCTTCGGCGCGTTCGAGGAGATGCTCCGCGACCGCTGGCCGGACGGCACCGTCACCCGCGACCTGACGTCGGCGTTCGGCACCACCCGGGTGCTGGTGGCCGGGCCGGCGGCGGCGCCGCCGCTCGTGCTGTTCCCCGCCTATCAGGCGACCTCCGCCGTGTGGGGCGACCTGGCGTCCGCGCTGGGGCAGGACCGCCGGATCTACGCGGTCGACCCGATCGGCGACGCCGGGCGCAGTATCGCCGGCGCGCGCGCGATCGAGACGCCGGCGGACCAGGTCGAGTGGATCGACGGCGTGCTGGAGGGGCTCGAGCTGGAGACCACGGAGCTGGGCGGCCACTCGTACGGCGCCTGGATCGCGATGAACTACGCGCTGCAGCGGCCGGCCCGGGTCACCCGCGTGGTGCTGCTCGATCCGACGATGGTGTTCGGCCCGATCGTCCGCCGGTTCATCACCCGCGCGCTGCCCGCGCTGATGCGTCCGACCGGCGCCCGACGCGAGTCGCTGATCCGCTGGGAGTCCCGCTCCGGCCCGGTCGATCCGCAGTGGGTTCGGGTGACGTCCCTTGCGGCGGACGCGTTCCCGAACGTGCCCACGGTGCGCACCAAGGTGCCGGGCGGCGCGGACCGCATCGGCCTCGACCGCCCGGTGCTGGTCGTGGTCGCCGGCGCCAGCCGCGTGCACCCGCCGGCGAAGGTCGTCACCCGCGCCCGCAAGACGCTCCAGGACGGCCGCGTCGAGGTGCTGCCCGGCGCCTCGCACTACGGCCTGCCGATCTCCCACGCCGCCGAGATCGCCGACCTGATCCGGCAGTAGCCCTCGCCCCTCCCGGCCACCCCCCGGCGGCGCCGCCGCCGACCTCAAATGATCATGGCGATATTCACGCTGGGGACGCCGTGCGGTCGGCGAGTCGCGTGAATATCGCCATGATCAACACCGGATCGGGCGAGCCCGAAGGAGAGGCAGGAGGTGGGTCAGGAGTCGAGCTCTCCGCGGATGAACTTCTCCACGTTGTCCCGCGCCTGGTCGTCGGGGTACTGCACGGGCGGGGACTTCATGAAGTACGACGAGGCCGAGAGCACCGGGCCGCCGATGCCGCGGTCCTTGGCGATCTTCGCGGCGCGCACGGCGTCGATGATCACGCCGGCGGAGTTCGGCGAGTCCCAGACCTCCAGCTTGTACTCCAGGTTCAGCGGCACGTCGCCGAACGCGCGGCCCTCCAGCCGGACGTACGCCCACTTGCGGTCGTCGAGCCACGGCACGTAGTCGCTGGGCCCGATGTGCACGTTGCGCGCGCCGAGATCCCGGTCCACCTGCGAGGTCACCGACTGCGTCTTGGAGATCTTCTTGGACTCCAGGCGATCTCGCTCGAGCATGTTCATGAAGTCCATGTTGCCGCCGACGTTCAGCTGCATGGTGCGGTCGAGCAGAACGCCGCGGTCCTCGAAGAGCTTGGCCAGGACGCGGTGTGTGATGGTCGCGCCGACCTGCGACTTGATGTCGTCGCCGACGATGGGCAGCCCCGCGGCGCGGAACTTCTCGGCCCACTCCGGGGTGCCGGCGATGAACACGGGCAGCGCGTTGACGAAGGCGCAGCCGGCGTCGATGGCGCACTGCGCGTAGAACCGCACCGCGTCCTCGGATCCCACCGGGAGGTAGCAGACGACCACGTCGGCGCGGGCCTCGCGCAGCGCCGCGACCACGTCGACCGGCTCGGCCGGCGACTCGGTGATGGTCTGCCGGTAGTACTTGCCGAGCCCGTCCAGCGTGGTCCCGCGCTGCACGGTGACGCCGGTCGGCGGCACGTCGGCGATCTTGATGGTGTTGTTCTCGCTGGAGTTGATCGCTTCGGACAGGTCGAAGCCGACCTTCTTGGCGTCGACGTCGAACGCCGCGACGAACTGCAGGTCCGACACGTGATAGTCGCCGAACTGCACGTGCATCAGGCCGGGCACGCGCGCCCCTGGCTCGGTGTCGCGGTAGTACTCGACGCCCTGGACGAGGGACGAGGCGCAGTTCCCCACGCCGATGACGGCGATCCGGATCGGGTGCGTGCCCATGTATTCCTCCTGCTGGTGATGGTGTGTGGGTCGTGGTATGTGGTCCCGGTCGCGGGCGGCCGGGCTGTTCTTGACGGTCAGTGGTCGGGCGGCGGGTCGGGTGCTCCTGCCTGGCGGCGGGTCTCGCGAGATCGTCGCGGCCGCTGGGCTTTCGGCGGGGGCTTGGTCTTCGGCTCCGCCGCCGCCCGCGTCGTCGGTGGAATCCGGCTCCGGCGCTGCCCGCTGCTCGATGCGCTCGTGGTCGATCAGCTCGTTGAGCCAGCGCACCTCGCGGTCGGACGCCTCGAGGCCGAGTTCGTGCAGCTCCGCGGTGAGGTGGTCCAGCCGGTCCGCAGCGCGAGTCATGGCGGCGCGCAGACCTTCTCGCTTCTCCTCGACCCGGCGGCGCCGGCCCTCGAGGATGCGCATGCGCGTCTCGGAGCCGGTGCGCGGGAAGAACGCGAGCCGCACCCCGAACCCGTCGTCCGACCAGGACTGCGGTCCGGCGTCCTGCAGCAGGTCGGCCAGCCGCTCCTTGCCGTCTGCGGTGATCCGGTACACCACGCGGGACCGGCGGGTCGTCAGCGGCACGGCGTCGGCGTCGTCCTGGGGGTCCTCGGTGGTGATGAACGCGGCCGCCTGCAGCCGCCGCAGCGTGGGGTAGAGCGAGCCGAAGCTGAAGGCGCGGAACGATCCGAGCGTCGCGGTCAGCCGCTTGCGCAGCTCGTATCCGTGCATCGGCGACTCGGCGAGCACGCCGAGCAGCGCCAGCTCGTAGACGGTCGAGGACTCCGCCGGCACCGCTCACCTCCCTGCCCGCCACCTGCCGCGCGGGCCCAGCCCGTCGCGATGGCCAATATATCGACACGATACATCGGGATGTGCCCGGTCCGGCATCACCCGGCCGGATCCGATGCCGATACCCGCCGTGACCGCGTCGAGGCCCGGACGGGGCGAGCGTCAGCCGGCCGCGCCGGGCCGGCGCCGCGCCGCCGCCGCCGGCAGCCCGCCGTGCGCCTCCAGCCAGTCCGCCACCTCGTGAAATCCGTTGCGGCGGGCGGCGTCCAGCGCCGTGAGATCGTCCCAGCCGATCCAGTTCGGGTCCGCGCCGCGATCCAGCAGCAGCTCGGCGATCGCTTGCTGCCCGCCGTGCGCGGCGCCCCAGAGCGCTTGGGTGAGCTCGTCCGCGTCCGGCGGCGTGTCGGCGGCGAGGTCGGCACGGACCCGTTCGGACAGGCCGAGGGTCGCCGACTCCCAGAAGATGGTGTGCGCGCCGCGTTCCACGAGGCGCCGCGCGGCGGCCCATTGGCCGAAGGCCGCGGCGTCGGTCACGGCGGTGCGGTCGGCGATGACGGCGCCGTCCGCCTCGATGTCGGCCCCTGCGTCGAGCAGCACGTCGATCACCGCGACGTCGTCGGTGGACGCCGCCCAGTGCAGCGGGGTCTCGGCGTGGCTCCGGCAGTTCCGGACGCGGGCCTCGACGTCCGCCCCGGCCGCGAGGAGCTGCCGGACGCTGTCGGCGACAGCGGGAAAGTGACCGGGATAGTCGGTGGCGATGTGCAGCGGGCTCCGCCACGTGCCGTCGGCGCCGATGATCCACAGCCCGGCCACGCCGGGGTCGGTGCGGAGCAGTTCGGCCAGGTCGTCGGTGCGGCCCTGCTGGATCGCGGTGGTGAGTCGGACGGCGAGTGGGTCGTCGGCGGTCACGGATGCCATGGACCCCAGGGTCACCCGACGCCGGGCCGGCCGCCACCGGCGCGTTCTCGTCGCGGCCCGGGGAGCCGGCGTCCGGTCAGGCCCGCTCGGTGTCGCCCCACTGGCCGAGCGCGTAGCGCGTGCCCTCGTGGTCCTCGAACATCGCCCACCACCCCCACTGCTGCCGGTCGGGCGGGACGGGGAATCGAACGCCGCGCTGGACCATCTCGGCATGCGTCGCCTCGATGTCGGCGCAGTCGAAGAACAGGTCGGAGTGCGGCAGCCGATCCGGCACCGTGCGCCGCGGTTCGTCGGGGCCGCGCAGGCTGAGGATGAGGATCAGGTCCTGGTCGGGCGGCGCGACCTCGAGCCAGCGTTCGTCGCCGTAGCTGACGTCGCGGAGCACCCGGAAGCCGAGGGTGTCCACCCAGAAGTCCCGCGCGGCCTGCTGGTCGGCGACGGGGACCACGACCTTGGCGACCCTGCTGATCATCGGTTGCCTCTCGTTCCGGGCGTCCCGGCGGGCCCGGCCGGGCGCTCTACGCCGCGGCGGAACCGGCGACGGAACTGGCTGCGGACTGTCAGTATCCGGCCCCGCATTATCCCGCACGAGGGTCTCGACGCAGGCGGCACCAGTCGACCTGAGGGATCAGAAGGCCCCGCGTACGCTGGTCCGGTGCGGACCCAGCGGGCGCTTGTCGACTACGCGCTGCAGCGCCGCGCGCTGCTCGCCGCGGTCAAGTCCGGGCGCACCGGGGTGACCGACGTCTGTGACGCCTCCCCGTATCTCGTCCGCGCGGCCAAGTTCCACGGCGTGCCGACCGACGTCGACTGCCCGATGTGCCGCAAGGAATCGCTGACCCACGTGTACTGGGTCTACGGCGACGAGATCAAGCACATGTCCGGGTCGGCGCGGCTGCCGGACGAGCTCGAGGGCATGGCCCGGTCCTACGGGGAGTTCTCGGTCTACCAGGTCGAGGTCTGCCGCACCTGCTCGTGGAACCACCTGGTGTCCTCCTTTGTGATGGGCAGCAAGGGCGAGCCCGCCCCGCGGGCCCGTCGCCGCGCCGCGAAGTGATCGAGCGGGCCGACCCGGGCGCGCCGCCGATCGTGCTCGGCGCCCGGTTCAACGGCCCGCTCCGGATGGCGAACGGCGGGTACGCCTGCGGCTCGCTGGCCGCGGCGCTCGGGCTGCCGCTCGGCCCGGTGTCGGTCCGGCTGCACCGGCCGGTGCCCCTGGAGACCGCACTGCGACTCGCGCCCGCGGCGGAGGGCCGGGATGCGACGGCGGTGACCGGCTCGCCCGCGAAATCCGGCGTCGCCGCCCTGTGGAGCGGCGATGCGCTGATCGCCACGGCCGAGCGAGCCCAGCTTCGCGGTCTCCGAGTCCCTGACCCGCCCGCCCGGCCCGACCGGGACGCCGCCGAGGACGCCCGGAGCCGGCACCACGACTTCGGCCCCGACCACCCGCTGGGGGGCTGCTTCGTCTGCAGCGAGTACCGGACCGACGGTCTGCACGTCAGCGCCGGGCCGATCGCCGGCGACGGCACCGGCGACGTGGTCGCCACGCCCTTCGAGCCGGATGGCTCGTTCGGCGCCGACGGGGTGGTGGACCCGGCCGTCGTGTGGGCGGCGCTGGACTGCCCGAGCTACCCGATGTCCGCGATGCGGGCAGGGCAGACGTCCCTGCTCGGCACGTTCCGCGCGGAGATCGGCAGGGACGTGCGCGTCGGCGAGCGGCTGGTCGTGGTCGGCTGGACGACGCGTCTGGAGGGCCGCAAGCACCTGACGTCGAGCGCGCTGCTCGACGGCGCCGGCGCCGTCCTCGGCGCGGCCGAGGCGGTCTGGATCGGCCTCCCGGACGACTACGTCTGGTCCGCCGGCGGATGACCGGCGCCGGGCCCGCGCCGGACGAGCCGCTCGAGACCGGCTGGTTCCCCGGCACCCCGGTCGACGACACCCTGCTGCGCCAGTTCGTGTTCAACCACGCGGACTACGCCGACGCCGTCGCCGCCTCCCTGGGCGCGCGCCTGCACCGCACCGACGACGTCGCGCTCGCCGACACCGGCCACCCCGCGGCGCTGTTCAACTCGGCCACGCTGCTCCGGCCCCTGTCCCCCGACGCCTTCGACCGGGTGGTCACGGACGTCGAGAGGTTCTTCGAGGGCGGACACGGCGCGGCCTTCCTGTGGAGCGCCTGGCCCACGCCCGATCTCACCGGCCGCGGGTGGGAGCTCTCCGGCCACCCGCCGCTGCTCGTGCGGCATCCCGGGCTCCCGCTGCCCGACGTCGCGCCGGTGCGCATCTCGGCGGTCGCGGACGCCGCCGACCTGCGGACCTGGGAGCGGATCGTCGCGGAGGGCTTCCCGTTCACCGACACCGTGGCCGGTCTGCCCGGGTCGATCGTCGGGCCGGGGGTGCTCGCCGACGACCGACTGGATCTCTGGCTGGCCTATGCGGGCGGCCGCCCCGTGACCGCCGCCGCGCTGTTCCGAGCCCACGGCCTGGCCCAGTTCGCGTTCGGGGTGACGCTGCCCGAGGCGCGGCGCACCGGGCACTGGGCCGCGCTGGTCCGGCACCGGTTGGAGGTCGCCGGGACGCTTCCGTCGGCCGCGGTCTTCAGCGACGACAGCCGGCCGGGCGCGCAGCGGTTCGGCTTCCTGCCCGTGCTCCGCTTCACGCTCTGGATCCGCAACCGGCCGTGAGGTCCGCCCGCGCGAGCGGTCGGGGGGCCGGGCGCCCACCAGTAGCATCGCGCGCGTGACCGCCGCCCCGCCCGACGAGCCCGCGAGCTCGACCGGCGGCCAGGATCCCGGTGTCGACCCCGATCCCGGTGTCGACCAGGACCCTGGTGTCAAGCAGGACCCCGCCGACCCGATCGGGACGGCGGAAGCCGCCGAGGCGGACGACGGACCGCCGCGATCGGCGAGCCTCACCGCCGCCGAGCGGGTCATCCCCACCTGGGCCGACCCGACGGCCCGCCGCGCCAGCGACCTGATCGGCGGCCCACTCGGCCGGCACGCGGTGATCGGCCGGGCCGCGTTCTGGACGCCGCTGCGGGTCTGCCTGCTGATGGCGATCGCGATCCTGATCTGCGGCTGGTTGTTCAAGTCCGCGTGCATCCAGCAGGGCCCGAACGGATCGGGCGGCGTGATGCTCGACCAGAGTGGCCAGCGGCCCTGGCTGACCGCCTGCTACAACGACGCCGTCCCGCTGTACGGCAGCCACAAGCTGAACGTGCTGGGCATCCCCTACGCGACGTCGTGGGAAGACAACGGGCAGACGCGGTACATGGAATACCCGGTGGTGACGGGGTTCTGGATGTACGCGATGGCCGCGCTGACCGCCGGCTACCGCCAGTTCGCGCAGGCCACCGGCATCGTGCCGGTGCCGCTGGACGTGGCCGCCTACTTCACCATCGGCGCGATCTGCCTCGGCCTGCTCTACCTGTGGGCCGTCGCATCGACGGCCAGGATCGCCCGGCGCCGGGTGTGGGACACCGCGATCATGTGCCTCTCGCCGCTGCTGATCGTGCACGCCTTCACGAACTGGGACCTGATCTCGATCGCGCTCACCGCGGCCGGCATGCTCGCCTGGGCGCGGCACAGACCCGTGCTCGCCGGCGTGCTGATCGGCATCGGCGTAGCGGCGAAGCTGTACCCGGTGCTGCTGCTCGGGCCCCTGCTGATCCTGTGCCTGCGCGCCGGGAAGATGGGCGCCTGGACGAAGACGACGGTCGCGGCCGCCGTCGTCTGGCTCGCGATCAACCTGCCGATCATCCTGCTGTATCCCCGCGCCTGGTACGAGTTCATCCGGCTGAACTCGGAGCGGCCACCCGAGTACGACTCGTGGTATTTCATCTACGCCACGCTCACCGGGTCGCGGATCTGGGACAAGGTGCCGGGCACCACGTCGCCGACGTTCCTCAACGCGCTCTCGCTCGGCCTGTTCGCGATGGCCTGCCTGGGGATCGGGTGGCTGGGGCTGTCCGCGCAGCGCCGCCCGCGCTTCGCGCAGCTCGCGTTCCTCGTGGTCGCCGCGTTCCTGCTGACGAACAAGGTCTGGTCGCCGCAGTACTCGCTGTGGCTGCTGCCGCTGGCCGTCCTGGCGCTGCCGCGCTGGCGGCCGCTGATGTTCTGGCAGCTGTCGGAGGTGATCGTCTGGGTGCTGCTGATGTTCTCCTTCGCCGGCGTCAACAACAAGGGCCTGTCGATCTATCCGTTCATCAACGCGGCGCTCGTCCGGGACGCCCTCCTGATCATGCTCGTGGTGCTGGTGATCCGCGACATCCTGCGCCCGGAGAAGGATCTGGTGCGGATCGCGGGCGACGACGATCCGTCGGGCGGCCCGCTGGAGAACGCCCCGGACCGGTTCACCATCTCCTCGCTGCCCTCGCTGTGGCGGCCGAAGCCGCCCGCGCCCGGGGGCGGCGGGGAGCCCGAGCGGGAGCCCGTCCCCGCGGTCGGCGACTGACGGGAGCCTGCATCGTCCGGCGTGATCGGCGGGCTGATCCGCCGGGGTGATCGGGCTGGGGTGATCGGGTGGGTCGGCGTAGAGTCGGAGGCCTTCCGGGCCCACCCGGTTGGCGTGCTGATCGGCTCGCCCGTCGCTGGGGAGAACACCATGTCCCTCGCCGCCACGATCCTGGTGTGGCGGGCGACGCGCGCGGTCAGGGTCGCGAACACGCGTCGGCGGCGCGAGCTCGCAGCCGAGCTCGCCGACTACTCGTCGGAGGCCGACCGCCAGGACCTGGAGGCGATCCTCGATCGCCATCCGGACGGCGTCACGGCCGAGATGCGGGACATCCTGGCGCACCAGCGGATGTGGGCCGCGCACGACCGCTCGGCCACGTCGCCGTTCGGGCGGCCGGGCGGCTGAGGCGGCTGGGGGCCGGCAGCGCCTCGTTGATGTCGCGCCGCTCCGCCGGGCCCCGACATCATTCGGCGGCGATCGCCCGCAGCACGTCCATCCGCGCCGCCCGCCGCGCCGGCCAGACCGCAGCCAGCACGCCGATCACCGCCGCGAGCGCGACGAACACCACGAGCTGGACGCCGGGGACGGAGAGCACCGCGATCCCGTCGTCGGCCAGCGCCTGCTGCACGGTGACCCCGAAGACCAGCCCCAGCCCGATGCCGAGCACCGCGCCCAGCACGGCGATAGCCACCGACTCCAGGCGAACCATCGAGCGCAGCTGACGCCGGCTCATGCCGACCGCGCGCAGCAGCCCGACCTCCCGCGTCCGCTCCATCACCGACAGGGCCAGGGTGTTCACGATGCCCAGCACGGCGATGATCACCGCCAGCCCGAGCAGCGCGTAGATGATCGCGAGCAGCTGGTCGATCGGGGCCCGCTGCTCGGCCGCGAACTCGCCCTGGTCCTTCACGGTCACCGTCGGCAGGCCGGCAGACGGCCGCGTCGATTCCCGCGCGCACGGCCGCGGGATCGGCTCCCGCGTCGCGGACGACGTACACCGACGAGTCCACCGGCTGCACCCCGCCCGCGGTGAGGGCGTCGAGCGGCAGCATCACCTCGCCGCCGACGAACTGGCTCGGCTCGACGATCGCCGTCACCGGGAGCTGTACCGGCCCGGCGGGCAGCGTCAGCGACACGACGTCGCCCACCGCCCAGCCCTCAGCGGCGGCGCGATCGGCAGCCACGACGAGACCGCCGCCCGCCAGGTCGCCGGCGTCGACGGACAGGGCCACGGCGCGGTCGAGGTCGGCGGCGTCGAACGCCGACACGAACTCCTGCTCGCCACCGTCGACCTGGGCGAATGCCACCCGGTACGGCACCGCGGCGGCCACCCCGTCGACCTCGGCGATCCGCTCGCCGACGGCCGCCGAGAACGGTTGCTGGAACACGTTCGACACGACGTAGTCCGCGCGCAGGTCGGTCGCGACGAGGTCGTCGACGCTGGACTTCGTCGACTGGCCGAGGACGGCCATCGTGGTCACCAGCGCCAGACCGATCATCAGCGCCGACGCCGTCGCGGCGGTGCGCCGCGGGTTGCGGCGGGCGTTCTCCCTGGCCAGCAGGCCGACCGCGCCGAACATCCGCGGGTAGCCGCCGGCGATCGCCGCGACGATCGGCCGGCTGATCACCGGCGCGAGCAGCGCGACGCCGACGAACACGGCCAGCACGCCGCCGCCCATCGCCTGCAGCCCACCGTCGAAGCCGAGCGACCACGCCATCAGCGCGGCGCCGATGGCGGTCAACACGCCCCCGCCGATCAGCCGGCGCCGCATCGAGGATTCCGGGATCGCGACGTCCTCGCGCATCGCGGCGACCGGCGGCACCAGCGATGCGCGCCGGGCCGGCAGGTACGCGGCGACCACGGTGATCACGACGCCGACCAGGTAGGCGACCAGCACCGTGCGCCACTCGAAGACGAGCCCGGCGGACCCGAGATCGAGGCCGAACGCCCCGAACAGCGGCTTCAGGCCCGCGGCCAGCGCGAAGCCGAGCGCGAGGCCGACCGTCGAGCCGACCAGTCCGACCACCACCGCCTCGGTCATGACCGATCGGGTCACCTGCCGGCGGGAGGCGCCCAGCGCGCGCAGCAACGCCAGCTCCCTGGTCCGCTGCGCGACGATGATCGAGAACGTGTTCAGGATCAGGAAGGTGCCGACCACCAGCGACACGGCCGCGAACACCAGCAGGAACGTGGTGATGAACGACAGTCCCTCCTGCAGCGCCGTCTGGCTCTCCGCCGCGACCTGGGCGTCGTCGGCGGCCTCGAACCCGGGGGCCAGCACGGCCGACACCCGTTGCGCCAGCTCGGCGTTCGACACGGACCCGTCGCCGGTGACGCCGATGTCGGTGAACGCGGCGGCCCCGCCGAGGTACAGGGACTGGGCGGACGCGGTGTCGGTCAGGGCAAGCGTGGCGCCGATCAGATTCCCGGTCGCGCCGAACCGGACGATGCCGACCACGGTGCCGTCGACCGTCGGCCGGTCGGGCGACGAGGTCACCACCGTGACCGTGTCGCCGAGGTCGAAACCGCCGGTCTCCGCGGTCTTCTCGTCGAGCACGAACTGACCGGGTCCCGCCGGTGCGTCGCCACGGACGAGGGTGACGATCGCCGAGCCGTCGGCGGCTGGCGCGTCCGAGAAGTTGCCACCGATGCCCGGTGCGCCGCCGCCGCTGCTGATCACCTTGCCGTCCTGCCCGATGACGTAGGTGCCCTGGTCGAGGACGTTGCCGTCCACCCTCGCCACGCCGGGCACCGCGGCGAGCTGGTCGATCATCCCGGCGGGCACGGTCCGCGTGTCCGCGCCGACGAAGCCACCGCCCGCCATGCCGGCGTCGGGCCGGTCGACCCGGACGGTCACATCGGGCGCGGTCTGCCGGAACAGGTCGGTGAAGCTGCGCGAGAGGGTGTCGGTGAAGACGAAGGTGCCGGCCACGAACGCGACGCCGAGGACGATGGCGAAGGCGCTCATGCCGAGCCGGAGCTTGTGCGCCAGCAGGCTTTTCAGGGTCGCGCGGAGCATGTCAGGACGCCCCCGCCGGCGTGGCCGCGGCCGGCAAGGCGGCGGTGGGACGCTCGAAGCCCTTCATCCGGTCCAGCACGCGCTCCGCCGTCGGCTCCGTCATCTCGTCGACGATCCGGCCGTCCGCCAGGAACAGCACCCGGTCGGCGTACCCCGCGGCGTTCGGGTCGTGCGTGACCATCACCACGGTCTGCCCGAACTCGTCGACCGAGCGCCGCAGGAACCCGAGCACCTCGGCGCCGGAGACGGAGTCGAGATTGCCGGTGGGCTCGTCGGCGAACACGATGTCGGGTCGGCCGGCCAGCGCCCGCGCGCAGGCCACCCGCTGCTGCTGACCGCCGGACAGCTGACTCGGCTTGTGGTCCAGGCGGTCCGCCAGACCGACCGTGCCGATGACGGTGTCCAGCCAGTCCCGGTTCGGCTTGCGGCCCGCGATGTCCATCGGCAGCGTGATGTTCTCGAGCGCGGTCAGCGTCGGCACGAGGTTGAACGCCTGGAACACGAACCCGATCCGATCCCGGCGGATCCGCGTCAGGTCCTGGTCGCCCAGCGCCGTCAGGTCCTCCGACCCGACGAACACCCGGCCGGACGTCGCCGTGTCCAGGGCGGCGAGGCAGTGCATGAGCGTCGACTTGCCCGACCCCGACGGGCCCATGATCGCGGTGAATTCGCCGTTGCGGAACTCCACCGACACCCCGTCGAGCGCGGCCACGCGGGTGTCGCCAGTCCCGTAGATCTTGCGCAGGTCCACCGCCCGCGCCGCGGGCAGAATGGCGGTGGACGCGGGAACGGGGCTGGTCGCGGTGGTCATGTGTACGTCTCCTCGGCGGTCGATCCGGTGGGCGGGGGCAGCGTCGCGGGCCCGGTTGCCTCGCATGACCGTAGGCAGCGGGCGGGCCTGGGCCATCCGGTTCAACCCTGAACCGAACCCTGAGAGCGGCACCGGTCGCGGCGAGCGGAGGTGGTCGTGACCGGCAGCGGGCGGCGGCGCGGTGTCTTCGTCGGGCTGGCGACCCTGGACTGCGTCTACCGGGTCGCCGCAGCGCCCGGCCCGAACGAGAAGGTCACCGCGCTCAGCCAGGAGATCGCCGCCGGTGGACCGGCCGCGAACGCCGCGGTGACGTTCGCCCTGCTCGGCGGCGACGCCACGCTGGTCACGGATCTCGGCCGGCACCCGCTGGCCCTCGCCGCGCGGGAGGACCTGGAACGGCAGGGGGTCTCGGTCATCGGGATGGAGCCGCAGTGGGCGGGGCCGCCGGCGATGTCCTCGATCACGGTGACCGACCGCACCGGCGACCGCTCGGTGGTGTCGGTGAACGCGACCGACCGGACGATCCCGGCGCCGGGCTGGCTCGCCGACGTGGTGGCCGCGTCCGACATCCTGCTGATCGACGGGCACCACCCGTCGCCGGCGGTCGCGGCCGCCGGCATCGCCCGGGCCTCGCGGACCCCGGTGCTGCTCGATGCGGGTTCGTGGAAGCCGGTGCTGGAGTACGTGCTGCCGAACGTCGACATCGCCGTGTGCTCCGCGGCGATGCGGATGCGCGGCGGCTTCGGGGATCCGGCGGACGTGGCCGAGGCGATTGCCGCGTTCGGGGTGCGGCGCGTCGCGATCACCCGCGGTCCTGACCCGATCCTGTGGTGGGACGGCTTCAAGTCGGGCGCCATCGCCGTGCCGCGGGTCACCGTGCGCGACACCCTTGCGGCCGGCGACGTGCTGCACGGCGCGGTGGCGTTCGAGATGGCCGGCGGCGCGTCGTTCGTCGAGGCGCTGGCCCGCGCGGGCGTCCTGGCCGCCGAGAAGTGCGCGGTGATCGGGCCGGCCGCCTGGCGGCAGGCGGTCCGCGCCCGCGCCTGACCCCGCGGAACGCGCGTCGCGCCGCCGCTCGCCCGGGTCAGGCCCGCGCGCTGCCCCGGTCGGCGAGCTCGACGAGCGGGATGCGCCGGGTGACCCCCGCCTGGTGCTCGACGAAGAAGGGCGCCTGCGCGATCACGGCCGCCCAGGTTCGCCGGTAGTCCTCCCCGTCCAGCACGACCGCGGTGACATCCCTGCGCTCGCCGCCGATCTCGACGGCCACCTCGTCAGGGTGGGCGCGCACGTTGTAGTACCAGTCCGGGTGGTGCTCGGCGCCCGCGTTGGAGGCGATCACGATGATCCGGCCGTCGACCCGGACGAACATCATCGGCGTGGTCCGCACCCTGCCGCTGCGCGCGCCGCGATGGGTGAGCAGCACCAGCCGGTCGGCGTGCATGCCCACCGGGAGCGTGCCCTGGCCACCCGCCGCCCGGAACTGATCGATGACGACGGCGTTCGTATCGGTCATGCCGCCATCCTGCTGGACCGTCTGGCGGCAGGCCCGGCGTGCCGGTCGGCGGCCATCGCACCGGTCGTGCGAGGGTGCGGCGATGGCCGATCGACGCAGGGCCCGCCGGAGTGCCGCAGTGGCGCTCGCGGCCGCCCTCCTGCTCGCCGCGTGCGGCGGCCCCGACGAGGTGGTGGATCGGCTGCCGAGCTTCACCGAGGCGGTGCACGGGTCCGTCGGGTCGGCATCGTCTCTCGCATCGTCCCCGGCATCGTCACTCGCCTCTACGGGGTCGACCGCGGCGGCGCCGTCGTCGACCGGCGTCGGTTCGGCTACGCCGTCGAGCCAGGTGGCAAGCGAGCCGACCCCCGACCCGGCGACCGCATCCTCGCCCGCGCAGCCGGGTGTCATCACCATCTCCTTCGCCGGCGACGTGAACTTCGCCGAACGCACCGCCGAACGGCTCGCCGAGAATCCCGCCACCGCGTTCGGTGTCGCCGCGGCTGGGCTCGCCCACGCCGACCTCACGGTCGTCAATCTCGAGACCGCGATCACCGCGGGCGGTGCGCCGGAACCGAAGTCGTTCACCTTCCGGGCGCCGCCGACGGCCCTGGATGCGCTGGCCGCGGCGGGCGTCGACGTGGCGTCCATGGCCAACAATCACGCGGCCGACTACGGCGCGGAGGGCGTGCGGGACAGCCTCGCCGCGATCGCGGCGTCGCCGGTCCCGGTGATCGGGTTCGGTGCCACCGCCGCCGGTGCCTACGCTCCGCTGCACCGCACGGTCAACGGCGTCGACCTGGCCATCTTCGCGGCCAGTCAGGTGCGCGACCACACCCTCGACGCGTGGACGGCGACGGCCGACACCCCCGGTATCGCCAGCGCGTTCGATCCGGCGCTGGTGGAGGGTGTGCGCGCCGCGGCGGCCGCCGGGTCCACCGTGATCGTGTTCCTGCACTGGGGCACGGAGTACGAGCAGTGCCCGGACGGCGACCAGGTCCAGCTCGCCGACGAGCTGGCGGCGGCCGGCGCCAGCGCGGTCGTCGGGGCGCACGCGCACGTGCTGCAGGGGGCGGGCTGGCGCGGCGACGGTGTGTACGTGGCGTACGGCCTGTCGAACTACCTGTGGTGGCGCTCGTTCGGCAACAACCAGGACGACAACGGCGTGCTGACACTCACTCTCGACGGCCGCTCGGTCACCGCCGCGTCCTTCGAACCGTCGCATCTGGACGACACCGGCGTGCCGGTCCCGGCGACGGGCGCGGATCGGCAGCGAATCCTGGACCAATGGGAGGAGGCGCGGCAGTGCACGGACCTCGCCGCCGCCCCGTCAGGGTGACGGCCGGCGCCCGTGGACGGCGGACCATGGTTTACAGGCGGCGCCCGTAAACGGCGAACCATGGTCTACGGGCGGCGCCCGTAGACGGCGAACATCGTCAGCGCCATGAACAGCCGATCCCGGCGACCGGCATCCACCAGGGCGCCAAGGATCCGATCGGCGTCGGGCCCGTCGACCAACCCGGCGGCGACCATCTGCGGGATCACCACGGGCGGCGGGAAGAACCCCGACGGCCCCCCCTCGGTGTCCGGATCCCAGCCCATCCAGACGTGCGTGGCCGGCAAGCAGGCGACGTCGACCAGGCCGTGCTCCCGGCACACGTTCACCAGGCGGCCGCCCGCCCGCGCCGGCTCGCCGCGGGCGCCGCTGACGATCCCGACCAGCTGGTCGGAGCTGCGGCGATCGGGGATGTCGATCACGAGGGTCTGCCAGTCGGTGTCGGTGAGCACCAGGCGCCCGCCGGGGCGGACGACGCGCACGAGTTCGCCGACGGCCGTGGTCAGGTCGGGGACCCATTGCAGCAGGCGCTCCGAACGACAGGCGTCGAAGCCGGCATCCGCCAGGTCGAGCGCGCCGACGTCGCCGATGCGGAAGTCCACCCGCGCGCCGGCCGCCGCCGCCCTGGCCCTGGCCACCCGCAGCATCGCTTCGCTGGCGTCGATGCCGAGCGCGCTTCCCGACCCGCCGACCTCCGCGCTCAGCGCGATCGCGACGTCGCCGGGGCCGCACCCGACGTCCAGCACCCGCTCCCCCGGGCGCAGCGCGAGGTGTTCCCTCTCCCATGCCCGCAGCCGCTGCACGGCGGGCCAGCGGCCGGTGTCGTCCATCCCCGCGACCAGCTCGTCGGTCACCGGTTGACCGTCGACGTTCGAGTACCCGATGACGGCGCCCGCCCGCACGGAATCCGGGTCCGAATTGTCCGCCACGCGCGTACCGTACGCCCGGCGGGCGCCCGCGTGCCCCCAGATGCCGGGGGATCGTGCGGCGGGCTCGGGTGGCGGGCACGGCCGGAGCGCGGAGGAGGACGTCATGGCACCGGACACCAGCGGCGAGCTCGGCACCATCCTCGGTGTCTGGGGCCATCCCGACGACGAGGCCTACCTGGCCGCCGGCCTGATGGCGCGCGCCGTCGACGCAGGCCGCCGGGTCGTCTGCGTGACCGCGACCCAGGGCGAGCTCGGGTTCCCGGCGGACGACCCCCGGCCCGAGGACGAGCGCAAGGCGGTCCGCCGTGCGGAGATGGCCGCGTCGCTGGCTGTGCTCGGTGTCACCGAACACGTCTGGCTCGACTACGGCGACGGGCGCTGCGACGAGGTTCCGGACGATGAGGCGGTCGCCCGGCTTCTCCCGATCCTGGACGAGGTGCGACCCGACACCGTGCTCACCTTCGGTCCGGACGGCGGCACGGGGCACCCGGACCACATCGCGGCCTGCCGGTGGGCGACCCTCGCGGTAGCGCGGTCCGAGCTGGTCGGCGTCCGGTTGCTGCACTCGACGAGGTCGCCCGACTGGGCGGAGCGGTTCACCTCCGGCTTCGACCGCTCGCAGATCACCATGGTCGAGGACCTCGAGCCGGAGGCCACGGAGTTCGACGACCTCGCCGTCTGGTTCAGCTGCGACGACGACCTGCTGGACCGGAAGGTCCGCGCCCTGCGGGCGCAGGCGAGCCAGGTCGAGCCGTTCATCGCCCTGGTCGGCGAGCAGGTCTATCGCGAGCTCAATCGCGAGGAGTTCTTCCGACCGCCGCTGGCCGGCGACGCGGACCTGATGGCCGCGGTGCTGGCGAAGAAGCGCCGCTGAACCGGGACAAACCGCCCGTCCGGGCGGGCGGTGCGCGGCCGGCGGTCGCCGGCGGGGGAGAATCGGGGGCACCGCACGCGAGCGGATGCCCGGGCGGATTCCGGCGACCCACCGCCGCCGCGTCCGGTGCGACCGTCGCCGCTCGCCCAGCCAGGAGATCTCGATGACGACGACCAGCGCCCGCAAGCCGGTGCAGAGCGTGTCCGGTGTGGTGATCCGCTTCGCGGGTGACTCCGGAGACGGGATGCAGCTCACCGGCGATAGGTTCACCGTCGAGACGGCGGCCTTCGGGAACAGCCTTTCCACGCTGCCGGACTTCCCCGCCGAGATCCGCGCGCCGGCGGGGACGCTGCCGGGGGTTTCGGCGTTCCAGCTGCACTTCGCGGACCACACCGTCGTGACGCCGGGGGATGCCCCCACGGTGCTGGTGGCGATGAATCCGGCCGCGCTGAAGGCGAACCTGCCGGACCTGCCCCGCGGCGGGATCGTCATCCTGGACACCGACGAGTTCACCAAGCGGAACCTGGCGAAGGTCGGTTACGCGGCCTCGCCGGTGGAGGACGGCAGCCTGGCCGAGTACCAGGTGCATCCGGTGCAGCTGACCACGCTGACGGTCGAGGCGATCGCGCGGCTGGGGCTGAACCGCAAGGAGGCGCACCGCTCCAAGAACATGTTCGCGCTCGGCCTGCTGTCCTGGATGTACCACCGTCCGCTGGAGGGCACGCGGCGTTTCCTGGAGACGAAGTTCGGCACGCGGCCGGAGATCCTGCGGGCGAACCTGGTCGCGCTGGAGGCCGGCTGGTCGTACGGGGAGACCACCGAGAGCTTCGCCGTCAACTACGAGGTGAAGCCAGCCTCGCTGCCGCCGGGCAAGTACCGCACGATCCGGGGCAACCAGGCCCTCGCGTACGGGCTGGTGGCCGCCTCCGAACGGTCCGGGCTGCCGCTGTTCCTGGGGTCGTACCCGATCACGCCCGCGTCCGACATCCTGCACGAGCTGTCGGCGCTGAAGACCTTCGGCGTCCGCACGTTCCAGGCCGAGGACGAGATCGCCGGGGTGGCCGCCGCGCTGGGCGCGTCGTACGGCGGCAGCCTCGGTGTGACCACCACCTCGGGTCCAGGGATCGCGCTCAAGGCGGAGACGATCGGGCTGGCCGTCGCGCTGGAGCTGCCGCTGGTGATCGTCGACGTGCAGCGCGGGGGGCCGTCGACCGGGTTGCCGACCAAGACGGAGCAGGCGGACCTGCTGCAGGTCATGTTCGGCCGGAACGGCGAGGCGCCGGTGCCGGTGATCGCCGCTCGGTCTGCCTCGGACTGCTTCGACATCGCGCTGGAGGCCGTGCGGATCGCCACCACCTACCGGACGCCCGTCGTCCTGCTGTCCGACGGCTACCTGGCGAACGGCTCGGAGCCGTGGCTGATCCCGGCCGTCGACTCGCTGCCCGAGATGCGCGTGTCCTTCGCGACGCACACCAATCACGGCGAGGGCGACGACGCCGACTTCTGGCCGTATCTGCGGGACCCGGAGACGCTGGCGCGGCCCTGGGCTATCCCGGGCACCGCCGGCCTGGAACACCGGATCGGCGGCATCGAGAAGAAGGACGGATCGGGGACGATCTCCTACGACCCGGCGAACCACGACCACATGGTGCGCACCCGGGCGGCGAAGATCGCCGGCATCACGGTGCCCGACCTGGAGGTCGACGACCCGGGTGCCCCCGGCGAGCAGGCCGAGGTGCTGGTCCTCGGCTGGGGGTCGACGTACGGCCCGATCACCGGCGCGGTGCGGCAGCTTCGGGCGGACGGCCTGCGGGTCGCGCAGGCGCACCTGCGGTACCTGAACCCGATGCCGCGCAACACCGAAGAAGTGCTGCGCCGGTACTCGAAGGTGGTCGTTCCGGAGATGAACCTGGGCCAGCTGGTCCTGCTGGTCCGCGGTCTGTTCCTGGTGGACGCGATCGGCGTGAACCAGGTGCGCGGGCTGCCGTTCCGAGTCGGCGACCTGACGGAGGCCGTCCGCGCCGTGCTGGACGGGACCGCGCCGCGCACCCGGATCGGCACCGCCGGCGCGTTCGGCACCGGCGTGCCCACCATCGAGGTGGGCGCGGAGATCGCCGCGGAGGACCCGGGTCCCGGCGCCGTGCCGGCCGAGAACCCCGCCAGGGACGACGATTCCGCCGAAGCCGAAGCCGAAGTCGAAGCCCCCGCCGAAGCCGATGCGCTCGGCCACGCCCGCAACGGAGCACCCCGATGACCGCCCTCACCCCGGACCCGACCCCAGCCGGCACCGCGGCCGACGGCGCCGCCCCTGCGGCGCGGCCCGCCCGCCCGCCGCGTGCCCCCCGTGAGGCCGCACCGAGCCTCGCCGGCGCGCGGTCGCTCCGCCTGATCCCGAAGGCGGACGCGCCGCAGACCGCGAAGGACTTCAAGTCCGACCAGGAGGTGCGCTGGTGCCCCGGCTGCGGGGACTACGCGATCCTCTCCGCGGTCCAGGGCTTCTTGCCCCAGCTGGGGCTGAAGCGCGAGAACATCGTGTTCATCTCGGGTATCGGCTGCGCCGCGCGGTTCCCGTATTACATGAACACCTACGGCATGCACTCCATCCACGGCCGCGCCCCGGCCATCGCGACCGGCCTCGCGGCGACCCGGCCCGACCTGTCGATCTGGGTCGTCACCGGCGACGGCGACGCCCTGTCCATCGGGGGCAACCACCTGATCCACGCGCTGCGCCGCAACGTGAACCTGAAGATCCTGCTGTTCAACAACCGGATCTACGGGCTCACCAAGGGCCAGTACTCGCCGACCAGCGAGGTCGGCAAGCTGACCAAGTCCACCCCGTTCGGCTCCGTGGACACGCCGTTCAACCCTCTCTCGGTGGCGCTCGGCGCCGAGGCCTCGTTCGTCGCCCGCACGATCGATTCCGACCGCCAGCACCTGACGTCGGTGCTGCAGGCAGCGGCCGTGCACTCGGGCACCGCGCTGGTCGAGATCTACCAGAACTGCAACATCTTCAACGACAACGCGTTCGAGCCGCTCAAGGACTCCACCAGCAAGGACGAGGTCACCATCCGCCTCGAGCACGGCAAGCCGATCCGGTTCGGCATCGGCGGACACCGCGGCGTCGTCCGGAACCGCGCCGGCCGGCTGCAGGTGGTCGACGTCGACCAGGTCGGCGAGGACGCGCTGCTGGTGCACGACGCGCACGACGAGGACCCGTCGACCGCGTTCGCGCTGTCCCGCCTGTCCCACCCCGAGACCCTGGCCAACACCCCCATCGGCATCTTCCGCGCCGTCGCCCGCGGCACCTACGACGCCGCCATGAACGCCCAGATCGACGCCGCCGTCGCACGCCGCGGCGCCGGCAACCTCGAGGCCCTGCTGGCCGGCAAGGACTCCTGGACCGTCCGCTGACCCGGCTCCGGTGGTGTCCGGCTCCGGTGGTGTCGGACCCTGCTCCGGTGCGCCCGACCCCGCTCCGCTGCGCCCGACCCTGCTCCGCCCCGTCGGACCCTCGTGCATCGGTGTTGATCATGACGATATTCACGCGACTCGCCGACCAGAAGGCGTCCCCAGCGTGAATATCGTCATGATCAACACAAGAACAGCCCGGCATCGCCGACGTCGCGATCGGCTGCCGGCCGGAGCGCGGCCCACCGGCCCAGCCGCCGAGCGACGCACGCCCGACGAGGAGTAGACAGTTTCCATGCCGGATGCCGTCATCGTCGCCGCCGCCCGCTCGCCGATCGGCCGCGCCTACAAGGGGTCGCTGCGCGACGTCCGCTCCGACGACCTGACGGCGCGGATCGTCCGCGCCGCGCTGGACCAGGTCCCCGAGCTCGATCCGACCACCGTCGACGACCTGCTGCTGGGCTGCGGGATGCCCGGCGGCGAGCAGGGTTTCAACATGGCCCGGGTGGTGGCCGTGCTGCTGGGACTGGACGGCGTGCCGGGCACGACCGTCACTCGATACTGCTCCTCGAGCCTGCAGACCACGCGGATGGCGATGCACGCGATCCGCGCCGGCGAGGGCACGGCGTTCATCAGTGCCGGCGTGGAGTGCGTGAGCCGGGCCCGCCGCGGCACGTCCGACAACCCACCGGTGGACGAGGGTGCCGACCCGCGGAGCAAGGCCGGCAACCCTTGGGTCAACCCGCGTTTCGGGGACGCGCAGCGGCGGTCGGCGGGGTTCGCGGCCGGCGAGCTCACCCGATGGACCGACCCCCGCGCGACGGACGCGCTGCCCGACGTGTACGTCGCGATGGGCCAGACGGCCGAGAACGTCGCGCAGCTGCGCGGCATCAGCAGGGCGGAGCAGGACGAGTTCGCCTGCCGCTCGCAGAACCTCGCGGAGAAGGCCGCCGCGGACGGCTTCTGGAGCCGGGAGATCACGCCGGTCGAGCTGCCGGACGGCAGCGTGCTGAGCGCGGACGACTGCCCCCGGCCCGGCACGACTCTCGACGGCCTGGCCGCGCTGAAGCCGGTCTTCCGGCCCGGCGGCACGGTGACGGCCGGCAACGCCTGCCCGCTCAACGACGGCGCGGCCGCGCTCATCGTGATGAGCGCCGACCGCGCCAGGGACCTCGGCATCACCCCGCTCGCCCGGGTGATCGCCACCGCGGTGTCGGCGCTCTCGCCCGAGATCATGGGACTCGGCCCAGTGCGGGCCACCGCGCGGGCGCTGGAGCTGGCCGGGATGAGCATCGCGGACGTGGATCTCGTCGAGCTGAACGAGGCGTTCGCCGCCCAGGTGATCCCCAGCTACCGCGAGATCGGCGTGGACATCGACCGTCTCAACGTGCACGGCGGCGCCATCGCCGTCGGTCACCCGTTCGGCATGACGGGCGCCCGGATCACCACCACGCTGCTGAACGGGCTGCGCGCCAGGGACGCCACGATCGGCCTGGAGACGATGTGCGTCGGCGGTGGGCAGGGCATGGCGATGATCCTGGAACGGCTGTCCTGACCCGCGTCGTGACCGACCCGACGCCCGGCCCGCCGCCGGACCCGCGCCTCGGCTCGATGCCCGACCCGGCAGTGGCCGCACTGGTGGCGGCCGTGCGCACCGGGCTGCGACTCGAGGCCGACCCCGACCGCGCCCCGCAGATGCAGCGGTACATGAAGTCCGCCATGCCGTATCTCGGCGTACCCGTGCCGAGAGTCCGCGCGATCGCGAAGGACTGCGCCCGTGAGCGCCGGGACGCGGACCGGGACGAGCTGATCGCCGCCGCCATCGCGCTGTGGCGGGACGCCGTGCACCGGGAGGAGCGCTACGCGGCAACGGAGCTCACCGCCCTGCCGCGGGTGCGGGGCGACCTCGCCGTGCTGGACCTGTTGATCGAGATGATCGTCACCGGCGCCTGGTGGGACCACGTCGACGGCGTTGCGCACGGCATCGGCGCGCTACTGCTCGCCCACCGGGCGGAGATGGAGCCAAGGATCCGCGCCTGGGCGACGGATCCCGACCGGTGGCTCCGGCGCACCTCGGTGATCTGCCAGCTCGGACACCGGGACCGCACCGACACCGGGCTGCTGACGGCGGTGATCACCGTCAATCTCGACGATCGGGATTTCTTCGTGCGCAAGGCGATCGGCTGGGCGCTGCGCGAGTACGCCCGCACCGATCCGCGGTGGGTCCGCGCGTTCGTGCGGACGCATGAGAGTCGCCTGAGCCCGCTGTCCCGCCGGGAGGCGATGAAGCACCTCGGGTGACGCCCCCGACCGGCGTGTCACCCGACCAGTGGTGGCATGCCAACGTCCGACCCGGCACGCTGAACCCCCGGAGGGCCGCCCCGGCCCGGGATCTTGGAGGGCCGATGCAGGTCGAACTTCGTCACAACCCGTCGTACGCCGTTGCCCGGCTGCACCTGGCACCCGGCGAGCGGTTCCAGGGCGAGGCCGGTGCCATGGTCATGCAGGCGTTCGGCGTCGAGATCGAGTCGAAGATGCAGGGCGGGTTCATGTCCGCGCTCAAGCGGTCCACGCTCGGCGGCTCGTCGTTCTTCATCACCACGTTCATCGGCCACCCGCAGTCGCCCACCTGGGTCGACGTCGCCTCGAAGCTCCCCGGCGACGCCACCGTCATCGACTGTCGCCCCGACCGCGGCGTGGTGCTGACCCGGGGATCCTGGCTGGCCAGCGAGTCGGGCGTGCAGCTGGACACCAAGTGGGGCAGCGGCGCCCTGCTGATCGGCGGCGAGGGCGGCTTCATCATGCACTGCACCGGGCAGGGCCAGATCGTCGCGGCCAGCTTCGGCGCGCTCGACCTGCTGGAGCTGCCGGAGGGCGCCGGCTTCACCATCGACACCGGCCACCTGGTCGCCTACGACGACGGCATGCAGGTGACGGTCCGCAAGATCGCCAAGGGCTGGATCCAGTCCGGGAAGTCCGGCCAGATGTTCGTGATGGACATCCAGGGGCCGGGCCGGGTGTGGACGCAGTCCCGCAACGCGAACGCACTGGTCGATTGGCTGGCTTCCGAGCTGCCGTCCAGGGGCACCAACGACTGACCGGCCGCGCCGGGTCAGGTGCGGGTCGGATCGGGCGCGGGGTCGGCTCCCGGGCGCGCGCCCGCGCGAGCAACCGTGACGCCGGACCGCTGCTGGCAGAATGCCGAGCATGTCGCTGCGGCCGGGTGAGGTCTTCGCCGGCTACATCGTCGAACGCGAACTGGGATCCGGCGGCATGGGTTCGGTGTACCTGGCCCGGCACCCCCGGCTGCCCCGGCACGACGCACTCAAGCTGCTCAAACCGGAGCTGTGCGCCGACCCGGCGTTCGTCGGGCGGTTCGAGCGGGAGGCCGAGACGGTCGCCCAGCTGGACCACCCGAACATCGTCTCGGTGCATGACCGCGGGTCGCAGGACGGCCAGCTGTGGATCAGCATGCGGTTCATCGACGGCACCAACGCGGAGAAGGCGCTCGACGAAACGCCGAACGGCATGCCGCCGGAGCGCGCGGTGCGGATCATCGGCCGGGTCGCGGCCGCTCTCGACTACGCGCACCGGCACCAGTTGCTGCACCGGGACGTCAAGCCCGCCAACATCCTGCTGGCCGGGGGCGGCGGGATGGACGGGGACGACGGCGACGACGAGGAGCGGGTGTACCTCTCCGACTTCGGCGTCGCGAAGGCGATCGGCGAGGCCGCCGCCCACGTCGCGTCGCTGACCAGCACCGGCAGCGTGGTGGCCACCCTCGACTACGCGTCGCCGGAGCAGATCAAGGGCCAGTCCCTGGACCATCGCTCCGACATCTACGCGCTGGGTTGCGTGCTCTACAAGCTGCTCACCGGGTCGGTGCCCTATCCGGGCGAGTCCGTCGCCGCGCGGGTCTACGGGCACCTGAACAACGCGCCGCCGAAGCCCAGCGTCCGGGTGCCTGGCCTGCCGCCGGGCCTGGACGTCGTCGTGGCGACGTCGATGGCCAAGGAACCGGACGATCGCTACCCGACGTGCCGCGCGATGGCCGTGGCCGCCAAGGCCGCCCTGGCGGCCGGCGCGAACTTCGTCCCGCCGCCCGCCCAGCGCACTGCCGGATCCGATCCCTACGGCGAGGGCGCGCCCACCACGCTCATTCGGACCACCCCGGTCAGCGGCGACGTGCCCAGCACATCCGAGGGCTGGTCGCTCGGCGCGCTGGGCGGACCATGGCGGTTCGCCACCGGCACGATGACGCCGCGCCCGGGCGCGAGCGGCTCGACCGGCCCGCAGGCGACGCCGCCCTACTCCACCGGGCCGCGGACCATCCCGCCGCCGTCGTCCACGGGGCCGCGGACCATTCCCCCGCCGTCGTCGACCGGCCCACACACCGTGCCGCCCGGCGCCACCGGGCCGCGCCCCGACCCGCAGGGCGGCGCACCGTCGGCGATGCCCGCTCAGCCGGCCGCCTGGGCGACGAGACCGGAATCGTCGCTGGGCTCGCCCGGCGCGGATGTGACGGGGCCGCAGCAGTTCTCGTCGGGGCCGCCGCCGCGGGGCGCGCACCGCGCGGGTCCCGGTGACGGTCATGGGGTCGCCCCGGCGCCCGCCTCCGTGGCCCCGCCTGCCGGCAGAGGGATGTCCCGGCAACGGCTCTGGCTCGTGATCGGCGGCGTCGTCGTGGCGGTGGCGGTGATCGTGACCGCGATCGTCCTGATCGTCCGTGGCCAGTCCGGATCGCCGTCGGTGCCGGCGTCGACCGGCTCGCCCTCGGGGTCGGCCTTGGGGTCGACGGGGCCCTCGTCCGGGATCGGCAGCACGACATCGAGTTTCGGCGAGACGCTCGGTTCCGCGATACCCGGGCTCCCGCACTCGGCGCCGCTGCCGGACTCGACGCTGGTGAGTTCCCGGAACGTGAACGGCTCGGTCAGCATGGTGGGCCTCGACACCCCGACACCGACGCCACGACCGACACCGCCACCAGCTCTGGCGCGTCGACCCCGATCACGACCGGCCGGCCGGGGCCGCAGTATCCGGTGCTCTCACCCGATCGCGGCACCATCGCCTACGTGCAGGCCACGCCGGAGGGCACGGATCTGCGCATCGCGGCCGCGGACGGCTCCGGGGACGCGTCCCTCGCGTCGATCCTGCCGCCGGACTGCGACTCCGTGTCCCGCCCGGCCTGGAACCCCGTGCAGCCGACCACGTTCGCGCTGGTGTGCTTCGCGGCCGACGGCAGCCGGTCGCTCCGGCTCGTCGACATCGACACCGGCGAGGTGCTCACCACCCTGACCGTGGAGCACCCGTACTTCGACGACGTCGCGTTCTCGCCGGACGGGCGCAGCGTCACGTACTGGGCCTACGACGACGCGGCGTCCGGCGGCGGCGCGATCTACACCCAGGCGGTCGACGGCGACACCCCAGGCTTCATGATCACCTCGGGAGCGGGCACGGATGCCGACCCGGTCTACTCGCCCGACGGCAGCGAGATCGCCTTCCGCCGCGCCACTCCCGAGGGTCGCGCGCAGATCATCGTGACCGGCAGCGACGGCGCGTCACCGGAACGCGAGATCACCGACGGGTCCAGCGCCGACCAGGACCCGACCTGGTCGCCCGACGGCACCGAGATCGCCTACAAGAGCGACCGTCCCGGAACGTCGGGGACCGCAGGCAACCAGATCTGGATCGTCGGCGCCACCGACGGGTCCGCGCCACGGGAGCTGGCCGGTCTCGAGGGCACCGCCGACGGCGCGCCGGCGTGGGGAGCGCGCTGACCGGAGCGGTCAGGCCGATCGGGCGATCCAGCGTTCGAGAAGGAGAGGTCATGGCAACCTTCACCCGGTCCGACGACCTGCGGGGTGCGGAGTTCGTCGACGCCGACCTGCGAGGCGCCCGGTTCGTCAGGTCCGACCTGTCCGGCGTGGTGATGCGCGAGGCCCAGGTGTCGGATGCCGACATCGACGCACCGTGGCTCTCCAACGGCGACAGCTACTTCCGCGTCAACGGCGTCGACGTGATCCCGCTGGTCGAGACCGAACTGAACCGCCGGTTCCCCGGCCGCGCCGAGCGCCGGGCCGCGGATCCGGGCGGGCTACGCGCGGCCTGGGCGAGGCTCGAGGGGACCTGGGCGGGCACGCTCGAGCGCGCAGCGGCGATGCCGGCCGGCACGGTCGACATCTCGGTGGACGGCGAGTGGTCGTTCGCGCGCACGCTGCGGCACCTCGTGCTCGCCACCGACACCTGGCTGCGCCGGGGCATCCTGGAGATCGATCAGCCATTCCACCCCATCGGCCAGGCGGGTCCGGGCGCGGAGGACGACGGCCTGGACATGTCGATCTTCGTGACGGTCGCGCCGTCGTACGCCGACGTGCTCGAGGTGAGGGCGGGCCGCGTCGCCATGGTCCGCGACTTCCTCGCCACCGTCACCTCGGACGAGTTGGCCGCGCCGCGCCGGAACCCGTGGGCCCCCGAATATCCGGAGACCACCCTGTCCTGCCTGCACGTGATCCTCGAGGAGGAGTGGGAGCACCACCGCTACGCGGTCCGCGACCTCGACGCGATCGAGGCGACGAGTAGCGCACGGCCCGGCGGATGAGCCGACCGCCTCGGGGCGGCCGTCGACCACATGGGCTCGACCGTGCGAGACGTCAGAGGCGTTCCAGGACGGTCGCGTTCGCCTGACCGCCGCCCTCGCACATGGTCTGCAGCCCGTAGCGGGCGCCGGTGGCCCGCAGGTGGTGCGCGAGCGTCGTCATGATCCGGGCGCCGGACGCGCCGAGCGGGTGGCCGAGGGCGATCGCCCCGCCCAGCGGGTTCAGCGCCTTCTCCAGCCCGGAATCCCTTCCCCCGTCTGCCATCTCGCGCAGCCAGGCGAGCGGCACCGTGGCGAACGCCTCGTTGACCTCGAACACGCCGATCTCGTCGAGCCGCAACCCGCTGCGCGCCAGGGCCTTCCGGGTCGCCGGGATGGGCGCGGTCAACATGATGATCGGGTCGTCGGCCGCGAGCACCGTGGTGTGGATGCGCGCGAGCGGGGTGAGACCCCATTCCGCGGCCTTCTCCGACGTCGTCATCAGGAGCGCGGCGGAGCCGTCCGAGATCTGGCTCGAGTTGCCGGCAGTGACCAGCCCGTTCTCCTGGAACGCCGGCCGCAGCGCGCCCAGCGCGTCGATCGTCCCGCCGCGCCGCACGCCCTCGTCCTGCGTGACGTCGGCGCTGCCCGTGAGGGCGGCGGGCACAGGTGCGATCTCAGCGTCGAAGAGCCCGGAATCCTGGGCGGCCGCAGCCTTCTCGTGCGACGCGAGACTGAACTCGTCGAGCTCGGCCCGGCTCAGGCCCCAGCGCTGCGCCACCATCTCGGAACTGACGCCCTGGGTGGGCATGACGTCGCCGTAGCGGGCACGCCACCCGGCCGCGGCGAACGGGCTGCCGGCGACCTGCAGGCTGGCGCCCATCGGCACCCTGGACATCGACTCGACGCCGCCGGCGACCACGGCGTCGTATTGGCCCGCGATGAGGCCGGCGGCGGCGAAGTGGACGGCCTGCTGCGAGGATCCGCACTGCCGGTCCACGGTCACGCCGGGAATCGTGTCGGGCCAGCCGGCGGCGAGCACGGCGGTTCGGGCGAGGTCGAAGGTCTGCTCACCGACCTGCGTGACGCAGCCCCAGATCACGTCGTCCACCGCGGCGGGGTCGACGCCGGTACGGGCGACGAGCGCGCGCAGCACGTGCGCCGACAGGTCGACCGGATGCACCCCGGAGAGCGCGCCGTTCCGCTTGCCCACCGGCGTCCGGACGGCATCGACGATGACGGCATCACGCATGGCGGGCCTCCTGGTCGGATCCCGGGTCGGGATCGTTGGGTCGGGATCGCTGGGTCGGGATCCTGGGTCGGGATCCTGGGTCGGGATGATGTACCCAGCCTACGAGCCCTGGTGCCGGGTCGTCGGTCCGGCGGCTCGCCGTCGTCCCGCCGCCGCGCGCGGTCAGCGGTCGCGCAGCCGGGTGACGAACTTCAGGCCGGACCAGGTCGCGTCGATCGCGGCCACCTTCACGTCGACCTGGCCGTGCCCGAGGCCGTACTCGCGGACGATGGTCTCGGTCAGGTCCGTGGCCACGCCGGACGCCCGCTTCGGCCAGCAGATCCAGAGCATGCCCGCCGTGGTGTGGGCCGCGGCCGCCGGCCCGAACCGGCGGCGCAGCGTCGCCACGTCGGGGCAGAACAGGATCACCACGTCGTACGGATCCCGCCCGGCGCGCCGATGGAAGCCGGCCCCCGGGTCGAACCCGTCCGGCGCCCCGAGCACGAGCACGGCGGAGTCGGCCGTGACGCCGAGCTTGCGCGGCAGCGGCGTTCCCGAGTACCCGGCGGTCACTCCCCCATCCTGGATCCGGACACGCCGCCGCGCCGCCGCGCCCCGCACGAACGGCTGCTTCCTGGCAATCGAAGGGACCGTTCGTGCGGGTTCGGGTGAGAGTGGGCCGTGGGTCCTTCGGCGGCGCGGACCCCGGTGCGACGCTGGTAGAGTTGTCGATTGGCCCGCCGATCACGCCGGCGGGCTGTGTTGTGAGCTCGGTCGTCCGGCATCGCCGGGAGGTCGCGGCAACACCCCTCCTGCCACGGAACGACCGTGGCCGACGAGTCCACAGGAGGTGACCGTGGCGGTCTCTGCTACCCCACGTCGCTACGAGTTGCTGCTCATCCTCGATCCCGCACTCGACGAGCGCACCGTCGCCCCGTCGATCGACACCTTCCTCAACGTGATCCGCCAGGGCGGCGGAACCGTGGAGAACGTCGACATCTGGGGCCGGCGCCGCCTGTCCTTCGAGATCAGGAAGAACGCCGAAGGCATCTACGCCGTCATCAACGTCCGCTGCCAGTCGGCGGTCGTCGCCGAGCTCGACCGTCAGCTCAACCTGAACGAGTCCGTGCTCCGCACCAAGATCATCCGTCCCGACGCTCGGTAGGAGAACCCATGGCCGGCGACACCGTCATCACAGTGGTCGGAAACCTGACTGCCGACCCGGAGCTGCGTTTCACCGCCTCCGGCGCCGCGGTCGCGAACTTCACCGTCGCGTCCACGCCGCGCACCTTCGACCGGAACTCGGGCGAGTGGAAGGACGGCGAGGCGCTGTTCCTGCGCTGCAACATCTGGCGGCAGGCCGCGGAGAACGTCGCCGAAACCCTCACCCGGGGCTCCCGGGTGATCGTCAACGGGCGGCTCAAGCAGCGCTCCTTCGAGACGAAGGAGGGCGAGAAGCGCACCGTCATCGAGCTCGAGGTCGACGAGATCGGCCCGTCGCTGCGGTACGCGACGGCGAAGATCAACCGCGCGCAGCGGTCCGACAGCAGCTCCGGCGGCGGCTACGGCAGCTCCGGCGGCGGCGCTCGCTCCGGCGGCAGCGCCCCGGCCGAGGACCCGTGGAGCTCGGCGCCGGCCGCCGGCTCCGCCGGTGGCTACACCGACGAGCCGCCCTTCTAGAGCGCGGTTCCCGCCTCGACACCCGTGCTGCCGGCCGAGACCGGCGGCGATCCGACACGAAAGACCGATCATGCCCAAGCCCCCCATTCGCAAGCCGAAGAAGAAGGTGTGCGCGTTCTGCAAGGAGAACGCGCAGCCGATCGACTACAAGGACACCGCCCTGCTGCGCCGGTTCATCTCCGACCGCGGCAAGATCCGGGCCCGCCGCGTCACCGGCAACTGCACCCAGCACCAGCGCGACATCGCCACGGCCGTCAAGAACGCCCGCGAGGTCGCCCTGCTCCCCTACACGTCGACCGCTCGCTGAGCCGGCCCCGGAACCGAAGGGAAGCACCGTCATGAAGTTGATCCTGACCACGGACGTCCCCGGCCTGGGCGCCCCCGGCGACATCGTCGACGTCCGCGACGGCTATGGGCGCAATTTCCTGCTCCCGCAGGGCAAGGCGATCCCCGCCACCAAGGGCGCCGAGAAGCAGGTCGCGACGATCAAGCGCGCCCAGCTGGCCCGGGAGATCCGCGGCACCGAGCACGCCAACGAGGTCAAGCAGGCCCTGGAGCGCCTCTCCGGGCTGACCATCACCGCGCGCACCACGGCGGACGGCAGCAAGCTGTTCGGTTCGATCACCTCGGCCGACGTCGCCGACGCGATCAAGGCGGCCGGCGGCCCGGCACTGGACCGGCGCACCATCGAGACCGGCGGCCACATCAAGAACGTCGGCCCGCACCCGGTGTCCGTAAAGCTGCACCCCGGCGTCACCGCCTCGCTGACGGTGACCGTCACCGGCGGCTGAGCGCCGCTTCGCCACCCCGCCCGGGCGCGTCGCCCTCGCCGGGTGACCCGCCCGGGTCGTGGCGTCACTCGGCGAGCCTCTGCGTTGCCTCCTCGGCGGCCTCGGCCGACGGCACCGTCGGCGTCAGGTGGCGCTGGTTGACCTCCGCGAATCGCTTGGGCAGCATGCCGTCCGACGTAGATCCCGGTGACGATCAGCAGGGCGACAATGATTGCCCCGCGGCATCGTCCGCTGCGGGTTCTTCACCTCCTCGCCCGCAGTGGCGACGGCGTCCGCGCCGATGAACGAGAAGAAGATCATTCCGGCCGCCGCGCCGACGCCCGCCGCTCCGCGCACAGAATCCGGTGACGTTTTCGGCGTCGACGCGGTGAGACAGTTCGTTGAAGAAACCACGCCATCCGACGGCCACCGCCGCAGTCGACTCGGCGTCCTCCGGCAGCACGCAGGGGGCGACCACCATGGTCACCAATTCGCCGAGGGCGGCCTGCGCGTGGGAATGGTCGAGCCCGAGACCGGAATGGCTGACGGCATTTCCGCGGAGCACAACGCCGACGGCCCCGCGGCGATGCCGGCCAGGATGAAGGAGACGGTCATCGCCGGTCCGGCGTCCGGCACGCGTCCCGGAGGGACGAAGAAGATGCCGGTCCCGACCGTCGCGCCGATGCCGAACATGGTCAGCTGGAAGGTGCCGACGGTGCGTTTCAGTTCCCGGTCCTGCGTGCCCGCCGGCCGGCATGCGGCCGACCGGCTTCCGGCGCAGCAATTTGCGCCCCGAAACTCGGTGATCCCGATCCCGTCGTAGAGCGTCCGGTGCTGATCGCGCCACACCCGGTTCAGCCGCGGCCGACGGCGCCGACGGCGGTACCCGTGCCGGATTCGGGAAAGAAGCCAGCCACGGATGTGGCACGTGAAGGACTCGTGCGGCAGATTCGAATGGGTTACAGAACGTCACAGGGACGTCATCCCCCCCATTTGCCGACATTGGTTTCACCGGTCCGCTGTGTAACGCGGGTCACGTCGTTGCGCTCCGATTTTCGCGACGCGTTGATGACGGGCATATGACGGGATGGTCACGATTGGCGCCGCCGGAGAGTGTGTTCCGGCCTCCTCCTGCCGCGACACGCCCGCGCGGGCGACGCGCCGAAGCCGTCAAACAAATCTGCTGTCCACAGGGCGTCGGCCGGCCACCCGCCTCTGACCTGCGGCGCTGCGGTAGTTAACGCGAGTTTTCCCCAAAGTTGTGCACACCCTTCGCCATGCAGTCCAGCGTGGCGCCGGCAGTCATCCACAGGCCATCAACGAAGTTGTGCACAACCGGGTTTGGTCACGATGGCCAACGGTCCTAGGTTCCCTTTCGGACACCGATCGCCTCCTTCCCCGCGAGGGTGTCGTCCGCGAGGACGGTCACTCTCAGTGAAATACCTGACCCGCTGTGAGCCGTCGCGCTCGCCGGCGGAACGCGACTGTCGGTGCCCGGGGATAGTACGAACACATGTCCACACGGCAGGTGCCGGCCCGGTCCGGAGCACCTCGGGGAGGCGGCGGCATGGCGGTCGTCGACGAGCGCTGGTCCGGGCCGCCTGTGCGCCCGGCCGGACCAGCACCGTTCGACCGGCAACCGCCGCAGGATCTGGACGCCGAGCAGTCGGTGCTGGGCGGCATGCTGCTGTCCAAGGACGCGATCGCGGACGTGGTGGAGGCGCTGCGGTCGGGCGACTTCTACAAGCCGGCGCACTCGCTGGTGTTCGACGCGATCGTGGATCTGTACTCGCGCGGGGAGCCGGCGGACACCATCACGGTGGCGGCGGAGCTGGAGCGGGCGGGCTCGCTGGGCCGGGTCGGCGGCACGGTGTACCTGCACACCCTGATGGCCTGCGTGCCGACGGCGGCGAACGCGGGCTACTACGCGCAGATCGTCGCCGAGAAGGCGATCCTGCGGCGGCTGGTCGAGGCCGGCACGCGGATCGTTCAGCTGGGCTACGGCGGCGCGGAGGGGGAGGGCGGCGGTAGCGAGGTCGACGAGATCGTGGACCGCGCGCAGGCGGAGATCTACGACGTCACGGAGCGGCGCACCAGCGAGGACTACGTGATCCTCGAGGAGCTGCTGCAGCCGACGATGGACGAGATCGACGCCATCGCGATGGCCGGCGGCCGGGCGGCCGGCGTGCCGACCGGGTTCGCCGACCTGGACACCCTCACCAACGGTCTGCACCCCGGGCAAATGATCATCGTCGCGGCCAGACCTGGGATCGGAAAGGCGCTCGCCGTCGACACGCCGCTGGCGACGCCCGCAGGCTGGACGACGATGGGCGAGGTCCGGCCCGGCGACGAGTTGCTCGGCGCCGACGGCAGGCCCGTACGCGTCGTCGCGGCGACCGAGGTGCTCGCGGGGCGGCCATGCTTTGAGGTCGAGTTCTCCGACGGCGAGGTCATCGTCGCCGATGCGCAGCACCAGTGGCTGACCGAGACGAGGGCCTCGCGGCGCTCCGCTCAGCAGGCGGCGACGGGATACAACCGGTACCGCAACCAGCGCACCTCCGCTGCGGTGCGCACCACCGAGGAGATCGCCGCCACCGTCCGACTCGAGACGGCCGATCGGCGGCTGAACCATGCGGTCCGGAACGCGCGGCCACTCGACCTGCCGCCGGCCGACCTGCCGATCGCGCCCTATGCGCTCGGGATCTGGCTGGGCGACGGGACATCCGCCGCCGCGCAGTTCACCTCGGCCGACCCCGAGGTGGCCGCCGTCATCGAGGCCGACGGGCTCGTGGCGCCGTTCCTCGGCAACCTGCGGTACGGCCTCCGGCTTCCGCCGCGCCCCGACGTCGTCCGGCGTAGGTGCATCGTCTGCGGCGAGTCGGTCGTCCCGCGGACCTCCGAGGTCCGGACGTGCGGTCGGTCATGCGGCGGCCGATCGCGCGGCATCGCCGGGCCGTCGACGCCGCCGACCTGCACCTCCTGTGGCGGCCGGTCGACGGGCGGCGCGCTGTGCCGCGAGTGCCGAGCCTCGAGTGGCAGCGTCCAGGCGCTGCTGCGCACGCTGGGGGTCCTGAACAACAAGCACGTCCCGCAGTCGTACCTGCGAGCCTCGGAGGAGCAGCGCCGCGCCCTGCTCGCCGGCCTGCTCGACTCGGACGGGACCGTCGGGCCGACGGGCATCGTGCAGTTCTCGGTGACCGACGCCCGGCTGGCCGCGGGCGTCCGGGAGCTGGTCACCAGCCTCGGGTATCGCTGCTCGGTGATGACCAAGCGGGTGCGAGGCCGGACGGAGGCCAGTTCCACCTGCTACACGATCAACTTCACCACCAGCGACACGGTCTTTCGCCTGTCCCGCAAGCAGCTGACGCACAAGGAGCGGGCGAGGACGTCCTCGCCAGCCCGGCGCACCACGAGGTTCATCGTCGACGTCCGGCCGGTGCCGTCCGTCCCGGTCCGCTGCGTCCAGGTCGACAGCGCCGACCACCTGTATCTCGCGGGTCGTTCGATGATCCCGACGCACAACTCCACGCTCGCGCTGGACATTTCGCGGCACGCGGCGGTGAAGCACCGGCAGGCGGCAGTGATCTTCTCGCTGGAGATGTCCAAGACGGAGATCACCATGCGGCTGCTGTCGGCCGAGGCGGGGATCCGGTTGTCGCAGATGCGATCCGGGTCGATGAGCGAGCAGGACTGGCAGAAGATCGTCCGGCGGATGAGCGAGATCTCCGACGCGCCCCTGTTCATCGACGACTCGCCGAACATGACGATGATGGAGATCAGGGCGAAGGCGCGGCGGCTGAAGCAGCGCAACGACCTGCGGTTGATCGTGGTGGACTACCTGCAGCTGATGACGTCCGGGAAGCGGGTGGAGTCGCGGCAGCAGGAGGTCAGCGAGTTCTCCCGGCAGATGAAGCTGCTGGCCAAGGAGCTCGAGGTGCCGGTGATCGCGATCTCCCAGCTGAACCGCGGCCCGGAGCAACGCACCGACAAGCGGCCCATGCTCTCGGATCTGCGCGAGTCGGGCTCGCTGGAGCAGGACGCGGACATGGTGGTGCTGGTGCACCGGCCGGACGCCTGGGAGGCCGACGACCCGCGGGCCGGCGAGGCCGACCTGATCATCGCCAAGCACCGCAACGGTCCGACCGCGACCATCGCCGTCGCGCACCAGCTGCACTACTCCCGGTTCGCCGACCTCGCCGGCTGACGCGGACACCCGCGGTGCGCCCTCCCCGCGGATCGACGTGCCGCGAACGGAGGGGGGTCAGCCGGCCCGGGCCGGATAGTCCTTCAGCGTGATCGCGTTGGAGGCGCCGGTGATGCGCTCCGTCGAACTGTCGATCACCGACTCGATCTCGCTGCCGGACAGCTCGCTCGGGGCGGACGCCGGATCCTGGGTCATGAAGGCCGCGGACCGCATGCCCAGTTCCTGGTTCACCTCGACGAACGGGCGCATCACCCGGTCGTACTCGGCGAACGCGCGCTCGTGGTCGCCTGCGGCCGCGGCCAGTTCGCCCGCGAGCACGTAGGCACCGATGAGCGCGAGACTCGAGCCCTGCCCGGACATCGGGGACGCGCAGTACGCGGCGTCGCCGACCAGGGTGACGCGGCCGCGCGCCCACGCCCGCATCTCGACCTGCGCGGCGACGTCGAAGTACCAGTCGGACGCCTCGGGCATCAGCTCGAGCAGCCGCGGCACCTCCCAGCCGATGCCCGCGTACGCCTCGCGGAGCATCTGCTCCTGCGCCGCCCGGTCGCGCAGCCCGACGCGGCGATCGCGCGAGGCGAAGCCGAAGCAGGCCTTGACGTTCGGGTCGTCTGCCGTGCTCCACAGCGCGGCCACGCGGCCGACCTCGGAGTACTGCATCTCGACGCGATCCAGCGCGAGGTAGTTGGGCACCGAGTACACGCACAGGTACATGCCGAGGTCCCGGAGGAACTGCGACTCGTCGCCGAAGACCTGGCGCCGGACGCTCGAGTGCAGACCGTCCGCGCCGATCACCAGGTCGAAGGCGCGGGTGCCGGCACTCCGGAAGGTGACCTCGGCGCGGTCGGGCGACGGGGCGATGCCCTCGATCATGTCGCCGTAGATCACCTCGACGTCCGGGCTCGCCGCGAGCAGAACCTCGCACAGGGTGCCGCGGACGATCTCGAGGTCGCCCCCGGCCCGGTGCCCGAACTCGTCGCCGCTCATCCGGCTGATGACCGCGCCGTCGCGGTCGACCAGCATCGCGCCCTTCATCTGCGTGCTCGCGGCGAGCACGGCGTCGTGGATGCCCATGCGGCGCAGCACCTCGAGCGCGGTCCCGCGGACGTCGATCTTGTAGCCGCCGGTCACCAGCGAGCCGGCCCGTTCGACGATCGTCGGCCGGAGGCCGTACCGGCGCAGCCAGTAGGCGGTCGTGAGCCCGGCCGGGCCGGCCCCGGAGATCAGGATGTCCATCTTCGCCTCGCCGCTGTCGACCGGCGTGCGGAGTCGCGGCTGACCGAGCCCCCGACGATCGCGGCTCGTGGCCGGCGTCGGACGCCGGCCGCACGTGAGAACGGATAGTGCGGCCGAACGCCGCTCACGTCAACCGTGCGACCGACTTCCGCTGGAGTTGATCATGACGATGTGCACGCGACACGCCGTCGAAGAGTCGGGAAGAGCGTGAATATTGCCATGATCAACTCCGCAGACGAACGAGCCGGGTGCCTGGCTCGCCGCAGGGCGACGGCGCAGACTGTCCGGATGAACGCAGCCTCGGGCCGGCGGGCCGGCATCACGGTGATCGGGTCCGGGCACGCGCCGGCGGCCGTCGACCAGGTGGCGATCTCGCTCGGCGTCGAGATCATCCGGGACGCGCCGGGGGACGCCTTCCTGGCCGCGGCGGGCACCGCGAGCCGGGTGCTGACGATCCTCGCCGACGCCGGCGTCAGCGCCCGGTCGGTGCGCACGTCCGACCTGAGCCTGGGGCCGCGGACCGAGTACCAGAACGGGCGGCAGGTGCTGCTCGGCTACGCCGCGGGGCAGCGGCTGACGGTGCTGCTCGAGGGGCTGGAGGGCATCGACGTGCTGCTCACCCGGGTCGCCACGCTGGGCGGGGAGGGCGTGCGGATCGACGGTGTGGCACTGACGGCGGGGCACCCCGAACGGGCGGAGGCGGCCGCGCGCAAGTCCGCGTTCACCGATGCGACGGCGAAGGCCCAGCACCTCGCCGCGCTGGCGGGCCGGGCGCTCGGCCCGGTGGAGCGGATCGACGAACGGCCGGCGGCTGGCGTGCCGCGGCCGATGATGGCCATGCGGGCGGCGGCCGCCGAGGCGATGCCGGTCGCCACCGGCGACACCCAGGTCACCGTCGAGCTGACGGTGCACTTCGCCTTCGCCTGAGCCCAGGGTCGAGCGCGACGGGCCGACCGACAACGACCCGCCCCGCGCAGCGCCTTGAGCGCCGTCACCCCGCGGGCGGCAGCGCCCGATAGCCGCGCACCCGCTGCCACCGGCCGCCTGCGGCGAGTCGGTCGAGCACCAGGCGCTGCAGCGACGACCGGCGGGGCAACACGTCGAGACCCTCGAGGGTGCGCCGACCGAAGACGAAGTACAGCGCGTCGAGCTCGTCGTCCATCGGCTCGCCGTACGGCGTGAACAGCCGCGCGAACCGGACGATGTTGGACTCCGGCGGCAGGTGCGCGGCCAGATACGGATCGAAGAGCCAGGTCGAGCACACGGCCGTGGTCACCGGACGCTCGGGGAAGGTGCGGGCGAAGAAGCCGACTGCCCGAGCGAAAGAGGCTGCGACAGAGGCCGGATCGAGCGGGCCGGACTCGGGGATGTGCACGTGCAGCACCCACGGCCCGGTGTCGACGGGCGCTGGGACGGAACCCTGCTGCCCGACCGCGAACTGCAGGCGGCCGAGCTGGAACATCTCGCCGGACAGCACCGCGCACATCCACCACTGCGCGTCGAGCCCGAACGTGCCGGTGTGCCGCCGGTGCAGCCGCACATGCCGGCCGACGTCGGCGAGCGAGGCCGCGATCACCGGCTCGGGCACCCCCCGCGCACGCATCCAGCCGGCGACGTCCGGCGCGACGGCGAGGCAGGCCGCGACCCAGCACGGACCGCTCGCCTCCAGCGGTGGCCACGGCGCGTCGGACGCCCCGATCCGGTCCCGCAGCCCGCCGGCGATCGTGTCCACCACGCGCCGGTCGGCGTCCGTCGCGGCCGCGAGCCAGTCCCCGGCCGCGCGCGTCGCTGTCTCGTCGAGGTCGACCAGCCGGGCCGCGGCTGGATCGATCGGGGCGTCGATCCCCGGTCCGACCACCGGTTCGCTCACGTCGCGAACTCGACGCGGTGGCTGTCGCCGGGCGAGGCGAAGTCCAGCATCGCCAGCGCCTCTCGCTCCACCGCCCGCCGCTCCCGCGCGGTCAGCGGGCGAAGGGTGGAGAACGTGACCGTCTCGGCGCCCGGCTCGCGACGGCCGGACCAGATCCCGACACCGAAGCCGTCCACGAGGACCGAGCCGTCCACGGCGCCGTTCGGCAGGGCGATGGCGGCCCGGCGCATCTCGTCGGACACCACGCGGGTCCGGTCGGCGTGCGACAGCAGCGCGTTGTCGTACTCGGGCAGCAGCCGCACCTTCGGGGGGTCGGCATCCGTCGGCAGCAGCCCGTCCGGCACGTCGACCAGCGTGCGGCCGCGCTCGTCGGTGAAGGTGACCAGCTGGTCGGCGACCCCGTCGAGCACCGGCTGGATCCGCTGGAGTCCGGACCATGCTCCGACGTCGGCCGCGCTGGCCGGCCCGAAGGCGCGCAGGTAGCGGGGGATGACGTCGGCCAGGGTGGTCCCGGCGACCTCGGGCGCGCCGAGGTACTTCTCGATCGGCTCGTGGGTGAGCGGGCCGGAGGCACGCCACCGGCCGCGCGGCGGCATCTGCACGAGCGAGACGTGGTTGCGCACGGCGATCGCCAGCGCGTGCGGGTCGGCCGTCGGGAACTCGCCGGCGAGGGCCTGGCCGAGCGCGCGGAAGGTCAGCGGCCGCTCGAGGCAGAGCTCGCGGCCGCGCGCCGCGACCGCGGTCATGTCGACCGTGTCGATCGACCGGAACACCTTCTGCCCGCTCAGTTCCCGGTCGAGGACCGGCTGGATCACCGGTCGCAGCCGGAGCGCGTCGTCGGCGGTGAGCAGGTGGATGGTCGACCGCATGGCCGCCACCCGCACGGCGCGCCGGTCGTCGATCAGCGCGTCGACGGCGCCGGTGGTGTGGCCGCGCAGCCGGCTCCACAGCGCGAGGTGCGGGTGATCCGGTTTCTGCGCCTGCAGCCCGACGAGGTACCCGATCGCCTCCTCGGCGGGCATCTCGGCGCGGTCGAGCAGCAGCTGCCGGGCGAGGAGCGCGCGGTTGAGGGCGCGCCGGTCGAGCATCGGGCCGGCCGCCCGGCGCGGGGTCACCGCGGGCCCGGTGCGACCCGATCGGCCAGACCGAGGATCGCGGCGGTGAAGCACTCCATCGGCGGCGTGACGAGCCCGGCGCCGACCTGCCCGACGCCGGCGACGCGCCCGGCCATTCCCGTGTTGATCTGCGGCAGCACCCCCGAGCCCAGTACGCGGGCGACGTCGATTCCCGTGGGTGCGCCACGGAACTCGAGCACCGGGATCGCGAATGCCGGGTTTTCGGCCTCGGTGATCTCGTACATCCGCCGCGTCGTGGCCAGCGCGTCGGGCACCGTGCCGCCGACGAACCGCACGATGGCGGGCGCGGCGGCCATCGACATCCCGCCGATGCCCAACGGTCTCCGCGATCGCCGAGTCGCCGATGTCCGGGTTGGCGTCGTCCGGGCCGAAGCCCGGCAGGAACAGGCCCTCCGGGTACTGGGCCGGCCCGGTGAACCACTCGTCGCCGGTGCCGGACACCCGGACGCCGAAGTCGGTCCCGTTGCGGCACATGGCCGTGACGATCGTGCTGCCCGCGATGCCCGCGGCGGCGTCGCCCATCAGCTTGCCCGCGGGCATCACCAGGTTCAGGAAGAAATGATCGTTGCCGGCGACGAACCGTGCCACCTCGGCGAGGTCGTCCGCGGGCAGCCCGGACGAGATCAGCGACGGGAGCAGCTCGCGGAGCAGCATCAGGGTGCCCGCCCGGTTCCGGTTGTGCCCCTCGTCGCCCATCTGCAGCATCTGGCCGACGATCGCGGTGATGTCTACGCCGCCGGTGGCCCGCACGGCGAGCGCGAGCGCGGGCCCGAGCACGTCGGCCATCCACCGCAGCCGCGCGATGACCTCGGGGCCGTACGCGCCGTACCGCAGTACCTTGCCGAGCCCCTCGTTGAGCGAGCACCAGGAGCGTGCCCCGGTCGCCTCGTCCGCCAGCTCGAACAGCCACATGGAGGGTGAGATGACGCCGGCCATCGGCCCGACCGCGTGCCGTTCGTGGCACGGGGACAGCGAGATGCCCTGTCCCGCCTCGAGCATCGCGACTGCCGCTGGCTCGTCGGCCGCCATGCCCTCGAACAGCAGCGCGCCGATGAGCGCGCCGCGCAGCGGGCCGGACGCCCGCGCCCAGCCGATCGGCGGGCCGGCGTGGCAGAACTCCCCTGGCTGCAGCCCGAGCGCCTCGTGGGCGGGCCGGACGTCGACGAGCCGTGCCCGCACGGCCAGCATCCGCGCGGCCGCCTCCGCGTTCGCGGCGAGCCGCCGCTCGTCGAGTAGGACGGCGTCGAGCGCGGTGCGCAGCCGGCCCGACGCGTCGGACTCGATGACGGCGGACGGCCGCGCGTCGACGACGGTCACCGGCACGCCCTGGTCGCGCAGCGCGTCCTCGAACAGGGCGACGCCGACGGTGATCACGGCCGGCGGCGGCTCGAGCAGGTTGCCGTCGATCTCGACCGCCCCCGGCGCGCGCGCCGCGTCGCCCGCACCGGCCGGCGCCGCCGGCGGCGTCGAACCGTGCACGCCGACGGCCGGGTCGGACGCGAGCGGGTGCCCGCCGGCGAGCGCGGCCGCCGCCCTGGCCGCGGCCGCGTTCGACGCGTACACGGACGCGCCCGCCGCCCGCAGCGCGCCGGCCTGGAGCTCCCGGTCCTGCGGGTCCTCCGCGGTGCCGCACAGCGAGACCACCACGTGCAATGACCGCCCCGCGGCGGCGGCGTGGTCGATCGCCGAGCGGATCGCCGGCGCGAACGCCGCGGCGGGATCGGGGTCCGCGGCATGGCCCAGCACCACGTCGAGGAGGACGACCGACACGTCGGCGTCGCCCGCCTGCTCGGCCAGCAGCTGCAGCCGCATCGACGGATCGATCATCGGGTGCGGCCGGCCGACGGTGAAGGCATCGTCGCCCAGGTCCAGCACCACCGAGCCGAGCCCGCGCAGCTGCGGGAGGCCGCGGACGACGGCGCCCGCGGGCAGCGCGAGCCCGGGCCGCAGCGGGATGTTCGACCGGACCGGACCGGCGGAGTCGCCGACCACGAGCATCGCCTCGTCGGCGAGCGTGCCGCCGCCGAACAGCCCGCGGAGCGCGCCCGGTGCCGGGGCCGCAGGGGCCTCCGCGGTCCAGCTCGCCCACGCGGGCACGGTGGCGCCGACCGCGGCGAGCACCCCCTCGACGCCCGCGGTGATGTCCGGCCGCCCCGGGCCGAGCAGCACGGTGCTGACGGGCGTCTCGAGCCCGGCGACCGCCGCCTCGATGCGGTCGGCGACCCGGGGATCCGGCGGCTTGGAGACCAGGACGATGTGGTCCGTCGCGGGATCCCGATCGAGCAGGTCCAGCGCCGCGAGCGTCGCCCGGCCGCCGACGGGACCCGACAGGTCGCGCCCGCCCACCCCGATGACCTGGGACACCCGCACGCCGGCGTCGTCCAGCAGGCAGGTCAGGTGCTGGGCGCCGGTGCCGGACGCCGCGACCACGCCGACGGCGGGGCCGCCGGTGCTGCCGTCGGAAACGCCGGCGCGCAGCACGTTCGCGAACCCGAGGGCGACGCCGCCGACGATCGCGGTGCCGCAGTCGGGGCCCATCACCAGTACCCCGGCCCGCGCGGCCGCGTCCTTGAGGGCGATCTCGTGCTGGAGCGGCACGTTGTCGGAGAACAGGAACACGTGCCGGCCGGCGGCGACGGCGTCCATGGCCGGGGCCAGCGCCGCGTGCCCCGGGGTGGAGATCGCCACGAGCGAGGCGTCCGGCGCCGCCGCGCACGCGGCCCGCACGGACCGCGGGGCCGGGCCGGCGGCGGTGCCGTCCGGTGCCCGTCGAGGGCGGAGGGCCGTCGTCATCGCCGCGAGGGCGCCCTCGACCGCCGCCCCGTCGACGGCCGCAACGGTGACCAGCAGGTCGTTGGGGCTCGCGTCCGGGACGTCGAAGCCGAGGCCCGCGGCCAGCTCGCGGTTGAGTGGTGTGGCCATCGCGATCTGCGCCGCGGTCACCCCGGCCACCTCGGCGGCGGCCTGGGAGGCGCGGAGCAGCGTCACGGAGTCGTGGTACTCGCCGGGCCGCACCATGACGTGCCGGATCGTGTCGGTCACCGGCGCCCCTCCGCCGAGACGTTCGCCGCCATCGGCACCGCGGCGGCCAGCGTCAGGAACAGCCCGGTGGCCAGATCCGCGCCGCTCGTGTGGCCGACACGCAGCAGGCCGGCGAGGGCGCGGTCCGGCTCTGCGGGGCGTCCCGGCCCGGTCGAGTGCAGCGCCCTGACCAGCCGGATCATCTCGCCCGCGGCGTGCCCGCGGGCGGCGAGCCGCACCAGGTCGGCGGAGAAGGCGGTCGTTCGGTCGCCGAGCCGCCCGTCGAGCGCGGCGCCGATCCGGCGCGCCAGCGCGCCGCGGCCGGTGGCGTGCAGCCCCACGAGGGCACCGGCGATCACGTCGTCGCCGGACGGGGTCAGTCCCGGCCCGAGGCCCACGATCGCCAGTGCGGCCGCCGTCCACCCGGCCGCGTCGACGCCGGGATCGACCCGGCCGATGGCGCGGAGGGCGTCCGCGGGCAGCCCGCCGGGGGTGCGGACGACCCGCGCCACGGCCAGCCGCACCGCCGCCGGGTCCGGCCGTACGGTCGGCACCGCTGAGTCCCACCAGCGGCCGACCCGCACCAGGAGCGCGCCCGGCCCGCCGTCCGGGAACCGGACCGCGCGCTCGCCGACCACCGCCCGGGCGCCGGGGCGCAGTCGCTCGAACGGCATGTCCGCGCCCGGCACCGCGAGCCGGACGGCGTTCGCGACGAGGGCCGCGTCGGCGGCGACGACCGCGAGCACCCGGTCACCGGGATCGCTCGGCACACTCAGCAGCACGGCATGCCGCAGCGCACCGATGATCTCGGCGCTCGCGGGGGGGCCGACGAGCAGCTCGCGCACGGCGAGGGATCCGGCCGCGGCCAGCCCGGTCGCGCGGGTGGCAGCGCGCCGGGCAGAGTCCTGATCCCGCTGCGGTGCCACCGCGACCTCCGCTCCGACCGACCCCGGATGTTCATTCAACCCGTCCGGGGGGCGCCCGCGCGAGGGGACCACGCGCCGATCAGGATGCGGCCGGGCTGACGCCGGGGCCCGCGCTGAGGAATGATCGGGGAATGAAGATCGCCCCCGTCTCGTGGCACGGTCCCCGCACCGTGCCCGAGGCGGTGGAGCTGCTCGCCGAGCACGCCGCCGACGGCAAGGTGCTGGCGGGCGGGCAGTCCCTGCTGCCGGTCCTCGCGATGCGCCTGGCTGAGCCCGGGCACCTCATCGACATCAACGGCATCGACGCGCTCGACTCGGTCGCGGTGACGCCGGACGCGGTCACGGTTGGCGCGATCGCCCGGCACAGCCGCGTTCTCGCGGATGACGCCGTCGCGCGCCGTCAACCGTTGCTGCGCCAGGCACTCTCGTCGGTCGCGCATCCCGCGATACGCAACCGCGGGACGGTTGTCGGTTCGCTCGCGCATGCCGACCCGGCCGGCGAGATGACGGCGATCCTGGTGCTCACCGGGGGATCGGTGACCGCGCGATCCGCCCGCGGGGAGCGGCGGATCGCCGCGGCGGACTTCTTCATCGGCCCGCTGGAGTCGGCCCTCGCACCGGATGAGATCGCCCTGAGTGCAACATTTCCGGCACTCCCGGAGGACGCGGGCGCGGCCTTCCTGGAGATCTCGCGGCGCACCGGTGACTACGCCCTCTGCGGTGTCGGCGCGGTTGCCCGGCTGGGCCCGGAAGGCGCCGTGGCCGAGCTGCGGTGCGCGTACCTGGCGGTCGGGGACACCCCGGTGCTGCTCGACCTCACCGACGCCTGGGGCGACGGCGAGCGAGCGGCCGCCGAGCAGGCGCGCGCCGGCGTGGACCCGGAGTCTGACCTGCACGCGAGCGCCGACTACCGCCGGCATCTGGCCGGCGTGCTGACGATTCGTGCCGCCCGGCAGGCGATCTCGACCGCCCCCCGATCCCGGGCGGCCTGAGCGATGCGCCAGGAGGCTGAGCACGACGTCACACTCACGGTGAACGGTGCCCGGCGAACGGCACGGATCCCCGCGCGACGGACGCTGTCCGACACGCTGCGGCACGACCTCGGCCTCACCGGAACACACGTCGGCTGCGAGCACGGCGTGTGCGGAGCGTGCACGGTGCTGCTCGACGGCGCGCCGGTCCGCGCCTGCCTGACACTCGCGGTGAGCGTCGACGGGCATGCCGTGACCACCGTCGAGGGACTCGCGGAGCCCGATCCCGCGGATCCCGCCGCACCACCACGGTTGTCGCCCGTGCAGCAGGCGTTCCAGGAGTCGCACGCGCTGCAGTGCGGGTTCTGCACGCCGGGCTTCCTCACCACCATCACCGCCGGGTTGCGCGATCTCCCCGCGCCGACCGAGGCCGAGGCGCGCGAGATGATCTCCGGAAACCTCTGTCGCTGCACGGGTTATCAGAACATCGTCACGGCCGTGCTGCGCGCGGCCGAGCTGTCGGCGGACCGTTCGGGGGATCCCGGCGCGGCCGACGGCGGGGAGGGCTGATGGTCACCCGGTACATCGGCGCGCCCGTGCGCCGCACCGAGGACCGGCGGCTGGTCACCGGCGGCGGTCGATACACCGACGACATCGGCGTCGGCACAGCGGCCCTCGAGGCGGCCATCGTGCGGTCGCCGCACGCGCTGGCCCGGATCGTCGACATCGACGTCATGGACGCGATGGACATGCCGGGCGTGCACGCCATCTACACCTACGAGGATCTCGAGGGCGGGGCGGCCAAGCCGCTGCCCGTGTTGATCCCGCACCCGGCGCTGCACGCGCCCCGCACCGGGTATGCGCTGGCCAGGGGCGAGGTCCATTACGTCGGCGAGCCGGTCGCCGTGGTCATCGCCGAGAACCGTTACCTGGCCGAGGATGCCGCCGCGCGCGTGCGAGTGGAATACGACCCGAGGCCGGCAGTGGTGGGCATCCCGGCCGCGCGGGAGGCCGCGCGCCGCGTCCACGAGGACATCGCCGACAACGTCGCCGCGCACCTGGTCCAGGGCTTCGGTGACGTCGACGGGGAGATGTCCCGCGCCCCGCACGCCCTGGAGTTCGACCTGCGGATCGAGCGGTCGTGCTCGATGCCGCTGGAGGGCAGGGCGGTGCACGCGCGCTGGGATCCGGACGACCGGAGCCTGCGGGTCTACTCGTCCACGCAGGCCGCGACATCGGTGCGCGCCGCGATCGCGGCCAAGCTGAACCTGCCGCTGCCCAAGGTGGAGGTGATCGCGCCCGACGTGGGCGGGGGCTTCGGGGTCAAGATCATGCACCCCTGGCCGGAGGAGATCGTCGTGCCGATGGCGGCCGTCCGGCTCGGGCGCCCCGTGAAGTGGACCGAGGATCGTCGCGAGCACTTCATCAGCTCCGCGCACGAGCGCAGCCAGGAGCACCATGTCCGGGTCGGATTCGACGACGACGGCAGGATTCTCGCGCTCGACGTGACGTTCTGGCACGACAACGGCGCCTACACGCCCTACGGCATCATCTGCCCCATCGTCACGTCGACCCAGCTGCTCGGCCCGTACAAGCCGACGGCCTACCGGGTCGAGTTCTTTTCCGTCTACACCTCGACGGTGATCGTCACCCCGTACCGCGGGGCGGGGCGGCCCCAGGGCGTGTTCGCGATGGAGCGGACGATGGACCGGATCGCCGAGACCCTTGGCCTGGACCGCACCATCGTGCGCGCGAACAACCTGATCCAGCCGGACGAGTTCCCCTACGACCAGCGGATGATCTTCCAGGACGGGCGGCCGTTGATCTACGACTCCGGCGACTATCCCGCGCAGCTGGAGATGATCAAGTCGCTCGTCGGCTGGGACGACTTCGAGACCGTGCGCGCGGCGGCCGCGGCCGAGGGTCGTTTGCTCGGCATCGGTCTCGGCTGCTACGTCGAGGGCACCGGCCCCGGACCCTACGAGGGCGCCCACGTGCAGGTGCTGAACGACGGCTCGGTGGAGGTGGCGATCGGGCTGACGTCCCAGGGCCAGGGCCACCAGACGGTGTTCGCGCAGATCGTCGCGGACGAGCTCGGCGTGCCCTTCGAGTCGGTCCGCGTGACCACCGGCGACACCCGCCGCTTCGGCTATGCCGTCGGCACCTTCGCCTCCCGCGCCGCGGTGATGTCGGGCTCGGCGGTCGCGCTGGCCGCCCGCGCGGCGCGGGCGAAGGCGCTCAGAGTGGCGTCCGACGCGCTGGAGTGCTCGCCGGACGACCTCGAGCTCATCGAGGGCGTGGTGTCCGTGAAGGGCAACCCGACCGCGGCGATCTCCTTGGGACACGTTGCGGTGCTGTCGAATCCGCTGCGCTACGCGTTCGATGAGGCGGCGCAGGCGGCCACCCAGTTCGCTCGTCCCGCCGACCCCGACCGTCCGCCGGTGCCCGAGGACGAGGAACCGGGCCTGGAGGGCAAGGACTACTACTCGCCGACGCGGAGCACGTTCGCGTCGGGCATGCACGCGGCCGTCGTCGAGATCGACCCCGAGACCTGGCAGATCGCGATCCGGCGATACTGCGTGGTGCACGACTGCGGGACCGTGATCAACCCGATGATCGTCGCCGGGCAGGTGCACGGCGGCGTCGCCCAGGGCATCGGCGGCGCGCTGTACGAGACGCTGGCATACGACGAGCACGGCCAGCTGACGAACGCGTCGTTCATGGACTTCCTCATGCCGTACGTCACCGAGGTGCCCGAGCGCATCGAGATCGGCCACCAGGAGACGCCGTCACCGCTGAACCCGCTGGGCATCAAGGGCGCGGGCGAGGCCGGCGTCATCCCGGTGTCGGCGGTGATCGCGTCGGCGATCGAGGACGCGGTGGGCTTCCGCATCGACGCGATGCCGATCAACCCGAGCCTGCTGTTCGCGATGCAGGCCGAGCACGCGGCCGGGCGGCTGCCGTCCACGGCGGTCGGCCGCCGGCGGGCCGGCCTCGCCGACATCACCACACCGACAGGGGGGACCCCATGAAGGTCAACGGTTCTGCCGTCCTGCACGCACCCAGGGAGCGGGTCTGGCAGGCCGTCACGGACCCCGCGGTGCTGGCTGCGGTCATCCCGGGGTGCGACGAGCTCAGCCCGATCGAGGAGAACCGGTTCGCGCTCTCCGTGAGTCTCGGGGTGGCCTCGATCAAAGGCAGTTACTCGGGCGAGGTCTCGTTCGCCGACCTGGTCCATCCGGAGTCGTTCACCATGCGGGCCGCGGGATCCGGCGGGGCCGGCACGATCGACACGACCGTCGCCGTGACCCTGCGCGAGCACCCCGACGGCACCGAGCTGGAGTACCAGGCGGACGCGATGGTCGGCGGCATGGTCGGCGGCGTCGGCCAGCGGGTGCTGGCCGGCGTGGCGAAGAAGACGGCGGGAATGTTCTTCTCGGCGATCGACGCGCAGATCGCCGGGCGGGCGCCGGCCGCCATCGGCGCGCGGGCCACGCTGCCGGCCGCGACCGGTGTGCCGTGGACCGCGCCGGCGGTCCCGGGCGGGCCGGCGGTGTCCGCGATGTCGCCGGTCGCGGCCGGCCGGTCGCCGGCGGGCGCGTTGCTGGTCGGCGTCGCCGCCGCCGTCGGGGCGGCCGCCGCGCTGGTCGGCGTGCTGGTCGGGGTGCGGATCGGGCGTCGCGGCTAGCGGTGCGGACGACGGGTGCTGCCACCGCGGGCGACGGTGGGGCGCCGGTCAGGCGAGTCGCAGCACGCCGAATTCGCAGGCCGGCTCGGCGATCGCCGATTGCGCCTGGATCAAACGGATCTCGCGGGAACCGGCATGGGCGGTCGCGTCCAGGATCGCGTAGACCGACGACGCCACCCGGGCCAGTGCGGCCTCGATGCCGGCCGGCAGGTGCGCGAGGAACAGCGCGGCGGTGACGTCGCCGGCACCGTTCACCGCGACGGGAAGCAGCGGCGTGCGCACCAGGTACGCGCCGCTGTCGTCCACGGCCAGCATGCCGATCTCGCCCGCGCCGACCACCCCGCCCGTCACCGACGTGACCAGCACGGTGCGCGGGCCGGCCGCGCGCACCCGCTGCACCGCCTCCAGCAGGGTGTCGACAGTGCCCGCGTCGTCGGGCGTCTCGACCGCGTCGGCGAGTTCGTCGGGTATGACCCCGGTCGCCAGGTACCGCAACTCGAACAGGTTCGGGGTGACGATGTCGGCCCGCGGCACCACCTGTTCCCGGATCAGCTCGGGCAGCCCGGGCAGGACGAACATGCCCCGACCGACGTCGCCCATCACCGGGTCGCAGCAATACACCGCGTCGGGGTTGAGCCGGCGGACCCGGTCGACCGTCGCCAGCACCACCTCCGCCACGCCCGGCGATCCCTGGTACCCGGTGAGCACCGCGTCCACGCCGGCGAGCGCCCCGCGCTCGTCGATGCCCTCGATGACGTCGGCGACGATCGCCGGATCCAGCACCTGCCCGCGCCAGGAGCCGTAGCCGGTGTGATTGGAGAAGTGCACGGTCATCACCGGCAGCACCTCGTGACCCAGCCGCTGCAGCGGAAAGGTCGCGGCGCTGTTGCCGACATAGCCGTACGCGACCGACGACTGGATCGACAGGATGCGCATGGTCGACAAGGGTATGGGCCCGGGTGATGGCAGGTGGCCGCCACGGTGTGGCCCCCGGTGGGTGCTGCCGGGCCGGGTGGCGGCGGACGCGGCGCGTCATAGACTGCGCCGCAGGGCCGCTGCGGCCCGCCCGGGAGCCGTGCCGGCGGGCCGGTGGCCGCGAACCGGGGCGCGAGGAGGCTGGTTCGAGGATGCGAGGTCGGCGATGACCGCGTCGCAGCCGTCCGCCGGGCTGACCGGCGCCGACGGACTCGCCGTCTCCGACACCCACCCGGCGCTGGTGCTGCCCCCGTCGCAACTCGCCGGCCGGATCCAGCACACGCTGATCGGCCAGGCGATCACCGAGCGGGACGTCCGCGCGCACGTGCAGGAAACCCTGGAGTTCGGCTTCGACGCCGCCATCGTCCCGCCGTGCTGGGTGGGCACCGCCCGGTCGGAGCTGCGGGGTTCGGTCGCCCGCATCGGGTCGATCATCGACTACCCCTACGGTTCGTCGCACCCGGCGGGCCGGGCCGCCGAGGCGGCGGCGCTGGTCGAGGCGGGCGTGGACGAGCTCGACGCGACGGTCAACGTCGGGTTCCTGCTCTCCGGCCGGGTGCGCGAGTTCGCCGAGGACCTCGCCGCCGTCGTCGCCGCGGCCGATCCCATCGGCGTCAAGCTGATGCTGGAGCTGCCGCTGCTGAACCAGCGCCAGCGGGAGCAGGCCTGCGCGGCCGCCGTGGAGGCGGGCGCCGCGTTCGTGTCCATCGCCTCCAACGGCTCGGTCGGCATCGCCGACCCGGCGGGCATCGGGTACCTGCGGCGGTCGGTCCCGGAGTCGGTGGGCGTCAAGGCTTCCGGCGGGATCAGGACGGTCGAACAGGTGCGTGCGCTGATGGCGGCCGGCGCGGACCTGATCGGTACGTCCGCCGGCGTCTGCATCGTCACGGGCGTGGGCACCGCCAAGGGATCGCTGTACGCGTACTGACTCTCGGTTCTGGCGCACGGGTTCTCGTTGATGTACCGCTGCTGTCGTCCGGCGCGGCGGCTGGGCAGCGTCGGCCTGCGGCCGGCGCGGGAGGAGGCAGAACGACGTGTTGCGCGGTGTGGCGACGGTGAACTACTTCGCGGACGATCTCGATGCGGCTCGACGCTGGTACACGGACCTGCTCGGGATCGAGCCGTACTTCGTCCGGCCCGAGGAGGGCCCGCCGGGCTACGTCGAGTTCCGCATCGGCGACTTCCAGGCGGAACTCGGGATCATCAGCAACCAGTGGATGCCCCGCCCGCAGGTGCCGGCCGCCGGGTCCGTCGTCTACTGGGCGGTCGACGACGTCGACGCTGCCATGGCCCGGCTCCTCTCGCTCGGCTGCACCGAGCTGGACCCGGTCACCCCGCGGGAGGCCGGGTTCGTGACCGCATCCGTCGTCGATCCCTTCGGCAACATCCTCGGCGTGATGTACAACCCGCACTACCTGTCGATCGTCGAGGCGTCGGGCCGACCCGCCGGCTGACGCGCCGGCGAGCGGCCGTATCACCGCGCCCCGGACGTGTCGGGCGGTTGTCGCAACGACGGCCGATCGGCTCGTCCGTTCACCTCAACGTGTGATCGTCGCGGGCTCCCGCGCGCCCGCGGACTTCGTTGGGGCACTTACCAAAACGTGACCTTTGGGCAGATTGACAGGGCTGTCGGCGCTCAATAGTTTGTGTGACCACCGTATTAGCGCGAGACGAACGCCGTGTTTCGGCGTCAGGAATCGCTCGGTCCGACGTGCCCGACGGCTGTCGAATCCGCGGCCCGTGTCTCGTCAACGTCGACGGGCCGCCCGGTCACGTCGTGTCTTGTCAGGAAGGAATCCTTCATGCGCCTGAAGTCCACGGCGGTCCTCGGCCTGGTGGCCGCGGGGTCGCTGCTGCTCGCTGCCTGTGGCAGCAGCTCCGACAACTCCGGCACCACCAGCGCCGCGGCACCGGCGTCCAGCTCCGCAAGTTCGGCCAGCCCGGCGTCGTCGTCGGCGGCGAGTCCTCGGCGGCGAGCGAGTCCAGCAGCGCGGCTCCGGTCTCCGGCAAGGTCGGCGTGATCCTGCCCGACACCACGACCTCGGTCCGGTGGGAGACTCAGGACCGGCCCGCGCTGCAGGCCGCTTTCGAGGCCGCGGGCGTCGAATACGACATCCAGAACGCCAACGGCGACAAGGCCGCGATGGCGACGATCGCCGATCAGATGGTCGCGAACGGCGTCACCGTCCTCGCGATCGTGAACCTGGACGCCGACTCCGGCGCCGCGATCCAGCAGAAGGCGAAGACGCAGGGTGTCCAGACGATCGACTACGACCGGCTGACCCTCGGCGGAAGCGCGGACTACTACGTGTCTTTCGACAACACCGAGGTCGGCAAGCTGCAGGGTCAGGGATTGGCCGACTGCCTGGGTGCCGGCAACAAGAACATCATCTTCCTGAACGGCGACCCGGGCGACTCGAACGCGGCGCTGTTCAAGGCCGGCGCACATTCGGTCCTCGACCCGATGACGAACTACACGCAGGTCGGCGAGGCCGACACCCCCAAGTGGGATGCGGTTCAGGGCAAGACCCTCTACGAAGGCATGTTCACCGCCGCGACGCAGGGCGGCGGAACGGTTGACGGCGTGGTCGCCGCCAACGACGGCCTGGCGGGCGCGGTCATCAGCACCTTCCCGGCGAACGGCGTGATCCCGGTGACCGGGCAGGACGCCACCAAGGCGGGTCTGCAGGCCATCCTGAAGGGTGATCAGTGCATGACGGTGCTCAAGGCGACGAGCAAGGAGGCCGGAGCGCTGGCCGACGTCGCGATCGCACTGGCAAGCGGCGACGACCCCGGAGACCACCGGCACCGTCCGTGACGACGTCGGCAACCGTGACGTGGCGTCGATCCTGGAGACGCCGGAGACGATCACCAAGGACAACGTGAAGGACGCGGTGGACGCGGGAGCCGTCAGCGCCGCGGAACTGTGCGTCGACGAGTACGCCGCGCTCTGCACGGCGGCGGGCATCAGCTGATTCCACTCCGGCAGGCCCGGACGACGTATCGCGCCGTCCGGGCCTGCCGGGTCGTTCCCGACTGAACGGATCTGAAGGAGCAGCCGATGACAGACCCGAACACGCCGATCCTCGAACTGCGAGGGGTGAACAAGAGCTTCGGTGCGGTCCAGGTCCTGCACGACGTCGACCTGTCGATCTATCCGGGCCAGGTCACCGCGCTCGTCGGCGACAACGGCGCCGGCAAGTCCACCCTCGTGAAATGTGTCGCGGGGATCTACGGCATCGACACCGGCGAGTACCTGTTCGACGGAAATGTCGTCCACGTCAACAATCCTCGCGACGCCGCGGCGCTCGGCATCGAGATCGTCTACCAGGACCTCGCGCTGTGCGACAACCTCGACATCGTGCAGAACATGTTCCTGGGGCGGGAGCCGAAGTCGGGTCTCGTCCTCGACGAGGGCCAGATGGAGATCAAGGCTCGGACACGCTCGCCTCCCTCTCGGTCAGGACGGTGACGTCGGTCCGGCAACTGGTCGCGAGCCTGTCCGGCGGCCAGCGGCAGACGGTCGCGATCGCCAAGTCCGTCCTGTGGAACTCCAAGGTCGTCATGCTCGACGAGCCCACCGCCGCACTGGGTGTCGCGCAGACCCGGCAGGTCCTCGATCTCGTGCGCCGCCTCGCCGACAACGGTTTGGGTGTGCTGCTGATCAGCCACAACATGAACGACGTCAAGGAGGTCAGCGACCGGATCAGCGCCCTGTACCTGGGCCGGGTCGCCGCCGACGTGCCCGCCGCCGACGTCACCAGCCGGGAGATCGTCGAACTCATCACCACCGGCCGGTCCGGCGAGCACGGGCTGTCCAAGTCGATTGCGGAGAGGTCGGCATGAGCACGGACGAGCAGCCGGACGTGGTGGAGCCGGTCAGCGATGCGAAGGCGCGCGGCATGTTCTCCGGCCGATGCCGCCGGTCCGGTGTCCCTCGGCGAGTATTGGAAGCAGTACCGCAACAAGCTCCGAGCCGGCGATGTCGGTTCCCTCCCAGCCCTTCTCGGCCTGGTCGTGCTGTTCATCGTGTTCGCCATCGCATCACCGGCGGCGTTCCTGAGCACGTTCAACCTGGCCAACCTGATCACCCAGGCCGGGTCGATCTGCGTCCTGGCAATGGGCATCGGATTCGTCCTGTTGCTCGGACACATCGACCTGTCCGCCGGCGTCATCGGCGGCGTGGGCGCCGGCGTGATGGCGCAGTTGATGCTCGCCCGGGGACTTCCCTGGTACGTCGCCCTGGGCGTCGCCATTCTGATCGGCGTCGCGATGGGTCTGGGCACCGGCGTGCTGGTGTCCGCCGTCGGGATTCCGTCCTTCGTCGTCACCCTGGCGACGTTCCTGGCGTACCAGGGTGTCCTGCTCTGGATCATCGGCGACGGCGGCTCCGTTCCGATCCGGGACCAGGTGGTCTTCGCCATCTCCAACGGGAACATGCCGGTCATCATCGGCTGGATCGTGGTCCTCGGCTCCATCGCCGCGTACGCCGCCGTGAATCTGATGGTGTACGCACGCCGCCGCGCCGCCGCGCTCGTCACCGCTCCGCTGGTGGTGATCGTGCTCCGGATCGCCGTGCTGGCGGTGGTGCTGATCCTCGCGACCTACCTGTTGAGCCAGAACCGCGCCCGCGGGAACGTGGTGCTGGAAGGCATCCCGTGGATCGCGCCGCTGGTCGGCGTGCTGCTGGTGATCTGGACGTTCGTGCAGAACCGCACCGCCTTCGGCCGGCACGTCTACGCGGTCGGCGGAAACGCCGAGGCCGCCCGCCGCGCCGGAATCCGGGTCGGCCGGATCACGATCGCCTGCTTCATCATCAGCTCCGTGATGGCGGTGATCTCCGGCATCGTCGGGGCGTCCCGGCTCGCTTCGGTCACCCCGGACGCCGGCGCCGGCAACACCCTGCTGTACGCGGTGGCCGCCGCCGTCATCGGCGGCACCTCCCTGTTCGGCGGCAAGGGCAAGGCGCGGGACGCCATCATCGGCGGCCTGGTGATCGCCGTCATCGACAACGGCCTCGGGCTGCTCGGCCTGCAGGCGTACATCAAGTACATCGTCACCGGCGTGGTGCTGCTGCTCGCGGCCAGCGTCGATGCGATCAGCCGGCGCCGCCGGGCCAGCGCGGGACGCTGACCGACACCCGACCGGCCGTCCAGCGAAGGGATCTCACGTGCCGACCGCCGACCGCGCGAACGGCGGTTCCAGTCCGGCCGACCAGGCCACGGTGCGCCGGCACAACCTCGCGCTGGTGATGCGCAGCCTCGCCGACCGCGGCCCGCGACCGCGGGCCCGGTTGGCCGAGGACACCGGCCTCACGAAGGCCACGGTGTCGAGCCTGGTGTCCGAGCTGATCGACCGCGGGCTGGTGGTCGAGGGCCAGGTCGACCGGCGCGGGTTGGGCCGGCCCGGCGTGATGGTGGAACTCGACCGCGGCCGGGCTCGGTTCGTCGGGCTCGAACTGCAGGTCGACTACATCACCGGGCTGATCATCGACCTCACCGGTCGCGTGCTGGCGCAGCGCCATCTGCCCGTCTCCGTGCGCGATCTCGGCCCGGCCAAGGCGCTCGGCGCGGTCGCGCAGATGGCCAGGGACCTGCTCGGCGACTGCGCCGCGCAGGTGCACCAGGTGCAGACCGTGCACGTGGCGGTGCCCGGGCTGATCGACGCGGACGCCGGGATGCTGTCGTTCGGGCCCAACCTGCACTGGCACGACGTGGACGTCGTGCACACGTTGCTGGGCCGGCTGCAGTGGCTCGACGCCCGGTTCAGCGTGGACAACGACGCGAACATGGGCGCCATGGCGCACTACGCGGTCGGCCAGGTGGCCGGAACCGCGAACCTGCTCTACCTCGCCGGCGCCGTCGGGGTGGGCGGCGGCATGATCGTGGACGGCCGGATCGTCCGCGGCGCGGCGGGTTTCGCCGGCGAGGTCGGTCACATGCCGATCGGGCCCGCCGACAAGCAGTGCGGCTGCGGACGCTGGGGCTGCTGGGAGACGGCGGTCGGGCTGGCGGGGTTCCTCGACGCGGTGGCCGACGCCGGCGACCCCGTGCACGACGAGAGCATCGATCTCGACCTGCGTCTCGAGATGATCCGCGAGCGCGCCGACGCCGGCGACCCGCGGGTCAGGGCCGCGCTGAGCGAGCACGGGAAGTGGCTGGGCGTCGGGGTGTCGATCCTGTCGAACCTCCTGAACCCGGAGGTCATCGTGCTGGGCGGGCACTACCCCGCGATGCTGACGTACCTCGAGACCCCCGTGCTCGCCGCCCTCGACGCCGGATCCGTCGCCGGCAAGGCCGGCGTCGCGCGGGTGGAGTTCTCCCGGCTCGGGCTGGCCGCCGCCGCGCTCGGCGCCGCGCACGCCGGCATCGAGGAGCTGTTGACCGACCCGACCCTGGCCCCGCTGCCGGCGCGCACCGACCGCCGCGCCTGATCGGTGCGCATCGACGAGCCCGCCGAACCGGCGGCCGACCGAGGAGAACGATGAGCCAGACGCTGGTGGCCGGCATCGATTCGTCGACCCAGTCCTGCAAGGTGCTGCTGGTCGACGCCGCGGACGGCAGCATCGTCGACCAGGCGTCGGCGCCGCACCCCGCGGGCACCGAGGTCGACCCGGCCGCGTGGTGGGACGCGCTGCAGCGAGCGGGTTCCGGCCTCCTGGAGCGCGCGTCGGCCGTCGGGGTCGGCGGCCAGCAGCACGGGATGGTCGCGCTCGATGCCGACGGCGCGGTCGTCCGGCCGGCGCTGCTCTGGAACGACCTCCGGTCGGCGCCTCAGATCGCCGACGTGGTCGGGCATCTCGGCGGCCCGCTGCGCTGTGCCGAAACGATCGGCAGCGTGCCGGCGGCGTCGTTCACGGTGACCAAGGTGCGCTGGATGGCCGAACACGAGCCCGGCAACGCGGACCGCACCGCTGCGGTGCTGCTGCCGCACGACTGGCTGACCTGGCAGCTGGCGGGCGGTGCCGCCGGCGGCGCGGAGCCGACGACGGACCAGGGCGACGCGTCCGGCACGGGCTACTACTCGCCGGCGAAGCGGGCGTGGCTGCCCGACGTGATCGGCTGGGCGCTCGGCCGCGCGCCCGGCGCTCCACCCGTCGCGCTGCCGCGCATCGCCGGTCCCCGGGAGATCGTCGGTCGTACGGCCACGGGCGCCGCGCTCTCCGCCGGCACCGGCGACAACATGGCCGCCGCCCTCGGTCTCGGCCTCGGACCCGGCGACGTGGCGGTGTCGATCGGTACGTCCGGCACGGCGTTCTGCGTGCTGGACGAACCCGGGCCGGCCGATCCGGAGGGGTCGGTCTCCGGCTTCGCCGACGCGACCGGGCGCTACCTGCCGCTGGTCTGCACGCTCAACGCGTCCAAGATCCTGTCGCTCACCGAGGACCTGCTCGGCGTGGATCACGACGAGTTCGCCCAACTCGCGCTGGCGGCGCCGAGCGGCGCACACGGCCTCACCCTGCTGCCCTACCTCGACGGTGAGCGCACCCCGAACCGGCCGGCGGCCACCGGCGTGCTGCGGGGCCTGACGTCGCTGACCTCCCGGGCGGACCTCGCCCGCGCCGCGGTCGAGGCGCTGCTCTGCTCGCTGGCCGATGCCGTGGACGCGCTCGGGATCACTCCGAACCGGGTGCTGCTGATCGGCGGCGCCGCCCGGAACCCGGCGGTCCAGGAGCTCGCCCCCGCGATCCTCGGCTCCGACGTGCTCGTCCCGGAGGCGGCGGAGTACGTGGCACTGGGCGTGGCCCGGCAGGCGGCGTGGGTGCTCTCCGGCGCCGCCGAGCCGCCGGCCTGGCCCGAGCGCCCCGCCCAGCGGTTGCGCGGTGCGGCGACCCCGGCGGTCCGGGCGCAGTACGGCGCCCTTCGCGACGCGCCCGCCTGAACCGCGCTGGCCCGCGGCTGCTGCGGCTGTCAGCCAGTGGCTGCGGCCGTCAGGGGATGATGATCACCTCGGGCACCTGCTCGGCGAGCACCTCCCGGGCGCGCGCCGGCAACCGGTCGTCGGTGAGCAGCGTGGTGATCGCGCGCAGCGGCGCGAACTGCGCGAGCCCGACCACGCCCCACTTGGTGTGGTCGGCGACGACGACCAGTCGGCGCGCGGACTCGACCAGTGCTCGATTGGTCTCCGCCTCCAGCAGGTTCGGTGTCGTCAGGCCGGCGCGCTCGTCGATGCCGTGCACGCCCATGATGACCATGTCCACGTGCAGCGAGCGGATCGCCTGCACCGCAACGGGTCCCACCAGTCCGTCGGACGGCGTGCGCAGGCCGCCGGTGAGCACCACGGTGAGATCGGGCCGCTGCCGGGCGTTCAGTACCTCCGCCACCTTCAGCGAGTTCGTGACGACCGTGAGATTCGCGATGTCGCCGAGATGCCGCGCCAGGGTCCACGTGGTGCTGCCCGCCGTGATGGCGATGGCCATGCCGGGACGGATCAGCGTCGCGGCCCGCGCGGCGATCGCCTCCTTCTCCGACACCTCGCGCTGGCTGGTGATCTCGAAGCCGGGCTCGATCGCGCTCGCCGTGTCCATCGCCGTGGCGCCGCCGTGCACCTTGGCGAGCAGGCCCTTGCGGTCGAGCACCTCGAGGTCGCGCCGAACGGTCATGTCCGACACCCCGAGCAGCGCGGTGAGCTGGGTGACCTTGGCCCCGCCCGCGCGGCGGACCTCCTCGAGGATCTTGGCCTGGCGCATCGCAGCGAGCACCGCAGTCCGTCCCTTCTCCGACCGGCCGCCCCGGCGCTCCGTGCGCCGGGCGGACCTGATCGCACGCTACCCAATCGCGACGCCGACGTGTTCGGAAATGTTCGGATCGCCCGCCCGGCCCGGCCGCCCCCTCCGACAGACCGGCCGGTGCGTCCCCCCGATGCGGCGGTGACAAGATCGGGTGGTGTCCGCAGCCGATCGCCCAGCCGATCGCACCGCCGTGCTGCCGGTGACCGCCGCCGACATCGACGCCGCGGCTGCCCGGCTCAGCGGCGTGGCCGCGCTGACCCCGCTGGAGCCGTGCCCCCGGCTGTCCGCCGCCCTCGACTGCGACGTCCTGCTCAAGCGCGAGGACCTGCAGGTGGTCCGCTCGTACAAGGTCCGCGGCGCGTACAACCTGATGGCGCAGCTGGACGCGGCGGACATCGCTCGCGGGGTCGTCTGCGCCAGCGCGGGCAACCACGCGCAGGGCGTGGCGTTCGCCTGCCGGCTGCTCGACATCTCCGGCCGGATCTACCTGCCTAACACCACGCCGCGGCAGAAGCGGGACCGGATCCTCACGCACGGCGGCGGGCGGGTCGAACTCGTGCTGACCGGCGACACGTTCGACGACGCGGCCCAGGCGGCCCGGTTGTATGCCGAGCGAACCGGCTCGGCGCTGGTGCCGCCGTTCGACGACCCGCGCACGGTGGCTGGGCAGGGCACCGTCGCCCGCGATCTGCTGGAGCAGCTCGCTGAGCCGCCCGACGTGCTGGTGGTCCCGCTGGGCGGCGGCGGGCTGATCGCCGGCATGGCGAGCTACCTGGCCGAGCGCGCGCCCGACGTGCGCATCGTCGGCGTCGAGCCGGCCGGCGCGCCGTCGATGTCGGCTGCGCTCGTCGCGGGCGGCCCGGTGCGGCTGGAGTCCATGGACCCGTTCGTCGACGGCGCGGCCGTGCGTTCGGTCGGCGCGCTGCCGTACCAGGTCGTCGCCACCCTCGGGTGCGAGGTGGTGGCGGTCGACGAGGGTGCCGTCTGTACCGAGATGCTCGCGCTCTACCAGAACGAGGGCATCGTCGCCGAGCCCGCCGGGGCCCTCGCCGTGGCCGCGCTCGCCCAGCTCGACATCGCCCCGGGATCGACCGTGGTGCCGGTGATCTCGGGCGGCAACAACGACGTCTCCCGATACGGGGAGATTCTCGAACGGTCGCTCGTCCATCTCGGGTTGAAGCACTACTTCCTGGTGGACTTCCCGCAGGAGCCGGGTGCCCTGCGCCGTTTCCTGGACGACGTGCTCGGGCCGGACGACGACATCACCCTGTTCGAGTACGTCAAGCGCAACAACCGCGAGACCGGTCCTGCGCTGGTGGGTGTCGAGCTCGGGTCCGCCGACGAGCTCGCCCCGCTGCTGGCCAGGATGGACACCTCGCCGATGGCGGTCGAGCGGATCCTGCCGGGATCCGCCGCCTACCGGTACCTGACGTGACCGATCCCCGGCCCGGCCGCGTCCGCATCGGCATCGACACGGGCGGGACGTTCACTGACGTCGTCGCCGTCGACGACACCTCCGGCCGGCTGGTGAGCACGAAAGTGCCGTCCACGCCGGCGAACCCCGCCGACGGCTTCCTGAACGGGGTCGAGTCGATCCTCACCGAGCTCGGCGCGTCCGGTCGGCCGGTCGGGCCCGCGGACATCGGGTCCGTGCTGCACGGCACCACCGTCGCGACCAACCAGCTGCTGCAGGGCCGGATGGGCGACCTCGGCTTCGTGACCAACGACGGCTACCGGTTCCTGCTCGAGATCGCCCGCCAGTCGGTGCCGGACGGCTACGGCAACTCGTATTTCTGGGTCAAGCCGGACCGGATCGTGCCGGTCGACCGCGTCCGCACCGTGCGCGGCCGGATGGACCACCGGGGCACCGAGATCGACCCGCTCGCCGAGGATGATGTGCTGGCCGCCGCGATGTTCTTTGCCCGGCAGGGCATCTCGACGATCGGGGTGTCGTTGCTGCACTCCTACGCCAATCCCGCGCACGAGCTCCGCGTCCGCGACCTGTTACTGCGCGCGCTGCCCGGCGCGGTCGTCTCCATCTCCGCCGAAGTGCTGCCGGAGTACCGGGAATACGAGCGGGCGATGACCACGCTCGTCGACGCCGCGGTGAAACCGACTGTCGCCCGGTACATCTCGGGGATCGACCGACGCCTCGGGGCACTGGCCGGCGGGGCGGGAGCACCGCCGCCGCCCTTCTCGATCATGCGCTCCAACGGCGGCGTGCTGTCGGCGGACCAGGTGGTGGGCCAGCCGATCACCACCGTGCTGTCCGGGCCCGCGGCGGGGGCGCTGGGCGCCGCGATGATCGCCGGGCTCGCCGGTCATCCCGCGGTGCTCACCTGCGACGGCGGCGGTACGTCCACGGATGTCGCCGTCGTCACCGGCGGTCGGCCCGGCATCACCACCGAGGGCGCGGTCGGCGGCTACCCGGTCCGGGTGCCGATGGTCGACGTCGTCACGGTGGGCGCCGGCGGCGGGTCGATCGCGTGGACGGACGCCGACGACGGCGGCGCGCGGAGTGCTGAAGGTCGGACCTGCCTCCGCCGGGGCCGATCCGGGGCCGGTCTGCTACGGGTTGGGCGGCACCGAGCCCACCGTCACGGACGCGCATCTCGTACTCGGGCGGATCCCGCCGCACCTGCTCGGCGGTCGGATCCCGCTGGACTCCGTCGCTGCCACCGCCAGCCTGGGTGCGCTCGCGGAGCGGCTCCGGATGCCCCTGCAGGACTGCGCCCTCGGGGTGCTGGAGATTTCGGCGTGGAACCAGGCGAACGCGCTCCGGCAGGTCACGGTCAAGCGTGGGCTGGACGTCCGCGACTTCCCGATGGTCACCTTCGGCGGCTCCGGCTCGCTGCTCGCCTGCCGGCTGATGGACATCCTCGGTATCCCTGCGGTCGTGGTGCCGCCTGATCCCGGCACGGTGTCCGCGTTCGGGCTGCTCACCGTGGACGTCCGGCAGGACCTCGTGCGCACCCGGGTCGCCCGCCACGATGACCTCGACATCGCTGCCGTGACGGCGGTTGTCGATGAGCTGACCGAGCGGTCGCGGGAATCCCTGCGCGCGGAGGGATTCTCCGACGACGACCAGGTGATCGAGCGCTCCGCCGACCTGCGCTACCTCGGGCAGGCGTTCGAGGTGCGCGTGCCCTGCCCATCCGGTGCGATCGACGGCTCCTGGGCCGATGTGGTCGTCGAGGCATTCCACGACGCCCACCAGTCGCTGTACGGATACCACTTCCGCGGCAAGGCCGATCAGCACGTCGAGTGGGTGAACCTGCGGGTCACCGGCATCGGTCCGCTGCCGCGCCCGCCGCTCCCCGCGGTGCCGCCCGGCCGGGGCGCCGACGCCGCGTTGGTCTCGCGCCGGACGGTGTGCTTCGACGAGTGGGTGGAGGCGGCGATCTACGACCGGAGCCGGCTCGGCGCGGGCGACGTCGTGGTGGGGCCGGCGGTCGTCGAGGAGTTCGGTTCGACCGTGCCGGTGCATCCGGGCTACCTGGCGACGGTCGATGACATCGGCGCGCTGGTGATCACCGCGTCCGGAGAACCGCAGGCCCCGCCGGCGGGTTCGGAGTCGGCATGACAGTGGCACAGCCGCAGGCGGATCCGGTCCTGGTCGAGATCGTGGCGGGAACCCTCGCCGCGATCGAGGCCGAGGTCGAGACGGCGATCGGCCGCACCGCGCGGTCGCCCATGATCCGCGACGCCCACGACTTCCGCGCCGGCATCCACGACGTGCGGATGCGCAAGCTCACGGGCCGTTCGTATTCCGCGCTGGTGCAGCCGGTGGTGCGCGACTACCCAGTCGACACGATGCGGCCGGGCGACGTGTTCTTCCACAACGACGTCTACCTCTCCGAGGGCGGCATCGGGCACCTGCCCGACCTGTGCGTGACGGTGCCGGTCTTCCACGACGGTGACGTCGTCGCGTTCGTGCAGGCGTTCGGCCACCACGACGATATCGGCGGTGCGGTACCGGGTTCCATGCCGTCACGGGCGACCAGCGTGTTCGAGGAGGGACTGATGGTCCCGCCGATCCGGTTGTGGGACGCGGGGGTGCCGAACGAGGCGGCGCTGAAGATCATGACCCGGAACTCCCGGATGCCGGAGTCGCTCGCCGCGGATCTCGACGCGGAATGCGCGGCCTGCCTGATGGGTGCGAGGCGGCTGACCGAGGTGTTCGACCGGTACGGCCGGGAGCGGGTGGAGTCGGCGTTCGACGAGATCCTGCGGTCGACGACCGAGACCTACCGCACCGAGATCCTGTCGGTCATCCCGGACGGCAGCTACGTGTGGGAGGACTACGCGGAGCACGACGGAGTGGACGAGCCGCGCCTGCACACCCAGCGGATCACGCTCACCAAGACCTCGGCCGGCGATGGGATCACCGACGCCCGCATCGTTCTCGACTTCACGGGCACGGCGCCGCAGGCCCGGGGCCCGATCAACCACTGCGCCGACTACGCCGACGGCGTGTTCCTGGCGAAATGGCTGGCGCCCATCCTGCGCAACCTCGCCGCGAGCCCGGACCGGATGGCGCAGCTCGACGTCAACGAGGGCGTCGTGCCGCTGATCGAGATGCGCTTCCCGCCCAAGGGCACCTTGCTCACGCCCGTGTTCCCGGCCCCCACGAACGCGCGCACCTTCGTCATCCTGCGGCTGCTCGGGGTGCTGGCAGGTGTGTTGGCGAAGGCGGTCGACGGACGGATGCCGGCGGACCAGGAGACGATCCGCTACACCGGCGTGTACGGCACCGACGGCGCCGGGCAGCCGTTCCTCATGCGCGAGGTGCTGGGCGGTGGGTCGGGCGGGCGGTACTACGCGGACGGCGAGGACACCATCCACGTGGTGCCCGACTCCCGGAACCTGCCGACCGAGTTCTCCGAGTCGCGCTTCCCGTTCCTGGTCGAGAGCCTCGGCCTGGCGGTGGATTCCGGCGGGCCGGGGCGGTACCGCGGCGGGCTCGGCTACGACAAGCGGATCCGGATGCTGACGGACGGCTTCGTGATGTCGATCGCGGACAGGTCGATCCTGTCGTGCTGGGGGGTGCGCGGCGGACGGGCGGGGCGGCCGTTCCGGGTGACGATCGATCCCGGCGGCCCTGCGGAGCGCCAGGTGGACGCCATGGCGGACGCCGCGCCCGTGCACGCCGGCGAGGTGGTCCGGATCCGCACCACGGGCGGCGGTGGCTGGGGCGACCCGCTCGACCGGCCCGCCGCCGACGTGCTGCGGGATGTCGTGCACGGCAAGGTGTCCGAACGCGGTGCTGCCGAGGAATACGGCGTGGTCGTGCGTTCGGTGGGTGCCGGCACGGAGTTCGACGGCTGGCAGCTCGACGAGCCGGCGACCGCGATCGCCCGTGCTGCGATTGCCGCAGCCAGGCCCGCTCGCGAGCCGTTCTTCGACCGCGGCCCCGGGTACGCGCGCCTGTCCGGCGGTCGCACGTCGGCGGAGGTCGACTTTCTCTAGTCAGGCTGGTTCCCTGCCGGCGAACCATGCGGCCCGCATCTCGGCCACCCCGGCGGGTGCTCCGGTCATGGCCGGCGATTCTGTCCCCGGACCCGCAACGAAAGTCGGGCATCGAGGTTCCATCCAGAGCGAGGACGGCTCTGACGCCGAGGTCGGTGTGCGCTCGACGTTCTCACGCTACTCCCTTCGGACCGACGCAATGACCCCCTGTCGGAAATCTCTCCATGGCGAACCAGGTGCACCCCACTGTGGGACAGTGCGGGTATGGACCCCGACCTTCCACTCGGAAATATCGCGCTGCAGTCCCGAGTGGTCGCGGCGCTCCGTCGGTCAGGCACCGTTGACTCCGAGCACCTGGGAGTGTCGGCGCACGAAGGTGTGGTGACGATCTCCGGTTCCGTTGTCGGATCCGCCGAACGTCGAGCGGTGAAGGCGTTGGCCATCGGCGTCGACGGGGTCCGGGACGTCGTGAACGAGGTCCGAGTGCGCAAACTCCGCTCCGCTTGACGACCGTTGCGGCCGGATTCTCACCGAGGCCCATGCGTTCACAGTTCACCGCATCGCTCCGTGGATCAGCAGACACCAGGCAGGAGATCGACATGGCGTTGAAGGCAAACGATCTCCGGGTCGGACAGATCGAGGACAGCTGGCGGGCGGCGTCCGATCCCGATCGAGTCGGCTACATCGAGGAGCTCAGGCAGATTGCCGACGGGCTGGAACTCCTCACCGGCCAGGAGGCCGACAGCGGGCGGTGGTTGACGCGCCGCGTCCAGCGAGTCGCCCGTCAGATCACCCTTCAACTCGAACCAGGAACTCACCGGGTCGACGACAACTAGCCGCCGTCCAGTCCTCGCTCGCGCATCGCGGGCTCAACGGCCGATCTCTGGCGCACGCTGTCGACGCGGAATCAGTGAGACCGGAGACATCCTCCGGCCGCGGGTTCGAGCCCACGGAAGCGCTGCGTCCGGGAAGGATCGGCAGCGCCGAACCGATGGGTTGTGCTGCGGATCGGTTCCATCATGTGGAGGATGTGCCGTCATGTTCATCAGCACCGATCGGTGACGCTGCGGCTGGCAGTCGTTGCCACCTACCCGCCGCGGCCCTGCGGCATCGGGACATTCTCGCAGGACCTGCGCTCGGCTCTCGTCGGAGTCGACCCCGCGCTGGCCGTGGATGTGGTGTCCATCGTGCGGGATCACCACGTCGTCACCGAGCGCGAGGTCGTCGAGGTCATTCGGCAGGACGTCCTCGCAGACTACGGCGCGGTGCCGGCGGCGTTGGACGGCCGCGGCACTGACGTCGTGCTGATCGAGCACGAGTACGGCATCTTCGGCGGCGAGGCGGGCTCCCATATCCTCGCGCTGGTCCGCGGGCTCACCCAGCCGTTCGTCGTCACACTGCACACTGTGCTGTCCGAACCGACTGAACGGCAGGCGGAGGTGCTCGGCGAACTGTGCGAGCGCGCGGCGCTGGTCACCGTGTTCACGGACACGGCGCAGAGGATGATCGTCGAATCCGGGCTGGCGCCCGCGGCGCGGATTCGCGTGATCCCGCACGGCGTTCCGTCGCTGCTGTTGCCGCCCGAGCCGGACGCCATGGATCCGCGCGCGGCAGGGCACGACATCGCGCCGTCGGTGACGCACGTGGCCGGCCGCAGGGTGCTCTCGACGTTCGGCTTGATCTCAGGGGGCAAGGGCATCGAAACCGTCATCGAGGCGATGCCGGCCATCGTGGCGCAGCACCCCGACGTCCTCTACCTGGTGGCCGGCCAGACTCATCCCGAGGTCGTGAAGGACGAGGGAGAACGATATCGGCTGTCCCTCGAGCGACTGGTTCGCGATCTTCACCTCGAGCGACATGTGCAGTTCTTGGACCGGTTCCTGTCCCTGTCCGAATTGGCCTTCTTGCTGGCCTCGACCGACCTGTACGTCACGCCGTATCGGTCGCGGCAGCAGATCGTCTCGGGCGCACTGACATTCGCGGTCGCGGCCGGCTGTCCGGTGGTATCCACCCCCTATCTGTACGCGGAGGATCTGCTGGCCTCCGGCGCCGGAACACTGGTGCCCTTCGACGATCCGGCGTCGATGGCCAAGGGTGTCCTGCAGTTCCTGGACGATCCGTCCAGGCTTGCCGCCGCAGCCGCCGAGGCCCGGCGCGTCGGTGCGGGCCTGTCCTGGCCGTCGGTCGCCGCGCACACCATCGAGGTGTTGCGCCTCGCCGAGCAGTTGGGCAGCCCGGACAGCACGCCGGTCGGCGGTCGAGTGGCGTCGTCGCCACCGATCAGAACCGACCACCTGCTCACGCTGGTCGACGACGTCGGCATCGTGCAGCACGCCGACGGCGTGGTTCCCAACCGTGCCAGCGGATACTGCGTCGACGACGTCGCCCGGCTCGTCATCGTCGCGCTCGGCCTCGATCGGGATCCCGACGACCGGACCTTCGCCCGCACGGTTGCCCGGGGTGTCGGATTCCTGCGGCACGCATGGGATCCTGCCGCAATCGGCATGCACAACTTCATGTCCTATGACAGGCGGTGGCTGGACAACGCGCACAACGGTGACCACGTCGGCCGGACCATCTGGGCGCTGGGCGCGGTCATCGCGGCGCAGCCGCCGCGTGCCGTTTCCGCCCCCAGCCTGCGTCTGATGACCGAGCTCGGCGCTGCCGCACGGCGCACGGACAGCCTGCGCACCATGGCATTCGCCGTCATCGGCTTGACCCGGCCGCCCAGCGGCGCGCTTCCGGTCGAGCTTCGAGATCTCCTGCCGCACCTGGCGCATCAACTGCTCGACGCCTACCTGGACAGCCGCGGCCCCGACTGGTCGTGGTTCGAGGATCGGCTGACTTACGACAACGCCCGGCTTCCACAGGCGCTGATCGCCGCGGGCCATCGCCTCGAGAACGATGCGATGCTGACCGCGGGATTGGAAGGGCTCGGCTGGTACGGCACGCAGTGCGGACTCGACGACGACCGCGTGCGACTGATCGGCAACTCCTGGCAACGCAGCTCGCGATCGGGTAAGAGGCCCGACATGGACGGCGACGAGCAACCTCTCGACGCCGCGGCGCTGGTCGAAGCGCTCACCGAGGCGATGTCGGCCACTGGTCAGCGGGCGCACGGCGTTGCGGCGGTTCGCGCGTTCGAGTGGTTCCTCGGCCGAAACCGCCTCGGGGAGCCTGTGTATGACTTCACCACCGGTGGCTGCCATGACGGGCTGTCGGCGTCCGGTCTGAACGACAACGAGGGCGCAGAGTCGACACTGGCCTACTTCCAGGCCCTGCTCGCCCTCGAAATGGCGGGTCTGCAATCGTCCAGGGCGCGGCCGTGACTGTCTTGATCGTGCGCCGCCGTGGCGCCGGCATCCGGTGAGAGTCGGCATGCTCGCGCCGATCGCGTGGCGCACACCGCCCGAGCACTACGGGCCCTGGGAACAGGTCACCAGCGCGATCACCGAGGGCATGGTCGCCCTGGGTGTCGACGTCACCCTGTTCGCGACAGGCGATTCGTCGACCACGGCCGATCTGGACTGGGTCTGCCCCGTCCCATATGCCGAGCACCCCGACCTGGACGGGCGGGTGTGGGAAGCGCTGCATGTCGCCCATGCGCTGAGCCGGTCCGGCGACTTCGACCTCATTCACAATCATCTCGACTGGTTGCCGCTCGCGTTCTCCCCGATGTGCTCCGCGCCGATGGTCACGACCGTTCACGGCTTCTCCCATCCTGCGATCCTGCCCGCCTACCGGGCGGCGACCTCGGCGTACGTCTCCATCTCCGACACCGACCGTCGCCCGGAACTGACCTACCTGGCGACGGTGCATCACGGGGTCGACCTGACGGCGCTGCCGTATTCCCCCGACGGTGGCGACGATCTCGTGATCCTCGGCCGCATCCACCCCGACAAGGGCACGGCGGACGCGATCCGGATCAGTCGGCAGACCGGGCGCAGGCTGATGATCTGCGGGATCGTCCAGGACGTCGAGTATTTCGACACCCTGGTCCGGCCGCACATCGACGACCGGACGGTCGTCTACCGGGGGTCCATCGGACCGCGGGAACGCGCGGCCGTGCTCGGATCAGCTCACGCCCTCCTGCATCCCATCGCGTTCGACGAGCCGTTTGGGCTGTCCGTGGTCGAGGCGATGGCCTGCGGCACACCGGTTGTCGCATACCGCCGGGGGTCCATGCCGGAGATCATCGACGAAGGCCGGACCGGATACCTGGTAGACAGCCTCGATGAGGCGATCATGGCCGTCGAACGGGTCTCCGACGTCGACCGATCGCAATGCCACGCGACAGCCGCGCGGCGTTTCGGCGCCGACCGCATGGTGCGGGACTACCTTGCGGTGTATGAACAGATCCTCCGCATTGGGCGGTGACGGCCTGTTCGAGCGCGCGCGCGGGAACCCGCTGCTCACCCCGGAACGCTGGCCCTACCCCGTCAACGCCGTGATGAACGCCGGCGCGACCATGGTCGATGGCGAGACGGTGCTGCTGTGCCGGGTCGAGGATCGCCGCGGCATCAGTCATCTCACCGTCGCTCGGTCGCGGGACGGCATGTCGAACTGGATCGTCGCCGATCGACCACTCCTCACACCGTCCCCCGATCATCCAGAAGAGGAATGGGGCGTCGAGGACCCGAGGATCACCCGCATCGACGAGATCGATGCCTGGGTCATCGCCTACACCGCCTTCGGCCCCGGCGGTCCCGCCGTCGCACTTGCCACCACCACCGACTTCCATTCTGCCGAGCGACTCGGTGTGGTCTGCGCACCCGAGGACAAGAACGCCTCGCTGCTCCCTCGTCGGGTCAACGACGAGTTCGTCATGTTCCATCGCCCCGTCAGCGTGGTCGGCGGACGAGCCGACGTGTGGCTGTCGCGCTCCGCCGACCTGCACAGCTGGAGCGCTCCGGAACCCGTCTTCGCGGCTCGTCCCGGGGGATGGTGGGACTCCGCCCGCGTGGGCATCGGGCCGCCACCACTCGAGACTCCGGACGGGTGGCTCGTGATCTACCACGGGGTCAAACAGACCGTTGCCGGCGCCCTGTACCGAGTCGGGCTGGCCATGCTCGATCTGAACGATCCGGCGATCATCACCAAGCGGTGCGACGAGTGGGTGCTGGGGCCCGAGGAGGCCTACGAACTCGTCGGGGACGTTCCGGGCGTCGTCTTCCCGTGTGGCCTGATCCACGATTCGCCCGAACGCCGACTGCGCCTCTACTACGGCGCCGCCGACACCAAGATCGGAATGGCATCCGCCGACTACGACGACGTACTTGCCTTCTTGGACGAGCACGGCGACATCAGCGGTTAGGACCCGAAAACCCTCGAGGACCAGACTTCCGCTGTCCAGACGATGTGGTCGACTGCTCGGTGTGCCGTCCGCGGTGCTGGTGCCGGCCGCCTCGACTGAGGCCGCGTGCGACCCTGATTCCATGCCGACGCTCGAGACCGATCAGCTGATCGACGTGGTCCGGACGGAGTCGGCTCGCTTCGCCCGCGACTTCGCCGCGGTTCGGCCCGGCGACCCGGTACCGAGCTGCCCGCAGTGGACGGCGGGCCGGCTGATGGGTCACCTCGGCGGCGTGCAGCGCTTCGCGACGGTCGTGGTCTCCGAGGAGCGGACGTCCATGGCGTCCGACGACGAGCTCGCGGCGCTGTTCGCGAGTCCGGCGGAGGCGGAGGGCGCCGACCCCACCGTCGCGACGCACGCGCTGCTCGGCTGGTTCGAGACCGCCGCCGCCGGGCTCGTGGTCGCCCTCGTCGCAGCGCCACCGGACCTGCGGACCATCCTGTTCCTGACGAATCCCGACCCGCCCCGGCGCTACTGGGCGCGCCGGCAGGCGCACGAGGCGACGATCCACCGGGTCGACATGTTGGCCGCGCGGCTCGGGCGGCTGCCGGCGACGAGCGAGGCGCGCATCGATCGCGGCGTCGCCCTCGACGGCATCGACGAGCTGCTGCGCGGGTTCCTGCCGCGGCCGTCGACCGAGCTGCGCACCGACCAGCCGTACCGCATCGCGATCCGGCCCACCGATGCCGACGCCGGGTGGACCGTCGCGGTCTCCGGCGAGCCGCCCGTTGCCGAACGCGGCCTCGCCGCCGACGCGGACGCCGAGCTGAGCGGGACCGCAGCCGCCCTGTACCTCGGGCTGTGGAACCGGGGCGACGAGATCACCGGCGCCGGTTCGATCGACGCGCTGGCGCACTGGCGCGCGGAGATGCGGGTGTGATCGGTCGTTTCCGACGCCACACGCGACCGGCGGGTTCGCGTGATCGGTCGGTGAGGCCGGCCGAGTGAACCGTTGCAGGGCAGAACATCGTGCGCGGCAACGGATCTGACCGGTACCGGCGCAGTCGACGGCCTCACCGGACGGTTCATCGCAGCTGCCACGCGGGCAGGCTCAGCCCAGCAGCTCGTGCACGTAACACCAGCGCCAGGCCTCGCCGGGTTCGAAGGAGCGCATCACGGCGTGGTCGCTCGCGTGGAAGTGCTTCTCGGCGTGCTTGGAGACGGAGGAGTCGCAGCAGCCGACGTTGCCGCAGCTGAGGCAGAGCCGCAGGTGCACCCAGCGGGTGCCCTCGCGGATGCAGTCGGGGCAGCCGTCGGTGAACGTCGGCACCTTGCTCATCGGCGCGGACGCGAGGTCGTCGCATTCACCCGCGGTGCGCGCCGGGGTGGTGAGCAGCTCGTCCTCGTGCTCCTCGCGCAGCGGCGGCCGGTCGATCATCGACTCCTCGACGTCCAGCCGGTAGAGCACGTCGGCCAGCACGTCGGAGTCGACCCTGCCCTCGTCGCGGATCCGCAGCACCTCGTCCCGCTCGGCGCCGAGCATGGCCACCCGCAGCCGCCGGTAGGTCTCGCTCGGCGTCTCGTCGGCCTCCGGCCGGCCGAGCCGCTCCCAGACGACGTTGACCTGCTTCTCGCCGCGGTTCCGGAGCATCTCGACGGTGTGCTCGTCGTCGTCGGGGGTGACGAGCCTCTCCAGCTCGGCCCGGCCGGCCGCGGCGGCGGAGCGCAGGACGATCGCCTCCTGCAGCGCGTCCTCCCTGGCGCTCTGGCCGCGTACCCCCAGCCGGCGGGCCAGCCACGGGAGTGACAGGCCCTGGAGGAGCAGGGTCCCGGCCGTCACCACGAAGGCGCCGAGCACCAGGATCTCCAGGTTCGGCACGGTCGACGGCAGCACGAACACCGCGGCGAGGGTGACCACGCCGCGCATGCCCGCCCAGGACACGACGGCGGTGTGCGTCCACGGGATCGATCGACCGCTGTCGTCCCGGGGGCGGATCAGCAGGTACCGCACGGGGAAGACCCACAGCGGGCGGACGAGGATCACCGTCAGCAGGACCGCCACGCAGAACGTGATGATCGTGCCGGCCGACAGCTCGGAGCGCCCCACGTCGTCCGCGATGAGGCGCACCTGCAGGCCGATCAACAGGAAGACGGTGTTCTCCAGCAGGAACTGGATCGTGCTCCAATTGATCCGCTCGTTCAGCCGCGAGGTCGCGTTCTGCACCCGCGGAGCCTTGTGCCCGAGCAGCAGCCCGCAGGCGACGACCGCGATGACCCCGGACGCGTGCGCCTCCTCGGCGGGCAGGAACGCGGCGAACGGCGCCATCAGGGACAGTGCCGTGTCCACCAGCGGGTCCCGGACGTGCTTGCGGATCAGCGCGACGACCAGCGCGACGACGATGCCGATCGCAGCGCCGCCCACAGCCGCCCAGAGGAAGTCGAGCGTGATGCCCCAGAGCGACACGGTCGCGGCGAGGGCGGCGATGGCCGTGCGCAGCGCGACGAGCGCGGTCGCGTCGTTCAGCAGCGACTCGCCCTCCAGCACCGTGACGATGGGCCGCGGGAGGCCGATCCGGCGGGCGATCGCGGTGGCGGCCACCGCGTCGGGCGGGGCGACGACGGCGCCGAACGCGACCGCGGCGGCCAGCGGGATCGGCAACAGCCAGAAGGCGACCAGCCCGACGATCGCCGTCGTGAAGATCACCAGGCCGACCGCGAGCAGCGAGATCGACCGCCGGTTGGCCTTGATGTCGACCAGGGACGTGCGGATCGCGGCCGCATAGAGCAGCGGCGGCAGCAGCCCGATGAGCACAAGTTCCGGACTGAGCGGGATGGGCGCGACGAAGGGCAGGTACGAGGCGCCGACGCCGATCAGCACGAGCAGCAGCGGCGCGGGAACGCCGATCCGAGGCGCGATCGCGCTCACGGCGGTCACCGTGGCGATCAGCGCCAGGATGGTCAGGGCGACGGACACGCCGCAGTGTTACACGCCGCCCCCGACCCGCGATCCCCGGTTCGCTACCGGCTCACCGCGACCGGCCCAGCGGCGGACCGGGCGGCGTCGCGATCAGTGCCGGAAGCCCGAGGGGCCCGTCATCTTGCCCGCCTGAGCCGACTCCTTCGTCAGGTCCGCCACCGCGGTCTGCAGGTCCTCGAAGAACAGGTCGGCGAGGTCCAGCGAGAAGCCGTTGCGGCACACCACCCGGAGCACGGCGAGGTCGGTGCGGTTCTCCGGGAAGGTGTAGGCAGGCACCTGCCAGCCGCGCTCGCGCATCCGCCGGGACAGCGCGAACACGTCCCAGCCGGTCACCGACGACGAGGTGGTGAAGGCGAACACCGGCAGCTCGTCGCCGCGGGTGATCAGCTCGAACTCCGCCATGGCCCCGATCCGCTCGGACAGCGACATCGCGACGTCGCGGGACGCCTGCTGCACGGCGGTGAATCCGTTCCGGCCCAGCCGGAAGAAGTTGTAGTACTGCGCGACGACCTCGGCCCCCGGCCGGGAGAAGTTCAGCGCGAAGGTCGGCATCTTGCCGCCGAGGTAGTTGACGTTGAACACCAGCTCCTGCGGCAGGTGCTCGGCGTCGCGCCAGAGCACCCAGCCGACGCCCGGGTAGACCAGGCCGTACTTGTGCCCCGAGGTGTTGATCGAGACCACCCGCTCGAGCCGGAAGTCCCACGGCAGGTCGGGATCCAGGAACGGCGCGATCATCGCGCCGGACGCGCCGTCGACGTGCACCTTCATGTCGGGCCCGCCGCTCGCGGCGAGCGCGTCCAGCGCATCCGCGATCTCCTGCACGGGCTCGTAGCTGCCGTCGAACGTCGAACCGAGGATCGCGACGACGCCGATGGTGTCCTCATCGACCGCGGCCACCGCCTGGTCGGCCTCGAGGTGGTACCGGTCGCCCTCCATCGGGACGAGCCGCGGTTCGACTTCCCAGTAGCGGCAGAACTTCTCCCAGCAGACCTGGACGTTCGCGCCCATCACCAGGTTCGGCTTGCGGGTGCGGGGGTCGCCGCCGGCCGCAGTGACCCGCGCCGCCCACCGGCGCTTCAGCGCCATGCCGGCCAGCATGCAGGCCTCGCTGGAGCCGGTGGTCGAGCACCCCGTCGCGGACTCCGGGTTGGGCGCGTGCCACAGGTCGGCCAGGATCGCCACGCAGCGCCGCTCGATCTCGGCGGTCTGCGGGTACTCGTCCTTGTCGATCATGTTCTTGTCGACGGAGTCCGACATCAGCTGCCGCGCCTGGGGTTCCATCCAGGTGGTGACGAACGTCGCCAGGTTGAGCCGGGCGCTGCCGTCGAGCAGCAGCTCGTCCTTGATCAACTGGTAGGCGACGTCCGGTGGCACCGCTCCGTCGGCGAGGGCGATCTCGGGCAGCACGATCTCGTCGCCGACGGCGGGATTCGCCACCCCCAGCACGGGATTCGAATGCGACGCGTGGCTGGGCTGGCTGGAGCCGTTGTGCAGGGCCATGGCCGCGAGTATGGCGCGATCCGGACGAACTGCGCGCATCGGGAGGGTGATGATCTGGCGAATCGCCCGACCGGTGTGAGGCCGCGGGGGAGCGCCCACAGGATGTGACGGCCCCAGCCCCCGGCCGGCCGCGGCGGGCGCCGGTCGGAGGCGGGGCGCCGAGTTCAACGGGCGCCGCGATCAGCCCTCTGCTGTGGGCCCCGTGGCGGGACGCTCAGGACCGCGCGGATCCCGCGGCCGCGTGCTCGGTGGCGGCGCCGTTGGTCGCGACCGCGCCCGCCGGCGTCTCCAGGTGGGCGCGGACGAACCAGTGGAACAGCTCGAGCTCGTGCAGGTGCCCGATGAGCATGTCGTTGGTCACCGGGTCGGCCTCAGCGACCGCCTCGGCGGCCTCGCGGTGATCCGCGATGACGCCCTGGTAGACGAGGTCGAGCGCACCGAGATGGGCGATCGCGTCGTCCCGGCCGATGGCGTAGTCGTCCCACGACCGGCTCTTCACCAGCGCGCCCGGGGTGCCCACCGGCGCGACGCCCAGCGTGGCGATCCGCTCCGCGGTCTGGTCGACCATCGCGCGGACGGCGTCCACCTGCGGATCGAGCATTGTGTGCACCGCGATGAAGTGCGGGCCGACGACGTTCCAGTGGATGTGCTTGAGCGTGAGGGCGAGGTCGTTCAGGGCGTTCAACCGGTCCTGCAGGGCGGTCGCGACCTCGGCGCCCTGCGCCGTGGTCATCGACGGGACGGTGAACTTCGGGAGCCGGGCGGCCATGGACATCTCCATTGTCTGCGTTGTGTGCGTGTCGCACCGAGCGCGCCGATGTGGCGGCTGTTCGACGTGCTCAACGTCCTGTACCCCGTGAGCACGCGTGCGACGCGGCCAGGCGTTGGAGACCTGCCCGCCGGACCGGCGATGCCGCCGCTAGACCTGCGGATCCCGCCCGGGATGACGCGCCGGATCGGCCGTGGCACCGAGCGGTATCGCGTGCGATGCGTCGGCGACAGGTCGCTGGGCCGGCAGCTCTATCGACGGCAGCACGATCCGCGTGGCCTTCGCGGATGCCGGGACGGACCCGTCGGCGGGCAGGAAGTCGTCGAACCCGCCGCGGCGCCACGCCGACCGCCCGTACGGCAGCACCAGCACGGCCACGATCATCCAGAGCAGCTGGACGCTGCCGGCGAACGCGAGGACCGCCCCGCCCGCGTCGTAGTCCCCGTCCCGGACGCCGATCAGCGAGGCCGTCGGCATGCACCAGATCACCAGGCCGACGGTCATCATCACGGACAGCGCGACGACCTCGGTGATCCGCCGCGGCAGCGCGCGCTCCGCGCCCTCGTCGCGGGCGAGCGCGCCGATCGCGGAGGTCAGGCGCAGTCCCAGGATCAGCATGGCCGGCAGGATCCAGACCGCATGGTGCACCCAGCTGACCGGGCTGACCAGGATGCCGATCAGGCCGGCCAGGGTGACGGCGGCGAGCTCGTCGCCGGCGGCGGCCGCCCGGCGGGCCCGCCAGAATCCGAATGCCGCGATCGCGACCGCGAGCAGCAGCCAGGGCGTCTGCCGCGGCTCCAGGGGCGCGGCCAACCGGGCCAGCAGGCCGTTGATCGATTGGTTCATGGTGGTGTCGAGGAAGCCCACCCGCGAGGTCTCCCACATCAGCGAGGTGAAGTACTTCCACGTCTCGGTGGGCGTGACGACGGCGCTGAGCAGGGTGAACCCGACGGCGGCGGCCATCGCCGTGAGCGCCGCACGCCACCGTCCGACGACCAGCAGGTACACGATGAAGATGCCGGGCGTGAGCTTGAGGGCGGTGGCCAGACCGATGCCGACGCCGGTCCACCGGCTGCCGCGGCGGCCGAGCACGAGCAGATCGACCAGGACCAGCAGTGCCAGGTAGACGTTGATCTGGCCGAACGACAGGGTCTGCCGGAACGGCTCGAGCAGGAACGCGGCCGCGGTGCCGACGCCGACGAGCGCGATCATCAGCTGCTTCGGGTAGGCGAAGCGTTCGCGCAGCACCAGCCAGACGCAGCCGGCGGTCGCGGCGATGATCCCGGTGAGCCAGACGACCTTCACCAGGCCGTACGAAAGCCAGGCCATCGGGGTCATCAGGACGGCGGCGAGGGGCGGGTAGGTGAAGCCGAGCCGGACGTTCACGACGTCCGGCTGCGAGTACGAGAACAGGTCGTGACCGGACTGCCAGTAGTTGATGGCGTCGTAGTACAGCCGCAGGTCGAACTGGCGGTGGTGCTGCCCGATGACCTCACCGAAGCCCCAGGACGCGAACGCGGCGAGCGCGACGGGCAGCACGACCAGCACGACGCGCGTGGAGGTCGGCAACGACGCCCACCAGCGAGTGACCCGCACGGACGGGACCGGGGAGCGGCTGGACGGGCGAGAGGGATGTTCGGCTCTCGTCACGAGAGCCATTCTCGCATTCGGCGTCAATTCACCGGAACGCCCTTGACCATTCTGGAACATCACACAGCCGGGGACGCAACCTGCCGGGTCCCGGGCGCCGAGAACCCCGCGGCGACATTCACCGGCGGGTTTGCCCGTCGGCGGGAGCGGACCCGACCGCTACACGGAAGTCGTTGCGACACAACCGTCGCGGTCGCGCACCCGCCCGTGCCGATCAGCCGGGACGCGGGCATCGAGGTTGAGTAAAGAAATGGTCAAAGAAATGGTGGTCCAGGGTTTTGTCCGTTCTGTCGCCCGCCTTCGGAGCGCGGAGTGAGCGACGTCACGTCGCGCTTTCGATGCCGCGTCACCGCGCTGCGTCGACCGCGGCCTGCGCGCCGGCGAAGAACGTGGAGGGCGGCACGGTGCCGGCCGTCATCCGGGTGAAGTCGTCCATCGCCGGCTGATGCCCCACGATGCCGGCGAGCAACGCGGCGAGCTGCGGCGGCGGAGGTTCGAGGGCCGCCAGCTGGGTGGTGAGTTCGTACATGGGCAGGGACTGCCCGTCGCGGGCCGACTGGTAGTCGGCCATGGCCGCGTCGAACCGGCGCGCGCCGGTGAGCGCGTCGTCGAGCGCTCCGGCACAGAGCTCGGCGTCCCGGAAGGCATCCTGCATGCCCTGCGCCGTGATGAAGTCCTTGACAAAGCCGGCGTCGCCGACGAGGACCCAGCCCGGCCCGTACGGCCGGCGGAAGAAGTTCGGGACGGACATGCCGGCGATGCGTTCGACCCTGGTCGCGGCCCTCACCCGGTCGGCGAACTCCGGTGCCAGGCCGAGCGTGGCCAGCAGGTTTCCCTCGATGTCGCGCCGGTTCGTCCGGCGCTCGCGGTACGGCCATCCGCAGATCACCACGGTCAGCCCGTCGGCGGTGGGCCACGCCGCGAAGCCGCGATCGGGACGGTCGTAGCTCTCGAAGCGGCCGTGCATCGGCAGTCCGCTCCAGTTTCTGTAGTAGCCGCACAGCAGGGCCGGCTTCTCGTGGTAGCGCTCGGGTCGGCACGCCTCGGCGACGACGGAGCGGTAGCCGTCGGCGCCCACCACCACCCGGGCTCGTTCCGTGCATTCGGTGCCGCCGCGATCGCGCAGCCGAACGCCGGTGACGGCATCGCCGTCCGCGACCAGGGCCGACACGGTGCAGCGCGGCCGGAACTCCACGCCCGCCCGCACGGCGGCATCCACGAGCAGCGCGTCCAATGCCGACCGTCTCGGTGCGTAGGACACCGCTTGTTCGGTCGCGCCGGGCATCCCGGAGATGGTGAACGCGCCGAAGTCGAAGGCGTAGGTGTCGATGGGCACGCAGCCGGTCGCGACGACCCGGTCGAGCAGACCCCAGCGATCCAGGGCGGCGACGCCGGGCGGGTGCACGAGATGGGTCGAGACGGTGTCGCTGGGAAACGCGGCCCGATCGACCATCAGGACGCGGTGTCCCCCGCCGGGCCAGCAGCATCGCCGTGGGCGCGCCTGCGCACCGGGCGCCGACGACGACGGCGTCGTAGCGGGGGCTCATGACCGGACCCCCGCCGATCGGTTCGCGGCGAAGCGGTCCAGGACGAGCAGGAGAGCATCGACGAACCGGTCCGGTTGGTCCAGCGGCGGATCGTCGCCCGCCTCGTCGATCACCCGGCATCGATCGGCCACGGGTAATCCCGCCAGGAGTCGACGCCGAATGTTCATGGCCCGACGCTAGATTCCGCACCCGCCGGACCGCGTCGGGCGAATTCCCCACGCTCGCGGAATGGGTCGTTCGACGCATGCCCGGAGTCCCGCGGTATCCGTCAGACCAGATCGTGCCGGATCGCGTAGGCCGTGGCCGCTGCCCTGGACGCGACGCCGAGTTTGCGGAAGATGTTGCTCAGGTGGCGAGCCACCGTCTTCTCGCTCAGGAAGAGGTCGGCGGCGATCGCCCGGTTCGTCCGCCCCGATGCCACGAGCCGGAGCACCTGGGCCTCGCGCGCGCTGAGCACGCCGGCCGGGCGGCCGGTTCTCGCCAGGCTCCGCGCCCGCGCGGCGTCCGGGCCGGCACCGAGCTGCTCGAACATCCAGCGCGCGGCGTCGAGTTCCATCTCCGCGGAGTCCGGTTCGCCGAGCAGGCGGAGTGCCAGCCCGAGCGACAATCGGACCCGCGCGGTCTCGTACGGCGCATCGATGGATCGCCAGGCCGCCCAGGCCGCGCGCAGTGTCCGGAGCGCTCCCTCGACGTCCCCCTCCGCGAGCCGGGCCAGGCCGTCGGCGTGCAGCGCCAGCGCCCCGACCCACGGCGTATCCAGCCGGTCGGCCCACTGCCGGAGCTCATCGGCGGCTCCGCGCGCGCCGGTGCGTCCTCCGCGCCGGCCAGGATCTCGACGGCCGCGGCCAGCAGTCGTGGCCGCGCGACGTGCCCGGTCGGCTCGGCCAGCGCCCGGCGGATCGCGGCGGCCGCGGCGTCGGGCCGCCCGTCCGCCAGCCACAGCAGGGCCGTCCCCGGCTGCCCGCTGGGCAGCCATCGACTCGCCTGCCGGTAGGCCTCCCGTGCGGCCCCGTACTCGCCGCGCACCCGGTGCACCTCGGCCAGTTGGTAGTACGCATCGCCGGCCGCCGCGGTGTCCGCGAGGCGCTCGCAGGCGCGTGACGCCTCGTCCAGCGCATCCGGCCAACTCCCGTGCAGCATCATCAGCTCCGACCGGTGGACCAGGCACTGGCCGCGGTACGGGGCGAGATCGGGCTGGCCGTCACACCAGTGGCTGAGCGCGGCCGTCCACTGCTGGGCGCGACGCAGGTCGAGGACGCGGTGGCACTCCGCGATCACCGCGCAGTAGACGATCCCGGCCACCATGGCTGACAGGTCACCGGCGGTCGCGGCGACCATCGCCCCGTCGAGCGCGGCGAGGCCGTCGGCGGCCCGGCCGAGCGCGACGAGGACCTGGCCCCGGGCGAGCCGGCCGAGGGCGAGCAGATCGGGGTCGCCGAAGCGCTCGCCACAGCGCACGGCGTCCTCGGCCGCGCGCAGCGCCGGACGCAGCTCGCCCGCGCGGAGGGCGGCGAGCACGACCGGGATCAGCAGGTAGCCCCGCTCGGCGCAGTCCTGCTCGTCCTGGTCGAGACATGCCTGAGCGCGCGCGTGCCAGCCGGCGCTCGGCAGCTCCGCTCCGCGCAGGAGCAGCTGGATGGTCAACCAGAAGCCCGAACGGGCGGCGGCGGGCCGGTCGCCGCCGCTGAGGTGTGCGCGGTAGGCGCGCGCCGCGATCTCATCGCCCACCACATCGCGCCCGGTCAGGTAGGCCGCCGCCATCAGCAGGTCGAGGTCGTGCGGCGCCAGCGGCGTGACGGCATCGGCGGCCGCGAGGGCGTCGTAGGCGGCCGACCACCGCTGGCGCTCGAAGGCACGCCGCGCGTCGGCGGTCGGCGGCGCGACCGGATCGCTCATGGACTCTCACCTCCCGCCGGGCGCGGGCCGGAGGCTCAGCTCACCAGATCGGGCGCACCTGCGGCAGCCCCCGCGTGCCGTTCCCGGTCAGCACCGAGATGAGGTCGGCCCGCAGCCGCGTCACCCCGTCCGCCCCGATGGTGCTTGCCCAGTCCCGCTCGAGCTCGTCGTAGATCGCCTCGACGTCGCGGAGCAGGCTCGCCCCCCTCGGTGTCAGCGCAACCAGCCTGCGGCGGGCATCGTCAGCCGCGACCGTCTGCTGCACGTAGCCCGCCGCCGCCATGCCGTCCACCAGTCACGACGCGGCCTGCTTGGAGACGCCGAGGAGCTCGGCCAGGTCGCGCGGGGTGGCGGGCTCGTCCCGCGTCGCGAGCAGCACGAACCCGTAGGACGGGCGAACGTCGTGCCAGCCGCGTGCCCGGAGGCGGCATTGGTCACGGTGTTGACTGACCAGGGTCGCCGACCTGGCGATCTCGCGCGGACCGCCGCGCGACTGGCAGGCTGACCGGCATGCCTGAGCCGATCGAGGTCCGCAAGATCCCGCTGCACTCCGTCTCCGACGCGAGCGAGCTCACCCGCCTGGTCACGAACGGCGTGCTCGACGCGGATCGGATCGTCGCCGTCATCGGGAAGACGGAGGGCAACGGCGGCGTGAACGACTACACCCGGATCATTGCCGACCGGGCGTTCCGCGAGGCGATCGTCGCCGCGGGCACCCGCTCGGCCGACGACGTCAAGCAGATCCCGATCGTCTGGTCGGGTGGCACCGACGGCGTGCTGTCGCCGCACGCGACCGTCTTCGCGACCGTGCCGTCGGACGCCGTCACGCCCTCGGACGAGCCGCGGCTCACGGTCGGGTTCGCCATGAGCGAGCCGCTGCTGCCCGAAGAGATCGGCCGCACCCCGATGATCGAGAAGGTCGCCGCCGGCGTCCGGGTGGCCATGGAACGGGCCGGCATCGACGACCCCGCCGACGTCCACTACGTGCAGACCAAGACGCCGCTGCTGACGATCCAGACCATCAGGGATGCCCAGGCGCGCGGCCAGACAGTGTGGACGACGCACACCCACGAGTCGATGGACCTGTCGAACGGCTGCACCGCGCTGGGTGTCGCGGTCGCGCTCGGCGAGATCGAGATGCCGACCGACGCGGATGTGATGCACGACCGGTCGCTCTACTCCTCCGTGGCGTCGTGCTCGTCGGGCGTCGAGCTGGATCGCGCGCAGATCGTGGTCGTCGGCAACGCCCGCGGGATCGGTGGCCGCTACCGGATCGGGCACTCGGTGATGCAGGACGCGCTGGACGCCGACGGCATCTGGGGTGCGATCAGGGACGCCGGGCTGGAGCTGCCGGAGCGGCCGCACCCGTCCGACCTGGACGGCAGGCTCGTCAACGTGTTCCTCAAGTGCGAGGCGTCCCAGGACGGACAGGTCCGCGGCCGGCGCAACGCCATGCTCGACGACTCGGACGTGCACTGGCACCGGCAGATCAAGGCGTGCGTGGGCGGGGTGACCGCTGCGGTCACCGGCGATCCCGCGGCGTTCGTGTCGGTCTCGGCCGCGCACCAGGGCCCGGACGGCGGCGGCCCGGTCGCCGCCATCGTCGACCTCGGCGGCTGATCGCGAGGGGCCTACCGGGGCGGGATGCCCGATCGGCACGGCTATCGCCGCACGAACTCCAGGTCCCAGATGTCCCGGCCCTCGGCGATGCCCCGCCGCTCGAACCGGGTCCGCGGCCGGAAGGCCGGCCGTGGCGCCCAGCCGGCGTGCGCGTTCCGCAGGCCCTTGGTGCCGGCGCAGACCACCAGCATCTGTTCGGCGTAGGGCTGCCAGTCGGTGGCCAGACGCAGGACACCGCCGCGACGCAGCCGGGACGCGACCAGCGCGGTGAACTCCGGCGTGATCAGCCGGCGCTTGCGGTGCCGCGTCTTCGGCCAGGGATCCGGGAAGAACATCCAGAGTTCGTCCAGGCTGCCGGGCGCGACGTGCTCGGTCAGCACCTGGACGCCGTCGCCGCGGATCAGCCGCGCGTTCTGCGCGCCGACTCGCGCGAGGTGGTGCAGCGTCTGCGCGACGCCCGGCTTGTAGACCTCCACCGCAAGCAGGTTCACCTCGGGGCGGGCGAGCGCCATCGCGGCCGTGGAGTCGCCCATGCCCGACCCGATCTCCAGCACCAGCGGCGCCGCCCGTCCGAAGAGCGTTGCGCCGTCGATGATTCCGGCGATCTCGTGGCCGTCCTGGTACCACCGGTCGGCATGTGCGTCGAACGCGCGGCGCTGCACCGCGTTCAGCCGGCCGCCGCGCGGATGGAAGCTGACGACGCGGCGGAAGTGCACGGGCAGGCCGTCGGCGGGCACCGGCGTCCGCACCGGCGAATCCTGCATGCCCGCAGAGTAAGCGGCGGCGGGCCGCGCGGCCGTGCGGGGCTCGGTCATCGGCGCACTCCTAACCGGCCTGCTGGGTGGCCGCGTCGGCGAACCTGGGTCGGTCTCGACGGCCGCGGCTCATCCAGAACGCGAACGCGAAGCCCGTGATGATCATCCAGATCCCGTACAGGCCGGGGATCACCGCCATCTCCGGGATGCCGAGCACGGTGATGGCCACCGTGATGGCGAGCGCGCTGTTCTGGATGCCGGTCTCGACGGCGATCGTCAGCGCCTGCGGCCGGCCGAGCGCGACGAGCCGGGACAGGCCGTAGCCGACCAGGAGCCCGACCAGGTTGAGGGTGACGAACGAGGCCGCGAACTTCGGCCCGTCGGTGACCAGGACGGTCCAGTTCTGGATGACGAGGCCCGCCACGACGACCAGCAGGAACGCCATCGCGATCACCTTGCCCGCCTGGCGCGAGCGGTCGGCGAATGCCGGGCGCCAGGCGCGGATGCCGATGCCGATCGCCACCGGGACCACGCTGAGGATCGCGACCTGGAGCATGGTTTCGGCGATAGGGACGTCGACGCTCGTCCCGCCGAGACCGAACACCCGGTAGGCGAGCCCGAGCCCCAGCGGCATGGTGACCCAGGCGAGGCCGTTCGAGATCGCCGTCAGCGAGACCGACAGCGCCCGGTCGGCGTCCACGGCGTGCACGATCAGATTGGAGGTGGCGCCGCCCGGCGCCGCGGCGATCAGGATCAGACTGACCGCGTACAGCGGATCGAGCCGGAAGGCGAACGCGCAGCCGAAGGCGAGCGCCGGCAGCAGCAGCACCTGGCAGACAAGTCCGACGAGTATCGGGCGAGGAGCCACCAGCAGCCGCCGGAAGTCGGCGACCGAGAGCGTCATCCCCATCAGGACCATCACGACGAACACGGCGACCGGCAGCACCACGGTCGACAGAACCGTCTCCTGCACGGGACACCCCTCGTCGGTGAGCGTTGTGAAGCGTCCCCCGGACGGCCGGGCCAGGCAAGGGCCGCGGCGGCGTGGCGCGGCGTGAGTCGTGTCCCGGCCGTCGTCGTGCACGCCCGGGGTGTCGTCGCGTCAGCCGCGCATCGATGCGCCGTCGGCCTCACCGGCACGACGCCATCAGGGACACGAGGCCCGTGACCACCTGCGGATCGGCTCGTGCACCCACGCGAGGGGTGTGCGGTATCACGGAACGGGCGGGGTGGTCGTCGCTGACCACCCCGCCCGTTCGTCGGGGGTTCGGATGCCCGACCGCGCGACTACCAGCGGTGGGCCACGTCGATCACCAGGCGGGCACCGTCGCCCGGGCCGGCCAGCGTGAACACCCGGAATGGCAGGTGCGCCCGCACGCCGAGCAGGAACGTGTCCCCCTCGGGTCCGTGAACTCCCGCGGGTCCGTAGATGAGCTCCTTGACCTGGCGGAAGGTCCGGTAGCTGCTCACGTCGGCGACCTCGTCGGGATCGCCCACGGCCGTGCTGGCGTGACTCGGGGCGGGTTGCGGCACGACGAGGTTCTGCACGTAGATCACCAGATAGGCACCGCCCCGCGGGTAGTCACCGGTGGTCGAGTAGAGCCGATGATCCGGGTCGTACTGGACGGTGTAGCCACCGACCGGCCCGTCCACATCGATGACCATGCGGTCGAAGCAGTCGTGACGGCCGGTGCGCACAGACGTCAGGACGCCGTAGGACAGCCCGGCATCCGATGCCTCGGGCAGCGATCCCCAGTACTGCCCGCAGTAGGCGGACGCGGAGGCCGCGGCGAGGCTCGATCCGGTGCTCGCCTGGGCCGCCGTCGGGACGGCCAGCGCCATTGCGGCCAGCATCGCCGCCCCGGCGATCGTCATTCGTGTGCGCATTGCTGCTCCCTCGATTGCCAGAACTCCGTTGTTCCGGTTCGCACTCTTGACGTCTGGCGCGGTGGGCGGATGCGACCGATGCGCGACCGTGAACCGGCCGTCGCTGAACCGTTACGAGCCGGGATTCCGTGTATCCATCGTCCGTAATGTCGTTGCGGAACAAACGACTTCATCGATGCGGGCGACATCCGTTGCTCAGAACCGACTTTCGTTGCTCAAGTCGTTTCGCATCGCTGATCGGTTCAATGGATCGACGCACGTCGTGCTGCGCGCTCCTCGGTCGGGAACGTGCTCACGCCGCGATCGCGGACGGTTCGCGTCGAACGACGAGCTCTGCCGGAATGCGAAGTAAATGAAGTCGGCTCGCGGCGAAACGCGCGAAACGCCGGGCAATCCGTGCACGACCACCATGATCAACACGACCGCATCCACGACCGCCATGATCGACACCAGTCGTCAGGCGGAGGCGGGAGCGGAGCGGAGCGGCTGGATCGGGCGGGCGACCCGAGGTGTCAGTCGGCCGAGCCCTCGGTCTGCTCGCGGTGCTTCATCTCCGCCTCGAAGACGTGCGGGGCCCCGCCCGGAGAGTTGCTCGCGCAGCGCGGTGTCGACGTCCCGGAACACCCGGTAGTACTGCTCGTCGTAGGCCTCGACGAGCTGGAACGTCCACCGGCCGTCGATCACGTCCCGCCCGACGAGCACCTCGTCGATCTCGTCGGCCAGCTCCCGGTGGCCGGCCGCGCGCAGCATCGACACCGCCTCCTGCAGCGCCAGGTCCGCCTCGCCGGACATCCGGTGGAAGGCGTAGAGCATGCCCCTGGCGTTCTCCACGACCTCGAACGCGGCGCTCACCTTGCCGACCGCGGCCACCGTCGCGTCGTCAGACCCGGTCGGTCGCGGGTGCACCACCGGCCGCTCGGGTCGGCGCGCGCTACCGAACCGGTCGCGGAGCTCACCCACCGCTGCCTCTCCTCTCCGCTGTCGCCCGTTTCCGGGCACCACATCCAGAACGCGCCCGATGCCGGATGCTGCGCCGGACCTATGCGTCCCGGCGCTTGAGCGCGACCAACGCGATCAGCCACAGCACGACGGCGGTGGCGGCGAACACGAGCAGACCCTGGACGGGCGTCGGGCCGCCCGGATCCGGGTTGAACACCTGGCTGATGCCCGTCGTCGGCGACACCCAGGTGTCGGCCGCGGCGAAGGGCAGCCATGGACCGACCGTCGGTCCCACGTTCGGGATGAGCGTGAACAGGCTCTCGATGATCAGCGGCCAGAGCAGCAGGATCGCGATCGCGCCGGCCGACTGCCGGATCAGCGTGCCGATCGCGACGGCGATCACCGCCGCGATCATGAACAGCAGCCCGTACCCGGCGATCTGCCGCCAGTCGTCGGCCGTCTCCAGATTCAGCGTCGGCGGCGGGTTCGGCGCCAGCGCCTTGGCGAGGAAGTACGCAGCGAGCGCCGCGACCAGTCCCACCACGCCGCCGAGCACCGCGAGCAGCAGCGGTCTTCGCGAGCAGCACGGCGGTCCGGTTGGGCGCGGCCAGGAAGGTGTTGCGGATCGTGCCGAACCGGTACTCGGTGGTGACCGCCAAGGCGGCCAGCACCATGTAGATGCTCAGGCCCAGCGAGACCCCGCGGGTGATGAGGAACGGGTCGGCCGTGCGGCCCTGCTCGACGAGCGCGAACAGCAGCGAGAAGCCCAGGGCGGCAACGACGATCGCGACCAGGCACCAGTAGGGCGAGCGGGTCGAGACCAGCTTGATGCGCTCGACGGCGATGAGTCCCATCGCGATCACCGCCCTTCCGGGTAGCCGACCGGCGCGCCGGGCTGGCCAAGAGGTCCGGGGGGCGGTCCGGCATATCCCGGCGGCGGCCCGGGCGGCAGGGGCGCAGGGCGGGCCGTACCCGGGCGGCGGCGCCCCGGGCCGGGTCGCGTGCGACGTGCCGTACTCCACCGCCTCGCCGGTGAGCTGGATGAACGCCTCTTCCAGCGACCCGGTCTGCTCGGCCAGCTCGTGCAGCGTCACCCCGGCCTCGGCGGCCAGGTCGCCGATCCGCTCGATCGGTGCGCCGGTGACGAGCAGCGCACGGTCGGACGGGGTCACCGCGAGCCCGTTGCTGGCCAGCGCGGCAGCGAGATCCGTCAGCTGCGGGGACCGTACCCGGATCGACGTCTGAGTGGCCGTCGAGATGAACTCCTGGGTGGAGCAGTCGGCGATCAGCCGGCCGCGGCCGATGACCACCAGGTGGCCGGCAGTCTGGGCCATCTCGGACAGCAGGTGGGACGACACGAAGACCGTCCGGCCCTGCGCCGCCAGCCCGGTCATCAACCCGCGGATCCAGTAGATGCCCTCGGGGTCGAGGCCGTTCACCGGCTCGTCGAACAGCAGGATCTGCGGGTCGCCGAGCAGCGCGACCGCGATGCCGAGCCGCTGCTTCATGCCCAGGCTGAACTTGCCCGCCGCCTTGGTGGCGACGCTGGCCAGGCCGACCATCTCCAGGGCCTCGTCGACCCGGGCGTTGCCGATCTTGTTCGCCGCTGCCATGAACCGCAGGTGCGACCGCGCGGATCGGTTCGGGTGGATCCAGTTGGCGTCCAGCAGGGCGCCGATCGAGGTCATCGGATGCTTCAGCCGGTTGTAGGGCTGGCCGTCGATGGTGGCGCTGCCGCTGGTCGGGTTGTCCAGGCCGAGGATTATCCGCATCGTCGTGGACTTGCCCGACCCGTTCGGCCCGAGGAATCCGGTCACGGTTCCCGGCCGGACGGCGAACGACAGGTTGTCGACGGCGAGCGTGGATCCGTAGCGCTTGGTCAGGCCGATGGCTTCGATCACTGCTGGGCAGCCCCCTCGTGCGTCGCGGCCGGCGCCGAGCCCGGCGCCGATCTTGGTTCCGATCCTGCCAGTAACCGGGCGGAACCCGGGAGCATCCGGCTCGTAGGCTGGCGCGGTGTCCGTGACCACCAGCCCCGCCGACCCCACCCCGCGACCGCCCGAACGTCCCCCTGGCATCGACGCCGCCTTCCTCGCGCTGCCGCTCTCCGCGCTCGCCGACGCGGCCCTGTCCGCCGCCACGGCCGCCGGCGCCTCGTTCGCCGACTTCCGGATGGAGCGCATCGAGACCCAGTCGCTCACCGTGCGGGACACGGCCGTGCAGTCCGCCACCGACGCCGTGACCACGGGGTACGCCGTCCGGGTCGTCGTCGACGGGGCGTGGGGCTTCGCCGCCTCCGTCATCCCCACGGCCGACGCGGTCGCCGCCGCAGCCAGGGAGGCCGTCGCCGTCGCCCGCGCGCTCGCCCCGGTCGTCGCGGAGCGCGTGGAGCGCGCCGACGAGCCGGTGCACGCGAACGAGACCTGGATCAGCAGCTACCGGGTCGACCCGTTCACGGTGCCGACGCAGGACAAGATCGCGGTACTGCTGGACCGCAGCGAACGGCTGCTGGCGTCCGACGCGGTCGCGCACGCCACCGCTGGGCTGCTGCAGTTCAAGGAGAACAAGTTCTACACGGACACCGCGGGCACCTCCACCACCCAGCAGCGGGTGCGGCTGGAGCCCTCGCTCACCGCCACCGCGGTCGACTCGGCGACGGGCGCGTTCGAGACGATGTCCAGCCTGACCCCGCCCGTCGGCCGCGGCTACGAGTACGTGGTGGACGGCGAGTGGGATTTCGACGGCGAGATCGCCGTCATGTCCGAGGGTCTCGCCGAGAAACTGAAGGCGCCGTCGATCGAGCCCGGCCGGTACGACCTGGTGATCGACCCCACCAACCTGTGGCTGACCATCCACGAGTCGATCGGGCACGCGACGGAGTACGACAGGGCCATCGGCTACGAGGCCGCCTACGCGGGGACGTCGTTCGCGACGCCGGACCGCCTCGGCAGCCTGGTCTACGGCTCACCCGTGATGAACGTGACCGGGGACCGGACCGTCGAGCACGGGCTCAGCACGATCGGCTTCGACGACGACGGGGTCGCCGGCCAGTCCTGGGACCTGATCAAGGACGGCATCCTGGTCGGTTACCAGCTGGACCGGGTGTTCGCCCTGCGCCTCGGACTCGAGCGGTCGAACGGATGCGCGCACGCCGACTCACCGGCGCACATCCCCATCCAGCGGATGGCCAACGTCAGCCTGCAACCCGACCCGGGCGGCGGATCCACGGATGATCTCATCGCCGGCATCGACGACGGCATCTACGTCGTCGGCGACAAGTCGTGGTCGATCGACATGCAGCGGTACAACTTCCAGTTCACCGGTCAGCGGTTCTACCGGATCCGCGGCGGCAAGCTGGCGGGCCAGGTCAGGGACGTCGCCTACCAGGCCACCACGACGGACTTCTGGGGGGCCATGGACGCCGTCGGCGGACCCGAGACCTACCACCTGGGCGGGGCGTTCAACTGCGGCAAGGGTCAACCCGGCCAGGTGGCCGCCGTCTCGCACGGTTGCCCCGCCGCCCGGTTCCGCGGCATCTCCATCCTCAACACGGTGCAGGAGGGCGCGGCATGACCGCCGGTTCGGCTCGCACGTCTCCGGGGACCGATCGGGTGTCCGAGATCCCGGCAGGGGTGAGCATGCTGTCGCCGCAGCAGATCATCGAGACCGCGCTGGACGCGTCGGACGCCGACGGCTGCGTGGTCGTCGTGCAGTCGGCGACCGAGGCCAACGTGCGCTGGGCGAACACCACGGCGACGACCAACGGGCTGGCGAGAACCCTGTCCTGGTTCGTTGTCTCGGTGGTGGACGGGGCGGCCGGCACGGTGGCGGCGTCGGCCGCATCGGCCGGGTCGGTCGAGGATGTCGCCGCCGTCGCGCACCAGTCGTTCGACGCCGCGCGCGCGGCCGCTGGAGCGGGACCGGCTCAGGACGCGATGCCTTTGGTCACGCCCGACGCGGCGACCGCCGCCGGCGACTTCGACGAGCCGCCGGCCGAGACCACCTTCGAGGTCTACGGCGAGCTGATCCCGTCCCTGGCGCGGGCCTTCGACGCCGCCAGGTCCGGCGACCAGGTGCTTTACGGCTTCGCCCGGCACGAGGTCAGCACGATCCACCTGGGCTCCTCGACGGGACTGCGGCAGCGCTGGGTGCAACCGACCGGCACCTTCGAGGTGAACGCCAAGTCCACCGATCTCACCCGGTCGGCGTGGGCGGGGCTGTCCACCGCCGACTTCGTCGGGGTCGACGTCGAGCGGGTCTCGAACGACCTCGCGCGCCGCCTGGAGTGGGCGAAGCGGTCCGTCGACCTGGCCCCCGGCCGCTACCCGACGGTGCTGCCCCCGACCTCGGTGGCCGACTTCATGATCTATCTCGCCTGGAGCGGCGGCGTCCCGCTCCGCGCACGAGGGCCGATCGGCGTTCTCCGCGCCGGGCGGCGGCACGCGGGTCGGCGAGCGGCTGTCCGAGCGGCCCCTGGCGCTCTACTCCGACCCGTCCGCGAGCGGGGTGCGCTGCGCGCCGTTCGTCGTCACGGCCCAGTCGTCGGACGAGGTCTCGGTGTTCGACAACGGCGCCCCCGCCGGCCGGGTCGACCTGGTGCGGGACGGCGAGATCGCCGGGCTGCTGAACACGCGGGGGTCGGCGAAGGAGTTCGGCGAGCCGTTCCGGCCCGCCGGCGACAACCTGCTGCTCACCGGCGGCGACGACGGGCGGACCACCGAGGACCTCGTCGCCGGCGTCAGCCGCGGGCTGCTGCTCACCTCGCTCTGGTACATCCGCGAGGTCGACCCGATGACGCTGCTGCTCACCGGCCTGACCAGGGACGGCGTGTTCCTCGTCGAGGACGGCGAGATCGCCGGCGCCGTCAACAACTTCCGGTTCAACATGTCGCCGCTGGACGTCCTGCGGCAGGCGGCCGAGGTGGGCGGCAGCGTGCAGACACTGTCCCGGGAGTGGAGCGACTGGTTCACCCGCACCGTCATGCCGCCGATCCTCGTGGACGGGTTCCACATGTCGTCGGTGTCGCAGGCGACCTGACCCGCGTCGCCGACCGCGGCCGCACACCGGTCGCGGGCGACTACGGCATTCTGACGCCGGAATGCCTGGGAGCCGCGATCAGCCCGTGGTCTGCGCCGCCGGCGCCTGCGAGGCGGCCGCCTGCGGGGACATGTCCGCCAGGGTGAGCTGATGGCGCGGCGGGTTCGGCAGCGGCGTGCTCGAGGACACCGCGAGATCGACGTCGACGTGCAGCAGCTCGCCCGGTGCCAGCGCGCGCCACCCGCTCTCGCCGTCCATCGGCTCGCTCGCCATGACCACCGTCGCCTCGTCCTCCTCCCGCGCGGTGTGCGCGCGAATCCGCTTGCTGCTCACGTGCGTCTCGCCCTTCGACGGTGGAAGCACGTACAGGCCGTGGGTCTCGGGGTACCGCAACGCCCAGACGTCGGTCTCGGACGCGATGATCAGGTTGAGCGCGAACACCGGCAGCCGGTCCGCGATCCAGGAGACGGCGGCGACGATGGCGGCGGGCACGTCCCCGCCGTTCGCCCGCGCCTCTGCGGTGATCAGCGCGAGCATCCGCTCGCTGTCGGTCTGCCCCAGCACCAGGTCCGCGACGCCGAGCTCCGCGAGCCGGTCGTCCAGCTGGGCCAGCTCGCCGAACGCGCCGTTGTGCGCGAAGAGCCGGCCGTCCTGGGTGAACGGGTGCGTGTTCACGTCGGTGTGCTCGCCGGTGCTCGCGTAGCGCACGTGCGCCAGCACGGTTCGGCTGCGCACCACCTTGGACTCGCGCGCGAACTCCGCGTCCTGCCAGGCGGCGATCGGTTGCTTGTCCAGGAACGGCTCGCCGCGCTCGTCGTACGCGCCGATGCCGGCGCCGTCGGGTTCGCGGTGGCTCTGCTCGCGCAGGCTGTCCGGCGCGTCGAGCAGCCAGAAGGCTGCGGGTACCGGGCGCGGCCCGGCGTGCAGGGCGAAGAGTCGACACATGCGCAGGATCATCGTCTGGTCGGGCGGGCGGCGCATCGTCCGGGTGTGACGATGCGCCCCTTGCCGCGCGCGGTGCGAAATCGTCACACCACGGAAATCCCGCGAACACCATTCGCGAACGAATTCGAACACCATTCCGCGGGTGTCCCCCCGATATCGCAAATCGCCGCCCCCGCGCCTCCGGGCTCGCCGGGGATCGGGACGCCGAGCCGGCAGCGCACAGCGACGACCGACTATCCCAGCGTGAGTATCCGCAGATAGCGGCAGCTCTCATCACCTTCGCGCGATCTTGAACAAGATTAAACAAAGGTGACTCAGCACACACCCGGATTCGGTTCCGCCAGTCGAATTTTCCGATGATCGTCGGCAAGAATCGTCACCTTGCGGAGACATCGCTCCGCTACCGTTCTATTCCAAGGCCGGCACAGCGCTGTGCCGGCCGTCACATTTCGAGCCGGAAGACCGGCCCCGCGGACGAGCCCGGGACCGGTGCAGCCGGCGATCGGGAGATGATGAGTGTGACCGCGGTCGTCGAACCGGGCACCCAGGAACACGACGAGGGCGACGGCACGTCCTTCGAGATCAGCTGGCCGGGCGGTCTGCACCCGGACGTGCGCGCGTGGGTCGAGCAGGTCGCCACGCTCACGCGACCGGAGCGCGTCGTGTTCACCGACGGATCCGACGCCGAGTGGACCGCGGTCACCGACGACCTGGTCGAGAGCGGCACCTTCACCCGGCTGACGGCCAAGCCCAACTCGTTCCACGCCGCCTCCGACCCGACCGACGTCGCGCGGGTCGAGGACCGCACGTTCATCTGTTCGGTCGACCCGAAAGACGCTGGAGCGACCAACAACTGGATGGACCCGGTCGCCATGAAGGCGATCATGACCGGGCTGTACGCGGGGTGCATGGCCGGCCGCACGATGTTCGTGGTGCCGTTCTGCATGGGCCCGTACGAGGCCGAGTCACCGAAGCTGGGCATCGAGATCACCGACTCCGGCTACGTCGTCGCGTCGATGCGGGTCATGACCCGGATGGGCAGCAGGGCCCTGGAGCTGATCAACGCGGGCGGCACCTGGGTCAAGGGCCTGCACTCCGTCGGCGCCCCGCTCGCGCCCGGCGAGCGCGACGTCCCGTGGCCGTGCAACGACACGAAGTACATCGTCCAGTTCCCCGAGGAGCGGATGATCTGGTCGTTCGGCTCCGGGTACGGCGGGAACGCGTTGCTGGGCAAGAAGTGCTACTCGCTGCGGATCGCCTCGGCGATGGCCAGGGACGAGGGCTGGCTCGCCGAGCACATGCTCATCCTCAAGCTCACGTCGCCCGAACAGCGCGTGCACTACATCGCCGCGGCGTTCCCGTCCGCCTGCGGCAAGACCAATCTCGCGATGCTCGAGCCCACCATCCCCGGCTGGCGGGTCGAGACCCTCGGCGACGACATCGCGTGGATGACCTTCGGCAAGGACGGCCGCCTGTACGCCGTCAACCCCGAGTACGGACTCTTCGGCGTCGCGCCCGGCACTGGCTGGCACACCAATCCCAACGCCATGCGCACCATCGCGCAGGGCAACTCGGTCTTCACCAACGTCGCGCTCACCGACGACGGCGACATCTGGTGGGAGGGCATGACCGAGGAGCCGCCCGCCCACCTCACCGACTGGAAGGGCAGGGACTGGACACCTGACAGCCCCGAGCCGTCGAGCCACCCCAACTCGCGGTTCTGCACGCCGATCACCCAGTGCCCGATCATCGCGGACGAGTACTTCGAGCCGGTCGGCGTGCCGATCTCGGCGATCCTGTTCGGCGGCCGCCGCAAGACCACCGTCCCGCTCGTCACCCAGGCGCGCGACTGGCAGCACGGCATCTTCATGGGCGCCACCCTTTCCTCCGAGACCACCGCCGCCGCAACGGGTGCCGTCGGGGTGGTGCGCCGCGATCCGATGGCGATGCTGCCCTTCATCGGCTACGACGCAGGGGACTACTTCGCGCACTGGATCGACGTCGGCAAGGGTGCCGACGCGGCCAAGCTGCCGAAGATCTTCTACGTGAACTGGTTCCGGCGGGACGCCGACGGCGCTTTCCTGTGGCCCGGGTTCGGCGAGAACTCCCGCGTGCTCAAGTGGGTCGTGGAGCGGCTGGAGGGTACGGGGCCCGCGGTCGAGACCGCGATCGGCCACGTGCCGACGGCCGAGGCGCTCGACGTCGACGGGCTCGAGCTCACGGCCGAGCAGGTCGCGCTGGCGCTGCGGGTCGACCGAGACGAGTGGGCTGCCGAGATCCCGTTGATCCAGGAGTGGTTCGACACCATCGGCGACACGGTGCCGTCCTCGCTGCGCGACGAGCTGGATGCGCTCGCGCTCCGCCTCGGCCTGACCTGATCAGCCGCGCCGCTCGATCGCATCGTGCCGACGGCACCCGCCGCCGCTATCGGGGTGTGCCCCCAACGGGCCTACTCGTCGCTTCCCGGGCGACCACCACACCCACTCTGGCCGTCGTCGTCACCGGGCGTCATCCCGATCCTGGCGAGGCAGCTGTCCGCGACTCGCCGCGGGTGAGCCAAAAAAATTCGGACAAAAGTGAGCCACTTACCGTGAACAACAACGCTTCCGGCTCAAGAACCGGGACCTGGGCCGTGTCCCCGCTCCCCGCGCCGCCGGCGAGGACGGACCGTCATGGACAACTGGGATGGAGCGCGCGCCGGGCCGAACCTGGGCACTGGCTCCTCAAAGGTCTTGTCCGGTGCGATCCGCGCCGCAGCCGCACCTGCCAGTGTTGGGCTGGTAGTCAGCAAGTGCGCCGGCGGAGTCGGTCTGGATTGTGCAGCACGCTGTGAGCCTGTCCTTGAGTTCGCGGCGAGCACGCTGCACTCGGGACTTCATCCCGGACACCGAGATGCCGAGCTGAGTGGCTGCCTGCCGGTGTGTCTGTCCATTCAGGTCGACGCGGGTCAGGGCGTCGCGCGCGTTGGGGTGGAGGTTGCCTAGCATCGGCTGTAGGCAGCGGGCGAGTTCGCGAGTGGCGTCATTCGGGAGGTCCTCAGACTGCCCCGGGTCGGGCCAGGACTCCAGAGCGGCGTCCCCGTCGTGTCTGCGGCGGGTCCGGTAATGGTCTATGACAGCGTTGCGTGCCGCGCGGTAGAGCCAGGCATTGATGCTGTCAGCACGGTCCACTGCCGCCGATGCGATGGTCCGCAACAAGACGTCCTGGGTGATGTCGGCGGCGACCTCTGGGTCTTCAACGCGCGCTGCAATGAAGCCACGCAATCGGTCCAGGGTCTCGCTCCAGCCCTGGTCACCAAGTTCGATGGTGCTGTCGACCCGGTTGCCCGTCATTCGCTCATCCTTCGCCTTCGCTCATCGTAGAAGACGATGCGGCTCGAGCATGGACGCATCCATGCCTCCCGGCCCAGCCTGGTGCGTCCCTGCCCTGGCGGTTTCGTCTACCCAGTTGTCTCCCGCAGCAGGCGGGAGCAAGTCCGTGAGGAGTTCCCGATGAGTACCAGTCGCATCCAGCTCGCGCTCAATGTCCGTGACCTTGAGGCGGCTACCAGGTTTTACGCCGACATGTTCGGGGTGCGGCCGGCCAAGGAGAGGCCCGGCTACACGAACTTCGTGGTCGTCGATCCCCCACTGAAGCTGGTCCTCTTCGAGAACCCGGGCGCTCAGTCCGCACTCAACCACCTCGGGGTGGAAGTGCCGTCGAGCGCCGCCGTCAGGGAGGTCATCAACCGCTTCGCCGATGCTGGTCTCGCACACACAAGCGCCGAGATCGACGCGTGCTGTCACGCGATCCAAGACAAGGCCTGGGTCGAGGCACCCGACGTCCCACTTGGCGCGTGGGAGTTCTACACCGTCCTCGACGATGACCTGGCCACCGAGGAGGCATCGAGCGGAACGTGTTGCGCAACAACGGACTCCGACGGCGCCGCGCGGTGCTGTGTCGGCAGCCAGCAGAGCGCCTGACATGGCTCGGACAGCTGTCCTCGACCACGTCCCAACTGCCCGGGTCTCCCGCTGGGAGCCGGAACACGAGCCCCGGCTCCTCGCCCGCGTCGAGGTGACCCTGCTCGGCAACTTCGAGGTACGCGTGGACGGCCGCACCATCCCCGGGACCCGCTGGTCACGCCGGCAAAGCGCCTCGCTGGTCAAGCTGTTGGCCCTTACCCCTGGCAGAAGCCAGCACCGAGAACAGGTCCTGGACGCTCTATGGCCGGACCTCGACGTCGACGACGCTGCCCCGCGCCTCCACAAGGCAGCGCACTACGCGCGCACGTATCTCGGTCACGGTGACGCCGTGGTCCTCAGTGCAGACGTCGTTCGCCTGTATCCCTTCGAGGAGGTCTACGTCGACGCGCGTTCGTTCGAGCAGGCGGCCCTCTCCGCGGTGGACAACGGTGGTGTCGCCGCTGCCAAGGCGGCGCTGGAAATCTATGGAGGCGTCTTGTTGCCGCACGACCTCTATGAACCGTGGACCGACCTGCAACGGGAGCACCTGGCCCGCTTGCGCACAGAGCTGTTGCATCAGGCCGAGGACTGGCACCAAGCGCTGGCCGCTGACCGGTCCGATGAGCGTGCCCACCTCGCACTGGCCCAGCGGTACGCCGAGAGAGGCGACCGGGCAGCGGCGCTGCGCCAGCTCGCCTTCCTCGATAAGGCGATGCGACACGACCTTGGCCTCGATCCGGGCGAGCGGGCCGTGGCTCTGCGGAAACAACTCCTCGATGCCTCGTCCGCCAGCTCTCCGCGGCCTTGACGGACGATGTTGCGCCCAGATCTCCGGGCTGGAGATGGCTTCCAGACCGAACGCCACTGTGCAGAGCACCGCGGGGGGCGGATGCGACCCTTCATCCGCTCGTCTCGCCGCGGGGGATGGTCCCCGTTCGCTCGCCGACCGCAGGAACGGGTCGGCAATGTAGGTGGAGTGTGCGGCGATGGCCCATGCCGGAGAGGGCGGACCCCCCGAGATTCCGCTTCAGTCTTCTGCTTCACCCGGATCCAGAACCGCGGACCGCGTGACCCGTCGCCTCTGACCGGACGTCGGCGATCCGCGGCGTCTTACTCGGATCCACCGCCGGTGATCTTCTTCTCGCCCGTGATCGCGCGCTTCGGCCGGCGCAGCAGCTTGATCAGCAGGATGACGCCGACGATGCCGACGACGACCGGCAGCACGCGCTTGAGCACCGGAGCGCCCGCGGTCGACATCAGGTTGAGGGGCTCGTTGGCCTGCGGCGCGCGGGTGCCGGCGGCCGCCGACAGCGGTGCGGACGCGGCGACGGCACGCTCGCTCGCGACCACCTCGGCCGCCACCTCGTCGGGGTTCACCGCGTCGACGAGCTCCGCGCCGCCGTCGGTCTCGCGCCCGGCGAGCTTGCTCGAGACGCAGTCGGCGAACTGGCCGATCAGCTTGTTGCCGACGTCGACCATGACGCCGCGGCCGAACTGGGCGGGCCGGCCGGTCAGCGACAGGGTGGTCACCAGCTCGACCGCGGTGCGATTCGGGGAGATCGCCGTCGCCGTGGCGGTCACCATCATCGCGGCCGTCGACGTGGACCCGCCCGCGTTCCCCGTGGCCTCGATCTTCGCGCGGTGCAGGACCGGGTCCTTCTCCACGATCGTCGCGTGACCCTTGTAGGTCATCCGGATCGGGCCGAGCTTGATCTTGACCGATCCGGTGAAGTCGTCGCCGTCCACGTGGTCGAGGATCGCACCGGGAAAGCACGGCCCGACCTGCTCCATGTCCAGCAGGGTGGTCCACGCCTTCTCCACCCCGACCGGAACCTCGAACCGGTGCTCCAGCTCCACGGCGTCCTCCGGATCGTCCGGCCCGGCGCGCATCGCCGGGCAGGAATCCGATCGTAGGCCGCGCGCCGCGCGGGCGCCCCCGGCGGTCGGCACGGTCACCGGACAGCGACGACCCGGCGACGACCAAGCGAGGACGCAGCGACCCGTGGCGACCACGCAGCGATCACGAGGTGCCCCGGCTCGGGTGCATAGCCGCAGGTCCCGACTATTTCGCGTCCGAGTGTCGGACGTGGCCGGGGTCACGTCCCGCGCGGTTCCGTGCCACTATCGATGGCACAGCGGTCGACCCCGGCGGTGTGATCCACCACCCGGGCGACCATCGTCGCCACGGTCCTGCCGGCGGCCCAGCGGGCGCACCACACACGCGTTCGCCGCTCCGTCGGCACCGACGCTCGGCTCCCGGTGACCCCGGGGCCCGGGTGCACTCGAGTCAGGAGACGCGCATGGCCGCAGGTCCGCAGGACCCGCCGAGTACCCACCCGACCACCGCGCGCGACGCCGCCGCCCGGGGCGCGGCCGGCCACGCGGGGCCAGCCGTCGTCGTCGGAGGTGATCGCGGGCCTGCGCGCCACCAGCCACGGCGAGGACCTCGTCCAGCTGCTGTCGCCGGAGGGTGTCCTCACGGCGCACCCCGATTACCCCATCGACGTCGACGCCGACATGCTGCGCGACCTGTACCGAGACATGGTGCTGGTGCGCCGGTTCGACCGCGAGGGCAACGCGCTGCAGCGCCAGGGACAGCTCAACATCTGGGTCCCGCTGCTCGGCCAGGAGGCCGCGCAGATCGGTGCGGGCCGCGCGATGCGCCCGAACGACATGGCCTTCCCGTCCTACCGCGAGCACGGCGTCGCCTGGTGTCGCGGCGTCGACCCGACCCTGCTGCTGGGCATCTTCCGCGGCACCGATCACTGCGGCTGGGACCCCAAGGCGACCCGGTTCAACACCTACACGATCGTCATCGGCAACCAGGTGCTGAACGCCACCGGGTACGCGATGGGCCAGCGGCTCGACGGCCGGGTCGGCGCGGCCGCGCACGAGGGTGAGGACCGCAACGAGGCGACCGTCGTCTTCTTCGGTGACGGCGCCACCAGCCAGGGTGACGTGCACGAGGGGATGGTCTTCGCCGCGGCGTTCGACGCCCCCGTCGTCTTCTACTGCCAGAACAACCAGTGGGCGATCTCCGAGCCCGTGGAGAAGCAGTCCAGGGTGCCGCTGTGGGAGCGGTCGACGGGCTACGGCTTCCCCGGCGTGCGGGTGGACGGCAACGACGTCGTCGCCTGCCTGGCCGTGACCCGCTGGGCGCTGGAGGAGTGCCGGTCGGGCAACGGGCCCGTGATGATCGAGGCCTTCACCTACCGGATGGACGCGCACACCACCTCCGACGACCCGACCCGCTACCGGCTGGCGGACGAGGCGGAGCACTGGAAGCTGCTCGACCCGATCGAGCGGGTGCGCGTGCACCTGTCCCGGCAGGGCCTGGCCGACCAGAAGTTCTTCGACGACGTCGCCGCCGAGGCGGACGAGCTGGCGGCCCGGTTCCGCGCGCACTGCTATGCCATGCCGGTGCCGCCGCCCGAGCGGATGTTCGCGCACGTCTACACCGAGCCGCACCGCCAGCTCGAGCACCAGGAGCGAGAGTTCCTGGCCTATCTCGACTCCTTCTCCGACATCGAGACCGGCGCCGATCCACACACCGACGCAGCGGCGGCCGGGGGCGCGCGATGACCGCCACCCCGACGACGCTGGCCAAGGCGTTGAACATGGGCCTGCGGTCGTCGATGGAGGACGACCCCAAGGTCGTCATCATGGGCGAGGACGTCGGCCGGCTGGGCGGCGTGTTCCGGGTGACGGACGGCCTGCAGAAGGACTTCGGCGAGCACCGGGTGATGGACACCCCGCTCGCGGAATCCGGGATCATCGGCACCGCAGTCGGTCTCGCGCTTCGCGGGTACCGCCCGGTGGCGGAGATCCAATTCGACGGCTTCGTCTTTCCCGGCTTCGACCAGATCGTCTCGCAGGTCGCGAAGATCACCTACCGCTCGCAGGGCGTGTGGTCCATGCCGATGGTCATCCGGATACCCTTCGGCGGCGGCATCGGTGCGGTCGAGCATCACGGCGAGGCGCCGGAATCGTTCTTCTGCCACATCGCCGGCCTGCGCGTCGTGTCCTGTGCGAACGCCCAGGACGCCTACGACATGATCCGGGCCGCGATCTCCTGCGACGACCCCGTCGTCTTCCTGGAGCCGAAGCGCCGGTACTGGGAGAAGTCCGACCTGGACACCGATTCCCGGTCGTCGGACGTGGGTCGGCCGCCACGGTGCTTCTCCAGCGCGGTGCGACGGGCGGGCACCGACGTCACGGTGGTGTCCTACGGGCCGAGCATGCCCGTCCTGATGAAGGCGGCGGACGCGGCGGCCACCGAGGGTCGATCGCTGGAGATCATCGACCTGCGCACGCTCTCGCCGCTGGACCTCGACCCCGTGCTGGAGTCCGTGCGGAAGACCGGCCGGTTGGTGATGGTCACGGAGGCGCCGCGGGAGGCGTCGATCAGCAGCGACATCGCCGCCCGGGTCACCGAGGAGGCCTTCTACTCGCTCGCCGCCCCCGTGCTGCGCGTGGCCGGATTCGACACCCCGTACCCGCCGAGCCGGGTGGAGGAGAACTACCTGCCGGACCTCGACAAGGTGCTGGACGCGGTCGACCGTGCGCTGGCCTACTGACCGCCACCGCGCGCCGCGGACCGCGCGGCGTCGGCCCGCAGCGCTCCGATTCACTGGGGAAAAGGACTCCTGACATGGCGACAGCCCAACGGCTGCAGAACTTCTCGATGCCGGACGTGGGCGAGGGCCTGACCGAGGCCGAGGTCCTCGACTGGCGCGTCGCGGTCGGCGACATGGTGTCGGTGAACCAGGTGATCGTCGAGATCGAGACCGCCAAGGCGGCGGTCGAGCTGCCCAGCCCGTTCGCCGGCCGTGTGCACGCGCTGCTCGTGGAGCCGGGCGTCACCGTCACCGTCGGGACGCCGATCATCACCGTCGACACCGACCCCGACGCGGGGGACCCGCCCGGCGACGCCCCGCAGGCGGCGCCACCGGTGGCGCACGCTGACCCGCCGGCCCAGGCGAACGGCGCCACCGATGGCGGCGCCACCGGCGGAGCCAAGATCGGCGAGGTGACGGCCGACGGGCGGATCGCGACGCTGGTCGGCTATGTCCCAGCCGCCGGATCCGCGACCAGGCGGCCGCGGCGCGCCGCCGCCGGCGGGCAACGGGCGGCCGCTTCGGTCGCGACCGCCCCAGCCGCGCCGCCCGACCACGACGAGCCTCCACCGGCGCCCGAAGCAGCGCCGGAGGCCCCACCCACGGGGGCCGGCCACGCCCCGCTGGCCACCCCGCCCGTGCGCAAGCTCGCCAAGGAGCTCGGCATCGATCTCGCGGCCGTCACCCCGACCCGCGCGGACGGCGTGATCAGCCGGGCGGACGTCGAGGCCTTCGTCGGCGGCGATCGTCGGGTCGTCGCGTACGCCGCCTCGCCCACGTCCGGCATCGACTCCCGCACCCGCGAGCGGCGGATCCCGGTCAAGGGCGTGCGCAAGATGACGGCGGCCGCCATGGTGCGGAGCGCGTTCACCGCGCCGCACGTCACGGAGTTCCTGACCATCGACGTGACGCCGATGATGGAGCTGCGCGAGCGGCTGAAGCGCCGGGGAGAATTCGCCGACGTCAAGCTCACCCCGCTCGCGTTCGCCGCGCGGGCGGTGTGCCTGGCCGCGCGCCGGACCCCCGAGCTGAACGCGGTGTTCGACGAACCCGCGGGCGAGATCGTCGTCAAGGAGTACGTGAACCTCGGCATCGCCGCCGCCACCCCGCGCGGCCTGATCGTGCCGGTCATCCGCGACGCGGATGCGCTGGACCTGGCCGGGCTCGCCGCGGCGCTCACCGAGCTGACCGCCACCGCGCGCGCGGGCCGCACCGCCCCGGCGGAGATGTCGGGCGGCACCTTCACCATCACCAACGTCGGCGTCTTCGGCGTCGACACCGGCACCCCCATCATCAATCCCGGCGAGTCCGCGATCCTGGCGTTGGGATCGATCAAGGACGCGCCGTGGGTCGTGGACGGACAGCTGGCCGTGCGCAAGGTGTGTCAGCTGGCGATGTCCTTCGACCACCGCGTGGTCGACGGCCAGCAGGGCTCACAGTTCCTCGCCGACGTCGGCGCGCTGCTGGCCGATCCCGGCCTGGCCCTTGCCTTCTGACGGCTTCCGACACCCGCTGATGCCTGCTGAGCCCGTGCCGGGAACCGGCGCCCCGGCGCCCGGCGAGAACCGGCTCACCGTCGGCTCAGTGGTTCTGGGCGTGGGCGACATCGCCAGGGCCACGAGGTTCTGGACCGCCGCTCTGGACTACCACCCGCGCGACGAGGGAGACGGCCGCTGGGTCGTGCTCGCCCCGCGGTCCGGCACCGGCGTGCAGGTCGCGCTGATGCGCAGCGACACGGACGTGCAGCGGTACCCCAGAGTCCACCTGGACCTGTACGCCGAGGACCAGACAGCCGAGATCGACCGGCTGCTCGCGCTGGGGGCCACCGAGACGGACTGGGACCGCTACCCGGAGGACGCGGACTTCGTGGTGCTCGCGGACCCGGACGGCAACCGCTTCTGCGTCATCGACACCACGCGCGGCTGACCCACCGAAGAGGCCCGACTACCCGCGCCCGGTCGAGGCCTCCGACGCGAGGGCGGTCGCCACGTCCCGCGGGTAGGTCCGGCGGGCCCCTGCCAGCAGGATCACGCCGGCCACGGCGAGCAGCACCAGCATCACCAGCAGCGTCCTGGTCAAACCCTCGGCGCCACCGCCCTGCTCCTGGTTCGGGTCGCTGCCCGCCGGGCTGAGCACGACCGACAGGTAGCCGAAGACCAGCGGCGCCGACGACTTGAGCAGGTTCTGGATGAACGCGCGGACGCTCTCCGCCCGGCCCCACAGCCGGAAGTGCATGACGTCCAGCCGGCCGGCGTCCAGCGGGGGGTTCGCCCCGCCGATCCCGACCGACGCGAGGAGCAGGATCGGGAAGGCGACGAGGAACGCGGTGATCGCGAGGCCGGGGATGGCGAACGCGACGGCGACCAGGCAGGCGATCCCGCCGACCAGCGGCCGCGCGGCGATCCGCCCGCGGGCCATCAGGCGGTCGGAGAGCGGGCCGGCGATCAGCGTGCCCACCACCACCGCGAGACCCACCAGGATCAGCAGCATGGTGGCCGTGCCCTGACCGAGGTCGAACCGCCCGCGCAGGAACACCACGACGAACGCCTGCAGGCCGGCCACGTAGTAGTAGACGAGCGCGGACGCCACGATCAGCAGCACGTTCGTCCGAATGCTCAGCACGTACCGCACGGCCCACCACATCGGCCGATCGGTCGGGTCCGCCGTGAGGACCTGGCCCGTGTGCGGGCGGACCCGGGACGCCCTGACGAGATCGGGCAGCCGCGCCGTCGCGCCCTCGACCGCCTTCTCGGCCGTGTCGCCGGCCGCGGCCGCCTGTTCCATCGCGCCCCGCACCGGTTCTGCCACCGCCCGGACCAGCGCGATCGCGAGCAGCGGGCCGGGCACGGCGAGGATCCAGAACGCGCCGCGCCACGACCACCAGGCGGCCATCTGCCCGGCGAGCACGAGCGCGAAGGCGGCGCCGAGGAACTCGCCGGTGAGCACCAGTCCGAACACCCGCCCCCGATCGCCCGCGGGGAACAGGTCGCCGATGAGCGACGCGACGACCGGGGTGGCGGCGCCGATGCCGGCGCCGAGCGCGAGCTGCGCGAGCAGCAGCGTGGTGAACGTGCTCGTCACGCCCGCGCAGGCGACCGACACCGACCACGACACGACGCACCAGGCGAGCATCCGCACCCGGGCCACCCGGTCGGCGAGCACGCCGAAGGGCAGTGTCGTCGCGGCGCCTACCAGGCTGGCGCCCGTGATCAGCAAGCCGATCTGGGTGTTGTCCAGCCCCAGGTCGGCCTTGAGGCTCGGCGCGACGGCGCCGACGATCGTCTGGTCGCCCGCCGCCAGCGCCAGCGCCGCGGACAGCAGCGCGATGGTGCGCAGTCCCGGCCGCCCACCCGCCCCCGCGGCGAGCTGTTCGATCCAGCTCGGACGACTGACGGTCATGCGATCCCCTGACGAGAGCGGCCAGCTCACGATGTCCAGCGAGCGCACCCGTCGGGCCGACGGGCGCGCCTGCGACGTCCTGGACGACCCGACGTGCCGTCACGACGCGACGCCCCGAACGACGCGACTGTACGCGCAGCGCAGGAGCTCTCCCGGTACCGATCATGACCCGGCGGAGCCGGCCGCCCCGGAGACGACATCGGCAACGTGCGCCGCGCAACGGATGGTTCAGTCGGGGCACCGGGCGGTTCGACGTGACCGTTGCCGGTCCGGAGGGGACGTCACTGCGCGCGACGGGTCCCGGCAGCGATCTTCACGGACACCGGCAGCGCGTACCCGTTATCGACCCGATGCTCGAGCAGCCGGGCGTCCAGTGCGGCGCGGATGCGCGCGCGCGTGGATTCCGGTTGCCCCACCAGCAATGCGGAGGTGCGGACGGTTCCCGACAGCATCCCGTCCCACAGGTCGTCGGCGGACGGGATCGAGTGCAGGAACGCCACCGTTGTCACATCCACGTCGGCGAGCCCGGCGCCGGTCAACAGCGCCGCGAACGCGGAGTCGTCGGCGTACCTGAAGAAGGGCGGGCCGGCCGGGATGCCCGGCGGTGGTTGGGCGCCTGCGTCGGCGAAGGCGTCCAGGACAACGCCGAGCAGCCGCATCCGATCCGGGGTGTCCCAGGTAGTCAGCGCGAGACGGCCGCCACCTCGCAGCACCCGCGCGAGCTCGCCGACGACCCGACCGTGCCGACCCAGATGCGGCACCAGGAAGTTGCTCACCACGGCGTCAAAGGTGCGGTCACCGAAGGTGATCGTCTCGGCGTCCTCCTCCTGGAATTCCACCTCGGGATGCAGCCGGCGCGCCAGGCGGACCATCGACGGCGCGCTGTCGATTCCCACCACCTGTGCGCCGCGCTCCGCTGCCCGGGCGGCCGCATAGCCTGGCCCGGTCGCCACGTCCAGCACTCGCGTCGACGCGGCCACCCCGGCGGCATCCAGGAGTGGATCCACCACTCGCGAGGTCACTCGGCCGATGAACGAGTCGTAGGTCGGAGCCTGCCGCTCCCAGCCGGCGGCCTCGAACGCGTTGAACGCGTCAGCTCCGATGTCATCAGCGTCGGACGGACCCACGGACACCATCCCGGCCTCCCGTCGCGAGCATTCCTCCAGCAGTGTCCGCGGTGCCGGGTGTCCGGACAACGCAGTTTCGGAATCGCCCGACGACCGGCGCGCGGGGCGGGCAATGACCAGACGGTGAGCGAGACCAACGAGCTACCGGCAAGATTCAGAGTTCGGCAGGGGATGAGGCGCGACCCACTGTGCTGGTCAGTCACGATGTTGCGCGATGTTGAGCACGTTGCCATCCGGTGCGCGGACGAAGAACCGGCGCACGCCCCATGTTTCGGTGTTGAGCGGGTGCACGATCTCGTAGCCGCGTTCCTCTGCCTGCCGGTAGGCGGCGTCCACGTCATCCACCTGGACGGAGGCGACCGAGTCTTCGGGGGCGGTCGCGTCGCGAGTGACGATCTGGACGATCGCACCGCCGTCGGGCGAGGTGAAGCGCGCGACCCATCCCATGTCGAAGCCTTCGGTGCTCAGCCCGAGGTAATCCGTGTAGAAGCCCTTCGCCGCCGCCACGTCGGCCACGCGAAGGTTGGCGATGATGCGGTGGGCGCGCATGCGATCCTCCTGCCTGCACCGGATGTGCTCATCATCGTCCGAACGCCGGGCGGGGTCATCCCGGTCCGGCTCCGCGTTCGATCATCGGCGCCGCCGGCGTGCCGGATTCGTTTCGGGGCGTGCGGCGCGTTCACCGGGATCTGCTGTCGTTCACGTTGCGGTTCAACGTCTTCCGCCCGACCTCGTGCAGCGGGTAGTCGGCGATGAAGGAGACCGTGGAGAACCGGATGACCAGGTCGGTCTCGGCACCGGGCTGGAACACCCCCCCACCACCACCACCACCGCGGATACCTACGAGATGACCGCGTCGACGACCTTCTTCAACGCGCTGGGCTGCGACGGGCGCGTGGGTGCCGTCTTCTTCATCTCGATCATCCGCGCGCCGAGTTCCTGCAGCTGCTTGCGGCCGAGGCCGTCCCGCACCTTCGGGAACCAGTCCTGCTCCTCCTCGTCCATGTGGTGCGTGACGTTCTCGATCAGCACGGTGGTCTTGGCGTCGAACCGCTCGGCGTCGGGCTTCATGCCCGCGAGCTCGACGACGAGCACATCGGCCACGTGGTGCTCCTCGTACGACTCCAGGACGTCGTCCTCGAGGTCGGGCAGCAGCCGGCGCACCTCCGGGTACATCACCTCGTTCTCGATGTAGGTGTGCACCGTGAGCAGCTCGATGATCTTGTCGACGATCTTTCCCTTGGCGGCGTGGGCGTTCTCGCCGGCCTGTTCGAACCGGGCGAACTGCTTGCGGATCTCCGCGTGGTCGTTCTTCAACAGCACGATGGCGTCAGTGGACATGAGGACCTCTCCGAGAATGTGCAGACGGGGATGTCGGCGCGGCGGTGCCGACACCTGCTGATTCCCGGATGGGCCGCCCCTCAACCACCCCGCAGACGCCGCGCGGCCCCGGAGTCGATGCCAGATCGTCTCCGGGGCCGCCGGGCGGAACGGCTACAGGGCGTCGATGGCCGCGGTGATCTGCCGGGCCGTCTTGTCGCCGAGCTCCTCGAACTCCGACTGCAGGAACCAGCCGGCCACCTTGGCCAGTCCATGGAACTCGATCCGCGCGTGGTAGTGGATCGACGCGCCCGCGTCGGCGGGCGTGACGGTGATCGTGTCGGTGGAGGTCGCGCTGTCGTTGGTGCCGACGAACCGGAGCCGGCCCGGCTCCAGCTCCTCCAGCCGGTAGGTCAGCTCGGTCTCCCTGCCCTTGATCTCGGAGACGTTGTGCCAGGTCGTGCCGACGCCGACGGGCCCCGGCGTTTCCTGCACGCAGGACTTCGTGCCGGGGTCCCACTGCTCGGCATGGGAGAAGTCCTTCAGGTACTCCACGACGACGTCCGGCCCCTTGCTCACCGCGAATGTCCGCTCGACCTCGATCACAGCTGCCTCCTCGTTCCTGCCACACGTCCCATCCGGCCTTTCCCATCCGGCCGGCGGCGGCCGGGGCATCCGCTTCGCTGCCGATCGGCGGGTTGGGCCGCCGCCGCGGCTGCCGAGCCGGATCGGTGGGTGGAGTACCGGCCGCACCGGCCGACCGGATGCACGGCCGCCGACTCTCGGCCCGTCAGACCTGCGGTTCGTCGGCCTTCTCGAGCTCGATCTCGGCCGTCGCCTGGATCAGCGACAGCAGCTCCGCGTCCAGCCCGGGCGAGAACTCCTCGCGCCGCTCCGGGGAGATCGTGATCGGCACACCCTCGGGCATGATCGCCGTCGACAGCTCCGTGCCATCGTTGGACGGCGATGCGCCCCGGTACAGCTTGGCGGCCTCGCTCCTATTGTCGGCCGAGAACGTGTACTGGATGCTCTGCAGTCCGCGGTCGGTCAGCTTCTTCACCTCGGGGAAGCGCTCGGCGTTCGTCTTGGGAATGGGCAGGACGGCGCCCCAGTTCACGCCGAGGCTTTCCAGCGCCTTCGCAAAGGCGTTCTCGTGCGCCTGATCCCGAACGATCAGGTACGCGATCGTCGAACGGGCCGCCTTGTTCGACGTCATCTCGTAGATCCGGCACTTCTGCAGCCTGCCGGTGGATTCGAGCATCAGGTTGTAGAGCAGGTCCAAGACCAGGTTGCCGCTGTTGTAGACGTAGGAACCGGACCACGGGTTACCGGCGGCATCCACGGGAAGCGCGCCCTGGGCGCCGACCAGGTAGTGGTGGATGTTGCTCGTGTCCAGCGCGATCTTCAACGGCGTCGCGCCGCGGGCGCCCGGCTTGTCGACCGGGTCGCTCTTCTTGCCCTGGTACGCGGGCGACCCGTCCAGCAATCGCGAGATGGTCGTGCCGATCAGCTCGACGTGACTGATCTCCTCCGTGCCGACGCCCTGCAGCAGGTCCTTGTACGGCTTCGCCGATCGGTCGCCGCGAAAGTTCATGCTCTGGAACAGGTACTGCATCATCGTCCGCATCTCGCCGAATTGACCGCCCAAACCCTCCTGCAACGCGTTGGCCGCGGCCGGGTCGGGCTCGTCCGGCAGGATCTCGTTGATCAGCAGTTCGGTGTGCAGGTACATGGGGCTCCCTTGTTCGGTGTGGGGCTGGAAACGTCCCCGTCGGTTCACCGACCGAAACCGCGCGGGCGCGTGCCGCGCGGACCTCGTCCGGGCGCGGATGAACCAGTCGCTCCCGTTCGTGGCCGCGGCAGGGCATCATTCCCCCGAAGCGGGCAAACTCGGCGCCCGCGCGAGGGGGAGCGATGACCGAGCGCCGGGTGGCCGACCTCGACTTCGCGGCCGTGGCGCACGCCGGTTCGCCGTCGCCGTCGGCCTGGGAGGACGAGGTCCTCTACTTCCTGCTGGTCGACCGGTTCTCGGACGGCCGCGAGGACGGCGTCCGGGATCTCGCCGGGCAGCCGGTGGCCGGCAGCACGCCCGCCTTCGCCGCCGCGGACAACGGGAACGCGGTCGCGACCGAGCAGGATGCCGCCCGCTGGCGGCAGGCGGGCACCGAGCGGGTCGGCGGCACGCTGGCGGGCGTCCGGTCGAAGCTCGGCTACCTGCGCCGGCTCGGGGTGACCGCGATCTGGATCAGCCCGGTGCTCAAGCAGGCGGTGCCGCCGGCCGGGGAACAGTCGAACTATCACGGCTACGCCACGCAAAACTTCCTCGCCGTCGACCCCGCCTTCGGCACCAACGACGACCTGCGCGGCCTGGTCGCCGCCGCCCACGCCGCCGGCCTGCGGGTGATCCTCGATGTGGTGCTGAACCACGCCGGCGACGTCTTCGCCTACGACCTCGCCGACCCGGACCGCTACCCCGCCGTGGACGGCTCGCCCTTCCGGCCGGTCGACCCGCGGTGGGACGGCGCGCCGTACCCGGTGGCCGGCTGGCGCGGCGCCACGGGATCGATCGAACCGTTCACTGACCAGGCCGCGGCCGCGCTGTGGCCGGACGGCGCCGTGTTCCCCGCGGAACTGCACGGGGCCTCGGCGTTCTCCCGGAAGGGCCGGATCACCAACTGGGACAACGCGCCCGAGTTCCTGGAGGGCGACTTCGTCGGGCTGAAGGACATCGACCACGGCGACGGCCCGCTCGACGCCTACCGGCGCGTCGGCCGCTCTCGCCGCGCTCACCCGGGCGTACTGCTGGTGGATCGCGTTCGCCGACCTCGATGGGTTCCGGGTGGACACGGTCAAGCACATGGACCGGGGCGCGACCCGCTACCTGACGTCCGTGGTGCACGAGTTCGCCGAGTCCATCGGCAAGGACCGCTTCCTGCTGGTCGGGGAGATCACCGGGTCCCGGTCCGACGCGATCGCGACGATGCAGCTGACCGGCCTGGATGCGGCGCTGGGGCTGGCCGACGTGCAGGAGCAGCTCGAGCGGGCGGCCACCGGCGACGGCGACCCGAACGGCTACTTCGCGCTGTTCCGCAATTCCGAGCTGATCGGCAAGGACTCCCACACCTGGCTGCGGAACACGGTTGTCACCTCGTTCGACGACCACGACCAGGTGCGCAAGGGCGCGGTCAAGTCCCGCTTCGGCGCGCGGCCGGACGCACGCGGCGGGCTGCTGCCGGTGCTCGCGGTCAACGCACTGACCCTGGGCATCCCGTGCTTCTACTACGGCACCGAACAGCTGCTCGACGGCGCGGGGGGTGGCCCGAACGCCGACCGGTACATCAGGGAGGCGATGTTCGGCGGGGAGTTCGGACCGTTCCGCAGCCGCGCCCGGCACGTGTTCGACGAGGAGTCGGCGGGCTACACGGACCTTGCGGCGCTGCTGGCGCTGCGGGCGAGCGAGCCGGCCTTGCGCCGCGGCCGGCAGTACCTGCGGGAGGTCTCGGGTGACGGCGTGGGGTTCTCGCTGCCGACCGGCTTCGGCGGGGCGGTGCGCGGCGTCGTGGCGTGGTCGCGGATCCTGGCCGACCGCGAGGTGCTCTGCGCCGTCAACACGGATGCGGCCCAGTCGCGGCAGGCCTGGGTCACCGTCGACTCCGGGCTGCACCCCGCCGGCGCGGTGCTGCGCCTGGTGCAGGCGGGCCGCCCCGGGCCCGCCGCCCTGCTGCCCGTGGAGGCCCGCAACGGGGCGGCCGTCGTCGTGACGCTGCCACCCGGTGGGTTCGCCGCCTACGCCTAGCCGGCCGGTGATGCGCGTTGTTCCGCGGTCATTCGGCCGAATCGGGCGGCGAAACATGGGTCTGTGGCCCATCTCACCGGAGAATCGGGCATACCAGCTGCCGGTCGTGCGTCTCTATCTATGCCAGAGACAACCCCCCGGGCCGAACCGGCCCCCTTTTTTAGGAGTGATCGACGTGAGCCGCCTCAGCGCCACCATCCGCCGGCATCAGGAGTCCGCCCGTACCCGCCGCGAGGTGAGTCGCGCCATTCGCATGGCGGGCAGCGAGAGCGTCCGGAACGAGCTCACCGCGATGGCGATTCAGCAGAACGTGACCATGCGCTGAGCGGCGCCACGTGGCCGGTTCCGCCTGTAACGGTGAAACCCTGAGCATCGATACACACAATGACCCCGAGCAGCTGCCGGACCCCCGACCTGGCAGCCGCTCGGGGTTCTCGGCGTTCTGGGGTCGGCGTGGCGCACAATCCGACCGTGCGATGGAACCCCGAGCGCTACCTGCAGCGGGCCGACGAGCGCGGCCGGCCCTTCCACGACCTGGTCAACCGGATCGGCGTCGACGAGCCGCGTCGCGTCGTCGACCTGGGCTGCGGCCCGGGTAACCAGACGGCCGTCCTGGCCGAGCGCTGGCCGGACGCGCAGGTGCTGGGCATCGACTCGTCGCCGGACATGATCGAGGCCGCCGGGGCCGAGGTCGGGCCGATGAGGCCGAACCTCGCGTTCGAGGTGGGTGACATCGCCGACTGGCAGCCCGACGCAGCGACCGACGTCGTGGTCAGCAACGCCGCGCTGCAGTGGGTGCCCGGCCACGACGACGTGATCCGGACCTGGACGGCCGCGCTTTCCCCGGGCGCCTGGCTGGCGTTCCAGGTGCCGGGCAACTTCGGTGCGCCGTCGCACCGGCTGATGCGGGAGCTGGCCACCTCGCCGCGTTGGGCCGACCAGCTCGCCGGCTCGCTTGCCGTGCACGACGAGGTGCTCGAACCCGACGGCTACGCCAACCTGCTCCTGGACTGCGGCTGGCGGCCCGACGCCTGGGAGACGACCTACCTGCACCTGCTCGAAGGCCCTGACCCCGTGCTGGGTTGGGTGCGCGGCACGGGCCTGCGGCCGATCCTCGCGGCGCTCTCCCCGTCCGACACCGAGGAATTCGAGGCCGAGTATGCCCGGCAGCTGCGCGAGGTCTACCCGCCGCGCGCCCAGGGCACGGTGTTCCCGTTCCGGCGGATCTTCTGCGTGGCGCACCGGATCTGACGCCCGCACTACGCTCGACCGATGTCCGACGCGCCGCTGGCCATCCAGATGCTGCACGACCGCATCCTCATCAGGATGACGGGCGCGGCCGGCGAGCGGACGTCCCGCGGCGGCATCCTGATCCCCGCGACGGCGGACGTCGCGAAGCGGCTGGTCTGGGGGGACGTCGTCGGGGTTGGCCAGCACGTGCGGTCCGTCAAGGCCGGCGACCGCGTGCTTTTCAGCCCGGAGGACCAGTACGAGGTCGAGGTGTCCGGCGAGACCTACCTCGTCCTGCGCGAGCGCGACCTCCAGGCCGTGGCGCACGAGCGCGTCGGTGGCGGGACCGGGCTCTACATCTGACGCGCACCCGGCGGCACATCTGACCCACCCGGCGGCCGAGCCCCGAGGCGGCGGCCAGACCCCTCCCCAACCCGCAGGACGTGCGCCTTCGCCGCCCGGGAAGCAGCGATTCGTGCGGGATCGGTGCGCCACGCGGGGTCGTTAACGAACCCGACTCATCGGACGGCCCCGATTGGGGCGAAGATGGGACCAACCACGTCGCCGGAGTTGCCGACGCGATCGGAGGGTCTGGGACATGGACAAGTACGACATGATCGTCATCGGCTCGGGACCGGCTGGGCAGAAGGCGGCCATCGCCGCGGCCAAGCTGGGCCAGCGCGCCGTCATCATCGAACGCCGCGACATGGTCGGCGGCGTGTGCATCAACACCGGGACGATCCCGTCCAAGACGCTCCGCGAGGCCGTCCTCTATCTGACCGGCCTGACGCAGCGCGAGCTGTATGGCCAGTCGTACCGGGTGAAGGACGAGATCACCGTCGGCGATCTGTCCGCCCGGACCAGCCACGTGATCGGTCGCGAGATCGACGTCATCCGCAACCAGCTGACGCGCAATCACGTCACCCTGGTCTCCGGCTCCGCACAGTTCGTCGACCCGCACACCATCGTGGTGGTCGATCACGACGGCCACCACCACGAGCTGTGCGCCGACAAGATCATCATTGCCGTCGGCACCCGGCCCGCCCGGCCTGCGACGGTCGACTTCGACGGGCGCACCATCGTCGACTCGGACCAGATCCTGAACCTGGACAAGGTGCCCGGCTCGATGGTGGTGGTCGGCGCCGGCGTCATCGGCGTCGAGTACGCGTCGATGTTCGCCGCGCTCGGTACCAAGGTGACGATCGTCGAGAAGCGGGCCAGCATGCTCGAATTCTGCGACAAAGAGATCATCGAGGCCCTGCAGTACCAGCTGCGCGACCTCGCCGTCACCTTCCGCTACAGCGAGTCCGTCCGCGAGGTGCAGAAGCACCCGGCGGGGACACTGACGGTGCTCGAGTCCGGCAAGAAGATCCCCGCAGACACCGTGCTGTACTCCGCGGGGCGCCAGGGCGTCACCGACGCGCTCAACGTCGCGGCGGCGGGGCTCTCGGCGAGCGACCGCGGCCGCGTCGTCGTCAACGAGCACTTCCAGACCGAGATCGAACACATCTATGCGGTCGGCGACGTGATCGGCTTCCCGGCGCTCGCGGCGACGGCGATGGAGCAGGGACGGCGTGCGACGTACCACGCCTTCGGCGAGCCGGTCGGCAGCAAGCTCGGCGACCTGCAGCCCATCGGCATCTACACCATCCCGGAGATCTCGTTCGTCGGCCGCACGGAGGAGGAGCTGACCCGGGACAACGTGCCCTTCGAGGTCGGGGTGTCCCGGTACCGGGAGCTGGCGCGCGGCGCGATCCTCGGCGACTCCTACGGCATGCTGAAGATCCTCGTGCACGCGGAATCCCGAGAGTTGTTGGGCGTGCACGTGTTCGGCACGAACGCCACCGAGCTGGTGCACATCGGGCAGACGGTGATGGGCTGCGGCGGCACCATCGACTACCTGGTCGACGCCGTCTTCAACTACCCGACGCTGGCGGAGTCGTACAAGGTCGCCGCGCTCGACGCGGTGAACAAGATGCGGGCGATCGCGAAGGTGACCCAGACCGGCATCTACCACCCGCTCCCGGAGTAGACCCCGCCCAACTGATCGGGTCCGCGAGCGGCCGCGTCACGGAGCTGCCGGCCGGTCGCCCCAGGCGCGGGCGAGCGAGATCGCGTGCCGCCAGGTGGCGAGCTCGCGGTCGCGGCGGTCCGGGTCGATCGTCGGACGCCACTCCGCCGCGCGCTGCCAGTGCCGCCGCAGCAGCTGGCGATCCGGCCACAGCCCGACCGCCAGGCCCGCCGCGTACGCGGCGCCGAGCGCCACGGTCTCGGCCATCATCGGTCGCACCACGGGGATGTCGAGGACGTCGGCGATCATCTGCATGAGCAGGTTGTCCGCGGTCATCCCGCCGTCCACCGCGAGTGAGGTCGCCGGCACGCCGGCGTCCGCGTTCATCGCGTCGACGACGTCCCTGGTCTGCCAGGCGGTCGCCTCCAGCACCGCCCGCGCGATGTGGGCCTTCGTGACGTAGGACGTCAAGCCGACCACCACGCCCTGCGCGGAGTTGTCCCAGTACGGCGCGTACAGCCCCGAGAACGCCGGCACCACATAGCATCCGCCGTTGTCGGGGACGGCGGCGGCGAGGGTCTCGATCTCGGCGGGCGTGCGGATCAGGCCGAGGCTGTCCCGGCACCACTGCACCAGGCCGCCGGCCACCGCGATCGAGCCCTCGAGCGCGTAGGCGGCGGGCTCGTCGATGGTCTTGTACGCGACGGTGGTGATCAGCCCGTGCCGGGAGCGGACGATGTCCGCGCCGGTGTTCAGCAGCAGGAAGCTGCCCGTCCCGAAGGTGCACTTCGCCTCGCCTGCCTCGAAGGCGGTCTGCCCGAACAGCGAGGCCTGCTGGTCGCCGATGATCGCGCCGATCGAGATGCCCGGCACCGGATCGACTGTCGCGCCGACCGGGTCGATCGACGCGCGGATCGTCGGCATCATCGCGCGCGGCACGCCGAACGCGTCGAGCAGGTCGGTGTGCCAGTCGAGCGTCTCGAGGTCCATCAGCATCGTCCGGCTGCCGTTCGTGACGTCGGTGACGTGCAGCCCCGGCGGGTGGCCGTCCCGGCCTGGCCCACCGGTGAGGTTCCAGCAGATCCAGCTGTCCATCGTGCCGAACAGCACCTCGCCCGCCTCGGCCCGCTCGCGCAGGCCGGGCTGCCCGTCCAGCAGCCACTTCAATTTCGGACCCGAGAAGTACGTGGCCATCGGCAATCCGGTGCGCGCGGTGATCATGGCGGCGCGGTCCGGCGGCAGGTCGGCGAGCAGCGGCGCGGTCCTGGTGTCCTGCCAGACGATGGCCCTGGTGACCGGCGCGCCGGTGCGGCGGTCCCAGACGACCGTGGTCTCCCGCTGGTTCGTCAGGCCGATCGCGGCGATCTGCCGCGGCTCGATCCCCGCGTCCTCGATCGCCTGCGGCACGATCCGCTTGACGATGGACCAGATCTCGGCAGCGTCGTGCTCCACCCATCCCGGGCGCGGGAAGTGCTGGTGGTGCTCCCGCTGGGCGATCGAGACCATCCGGCCGCGGGCGTCGAACACCATGCACCGGGTGGAGGTGGTGCCCTGGTCGAGCGCCGCGACGAAGCGTTGGGTCATGATTCCCGGCCGTGCCCGAGCTCGCGGGAGATCGAGCGCCCGGCCCGCACGACCTGTGACACCAGCGCGGTGCGGGGCCGGAGCCGGTCGTCGCAGATCCGGTCGATCTCGCCCTCGATGCCGACGGCCGCCACCACGTAGCCGCCATGGTCGCGGATCGGCGCCGCGATGCCGGCGACGCCGGGGTCGACCTCGCCGACGGCGCCCGCCCACCCGACGTCCCGGATCGCGGCCAGCTCGCGGCCGAGGGCGGTCCGGTCGACCACCGTGCGGTGGGTGAGCGCGGGCAACGGATGCCGGGACAGCGTGCGCGCCGCGCCAGGGTCGTAGGCGAGCAGCACCTTGCCCAGCGCGCTCGCGTGCAGTGGCACCTCGGACCCGGTCACCAGCACCTGCGTGCCGCCGCCCGCCCGGAAGACGTGGTGCGCCACCTCCGCACGTCCCCCGTGGAACGCGGCCACCCGCGCCGATTCGCCGGTGCGTGCCGCCAGAGCGTCGGTCCAGTTCAGCGCCCGCGCGCGCAGCTCGTTCTGGTCCAGCCGGGTCCAGCCGAGCCGGAACACCTCCGACGCCACCCGGTAGGGGCCACCCGGATGGTCCTGCTCGACGAAGCCGACATCCTGGAGGGTGCGCAGGATTCCGTGCGCGGTGCCCTTCGCCAGGCCGAGTGCGTCGGACAGCTGCGCCAGCGTCAGTGGCTCGCTCTCCTCGGCGAGCAGGCGCAGGATCGCCGCCGCCCGCTCCACCGACTGCACGGCTCCCGGCACGGCCACACCCTAGTCCGCGGGCCGGGCGGGACCGCGGCGGGCGGCGGCTCGCGGCATTCGACAATGCCGAACGCACCGCGTTGTGCAGGCGTCGCGGCTGTCGATACGGTCGCGGCCGGATGGCCACTGGGCCATGATGAGGCGGATCTGCGAGGAGGCGGTTCATGGCCGTCGGCGCTGCGCGAGGGTGCCGACAAGGGCCGTGCGAGCGCCGCTTCTCCGTGGATCGCCGTCGGACGCGCGGTGCGCGACGTGCCGGGCGCTCGACGTCGTCCCGTCCGGTCACACCCATCCGACGCAGTGAGGATCAACGATGACACCCCCCTCGACAGACCCGGCCCCCGCACCGCGACGGGGCGGCCCAGACCGCAACATCGCTGTCGAACTCGTCCGGGCGACGGAGGCGGCAGCCATGGCCTCGGCCGGCTGGCTGGGCCGAGGTGACAAGAACCAGGTGGACGCCGCCGCGGTGGACGCCATGCGCCCCGTGCTCGGCACCGTCTCGATGCGCGGCGTCGTGGTGATCGGCGAGGGCGAGAAGGACAACGCCCCGATGCTGTACAACGGCGAGGAGGTCGGCGACGGCAACGGGCCTGAGGTGGACATCGCCGTCGACCCGATCGACGGCACCACGCTCGCGGCGATGGCGCTGCCCGACGCGCTGAGCGTCGTGGCGCTGGCCGAGCGCGGCAAGATGTTCGACCCCGGCCCGTGCGTGTACATGCGCAAGACCGTCGTGCCGGCCGCGGCCGTGTCCGCGGTGGATCCAGAGGCGCCGGTCGAGGAGATCGTCGCCGCGGTGGCAAAGGCCTTGGGCCGCAAGACGCACGACCTGACGGTGGCGGTCCTCGACCGGCCCCGGCATCAGCACCTGGTGGAGTCCATCAGGTCGACCGGCGCGCGCATCCGCTTCCTGCGGGACGGCGACGTCGCCGGATCGATCATGGTCGCCGCGCAGGACCTGGACACGGGCGTCGATCTGCTGCTCGGTACCGGAGGCACCCCGGAGGGCGTCATCGCGGCCGCCGCGCTGCGCTGCCTCGGCGGGGAGATCTACGCCAGGCTGGCGCCGCGCGACGACGCCGAGCGCACGGCCGCGCTGGAACTCGGGTACGACCTGGACAAGGTGCTGACCACCAAGGACCTGGTGGCCGGGAACGACGTGTTCTTCGCCGCGACCGGGGTGACCGACGGCGCGCTGCTGAAGGGCGTGCGCTTCGGGACGGGCCGCGTGACGACCTACTCGCTGTCCATGCGCGCCCGGTCCGGGACCATCCGGCACATCGAGACACATCACGACCCGGACAGGAGCACGCTGGTGCCACGGGCCTGGGAGCCCGCCGGCTGACCCGGCGACCGCCACACCGGCCGAACCCGAAATCGCGAAGCGCATCCCACAGCGAGGAGACCCGATGAGCATCACCTCGAAGGCACTGAGCCCGGAGGCCCGACGAGAAGCGTTGCAGGCCATGGCCGACACTCGAACTGGACGTGCTGGTGATCGGCGGCGGGGTGGTCGGTACCGGCGCCGCCCTGGACGCCGTCACCCGCGGCCTCTCGGTCGGCATGGTGGAGGCCAGGGACTGGGCGGCGGGCACGTCGAGCCGGTCCTCGAAGCTCGTGCACGGCGGCCTGCGCTACCTGAAGCACCTCAACTTCTCGCTGGTGTTCGAGGCCCTGCGCGAGCGCTCCCTGATCCTCGACAAGCTGTGCCCGCACCTCGCCCGGCCCGTCGAGTTCATCTACCCGTTGGAGCGCCGTGGGATCGACCGCGGCTACGTCGGCCTCGGGATCGGGGTGTACGACGTGCTGGGCGCGGGCAAGGGAGTGCCGACCCACCACAAGCACCTCAGCCGGAAGAAGACCCGCGAGAGCTTCCCCGGCGGCAAGCAGGAGTCCATCTTCGGCGGCATCAAGTTCTACGAGGGTCAGCTCGACGACGCCCGGCACACGATGATGATCGCCCGCACCGCGGCGGTGTTCGGGGCGCACGTCGCCACGAGCGCGCGCGTCGTCGACCTCATTCGCGACGGCCAGCGCGTGACCGGAGCGGTGGTGCGAGACCTGGAGACCGGCAACGAGATCCGCGTCAGGGCCAAGCGCACCGTGAACGCCACCGGCGTCTGGACCGACGAGATCCAGAAGATGATCGGCGGCAAGGGCTCGTTCCGCGTCCAGGCGTCCAAGGGCGTGCACATCGTGGTGCCGCGAGATCGCATCGACTCGCGCACGGGACTGATCACCGAGACCGAGAAGAGCCTGTTGTTCATCATCCCCTGCCCGTGGAGCGACGACTTCTGGGTCATCGGAACCACGGACACGCCCTGGGATCTCGACCTGGCGCACCCCGCGGCCAGCCAGGCCGACATCGACTACATCCTCGAGCACGCGAACTCGTTGCTGGCCAAGCCGCTGACCCGCGACGACGTCGTCGGGGTGTACGCCGGGCTGCGCCCGCTGCTCGCCGGGGAGTCCGACCAGACCAGCAAGCTCTCCCGGGAGCACGCGGTCGTCTCGCCCGTGCCCGGCCTGGTGATCGTTGCCGGCGGCAAATACACCACCTATCGGGTGATGGCCGAGGACGCTGTCGACGAAGCGGTGAAGGACTGGCCGTCGAAGGTCGCGAAGTCGTCCACCGATGAGGTGCCGCTGCTCGGCGCGGACGGGTACAAGGCGCTCTGGAACAACAGAGCGACACTCGCTGCGCGGGCGGGCATCACGCCGGAGCGGATGGAGCACCTGCTCGGCCGGTACGGCAGCGCGGTCGACGAGCTGTGGGCCCTCTGCGAGGCTGATCCCGACCTGGCGCAGCCGCTGGACAGCGCGCCCCGGTACCTGAAGGTCGAGGCACGGTACGCGGTGTCGCACGAGGGGGCGCTGCACCTGGACGACATCCTGGCGCGACGCACCCGGATCTCGGTCGACACCTGGGATCGCGGCGAGGCCGCCGCGCAGGAGGTCGCCGATCTCGTCGCTCCGGTGCTGGGCTGGGACGCGGAGACCATCGCGCGCGAGGTGGAGCACTACCGCACCCGGGTGGCCGCCGAGCGGGATTCCCAGCGCCAGGCCGATGATCGCACCGCCGACGCGGCCCGGCTGGGGGCCGAGGACGTGCGGGTGGGCGCTGGCTGAGACTGGACTGCGCGCTCCGAAGATCTTTCGCGGTATTTGTTCGTTGATGCTGACGAATGGCAGGAATCGGGCGTAGGTTTTTGTCGATCACGTGCTCCGCGGGAGAGCCGTGCGTCTGGTCCCCCTCATCCACCCCTCGTCGGTCGGCATCGGGCGCCGATCCATCGGAAGCCAGGAGGTCGAGTTGGAGTACTCGAACTGGGACATCTTCGTCTCGGAAGTAACGGGAACAGCCATGCTGCTGCTCCTAGGTTGCGGTGTCGTCGCAACCGCCATCCTGAAGGGCAGCAAGGGCGAGAACGGCGGCTGGCTGCTCATCAACTTCGGGTGGGGCCTCGCCGTCTTCGCGGGGGTCTACGTCGCGTTCCGCAGCGGCGCCCACCTGAACCCCGCGGTGACGCTCGGGCTCGCGATCACTGGCGGGATCGAAGTGGCATCGTGGTCAGGTGCCGCTCTATTGGGCGGCGAGATGGTCGGCGCGTTCCTCGGCGCGATCATCGCCTGGCTCGCCTTCAAGCAGCACTTCGACCTGGAGGAGGACCCGGGCAAGAAGCTGGCGGTGTTCTCCACCGGCCCGGCGATCCGCAGCTACGGCTGGAACACGGTCACGGAGATCATCGGCACCTTCGTGCTGGTGTTCGTGATCTTCATTTCCCAGCGGCCAACTCGGCTGCGGCCGCTGCGGGGACCCCCGCGGGTTGGGTCCGCTGTTCGTCGCGCTGCTGGTCGTCGGGATCGGCGCCTCCCTCGGTGGCCCGACCGGGTACGCCATCAACCCGGCGCGTGATCTCGGGCCGCGCATCGCGCACGCGATTCTGCCGATCAAAGGCAAGGGCGGCTCGGACTGGGGCTACTCCTGGGTTCCCGTGGTCGGCCCGCTGATCGGCGGCGCGCTGGGTGCGCTCGCGTACCTGGCGCTCGGCGCCTCCGGCATGTTCCCGGGCGTGGCCTGATCGACTTCGTCGGGCGCAGGGCGGACGGCATCTCGGTGCACACCGCACCGCCCTACGCCCCATCACAATCCGTCCCTCCGACGATGCAGTGACGAAAGGAAAGCGATCGCATGGCTGAGAAGTTCGTGGCGTCAATCGATCAGGGCACGACGTCAACCCGGTGCATGGTGTTCAACCGCGAGGGCCGGGTCGTCTCGGTCGACCAGAAGGAGCACGAGCAGATCTTCCCGAAGGCCGGCTGGGTGGAGCACAACCCCGCCGAGATCTGGGAGAACACGCGCATCGTCGCCGCGGCGGCGCTGCAAAAGGTCGACCTGAACGAGTCGGACATCGCCGCGGTCGGGATCACCAACCAGCGCGAGACCGCGATGGTGTGGGACCGCAACACCGGTGAGGCGGTGTACAACGCGATCGTCTGGCAGGACACCCGGACGGATGCGATCTGTCAGCAGCTCGGCGCCCTCGGCGGCGGCGCCGATCGCTACAAGGCCAAGGTCGGACTCCCGCTGGCCACGTACTTCTCGGGCCCGAAGGTGCGCTGGATCCTGGACAACGTCGAGGGTGCGCGGGAGCGGGCCGAGGCCGGCGACCTGGTCTTCGGCAACATGGACACCTGGACGCTGTGGAACATGACCGGCGGCGTCAACGGCGGCCTGCACTACACGGACCCGACCAACGCCTCCCGCACGCTGCTGATGGACCTGGACACGCTCTCGTGGGACCCCGAGATCGCCGGTGACATGGGCATTCCGATGTCCATGCTGCCGGAGATCAAGTCGTCCTCCGAGGTGTACGGAAACGGCCGCGAGAAGGGCTCCTTCGCCGGCGTCCCCATTTCCGGCATCCTCGGCGACCAGCAGGCGGCGACGTTCGGCCAGGCGTGCCTGTCCCCGGGGGAGGCCAAGAACACTTACGGCACGGGCTGTTTCATGCTGCTCAACACCGGCACGGAGCAGGTGCCGTCGGAGAACGGCCTGCTCACGACGGTCTGCTACAAGATCGGTGACGCCCCCACCGTGTACGCGCTGGAGGGTTCGATCGCCATCGCCGGTTCGCTCGTGCAGTGGCTGCGGGACAACCTGGGCCTCATCGCCTCGGCGCCGGACATCGAGGCGCTGGCCGCCACCGTCGACGACAACGGCGGCGCCTACTTCGTTCCCGCCTTCTCCGGCCTGTTCGCGCCGTACTGGCGGTCGGACGCCCGCGGCGCGATCGTCGGCCTCACCCGGTACGTCAACAAGGGGCACCTCGCCCGCGCGGTGCTGGAGGCCAACGCCTATCAGACCAAGGAGGTGCTCGACGCGATGAACGCCGACTCCGGCGTCGATCTGACGGCGCTCAAGGTCGACGGCGGCATGGTCGCCAACGAGATGCTGATGCAGTTCCAGGCCGACATCCTGGGCGTGCCGGTGATCCGGCCCGTCGTTGCGGAGACCACCGCGCTCGGCTCGGCCTACGCCGCCGGACTCGCCGTCGGCTTCTGGGACTCCGAGGACGACATCCGCAAGAACTGGGCGGAGGACAAGCGCTGGGAGCCGAATATGGACTCCAAGGAGCGCGACCGCCTGTACCGGCAGTGGAAGAAGGCCGTCAGCAAGACCCTGGACTGGGTCGACGAGGACGTCTGACCGCACGCACACCAGGGCGCGTGACCGCGCGAGTGTGACCGGCCGCGCCCGAGCAAGGACCCGCTACCAGGACCGCACGTCGTCCAGGTAGCGGGTCCTTTCCGTGCCGATGGACCCCGTGCCGATGGACCCCGTGCCGATGGTCCCCGTGCCCATGGTCCCCGTGCCGATGGTCCCCGTGCTGCTCGCCTCGAGCGCGGCCAGCAGCCGGCGCGCGCCCCACGAGTTGCTGGACGCCGCGGCCGCGCTCGGTGCGAGCCAACGGAGCTCGGTGACCTCGCCCTCCTGCGGCACCAGCGGCGTGCCGGCGGGGATCGGGGCCGCGTCGAACACCAGCTGCAGCACCGGGTCCAGGCCGGGCCGGGCGCCGATGTGCTGCACCACCAGCAGCCGGGTCGCCGCCACGATCAGTCCCGTCTCCTCCATGACCTCGCGCTCGGCGGCGGCGGCCGGCGACTCGCCCGGCTCGACGAGACCACCCGGCAGCACGAGGGTGTCGTGATATGCGGTGCCCACCATCAGCACCCGGCCGGCGTCGTCCCGCAGGAGAATGGCGGCCGCGATCAGGTGCGCGGGCAGGTCCGTCACCCCGCATCGCCCGCCGCGAGCCGGAGCACCTCGTCCAGCATCTGCGGGGTCAGCCGGCCCGTGAAGGTGTTCTGCTGGCTGACGTGGTACGACCCCACGATCCGCAGCGCGCGGCCGTCCGGATGGGAAAGGTGCACCAGCGCAGCGTGTCCGAAGGCGGGGCGCGGTCGCGGAACGGACCATCCCGCGGCGCCGAGCACGTCGAACAGGGCCTGCCAACCGAACGCCCCGAGCACCACGATCGTGCGGAGCGTCGGCGCCAGCAGCTCGAGCTCGCGCGCCAGGTACGGCGAGCAGGTGCGCCGCTCTTCGGGGGTCGGCTTGTTCTCGGGCGGCGCGCAGTGCACCGGCGCCGTGATCCGCAGGCCGCGCAGCCGAAGGCCGTCGCCGGCGTGCACCGAGGTCGGCTGCGAGGCGAAGCCCGCGCGGTGCAGCGCCGCGTAGAGTACGTCCCCGCTGCGGTCTCCGGTGAACATCCGCCCCGTGCGGTTGGCGCCGTGCGCCGCGGGCGCGAGCCCGACCACCAGCACCTCGGCGTCGGCCGGCCCGAACCCGGGAACCGCCCGTCCCCAGTAGGTCTCGTCCCGGAAGGCCGCCCGCTTCTCGCGGGCGACCCGCTCCCGCCAGGTCACCAGCCGCGGGCACGCCCGGCACCGCGCGACCTCCTCGTCGAGCTCCGCCGACGATCGCGCGGCGGCCGCGACCCGCGCCACCGCCGCCCCGTCGACCGCCCCGGTGCCGCCCGCCCCGGTGGCGGTCATCCGTCCGGGACCGAGGCGACCAGGAACCGCGCCCCGGTCGGGTCGGCCACCATCGCGCGGCGGCCGAACCCGGTGTCCCACGCCGGCTGCAGCACGGCGCCGCCGAGCTCGACGACCCGGCCGAGAGCGGAGTCCAGGTCGGGCACGCCGAAGAACACCTGCCAGTGGGACGCGACGCCGGGCTCGAGACCGGCGCCGCCGTCCAGCACGCCCGCGACGGTTGTGCCGCCGAGATCGCAGAAGCTGTACCGGACAGGGCCGGCGTCAAGCGGTCGGTAGGACCACCCGGCGATGTCCCGGTAGAAGGCCAGGACGCCGTCGTAGTCGCGGGTGACCAGCTCGAACCAGACGGCCCGCGAGCGACGGTCGGCGCCCGGCCCACCCCTGCCGGCGGCCGCGCCGAAGCCGTTGTGCCGCCGGGCGTCCCAGAGCCCGACCGCCGCGCCGCCCGGGTCGGTGGCGATCGACAGCGTGGCCGTCGAACCGGCCCGCAGGCCCTGCACCGTGAGCACGCCACCCGCCCCGTCGACGGCGGCCTCGGCGCCGGCCAGGTCGGCGCAAGCCAGGTAGACGGTCCAGGCGTCCGGGATGCCCGACTCGCGGATGTTCGGCGCCAGCCCTGCCACGGGCACTCCCCCGGACTCGAAGGTCACATACCCGCCGGGCTCATCGGCGGGTACGTCGGCGCCCCAGGAGAACAGCGCCGCGTAGAACGCGACGGCGGCGGGCGGGTCGGAGCTGAGCAAGTCGACCCAGCACACGGCGCCGGGCGTCGGGGCCGGTGCGCGCTGCGGCATGGCCCCTCCTCGGTCGGGTCGGCCGGGCGCCGCGCCCGGGCCCACGCTGACACTAGGCGAGCCGGACCATCTGGGCGCCGCCGAGCACCTCGTCCGGGCGAGCGGGCGTCAGAACGCCGACTCGGGGACCTCCATCAGCGACGCGTCGGCGTTCTCGATCACGGCTCGACGGGCGGTCAGCTCCGGGAGCACGGTGCGCGCGAACCAGTGCGCCACGGCGAGCTTCCCGACGTAGAAGTCCTCGTCCCTGGCCGGCGCGCCCGCGTCGAGCGCGGCCTGGGCGACTTCGGCCTGACGCAGCAGCAGGTAGCCGATCATCAGGTCGCCGACGCTCATCAGCAGGGACACGGCGTGCTCGCCGACCTTGTAGACGGACTTCGGGTCCTGCATCGACGCCATGGCGTAGCCGACCAGCGCGGTGACCATCGCCTGCACGTCCTGCAGGGCGGTGCGGAGCTGGATCAGCTCCTCCTTGGTCCGCCCGTCCGCCTCCTCCGACAGCGACGCCGCGACGAAGGCGCCGATCTCGCCGGCCACGGTGCCGAGCGCCTTTCCGCCGTCCTTGACGATCTTGCGGAAGAAGAAGTCCTGCGCCTGGATCGCCGTGGTGCCCTCGTAGAGGGTGTCGATCTTCGCGTCGCGGAGGTACTGCTCGATCGGGTAGTCCTGGGTGTAGCCGGAGCCGCCGAACACCTGCAGCGCCAGCCCGAGGTTCTCGTACGCGCGCTCGGAGCCCACGCCCTTGACCACGGGGAGCAGGAGGTCGTTCACGTGCTTCGCGGCGACGAGGTCCTCAGGCGACAGGTTGCCCGCCGCGATCCGGTCCTGCCAGCTCGCCGTGTACAGGTAGATCGCCCGCAGTCCCTCGGAGTAGGCCTTCTGCTTCATCAGCATCCGGCGCACGTCCGGGTGGTGGATGATCGTCACTCGCGGCGCCGTCTTGTCGTTGGCCGTGGTGAGGTCGGCCCCCTGCACCCGCTCCTTCGCGTACTGCAGCGCGTTCAGGTAGCCGGTGGACAGCGTGGCGATCGCCTTGGTGCCCACCATCATCCGCGCGTACTCGATCACCTGGAACATCTGGGCGATGCCGTCGTGCTTGTCGCCCAACAGGTATCCCACGGCGGGCGTGCCGTGGATGCCGAAGCTCAGCTCGCAGGTGGTCGAGACCTTGAGCCCCATCTTGTGTTCCAGGCCGGTGACGAAGACGCCGTTGCGCTCGCCGAGCTCGCCGGTCTCCGGGTCGAAGTGGAACTTCGGCACCACGAAGAGGCTGAGGCCCTTGGTGCCGGGCCGCGGCTCGACGCCGGGACCCTCGGGCCGGGCGAGCACCAGGTGGACGATGTTCTCGGTCGCGTCGTGCTCGGCGGAGGTGATGAACCGCTTCACGCCCTCGAGGTGCCACGTGCCGTCGTCCTGCAGGATGGCCTTCGTGCGGCCCGCGCCGACGTCGCTGCCGGCGTCCGGCTCGGTGAGGACCATCGTGGATCCCCACTGGTTCTCGATCATGGTCTCGGCCATCCGCTGCTGCAGCGGCGTGCCGTTGCGATGGATCACGACCGCGAAGTTCGGGCCGCCGGAATACATGAACAGGGCGGGGTTGGAGCCGAGGATCAGCTCGGCGCACGCCCAGCGCAGGCTCGGCGTTGCGCCGTAGCCGCCGAGGTCCGACGGCAGCTCCAGGCGGTACCACTCACCGTCGACGATCGCCTGGTACGACTTCTTGAACGCCTCGGGCAGGGTCACCGAGAAGGTCGCCGGGTCGTACGTCGGCGGGTTGCGGTCGCCGTCCACGAAGGACGCGGCGACCGGCCCGCTCGCGACCTTCTCGAGCTCGTGCAGCACGCCGCGCGCGGTCTCCGGATCCATCTCGGCGAAGTCGCCGTGCCCCATCAGCGCGTCGGCGCCGAGGACCTCGAACAGGTTGAACTCCAGGTCGCGGACGTTGGACCGGTAGTGGCTCATGCTCGGTGCTCCCTGAGTGCTCGCAGCGGTGTCGTCGGGAAGGCTTGACGGACAGGAGGCGTCACGCGGCGCCGCTGATCGCGGTCCTGGTCGACAGCGGAGACCGTGAGACGGGCGATCCGGGTGACGCATCCATCCGGGTGAACCCAGGTTATTACTCGCCAGTAACTTCGTGCAACACGCCTGCTCAGGGCGTGTCCGGTGGCCCGTGCGGGTGTGCCGCGACGCACTCGCCGGACGATCACCGTCTCGGGCCCGATGGCGCGTCCGGCGCCGACCCCGGTCCCCACGCGGTGATCATCCGGCGGCGACGCGAGCCGGTCGGCCGGCACGCCGTCGTTTCGTCCGTTCCGGGACCCGAGGCGGTCGTCGTCGAGTAGTTTTCGCCTGTGCTGGTCGGTCGCGACGCGGAGCTGGCCCTGCTGCGCGGCCGGGTGGCGGCCGCCGTCGACGGCCGCGGATCGGCGCTCTGCCTGGAGGGCGAACCCGGCATCGGCAAGTCGACGCTGCTCGAGGCGGTCGCGGCCGGCCCGCTCGACGAGGGCGCCGACGTCGGCGTGGTGCGGCTCGTGGGCGTCGAGTCGGAACTGCTGCTCGGCCACGCTGGTCTGCTCGACCTGACCGCACCCCTCCTGCACCGCATCGCAGAGCTGCCGGGCGCCCAGCGCGCGGCGCTGGAATCGGCCCTGGGCCGCGCCGCCCAGGACGCGGGAGCTGACCGGTTCCTGGTCTCGGCGGCCCTGCTCTCGCTGCTCTCCCTCGAGGCCCAGCACAGGCCGCTGCTCGTGCTCGTCGACGACGTCCAGTGGGTGGATGCCGAGTCGCGGTCCGCCCTGGCCTTCGCGGCCCGGCGCGTCGGTCACGACCGGGTGGCACTCCTGCTGGCGCGCCGGACCGGCCCCGGCGTGGCCGACCTCCCCGAGCTCGCTGGCATCGAGCGGCTGCCACTCACCGGGCTCGGTCCGTCGGATGCCGCCGGACTGCTCCGGGGCGCGCTCGCCCCGGCGGTGGTCGACGTCCTGATGGACCGCACCGACGGGAACCCCTTGGCCCTGCTGGAGTCCGCGCGGTCGCTGACCCCCGAGCAGCGGCGGGGGTCAGCGCCGCTGCCGGCCGCGCTGCCGGTGAGTGCCCGGCTGACCGGCGCGTTCGTCGACGCCGTCACCGGCCTGTCGCCGCCGGCGCGGTGGGCGGTCACGCTGGCCGCCGCGTCGCTCGACGCCGAGCCGGCGCCGATCCTGCGCGCCCTCGAGTCCGCCGGCATCGAGCCGACCGCGGCGCTGGCCGAGGCGGAGCGAGCCGGCGTGCTCCGCCTGTCGGACGGCGCGCTGCAGTTCCGGCACCCGCTGGTGCGCAACGCCGTCTGGCTCGAGGTCGGCCCGGCGGAGCGCCGCCGCGCGCATGCCGCCCTTGCCGACGCGCTGCTGCACCACCCGGCCTCCCGGCTGCGGCACCGGGCGGAGGCGGCGTCGGGCTACGACGACGCCCTCGGGCGGGAGCTGCTGATGCTGGCGGATGCCGAGCGGGTGCGCTCGGGGCACGCCTCGGCCTCCGCCCTGGCCGAGCGGGCGTCCTCGCTCATGTCCGTCCCGGGGTCGTCTCTCGACGCCCTCGCCACCGCCGCCGAGGACGCGCTGCTCTGCGGGGACGCCCCGCGGCTCCGACGCCTCGCGGATCGGATCCTCGAACAGCCGGCAGGCGAGTCGGAGGCCGCTCGGGCACGCGCATTGCTCTGCCTGGGCACCCTGGAGCAGCAGTCGGGATCGGTCCGGCGGTCCGCCGAGCTGCTGCGGGACGCCGCGAGGATCGCCACGGGTCCGGTGCGGATCCGCGCGCTGTTCGAGCTGATGAACGTCGCCTACCGGCTGGGATCCGCCCCGGAGATGGCGGCGGCTGCGGCCGCGATGCGCGAGGTCGCCGACCCCGACGACCCCGAGCAGGAGCTGGTCGCGACCTATGGACAGGCAGCGTCGCTGGCGTTCGGCGGCGACTGGGCCGCGGCCGCACCGTTCGGCCTGCGGACCATCGAGATCCTCGAGGGCACAGCCGACCTCCGCGACCATCCGCGTTACCTGGCGACGGCGCTGCTCTCTGCCGGATGGGTGGACCAGCCGGCGAGGGCGCTCGCGTTCTTCCAGCGCCGACTGGACGCAGCGCGGGCCAAGGGCGCGATCGGCGTGCTGCCGCTCGCGCTCAGCCTGGTCGCTGGCGGGGCGGCGATGTTCGGCCGGCACGACGACTCGTATGCGTATGCCGGGGAGTGCGTCGAACTCGGGCGTGAGCTGGGCTACGTCGCGGATGTCTCGATCAGCTGCGAGCTGCTCGCCTGGCAGCTGGCTGCCCGGGGCGACCCCGCGTCCGCGGCGCGCGCGCTCGCCGACGCTCGGCGGCTGCAGGAGCTAGCGGAGGTCGCCGACGCCGCCGTGCACATCGAGCTCGTCGAGGCGTTCTGCGCGCTGTGCGTCGGCGACTCCCCGCGCGTGGTCGAGATCCTCGAGCGCAGGCTGCGCGTGGATGATGGCCGGCAGCCGCGCGGTGACTACCCGCTGTCCGTCGCCCCGGATCTGGTCGAGGCCTACCTGGCGCTGGGGCGCCGTCCGGAGGCGGTGGCGTTGGCGTCCCGGCACGCCGAGCTGCACAGTGACTCCGCGAACCCGGAGGTGCGCGCGGACGGGTTCCGGATGGCCGGGATGCTCTCGATCGACCGCGCGGCCGCGGACGCGGCGTTCGGGCGGGCCGACGAGGCGCACGCCCTCGGCGCCGACCCCTTCCCCGCGGCCAGGAGCCGGCTCGCCCACGGCGAGTGGCTCCGTCGCGCGGGGGAGCGCATCGCGGCGAGGGAGCAGCTGCGGACGGCGCTGGCGATGTTCGACGACCTGGGCTTCGCGGCGTGGACGGCGCGGGTGCAGCACGAACTGGCCGCGACGGGGCAGTCCGCCCGCCGCGGCGCCGATCGGGACTCGGCCATGACCTCGCAGGAGACCCGGGTCGCGCTGCTGGTGGCCCGGGCAATGACCAACAAGGAGATCGCCGCCGCGCTGTTCCTCAGCCCGAAGACTGTCGAGCACCACGTGACGAGCGCGCTGCGCAAGCGCGGACTGCGATCACGGGTGGAGCTCGCCGCGGCCTTCGCCACCGCCGCCGGCGCGCCCGCCGCGGCGGGACCCCCGGCCGATCGAATCCCCTGAGGCCCCTCCCCTGAGCGGAACCCCGGACTCGCACCACCGCGGGGATTGGGGGGTCTGCCCCACGCGATCGGGGTCGCCCGGGCGGGAGCGTTTCCGTCATGACAACCAGCCACATCACCACCATTCACCCGGTCCTCCCGGACGAGGCCGGCGAACCGGAGCCGGCCCGGGATGCCCGGCTGACGCTGCGACTGAACGCGATCGCGGCCTGGCTCGCGCCCGGCATGGTCACCGTCGGCATGGCCTTCGGCGCTCCGGTCAACGCCTCGCTGCTCCGCGCCCGCTCCCAGGCGCTCTCCACCGGCCGCGGGCGGCGGCTGTGAGCGCCCCCGCGCCGGCCGTCGACGGCACCCGCACGACGCCCGGCATCCTCGGCATGTCGCACCTCGGGCTGACCGTCCGGGACATCCCCGCCGCCCGGGACTTCTGGTGCGACGTCATGGGTTTCGAGGTGATGATGGAGGCGGAGGGATTCTGCATGGTGATCGAGCGATCCACCCGCGTGGCGATCGGCATCGCCGATCACCGCCCCGAGCGGGTCGACTCCTTCACGGAGCGGCAGGTCGGCCTCGACCACCTCGCGATCGCCGTGCCGGACCTGCCCGCGTTGCAGGCGTGGGCGGCCCGGCTGGCGGAACGGGGGGTGCCGCACTCGCCGATCACCGCGACCGACGCCGGCCACCACCTGAACCTGCGCGCCCCGGACGACGTGCCCGTGGAGCTCTTCGTGATGGACGCGGCGTTCGCCGCCCAATTCGGCATCGGCGCGCCCGCAGCCGCGGTGGCGCGGACGCATTGACCTGACGGCCTCGGACCGGACCGGTTCAGCCGGCCGCGATCGCCGCGAGCAGATCCTCGACGGCGTGCGCGGAGTGCCCGTCGACGAACACGTCGACGTGCGGCAGGGCGGCCGCCATCCCGCCCGTCAGGGGGGCGAAACCCGGCGCCGCGCGCCGCGGGTTCACCCAGATCACCCTGTGGGCAAGCCTTCCCAGGCGGGCCATCTGCTCGGCGAGATACGCGGGATCGCCGCGCTCCCAGCCGTCGGAGACGATCACCACCACCGACCCACGGGCGACGCCGCGCCGACCGTCGGTGTCGAGGAATGTCTTGATGGCCGGGCCGATCCGGGTGCCGCCGATCGCGTCCGGAGCCTGCGTCAGCGCCGTCGCGACCGCCGTCTCGCGCGCGGCGCGGCGGAGCACCCGGGTCACGGGGGTCAACCGGGTGGCGAACACGTACGCGTGCGCACGCGCCCCTACGACGGCGCCGTGCAGCACCCGCAGGTACATCCGGGCGTACGGCTCCATGGACCCGGACACGTCCGCAAGCAGCACGATCCGGCGCGGGGTGCGGCCGCGCGTCCGGTGCACCCAGCGCACGGGATCGCCGCCGGTCCGGCAGGCGGCGCGCAGGGTCCGGCGCAGGTCGAGCTGCCGACCCGCCGGGGCCGCGACCCAGCGGGACGGGCGGGTCGGCGCCACCACCCTCATCCGCCCGATCCAGCGGTTGAGCTCCGCCAGCTCGTCCGGGGAGCAGTCGGCGAAGTCCCGGTGCCGCAGCACCTCCTGCTCCGAGGCGTAGGCCAGAGACGCCGTGCCGTCGCCCGCGTCCGACCCGTCGTCGGTCGGCCGGGTGGAGATCCCGCCGGGCCGGGCCGATTCCGGGGCGCCGCCGCTCTGGTCGGCGGTGGGGCGGCCGGGCTCGCCCTGCTGCCGGTCGCTGGCCAGCGCGGGCGGCGGCTCCTGACCGCGGAAGTCGGCGATGTCGGCCATCCCGCGGAACACCCAGGCGAAGACCGCGTCGAACTCCGGCAGGTGCTGCGCGCCGTCCAGCAGCGTGACCCGCGCCGTCCAGTAGAGCTCCCGGACGAGCACCGGCCGGGTCATCGTGATCACCGTGGCCCACCACGAGATGCGTTCCGCCGGAACGCGGATGCCGGCGCCGCGCAGCTCGCGGCCGAAGGCGGCGCACAGCTCGGCGAGGTCGGGCCGGCCCGATCCCGACCCGTCAGGCACCGGCCACCCAGGCGAAGCCGGCCGCGGCGACCGTGTCGGCGTCCTCGCGGTATTTCACCACCGCGCCGAGAGTCCGTGCGACGGCGTCGGAATCGAGCCGCGCCACGCCGAGCAACCGGACCGCCTCGACCCAGTCGATCACCTCGGCCGTGCCCGGGCTCTTCTGCAGGTCCAGCGTGCGCAGCCGCTCCGTGGCCTCGGCGATCTGCCCGATCAGCGACTCGGCCGCGGCCGGCACCCGGCGGCGGACGATCTGCACCACCTGGGCGACGGTCGGATGGTCGATCCAGTGGTACAGGCAGCGGCGCTTGAGCGCGTCGTGCAGGTCGCGGGTGCGGTTCGAGGTGAGCACCGCGACCGGCGGCACGGCCGCCCTGATGGTGCCCAGCTCCGGGATCGTGATCGAGCGCTCGGCCAGGAGTTCGAGCAGGAACGCCTCGAAGTGCTCGTCCGCACGGTCGATCTCGTCGATGAGCAGGACGGCGGGCAGCGGCCCCGGATGCTCGACCGCGCGCAGCAGTGGGCGGTCGACGAGGTAGGGCCGGCCGAAGAGGTCGTCCGCGCCGAGCGGGTTGCCCGACGACTCTGCGAGCCGGATGGCGAGCAGCTGCCGCGGGTAGTTCCACTCGTACACGGCCTCGGCGATGTCGATGCCCTCGTAGCACTGCAGGCGGATCACCACAGTCGGCAGCGCCGCCCCGAGAGCCGTTGCCGCTGAAGTCTTCCCGACGCCGGCCTCGCCCTCCAGCAACAGCGGCTGGCCCAGCCGGACCGCGCAGAAGAGCGCGGTCGCCAGGCCCTCGTCGGCCAGGTATCCGGACCCGTCGAGGCGCGCCTGCAGGGTGGCCACGTCGGGGATGGCCGCCGCGAGGGGATCCGTCACGACCGCGCCGCTGCGGGGGTCAGGAAGGACGCCGGATCGGCCGAGAAGGCGCGCAGGCAGCCAGGTCCGCAGAAGTAGTACACCGTGTCCCCGTGCTCGAGGTGCAGCGCGGAGTCCACCGCCGCGACCGTCATCCCGCAGACCGGGTCGACGGCGGTGGCCGCGATCACGGGTTCGGCCGAGGCGCGGGTGCGCCGGTGGGCACGCTCCTGCACGATCTCCGCGAGGATCGAGATGCCCACCTCCGCCGCCGTTTTCGCACCGATGTCGAGGCCGGCGGGGGTGTGGATGCGGTCGGCCGCGTGCAGGTCGGGCCTGGCGGAGGCCAGTTCGTCGAGCACGGCCCCGCCGCGCCGCCGGCTCGCCACCAGGGCCACGTAGGGCACGCCGGCGTCCAGGGCGCGCTCCAGCACGGGCAGCTCGTCCCGGCCGTGCGCGGCGATCACCACGGCATCCGCGCCCGGCCACGATGTCCGGCTCGAACCCGGTGACCCGGTAGGCCATCGCGCCGCCGAGCGTCGCCAGCGCCTCCGCGATCGGCCCGCTGCCGTGCACCAGGACCAGGGGCGCCGGCACCACCGGCTCGAGGAAGATCTCGAGCATGCCGCCCGACAGGCAGGCGTTGTGCACCGTGAGCGTGCCCGGCTCGCCGGCGCCGGTCGCCGCGTCCTCGTCGGGCGTGATGCGCAGCAGCAGCGGCTCCCGGGTCTCGAGCAGCGCGAGGCTCTGCGCGCGCACGGTCGACTCCGCGCACGTCCCGCCGACGAACCCCTCGATGGAACCGTCGGAGTGGATGATCGCCTCGTCGCCTGGCTTCGCCGACGTCGGCCGCATCGCCTTGACGACGCGGGCGAGCACGAAAGGCAGGCGCTGCGCGCGCAGCTCGTGCGCACGCTCCTCGAGATCCGGGCGGCTCATGCCGCGGCGCCCCGCCCCGCCGGAGAACGAGGCGCCTGGCGGCTACTCACGTGACCGCCAGATCGGTGCGCATCGGGGTGCCCTGCATCGCCATCCACACGTTGGCCGGCGTGAGCGGCATGTCCGCATGCCGCACACCATAGGGCGAGATCGCGTCGAGCACCGAGTTCACCACGGCGGCCGGGGATCCCACTGTCGCGGACTCCCCGACGCCCTTGAGGCCCTGCGGGTGGTGCGGCGACGGGGTCACCGTCTCGCCGAGCTCCCAGCTGGGGCACTCCAGCGACGTCGGCAGCAGGTAGTCCATGAACGAACCGCCCACGCAGTTGCCGTTCTCGTCGAATGCGATCACCTGCATCAGCGCCATGCCGACCCCGTCGGCGAGGCCGCCGTGCACCTGCCCCTCGACGATCATCGGGTTGATCCGGGGACCGCAGTCGTCCACCGCGATGAACCGGCGCACCTTGACCACGCCCGTGCCGGGGTCCACGTCGGTGACGCAGATGTAGGCGCCGTACGGGTAGGTGAGGTTCGGCGGGTTGTAGACGACCGACGCGTCCAGGTGGCCCTCGACGCCCTCGGGCAGCTCCAGGTTCCCGTGGCTGAGCATCGCGATCTCTGCGACGGTGTGGCCGCGCTCCGGGTCGCCCTTCACCTGCCAGCGGCCGAGATCCCACTCGAGGTCGTCGGTGCTGACCTCCAGCGCGGTGGCCGCGATGATCTTCGCCTTCTCCCGGATGCGTTGCGCCACAATGGCGGCCGCCGCCCCGGAGACCGGCGTGGACCGGGAGCCGTAGGTGCCGAGCCCGAACGGCGTGTTGTCCGTGTCGCCGTGGATCACCTCGATGTCCTCGGGCGGCAGGCCGAGCTCCTGCGACACGATCTGCGCGAACGTCGTCTCGTGCCCCTGGCCCTGGGTCTGCACCGAGAGTCGCAGCTGCGCCTTGCCTGTCGGGTGCACCCGGAGCTCGCAGCCGTCGGCCATGCCGAGCCCGAGGATGTCCATGTGACCGCGCGGGCCGGCGCCGACGCCCTCGGTGAAGAACGAGATGCCGATGCCCATCAGCTCGCCGCGGGCGCGCTTCTCGGCCTGCTCGGCCCGCAGCTCGCGGTAGCCGGCGATGTCGATCGCCACCTGCAGCGTGTGCGGGTACTTGCCGGAGTCGTACTCCCACCCGGTCTTCGAGGTGTACGGGAACTGCTCGGGGCGCAGCAGGTTCTTCATCCGCAGCTCGGCGGGGTCCATCTTCAGTTCGGCGGCCAGCATGTCGACGATCCGCTCCACCAGGTACACCGCCTCGGTGATCCGGAACGAGCAGGCGTAGGCGACGCCGCCGGGCGCCTTGTTCGTGTAGACCCCGTTGACCTTGCAGTGCGCGGCCTGCAGGTCGTAGCTGCCGGTGAAGATGTGGAAGAACCCGGCGGGGAATTTGGTCGGCTGCGCGGTCCCGTTGAAGGCGCCGTGATCGGCGAGCACGTCGACCTTCAGGCCGAGGATCTTGCCGTCCTTCGTCGCGGCGATGCTGCCGGTCATGTGGTAGTCGCGGGCGAACGACGTGCCGATCAGGTTCTCGCTGCGGTCCTCCATCCACTTCACCGGGCGGCCGGTGACGATCGAGCCGACGACGGCGAGCACGTAGCCGGGGTAGATGCCGACCTTGTTGCCGAAGCCGCCGCCGATGTCCGGCGAGATGATCTGGATCTTGTGCTCCGGGATGCCGGCCACCAGCGCGTAGATCGTGCGGTGCGCGTGCGGCGCCTGGTTCGTCGAGTACACCAGCAGCTTGCCGGTCACCGGGTCCATGGACGCGACGGTCCCGCAGGTCTCCATCGGCGCGGGATGCACTCGGGGATAGAGCATCTCCTGCGTGACGACCACCTCGGCGCGGTCGAACACCGCCGCGGTCTCGTCCGCGTCGCCGGATTCCCAGTCGAAGATGTGGTTGTCCGCCTTGCCCTCGATGTCGTCCCGGATCACGGGCGCGTCCGGGTCCATCGCGCGCTTGGCGTCGACGACCACGGGCAGCGGCTCGTAGTCGACCTCGATCAGCTCCAGCGCGTCCCGGGCGATGTACTTGGTGTCGGCGACGACGAACGCCACCTCCTGGTGCTGGAAGCGCACCTTGTCGGTGGCCAGCACGGCCTGCACGTCCGCCGACAGCGTCGGCATCCAGGCCAGGCCCAGCCCGGCCAGCGTCTCGCCGGTGATCACCGCGTGCACGCCGGGCAGTGCCGCGGCGGCCGAGGTGTCGATGGAGCGGATGCGGGCGTGCGCGTACGGGCTGCGCAGGATCGCCGAGTGCAGCATGCCGGGCATCGTCACGTCGTCGACGTAGTTGCCCTGGCCGCGCAGGAATCTCGCGTCCTCCTTGCGGGGCATCCGGCCGAAGCCGATCGGATTGCCGGCGGGGCTCCGCCGCGCTGGGCGCCTCCCCGTTCGTGGCGGGCAGGGTGGCGGTCATGCCGGCACCTCCTGGCTGGGCTCGGCGACGACCGTGCTGTCGCCGTCGGTGCGGGGGTCGGCGGCGGCGTGCCCGGACGGCTGCGAGGGATGGCCGGCGGCCGCGCGCACCGCGCGCACGATGTTCTCGTAGCCGGTGCACCGGCAGATCTGGCCGGAGATCGCCTGGCGGATCGTCGCCTCGTCCGGATCGGGGTCGTGGTCGAGCAGGTGTCGCGCCGTCATCATCATGCCGGGCGTGCAGAACCCGCACTGCAGGCCGTGTTCCCTCATGAACGCGCTCTGCACCGGGTCGAGCTCGGCGCCGTTCGCCAGGCCCTCCACGGTGCGCACCCGGTGGCCGTCGGCCATCGGCGTCAGCACGGTGCAGCTCTTGACGGGCGTCTCGTCGAGCCAGACGGTGCAGGTTCCGCACTGCGATGTGTCGCAGCCCCAGTGGGTTCCGCTCAGCTGCAGGGTGTCCCGCAGGTAGTGCACGAGCAGCAGTCGCGGTTCGACCTCGTCCGTCCGCTCCACGCCGTTGACGGTGATGGTCACCTGCATGTCGATCCTTCCCTGTGCGCGGGCGGCGGCGCGGCGGACGGCACGCCTGGTGAGTTCGTCGGCGAGGTGCCGCTTGTAGACCACGGGACCGCGCTGGTCGGCCGCCGGGTTGCTCTCCTCGGCGGCCAGCCGGCCCGCCTCGGCGATCGTCTCGTCGGTGAGAGTCCTTCCGATCAGGTAGCTCTCGGCGCCGGGCGCGCACGAATGCTCGGCACCGAGAGCGGCCAGCCCGATGCCCGCGTCGGCGACGGTGTCCCCGTCCAGCACGACGTAGGCCCCGGCCGAGGCCACGGCCCAGTCGCCGGCGCGCCGCTCCACCTTCTCGTAGGCGCTGCCCGCGCCCGGCCGGACGGGAATCCGCACCTCGACGAGCATCTCGGCGTCGTCGAGCACGGTCTCGTACGGGCCGTCGGTGAACTCCCGGGCCGGCACCACGCGGGTGCCGCCCGCCGATCGCAGCACCAGGTCGGCCTTCAGGGCCGCGGCGACCGCGGACAGGTCCTCCGCCGGGTCGGCCTGGCACAGCGATCCGCCGACCGTGCCCCGGTTGCGGACGATCGGATCGGCGATCACCCGCTCGGCGTCGTGCAGGATCGCGTAGTGCTCGCCGATCACCGGCGAGTCGAGGACCGCCCGGTGCCGGGTGATGGCGCCGATGCACAGGTCGTTGCCGCCGCCCGACGTGGGCTCGATGCGGATGTAGTCGAGGCCGGGTATCCGGTTGATGTCGATGACGCACTCGGGCTGGGCGATCCGCATCCGCATCATCGGGATCAGGCTGTGCCCGCCGGCGATCAGTCGGGCCTCCGGTCCGTACCGCTCCAGCAGTTCGAGGGCCTCGTCGACGGACGTGGCCCTGGCGTACTCGACGGGGGCGGGTGTCTGCATGCGCGACCTCTCTGTCGGCGGCTCTGGCGGCGGCGACTGCCTCGGCGGATGTCGGCGGCCGGTCGGTGCGGGCGTGTCTGCGCGGCGGACCGGCGGGCCTGCCTGCCAGTCTGCGCCGAAGAAGCGACTCGTGACAACGATCACGTTTGTCGGAATTGCCGCGCGCGCCGAAGGGTCATCAGATCGGTGGGCGCGGCGAATGCGCTGCCCCGTAGAAGTCCTCGCTCCGACGACAAGTGACGGGCCGAACTTTCGCGTCCATCCGGTCGCATCGACCCACCGCGCGGGCGCGACCTCGGCGGTCCCCGCCCCTGAGCCGGGGGCTCGCCCGCGGAGCGGCCGCGTCGTAGCGTGGCGGTACAGAAGCGTGCCCGCGAGGGTGGCGAGGGGAGAGCGGAGATGACCGAATCCGGACAGGCAGGCTCGGCGGCGACGGAGGGCACGGCGGGCGAACCGGTGCCCGATCCCGGATCCGGCGCGACCGGCACCGCCGGGGCCGGTGCCGCTCCGAGCGGTGCCGATCCGACCGGGATCCCGGCCGACCCCGACCCGGGGGTGCTCACCGGGCCGTCTGTCACGGCCGGGTCCGACGCCGGTGCGGAAGAACCCGCCGGCACGCTCGCCCCGCCCGCGCCGGCGACGGGGACCACCAGCCCGGGCCCGATCGTCACCGATCCCGCCTTCACGCCGCCGCCGACCGACTACACCGACGCCGGCGTGCCCAGCCTCGACTTCGTCCGGGACAAGATCGAGGGGCGCTACGCGAACGCGCTCGGGTCCGCGGAACTGGCCGAGGCGGTCATCCCCGAGGTGAAGTCGATGCAGGACAAGGCGGCCGAGCGCGATGAGGCCGCGCGCGACAAGCTGGAGGCGATCCGCCGCAGCATGCGCGGCGAGAGCGAGTCGTAGCCGGTGCTGATCGGGCTGGCGCCGGACGACGGGGCCGGCCGGTATCGGGCCGCGGCCTTCCCCGACGACCCCGCGGAGCCGATCGGCGCCGTCGAGACGGTGGGTGCGCCGGAGCTCCTGGCCCTGGAGCGGGCGGAGCACCCGCGATGGGTCTGGGCGACCGCCGACGCGTCTACCCGGAGCTGCTCGGCGCCGGTCTGCGGGTCGGACGTTGCCACGACATCGCCCTGACCGAAAGGATTCTGCAGGCCCGCGAGGGTGTCTTCGACGTACCCGCGCGACCGGCGCCCGCCGTGCCGACCGATCAGCCGGCGCTGTTCGATCCGGCCGCGCCGGACGGCGAGGCGCGCGCCGACGCGCCGGGCCTGGCGGACCTGCGCGCGTCGTACGTCGACCAGCTGCGCCGGATCGGTGAGGACCCGGCGCTCGCCCTCCTGGTCGCGGCCGAGTCGGCGTCCGGCCTCGCCGCGCTGGAGATGACGAGGGCCGGACTGCCCTGGCGTGCCGACGTGCACCGGGAGATCCTGGGCGCCGCGCTCGGCCCGCCGGTCCCGCCAGGGACGCGGCCCCGCGCGCTGGCGGACCTGGCCGCGCGCCTCGATCGGGCCTTCGGCTTCGCGGTGAACCCGGACTCGGCGGTGGACGTGCGCGCCGCGTTCCGCCGCGTCGGCTTCGACATCGACACCACCCGGGCGCTCGTCGTCAAGGACATCGACCATCCCGCCGTGGCGCCGCTGCTCGAGTACAAGGAGCTCGCCCGGTTGCACTCGGCGAACGGCTGGACCTGGCTCGCCGAGTGGGTGCGGGACGGGCGGTTCCGCAGCGAGTTCGTGCCGGGCGGCGTCGTGTCGGGCCGCTGGGCGAGCCGCGGCGGCGGGGCGCTGCAGATCCCGCGGTCGCTGCGCCGGGCCGTGGTGGCGGACCCGGGGCACGTGCTGGTCGTCGCCGACGCCGCGCAGCTGGAGCCGCGGATCCTCGCCGCGATGTCGAACGACGATGCGCTGCAGCGGGTCTCCCGCACCGTGGATCTGTACACCGGGCTGGCGGACGACGGCTTCGGCGGCGACCGCGGCCGCGCGAAGGTGGCCATGCTCGGCGCCATGTACGGCGCGACCACCGGCGAGTCGGGGCGGCTGCTCGCGACGCTGCGCGATCGATACCCGGCCGCGATGGCGTTCGTGGAGTCGGCGGCGCGCCGCGGCGAGCGCGGCGAGGTGGTGCACTCGGTGCTCGGCCGGGCCTGCCCGCCGCCGTCGGCCGGCTGGTCCGAGGCCGTGCGGCGCTCCTCGTCGGAGGAGGCGACCGACGAGGAGCGGCGCTCGCGCGGAACGCCTCGCCCGCGATCGCGGACGGTTCACCCGGAACTTCGTGGTGCAGGCCTCCGCCGCCGACTGGGCCGCCGTCTGGCTGTCGGGGCTGCGGCGCGACCTGTTCGACGTGCCGGGCGCCGAGCTGGTGTTCTTCCAGCACGACGAGCTGATCGTGCACTGCTCCGCCGAGGCCGCCGACCGGATCGCCGCACTCGCCGTGGCGGCCGCGGACGCCGCCCGCGAGCTGGTCTTCCCCGGCTCGTGGGCGACCACGCCCGTCCGGCCCGTGATCGTGGAGTGCTACGCCGACGCCAAGTGACGGGCGCCGGCCCATCTCGTCGAGGGTGCGCCGCGCTCGACCGCGCTCGCACAGCCTCGAACCCGCACGAACTGCTCGATCCGCGGGCGGGAAGGAGCAGTTCGTGCGGGCTCGGCGTGGGGTGGGGGACCTCAGCGCGGGAGCGCCGCGACGGCGGCGGGGCGGAAGCCCTTGACGGTCAGGTAGATGCCCAACGAGAACTCCCACGCCGCGATCGGCAACGCGGCCAGCGCGGCGACGGGGGCCATCCGGTCGTAGAGGCCGAAGAAGATCGCGATGTCCGAGGCCAGGAGCAGTGCCGCGCCGAGAAGTCCGATGGTGGGCAGGATCCGGGGCACGAGGCGCGACCGGTACAGGACGTAGCCGAGGCAGAGCGCGTTGAAGACCGGCATCAGGCTCTGCGAGAGCAGGAACGTCGAGTTGTACATCGCGGTCAGCGTCTGTCCGGCCGTGAGCAGCGATGCGGAGTCGGCGCCAGCAGCGCCGGCGACGTCCTGCCGCAGGGTGATCATCGTGAGCACGCTGACCACGCCGACGATGATGAGGCTGCCCTCGACGATCCGGCTGGCGACCAACCCGAGGGCCGCCGTCTGGCTCTGCCGCTTCGCGACCGGGTACAGCACGACGGCCGTGCCGATCCCGGCGAGCGCGACGACGACCTCCGAGAACGCGCTCCACAGCACGCCGGTCTCGCTGCCCACGCCGACCACGAAGCCCGCCTGCTCCCGCACGTGCTGGTACAGGGCGACGGTGGGTATCGAGACGAACGTGATCAGGTACAGCACGCCGGCGATGCGGGCGGTGCGCCGCAGGGGATCGGTGGCGGATCGGGTGGCTACGGAGGTGGGTGCGGTGGTGCTCATGTCGAGTTCCTTTCGTGGCTGACTTGCGGGGAAGCGGAGTTCGAGTGCGGGTGGCGGTCGAGCCGGGTGACGGAGATCAACGGCAGGCCGAGGTCGCGGACCTTGCGGAGCACGCCATGCAGGGCGGCCTGGTCGGGCAGCGGACCGCGCAGCGTGCTGGTGCCGTCGTCGCCGCGGGCGAGGGTCATCCCGTCGAACCAGTCGGCCCACCTCGGTTCGAGCCGGCCGCCGAGGCGGATCTCGTAGCCGGTCGAGTCGGCCGCGCGTCCGTCCCGGTTGCTTGTCATCGCCGCCCCTTTCCACATCGGTCCGGACGACCGTAGGAAGAGGCGTGGTGAGTGCGGATCACCATGTGTGGTGATCCGGGTGGTGAACGCACCCCGGCGAGCGCGGCCGTGGGCCCGCGGGAGGTGCGGCGAACGGACAGCCGCCGGGAGATCAGCCGGGCTGCTCGTCGCCGGAGCGCGTCAGCAGGCGGAGCTCGCCGCCCCGGCGGACGGCCGCGCGGCGATTGCTCACGCCGAGCTTGGCGTAGATGTTCTTGGTATGGGTCCGGACGGTGTTGACGGACACGAACAGTGCGCGGGCGATGTCCGGACCGTCGAGGTCGGAGCCGAGTAGCCGCAGCACGTCGAGTTCGCGAGCGCTCAGGGGGTCGATCAGGCCGCCGGCCGCCGCCGGGCGGTCGCCCCCCGTGTCCCGTGCGTCCAGGAGCCGGCGCGCGTAGCCGGACCCGTCGCCGGCGGCTGCCGCCGTCAGCACGTCGGCGAGGGCGTGGTGCTCGTCGAGGAAGATCCGCCGGTAGCCCCGCGGCACGCCCAGCGCGAGAGCGCGCTGCAGAGCCGCCACGGCGGCGGGCATGTCGCCGCGCGCGCGCTCCGCGATGGCCCTGACCACCAGCACGTCGAGCATGCTCCCCGCCCGGCCACCATCCTCCGCGGCCGCCTGCAGGCGCTGGAGAAGCCGCTCGACGTCCCCCAACGCGCGCTCTGCGTCCCCGGCGAGTCCCCTGGCCACCAGCGCCCGGGCGAGCGTGATGTGCTCGAACTCGCGCAGGTAGTCAGGGTCGTCCCGGATCGAGATCCCTTGCCGTCCGGCCCAATCGAGGGCGTCGGCCCAGCGACCGTGCCGGGCGTGCACGCGTGCTCGCAGGGCCGGGATCGGCCGGACGTCGGGAAAGTAGTCGGCGACGTACCGGCGCTCCGCCTCGTCCAGCAGGGCGATCGCGCCGTCGACGTCCCCGTCGGCCTCGCGGATCCGGGCCAGCACGATGCGCCGGCGATGCGCATTCTGCGGGAGCCCGGCGTGCTCGCCGAGCGCGGCGTCCGCCTCCAGGTGCCGACGGGCGCCGTCGAGGTCACCGCGTTCGACGAGAACGCCGGCCATGCCCACGTGCATGTCAGCGGCCCCGCGCAGCGTCGCGCCGGATTCGAGGGTCACCACCTTCAGCGACCGCTGGTAGACGGCCATCGCGTCGTCGAGACTGCCCTGCGCGAGGCGGATGTCCGCCAACGCCAGGGCGCAGCCGGTCACGTCGGACAGGTGCCCGGCCTGCTCCAGGTCGCTCGCGGCGCCGGCCCAGCAGCGGTAGGCGGCGACCAGGTCGGCGCGCCGCCAGTGGGCGATCGCGACGAGACCGGAGGCGCTCCCGCGCGCGAGAACGTCGGTGTCGCCGGCGAGATCGAGCACGGTCCGACCGTGCCGCATGGTGCCGTCGATGTCGCCGGACAGCAGGGCCTGCCCGGCGCGGTACAGGGCGATCACCCCGGGTATCCGGCGAAAGGCTTCCTCGTCCACGACCACCATCTGCCCCGTCGGGCGGTCGCCCGGCGTCGTCGGCAACCAGCGCTCGGCGTCCCGCAGTCGCTCCTCGACGCCCCGGATCTCGCCGCGGATCATCAGGGAGCCGGCGTAGGCGATGCTGAGCACGGGCCGGATCCGGAGGACCTCGTCCGGCAGTGCCTCCACCCAGCGCCGTAGCGTCACCTCCTGGCGACTTTGTTGCAGGACAGGCAATGTCGGCTCGATCAGGTCGGCGGCGCGTTCGGCGGCGCCGCCTGCCATGGCGTGCTCGACGGCGTCGAAGCGGTCGCCGTTCCGCTCGTACCAGTCGGCTGCCCTGCGATGCAGGTCCGCGACGGCGTCCGGCAGTTCGTCGACCAGGTGTACCCGCAGCACGTCCGCGAAGAGGTGGTGATAGCGGTACCAGCGCCGCTGGTCGTCGAGCGGGATGAGGAAGAGGTTGGCCCGATCGAGCGACTCCAGCATCGCCTTGCCGTCGGCCCGGCCGGTCACGGCGTCGCACAGCGGGCCCGTGAGCCGGTTCAGGATCGACGTCCGGAGCAGGAATTCGCGGATCCGCTCGGGCTGGCGCTGCAGCACTTCCTCGACGAGATAGTCGACGATGTAACGGTCATCGCCGGCGAAGGCGGCGATGAACTCGGCGGCATCGGCCCGGCCCTGCATCGACAGCGCGGCCAGTTGCAGGGCGGCGATCCATCCCTCGGTGTGCCCGTCGAGCGCGGCGAGATCGTGCGCGGTCAGCGAGAGTCCCATCACCCCGGTGAGGTAGGCCGCGGCCTCGTCGGGAGTGAACCGCAGGTCGGCGGCACGCAACTCGACGAGTCGCCCGCGTCCGCGCAGCCGTCCCAACGGCAATGCGGGGTCGGCGCGGGCCGCGATCACCAGATGCAGCTGGGCGGGCATGTGCTCGAGCAGGAACGCCACGCCCTCCTGCACCTCGACGGAGTCGATCACGTGAAAGTCGTCGAGCACGAGCACGATCTCGCGCGGGCTCGCGGAGATGTCGTTGATCAGGATCGCCAGGAAGGCGTCCCCGGGAGGCGCCGACCGCAGCAGGTCGCCCGCGGCCGCGACGTCGGGCACCACCGAGCGCAGGGCGGCGAGAACGTAGGTCCAGAACAGCGCGGGGTCGTTGTCGCGGTGGTCGAGCGAGAGCCACGCGACCGCCCGATCGGCCGCGGTGTCGGAAGCCAGCCACTCCGTCAGCACCGTCGTCTTGCCGAACCCGGCCGGGGCCGACACCAGGGTCAGCCCCTCCTTCGACCCGCGATCCAGGCGCTCGCGCAGCCGCGGGCGCGCCACCACGCCTGCTCGCCGCACGGGCATGTGCAGCTTGGTCGCGAGCAGAGGAACCACGACGACCACCCTGCCCTACCCGATGCTGCTGGCCGATGTCATCGTCGGGCGGCGCCTACAGCTTCGTCGGCTTCCGGACGATGATCTGCACCGCGTTCTTCGCCCCGGCGATCGGGTCGGCCAGGTGGAACCGGCGCCACGACTTCACGATGACGTCGCTGGTGGTCATCCGATCGGTGATGCCCTCCTGCACCAGGTCGGCCCACCGCACCGCCGCCGCGGCGGCCGACTTGTCCGAGCAGGCGCGGATGAACACCGACGCCGTCGGATCGGCGTCGAGCTCCTTGGCCACGGCGGCGAGGGTTGCCGCCGCGCCCTTCGGCAGGGCAGCGCTCTTGGCGCCGAACCCGCCCACGGACCAGGTGCCGACCGAGGACGGGTTCACCCGGGTGATCTTCGGTCCGCCCTTCGCGCCGGCCCCGGGCTCGGTCACCACGTAGTCGTTCGCGTGCACCTCGATGTGCATCACGCGCGTGCCGCCCGCCTTCTTGCCCTTGGGCGCCGGGGTCTTCAGCGACACCGGGTAGGTGTTCCACCGATCACCGGACGGCGACTCGCCGTACGCGGCCTGCAGCTCGGCGAGGACCGTGTTCTCGGCCTGGAGCGCCGCCTTGTGGCTCACCTCGAAGGCGACCTCCCAGTGCAGGTCCTTCTGCGCCTGGGCCTCGAAGTTCTCCACGATCTCGTGGGCGAGCTTGGCCACGCCGTCGCCCGGCACCGCCTTCTCCAGTGCCAGGAAGTCGGCGATTCGGAGCCGCTGCACCGGGTCGTCCGCGCTCGTCGGGAAGGCCCCGAAGGACACGTCCGGATCGTTGCCGAACTTGACCTTCGCCGTGCGGCCGGTGTCGTCCAGGATGGCGGTCAATCGCGCGGCGAGGGCCGCCGACTTCGGCGGCTGTGCCTTGCCCGAGACCTTGACGACGTGCTTCTTGCCGACGGTCAGGGCCAGCCCGCTCGCCTTGCGCAGGAGGGCCAGGGCTGCCTTGACATCCGCGCCGGGCCCGGTCATCTCGAGCTCGCGCTGGACGACCCCGCCGGCTCCGGCGCCGTCGGCCCGCCGGCGCACGGCCCCGGTGACCGCCGCGTTGCCCGCCTGCCGCTGCAGCGTGAGGAGCGGGTGCTGGGCGCGCTGCTCGGCCCGGCGGCGCGGCGGCGTTTCGGGCGCGACCGAGTGGGCGGGGCGTCGCTGTTGGGCAGTCACGGCGTCCGAAGTGTAGGCGCCCGCGCCGGGCCGTGGTCGCTGATTTCGGGTCGCTCACGGGCCTGCGACGGCACCGGCTCCGGTGCGTCTGCGTGAGGCGTCGGAGCCAGCGCCGCGGCAGCGCGTGCAGGCCGACGTGGAAGCGCTGGAACCTGGACCGATCGGAGAGGCCGTCGAACACCTCGAGCACCGTGCGGACATCGCCGGGCCGCAACTCGGTGATGCGCAGGCCCTGTTCCTGGGCAGTCGGGCCGACCGGATCGGGCGCGTTGGTGCCGATCGAGACGTGCGGTGCGAGGGTGGTGGGCGGGATGCGGGACATCGGTGACCCCCCAGTTCGGTGCGGTGCCGCGACTATGGGTGCCGGGCCTGCCGCCCATCTGTCACCGATCTGTCAGTGGGGACGCGCCCGCCCGGGTGGGCGACCGGAGGAGGTTGGCCGTGCGGTTGACCGCGACCGAGGCGCGGGAGCGCTTCACCGCCGCGCCCGTCGCCCGGCTCGCGACGGTCCGGCCGGACGGCTCGCCCCACCTCGTGCCGGTGACGTTCGCTGTGCTCGCGGTGGGGGGCGGCGGCGGTCCGGACGACGCGGACTCGTCCGCGATCGCCTTCGCGGTCGACCACAAGCCGAAGTCGACGACGGCCCTGCAGCGATTGCGTAACATCGAGACCAACCCGCGCGTCGGCTTTCTCGCCGATCGCTACGCCGACGACTGGACCCGGTTGTGGTGGGTGCGCGCCGACGCCGTCGCTGGGCTCGCCGACGGGCCGGACCGGGAACGGGCCGTCGCTGCGCTGATGGCCAAGTACCGGCAGTACCGGGAGACCCCGCCCCGGGACGCCGTGGTGCTGTGCTCGGTGACGCGATGGTCGGGGTGGGCGGCGCGCTCGCCGTAGGTGTCGCAGGGTGCGTCGAAGCGCCGCCGATCCGTTGCGACTGCGCCGTCACCACCGATGTTCTCGGCCCTGCCGAGCCGCGCCACGAGCAGTTCTGACGTACCCACAGTTCGCCACTAGGGTCGTTGCCGTCGTGCACGAACGGAGGTCGGCACATGTCCGAATCAGCTCCTGACGCTGGAACCCTGACCGAACTGATCGACCGCTGGTCGACGGCCGCGCAGGCCTACATGGATGGGGACCTGCGCACCTACGCTGCGCTGGCCGCTCACGCCTCCGACTACACCCTCCTGCGGCCCGACGGAGGGGATCCGCGCCGGGGTTTCGACAGCTCGGATGAGGCGGTCGAGTGGACCGCACGCGTCTTCCGCGGGGGCACCGCCCAACTCGACGTGTTCCAGACCTACGCGTCCGGGGACCTGGCCGTCCTGGTCGCCGTCGAGCGGCAGCACGGGACGGTCGGCGAACTACCGGCGCAGGACTGGTCGCTGCGCCTCACGCTGGTCTTCCGCCGGGACGGCGAGCGGTGGCGTCTCGTCCATCGGCACGCCGATCCGCTGACGCGGCCGATCGCGCCGGAACTCTTCGCAGCGATCGCCCGTGGTGATCACGCAGCGACGTGAGGCCGCCGCTCCTGCGGCAATCCGTCGCGCATCAGCACCTGGCACACGCGGCAGCGGTCGAAATCGAGCGCTGAGGATCGCTGCCGCAAGGGTCACGGGCGGCTCGGCCACGCCGCGTCGCTGCTCGGCAGCCAGGCGCCGGCGGGCAGGTCCGTCCAGCGCTCCTCCCGGGCGAGGTCGGTCGCGACCGCGCGGAGCGTCGCGATCGCGGGGTGGGTGGCGTCCGTGCGGTGCACCATCGCCCACGGATAGACGGGCACCGGATCGACCAGCGGCCTGACGACGGCGCCGGGGACGTCCGGGCACTCGCTCATCGTGAGGATCGGCAGGCCGTGCGCCCTGAGGTGCCGGGCGGTCTCGGCGGTGCCGACGACGTGTGGGTGCGGTGGCGACGGCCGCCCGCCGACCGCGTCGAGCAGGGCGACCGCCAGATCGACCCACTCGGGGGCGTCGTCGTTGCCGTTGCTCGCGTCGATCTCCATGCCGCGCAGGCGATCGCACGGCACTTCGGGAAGCGCGGCCAGGGGATGATCGTCGGCGATCAGCAACGCCAGCGGCTCGTATCGCAGCAGCCGGCGCGTCAACTCGGCGGGAAACGGCCGCCCCAAGCCCTCCGTCCTGCCGAACGCGACGTCGAGGCGGCCGCCGAGCAGCCGTGGCATGGCCGCGCCGACTCCGCCGCCGTAGCGGACCGTGATCTCGAACCCGGGCGCGGCCCGGCGAGCGGAGTCGACGATCCTTGCCGCCGCGAGCCCCTCGCCGATCACGTCGACGACGAGCGGGCGGGTGGCCCCCCGCAGGTCGGCGAGGGCCGCGTCGTTGAGCGCGAGCAGTTTTCGGGCGTGCGCCAGAAGACGCTCGCCATCGGGGGTGAGGGCGACGGCGCGGGTGCTGCGCGTGAAGAGCGGAACGCCGACCTGCGTTTCCAGCCGCCGGATGTCGCGGCTCAGCGCCTGCTGGGCGACATAGAGGCGGCCGGCGGCCCGGGTGAAATGCAGCTCCTCGGCGACGACGACGAAGGAGCGCAGGAGACGGAGATCGAGTTCGTCCGGCACGGTTCACCGTAGTCCGTCGGCACCCATTCACGCGCTGCCGATGTGAATCCCCGCGAAACAGGTGTTGGACGCCGACCGGCTGCGGACCGGATCGTGGGTGCCATGACCGACGTCGCCGACCGCGCCGAGCCGGCGACCGCCGCCGCCCCCGGGGAGATGCCCGGCGGCCCAGCCGCTCTCACGTCGTCGCGGCTGCGACTGGCGACGCCGCTGAACCTGCTGGTGCTGGCCAACGCCGTGTCGCTGAGCGGCAACGTGATCATGACCGTGGCGATCCCGTGGCTGGTGCTGACCACGACGGGCAGCGCAGCGCTCGCCGGGGTGGCGATCGTCGCCGGCGCCGGGGCGGCCGCGGTCGGTGGCCTCGCGGCCGGCCGGATCGTCGACGCGATCGGCCCGGTGCGGGCCAGCTCGGCCGCCGACCTGCTCAGCGGCCTTGCCGTCGTGCCGCTGCCGATCCTGCTCGCGCTGGATGCGCTGCAGCTCTGGCACGTGGTGGTGCTGGTCGTCGCCGGCACGCTCGCGGACTCGGCCGGCTCGACCGCGCGGCAGAGCCTGGTGCCGGCCGCGGCGGATGCCGGCGGTCTGCGGCGCGAGCGGGCGAACGCCCTGTTCACCTCGGCGGAGCACGTCGGCTACCTGCTCGGAGCGCCGGCCGCCGGCCTGCTCATCGCCGCCTTCGGCGTCGGCGGGGCGCTGTGGGTGACGGTGGCCGCGTTCGCGGTCTCCGCGCTGGTCGTCGGTGGGCTGGTCCGCCTTCCCGCTGCTCCCGTCCCAGCGGCCGGAACCGAGCCCGCCGGCCTGCGCGAGGCGGTCGCCTTCATCTGGCGCGACCCGGCGCTGCGCGCGCTTGTCGTCATCCCGACGCTGGCGGTGCTGCTGGTCGGGCCCCTCGTGCCGATCGTGCTGCCGGTCCTGGCCACGTGGGCTTTCGGGGACCCGGTGGTGCTGGGCCTGATGGTCGGTAGCTACGGCGCGGGCGGCCTGCTGGGAGCGGCCGGCTACGGCCTGCTCGGCGCCCGGGTGCCCCGTCGCCGGCTGTACGCGGGGGTCTTCGTGGTGGTGCCGTGCACGTTCGCGGCGATCGCCCTCGTCCAACACCTGCCGATCCTGCTCGCCGCGCTGCTGACCCTCGGCGCCGCGGCTGGATCGCTCGTGCCGCTGCAGGCGACGATCCGCCAGGAGCGCACGCCGGCGCGGCTCCTGCCCCGGATCGTCGGCCTGAGCACGGCGACCATCCCGGTGGCGGCGCCCATCGGCGTCCTCGGCGCCGGCCTGCTGATCGACGGCCTCGGCATCCACTGGACGCTGCTGCTGATGACCGGTTGCGCGGCGCTGCTCGGGGCGGCGGTCCTGGCGAACAGCGGCGTCCGATGCATCGACGCTCCTGGGCAAACCTCGTGAGTAGGAGCGGTCAGTTCCGCACGGCGTAGCGAACGAACACCATGCCGTTGCCGAAGCGGCGCTCGTCGAGAAGCTCCAGGGAATGGCGGATCTCCTGCGGGAACATTCGCTGCCCGCCGCCGACCAGGATCGGCGCGATGAACAGGTGGATCTCGTCGATCACGCCCAGCCGCCATGCGGTGGAGGCCAAGTCGGCGCCGGAGACCGCGAGATCGTGGTCGGCGCCCGCCTTGATGGCTCGAACGGTCTCCGCGTCGAAGGCGCGCTCGATCCGGGTTCGTCGGGTGGAAACCTCCTGGAGCGTCGTGGAGAAGACGATCTTGTCGGCGCGCTGCCAGATCCGCGCGAACTCCTCGCTCTTCGGCGATTGAGCGGCGACGCCGGGGTCGGTCTCCCAGCCGATCATCATCTCGTAGATCTTCCGACCGTAGAGATACGTCCCTATCCCTCGCTCGATCTCGTTGACGAAGTCGAGCACCTCCTCGTCGGGGACTGCCCAGTCGAACGCGCCGGCAGCGTCCGCAATGTATCCGTCGAGCGACGCGAGGTAGGAGTAGATCAGCTTCGACATCTCTGCACCCTCACCAGCGTCAGCCCGGGACCAGGTCCGCTTCCGCGAGCACCGCGTCGCGCAGCGCGAAGGCCGGGTCCATGTCGTCGTTCTCCTCGACGTTGCAGAGGGCGACCACGGTGAGGTCGCGGTCGGGCCAGTGGTTGACGGCGGCGCTGACGCCGGGGTCGCCGCCGCCGTGTCCCCAGCGACCGTCCGGGTAGATCATCAGGCCGTAGCCGTAGGACCAGTCGTCCTCGATGGTGGCGTGCCGCTGCGTCGCAAGCGCGGTGAGGTCGTCGCCGAACAGGGTGCCGTCGGCGAGGGCGCGGCAGAAGCGCACCAGGTTCGATGCGGTGCAGACGCAGCCGCCGTCGCCGCCGCCGACGACGGGGACGCTGTGCACGTTGGTACGTCCCGACGGCAGGTAGTGCACCGCCGAGTGTGCCCGCGGCTCGTCGGAGCGGTCGAAGCCGCTGTCGTCCATCCCGGCCCGGCGCAGCACGCGCTCCTGGACGACCTCGGCGTAGGCCTGCCCGGTGAGCTGCTCGAGCAGCTCGGCGAGCAGCACGTAGCCGGCGTTCGAGTAGCGCCAGGTCTGGCCGGGCGGGCAATACGCCGGCAGCTCGCCGTACAGCGGGAGGAAGTCGATGGGGCGCTGGATGCGAGCGGGCGGGAGGTCGTGCCACAGCGCGGCGTAGTCGGTGCCGGCGTTCGGCAGCGACTCGTCCTCCTCGAAGTAGTCGGCGATGCCGGAGGTGTGGCACAGCAGGTGGTGCACGGTGACGTCGGCGGACAGGTCGCGGGGACGACGGTCGGCCGGCACCACCTCGACGACCGGGGTCTGCACGGTGACGCGTGCCCTGCGCGACCTGATCGAGCACCGCGGCAGCGGTGAACATCTTGGTCACCGACGCGGTCTGGAAGCGGGTGCCCGGCGTGACCGGGGCGCCCGCGGCGCGGTCGGCCAGGCCGAGGCAGCGCTGCACGACCGGGATCCCGGCCTCGGTGAGCAGCACCGTCCCGGACACACCGGCGGCCTCGAGCTCCTCGAGACGGCGGCTCAGACGGTCGCGGGCGGCGTTGTCGAGTACGAGCTGAGGCATGTCGACCAGCATGATCGACTCGGACGGGCGGCGGCAAAGTAATTGGCCCGTCCCAGGCGGGCGCGTGCGGCCGGACCGCCGGGGATGGCGGTGCCGACGCGGACAGCAGCTCAACCAGTGCTGGCGATGGAAGGACTGCCGCCAGCACAGCCCAGGGGCTTGCCGCAGGCGACGCGAAGCGGGTCGGCGTTGGACAGCACAACGCGCGCTGACCTGCGGATTCTGTGGAGCGGGCGACGAGAATCGAACTCGCGCTATCAGCTTGGGAAGCTGAAGTTCTGCCACTGAACTACGCCCGCGTTGCCCGGCAACTATACCGAACCGCGCGGGGTCGACATCGCCGCCCGCGGGCCACGACGGTGGTGGACGGTGTCCGGCAGGGCCGGCCGCACGCCGCCGTTTAGGCTGTCGCGATGCTGCTGTCGGACCGCGACCTGCGCGCCGAGATCGACGCGGGGACGTTCGGCCTCGATCCGTTCGACCCCACCCTGCTGCAGCCGTCCAGCATCGACGTCCGGCTCGACCGCTACTTCCGGGTGTTCAACAACTCGAAGTACACGCACATCGACCCGCAGGTCCAGCAGGACGACCTGACCACGCTCGTCGAGGTCGACGGGGACGAGGCGTTCGTCCTGCACCCCGGCGAGTTCGTGCTCGGCTCGACGTTCGAGGCGGTCACGCTGTCGGACAGCCTCGCCGGCCGGTTGGAGGGCAAGTCGTCACTCGGCCGGCTCGGCCTGCTGACCCACTCCACCGCCGGGTTCATCGACCCCGGCTTCACGGGCCACATCACGCTCGAGCTGTCGAACGTGGCGAACCTGCCGATCACCCTCTGGCCGGGCATGAAGATCGGCCAGCTGTGCCTGTTCCGGCTGACCTCGCCGGCCCTGCACCCGTACGGCTCGGCCGAGTACGGCTCCCGCTACCAGGGCCAGCTCGGCCCGACGCCGTCCCGGGCACACCAGAACTTCCGCCGGGACGACACCCGCCGCTGACGCGTCTGGACGGGGCTGCCGGCGCGGAGCAGAATGCGCCGCAGGTCGGGACTCGCGGCGAAGGGAGCCGGCCATGGCGCCGGAGAGCACCGCTGGCACGTCCCCTGACATCGTCGACCTCTTCCGGCGCGCCGCCGAGGCCTACGGGGACCGCGTGCACGGCGTCGGCGACGCGGGCTGGGGCGGCTCCACCCCCTGCACCGACTGGGACGTGCGCACCCTGGTCAACCACGTGGTCTACGAGATGCTCTGGGCGGTACCGCTTTTCCAGGGTGCGACGATCGCGGAGGTGGGTGACCGGTACGAGGGCGATCAGCTGGGGGACGATCCCGTCGGCGCCTGGGACGCGGCCGGGTCGGCGGCCATCGCCGCGGTGGCGGCGCCGGGCGCGATGGAGCGGATGGTGCACCTGTCGTTCGGCGACACCCCCGGCTCGGAGTACGCCTATCAGCTCTTCGCGGACCTGGTGGTGCACGGCTGGGATCTCGCTCGGGCCACCGGTCAGGACGAGCGGATCGACCCGGACTTGGTGGACGCGCTCGCCGCCTGGTTCGTGGACCGCGTCGACCTCTACCGGGACTCCGGCGCGACCGCGGCGCGGCCCGACGTGCCCGCCGACGCCGACGCGCAGACCCGGCTGCTCGCGGATTTCGGCCGCCGCGGCTGACCGACGCCCGGTCGGATAAGCACAACGACGGGGCGCGGTCAGGTCACGAACGCGGTCAGCCGCGTCAGGAACTCCTTGCGGCCCGTCCTGTCCTTGGCGGAGGCGGCAAGCCGGCGGTCCAGCCATTCCTTCCACAACCGCTGGTGCGGCCCCCCGAGCGTCGCGTGGTATTCCCGCAGCCGGGTGAGCGCCTCCTCCCGCACGGCCGGATCGGCCTGCGCCCAGGTGTAGAGGTCGTCGGTCTCGACGACCCCGAGCAGCTCGAAGAACGCCGGCCCGACCTGGTCCGCGGTCGCCGCCCTGCGGTGGAACTCGTTGGTGAAACCTTCGACGTAGCTGAGGATCTCGGTGTCGGCGCGGGCGTTCTTCGCGCCCTTCTTGATCAGTGCGACGTCGAGTGCTGACACACGGTGCCGGCCGGGGAGCCGCCCGCCGCCCGGGCCTGCCGCTGGAGGAGCCGTGCCACCGCCTGGTTGCCGGCCTGCCGTTGGAGGTGCAGGACCAATTGCGTCCCACGCACCGGCTCGGTCGCCGGGCCGCGGCCGCGGGGAGTGGTGCCGGCCGGTCGTCGACGCGCCGGCGATCGGGACGCGGTCCGTTCGGCACCCACCCGACCAGCATGGCCCAACCGGCGACGGACGTGGAGGATCCCCATCCCGTCGAGGGCCGGGACGGGGATCCTCCGGTCTGTCAGAGCAGCTGCGAGAGCTGGGCCTGCGGCAGCGTCACCGTGCGGGTCCCGAGGTCCAGCACGGTCTTGCCGTCGACCGAACTGGCGTGCGCGGCCAGCCAGTCCTGCCCTGTCGTGCCCGCCGCCAGCCGGGCCGCGGCCGCCGCGTCGATCTCGACGTCGTCGCCGGGACCGCCGTCGAGGATGTCGGCACCCGGTCCGCCGAGCAGCACGTCGTCGCCGGGTCCGCCGGTGATGGTGTCGTCGCCGGCGCCCCCGATGAGCACGTCGTCGCCCTCGCCGCCGCCGAGCGCGAGCAGCGCGGCGCCGGCGTTCACACCCGCCGCGTCGACCACGTCGTCGCCACCCTGCGCGTTCACGGTGACCCGATCGCTGCCGGGCGCCGCGCCGCGTACCGCGACCACCGCGGCCAGTCCGAGGACGTCCGCGGAGCGACCGGCGCCCTGGACCACCGCGACGTCGTCGCCCTGGGTGGCGTTGACGACCACGTTGTCGGCCGCGACGTCGTCGCCGCCGCCCACGGCCGCCAGATCGGTGACGACACGGTCGAGATCGGTCCCGCTGATGTCGTTCACGACGAGAGTGTCGGCGCCACCGAAGGTCCGGACGTCGAACGTCTCGACGTCGTCGGTGTCCATGGTCACGGTCGCGACGTTGCGGAAGAGCCGCACGCGCCCGCCGTTGGCCGAGACGTCGATGTTCTCGTTCGTGTTGCTGCCGTTGAAGTCCATGGTGTCGGCGCCGGCCTGGCCCTCGACGACGTCGCTGCCGTCGCCCGGGTCCCACTGGAAGGTGTCCTCGCCCGCGCCGAGAAACGCGACGTCGTCGCCCTGCTGGCCGTCCACGAAGTCGTTGCCGTCGCCACCGAGCAGGACGTCGACGCCGTTGGAACCGAGCAGGGAGTCCACGCCCGCGCCCCCGTCCACGGTGATCGTGATCAGGGCGACGAGATTGCCCGTCGCGCTGAACGAGTCGTCACCGCCGTTGGCGTTCAGCACGAGGTTCTCCGAGGTGCCGATGTCGATCGAGAACGGCGCCGGGTTGATCCGGTCGAAGCGCACGCGGGTGCCGTTGGCGGTCGTCGTGAACTGCTCCGCACCGCTGGCGCCGTTCACCTCCACGGTGTCGGTGCCGGACGCGCCTTCGTTGAGATCGGTGTCGTCGCCCGGGTTCCAGATCATCCGGTCGTCGCCGCCCTGCCCGAACGCCTGGTCGTCCGCGTCGCCGCCGGTCATGGTGTCGTTCCCGCCGGCGCCGAAGAGCTGGTCGGTGCCGCCCTTGCCGAGCAGTGTGTCATTTCCGCCCTGCCCGAAAAGCTGGTCGCCGGCCGAGCCGCCGGTCAGCACGTCGTTGCCGGCGCCGCCGGACAGCTCCGCCCGGGGCAGGGCGCCGTTCGCCTCGTCGAGGGTGAGCACGTCGTTGCCGCCCTGGCCGAAGACCGCGATCGTCGTGGTGTCGGCCACGGTCGGCGTGCCGCCGGCGATGGCGATGGCGCCGCCGTTGACCAGGATCCCGCCCGCGGCGTTTCGGCTGACGGTGATCGCGTTGTCCGCGCTGTCGCCGCGCACCGTCAGCACGCCGCCGGCGAATCCGGCGACCGTCGCGGCGTTCGCCGGCGCGGCGGTGGCCAGCAGCGTCCCCCCGGTGATCAGCGCGGTGGCCAGCAGGGGCCGGACGCCGCGATCCCACCTGGCGCTGTGATGTCGTTCCACGTCGTTGGTCTCCGTTCGTAAGTGGCGCCGCGGCCCCGGTGGCCGGCCCCCTCCCTGCGATACGGGCCCGAGGCGCCAACGGTTCTCGGCGTGCGCGGATCCTGCGCGGGACGACGGCAACGCGGGTCCTCCGGCAGATCGCCCTTCCCGCATCGGCGAGGCCGCCGGGGGATCGCCGTCGTGGCCGGGCCATGATGATCACGCTCAGGCCAACGGAGGGCGCCGTCCGCTAAGTTACTGGTGAGTAGCACTGGGCCGGGGACGATTCGGCGGCACTATCAATCCGACGCGGGAGGTGACGCGAGCCGGTGGCGTGGTGGTCGTGGGTGCTGGGCCCCATCGCGGTGGCGTTCATCGTGGTCGGGTTCGCGATGCTGGGCAGGGCCGGGTGGCAGATCTATCGGACGATGCAACTGGGTGCGCCGGATCCGCACCGGGCGGGCCCGGTGGGGCGGCGGCTGGGCACGCTGGTGAAGGAGTTCCTGGGCCACACGCGGATGCTGAAGTGGGGCCTGGTCGGGGTGGCGCACTGGTTCGTGATGGTCGGGTTCGGCGCGTTGGTGCTGACGCTGGTGCAGGCGGTCGGCGAGACGTTCTACCCGGCGTTCGAGATCCCGTGGCTGGGCTACCAGGCCTGGTACGGGCTGTTCGTCGAGCTCATCGCGGCGACGACGGTGCTGGGCATCGGCACGCTGATGGTGATCCGGCAGGCGAACCATCCGCGGCGGCCGGGGCGGACGTCGCGGTTCGCCGGGTCGACCTTCTGGCAGGCGTATTTCGTCGAGCTGGTGATCCTGACGATCGGCGTCTGCATCTTCCTGATCCGCGGGTTCGCGTCGGCGAACGGGCTGCTGCCGTACCCGACGTGGGCGGCGCCGATCTCGACGTGGCTGGGCAGCTGGCTGCCGGCGTGGCCGGCGGCGATCGCGGTGGTCGCGCTGGTCAAGGTGATCGTCTCGATGGTGTGGGCGATCGTGATCGCGCGGAACCTGACGATGGGCGTGGCCTGGCACCGGTTCCTGGCGTTCTTCAACATCTACTTCAAGCGCGAGGACGACGGCTCGACGGCGCTGGGCGCGCTGCGGCCGATGCTGTCCGGCGGCGAGGTGCTGAACCTGGAGGAGGCCGACCCGGAGACCGACACGTTCGGTGTCGGGAGGGTGGAGGACTTCTCCTGGAAGGGCTGGCTGGACTTCGCGACGTGCACCGAGTGCGGCCGCTGCCAGTCGCAGTGCCCGGCGTGGAACACGGGCAAGCCGCTGTCGCCGAAGCTGGTGATGCTGGCGCTGCGGGACCACTCGTTCGCCAAGGCCCCGTACCTGGCCGCGGGCGGCGGCAAGGACGCCACCGGCGAGGAGAAGGGAACGGCGGAGCAGCTGGCCGGGGTGCCGGCGACCGCGCTGGCCGAGGCCGAGCGGCCGCTGATCGGCGGCCCGGAGCTGGACGGGGTGATCGACCCCGCGGTGCTGTGGGACTGCACGACATGCGGGGCGTGCGTGGAGCAGTGCCCGGTGGACATCGAGCACGTGGACCACATCGTCGACATGCGCCGCTACCAGGTGATGATCGAGTCCGAGTTCCCCTCCGAGCTGGGCGGGCTGTTCCGGAACCTGGAGAACAAGGGCAACCCGTGGGGGCAGAACAACGCGGACCGGATGGCGTGGGCGAAGGACCTGGATTTCGAGGTCCCGGTGATCACGGACACCATCGACGCGGACCACGAGTACCTGTTCTGGGTCGGCTGCGCGGGCGCGTTCGACGACCGGGCGCGCAAGACCACCCGGGCGGTCGCGGAGCTGATGGACCGCGCGGCCGTCGGGTTCGCCGTGCTCGGCACGGGCGAGACGTGCACCGGTGACCCGGCCCGCCGCGCCGGCAACGAGTTCCTGTTCCAGATGCTGGCGCAGGCCGCGGTGGAGACCATCAACGACGCGTTCGGCGAACGCACCCGGCGCAAGATCGTCGTCACCTGCCCGCACTGCTTCAACACGCTGTCCAACGAGTACGGCGACCTGGGCGGGCACTACGAGGTCATCCACCACACCCAGCTGCTGAACCGGCTGGTGCGGGACCGCCGGCTGGTGGTGAAGAAGGACCCCGACCGCCCGGCCCGGCAGGACGTCACCTACCACGACCCGTGCTACCTGGGCCGGCACAACAAGGTGTACAGCCCGCCGCGCGAGCTGATCGAGGCCTCCGGGCTCACGCTGACCGAGATGCCGCGCAACTCCAGCCGTTCGCTGTGCTGCGGCGCCGGCGGCGCGCGCATGTGGATGGAGGAGAAGACCGGCAAGCGGATCAACCTCGAGCGCACCGACGAGGCCCTGGCCACCGGCGCCGACACCATCGTCACCGGCTGCCCGTTCTGCCGCGTCATGCTCACCGACGGCCTCACCGCCCGGCAGAACGCCCCCGACACCGGCGGCGAGACCGGCCGGGACATCGGCGATGTCGAGGTCGCCGACGTCGCCCAGATGCTCCTCGCGGGGGTCAGGGGCGAACGCTGAGCCGCCAACCCTGGGGCAGTCCCGCACCCACTCCGCGGCGCAGCGCCCGACCCTGATTCTGGCGCCGTCAGGCGGCGTCGGCCGTGTGCGGGCCGAACACGCCGGCGACCTCGACGACGAGGTCCGCGGGGAAGCCGCCCCGCCGCGCGTGCTCGAAGACCGTTTCCGCGTCGTCGGTCTCGTGCACGCAGTAGATCTTGTCGCCCGCCACGTAGCTGTAGTGCCACGTGTACTTCACGCCGAGCCCGTCCACCACCGCGTTGGACGTGCGGGCGATCTCCTGCAGTTGCTCGGGGGACAGCGTCGAGGCGCCGGGGATGTGGCGCTCGATCACGAAGGTCGTCATGGCGGATCCTTTCCTGCCGTTGGGGTTTCGACCGGACGCCACGTTAGGGCCAGGTCTGGTGGCGCGACGTCGGAAGAAGTGCCTATCTCCGCCGCCGTGCTCACCCATCTGTGCCCGCTCGACGGGCGTGGTCCGGCCATCGGGCGCTCGTGGTCGGGCCAGACGCGAGCGGCGGACCGGCTGACCGAGCGGCCGGCGAACGACGACCGGTACACCGGCCGCGGCGAGAGATAGGTGCCCCGGTGGACGAGATAGGTGTTCTTCCCGACGAGGGCGCGCCGCGTTCCTCCCTACCTTTCCGGTGTTCGCAATTCCATTCCCTCGATCACCGCGGAAGACCGCAGGAGGAGAACACACATGACTGCCACGATCGACACGAGTGCCGACCTGGCCCTGAAGGCGAAGCACCGGGCCGTGTGGGCGCTCGGCGACTATCCGGAGGTCGCCGCCGAGGTGATTCCGCAGCTCGGCCCGATCCTGGTCGCGGCCAGCGGCCTGGGGGCCGGGGATCGCGTCCTGGACGTCGCCGCCGGCTCCGGGAACGCCGCCGTGCCCGCCGCGCTCACCGGTGCCGACGTGACCGCCTCCGACCTGACGCCGGAGCTCTTCCCGGCCGGGCGGGAGTTCGCCGCCCGCCAGGGTGTCGACGTGCGGTGGGAGGAGGGCGACGCCGAGGCGCTGCCGTACCCCGACGGCTCGTTCGACGTCGTGCTCTCCTGCGTCGGCGTGATGTTCGCGCCGCACCACCAGGCCGCGGCCGACGAGCTGGTGCGGGTGTGCCGGCCCGGCGGCACGATCGCCCTGCTGAGCTGGACCCCGGCCGGCTTCGTCGGCGGGATGTTCCAGGCGATGAAGCCGTACGCGCCTCCGCCGCCGCCCGGCGCACAGCCGCCGCCGCTCTGGGGCGACGAGGACCACGTGCGGGCACTCCTCGGCGACGGAGTGACCGAGGTGGTCACCCGCCGGCAGGCCCTGACCGTCGACCGCTTCCGGACCCCGGAAGCGTGGCGGACGTACTGGAAGACGGTCTACGGGCCGACGGTCGCGACGTACCGCGGCATCGCCGACGACCCGGAGCGGGTGGCGGCGCTGGATCGCGACCTCGACGCGGTCGCGGCGCGGTTCGACCGCGGAACCGGATCGACGGTGATGGACTGGGAGTACCTGCTGCTCACCGCGCGGAAGCGCTGATGGTGCGGATGCTCTGGGTCAGACGCCCAACCGGCGCGCGACCGCCGCGGCCTCGCCGCGGGAGCGGACGTCCAGCTTGGTCAGGATGGCCGACACGTGATGGTCGGCGGTCCGGCGCGAGATGACGAGGCGAGCGGCGATGTCGGCGTTGCTCAACCCGTCGGTGAGCAGCGCCAGCACGTCGAGCTGCCGGGACGTCAGGCCGGCCGGGTTCGCCCGGGTGGTGGGCAGCTGGCCGCGGGGCACGCTGACCCCGGCGTCCCGGAGCCGAGCGCGGACCAGCGCGGCCACCGCCCTGGCGTCGAGGTCGTCCAGGATCGGCAGCGCGGCCGCGAGGTCGTCGGTCGACCCGGCGTCCCAGAGCGCCATGGCCTCCTCGTAGGGCTGGCCCGGCGGGGCAGCCGGCACGGTCACGCCGACCGGGCCGACCTGCTGGACGCCGGCCAGCGCGAGGCGGTCGGACCACCGGAGCAGCGGGGCCAGCGCGCCGTCGCGTCCGGCGAACGACCGCGAGAAGAGTTCCGTGACAAGCGGTTCGTCGAGCCTGCGGTCGGGACGCCGGGTGATCCAGGCGTTCTCGGCGAGCGCGGCCGCCGCGGGCGCCACCATCCCGGGGCTGTCGAGCCGGGTCGCCAGCCGCCACAGCTCGTCCAGGTGGGTGTTCTCCGGCGGCGCGTCGCGGCGGGCGAGCAGCAGTCCGAGGACGAGGTGCGGCCAGAGGTGGCTCAGCGGCAGGTCACCGTAGCTGAGCACGGCGCCGGCGTCGTCCTCGGCCTCGACCCAGCGCCCCTGGAACAGCCGCAGCCGCGCGCGCACCCCGATCTGCCACGCCGTGCAGATCGGGGCGTCGCGTTCCTGGCTGATGCGCAGCGCGCGGGCCAGCGACTCCTCGGCCTCGGCGAACCGGCCCTGCGCGACATCGAGGCTGCACAGGTTGCTCATCGGCGTCGTCGCCAGGTCGTCCAGGCGGTGCCGCAGGCCGACGTCGCTGACGGCGAGGAGTTCGGCCCGCGCGCCGATGTCGCCGTCGAGCAGGCGGGCCACCGCGGTGCTGATCACGGCGGTGTTGTGCAGGATCGGGTCGCCGCCGAGGTCGGCCGCGATCCGCACCGCGCGGTCGCTCGACTCGAACGTCTCGGCGAGGTCGCCGCGCTGGGCCGCCAGGAAGGCGTGGTTCGCCAGCGCGAAGCCGAGCTCCCGCCCGGGCTCGGCCGACGAGAGGATCTCGATGGCGGATTCGTCGTGCCGCTCGGCGAGGGCGCGTTCGCCCGCGTACCAGGCGAATGTCGAGATCGCGGTGTACCCGGCGCCGACCGCGACGGGCTCGCCGAGCTCACGGCGCAGCTCGATCGCCCGCTCGATCGCGGCGATCGCCTCGCCGAGCCGGTCGGTGAGATACAGCTCCCTGGCCATGGCCTCGAGCAGCGAGGCGCGCGCGGCCGCGTCGTCGCCGACGTGCCGCAGCGCGGTCTCGTAGAAGGCCACGGCCTCCCGGTGCGCCCCGGACCGGGACGACTCCACGGCCGCCTCGGGCGCATACCGCAGCACCCGCGCCGCGTCCCCGGCGGCGGCGGCGTGGTGGGCGAGGACGCTGGGATCCCCGCCGATCGCCTCCAGCGCGTCGATCATCGCCGCGTGCAGCGCGGTCTCGGAGCCCGGCGCCGTCGCGTCCAGCACCGCGGACCGGGCGATCTCGTGGCGGAAGGCGACGCCGCGCCCGTCGCGCTCGATCAGGCCGGTGCTCGCGAGCACCTCGATCGTCGCCGTCGAGATGCCGAGCGCGCCCAGCAGTGGGCCGCTGACCGGTTCGGGCGTGCACGACAGCAGCTCCAGGCAGCGGCGGTCCGCCGGCGGCAGCCCGGCGGTGCGGGCGAGCACGGCGTCCCGGACGGAGTGCGGGAGCGGCGAGTCGGGCTGGGCGAGGATCTGGCTGACGTAGAACGGGTTGCCCGCGGTGCGGCGGTGGATGTCGGCGGGGTCGAGCCCGTGCTCGCCGACGAGTTCGGCGACCGCGGATCTGCTGAGCGGGGTCAGCTGCAGCCGGCGGGCGTCCGGCGACGAGACCAGGTCGCCGAGGACGGGGCTCAGCGGGTGTTCGGGGCCGAGCGCGTCCCGGTATGAGAGCACCAGCAACAGCGGCAGGGAGGCGATCCGGCGGGCCAGGAAGCGCACGAGGTCGAGCGTCGCGCCGTCCGCCCAGTGCAGGTCCTCGACCACGAAGACGCGCGACCGGGACCGCAGGGCGTCGAGCACGGCTGCGAAGATCTCGTGCTGGGCCGCGGTGCCGCCGAGCAGCTGCGGCACCGCGCCGCCGAGCTGGTCGGCGACGTCCCGCAGCGGGCCAAGCGGGCGGGGCGTGCTGAGGGAGTCGCACATGCCCCACAGCGGCTCCGCCTTGTCCGTCCGGGCGACGAACGAGCGGAGCAGGACCGTCTTGCCGATGCCGGCCTCGCCGGCGACGAGGACCACCGACCCGCGGCCGGCCCACGCATCGCGCGCGCGACCGTCCAGTAGGTCGAGTGGGTGATCGCGCTCCAGCAGTCGCACGGGCAGATCGTAAGAGACGAATGCGGCATTGCACATCGTTCGCAGGAGAGTCGACGACGCGACCCCGTCCACCCGACCGGGCGACATCGACCGCTCGAATGCCGTCGCGCGGTGACGAACTGCGTCATCACGTAATCTCGACGTTCTACGCTTCCGACGGTGACGGACGGATCGGCGGGGCGCGGCCTGCGCGTGCGGATCCTGGGACCGTTGCGGGTCGAGAACCGCGGCGCCCCAGTCGCCGTCGGCGGCCCGAAGCCGCGCAAGCTGCTCGCGATCCTCGTGGTGGCGGACGGCGACGTGGTGCCGGTCGATCGACTGATCGCCGACCTGTGGGGAGACGTCCCCCCGGCCGGAGCGGCACCCACCCTGCAGGCGTACGTGTCCCGGCTGCGGGGCGTCCTGGGCCCGGCCGCGCGGCTGGAGCATCGGCCACCCGGATACCGCCTTCAGCTCGACGCGGGCGTGCTCGACTCGGCGGAGTTCGTCGATCTCGTGCGCACCGCCGGAGTGGCCGCCGCAGCGGGAGACCACGCCGGCGCGGTGGTGAAACTCGATGCCGCGCTGGGACTGTGGGCCGGAGCGGCGCTCGCCGAGTTCGCGGACGACGACTTCGCCCGCCCCACGACCGCTCACCTGACCGAGCTGCGCGCGGCCGCCGCCGAGGACCGCATCGACGCCCTCCTCGAACAGGGATCGGCCGCCGTCGTGGTGCCGGAACTCGAGGCGATGGTGCGCCGTCACCCGGAACGCGAACGGGCGACCGCGGCGCTCATGCGGGCGTACTACGCCACGGGTCGGCAGGCCGATGCCCTCGCCGCGTACCAGGACCTGCGCGGGCGCCTGGAGGAGGAGCTCGGCATCGACCCGTCCGGCGCCACCCAGGAGATGTATCGCCGGATCCTCCTGCAGGATGCGGCGTTGAGCCCGCGTCGCGCTCCGGGAAACCTGCCGCGCCGGATCAGTGGCTTCGTCGGGCGACAGCGGGAGATCGCCGCCCTGCGGCAGGCGTTGCGCGCCAGCCCTCTGGTGACCCTGACCGGGGTCGGCGGCGCCGGCAAGACGCGGCTCGCCCAGGAGGTCGCGGACCAGGAACGGGACCGGTTTCCGGACGGCGCCTGGTGGTGCGAGCTGGCCGGGCTGCCGGACGGCGGGCCGGTCGGGCATGCGATCGCCGCCGCGCTGGGTGTGCGACAGCGGACCGGCCTGACCATCGAGCGCACGGTTCTCGAGTACCTTCGGCCGCGCTCGGCACTGCTGGTCATCGACAACTGCGAGCACGTCGTGGCGCCCGCCGCCGAGCTGATCGCCGAGATCGTCCAGACGTGCCCCCGAGTCGTCGTGCTGGCGACCAGCCGGCAACTGCTCGGCGTCGAGGGCGAGCAGGCCTGGCCGCTGCCGCCGCTGTCGCTGGACGAAGGGACGGAACTCTTCGTCCAGCGGGCGAGGGCGGCGGCGCCCGACTTCAGCGTCGACGCCATGGCGGTCTCCGCGGTCGCCGCGATCTGCGCCCGGCTCGACGGGCTCCCCCTCGGCATCGAGCTGGCGGCGGCGCGGATGCGGGTCCTGACGCCGACCGAGGTCGCCCGGCGGCTCGAGGACGCGCCGTTGCTCGGTGGCGGGCGCGGCGCGCTCGCTCGGCACCAGAGCCTGACGGCGGCGATCGAATGGTCGTACCGGCTGCTTCCGGTCGCGGAACAGGAACTGTTCCGCGGGATCTCGGCGTTCGCCGGCGACGCCGACCTCACCGCGGTGCAGCGCGTGGCCGCGCCGGACAGCAGCGAGGACGCCGTCCTGGAGCGACTCGCCGGGCTCGTCGACCGATCGATGATCGTCGCCGCGACCGGCGGCACCCATTCCCGCTACGGGGTTCTCGACACGCTGCGCGCGTACGGGCGGGCGCAGGTGGCGGCCGCCGGAGGAGACCGGGCGCTCGCCGATCGCCATGCGCGGCACTTCGTCGACCTGGCCGAGCGGGCAGCGGTGGGCCTGCACGGGCCGGACGAGCAGGCGTGGGTCGACCAGGCCGTCCCCGACTACGACAACCTCCGCGCCGCGTTCCGGCACGCGCGCGACCAGGGCGACATCGACCTGGCCCTGCGGCTCGTCGCCGCGGTGCCGGAGCTCGTGCACCTGCGCATCGGGTACGAGGCATCCGAATGGGCCGCGGGACTGCTCGACCGATCCCCGGTGGACCATCCCGCGTACCCCACCGCCGTCGGCTTCGCGGCGCGCGGCGCCTGGAATCGCGGGGACTTCCGCTCGGCCCGGGCACTCGCCCGTCGGGCGGTCGGCAGGACGCCACCCGTCGGCGCCGCGCGCATCGCCCATCCCGGCGATGTTCTCGCCGACGTCGCCCTGCCGGAGGGCGACCCCGATCTCACCCTCCGCCACTACGCGGCGGAGGCGGACCGAGCCCGCAGCAACGCGGATCCCGTCCGGCTGATCTGGTGCCTGCACTGCTTCGCGGTGTGCCAGACGATCTGTGGCGCGCCGGAGCGCGGCGTCGCCGCCGCCCGGGAGAGCGTGGCGGTGGCGGCCGGCACCGCGAATCCCAGTTCGCTCGCGATCGCGGGGTACGCGCTCGGTCTCGTGCTCAAGAGGGTCGAGCCCGAGCGCGCGCTGACGCTCCTGGACGAGGCCGTCGAGATCGCCCGCTCCGTGCGCAACACCTGGTGGCAGGGCGTGGCGATGATGGAGGCCGCGGCGACCAGGGCCGTGCACGACGACCCGCGCACGGCCGCCCGCGCGTTCGTCGCGGTGCTCGACCACTGGGAGAAGGTCGGCGACCGCACGCAGCAGTGGCAGAACCTGCGGTACGTCGCGCGGCTGCTGCGGCGGCTGGACGCCGCGGACGAGGCCACGAGCCTGACGAACTCCCTCGTCGCCGCCGGCGAGCAGCGGTCCATCATGTCGCGGCAACAACGCGCCATCGCCGGCACCGCGGACGGGCAGACCGAGGCCGTGCGGAACGCGCGCGCCGCGCTCGTCCGGCACACCTGAGCCTGCAAGCGCTCTGCAGGTGTTCTGCAAGTTGGTGCGGGCATCGTCCTCGTCGAGGACCCGAGCACCGGGTCCCGGCTCGCAGCCCGACGCGAACATCGCGTCCTTCGACAGGAGATGCCCCATGACCAGCACCATCGACACCACCGCCGACCAGGCGCTCAAGGCGCGACACCGCGCACTGTGGGCGCTCGGCGACTACCCGGCCGTTGCCACCCAGGTGATCCCCGAGCTGGGTCCGACGCTCGTCGCCGCGACCGGGATCGGCAGGGGCGTGCGGGTTCTCGACGTGGCCGCCGGCTCCGGCAACGCCGCCATCCCCGCCGCGCTCGCCGGCGCCGACGTCGTCGCATCCGACCTCACGCCGGAGTTGCTGGCGGCGGGACGAGCGAACGCCCGCCGGGTGGGTGCCGAGCTGCGGTGGGAGGAGGCGGACGCCGAGGCCCTGCCGTACGCGGACGGCGCCTTCGACGTCGTCACCTCCTGCGTCGGCGTGATGTTCGCGCCGCATCACCAGCAGACGGCGGACGAACTGCTGCGCGTCTGCCGTCCCGGCGGAACGATCGGGCTGATCAACTGGACGCCGGCCGGCTTCATCGGTGAGCTGTTCCGCACCATGAAGCCCTACGCGCCGCCGCCGCCCGCGGGCGCGCAGCCGCCGCCGCTGTGGGGCGACGAGGACCACGTGCGCGGCCTGTTCGGCGACCGCGTCACCGATGTCGTCGCGCGCCGGCAGACGATCACCGTCGACGGCTTCGCCACCCCGGAGGCATGGCGCGACTTCTTCAAGGCCGCCTACGGGCCGACGATCGCGACGTACCGCGGCATCGCGGACGACCCGGAGCGGGTGGAGGCCCTCGACCGCGAGCTCGCGGCGCTGGCCCGCCGATACGACCGCGGAACCAGCACCACGGTGATGGAGTGGGAGTACCTGCTCCTCGTCGCGCGCACCCGCGACTGAGCGTTCCGGCCCCGGCATCACCTCGGGCTCGCTCGATCGAATCTCGAGGTGGTGTCGGGGCCGTCTCGCGAGAATCGCGCGCGGCGCGCGAAACCGTCTCTGCAGTAATAGTTCTCACATGACGACCGGCTCCGGGGAACGCTGTGCCGGCGAAGATCTCGAAACCTCGACCTGGTGTGGCGCGCGAGACACGTGACGCGCGAAGGAGCGGAACATGAGAAGCCAGGACTCGACGGCCGAACGACTGAGGCGTCAGGACGTGACGGACGGCCGGATTGCCGGTGGCCGTCGGACGAGACCGCTGCACCCCGCCTGGATCGTTGCGGCCGTCGCGTTCATCGCGCTGATCGGCGCGGCGGGGTTCCGGTCCGCCCCGGGCGTGCTGATGGTGCCGATGACAGACGAATTCGGCTGGTCCCGCGGCATCCTGTCGCTCGCGGTCGGCGTGAACCTCGTGCTGTTCGGGCTGACCGCGCCGTTCGCCGCCGCGTTGATGGACCGCTTCGGCATCCGACGAGTCACCAGCGCCGCGCTCGTCCTGGTCGCGCTGGGCAGCGGGCTCACGATCCTCGCCAGTCAGGCATGGCAGGTGGTGTTCACCTGGGGGATTCTCACGGGGCTCGGGGCCGGGTCCATGGCGCTGGTTTTCGCGGCCACCGTGGCGAACCGCTGGTTCGTCCGCCGACGCGGGCTGGTCATGGGCATCCTCACCGCGGGCAGCGCGACCGGGCAGCTGGTCTTCCTGCCGGCGATGGGCTGGATGTCCGAAGAGTATGGGTGGCGCACCGCGTCCCTGTTCGTCGCCGCTGCCGCGCTGGCGGTGGTGCCCCTGGTCCTGCGGATGTTGCGGGACCGCCCGGCGGACATCGGGGCCACGCCGTACGGGGCCGAGCAGGTCGAACCCGACAACGTGCCGGTGGCGGGCGGCGGCTCGCGAACGCAGCCCGGCGACATGGCCCCGGCAGCAACGCCTGTCGCCGGTGCTGCCAACGGCGCGGCCCGGCGCGCTCTCGGCGTACTCCGCGAGGCAGCCCGCACCCGCACGTTCTGGGCGCTTGCCGGCGGCTTTGCAATCTGCGGCGCCACGACGAATGGGCTGATCGGCACGCACTTCGTACCGGCGGCGCACGACCACGGCATGACCGGTACCACCGCGGCCGGCCTGCTCGCGCTCGTCGGGATCTTCGACATCATCGGAACGATCGCGTCCGGCGCCCTCACCGACCGGGTCAACCCGCGAATTCTGCTGGGCTCCTACTACGTGCTGCGCGGCGTGGGACTGGCCATGCTGCCCGGCCTGCTCTCCGAAACCGTCGAGCCCAGCGTCTTCGCGTTCGTCGTCGTCTACGGCCTGGACTGGGTCGCCACCGTTCCGCCGACGGCCGCCCTGTGCCGGGAGATCTTCGGCGCCGACGGCACGATCGTCTTCGGCTGGGTGTTCGCCGCACACCAGATCGGCGCTGCGGTGGCGTCCGTCACCGCCGGCGTGATCCGCGATCACACCAGCGAATACACCGTCGCCTGGCTGGGCGGGGCGGCCCTGTGTGTCGTCGCGGCCGCTCTGTCCCTCGGCATCCGCAAGCGCCAACGCACCCTCGTGTCTGCTCTGCCGTCCTAGCGGCGGACCTCGCGGACGGGCTCGGGCTGTCAGAAGCACGGCCTCAGCCTCTCCGGAGATCCGGCTGGCGACGATCATGCGCTCGAGCGTCGAGCGAGCCACCTCACGAGCGTTTCGGAGAAGGGGTCATGCCCCCAGTAGGTGCTGTGGCTGACGGCTGCGGTGGCATCGAACACCAGCTTGTCGGCGATCCGAAAGTGCGGCGCACCCGGCACGTCGAAGACGCCGTCGGTGGGGACGACGAGGTCGTTGTGGACCTGCCGGAACACGATGTCCGTGGCGCCGTCGCGGGCGATCTGCAACAGCGGCGAGCCCGCCGGCGGGTCGTAGTTGGCTGCGACGGCGAAGTATCTCGCTGCCGAACCCTGGCTCCGGTTGAAGGCGGCCAGCGCCGACTCCGGCGCAGGGTTCATCGCCATGATCCCGTCGAGCCCCTGAAACGCACCGACGGCCAGTTGCTTGAGCACGGTCAGGATGACGTCGAGCGTGTCGGTCAGCCCGTTGTCCGGAAAGATCTGCAGCAGCGCGGTCATCCGGTCCAGCAGGGTCTTCAGCCTGCCCGGATCGGCGAGAGCGGTTCCGGCGTTGGGCGTTCCGACCATCACGAGGTTCTCGACCGTGAGGGTGCCGGCGAGCCCCAGCTGCGCGCCGCGCTCGGACATGGCCCGGCCGACCAGCCCGCCGCGGGAGTGGCTGACGATGTCGACGTGCAGGTCGAGGCCCGGCGGAATGGCGGCGGCGAGGAATTCGGCGTTCTCTGTCGGGGTCTTCGACAGCGTGAAGTGATCGAATGCGAAAACCCTTCCCCGGTATCGGCGGTGCAGCTGCGCCAGCGTCTCCTGCGGCAGCGATCCGAATCCGCCGTGCGAGGTGCTCATCGTGCCGTGCACGAACAGGAGCGCTCGGCGGTCCTCCCCGACCTCCGCCGAATCCTCGCCGGTCAGGCGCCGCCAGTCGTCGCCCCGCAGAGGCGTGCCCTCCGGTGACCGGTAGTCGTCCGGCGTGAAGCTGCGCACCAGGTTTCGGCGCTTGTGCTTCTCGAAGGAGCCCGCCAGCGCGCTGCCGACTGCGCCGAGCAGCGGATCGATCAAGGGGAAGATGAGCACCTTCAGCAACTTGCTGCCCAGGGCGCCGAGCAACCCGCGCTGCCCGGTGTCCCCCGGCTGCGGGGCGGCGCTGATCGCCCGCGGGATCCGGTAGGTGCGCGCGACGCCGCCGCGTTGCGGGACCTCTGCCGCCGGAATGTCGTCGGGGAGATGCCAGGTGATCGAGCCGTCCTCGGCGCTGTACAGCAGGACCTGTCCGAAACCCTCGCCCGGCGCGCCGACCTCCAGCTCGATCTCGGTCCCACCGCCGGCCGCCCGAGTCCCTCCCCGCTGATCCAGTTCGGAGTGCCGGCTGATCTCGACGGTGATCTGCTCCGCCATGTCCTGCCGGGCCAGCGCGTCGAGCAGGGCTGCGGTGGAGTCCTCGGCGCCGCGCATGCCCGGTGAGCCGGCCGGGTACACCTCGACCTGACCGCGCAGCCCGGGCGTCCGGATCCGCACTCCGAACCCGGCGTTCACCGGAATCCCTTCCGGCCGCAGCGGAACCGCCATCCCGAATCCCTCAGTCCCGTCGAAGTCGAAGCCGCGGGTGACCCAACAGCTGATAGGCCACCAGCGTCGCGGACACACCTTCCGCACCCGCGAGCACGGCCGCCCTCGTGTAGCGCGCACGCACCTGGCGCAGGTACTCCCCCACGCTGATCGGGGTCACCGTGTCATACGTGCGTCGGTAGAACTCGACCGCGACGTCACCGGCGACGTCGTCGTCGATGTTCCAGATGCACGCGATCACGCCGCTGGCGCCGACCTTGAGGAAGGTGGCGGCCAGCCCGCCATATGAACCGAGGCTCCACTTGTCGGCACCCAGCTGGCACGCGTTGAGAAACACGAACGGATGGGTGCTCAGCGTCAGTGTTTCGATACTTTCCGGTCTCAGGTAGGCCGCGGACTTCTGGTCACCCTTCGTGGTGATCAGGACCAGCCCCTCCTCGGTGCCCTGCTCGTCGAACAGCCCGTGGACGGCGACGTGGATCACGTCGGCTTCCGGGCTGCCGTTGAACAGCGCCCTGACCTGCTCGTATTCCGCCGGTACCGGGGCGCACGGCGGATACGCCGCACCAAGCTGCTCGGCCTCCGCGGTGGCGTGCGGCAGCGGCGGGTATCTCGGCACCCCGCTGTAGTCGCCCGTCACGACGGCGAGGCGGCGCGCGTCCACGGTGGTTCGCAGGACCGGCTTCGGTTTGCCCTCGGCGATCAGCCAGCGTCCGATAGCGGCGTGCGCGCCGAGGAACGGGGCCACCGCATCGTCGCCGCCGTTGAGCAACCGGCCGCCCTGGCCGAAGGTGGCCAACTCCCAGGGGAGATACAGCTCCTCGGTCATCAACAGGATCGACGGAGCGCCGGGCCGTGCGTTCGCGATCACGGCGCAGATGACATCGCGGATCGCGGACGGGATCGACTGTCCCAGTCGCACACCGGTTCCGCTGAGGGTGTCGAAGACGACCTGGGGCTGCTCCGGTGGGTACTGGATCATCATGCGCAGGCTGTTCGCCTGCAGCGGCAGGTTTCCCGAGAGCGAGATCGTCTTCGGCTCGTCGGGTACCTCGACCGACTGATCACGCGGGTACGCCGCCCAGACGAATCGCGTGTTCGCCGACGAGTCGTCGGCCCGCCACACCGCCACGACCAGGTCCGGTGCATCGGGGCCGGACAGTGGCGACAGCTCGAGCAGGGCGCTCTCCCGCGGAGTCGGCTGCACCGCGTCGTCCGTGTCGGCCGCGTCGGCCACGGCGACGATCGATCTCCACGCGACGCCGATCGTCTGGCCGTCGAGCAGGTAGTACACGCCGATCCGTCGCACGTCATCGAGATCGTCGCCGGGCAGCGCGGTGACGGTGAGAGTCTCTGCCGGATAAGGATTCGCGTCGGTGACCGTGATCGTGAACCTGGTCGGTTCCTCGATGTGCAGCGAGTCCGGGTCGTACATCACGCGCACGTCGAGGATGACGTCCCCGTGGGCGGGAATCTCGATGCCGAGCGCGGGCCCCAGCACCTGCCTCATCCTGCGCTCGCCCAATCCGACCGCGACGGTGAACGGCTCGTCGATGACCACCACCCCGTCACGGCGGTACCTGCGTTGCACATCGATCCGGGGCTGGACGAGCCGCGGCGGCGCCTCGGCCGAGGTCTGCTCCCGATCACTCACGGGTGCCGGCGCGCCGGCGGCGGGCGGGCGCTGTGCGCCGATGGACGGTGTCGGGGCGATCGGCGGTGAGATCGGACGAGCTGACGGCGCAGCCGGCCGCACCGTCGGCCGTGCCGCTGCGGCGGCAGCGGGTGGCGGCGGTGGCGGAGTTGGTCCGGTCGGCGAGTCGGTTCCGGCAGACGGGCGGCCACGCCGGCGGCATCGTGCGCTCCGCCTCGCGCTCGGCGGACGACGGCCGCGGCGGTGGCGGGGGCGGCGGAATCGGCCCGGTCCGCGCATCGGCGGCATCTGGGTAATGCAGGCCGCTCGGTGGCAAGGTGCGCTCGGCCTCGCGCTCTGCGGACGACGGCTGCGGCGGGGCGACGTCGGTCCCCCAAGGCATGGGCTCGAAGAACGGTCCCTGGGTGGCGGGCGGCGGGGCGAAGCCTGCCGGGGGCGGTGCGACGCCGGGGCCGTCGCCGCGGCCGAACCCCATTCCTGGCTGCGATGGCCGCGGCGTGTGATGGGCGCCCGGAGGACCGGAGTTGCGCGCACCGCTTCCGAAATGCGGCCAGAAGGAACGTGCGGACCGCGGTGCGGGAGGAGGCGCGTGCTGCGGCTGGAAGTTCTGGTGGTAGCTCGTTCCGTCGTGATGCCGATAACCGGACGTCGGCGGGTTGATGCCGATGCCGGGGGCGACGTCATCGCCGGCCGACGTGCCGCCGCCGGGTACCCAGCCGTCCGCGATCCAGGAGTTCATCGGGTACCAGCCCGCGGTGAGCGCCGTCAGCAGCGCCTGCAGCCGGGCGGTGCGGCTGCGTCGGCGCAGTCCGCGCCGCGTCCGCTCCAGAGCGGTCGCCAGCGCATCGGCGAGCCGGTCCGGATCGGCTGTCGTGAGCTCGCTGACCCGTTGGGCGTCGGCCGCCGACTCGCCCGAGCCGAGGTACGCCCGCACGAGTTTGTCGGCGTCGACCGCTCCCGCCGGCGGCGGCCGCAGGGGGCCCTGATTCACCAGGCGGGTGGCCAGCACCTCGCCGGCCACTCTGGCCAGCGCTGCGTCCGCCCCGGTGGTCAACGCCTGCAACGCCGCGACCGCGGACGAACTCAGGCCGTAGCCGGCCATCAGGACGCCGACCGTCCAGGTCAACCCTGCGTCGTTGCGGCGGGCCGCCGCTCTGACGAGTCGCACCGCGCTCTGCTCGCCGATCACTCGCTCACCCAGTTGTTCTACGCGTCGATGCCCGCAACCTAGCGAAGGTTGCCGGAGTCGTGCCTTCCGGCCAAACCCTCCCAGAACGGCAAGCCTGAAACCGAGAGCGGGCGTCCCGCTGCGCACAGAAACGTGCGATGCCCGACTAGCAAGAATCGCGGAATGGGCGCGTGATACGACGCCGGCACGTGCCGAACCCGGGCCGGGGCGGGCGCCAGGGTGTTCGATGGGCGCGACGGGCGCGGACCGCGCGCGAGCCTCGAGGCGGGTCCGGACCGCGCAGGTCCGGATCGAGGAGGTGCCCGCGGCCGGCAACGAGGCGGGCGGGAGCGGACGCGACGACGATGTCATGGCCCAAGCGGCCTCTCGACAACCATTGGAGGGCAACGGCAGTGGCGCGAAAACCAGCGGACGACAACCGCGACGAACAGGAGATCTTCGCCACGATCGAGGCGACGTACCCGTTCGCCCTCGAGCCCGAACAGCGGGCGATGCTGGAGGAACTGCGTCATCGCCTGCCGACCATTCCCCTCGACCGACGCATGGCCGCTGATCGACGCCATCGAAAGGGTCATCGGCGAGAACCTGGAATGGCAGGAACAGGACCTCTGAGTCCCTGGCCTACAGGTCGAGGACGACGTCGGTTCGCGGACTCGCGCAGCAGATCAGCGCGTCCCCCGACGTCGGCGGCTCGAGCGGATCCGGCCGGTAGGTCACCTCTCCGGTCAGCAGCGGGGTGCTGCAGCCCGGTGACGGTGAAGTTCTCGCCGAACTGGCCGTAGGTGAGGTCGTCCCGATCGAGATGTTCCTGCCAGTACCGACAGGCCTCGACCTGATAGGCCATGACGGCCCGGTTCTCACCTCCATGCCCCGTCGTGTCCCCCTGACCGTCGCCGTCGATGCTCAGCCGCCGCACGGCATGTGGACCGGGTACCGCTGACTTCCAGATTCCCGTGTGGACCGTTCGGCCGTTCCAGTCGACGTCGCGGGGCAGGCCGACGTTGACCGAGAGGAGCGAGCCGACCGAAGTCGGTTCGACCGCCGTGGACGAGCGCACGATGGTCATCGTCCTCGCCCGCTCGGCGGCGTCAGGACGGACGGGGCTCGGACACCGGCTGGTATCGCAGCAGGTGCTCCGGGTCGAACCTGTCGCGGACGGCGGCGAGGCGGGCGGCGCGGGCCGGGGAGCTCACTCCGAGCGCACGACGCGGAGGCGACGCGCCGGCTTCGCCTTGTCCCTGACGCGGGGCGGCGACGATTCCGCGCTCGTCCGGCCGGTGGTTCCCATCGGCGTCGCCGGGCCCAGACCCGCGGCGGTGAAGAGGGTCTCGACCGTGCGGCGATAGTCCTCGGGTCTGGGCACGCTGGACAGCGCCTGCTGCATCACCATCCCCTGCACCAGCGACATGATCACCGGCGGCAGGTCGACGGCCGGCACCGCGAGGGTCGTCCCGGTGGTGTCCGCCCAGCGCTGGATCGCGCGGGCGAGTTGGTCCCGCAGGCTGGCGAGGATGCGATCGGCGATCTCGCGGATCGCCGCGTTGCGGGTCGCCTCGCTCCAGACCGACAGCAGCAGCGGGAAGAGGTCGCCGGGTGCGTCCCGGTTCGCCAGCACGGGCTGGGTGACGAGGAACGCGGCGATCTCGGCGGGGCTCGGCGGCGGCTCCTGGCCCAGCCGCGCCGACAGCCGACCCTGGATGCCCGCGAAGACCTGGGTGGCGACGGCGACGATGATGTCGTCCTTCGACTTGAAGTACAGGTACACGGCCCCGGCCGACAGGTCGGCCTCGGCGATCACGTCCGCCATCGACGTGCCGTGGAAGCCCTTCCGCGCGAAGCACTTCCAGGCCGCGATCAGGATCTGCTCGCGGCGGGACTGGCGGTGGGCGTCGGAGACCTTGGGCATCAGCGCAGCATAAACCGAATATTCGTTCTTGACGAACGGCGCGCGAGGGAGCATCCTCTGTAAAACGAACGGTCCTTCTTCAAGAGGAGCACGCCATGTCCCTGCACGAGCTGCACAACTCAGGTCCGGACAGCGCCCCCGCCGCCTCGGCCGACGAGCCGGGTGCCCTCGCCCGTCAGGACGAGGCGTCCGACGCCGGCGCCGGCCAGCCGGTCACCGTCGGGCGCCGGCACGGCGGGCACACGGAGGCGCGGACCGCCGTCGGGATGGTCGTCGCGCTGACGGTCGCCCTCTCGGCCATCCTGGCCATGTTCGTGGGCCTCGCCGTCAATTCGGGGCCGAACGGCGTCCGACTGGCGGTCGCGGGTCCGCCGCCGGCGATCGACCAGATCACCGCCGGCATCTCGCAGGTGGCCGGGCCCGACGCCTTCGAGATCACCGTCGTCGCTGACGAGTCCGCGGCGCGGGCGGCCCTGGAGCAGCGCGAGGCGGACGGGGCGATCGTGGTCGGGCCCGCCGGTCCGACCATGCTCACCGCCAGCGCCGGCTCGCCGGCCATCACGCAGCTGCTGAACGCTGCCGCGGCCGGACTCGGTGGCGCGCCGGCAACCGGGCCTGCGGTGGTCGACGTCGTCGCCCTCCCGTCCGGGGACAGCCACGGCGTGGGCCTCGCCTCCGGCAGCCTGCCGATGATCATCGCCGGGCTGGCGCTCGGCGCCCTGGCGGCGCTGCGGCTGCGCGACCGCTGGACCGTGTTGGCCACCGTGACCGGCGGCGCGATCCTGATCGCGATCAGCTTCGCCGCGGTCTTCACCTGGCTCGGCGTCGCGAGCGGTGCCTTCTGGGCCATGACGGGCGCGATCGCGCTGACGGTGGCCACGTCGGGTCTCGTGGTGGCGGGACTGGTGCGGCTGATGGGCGCGGCCGGCGCGGGCATCGGGGCGCTGCTGCTGGTGCTCGTCGGCAACCCGCTGTCGGGCATCGCCACCTCGCCGCGGCTGCTCCCGACCCCGTGGGGTGAGCTGGGCCAGTGGCTGCCGACCGGTGCCGGCGGCACGCTCGTCCGGACCGCGACCTACTTCCCCGCGGCCTCGGTCTGGACCCCGGTCCTGGTGCTGGTCATCTGGGCGGCGATCGGCATCGGCATGGTGCTCATCGGCCGGCGGCAGCCCGCCGCGCACTCCGCCGACGCGGCGGTCGCCGCCTGACCGAGGATGACGGAGACTCCTGCCGCCCTGTGCGGCAGGAGTTTCCGTCGTCGGCCGGGATGGTGCGGGCGTCAGACCGACACGCCGTCCGCAGCGCTCTCCATGTCGGCGATGACCAGCTTCTGCATCTTGAGCATCGCCTGCATCGCGCGGTTGGCCCGCTCCGGGTCGGGGTCGCTGAGCAGCTCATTGAGCCGGGTCGGCACGACCTGCCAGGACACGCCGAACCGGTCCTTGAGCCAACCGCACGGACCCTCCTCGCCGCCGCCCTCGGTGAGCCCGGTCCAGTAGTGGTCGACCTCCTCCTGGTCCGTGCACATGATCTGGAACGACACGGCCTCGGTGAAGGTGTACTGCGGGCCACCGTTGAGGCCGACGTACTTGTACCCGTCGAGCGTGAAATCGACCGTCATCACGGCGCCCTCGGTGCCAGGGGTGTCCGGACCGAAGCGGGTGACGTTGTCGATGGTGGAGTTCGGGAACACCTCGGTGTACAGCTGCGCGGCCTGCTCGGCCTGGCCGTCGAACCACAGGCAGGGAATCTGTGCGGGCATGGTCTTTCCTCCGTCTCGGGATGGGCAATTCGGCTTGGTTCGGGTGAAGGGCTCTGGGGTGACGCGGGTCTCGTGCTACTCGGCGCCGGCGCCGAAGCGGCCCCGCGCCTCAGCCGGGATCAGCGGCTTCTCGGCGCGCGCCCTGATCTGCTGGACCGACCAGGTGTTCCCGTCGGGATCGGCGAAGCCGAAGAACGTGCCGCCGTCCCGCTCGTCGAACACCATGATGTCGCTGACCTCGACCCCGCGGTCGAGCAGTTCCTGACGGGCCGCGTCGGCGTCGGCGACGACGAGCTGCAGGCCGCGCAGGGAGCCGGGCGCCATCTCGTTCTGCGACGGCAGGTTGCCGATGACGATGGAGCACCCCGAGCCGCGCGGGGTGAGCTGGACGACGTGCATCTGGTCGGTGACCGTGTCGTGGTCGAGCTCGAAGCCGATGCGGTCGCGGTAGAACTCGACGGCCCGGCCGATGTCGCTGACCGGCACGATGACGACCTCGAGGGTCCAGTCCATGATGAGCGTGCTCCGTTCGAGAGTTGTTGATGGGTTGCGGGTCCGGCGATCCGACCGGGCCGGGCGTCAGAGGCCGGCGGCGACCTTCTCCAGCCGCGCGTAGCCCTCGACCACGCCGGTCTCCATGCCGCTCGCGACCATGGCGTCCCTGGACTCCAGCGTCGGATACACGCTGTGGATGGAGATCTTGCTGCGGCCGCCGCCCACGTCGGTGAGCGTGATCGACTCGAGCGCGACCACGTCGGGGATCAGCTCGAACTCGAAGGTCTGGATCGCGAACTCGTTCTCCCGGACGACGTGGAAGACGCCGTTGAACGCGTACTCCTGGCCCTTGCCGTCCGTGTGCCGGTAGCGGTACCGGCCACCGGTGGTGAACTCCCAGACCTCGATGTCCATCTGATACCCGTTGGGGCCCATCCACTGCCGGACCAGCTCCGGATCGGAGTGGGCGCGGAAGACGGCCTCGAGGGGCGCGTCGAACTCGCGCTCGATCTCGATGAACGGCACGCCCTCCGGCGCTGTGATGGTGACGGCGTTCGTCATGGTGTGTCCTTTCTCGTACTGCGGTCGGAGGCGCGGGTGGCGCCGTCGATGGTCGTGAGCAGCGCGTCCAGGTTCCGGAACTGCTGCTCGTGGATCAGCCGGTACTTGTCGATCCAGGCGGTGAGTGACTCCAGCTGAGCGGCATTCAGGTGCACGGGCCGGCGTTGCGCGTCCCGGGTCCGGGTGACCAGTCCCGCCTGCTCGAGCACCTGAATGTGCTTCGAGACCGCCTGCTTGGTGATCTCGAAGGGCTCAGCCAGTTCATTGACCGTCGCTGGTCCCCGGCTGAGCCGGGCGATCATCCGCCGCCGGATCGGATCGGCCAGGGCCATGAAGGCCCGGTCGAGGCGAACGTCTGCGGACGGATCGACGATCAATGTTCAACTCCTCACTTGATCAATCAATCGGTTGATTACAGCCAGAGTAGGACGCTCCGTTCGAACTGTCAAGCACGCGCGCTGCGGAAAAACGGGAGGGCCCGTTGATGTCGCTTCGTCGTCGATGTCGGGTTCAGGTTGTCGGATGCCCCTACGTAGAGGAAGCTTGCCGAAACACTCGAACTCCCATGGCCGCGGTGACCACAAAGCATCCCGCGGAGTCCGGAGGTTGCGGCGTGGCCGGCCGAGCAGGCACGACGCGCACCGGTGCCGAAGCGCCCGGTCCGAGCGACGTCCAGCGCGACCTTCGGGACACCCGCGAGCAGCTCGCCGCCACCAGCGAGGTACTGGCCGCCCTCGCGGTCTCGACCGAGAGCGCGGACACGGTCCTCGACACCGTCGTGCGCAGCGTGTGCCGGCTGACCGACAGCGACGCCGCATTCGTGTACCTCACGGACGGGAGCCACTACCGCCTGGCCCGGTCGGCGGGGATCTCCGACGAGCTGGTGGAGTACATCGATCGGCATCCCGTCGCGTCCGACCGCGCGACGATGGTCGGGCGGATCGGGCTCGACCGCCGGGTCCAGCAGGTGGTCGACGTGCTGGACGACCCCTTGTACCGCAGGGACTACCAGCGACTCGGCGGGTTCAGGACGGTCGTGGGTGCGCCGCTGCAGTTCGGCGAGACCCTCGTCGGTGTGCTGTCCGTCTGGCGCAATCGGGTGGCGGCGTTCGACGATCGCGAGCTGGAGCTGCTCGGCACGTTCGCCGCGCAGGCCGCCATGGCGATCCGCAACGTGAACCTGTACCGCGCGCTCGAATCCCGCACCGCCGAGCTGGACCGCAAGGTCCATCAACTGGAGGCGATCGGGGCCGTCATCGACGCCGTCAATTCGAGCCTCGACCTCGACGAGGTGCTCGCCGGCATCGTGAAGCACGCGGTGCAGCTGTCGGACACCGACGGTGGCTCGATCATGGAGTTCGACGACGAGACGGATCGGTTCCAGGTCAGGGCCACCTACGGCACCGGGACCGACGTGCTCGATCGGCTGCGACGGATCTCGATCGGTCTGAACGACACCTTCGTCGGGCACGCGGTGCGCGCCGGGCACCCGCTCCAGGTCAGCGACCTCGGCGCCGTCGATCGGGATCTGCACCAGCAGGCCCTGTTCGACGCGGGGTGGCGGTCGATGCTCGCGGTTCCGCTGCTCCGTGACGACCGCATCATCGGCATCCTGGTCGTGCGCCGGCACCGGACCGGGGACTTCTCGGACGAGACCTCGGAGATGCTGCTCGCCTTCGCCGATCAGTCGGCCCTGGCGATCGTCAATGCCCGCCTGTACCGGGAGCTGGAGGTCAAGAGCGCTGAGCTCGAGATCGCCTCGCGGCACAAGTCGGAGTTCCTGGCGAGCATGTCGCACGAACTCCGCACGCCGTTGAACGCGGTCATCGGCTTCTCGGAGGTGCTGCTGGAGCGCATGTACGGGGACCTCAACGACAAGCAGGACGAGTACCTCAGGGACATCCTCAGCTCGGGCCAGCATCTGCTGGCCCTGCTGAACGACGTGCTCGACCTGTCCAAGGTCGAGGCCGGGCGGATGGAGCTCGAGCTCACCACGTTCGGAGTCCGGGACGCCATCGACGACAGCCTGTCCATGGTGCGCGAGCGTGCCGCGCAGCGCGGCATCGCGCTGGAATGCGAGGTGGCGCCCGATGTTTCGGACGTGCGCGCGGATCGCCTGCGGATCCGGCAGGTGATCGTGAACCTGCTGTCCAATGCCGTCAAGTTCACGCCGCCCGGCGGCACGGTGCGGGTCAGCGCGGTCGCGGCGTCCGGCGACGTCGACATCTCCGTCGTCGACACGGGTCCCGGAGTGCCGATGGACGATCGCGAGCGCATCTTCGAATCGTTCCAGCAGGGTGGTCGTGGGCTCTCCCGCGAGGAGGGCACGGGACTCGGGCTCACGCTGTCGCGCAGGATCGTCCACCTCCATGCCGGGCGCATGTGGCTGGACAGCGCCGTCGGCGCGGGGAGCACCTTCGGCTTCACCATTCCCGGGAGTGCCCCGCCGGTGGCCGAGACCCACCCCCCGGCGCCGGGACACGGCCACCGCGCGGCGCCGACCGTCGTCGTGATCGAGGACGACCCCGGCTCGCGGGAGCTGCTCACGGTCCACCTCACCGCGGCGGGTCTCGTCGTGACCAGCGCGGAGTCGGGCACGGAGGGCCTGGCCATGGTGCGCGAGACGCTCCCCGATGCCGTGATTCTCGACATCCGGCTCCCCGACCTGGACGGCTGGGATCTGCTGGAGCGGCTCAAGGCCGACCCGGCGACGAACGAGATACCGGTGGTCGTCGCGTCCGTCGTCGACGAACGCAGCAGGGGCATCGCACTCGGGGCCGCGCGGTACCTGGTGAAGCCGGTCGGCCGGGACGCGCTGTGGGCGGCCCTCGCCGATGTGGGCGTGCTGCCCGACGCGGCCACCGCCGGAGCGCTGCGATGACGGGCGCGGCGGGTGCTGGTGGTCGAGGACAACGAGCGCAACCTCAAGCTGGTGCGGGACGTGCTGCGCTATGCGGGATTCGAGGTGCTGGAGGCCAGGACCGGCGAGCTCGGGGTGGCGGTCGCCGTCGGGGAACTGCCCGACCTGGTGCTGATGGACCTGCAGCTCCCCGGCATCGACGGCGACGAGGCGCTTGCGCCGGATCCGCGCCGACCCGGCCGGGGCGAGCATCCCCGTGGTGGCCCTCACGGCATCGGTGATGAAGGAGGACAGGGCGCGCGTCATGAGCGCCGGATTCGATGGCTTTCTCGAGAAGCCGATCAGCGTCAAGGACCTGCCCGGGCAGATCCGCGACTATCTGCGACATCACGATGTACTCGACTGAGGAACTGACCGGGTGGGAGCGAGCGTGCCGATGGACCTCGAGACCAACAGTGCGGCAACGATTCTGGTTGTCGACGACCTTCCGCAGAACGTGCGCCTGCTGGACGCGGTGCTCACCCCGCGCGGCTACCGGGTCATCGGCGCGGCATCCGGCGCGGAGGCCCTCGCGCAGCTCGACCGGGAGCCCCCCGACCTGGTGCTGCTGGACATCCTGATGCCCGAGATGGACGGCTACGAAACCTGCCGCCGCATCCGGCAAGACCCGGCGACCGCCTACCTGCCGGTGGTGATGATCACCGCCAGCGGTGACGCGGAGAAGCTCCGGGCGATCGAGGCCGGCGCCGACGACTTCGTCACCAAGCCGTTCGTGCAGGCGGAGCTGCTCGCCCGGGTTCGATCCCTGGTGCGCATCAAGCGCTATCACGACACCGTGGAGCGGCAGGGGGCCGAACTGGCCGCGTGGAACCGCGAGCTGGAACAGCGGGTGGAGACCGCCGTCGACGAGCTGGAGAGGGTCGGCCGGCTGCGGCGATTCCTGTCCCCGCAGCTCGCCGACCTGATCGTGGGCTCGGGCGACGAGTCCTTCCTGAACAGCCACCGGCGCGAGATCGTCGTGGTCGTCTGCGATCTGCGTCGTTTCACCGCCTTCGCCGAGTCCGCCGAGCCGGAGGAGGTGATCGGCGTGCTGAACGAGTACCACGCCGCCCTGGGCGATCTGGTCTTCCGGTTCGAGGGCACCCTGGAACGCTTCACCGGCGACGGCATGCTCGTCTTCTTCAACGACCCGGTGCCGTGCGACGACGCGCCGGCCAGGGCGATCAGGATGACGGTCGCCATGCGCGCGCGGTGTCGCGAGCTCGCGGCCGGATGGGAGCGGCGCGGGCACGATCTCGGATTCGGTGCCGGCATCGCGCAGGGCTACGCGACGCTCGGGCGGATCGGGTTCGAGGGGCGCTACGACTACGCCGCCATCGGCAGCGTGACCAACCTCGCCGCACGGCTGTGCGCGCGGGCGGGAGACGGCCAGATGCTGGTCAGCCACCGGGTTCTCGCCGGCGCCGACGACCTCGCCGTGACCGAGCCGGTCGGTGAGCTCGAGCTGCCGGGCTTCTCGCGACCCGTGCGGGCATTCGACGTCAGGGGAATCGACGAGGCGCGGGTGATCACGTGACGCTGGCCGAGCAGCAGCACCTCGCGGACCTGGACGAGGCCGAGCGCTATCGAGCGTTCGACCGACTGCAGCGGCGGATGCCCGACGTCTGGTCGCAGATGCGGCTCAACGTCGAGGGCGAGTCCGTCGTGGTGATCCCCTCCGTCACCCTCGATCGGGTCGGCTCGCGCAGCGGATCGCTCACCCAGGCGTTCGAGGAACGGTTCCTGTTCCTGCTGCTGCTCCTGCGGCAACCGCGGCTGCGGATGATCTACGTGACCTCCATGCCGATCGCCCCGCTGATCGTCGAGTACTACCTGGCTCTGCTGCCCGGCGTGATCCCCAGTCACGCCCGGGCCCGGCTGACCCTCGTGTCGGTGAACGACGCATCGCCACGGTCGCTCAGCGAGAAGCTGCTCGAGCGACCGCGCCTGCTCCGTCGCATCGCCGGGATGGTGCCCGACCGGGCCAGGTCGCACCTGGTGCCGTACAACACCACCGAACTCGAACGCGACGTCGCGCTGGCTCTCGGCATCCCCATGTACGGCGCCGATCCCCGGCTCGTCGACCTCGGCACCAAGACCGGCTGCCGGCGACTGTTCGCGCAGGAGAACGTGTCCCACCCCATCGGCGTGGAGGACCTGCACTCCGTCGACGACGCCGTCGGTGCGATCGTGGAGATGCGCCGCCGGCGGCCGGCGCTCTCGCAGGTGATCGTCAAGCTGAACGAGGGCGTGTCGGGCGCGGGGAACGCCCTGGTCGATCTGACCGGGCTGCCCGCCGCCGCCGCACCCGACGAGCGTGACGAGATCCGCCGGCGCCTGGCGCGGATGGCGTTCGAGGCCGTGGACACGCCGTACGACGCCTACGTGGCCAAGCTCGCCGAGAAGGGCGGCATCGTCGAGGAACGCATCGTCGGCGTCGAACTCCGCAGCCCGAGCGTGCAGCTCCGCGTCACCCCCACCGGCGACGTCGAACTGCTCTCGACGCACGACCAGCTGCTCGGCGGGCCCAGCGGCCAGGCGTATCTCGGCTGCCGGTTCCCTGCCGACTTCGCCTACGCGCGCGCGATCAGCGTGGATGCGCTGACGATCGGTCGCCGGCTCGCCCGCGAGGGCGTTCTCGGCCGGTTCGCCCTGGATTTCGTGACGGTCAAGGACGCGCACGGGGATTGGACGCAGTACGCGATCGAGTTGAACCTGCGCAAGGGCGGCACGACGCATCCGTTCCTCACCCTGCAGTTCCTCACCGACGGTCGGTACGACGCGCAGACCGGGCTGTTCCTGACCAGGGCCGGCCGGGAAAAGCACCTGGTGGCCACGGATCACCTCGAGTCGCCGCTGTTCCGCGGGCTGTCGATCGACGACCTCTTCGACATCGTCGCGCGGCACGGGCTGCACTTCGACCAGGCGCGGCAGACCGGTGTCGTGTTCCACATGATCAGCTGCCTGTCCGAGGAGGGCCGGGTCGGCATGACGGCCGTCGGGGACACGCCGGCCCAGGCGGACGCGACGTACCGGCAGGCGGAGCGGATCCTGTTGCGGGAGGCCGAGTCCGCGGATCACGGGATCGAACTCGCGCGCTGACCCGGGCGTGAACGCGAGAACGCCGCCCGCACCCGTTTCGGGGTGTGGGCGGCGTTCTCGTGGACCGGCACCGACCACGCTCAGCCCACGATCGGCTTGATCGTGTTGGTGGTCGGCAGCTTGGCCCGCTCGTCCGCGGTCAGCGGCCGCTCGGTGGTGTCGTACTGCGGCTCGGACTTGGTGTCCGGGATGGTGAAGTGGACGTTCTGCAGCTTGTAGGTCGTGTTGCCGAGGGTGACGGTGAACTCACCGGTGACCTTCTCCATGGGCAGCACACCGATCACCTCGACCCGCGTGTACGGGCTGACCGTGATGTTGTGCGTCTCGGTGAACTCGTGCGACTTGCTGAAGGTCTTGCCGTAGGTGGCGGTCATGCCCGCCTCGAAGACCTTCTCGACGCTGAGCTTCGCGGAGGCGGACAGCGTCACGGACTCCGTGCTGCCGACCACCGACTTGCTGGTGAGCGACATGGGCTTGGTGGTGGCCATGTTGTGCGCGCCGCCGGCGACGATCCGCGTGATCGGCGGTGCCTCCACCCGGGACGTCGGCACGAACGTGCAGGTCGCCTGGGCGACACCGCACACCTGGCTGAGCACCTCGGCCTGCTTCTGCGCGTCGGAGGCAGGCACATTGATGGTCTGCTTCTCCTTGTCCATGAGCACGGCCGTGTTCCAGGTCCGGTCGACGTTGAACTGGTCGGCGTCGACGGTGATCAGCGTCGCGCCGATCGGGTCGACGACGAGGTTGGCCGTCACGCTGCCGACGAAGTACTCGTTCGAGGGCGCGTCGTTCACCCGGTACGAGAACGTCAGCGTCGTCTGCATGCGCCTGGCGAACTGGTAGACCTTCTCGTAGTGGAACGTCTGGCCGGGAGCGATCGCGGTGCCGACCGGCGCGTAGGCGTCCTTGCTGTCCGGGTTCTCCACGTGGCTCAGCACCATCGTGTTCTTGGTGAGGTTGGTGATGTCGAAACCTCGCGTGTAGACATTCATCTGCGTCATCGCCGGGCTGGGGCCGGCGCTGGCGGCCAGCGCGGTTCCGCCGGCGAGACCGAAGAGCCCCGCGGCGATCAGGATCGGAGCTGCGATCTTGGTGGCGAGCTTCATGACAGGACCTGCTTCCTGGCCGCTGCGCGACCGTCGTTGTGGTTGATGACACCAAGAATGCTTGGGGCACAACGACTCTCCGGTCCGCTGCCTGGCGGACGGACGGGCTGATCGCGCGCGGCCGATCGCCGGACCTGCGCTGTGGGGTCAGCCCCACGTCGGATCAGCCGAAGGCGTGTTCGCGCAGACGGCGCCGGTCGACCTTCGTGCGCGCGCTGATCATGCCCGGGCGGTGGCGGGGCACGCGGACGCGCAGCAACGCCGGGGCGGATGGGTGCAGACGATCGGGGTCGCCAGCGGGAGCGCCTCGCCGTCCGCGCCCGGCGGCGAGGGCAGGCGCGTCCGACTCGATCGTGACGACCAGAGGCGGGAAGGGCGCGGCCCCACGGAGAGCGGCAGGGTGGAGAACGGCAGGGTGGAGAACGGCAGGGTGGAGATCGGGAGGACGCCCTCAGGACTTGGCGGGCTCCGGTGCGGCATCACCGCGGGCACCGCGGGGTGCCCTGCGTCGTCGTCGATCACCAGATGCGGCGCGAGTTCCTCGAGGCGGACGGCGACGTCCCGGTAGACGTTCACGAACCCGAGGGTGTTGATCGCCTTGAAGTCCCGCATCAGGAAGAAGGTGTTGTGGCCGTCGTCCTGCCCGTCACCGGGGCCCTCGAGATCCGCGGGCACGATCACGTGGTACGAGTCGGCACCGATCGCCGGGGGGAAGCTGAGGGGCTGCTCGACCGCGATGAACAGCCGGTACGAGCTCACGGTGGACTGAGCGAAGTCGTCCGCGGAGCGGGTGTGCATGTCGAAGTCGTAGTACCGGACGCCGGGTTCGTTGCCCAGATCGATGTGGCCGATCAGCCAGGTCACGTAGTCGTCGACTGTGGCGGGGCGGCAGAACCGCAGCACCTGCTCCCACGCACGATGCCGGACCTGCTGGTGCTCCTGGCGGGCGGCCCGCCGGTCCGCAACCCAGCTCATGGCGCCGCCTCTCTGCCTCGATCGAGCCGACGGCGGTCACGCGTGCGTGACAGTGTCGACCCGGCGTCGCCGCGACCTCGTTGTTCGCGACGCAAACGCTCCATCCGGGAGCTTAACTCCGATGGCCATCCGAAACGGCACGGTGCGTGACGTTCCGTCCGATGGTAGGGCCTTCGGCATGGCCGAGCGAGGGATATGCCATCAGAAACGCCCGCCGCCGCCCGACCTGCCCCCGCCGCCGAAGCCGCCGCCCCCGCCTCCGAACCCGCCGCCGAAGCCGCCACCCCAGCCCCCGCCGCCACCGCCGCGCCGCCCGGAGTTCAGCACGGCGTTCAGCAGGATGCCGCCGAGCACCGCGCCGGCCAGGCCGCCGCCGCCCTGCTGGCCGCCGCCGCCCCAGCCGGAGACGTCCTGCTGGGCGAGCTGGGTGGCCTGGCGCGCCAGTGCGACGGCCTGCTGGGCCTCGGCGAGCCCGGTGGAGGCGTCGCCGCCCGCGCCGGCGGACTCCGCGGCGGACAGGTGCCGCCGGGCCTCGGCCAGCCGGGTCCGCGCCTCGCTGCCGATGGCGCCGCGCCGGGTGGTGACGAAGTCCTCGGCCGACGCGACCTCCGACCGGGCCACCGAGAACGCCTGCTGGAACTGCGACGCGGCGCGCTCCTGCTGCTGCTGGGCGCCGCGCGTGTCGGCCAGGATGTCGTCGAGCGCGAGGTCCGCCTCCTCGAGCTTGCTGAGCGCGGTCAGCGGATCGGCCGCGCCCAGCGGGGAGCGCGCCACGGCCAGCACCGCCTGGACCTGGTCGAGCCGCGCGGCCAGCTCGCCGCCCGAGCCGCCCGGGTTCGCCGATTGCAGCGCTGACCGGGCGGCGGCCAGCTCCTGCTCGACCGCCCCCGCCGCCGCGCCGAGATGCGCGCCGGCCGCCGCGAGGTCGGCCTGCGTCCGCTCGATCGCATCGAGCAGGGTGGTCGCCTGGCCGACCGCCTCCTCGGCCGCGCCCGCCGCGAGCACCGCCTCGGGCGGCTGGACGGGCGGGCCGCCGGTGGGCACCGGGGGCATGGCCGCCGCGCCGCCGCCGCTGACGGCCTCGGCGATCGCGGCCATCTCGATCGGCGCCGTGCCGGTGGCGCCGGGCGACCCTGGCCCGGCCGGAACGGGCGCCCCGGTCGGGCCGGGCACCGCCGCAGCCGCCTCCGCGGCCTCCCGGTTGGCCTGGTCGAGCGAGGTCTGCGCGAAGGTCAGCCGCTCGCGCGCCTGGTCGACGTTGTCCACGATCGACTGCACGGCGTTGGGGGCGTACTGCTGACGCAGCGCGGCGAGCGCGGCCTGGGCGGCGGGGATCCTGGCGTTCTGCGCCGCGATCGCCGCGGGCAGGCCGGCCAGCACCTGCGGCAGGCGGGAGCGCAGGTCGCGCAGGTCGTCGAACCGGTCGCCCTCCTCGTCGAGCCGCTCGGACGCCTCGCGGCACCGCGCGATGATCTCGCTCATCATCGCCCGCTGGGTCTGCTCGTCCTCGGGCTCGTCGTCGTCGATCCGCTGGCGGATCTCGAAGGCGGCGGTCAGCGACTCGCGCGCCTGGTTGAACGCGGTGCGGAACTCCGCCACGGCCTCGCCGCCGAAGTCCGCCTCGGCCTGGTTCAGCTCGAACTCGCTGGAGCGCACGGCGTTGTCGGTGTCGATGAGGATCTGCACGCTGCGCGCGGACAGCTCCTCCGTCGGCACCGAGTCCTCCTCCGACCGCGGCGCCCCCGCGCCATCGCCCTGCGGACCGGCCTCCGCGCCGGCCGGCTCCTGCGCCCGCCGTCGGGACCGCCGGTAGAGCAGGTACCCGCCGCCGCCGACGACCACGATGCCGCCCGCGATCCACCACCAGGTCGAGGACGACGCGCCCAGGGCGTCGCGGTAGCCGTTCGCGGCGGCGATCGCCGCGCCCGCCCAGTTGTCGTCGGCGAGCTGTGGCCGGATGTCGTTCTCGGCGATGCTCTCCAGCTGGCTGTCGCTCAGCGGGAAAGTTCTGCGGCGACCCGGACGGCGTACGCCCGGCCCTGGGTGGCGATCGCCAGCAGCACGTCGTTCGTGCCGAGGTCGGACGACACCCGGGTCTGCTCCGCCCACGCCTGCGCCTCGGCCGGGTCGGTGAAGTCGTCGACGTAGACGACGAAGAGGTTGGTCTGGTCCTCGCTGGCCAGCTCGTTGATCGCGGACTGGATGTCCGCGACGTCGCTGCCGGTGAGCACGCCCGAGCGGTCCGTGATCTGCGACGGGACGCGGAACGGCGGCTCGGCGACGGCGGTGCCGACCGGGACCGCCAGGGCGAGCGCGCCGGCCGCGGCGATCGCCGCGACCCTCGCCCAACCACGTCGTCCGATGCGCATGTCCGGCCTCCCCGCCTCAGCTCGCCGCACGACGTTTCATGGCGGCTGGCGACCCGGGCGCAGCCGAACGGGACGAGCGACTGGAACGCGCGAGTCGCCCAGAACCCTACCGACGCGGCGGCGCCCGCCCGCGGTCGATCGTCACGGGACGGGCGGGTCATTCGATCGGCGGGCCCTGACGCGTCAGCTCTGCCGGTTCGCCGGGTTGAAGCCGTGCGCCCGGTCCCGCTCCTGCTGGCGGATGACGTGGGTGACCGCGTTGATCAGCGCCAGGTGGGTGAACGCCTGGGGGAAGTTGCCGAGATGCCGGCCGGACACCGGGTCCAGCTCCTCGCCGAACAGCAGCAGCGGGGACGCGTGCGACAGCAGTCGCTCGCAGAGCGCCTGGGCCCGACCCAGTTCGCCGATCTCCACCAGCGCGGAGACCAGCCAGAACGAGCAGATCGTGAACGTGCCCTCCTCGCCGGCGAGGCCGTCGTCGGTCTCCTCCACCCGGTAGCGGAGCACGAGACCCTCGTGGGTCAGCTCGTCCGCGATGGCCAGCACGGTCGCCCGGATCCGCGGGTCGTCCGGCGGCAGGAACCGCACCAGCGGCGCGAGCAGCAGCGAGGCGTCGAGGGCGTCGTCGCCGTAGCGCTGCACCAGCACGCCGCGGTCGTCGATGCCGTTGGTCAGGACGTCGGCGTGAATCTCGTCGGCGATGGCCTGCCACTTGTCGGCGGTGGCCCGCGAGTCGTGCAGCCGGGCCAGCCGGACCCCCCGGTCCAGCGCCACCCAGCACATGATCTTGCTCGCGGTGAAGTGCTGCGGCTCGCCGCGGACCTCCCAGATGCCGCGGTCCGGCGCGCGCCAGTGCGCGGCCGCCTGCTCCACCTGCGCCATCACGATCGGCCAGAGCTCCTCCGGCATCTGCTCGCGCGACCGGGTGTGCAGGTAGATGGAGTCCAGCAGGGCGCCCCAGACGTCGTGCTGCTGCTGGTTGAAGGCGCCGTTGCCGATGCGCACCGGGCGCGCGTCGTCGTACCCCGAGAGGTGGTCGAGCACATGCTCCTCGAGGTGCCGCTCGCCGCCGACGCCGTACATGATCTGCAGGTCGTTGGGGTTGTCCCGGCAGACGTCGTGGATGAAGAAGAAGAAGTCGTTGGCCTCGCGGTCGAAGCCGAGCGTGTACAGCCCCCAGAGGGCGAAGGTCGAGTCCCGGATCCACGAGTAGCGGTAGTCCCAGTTCCGCTCCCCGCCCGGGGTCTCCGGGTAGCGACGTGGTCGCGGCCGCCAGCAGGGCGCCGGTCGGCGCGTAGGACAGGCCCTTGAGTGCGAGGGCCGACGACTGCAGGTAGGCCCGCCACGGGTGGTCGGGGAACACGCCCTGGGAGAGCCACTGCCGCCAGTACTCGTTCGTCCGCTCCATCCACGCGCCGGCCTCGTCGGCGTCCTTGGGCGGGTCCAGGTCGGAGAAGGTGAGCGCGACGTAGTGCCACTCGCCGCTGGTCATCTTCGTGCGGCCCATCGCGATGCGGCCCTCGATGCCGATGCGCAGTGAGCTCGACAGGCGGAGCGTCGGCTGCCCCTCGGCGGTGGTGACGACCTCGCCGTAGTCGTCGCGGGTGTACTCCCACCTGCCGCCGGTCCTGGCGTAGTCGAAGACGGGCTCGCAGGCCACCGAGAGGTCGACCGTGCCGTTCACGCACTTCACCACGCGGAGCAGGCAGTGCGCGGCGTCGTAGTCGGTGGGCGAGCGGCGGTGCGTCTTGGACCGCTCGTAGGTGTTGTGCCACGGCGCGAGGATCAGCGCGTCGCGCACCACCACCCAGCCCGTCGGGGTCTGCCAGGTCGTCTCCAGCACCAGCGTGCCGGGCAGGTAGCGCCGCGCGGTCGGCACCTTCACGCCGAACGGACCGACCCGGAACGAGCCGGCGCCGCGGTCCAGCAGCGCCGTGAAGATGCTCGGCGAGTCAGGGCGCGGGATGCACATCCACTCGACCGCGCCGGACGGCGCGATCAGGCAGTTGGTCTCGCAGTCGGACAGGAAGGCGTAGTCGGCGATCCCGGGGAAGTTGCCCGACGGGTGATGGCCGTCCTGCAGCACGCCGTCCTCCGGCACGTGACGCTCGGGCACCAGCGCCGACTCGTGGTCCAACACCTCCGTCATGGCGTCGAGGTTGGCCAGCGGCGCATCGTCCCTCTGGACGGCTGTGGTATCGGACACAAGGGTCATTGTGAGCGATGATCCGCCTCCGCGTATGGCGGAAAGATCACGGTGCGGTGTCGGCGCGGTGATCGTTCGCGCTGCTGACGAGGCGCGGCGTGCTGGTGGGGGAGGCGGTGCCCCGCCTGCGATCGGTCACGCACGGTAGGGGATGACGGCGGTCGGTGGCGTGTGATTCGATCTTCCCGCATCCGCCGACCCAGCTCAGCTCGGCACGCTGCTGACGATCACCGTGACGAACACCTTCGACCCGCTGCCACCGGTCCCCGACGGTTCGTCCGGCGGCACGTCCGGCGGGACCGCGGGCCCCATCGCTTACAACGGCGTCAACGTCGCGGGCCTCGTCGGGCTGGCCGTGCTGCTGGTCCTGGCCGGCTGCGGCGCGCTCGTCCTGGGGTCTCATCGGCGGCGCGCGTCGTCCACGCGCCCCTGACGGTCCGGTAGGCGGCGGCGCCTCGCGCGCCGCGTCGAAGCGCCGAGTCAGAGGCTCGACGGCATCGCCGGGGAATACCATCCACGCGCGTCCGGTTGGACTGATCAGCAAACTTGAGTGTGGTCGGCGCAAGTCCCTTGCTCGTCGCCTTGACAGCCGGGACGTGGCGTCGGCATTGTGGATCGAAGATCGCATTCGAAGACCGGGGCGGCAGCCAGCCGCCCGATACGAGCAGCACGACGCGGCGCCGACCCGGCCCGCGTCACGGAGAAGCCCCGCGCGCACGACGCGCGGGAAGCAGCAGGAGGATTGCATGTCGCGTGCCGTCGGTATCGATCTCGGTACCACCAACTCGGTCGTCTCCGTCCTGGAGGGCGGCGAGCCGACCGTCATCGCCAACGCCGAAGGCGCCCGCACCACCCCGTCGATCGTCGCCTTCGCCAAGAACGGCGAGGTGCTGGTCGGCGAGGTCGCCAAGCGTCAGGCGGTCACCAACGTCGACCGCACCATCCGGTCGGTCAAGCGCCACATGGGCACCAACTGGAACGTCGACATCGACGGGAAGTCCTACACCGCGCAGGAGATCAGCGCGCGGGTGCTGGGCAAGCTGAAGCGGGACGCCGAGTCCTACCTGGGCGAGCCGGTCATCGACGCCGTCGATCACCGTCCCCGCGTACTTCAACGACTCGCAGCGCCAGGCCACCAAGGAGGCCGGCGAGATCGCGGGCCTCAACGTGCTGCGCATCGTCAACGAGCCGACCGCCGCCGCGCTGGCCTACGGCCTGGACAAGGGCGAGAAGGAGCAGACCATCCTGGTCTTCGACCTCGGTGGCGGCACGTTCGACGTGTCCCTGCTGGAGATCGGCGACGGCGTCGTCGAGGTCAAGGCCACCGCCGGCGACAACAAGCTCGGCGGCGACGACTGGGACGAGCGCGTCGTCAAGTGGCTGGTCGACAAGTTCAAGCTGGCGCAACGGCATCGACCTGACCAAGGACAAGATGGCCATGCAGCGGATCCGGGAGGCCTCGGAGAAGGCGAAGATCGAGCTGTCCAGTCCTCGCAGCAGACCTCGATCAACCTGCCGTACATCACGGTCGACGCGGAGAAGAACCCGCTGTTCCTGGACGAGTCGCTGTCCCGCGCCGAGTTCCAGAAGATCACCTCCGATCTGCTGGACCGCACCCGCAACCCGTTCCACCAGGTGATCAAGGACGCCGGCGTCAAGGTCGGCGACATCGACCACGTGGTGATGGTCGGCGGCTCCACCCGGATGCCCGCCGTGACCGAGCTGGTCAAGGAGCTGACCGGCGGCAAGGAGCCCAACAAGGGCGTCAACCCGGACGAGGTCGTCGCGGTCGGCGCGGCCCTGCAGGCCGGCGTGCTGCGCGGCGAGGTCAAGGACGTGCTGCTGCTCGACGTCACCCCGCTGTCCCTGGGCATCGAGACCAAGGGCGGCATCATGACCAAGCTGATCGAGCGCAACACCACCATCCCGACCAAGCGCTCGGAGATCTTCACCACGGCCGAGGACAACCAGCCGTCCGTGCAGATCCAGGTCTTCCAGGGCGAGCGCGAGATCGCTGCCTACAACAAGAAGCTCGGCATGTTCGAGCTGACCGGGCTGCCGCCGGCACCGCGCAACGTGCCGCAGATCGAGGTCACCTTCGACATCGACGCGAACGGCATCGTGCACGTGTCCGCCAAGGACATGGGCACCGGCAAGACCCAGTCGATGACGATCACCGGTGGCTCCGCGCTGCCCAAGGACGACATCGACCGGATGATGCGCGAGGCCGAGGCAGCACGCCGAGGAGGACAAGGCCCGCCGCGAGGAGGCCGAGGTCCGCAACCAGGCCGAGGCGCTCGTCTACCAGACCGAGAAGTTCATCAAGGACAACGACGAGAAGCTGCCCGAGGAGCCGAAGGAGCGCGTGCAAAGCTGCGATCACCAAGGTCAACGAGGCGCTCAAGGGCACCGACGTCGCGGCCATCAAGTCCGCGGTCGAGGAGCTGGCCAACGAGTCGCAGCAGCTCGGCTCCGCGCTGTACGCGCAGACCCAGGCCGATGCGGCGGCCGCCGGCCGCCGACGGTAGCCCGTCGAGCAACGGTTCCGCGTCGTCCTCCGCAGGACGAGGAGATCGTCGACGCCGAGATCGTGGACGAGGCTGAGAAGAAGTGACCGGATACGGCGCCGACGGCGCGCAGGGCCGAGGAGCCGGAGCCGGTGATCAGGGACAATCGCGCGGATCGATCCGCAGACCGGCCAGGTCCGGGAGCCCCACGGCGGGGCTCGGGCCGACCGGCGGCGCCAGCCCCTTTCCCGGGCCGGCAGTCCGGGCGCGCGCGACCCGGAGAATCCCGACCGACGCGTCCCAGCCGATCTCGGTCGACCTGACGGCTGCCGAGCTGGACCTCGCCCGGCAGGAGGCGGCCGAGCGGACCGCCGACCTGCAGCGGGTGACCGCCGAGTACGCGAACTACCGCAAGCGGGTCGACCGCGACCGGGACGCCGTGGCGGCGGCGGCCAAGGCCTCCGTGGTGCTGCGAGCTGCTGCCGGTGCTCGACGATCTCGACCGGGCGCGGGCGCACGGCGACCTGGTCGGGCTCGTTCGGCGCGGTCGCCGACAAGCTGACCGGCGCTGCTGACCAAGCTCGGGCTGACGCCGGTCGGGGCGGTCGGCGAGCCGTTCGACCCGGCCGTGCACGAGGCCGTGCAGTTCGGCACGTCCGCCGACGTGACCGAGCCGACCGTGACCGCGGTGTTCCGCAGCGGCTACTCGCTACGGCGACCGGCTGGTCCGCCCGGCGGTCGTCGTGGTGACCGGCCCGGAGCACGAGAGTGCCGCCACGGCCGCCGATCCCACCGGCGGGGCGGCGGCGACGGCCGCCCTCGGTCGGGCAGGCGTCGGCCGGCAGGCGGCGACTCCGACGGCGAGAGCACAGCCACCGCGGGCTGAGTCGGGCCGGCCGATCGCGCAGGGCGGCTCGACGTTCGCACCCGCCGCGGGCGGGTATGACCGGAGCGACCCTGGTATGACGCTCGACCGTCGTACCAGGGTCCGCACCGTCATACCGGCAGCCAGCGCAGGCACGTACTCGACATGACGGTGAACGGGAGGAGGTTCCGGGTGAGCGCGAAGGACTATTACGAGAAGGACTTCTACAACGAGCTCGGCGTCACGAAGACGGCGACCAGCGCCGAGATCAAGAAGGCGTATCGCAAGCTCGCCCGGGACCTGCACCCCGACAAGAACCCCGGCAACAAGCAGGCCGAGGACAAGTTCAAGGCCGTGTCGGAGGCCTACGACGTGCTCTCCGACGACGCCAAGCGCAAGGAGTACGACGAGGCCCGAGACCTGATGGCCTCCGGCGCGTTCCGCGGCTTCCCGGCGGCGGCGGTGGCTTCGGACGGCGGGCCGGGCGCCGGCGGCGCGACGACGTTCGACCTCAACGACCTGCTCCGGAATGCCGGCGCGGCCGGCGGCGGCGGTGGCGGCGGCGCCGGTGGCCTCGGCGACCTGTTCGGCGGGCTGTTCAACCGGGCGGCGGCGGTGGCACGCCCCGCGCCAACCGCGCGCGGCGCGGCGCCGACGTGGAGACCGAGGTCCGGATCTCCTTCGACGACGCGGTCACCGGGGTCACCGTGCCGCTCGGCATGGCCGAGCGCACCACGTGCCCGACCTGCCACGGCATCGGCGCCAAGCCGGGCACGGCGCCGCGAGACTGCCCGGTGTGCCAGGGAACCGGCCTCACCACGCGCAACCAGGGTTCGTTCGCGTTCTCCGAGCCGTGCACGAACTGCCGCGGCACCGGGCTCGGTCATCGACGACCCCTGCCCGACCTGCCACGGCGAGCGCACGGTGCTGCACACCCGCCGGCTGACCACGCGGATCCCGGCGGGCGTCGCCGACGGGCAGCGGATCAAGCTGGCCGGCAAGGGCGAGCCGGGCACCGGCGGCGGCCCCGCCGGCGATCTCTATGTGGTGGTGCACGTGTCGGGTCACGAGCTGTTCGGCCGCAGCGGCGACAACCTGACCCTGACGGTGCCGGTGACGTTCCCCGAGCTGGCGCTGGGCACCACGCTGACGGTGCCGACCCTGAAGGGATCGGTGTCGCTGAAGGTGCCGGCCGGCACCGCGATCCGGCCGCAAGTTCCGGGTCAAGGGCGCCGGCGTGCAGCGCAAGGACACCACGGGCGACCTGATCGTCACGGTGGAGGTCTCGGTGCCGCAACGGCTCTCGAACGAGGCCAAGACCGCACTCGAGGCGTTCGCCACGCGCATCGGGTGCCGATCCGCGCGAGCCCATCACCCGCGCGCTGCGGGCCAGGGCCAGCGCGGCGAGCGCGTCATGACCGGGCCGGTGGGCGGACCGGGCCGGGGTCCGGTCGACCGCCCCCGGCAGATGACCGGTGCCGGCGGGCCCGAAGGCCCCGGCTCCGCGTCCGGTGCAGCGGGCCGCCCCGCCGAGCCCGCCGCGCCGCCCGGGTTCGAGCGGACGCGCCGCTGTTCGTCATCTCGGTGGCCGCCCAGCTCGCCGGCATGCACGCGCAGACCCTGCGGTCCTACGACCGCGAGGGCCTGGTCTCGCCCGGCCGCACCTCCGGCGGCGGGCGGCGGTACTCCCAGCGGGACATCGAGTTGCTGCGCGAGGTGCAGCGGCTCAGCCAGGACGACGGCGTCAACCGCGCCGGCATCCGCCGGATCATCGAGCTCGAGTCGCAGGTCGACGCGCTGCGCGAGCGGATCGCCGAGATGGCGGAGCGACATCGCCGAGCTCCGGGCGGAGCTGCTCGAGTCGCGGATGGACGCGGCGAACGCGGCGGCCAACGCGATCGCCGGGCTTCGCCGAGACGTGGTGCCCTGGCACGAGTCCAGCACGGCGCTCGTCGCCTGGCGCCGCCCGCGCCGCGGCTGACCCGCCGCTGATCCAGCCGCGACCGCGTCATTCCGTACCGCACGATGCTTCGGTCGTCCCCACACGCCGCCGAACCCTTGTGCGGGCGGGCCCCGTGACCGGGCTCAGGTCACGGACGACCGTTCGCGTCGATCCGGGCCAGGTACCGCGCGTGCCTGCGCCGGGCGAACCGCTCGAACAGCGGGATCAGCCGGTTCGCCGTCGCCGGGACGAACGCCGACACCCGGGTGGTGATGCTGTCCGAGTAGGGCAGGTACACCTCGAGCCGCTTGCCGGTGAGGGCGCGCTCGTAGGCGCGCACCACATCCGCGACCGTGAAGACCTTGCCCACCCAGTTGAGCAGGCTGCCGCCGTGCCGAGCCTCGTGCCGCAGCATGGGGGTGTCCACCGCGCTGGGGTACACCCCGGAGACCCGCACGCCGGTGCCGGCGAGCTCGGCGGACAGCGCCGTCAGGAACGAGCGCAGGCCGGCCTTCGCCGCGGAGTACGTCGCGGAGCCCGGCAGCGAGATGATCCCGCCCATCGACACCGTCGCCAGCACGCGGCCGCGGCCACGCGCCACCATCCCCGGCACGGCCGCCGCGATGAGCTGGATCGGGCTGGCCAGCATCACGTCGACCTGGGCGGCCAGATCCTCGGGATCGGCCGCGCCCACCGGCCCTGGCACGATGAGACCTGCGTTGCAGACGATGATCTCGAGCCGCCCGGCCCACTCGTCGCGGATCCGCGCCGCGAGACCGGCCACCTGCTCGCGGCTGCGCGCGTCGCAGGCGACGCCGATCGTGTCGCTGCCGATCGCCGCCGCCGCCCTGGCCGCGGCGCGCTCGTCGACGTCGACCGCAATCACCCGGAAACCCTTGTCCCGCAGCATCTGCGCAACGCCCGTGCCGATCGCTCCGGCGGCGCCGGTGACCATCGCGAGCCCGGGCTCAGCGCGCACCGGACACCGCCGGCCGCGTCATGCCGCCCTGCCGGAGCCCGTCGAACATCCCCGGCGTGAGCTCCCGCCAGTCCATCATCCGGGCGACCCGGCGCAGCTGCTTCGTGTAGGCCCGCACCTCGACGTACCTGGCGTGCCGGTCGCTGTCGACGAGCTTGATGCCGCCCGTCAGGTCGGGCCGGTCAGTGTCCACGAGCCGGCGGAAGCGCTCGGCCCTGCCGGGCTTGTCGCGGATGTCGGCGAGATGCTGGGCGATCAGGTTGGAGATGCGGTCGAAGAGCGTGTAGGCGCTGGAGTTCACCTCGATGTAGCTGACCCCGAACAGGCCCGGCCGCGGCGCGAAGGCGTTGAGGTACATCTCGGGGTGCCCGCGGTCCCAGGTCAGGTAGTCCGCCGGCAGGTAGGGGATGGACATGTCGTACCCGGTGGCGAAGACGACGACATCCACCTGCTCGCGAGAGCCGTCCGCGAACACGACGTGCCGGCCGTCGAACCTGTCGATCCCCGGCTTGGCGGTGGCGTCGCCGTGCTGCAGGTGGTGCAGCAGTTGGGTGTTCAGCAGCGGGTGCGTCTCGAACAGCCTGTGGTCGGGGCGGGGCAACCCCCAGCGGGTGACGTCGCCGATGACGATCGGCCGCATCACCGCGTACAGGAGGCGCTCCCCCCAGATCGGCAGCCACTCGGTCTCGTCCGACGGCTTGCCGAGGATGTGTTTGGGGATGAAGTGGTAGCCGCGCCGGGTGCTGACGAAGGTGGCGTCTGCGGTACCCGCCGCGTCGCAGGCGATGTCGGCGCCCGAGTTGCCCAGGCCCACCACCAGCACCCGGCGCCCCGCGAACTCGGCCGGGTTCCGGTACTGCACCGAGTGGAGAACGCGGCCGTCGAAGGTGCCGGGGACGTCAGGGACCTTCGGGTCCCAGGTGACCCCGGTGCAGCAGGCCAGCGCGGACGCGCGGATCTCGCCGGCCGTGCCGGCTGAGCCGGCTGAGCCGGCTGAGCCGTGGCCGAGCGTGCGCAGCGTCCACGTGCCGTCCGCCTCCTGACGCGCCTCCTGCACGGCCGTGCCGAACCGGATCCCGTCCCGCAGCCCGAAGGCGTCGGCGAACGAGCGGGTGTACTCGAGGATCTCGCGCCGCCCTGGGTAGTCGGGATAGCGCGCCGGCATGGGGAAGTCGAAGAAGCCCGACTTGTCGCGCGACGAGATGAAGTGCGCCGAGCGGTACATCGGGCTGCCGGGGTTGTCGATGTCCCAGATGCCGCCGACGTCAGCGTGCCGCTCCAGCTGGACGACAGGGATGTCGCGCAGCGCGAGCGCGCGGGCCAGCGCGAGGCCCGACGGCCCCGCACCCACCACGGCGACGGGCAGGGACGGCGACGGCTTGGGCATCAGGGTCATCGGGCTCCTCTCCGCAGCCGCCACCGTAGCCGCGCGCTCGCCGTGCCGGCACCGCCCGCGCGCGCCGGCCCGGGCGGCGGGGGGATCGCCACCCGCCGGTCGCGTCTGGGAGCCTGATCGTCATGCGACGCGACGCGGTGACCCTCGCCGCGTACGTCACGCTGTCCACCTACACCTGGTTCCTGTACGGACTGTCGCCGACGATCCCGCTCGTCCGCGAGGAGTTCGGCACGTCCAGCGCGGTCGCCGGGCTGCACAGCCTGATGCTCGCCGCCGGCGTGGTCGTCGGCGCGTTGTCGGGCGTGGCCGCGGCGCGGCGCTTCCACCGGTCCGGCGCGGCGGGCGGCGGCGCGGCGATCATGGCCGCCGGCGTCCTGGCGTTCATCGCCGGCTCGCTGCTGCCGTCCGGCCAGCTAGCGATCACGCTCCCGGCGATGCTCGTCGCCGGCGCCGGCGGCGCGCTGCTGATCAACGTCAGCACCGCCGTGCTGCACGACCACTACGGGTCGCTCGGCACGGCGGCGGTGAGCGAGGCCAACGCGGTGGCGGCCGGCGTCGGCCTCGTGGCGCCGCTGGCCGTCGGCCTGGTCACCGCGCTCGGCTGGACCTGGCGGGCCGCCCTCGCATTGACCATCCCGCTCGCTGCTGTCGCCATCCTGCTGGTGCGGCGGTCCCGCGCGGAGCCGTCGTACGCGGCCACCCCGCACGGCGCCGCCCGCTTCTCCGCGCGCGGCCTCACGGCCGCCTGCTGGCTGGCGATCATCGGGGTGGTGTCCGCCGTCGCGATCGAGTTCTGCGCCGTCACCTGGACCCCGGACCTGCTCACGCAGTACGCCGGGCTGTCCGTGGGCGCGGCCACCGCCGCGGTGTCCGCCGTGATCGGCGGGATGGCCGTCGGCCGGCTGATCGTCGCGCGGCTCGCCGCGCGCTACCCGGCGCCGTGGCTGTTCGTCGCCAGCGTCGCGGTGACCGTCGCGGGCTGGCTGCTGCTCTGGACGGCGACCGCGCCCGTGCCCGCGATGGCCGGATTGCTGGTGGTTGGCCTCGGCATCGCGGGCCAGTTCCCGCTGGGCATCTCGATGGTGATGGGTTATTCGCGCGGCGAGACCGACCGGGCGGTCGCCGTCGCGAGCATCGGGCTGGGCCTCGCCGCCGGGCTCGGCCCGTTCCTGCTCGGAGCGCTGGCCGACCTGTTCGGCGTGCGCGGCGCGTTCCTGGTGATGCCGGCCTTCTGCGCGGTGGCGGCGCTGTTCGTGCTGCTGGCCCGCCGGGCCGGTGCCCGCCTCGCAGCCGTGCCGGCGCCCGCCGTCGACCCGGGGCCGGCCCGCGGCTGACCCGGCGGCGCGCCCGGCGTCACCGCGGCGGCGCCGTCGATCCGCGGACCCGCAGCGTCGGGGTGAGGAGCTCGACGCTGCCGGCCAGGACCGGGTCGGCGATTCGGCGCAGCAGGGCCCTGGCCGCCCGGCGGCCGATCTCCGGGCCCGCGTTGTCGACCGTGGTGAGCCACAGGTGCCGGATCTGCGCCAGCGACGTGTTGTCGTACCCGACGAGCGAGATGTCCTGCGGGATCCGCAGTCCCAGCTCCAACGCCGCCGACATCGCGCCCACGGCGGTGATGTCGTTCACGGCGAACAGGGCCGTCGGGCGATCGGGCCGGCCGAGCACGCGGACCGCCGCCCGGTAGCCGCCCTCCTCGGTCGCGTCGCAGGTCTCGACCCGGGCGTCACTCTCGAGCCCGGCGGACCGCATCACGGCGAGGTAGCTCTCCCGCCGGATCTCCGCGAACGCCCCGGTGGACGCCCCGAGGTGGGTGACCCGCCGGTGGCCCAGGCCGAGCAGATGGTCGACGGCCAGGCGCGCGCCGATCGCGTCGTCGTTGGCCACGAGATCGACCGCGGGCAGGTCGATGTCGCGGCTGGCGGCGACCACGGTCGGCACCCGCGCGGCGGCGGCGGCCAGCAGCGGCGACGGCGGGATGCTGCCCAGCAGCACGAGCCCGTCCATGCGCAGCTCCAGCAGGCCCTGCAACGCGGAGTCGTCGACGGCGCGGTCGAGGCGACCGTCGGTGAGCAGCGTGCGCAACCCCTGGTCGTGCAGCACTCCCGTGATCGCCTGCAGGCAGTCCACGAACCACGGATTGCGCAGGTCGTGCAGCAGCACGCCGACGAGGCGTGTTCGCCGCTCGGTGAGCGTGCGGGCGATCGCGTTGGGCCGGAAGCCCAGCTCGGCGATCGCGGCCTGCACGGCCGCCCGCTTCGGCGCGCTGACGTGCGGCGAGCCGCGCAGCACGAGCGACACCAGCGACTTGGACACGCCGGCGCGCTCGGCGACGGTGCGGATCGTCGGCGCGCGCTCGCCCTCGGCCGGCACGGCGCCCTCCGTTCGGCCCGCCGTTCACCCGGGCGGGCCGCCCCGGGGAGAGCAACGTTGGACCGGTACAACCGTACCCGGCGAGGGTGGCGTGCGTCGAACCCGCACGACATGCTGCTTCCCGCGTCGTCAAGGCGCCGTTTGTGCGGGTTCGAGGCGCCGGCGCGCCCGCTGGCACAACTTTGTCTTGACATCACCACAGCGTCCCAGCACACTGGCCACCACCGTTTGGACCGGTCCACACCGGCCAGGCCATCGCTGCTCTGAAAGGATCGCTCGCATGTCAGTGTGCCGTTCCTCGCGCCGCTCGTCGTCCTCGGATGTCGCGGCAGGTTCGTCGTGAGCGCCCCCGATCGCCCCACGCTCGGCGTGGCCGTCGCCGGGTTCGGGTGGATGGGTCGCGTGCACACCCAGGCCTACGCCCGGCTGATGCACCACTTCCCTGACCTGCCGTTCGCGCCCGAACTCGCGGCGGTCGCCGACGAGGTGCCCGGCCGCGCGGACGCCGCCGCCCGCCAGTTCGGCTTCCGCACCGCGTACCGGGACTGGCGCGCCATCGCCGCCGACCCTGGCGTCGCGGCGGTCAGCATCACCGCGCCGAACTTCCTGCACCGCGAGATCGGCGTCGCGATGGCCGAGGCGGGCAAGCACATCTGGATCGAGAAGCCGGTGGGCCTGACGTCCGCCGACGCGCGCGCGGTCGCCGACGCCGTGCGTGCCGCCGGGGTGCAGAGCGGTGTCGGGTTCAACTACCGGAACGCGCCCGCCGTGGCCGCAGCCCGCGAGCTGATCGTCACGGGCGAGCTCGGCACCGTCACGCACGCCCGGATCCGCTTCTTCAGCGACTACGCCGCGCACCCCGACGGCGCGCTCAGTTGGCGCTTCGAGACCGAGCGTGGCGGCAACGGGGTGCTCGGCGATCTGGCCGCGCACGCCGTCGATCTCGCGGCGTACCTGCTCGGCGACATCGACTCCGTCGTCGCCGACACCGCGATCTTCATCCCGGAGCGGCCCCGGCCGACCGGCGCCACCGCCGGCCACGGCCTGGCCACCGGCGGCGAGCTCGGGCGCGTCGAGAACGAGGACTACGTCTCCAGTCTCGTCCGCTTCACATCGGGCGCCCGGGCGACCATCGAGGCCAGCCGGGTCGCGGTCGGCGAGCAGAACGCCTACGGGTTCGAGATCCACGGCACCAAGGGCGCCGTGTTCTGGGACTTCCGGCGGCTGGGCGAGCTCGGTGTCAGCACCGGCACCGCCTACCAGGACCAGGCCGTGCGCACGGTGTTCGTCGGCCCGTCGGCCGGCGCCTACGCCGCCTTCCAGCCGGGCTCCGCGACCAGCATGGGCTACGACGACCTGAAGGTCATCGAGGCGGCCAACTTCTTTCGATCGATCGCCGGGAAGGAGCCCGTGGGCAGCACTCTCGCGGATGCGGTGCGGAGCTCGGCCGCGCTCGACGCGATGACCGAGTCCGCGCGCGGCGGCGGCTGGGTGTCGGTGGCGTCGTGACTGCGGCCTTCGGCGCGCCGTCGCACCGGCACGGCCACGTGTCGCCCGCCGGCACGCACGCGGTGCGCGTGGGCGTGGTCGGCACCGGGATCATGGGCGCGGACCACGCGCGGACGCTGCATCTGACCGTCGGCGGCGCCACCGTAAGCGCGATCGCCGACGCGGACCGCTCGCGCGCCGCCACGCTGGCCGCCGAGCTGGACGGCGTCCGGGTGGTCGACGACGCCGACCGGCTGATCGCCGACGACGAGGTGGACGCCGTCGTCATCGCCTCGCACGACTCCACGCACGCCGACCTGACCATCGCCGCGGTGGCGGCCGGCAAGCCGGTGCTCGTCGAGAAGCCGCTCGCGCCCACGGTCGCCGACTGCGAGCGGGTGCTGCACGCCACCGGCGCCGGGCCGTCCGGCGCGCACCAGCGGTCCGCGACCGACCTGGTCACGGTCGGCTTCATGCGGCGGTTCGACCCCGGGTACCGCGCGCTGCGGGACTCCCTGCGGGGCGGCGAGATCGGTGCGGCCGTGGTCGTGCACTGCGTCAGCCGTGGCGTGTCCGCGGGCCCGGGCGCGACGGACGAGTCGAGCGTCGTCGGCAGCACCATCCACGACCTGGACACGGTGCCGTGGCTGCTCGGCAGCCCGGTCGTCGAGACCAGTTGGCACGCGGGTCGTTCCACCGCGGGCGTCGGATTCCGCGATCCGCAGGTGATGCTGCTGCGCACCGCCGACGGCACCCTGACGACGGTCGAGACCTTCCTGAACGCCCGGTACGGCTACGACATCCGATGCGAGATCGTCGGCGAGAGCGGCGCTCTCACCCTCCGCGAGCCGGCCCGCGTGACGGTCGACAGCGCGCTCGCGCGGTCCGTCGCGTACGCCGCCGACTGGCGGGCCCGGTTCGCCGATGCGTACCGGCTGGAGCTGCAGGCCTGGGTGAACCGGATCCGCGGCGTGCGCGATCCGCTGTCGCACGACCTGGCCGGCGCGCGGGACGGCCTGGTGGCGACCGCCGTGGCCGAGGCCGTGCTGGCCTCCATGCACGGCGATGGCCGATTCGTCGCGGTTCCCGAGATCGCCGTCGCCGGAACCGGAACCGCGTCGTGACCACCGCCTCGCCCGACTTCCCGCCCGTGCTGCCGGCCCCCCGCACCCCCGACCCGCTGGCGGCTCCCACGCTGCGCTGGGGGATCATCGGGCCCGGCTGGATCGCGGAACGGTTCGCCGGCGCCGTGCTTCGCAACACCGCCCAGGAGGTCGTCGCCGTCGGCTCCCGCACCCTTGCCCGGTCCGCGGCGTTCGCCGCCACCTTCGGCATCGACCGGGCGTACGGCAGCTACGAGGAACTCGTCGACGACCCGGACGTCGACGTCGTCTACATCGCCACCCCGCACAACGCGCACTTCCCCTGCGCCAGGCTGGCTCTGGAGGCCGGCAAGCACGTGCTCGTGGAGAAGCCGCTGGCGCTGAACGCGGCGCAGGCCGAGCAACTGGCCGGGCTGGCGAAGGCTCAGGGCGTGTTCTGCATGGAGGCGCTCTGGACGCTGTTCCTGCCCAAGTTCGACGTCATCCGGCAGCTGCTGGCCGACGGCGTGCTCGGCGAGATCCGCACGGTGCAGGCCGATCACGGCGAGTTCTTCGAGCCCGGTCACCGGATCCTGCGCGCAGACCTCGCCGGGGGCCCGATGCTCGACCTCGGCACCTACCCGGTCTCGTTCGCGACGTGGGTGCTCGGCGCGCCGGCCCGCGTGCTCGCCACGGGTCAGCCGCACCCGGCCGGGGTCAACGGGCAGGTCTCGATGATCCTGAACGACGCGCGCGCGAACCAGGCGGTGCTGCACACCACCGTGTTCAGCAACACCCCGACCACTGGCACGATCGCGGGGACCGCCGGCACCCTGTCCATCTTCGGGCCGTTCTACCAGCCCGGTCCGATGACGCTGACCGGGGTCGGCGGCGGCACCCTGACCTGGGACGAGCCCGCCGTCGCCCACGAGGCGCTGCACTTCGAGGCGGCCGAGGTGGCCCGGTGCGTCACGGGCGGGATGCTGGAGTCGCCGCTGCGGCCGCTGTCGGACTCGATCGCCACGCTGGCCGTGATCGACGAGGTGCGCCGGCAGATCGGTCAGGTGTTCGACGAGGAACGCGGCTGAGCGGCGATCGCCTCGGTGGCGCGGGTCGACGGCCGGTCAGCCGGCGTCGCGCACCCGCTCCGCCGCCGTCACGAGATTGGCCAGGCTGGCGAGGGTCTCCGGGTAGCCGCGGGTCTTGAGGCCGCAGTCGGGGTTCACCCAGAGCCGGTCGGCAGGGAACGCTGACACCGCGGCCCGCAGCCGCCCAGCGATCTCGTCCGCGGACGGCACGCGCGGCGAGTGGATGTCCCACACGCCCGGCCCGACCTCGTTCGGGTACCCCGCCGCGGCCAGCTCGGCGGTGATCGTCATGTCGGACCTCGCCGCCTCGAGACTGATGACGTCCGCGTCCATCTCGATGATCGCACCGAGGATGTCGCCGAAGTCGGCGTAGCACATGTGCGTATGGATCTGCGTCTCGTCGCGGGCACCCGCGGCGGCGAGCCGGAACGCGGCCACCGCCCATGCCAGGTACGCCGCTCGGTCGCGCCCGCGCAGCGGCAGCGTCTCGCGCAGGGCGGGCTCGTCGATCTGGACGATCGCGATGCCCGCATCCTGCAGGTCGACCACCTCGTCGTGCAGCGCCAGCGCGACCTGCGTCGCGGTGTCCGCCGCCGGTTGATCGTCCCGCACGAACGACCAGGCCAGCATCGTGACCGGCCCCGTCAGCATGCCCTTGACCGGGCGGTCGGTGAGACCCTGGGCGTAGCGGGCCCACTCGACGGTCATCGGCCGCGGCCGGGCGACGTCGCCCACGATGATCGGCGGCCGGACGTACCGGGTGCCGTACGACTGCACCCAGCCGTGCGCGGTGGCCAGGAAACCCGTCAGCTGCTCGGCGAAGTACTGCACCATGTCGTTGCGTTCGGGCTCGCCGTGCACGACGACGTCCAGCCCCAGGTCGATCTGGGTCTGCACGACCGCCCGGATCTCCGCGCGCATCGCATCGTGGTAGCCGGCCTCGCCGAGCCGCCCCGCGCGCAGGTCGGCGCGCGCCCGGCGCAGCTCCGTGGTCTGCGGGAACGATCCGATCGTCGTCGTCGGCAGCGCCGGCAGGGCGAGCCGGACCCGTTGCGCCGCACGGCGGGTGGCGTAGTCGCCGGTGCGCGCCCGGTCGGCGTCGGTGACGGCGGCGACACGCTGCCGGACCGCCTCGACCCGCACGATCGGCGATGCAGCGCGCGCCGACAGCCGCTGGTCGTTGACCCGCAGCTCGCCGACGACGGCGTCGCGGCCGGCGCCCAGGCCGCGGGCGAGCACGACCAGCTCCTCCAGTTTCTGGCGCGCGAAGGCGAACCAGGAGGCGATCTGCGGATCCCAGTCCCGCTCCCGGCCGACATCCAGCGGAACGTGCAGCAGCGAGCAGGACGCCCCGACATCGACGCGTTCGGCCAGGCCGAGCAGCGTGCCGAGGGTGCCGAGGGCCGCGGTCAGATCGGTGCGCCACACGTTGCGCCCGTCGACGACGCCCGCCACGAGCCGCTTGCCGGGCAGACCGCCGATCGCCGCCAGGCCGGCCAGGTTCGCCGCGGCGCGCCCGGTGAAGTCCAGCGCGAGGCCGTCGACGCCGCTCGCGGCCAGCACGGGCAGCGCACCGGCCAGCTCGTCGAAGTACGCGGCCACGAGAATGCTGGGCCGGTCGGCGCTCTCGGTGAGCACCCGGTACCCGCGGGCGACGGCGTCCAGCACCTCGGCCGGCTGGTCGAGCACCAGCGCCGGCTCGTCCAGCTGCACCCATTCGGCGCCGGCCGCCCGCAGCTCGGCGAGCAGCCGGACGTACAGCGGCAGCACGTCGTCCAGTCGTGAGAGCGGCGAGAACCCTTCGGGTGCAGCGGGTTCGGGCTTGGCAAGCAGGAGGAACGTGACCGGCCCGACCAGCACGGGGCGGGTGCGGACGCCGGCCTCGAGCGCCTCGGCGAACTCGCCCAGCGGCTTGCCGGGGTCGAGTGTGAACGCGGTGTCCGGCCCGATCTCGGGAACCAGGTAGTGGTAGTTCGTGTCGAACCACTTCGTCATCTCGAGTGGCGCCGCGTCGCTGGTGCCGCGGGCCATGGCGAAGTACCGGTCGAGGCGGCCGCCCGGAGAGTCGATGTCCGGCACCGCCTCCCGGTGGCGGCGCGGGATGGCGCCGAGCATCCACGCGGCGTCCAGCACGTGGTCGTAGAGCGAGAAGTCGTTGCTCGGGATCTCGCCGAGTCCGGCCGTGCGCATCTGCGTCAGGCGCGCTGACCGCACGGCGGCCGCCGCGTCCGTGAGCTCCGCGGCGTCGATGCGGCCGGCCCAGTAGGACTCGATGGCCTTCTTCAACTGCCGGTCGTCGCCCTGGCGCGGGTAGCCGAGGACGGTCGCCGTCGGCCCGGTGGTTCGGGTGGGTGCAGCCACGGTCGAGGCGGGCGGGTGGTGTGGCATGGAACTCTCCTTCGCGAGTCCGCTCCGGCCGCGCCGGGTAGGAGGCAGCCCCGGATCCGGCGTGACACTGGCCGCCACCGGTACCGGTCCGCGACCCACCCGCGAGGTCGGACCACCGTCCCGCGGGCGCGGGACGGACAGCGGGCAGGTCTTCGGACTCGCGGGCGCGCCGGCGGACCGGCCTCCTACTGACCGTCGCTTCCCAGGCGGCACGCGCCCAGTGCGGATGACGGCTGTCGTTCCCACTCACCGCTGCGGGGCAGTCCCGGACTCGCACCGGGTTCCCTCTTGCCTCGACCCGCCCGGACGGTGCCGGGTGGCCGAACCAGCTGCGGCACCGAGCCTAGCGCCGCGTCACCCGGACGGCGGGCCCGCCCGGGTCAGCGGGCGAGCGTGGCCGCGAGGTCGCCGTCCTCCACCCGGTCCCACGCGTCGGCGAACTCGTCGAGCGCGCCGTGCGCCATCGCCTGCTCGAAGGCGTGCAGCCGGCCGAAGGTGAAGCCCGCCATGCCGTCGGTGCCGGGCTCCGCGGCGAACTCGGCCAGCAGGTTGGCCGCGACCCCGGCGTCCTGGTACTCGGCGAGCGCCTCCTGGACGTCCTCGATCGCGGCCGCGAACACCACCGCGTTGTCGCCGATCGCCGCGATCGCCGCCTCGGCCGCGTACCGCACGGTGGCCGCGGTGCGCCGCACGGCGTGCACCGCCGGCACGTTCCCGGGGTCGGCGAGCGCGATGTCCGCCCTGGCCCGCAGCCGTCCCCAGCCCGCGCCGATCAGGTCCGCGAGCTCCGCCGCGCCGGGCCGCGCGGCCCGCTTGCTCAGCGGTGGCGCCGCCACGAACGCGTCCAGGTCGCGCAGCAGCTGCAGGTAGTCCTCGCCGTCGAGGCGGTCCCGAACCGCGGCCATCGCGTCGGCGACCCGCGCGTCGAACGCCACCTGCAGGCGGATCCGCGCGTGGGCGGCGTAGTCCTCCGGCTCGTCCGCCAGGTGCGCCAGCAGCCGTCGGCGCGCCGTCTCCGCGTCGGCCGCGGCGTTCACGGCGCCGCCGAGGTCCCGCAGCCGGCGGCGCAGCGAGCGGGGGTCCGGACCGTCGAAGAGCGGGGAGTACACGGCGAGCACGGCGCGGACCCGGCGGGCGGCCGAGTACGCGTCGGCGAGCGCGTCGGCACCTCCGTCGCGCACCCCCCGATCGGCGGCGATCAGCAGGTCCCGCTGCCGGCCCAGCGCCGCGACGATGACCGACCCGGCGGACCGGCCCCGGCGGGCCGGGTCGGCCGGCGCCTCGGCCGCGTCGGTGCGCAGCGCGCGCGCCAGCTTGGACACCGACGACGCCGGCTGCGCGCCGGCGTGCAGCAGCACCTGCACGGTCGCGGCGAGCTGATCGGCGGTGCCGTCGACGATCTCGACCTCGACCTCGCGCCACTGCGACGGCGCCGCGATCGGGTCGTCGCCGGCCTCGAGGAGCGGTGTCGCGCGGACGTGGTCGTCGGCGACCTCGATCAGGGTGCCGCCGTCGCGATCGAGCAGATGCCGGACGACGCGCGCGTTCTCCAGCCGCGCCACGGGAACCAGCGGGCGACCGCGAGCAGCGCCGCGGACCAGGCCGGCCAGCTCCGCCGGCACGTCGCCGGGCTCCCCGGCCGACAGCGGCAGACCCACCTCGGTCCGCGCCCCGGCGGCGGCCGGCAGCTTCAGATGCCAGCCGGCGTCCTTGCCGCCCGTCCGGCGGCGCAGCGTCATCTTCGAGCGCAGCAGGTCGAGCCCCGCCGTGTCGTAATAGGTGGCGTCCAGGTCGTAGGTCTGCGGTTCGGCGACGGCGTCGATGCCCGTGGCGCCGAGGCTTCGCCGCCGCCGCAGGTCCGGAAGGTCGGCGTCGGGTTCGATCTCCAGCTTCGTCTCGATCTCGGCGGCCCGGGTCGCCGCGCCGGGAGTGAATCCGGTCGCCGGGGGCCCGGACGCCGATCCCGCAGCCGGCGCCCCGACCGGCCCGCCGTTGGACGAGGCCCGGCCGGTCGATGCGGACTTCTTCCCGCGCGCAGGCATGGACTTGTTGGTACCCGGTTCGCGGCGGTTTCACCAATTCCCCGCGGCGTGTCCGTTGGGCGAACAACGGGTGTCGGGGCGGCCGTCGGACCTGCTTGTTAGGTTCGGTCGATGGTGAGGATCGTGCCGTACACGGGTGGCGAGAAGGAGAGCCTGCAGGTCGCCCTCGACCGGCATCGCGACGCGGTCATCTGGAAGGTGCAGGGCGTGTCCGACGCCGACCTGCGCCGGCCGATGACGCCCAGCGGCACCAACCTGATCGGGTTGGTCAAGCACCTCGGGTCCGTCGAGTACGGCTGGTTCTGCGAGACGTTCGGCCGCGAGTCGGAGGCGATCTCGTTCGACGAGTCCGACCCCGACGCGGACATGCGCGCGGCTCTGGGCGAGTCGACCGCCGACATCCTCGACTACTACGCCCGCGCGCGGGCCGCCGCCGACCGCGCCATCGCGGAGGTCGACCTGGACGACACCGGCACCGCCTGGCACGGCGCCATCGTCAGCATGCGCTGGGTGCTGATCCACATCCTCGAGGACACCGCCCGGCACGCCGGGCACATGGACATCCTGCGCGAGCTGATCGACGGGGCGGTCGGCGACCACGACCGGAGCGAGACCGCGGCGTCCGGCGCCTGATCACCGACCGGGTCGCCCGGGAATCGTGCCCGGGAGCCCGTCGAGGAAATCCAGGACGACGGGCGCGGCGGGGCTGATCACGTGCCCGCCGGGGACGATCTCGTGCCGGGCACCGGGGATCAGCTCGGTCAGCCGCGCGTCCAGCCCGCGGAATGGCTCGGGCGACGACACGCCCGACACCACGAGCACCGGCTGGTCGACGTGCCGCAACGCTTCCGCGGTGGGGCGGGACCAGCCGCCGGTGAGCTCGGACAACAGGGCAGGGGCGTTGTCGATCAGCAGGTCCCGTGCCCCGTCGGGCATGGTCGCCCAGCCGTCCGCGCCGAGGAACTCGCCGTAGCAGAACTCGGCCGCCTCCGCCGTGCCGTGGGCATCGGCGATGACCAGCGCCCGCTCGGTCACGGCCGCGATCCATGCCTCGGCGCCGGGCAGCAGGGAGCAGATCGTCGGCTCCAGGAGCACCGCGGCGAGCACGATCTCCGGGGCACGCGCGAGCAGGTCGACCGCGATCTCGCCGCCGTAGCTCCGGCCGATCAGGATCGCCGGCGCCGCATCCAGGCCTTGCAGCAGGGCCAGGGCATCGTTCGCCTGCTGCCGGACGCTGGTCGGCGGCTTCGGGTCGGGCAGGTGGCTCCGGGTGCAGCCGCGCCGGTCGTACAGGATCAGGCGGCCGCGCGCCCGCAGCTCCGGGACGGCGCCACCCCAGAGCAGCGCGGTGCTGCCGGAGCCGTGCAGACCGAGGATCGGCGGCCCGGATCCGTGCTCCTCGTAGTAGAGGCGCACGCCGTTGGCGAGCAGCTCGCCCATGGCAGAACCGTACCCAGGCGCGGAAGACCCCTCCCGCGGTGGCCGCCGCCGATGCCTTGAGGTTGAGCGGAATAGGCTCAAGTTTCTAGCGTTGCAACCAGCAGAGCCCCGCGTAGGCTGAGCTGCGCGGACGGCTGCCCGCGTCGCGACGCTCCGGCGCACCCACTGAGACACCCAGTGAGACACCCACCTGACACACCCACCTGACACACCCACCTGAGACAGAGACGAGAAACAGAGAGAAGGGCACGATCTCGCGTGAACCTGGACATCCTGACCACGAAGAGCCGCGAAGTCGTCACCGCGGCGGTCACCGGAGCGACCACCGCCGGCAACTCGACCGTGGAGCCCGCGCACCTGCTGGTTGCGCTGCTGGTGACGCCGGGGTCGACCGCGGCCGGGCTGCTGCGCGCGGTGGGCGCCGACCCGGAGGCGGTCAAGGGGCGGGCCGACGTGTTGCTCGCCCGGTTGCCGCGGGTGAGCGGCAGCACCGTCGCGCAGCCGCAGCTGTCCCGCGCGGTCGCCAACGTGATCACCGGCGCCGAGCAGATCATGCGCGCGGCCGGCGACGAATACCTGTCGACCGAGCACCTGCTGGCGGCGCTGGCGCGCCCCGGCAACGACGCCGCCGAGATCCTGACCTCCGTCGGCGCGACCTCGGAGGCGCTGGTGGAGGCGTTCCCGGTGGTCCGCGGCGGCGATCGCAAGATCACCTCGCCCGACCCCGAGAGCACCTTCCAGGCGCTGGAGAAGTACGGCGTCGACCTCACCGAGCGGGCCAGGGAGGGCAAGATCGACCCCGTCATCGGGCGCGACTCCGAGATCCGGCGGGTCGTTCAGGTGCTGTCCCGCCGCACCAAGAACAACCCCGTGCTGATCGGCGAGCCCGGTGTCGGGAAGACCGCCGTGGTCGAGGGCCTCGCCCAGCGCATCGTCGCCGGCGACGTGCCGGAATCGTTGCGCAACAAGAAGCTGATCGCGCTCGACATGGGCTCGATGATCGCCGGCGCGAAGTACCGCGGCGAGTTCGAGGAACGGCTCAAGGCCGTCCTCGAGGAGATCAAGGACTCCAACGGGCAGGTCGTCACGTTCATCGACGAGCTGCACACGGTGGTCGGCGCCGGCGCCACCGGCGAGGGCGCGATGGACGCTTCCAACATGCTCAAGCCGATGCTGGCCCGCGGCGAGCTGCGCATGGTGGGCGCCACCACGCTCGACGAGTACCGCGAGCACATCGAGAAGGACGCGGCGCTGGAGCGGCGCTTCCAGCAGGTGTTCGTCGGCGAGCCGAGCGTTGAGGACACGATCGGCATCCTGCGCGGCATCAAGGAGCGGTACGAGGCGCATCACGGGGTGCGCATCGCCGACGCCGCGCTGGTGGCCGCGGCGACCCTGTCCGATCGCTACATCACCGCCCGGTTCCTGCCGGACAAGGCCATCGACCTGATCGACGAGGCGGCGTCCCGACTGCGGATGGAGATCGACTCGCGGCCCGTCGAGATCGACGAGCTGCAGCGGGTGGTCGACCGGCTGCGGATGGAGGAGCTGGCGCTGGAGAAGGAGTCCGACGCCGCGTCCCAGGAGCGGCTCAGCCGGCTGCGCAGGGACCTCGCCGACCGCAGCGAACAGCTGGCCGCGATGACCGCGCGCTGGGAGCAGGAGAAGTCGGGCCTCAATCGCGTCGGCGAACTCAAGAAGGAGCTGGACGAGCTGCGCATGCAGGCCGAGCGGGCCCAGCGCGAGGGCGACCTGGCCAAGGCCTCCGAGCTGCTCTACGGCCGCATCCCGGCGCTGGAGCGCGAGCTGTCCGACGCGATCAGCGCCGAGCGCGAGGTCGACGAGCAGGCCACCCCGATGGTCAGCGAGGAGGTCGGCCCCGACGACATCGCCACCGTGATCGCAGCCTGGACCGGCATCCCGGCCGGCCGGCTGCTGGAGGGCGAAACCGAGAAGCTGCTGCGCATGGAGGAGGAGTTGGGCCGCCGGGTGGTGGGCCAGCGCGAGGCCGTGCGGGCCGTGTCCGACGCGGTGCGGCGGGCGCGCGCCGGCATCTCCGACCCGGACCGGCCCACCGGCTCGTTCCTGTTCGTCGGGCCCACGGGTGTCGGCAAGACCGAGCTGGCCAAGGCGCTCGCGGACTTCCTGTTCGACGACCCGCGCGCCATGGTGCGCATCGACATGAGCGAGTACTCCGAGAAGCACGCGGTGGCCAGGCTTGTCGGCGCCCCGCCCGGCTACGTCGGGTACGAGGAGGGCGGCCAGCTGACGGAGGCCGTGCGCCGGCGGCCGTACTCGGTGATCCTGCTCGACGAGGTGGAGAAGGCGCACTCCGACGTCTTCGACATCCTGCTGCAGGTGCTCGACGACGGTCGGCTGACCGACGGCCAGGGCCGCACGGTCGACTTCCGGAACACGCTGCTGATCCTCACCTCGAACCTGGGTAGCCAGGCCCTGATGGACGCCTCGCTCACCGACGACCAGCGGCGCGAGGCCGTCATGGCGGTGGTCAGGGTCGCGTTCAAGCCGGAGTTCCTGAACCGGCTCGACGACATCGTGTTCTTCCACGCGCTGGACACCGAGCAGCTCGGCGCCATCGTCGACATCCAGATCGCGGCGCTGGCGCGGCGGCTGGCCGCCCGGCGGCTGACGCTGGACGTCACGCCGGACGCCAGGGAGTGGCTCGCGATCGGCGGCTTCGACCCGCTGTACGGTGCGCGCCCGCTGCGCCGGCTGATCCAGTCGGCGATCGGCGACCAGCTGGCGAAGGAGCTGCTGGCGGGCCGCGTGCGCGACGGCGACACGGTCGTGGTCACGGTGAACGACGACGACCCGGGCGCGCTGGTCGTCCGGCCCGCCTCGGCGGTCGCGGCGGTCTGAGCCGCTGCCGGGCAGGCGGTGCCGCGGTACGCGCGTCCGGGACCGGGTCGGTCGCCCGCTAGCCGGCGGCCCGCTGGTCCACGGCGACGAGGGCCAGCGCCGGCTGGGTGGCCGTCTGCGCGGGCGACTGGGCTGGCTGCTGCAGTCGTGCCCGGCGCCGGCGCGTCGCCGGCGGCGCCCATGCCGCGATCCGCGCCTCGCGCGCGGCGCGGCGAGCGTTCTTCGCGGCGGTCAGCTGCTCGTCCGCCAGCGCCACGAGGTCCCACAGCCCGGCGCGGGAGCCCGCCGGGATGTCGACCATGCCGGTGGACACGGACAGGCCCCGGGGCAGCTCCGCCACCGCGATGCCCACCCTGCGGTTGATCACGCCCGACTCCTCGGCCGTGGAGATGACCACGAACTCGTCGCCGCCGGTCCTGGCGACCATCGTGTCCGCGTCGGCCAGCTCGGCCAGCCCCTGAGCGAGGTGCGCGAGCAGCTCGTCGCCGGCCGCGTGTCCCTCGCGGTCGTTCACCTGCTTGAAGTCGTCGACGTCGAGCGCCACCACCGCGATCGCGCGGTGCCGGTCGACGCGGGCGAACGTGAGGTCCAGCCCGCGCCGGTTCGCCAGCCCGGTCAGCGGGTCGAGCATCGACCAGCGGTGCAGGTCGTCCACGGTGCGGTCGTGCCAGCGGCGCAGCTGGAAGATGAACTCGGACGCGCCGAGCAGCGCGACCGCGGACAGCGCCGTGAGCAGGGTCCAGGTGACGGCGTCGATGCCCGGCCGGTGCGCGCACGCGACGCACAGCACGAGGACGAACGCCGAGTGCGCCAGCGTGAACGCCCGGCCCAGGTACAGCGCCGCCGCGATCGCCGGGATCATCACCGTCATCAGCCCGAGCTGCCGGGAGCTGACGCTCGTCGCGTGGGGCAGCAGCATGACGATCAGCACGTCGACGACGACCACCGACACGGCCAGCCAGCTGCGCGTGAGGGAGGGCTTCACGACCAGCAGGCACAGCCCGACGACGATGCCGCCGAACATGCCCATCGCCAGCCCGGCCGTGGCCAACGGGTCCGGCGCGACCCGGCCGATGGTCAGCGCGACCAGCCCGGCGAGGTCGAAGACGACGAGCGTCCAGCCGAGGAGCGTGTTGTGGGCCCGCCCTGGCTGCGGGCGGCGGCGCACGGCGTGCGCGAAGCCGGGGGACACGGGCACCGGCAGGGCCGGTCGATGCCCGTCCACGTGGCCGCGGCGGATGCGGTCGCGGCCGGCGTTCTTCGCCGAGTACAGCCCGCGGTCCGCGGCGCCGACGAGGTCCCACAGCCGCTGCGGCGGGCGGCAGTCCTCGGGCGCCGCCTCGACGAAGCCGATGCTGACGGTCACCGCGGGGGTGTGCGGTGACGCGGCCAGCGCGGCGCGGATCGCCTGCGCCACGGGCTCCGCGGGCCCGGCCACCACGACGACCATCTCCTCGCCACCGGTCCGGGCGAGCAGGTCCCCCTCCTCCAGGCAGCCCGCGATGGCCGCGCACACCCGCTGCAGGACGACGTCGCCCTTCTGGTGCCCGAACCGGTCGTTGATGTCCTTGAACCGGTCGATGTCGACCAGCAGCACGCCGACGCCGGCGTCGAGCCGCTGCGCGCGGGCCACCACCCCGGGGAAGCCGGAGATCAGCCCGCGCCTGTTGAGCGCGCCGGTGAGCCCGTCGGACGAGGAAAGCCGGCGCAGCTCGGCCATCCGGGAGGCCATCGACCGGGCGAGCTGCCGGGCCAGGATGTCCAGGACGACGAGCACGCCGATGACGACGGTCAGGTCGAGCAGGATGGCCAGCAGGGTCTGCCCGACCGACACCACCACGATGAGCGCCACCGCTGCCGCGCAGCCGACCTGGACGAGGTGCAGCCGCTCGTTCTGCGTGCAGGCGGCGATCAGCGTCGGGATGACGAGCCAGACGAGCATCTCCCGCGCGTCACCGGTCCCGGCCATCGCGACGATGGCGGCGGCCGGCAGCACGTTGAGCAGGATCAGGCCGAGGACGGCGGTGGTGCGCAGGCGGGAGCGGGTGTCGGAGAGCAGGACGAGCCCGACTCCGACCGCGACGACGCCGAGCGCGAGAAGCGGGGCGATGGCGCCGCCCAGGGAGGCCGCGCCCATCCGCGCGAGCAGCAGGAAGCCGAGTGAGGCGAGCAGGATCAGGAAGGCGCCGATGAGGGCCGCAGGATTCAAGGCGCGGGAGTCTTTGCGGGATTCGGATCGGGATTCGGACATCATCTCGTCGAGCCGTGTCGGCGCGGCGAGAAAGTACACGGTTGCCCCTCCCCCCGATCGCGCCCCAGGTCACGCAACTCTTCCGAGAGAATACCTACAGTGACGACATCCTGGCTATGAAAGCAGCATCCTCCGTTGGATGGGTGATTCATACTCCGTTCACCCGACGGATGCCACCCGAGCGTGATGACTTGTCGGAGCGACGATCGCGCCGTGCCCGCCGCCGGGAACCCGGCCGCAAACGCCCACCAGATGGTGAATGAGACCCCCGGCGCAGAACCCTACCCAGGGCGGTACGCGGCGCCCGCCGCCGGACCCGGCCGCACGCGGTCCGGGTCCAGCGACGTGATCAAGGTCTCGAGCGTCGCCCGGAAACTCGCGATGTCGGCGCCGGCCGCGCGCAGCACCTCGTCGGTGATCCGCTCGGCGTCCCCGGACACGGACTCGAAGAGATGTGCGCCGGCCGGCGTCAGCTCGACCGTGCGCCGCCTCCGGTCCGTCCGGTCCGGACTCCGCCGGACGTGCCCGGTCGCCTCGAGGTGTGCCAGGGTGCGGCCGATGGTCTGCTCCGTGACGTGCTGGTCGAGCGCGAGCTCACGCTGGCTCGCCGGCCCGCGGGCGAGGGTGGACAGCACGACCAGGCCGGCGTGGCTGACGCCGTGGGCGCGCAGCCGCGCGTTCCAGGTCTGCTCGACGAGGCGGGCGGCCGTCGACAGGAGCCGACCGGTGACCCAGCTCTCCCGCGACTCGGGGTCCGTCACGCCCTCACCTCCCGGCTCCGCCGCGCGCGGTCAGTGTGGCACCATGGCCGAAATTAGTCAGCTAGCTGAGCATCCGTCCGGCCGCACACCACAGTAGATGTGGTCGACAGACAACCAGCGCACAGACGGGACCACGCCATGGCCACCGGACAGCCCGAGACGACCGGTCCGGACGCCCCGGACTCCGCGGAGCGCCCAGGTCCGGGCACCGCGCGGCAGCACGCACAGCCGGGCACCGCCCAGCAGCACCAACAGCCGGGCACCGCCGGGCAGCACCACCCGGCGGACGGCGCCCGGCACCGTCCCACCCGCCGGGCGGCGGTGCTGCGCGCGGTCGGGCTGATCGCGGTGGTGGCCGCGTGGCTCGCCATCGCCGCGTTCGGCGGGCCGGCGATCGGGTCGCTGTCCAGCGTGCAGTCCAACGACCAGGAGTCGTTCCTGCCGAGCGGGGCGGAGTCGGTGCGCGCGACAAACGCGGCCGCCGGGTTCGTGGAGTCCGGCTCGCTGCCCGCGTTCGTCATCTTCGAGACGGGCGGGCCGGCCGCGACCCCCGAGCAGCTGGCGTCGTGGCAGGCGTTCGCGCAGGGCCTGCCCGCCCAGCCGGTGAACCCCGACGACCCGTCGCTCGGCACGATCGGCGACTACCTGGTGCCCGGACCCGGCGGGCAGCCCGCGCCCATCCCCGTCGTGCCATCCCAGGACGGCCAGGCCGCGCTCGTGCTGGTGCCGCTCTCGGCGGACGCGGTGACCACGGTCGACGCGGAGGGAGAGGATCCGCTCGGCGATGTCGTCGACGGCATCCGCGCGGCCGGCGATGCCGCGGCCGCAGGCGGCGAGGTGCACATCGCGGGGCCGGCCGGGCTGATCGCCGACCTCGGAGCGGCATTCGCCGGCATCGACGGGCTGTTGTTGTTGGTCGCGCTGTCCGCCGTGCTGCTGATCCTGATCCTGGTGTACCGCGCGTTCGCCCTGCCGTTCGTCGTGCTGTTCACCTCCGTCAGCGCGCTCGCAGCCGCGGGCGGCGTGGTCTACCTGCTCGCCAAGAACGGCGTGCTCACGCTCAACGGGCAGAGCCAGGGCATCCTGTTCATCCTCGTGGTCGGCGCGGCCACGGACTACGCGCTGCTGCTGGTCTCCCGGTACCGCGAGGAGCTGACGCTCGTCGAGTCCAAGGCCACCGCGATGGGCCGGGCCTGGCGGGCCTGCATCGAACCCATCGCGGCCAGCGCCGGCACGGTGATCATCGGGCTGCTCTGCCTGCTGCTGTCCGACCTGAACTCCAACCGATCGCTCGGCCCGGTGGGCGCGATCGGCATCGCGTCCTCGTTCGTCGCGGCGATGACGCTGCTGCCCGCGCTGCTCATGGCGGGCAGGTGGCTGTTCTGGCCGCGAATCCCGCATCCCGCGCCGCACCACGGCCGGCACGAGGCGGGGCCGGCGGCGGACGCGGACGGGCGGGGTGCGCTCCGGCCGGACGATCCCGTCGACAGCGCCACCCTCGACAGCGCCACCGACAGCGCCTCCGTCGACGGCGCCGCCGACGCGCGGACGGCCGGCGCCGGCGGCCTGTGGGGGCGGATCTCGGCGTTCGTGGGCCGGCATCCGCGGCGGATCTGGATCGTGACGACCATCGCGCTGGCGATCGCGTGCCTGTTCGTGCCGACGCTCAAGGCGTCGGGTACCTCCCAGACGGACGTGTTCCTGACGGACGTCGATTCGATCGCGGGGCAGGACGCGCTGAGCGAGCACTTCCCGGGCGGCTCCGGCAACCCCGTGGTGATCATCGCGCCCGAGGCGGCGGCGGCCGAGGTGATCGCGGCGGTCGGTGCGGTGCCTGGCATCTCGTCGCCCCCAGCGGCGCTGACCGCGGCCGGGGCGGGACCGCAGGCGGCCGGCCAGCCGCCCCTCGTGGTCGACGGCACCGTGCAGATCCAGGCGACGCTGTCCGCCGCCGCCGACTCGGAGGACGCCGAGAACACGGTCCGCGCGGTGCGGGAGGCCGTGCACGCGATCCCCGGGTTCGAGAATCAGGTGCTGGTGGGCGGCAACACGGCGATCCAGATCGACACCGTGGACACCTCGGCCCGCGACCTGCGGGTGATCATCCCGGTGGTGCTGGTGGCCGTGCTGATCGTGCTCATCCTGCTGCTGCGGTCGCTGATCGCGGCGCTGCTCGTGGTCGTCGCCACCGTGCTCTCGTTCGGCAGCGCGCTTGGCGTGTCCGCCCTCGTGTTCAACCACCTGTTCGGCTTCCCCGGGTCGGACCCGGCCGTGCCCCTGTTCGCGTTCGTCTTCCTGGTCGCGCTCGGCATCGACTACTCGATCTTCCTGATGACCAGGGCGCGCGAGGAGGTCGCGTTCTTCGGCCCGCGCGAGGGCGTGCTCCGCGGCCTTCGGGTGACCGGCGGCGTGATCACCAGCGCCGGCCTGGTGCTGGCCGCGACGTTCGCCGCGCTGGCGGTGATCCCGATCCTCTTCCTCGCGCAGATCGCGTTCATCGTGGCGTTCGGCGTTCTGCTGGACACCTTCGTGGTGCGCACCCTGCTCGTGCCGGCCGTGGCGGTGGACATGGGTGCGTTCACCTGGTGGCCGGTCCGCCCGAAGCCGACGCGGCACCAGCTCGCCCATCGCGGGCCGGCGCGGGTCGACGAGCCGGCGTCGGTGGGGTGAGAACCCGGCCGGCCCGCGTCAGGGGCGGCCGGGGAAGACGCCCTGCACGGCGATGCACCAGGTGACGGCGAGGACAGGGGACACGTTGTCGTGCGGCCGGTTTCCGCCGGCCGGGGCGATCATCCGCTGGTTCATCGGCGCGTCCGCGCTGCCGCCGAAGGACTCTCCCGCCGCGGCGGGCGCCGGGAACGAACCTGCGGGCGACGCCGTGGTGGCCGTCGACGACGCACCCACTGCGTGCCGGTGGGCGGGCAGCTGGGCGGCGGTGAGCCGCACGGACTCGCTGCCGACCGCCTCCCCGGTCGTCCGCGCGCTCAGTCCCGGACCCTGGCCGGCCCCGATGACCGCGCGGCCACGCAGGTCGGGCAGGGCGAACGTGGTCCGGCCGTCACCGCCGTAGATGGTCCCGATCAGCGCGAAGAGCGGCGTGTTCTGGACGATCGGGAGCAGCTGACCGTCGCACGGCAGCCAGCCGCGCGGGACGAAGTCGAATGCGAACGCGCGCAGCTCGCCGATGAACGGTTCCGTCATGGGGCCTCCGCGCTCTCGAAAGCCGTGATCGCCGTGCACCGCACTGTCCGATCGTGGATGTCCGATGCTGCCCGATACGCGCGCGTCTCGCCGACTATGTCCGCTGCCGGACCTCGTCTCGATCGCCCGCGGCACGGTCGATCCGGTCGGGTGCCGGCAGCGGCAGGCGCTTGAGCAGCAGGGCGTTCGTCGCGACGATCACGCTGGAGCCCGACATCGTCAGGGCCGCGATCTCTGGCCGCAGCACCAGCCCGAACGCCGGCTCGAACACCCCGGCCGCGATGGGCAGCGCGATCGCGTTGTAGCCGATCGCCCAGCCGAGGTTCTGCCGCATCTTGCGCAGGGTGCCGCGGCCGATCCGCAGCGCGGTCGGCACGTCGAGCGGGTCGGACCGCATGAGCACGACGTCGGCCGTCTCGATCGCCACGTCGGTGCCCGCCCCGATGGCGATGCCGACGTCCGCCTGCGCCAGCGCTGGCGCGTCGTTGACCCCGTCCCCGACCATGGCGACCCGGCGGCCCTGCGCCTGCAGCGCAGCGACCTCGGCCGCCTTGCCGGAGGGAAGCACGCCGGCGATGACGTCGTCGATGCCCAGCCCGGCGGCGATCCGGCGGGCGGTCGCCTCGTTGTCGCCGGTCAGCATGACGACCCGCACCCCGGACTCGTGCAGCGCCGCGACGGCGGCGGCTGCGGTGTCGCGCGGGGCGTCCGCCATGGCGATGACCGCGGCGGCGCGGCCGTCGACCGCGACCAGCACCGCGGTCCGGCCCGCCCCGGCCAGCGCGTCCGCGCGGTCGGCCAGGAACCCGACCGGGATCCCCTGCTCGGTGAGCAGCGCGCGATTGCCAACGAGCACGTCCCGGCCGTCCACCCGGGCGCCCGCGCCGCGCCCGGCGACGGCCCGGAAGCCGTGCGCGGCGGGTGGTGTCAGCCCGGCAGCGGCGGCGTGCCGGACCACCGCGGCGGCCAGCGGGTGCTCGGATTCGCGTTCCACGGCGGCCGTGAGCTCGAGCAGTTCGCGCTCGCCGATGCCCGCGTCGGGATCCAGCTCGACGTCCGTGACCTCGGGTTCGCCCCTGGTCAGGGTGCCGGTCTTGTCCATCACCACGGTGTCGATGCGGGCGGACGCCTCCAGCGCGGCGGCGTTCTTGAACAGCACCCCGCGGCGGGCGCCGAGCCCGGTGCCCACCATGATCGCCGTCGGGGTCGCAAGTCCCAGCGCGTCCGGGCAGGTGATGACGACGACGGTGATGGCGAACAGCAGCGCCGTCTGCACGCCGGCGCCGACCAGCATCCAGACGGTGAACGTCAGTGCGCCGCCGATGAGCGCGACGAGCACGAGCCAGAACGCCGCGCGGTCCGCGAGCCGCTGGCCCGGCGCCCTGGAGTTCTGCGCCTCCTGGACGAGCGCGACGATCTGCGCCAGCGCGGTGTCGCCGCCGACCTTCGTCGCTCGCACACGCAGGGTGCCGGAAACGTTGACCGAGGCGCCGATGACCTGCGCGCCCGGCGCCTTGGCGACCGGCAGGCTCTCCCCGGTCACCATCGATTCGTCGACCTCGGACTCGCCGGCCGCCACGTCCCCGTCGACAGGGATCTTCGCGCCGGGCCGCACCAGGAGCAGGTCACCGACGACGACCTCGGACGTCGGCACCTCGATCTCGGCGCCCTCCCGCAGCACGACCGCCCTGGGCGGCGCGAGCTCGAGGAGCGTGCGGATGGCGTCGTTGGCCCCGCCGCGGGCGCGCATCTCGAACCAGTGGCCGAGCAGCACGAACGTGGTCAGCACGGACGCGGCCTCGAAGAACACCTCGCCGCCGCCGGTGAGGGTGACGCCCACGCTGTACAGCCAGCCGGCGCCCACCCCGACGGCGACGAGCACCATCATGTCCAGCGTCCGGGCGCGCAGCGCCGCCCAGGCGCCGGCGAAGAAGATCCAGGCCGAGTAGAAGATCACGGGCAGCGACAGCAGCAGCGAGAACCACTCGTCCGTCAGGCCGAACGGGGCGGGCACCGTGAAGCCGAGGACCTCGCGCCCGATCGGCGACCACAGCAGGATCGGCACGGACAGCACTGCGGCGACGACCAGCCGGTTCCGCATGTCGCGGGCCATGTCCGCCATCGACATGTCCGCGTGCCCGGCGTGCCCGGCATGGCCCTGCTGGGTGCCGGCCGCCGCCCCGGTCGCCGTGCCCGCCTGCGCGGCGTGGCCCTCGAGGGCCCCGGCATCGGCATCGGCACCGTGGACATGGACATCGCCGGTGGGCTCCGCCAGCGGGTCGCAGACGTGGTCGGGCACGGCCCGCCCGGCGCAGTGGTATCCGCAGTCCCGGATCCAGCCGGCGAGCTCGGCCACGGACGTGCGGGCGGGGTCGTAGCGCACCGTCGCGGTCTGCGCGACCGGATTCGCGTCCACGTCCAGCACGCCCGGCCGCCGTCCCAGCACGGCCTCCGCGACCGGCTTGGACGACACCCACCGCACGCCGGCGACCTCCAGCACCGCGGTCCTGGACTCCGGCGTCATGCAGCCGCCGCCGTGCTCGGCACGCGGGCCGCCGCGCCGGTGTCGACCGGGCGGACGGACACCGCGCGGAACCGCCGCAGCCGCAGGCTGTTCGTCACCACGAACAGCGACGACAGGGCCATCGCGGCGCCGGCGATGAGCGGGTTCAGCAGGCCGGCCATCGCCAGCGGGATGGCCGCGACGTTGTACGCGAACGCCCAGAACAGGTTCACCTTGATCGTCGCGAGGGTCCGCCGGGACAGCCGGATGGCGTCGACCGCCGTCCGCAGGTCCCCGCGGACCAGCGTCAGGTCGCCCGCCTCGATCGCCGCGTCCGTGCCGGTGCCCATCGCGATGCCGAGGTCCGCCTGCGCCAGGGCCGCAGCGTCGTTCACGCCGTCGCCGACCATGGCCACCGTTCGGCCCTCGTCCTGCAAGCGTCGAACGACGCCGACCTTGTCGGCCGGCAGCGCCTCGGCGTGCACGTCGCCCGCCGCGATGCCCACCCGCGCCGCCACCGCCGCGGCCGCGGCGGTGTTGTCGCCGGTCAGCAGCACGGGCCGGAGGCCGAGCCCGCGCAGCTCCGAGACCGCTTGCGTGCTGGTGGGTTTCACGGTGTCGGCAACGACCAGCAGGCCGCGGATCGCGCCGTCCCAGCCGACACCGACGACCGTGCTGCCGGTCGCCTCCGCGGCATCGCGAGCCTCGGCGAGGGCGGCGGGCATCGGCAGGTCCCGCTCGCGGGCGAGCCAACCTGGTCGGCCGGCGATCGCGTCGTGGCCGTCGACGACGCCGCGCACCCCGAGGCCCTGCAGCGACCGGAAGTCCCGGACGGCCGGCAGCTCGCCGAGCCGCTCCCGCGCGCCGGCCGCCACGGCGGCGCCGATCGGGTGTTCCGACGCCTCCTCGAGACCGCCGGCCACCCGCAACAGGTCGCGTTCGGCGGTACCCGCGGCCGGGACCGCGTCCACCAGCCGCATCCGGCCCGCCGTCACGGTGCCGGTCTTGTCGAGCACGATCGTGTCCACCCGGCGGGTGGACTCCAGCACCTGCGGGCCCTTGATCAGGATGCCCAGCTGCGCGCCGCGGCCGGTGCCGACCAGCAGTGCCGTCGGCGTCGCGAGGCCCAGCGCGCACGGGCAGGCGATGATCAGCACCGCGACCGCCGCGGTGAACGCGGTGGCCGGCTCGGCGCCGGCGATCAGCCAGCCGGCGAGGGTGGCCGCGGCCAGCACGAGCACCACGGGCACGAAGATCGCGGAGACCCGGTCCGCGAGCCGTTGGACCGGCGCCTTCCCGGTCTGCGCCTGCTCGACGAGCCGGGCGATCTGCGCGAGCTGGGTGTCGGCGCCGACGCGGGTCGCGCGTACCACCAGCCGCCCGCCGGCGTTCACGGTCGCCCCGGTCACCGCGTCCCCGGGGCCGACCTCCACGGGGATCGGCTCGCCGGTCAGCAGGCTGGTGTCCACGGCGGACGACCCGTCGACCACGATGCCGTCGGTGGCGACCTTCTCGCCGGGGCGGACGACGAACTCGTCGCCGACCGCGAGCCGGTCGATCGGCACGCGGGACTCGTGGCCGTCCCGCAGCACCGCGACGTCCTTGGCGCCGAGGCCGAGCAGCGCACGCAGGGCGGCCCCGGACGATCGCTTCGCGCGCGCCTCCAGGTAGCGGCCCGTCAGCAGGAAGACCGTGATCGCCGCGCCGACCTCGAGGTAGATCGCGTCGGCGCCCGCGCCCGACCGCGGCACGAGGTCGAACGACATCGTCATCCCGGTGACGCCCGCCCCGCCGAAGAACAGCGCGTACAGCGACCAGCCGAAGGCGGCGAGCACGCCGAGGCTGATCAGGGTGTCCATGGTGGCCGTGCCGTGCCGTGCGTTCACCGCCGCGGCGCGGTGGAACGGCCACGCGCCCCAGACGACGACCGGTGCCGCGAGGGTGAGGCTCAGCCACTGCCAGTTCGGGAACTGCAGGGCGGGCACCATGGCCAGGATCAGCACCGGCACCGTGAGCGCCGCGGAGACGATCAGCCGCGTCCGCAGGCCGGCCGTCTCGTCATCGACCGCGCCGGGGTCGGCGCCCGGCGATCCCGGCGCGCCCTGCCGCTCCGCCGCGTCCGCGGGTGTCGCCGGCGACGGTGGCAGCTCGGCCGTGTATCCCGTGGCCTGCACCGTTTCGATGGCCGACGCGACGCTGGTGCCCTCGGGCAGCACGACGTGCGCCTTCTCGGTCGCGTAGTTGACGGACGCCGCGACGCCGGGCATCCGGTTCAGCTTCTTCTCGATCCGCGCGGCGCACGACGCACAGGTCATGCCACCGATCTGCAGATCCACCGCCTGGGTCATGCGCTCACCTCCCCGGGTGAGATCACGGGCAAGGACGTCGTCCGGCGTCAGGCCGCGAAGGCGTACCCGGCCTCGTCGATCGCGTCGCGGACGGCCTCGGACAGCAGCGGCGCCTCGCTGGTCACGGTCACCATCGAGATGCCGCCGGGGCGGAGGTCGACGTGCACCGACTGCACGCCGTCGAGCCGGCCCACCTCCTCGGTGACGGCTCGCACGCAGTGCTCGCAGGTCATGCCGGTGACGGAGTAGGTGCTGGTCACGCTCATGGGGGCCTCGATCTCGGGTTGCGGGGGATGGGGATGGTGCGCGCGCCGCGCGGCGCTCAGGACCGGACGAGCCGCGCGATCGCCTCGGACGCCTCGCGGATCTTCGCGTCGGCCTCGGGCCCGCCGGCGGCGGTGGCGTCGGCGACGCAGTGGGTCAGGTGCTCGTCCAGGAGGCCGAGGGCGACCGACTGCAGCGCCTTCGTCACGGCCGAGATCTGGGTCAGGATGTCTATGCAGTACTTCTCGTCCTCGACCATCTTCTGCAGGCCCCTGGCCTGGCCCTCGATGCGCCGCAGCCGCCTGAGGTAGTCGTCCTTGTCGTGGATGTACCCGTGCTGGTGGTGTTCGGGCTGCATTGGCTGTTCTCCGCTCCTGGGCCGGCTGCGCTTCGTGCCGCGCCGGCTCGTAGGGTACCCCCCTAGGGTATCACCGGCCGTGCGCGGCCAGCCCCGAATCCGCCCCATCCGGTCACCGTCCGGCTCCGAACACCTACTGACCGCTGTGATGACCCCGCCGACCGGGGGCGATGTCGGGCCATCACAGCGGTCCGTTCAAGATGTCGGCAGCATCAGACCGCCGCACGGCGGACCGACCAGACGCCCGGGAGCAGACCGTTGTCCGTGACCACCGCGCAACGACTGGCGGAGATGGCCGGCACGGTGCTCGGCGGACCGCTGCCGGTCGGCATCCGGGCCTGGGACGGCAGCCAGGCCGGGCCCGCGGACGCGCCGATCCTCGTGGTGTCGAATCGCAGGGCGCTGCGGCGGCTGCTCTACGCTCCGGGGGAGCTCGGCCTCGCCGAGGCGTACATCAGCGGCGACCTCGATGTGGACGGCGACCTTGCCGACGGGCTCTCCCGAGTCTGGGCCGCGTACCGCTCCGGCGGCCTGCGGCGCCCGCGGCCGGCCGAGTACCCGGGACTGATCGCGGGCGCCGTGCGGCTCGGCATCGTCGGCCGGCGGCCGGCGGCGCCCGGTGCGGCGGCCCGACTTCGGGGCCGCCGCCACACCCGGGACCGCGACCGGGCGGCGATCGCGCACCACTACGACCTGTCGAACGAGTTCTACGAGCTGCTGCTCGACGACACCATGGCCTACTCCTGCGCCTACTTCGCCGAGGAGCCCGCCGGCCGTCCGGACGAGGCGGCCCTCGCCGCCGCGCAGCGGGCGAAGCTGGACCTGATCTGCCGCAAGCTCGGCCTCGGGCCCGGCAAGCGGCACCTCGACATCGGCTGCGGCTGGGGCTCCCTGCTCTGCCATGCCGCCGAGCACTACGGCACCGAGTCGACCGGGGTGACGCTGTCCCGGGCGCAGTATGAGTTCGTCAGCAAACGGATCGCGGACGCCGGGATGGGCGACCGCGCGACCGTCCGGCTGGCCGACTACCGCGAGCTGCAGGGCTCGCTCGCGGACATGACCGCGTACGACGCCGTGTCCACGATCGAGATGGGCGAGCACGTCGGCGATCTCGAATACCCCGCGTTCGCACAGATCCTGCACGACGTGCTCCGGCCGGGCGGCCGCGCCCTGGTGCAGCAGATGTCCCGCAGCGAGACCGCCGCCGGTGGCGGAGCTTTCATCGAGACCTACATCGCGCCGGACATGCACATGAAGCCCGTCGCGACGACGGTCGGCCTGATCGCCGGCGGCGGGCTGGAGATCCGCGACGTGCACGCGCTGCGCGAGCACTACCTGTGGACGTCGCTGGCCTGGCAGCGCACGCTGGAGGAGCGCTGGGACGAGGTGGTCGCCATGATCGGCGCCGTCGGCGCGCGCGTGTGGCGGCTGTACCTCGCCGGCGGCGGCCTCGCGTTCGCGGAGAATCGGATGGGCGTGGACCAGATCCTGGCCGTGCGGCCGGCCGCCACCGGTGCCGCTGGCCTGCCGGCGACCCGGCGCGACTGGGAGCGCTGAGCGAGCGCCGCCCCGATGGTCCGTGTGCGCGGCGGCTCGCGCGCGGACGGGCGGTGCGCCGCGGAGGTGCATCGGGCGCGCGCACCGACGCGGTACTCATCGACGGGGTACACATCGGGACGACCGGGCCGGGCCGTTCGCCCGGGAGAGGGGTGATCGGGTGTTCCCGACGGAGACGTTCCTGATCGTGCTGGCCGGCTCGCTGGCGGCGGTGGCGCTGGTGATGGCCGCGTCGTTCGCGGTCGGGCGGGCCACCGGGAAGTACTCGATCATCGACGCGGTCTGGGGCCCCGGCTTCGCCCTGATCGCGATCGTGGCGTTCCTCCTCTCCTCGGGACACGGCGAACCGGGGCTGCGCTGGCTGCTGCTGGGCATGGTCGTGGTCTGGGGCCTGCGGCTGGGCGGCTACATCCTGCTGCGTAACCACGGGCTGCCCGAGGATCCGCGCTACGAGGAGATGCTCGCGGACGCGGGCGGTCCCGGCGTGATCGTGCGGAAGGTGCAACTGCCGCAGGGCCTGACCATGTGGTTCGTCTCGCTGCCCGTGCAGGTCGGCATGGTGCTGCCGGGACCGGCCGGCTGGGTGGTCTGGGTGGGTCTCGCCGTCTACCTGGTCGGCCTGTTCTTCGAGGCGGTCGGCGACGCGCAGCTCGCCGCGTTCAAGCGGGATCCGGCGAACAAGGGCCGGGTGATGGACCGCGGGCTCTGGCGATACACGCGCCACCCCAACTACTTCGGCGACGCGTGCGTGTGGACCGGCATCTACCTCACCGTCACCTGGTCGTGGATCGGCGCGCTGACGATTCTCTCGCCGACGCTGATGGTCTGGCTGCTGGTCGCGAAGACCGGCAAGGCGCTGACCGAGAAACGGATGTCGTCGTCCAAGCCGGGGTACGCCGAGTACGTCGCGCGCACCTCCGGCTTCCTCCCGCTGCCGCCCAGGCGCGGGGCGGCGACGACGAGCTGACCGCCGGCAGGTGGCGCGGCGCGACCCGACCCGGCCGTGCCGGCACGGGGATCCCGGATCACTTCCGGCTACAGTCGCGCACAGCGCTGCGGGGGAGCGGTGTGGTATTGCTCTACGCAGGCTGGCGCAGCAGGGACGACGTCCGCACGTCGTCCCAGGGCGGAGGAACCCACATGGCCGCGACACCCGTCGCCGCGACGCCGGAGCGATCCAGCGAGCTGACCGACATCGCCCTGTCCGTCCGCAGCACGTTCCAGACCATCGAGGGCATGACGCAGTCGTTCATCCGCGAGGCCATCATGCGCGGCATCTTCGAGCCGGGCGAGCGCCTGAACCAGGACGACATCGCGGAAACCCTCGGCATCAGCCGGATGCCGGTCCGCGCCAGCCTCCGTCAGCTGGAGGGCGAGGGCCTGGTGCGCATCTCGCCGCACCGCGGGGCCACGGTGTCCGTGCTGCGACCCGACGAGATCGCCGAGATCTACGACATGCGCGTGATGCTGGAGTCGTACCTGCTGCGGCATGCCATCGACCGGCTGACGGACCAGACGCTGAAGGAGCTGGAGGTCATCGCCAAGCAGGTCGACCGTGGCGCGAGCCGGGCCGACCACATCGAGCGCCGCCAGGAGTTCTACCGACGGCTCTACGACCTCGCGAACCGGCCGCGGGTGCAGGCAGCGGCCGAGCAGCTGCGCGTCGCCGTCGGCCGCTACCTGCTGCTGATCCGGATGGACGAGCCGAAGGGTCACGACAAGCTGATCAGCCACCTGCGGGAGCGGAACAAGCGCGCCGCCGTCGACTGGCTGACCAGCCACCTGAACCGCGTCAGCAAGGTCCTGCAGGGCACGGTCTCCGAGGACGGCTCGGTCCGCCGGAACGTCTGAGCGGCGACAGCGCCCTGCCGGCCCCGTCCCGGCGACCCCGGTCGGATCACCCTGCTGCGGTGTCCAGCACCACGCAGCACCGGCCCGGCGCGGGATCGAGGCGAGCGCGCAGGTTGTCGACGCCCGTGCCGCCGGCGAGCCCATCCAGCAGCGCGAGGTTCATGCCGCACACCAGCTCGGTGTGCGATCGCGCCAGCGCGTCGAACGGACAGTTCGCCAGCGTGAGCGTGTCGCCCTCCATGCGGGGCTCGTAGCCCTGGTCCGACAGCGTGTCGCGGATGGCGGTCAGGCGCCGCCCGCGCCCCGGGCGGATTCCCGACACGGTCGCGGATGAGCCCGGCGATGCCCGACCCCCCACGCGGTGGCGATCGCCCGGAGCGCCTCGACCACTGGTGCACCCGTGCGGGTCGAGTCGTCGACCGCGCCTGCCAGCAGCTCCGCCGCGAGCTCGTAGCGGCGGTCGGGCAGCGTGACCGAGACCTGGCGCGCTGAACGCCGATACAACTTTGTCGGTCGCCCGGCGCCCGGTCCGCGCCGACCGGACAGTCGTCGGTACTCGACGTCGAGCAGGCCCTGCTCGACGAGCTTGTCGAGATGGAACTTCACCGTGTGCCGCGCGGCGCCGACCCCCTCCGAGGCCTGATCCCGGCTGACCGGCTCCGGCTGGGCGGCCACGAAGAGATACAGCTCGCGACGGGCCGGATCCGCCAGCGCGGCCAGCCCGCCGACACGCTCGGCCAGGTCATCGCTGTCCATGGCGCTCCTTCTAACGGACGGATCTATTGACGAAAGAAAGCGGCGGCTCTAACGTCTAGAATAGTGTCCGTTAGAGCGGAGTCAACAATGCAGACGACCGGAGCCCTCGTCGCGGGTGGCGATCGCGGCCGAAGCAGCGAGCGGCATGGCCCCCTCCGATCCATCCACCTGGCCGGCGACGTCGACCTGCCGGCCGCCGAGCGCGCAGCAGCCGCGCTGCTCACCGCGCTGGGCGTGGACCTGGCCACCGAGGGCCGGCGCGGCACGGCGGGCCGGATGGCCCGCGCGTACGCCGAGATGTTCGCGCCGGAGCCGTTCCGGCTCACCACCTTTCCGAATGAGGAGGGATACGACGAACTCGTACTCGCCCGCTCCATCCCGGTGCATGCGGTGTGCGAGCACCACCTGTTGCCCTTCGTGGGCGTCGCGTCCGTCGGCTACCTGCCCGGCGAGCGCATCATCGGGCTGTCCAAGTTGGCCCGTGTCGTCGACATGTTCGCGCGGCAGCCCCAGGTCCAGGAACGGCTGACGCAGCAGGTCGCCGACTGGCTGCAGACCAACCTGCGCCCCCGCGGCGTCGGTGTGCTCGTCGAGGCCGAGCATCTGTGCATGACCCTGCGGGGTATCCGGGCCACCGGCGCCAGCACCGTCACGTCCGCCCTGAAGGGCGAGCTTCGCGAGAGCGCGTCCGCCCGTGCCGAGTTCCTTTCGCTCGCCGCCCTGCCCGCGGGTCGGCGCGGCTCCGAATGACCGACAGACAACCGACAGGAACGGTGCGCGATGCCCGGTGCGGAAACATGTGTCGTCGTCGGCGCGGGACTGGCCGGAGCCACCACCGCGCACGCGTTGCGCGAGGAGGGCTTCGCCGGGCGCATCGTCCTGATCGGGGACGAGGGTGAACCACCCTACGAGCGACCGCCGCTGTCGAAGGACTACCTGATGGGTGTGACGGACCGCGACGCGACGTTCGTCCATCCGGCCGGCTGGTACGCCGAGCACACGATCGAGCTGCGGCTGGGCGTCGCCGTCACCCGCGTCGACAAGCGCCGGCACGAGGTCGCGCTCGCGGACGGCGGGCGCATTGGATACTCGAAACTCGTGCTGGCGACGGGCTCCTCGCCCCGCAGGCTGACGCTGAACGGCGCCGGCCACGACGGGGTGCACTACCTGCGCCGACTTCCGGACAGCGACCGGCTCCGCGCCACCTTCCGTACGGCGCGCCGGATCGCGATCGTCGGCGGCGGGTGGATCGGCTTGGAGACGGCCGCCGCGGCGCGCGCGGCCGGCATCGACGTGACCGTGCTGGAGGTTGCTGCGCTCCCCCTGCAGCGCGTGCTCGGCGACCGCATCGCGGGCATCTTTGCGGACCTGCACCGCCGGCACGGCGTCGACCTGCGGTGCGGGGTGCAGATCTCCGAGATCACGGGTGAGGACGGGCGGGTGACCGGGGTGCGCCTGTCCGATCATTCCTACATTCCTGCGGATGCGGTCGTCGTCGGCGCCGGCATCACTCCGAACACAGCCCTCGCCGAGGCGGCGGGGATCGTGGTCGACAATGGAGTCCGAGTCGACGCGCACCTGCGGACCTCCGACGACGACATCTACGCCGTGGGCGATGTCGCCAACGCCGACCACCCGTTGCTGGGCCGGCATCTGCGGGTGGAGCACTGGGCGAACGCCCTGTACCAACCGCCGGTCGCCGCGCGGGCCATGCTCGGACAGGACGTCGTGTACGACCGGTTGCCGTACTTCTTCACCGACCAGTTCGAGCTGAGCATGGAGTACACGGGCTACGCCGAACCGGGGGAGTACGACGAGGTGCTCGTCCGCGCCAGCCGTTCGGACGGCGGTGCCGACGGTGCTGCCGACGGCGGTTCGGAGTTCATCGCCTTCTGGCTGAGCGGTGGGCGCGTGCTGGCGGGGATGAACGTGAACGTATGGGACGTCGCCGACACCATCGGCGCGATCATCAGATCGGGCCGCGCCGTCGACCCGCGGCGGCTGGCCGACCCGGCCGTGCCGCTCGAGTCGTTGGGCTGATGGCTGGAAGTCCCGCTCGTCCTCCGGGGGACCGGCGAACGACCCGAAGCGCCCGTGTCGCCGGTACGAGTGCGCTGTACCCGTTAGGGGCTTGACGTGGGCGGATCCCGATGTACATTGGATCCAAAATCTAAGATCTACGGGTTCGCATCCGTAGGAGAGGCGATCCCGATCGCGGTCACACGCAGTTGCCCGCGATCGGGATCGCTCGTCGTCCCGCCAGCCCGGACCGTCAGGAGAGACGATGCTCACGTTGGGGTACAAGGCCTCCGCCGAGCAGTTCCCGCCCAGCCAGCTGTTGGACTTCTCGATCGAGGCGGAGAGTGCCGGCTTCGACTCGGTGTTCATCAGTGACCATCTGCAGCCGTGGCGGCACACCGACGGGCACGCGCCGGCGGCGCTGCCGTGGCTGGGCGCGCTCGCGAACGCCACCCGGCGAGTGAAGATCGGCACCAGCGTGCTGACCCCGAGCTTCCGATACCACCCGGGGGTGATCGCGCAGGCGTTCGCGACGCTCGGGTGCCTCGCACCCGGCCGGGTGGTCCTCGGCATGGGTTCGGGCGAGTCGCTCAACGAGGTGCCGCTGGGCGCGGTGTGGCCGGAGCCCAAGGAGCGCTTCGGGCGGCTCAAGGAGTCCGTCGAGCTCATCCGGGCGCTGTGGACCGGCGACCGCGTCTCCTTCGAGGGCACCTACTACCGCACCCAGAACGCGACCATCTACGACCGGCCCGACCTCCCGGTGCCGATCTACCTTGCCGCCTCGGGTCCGGCCGCCACCCGGCTCGCCGGGCGGATGGCCGACGGATTCATCTGTACCAGCGGCAAGGCCAGGGAGCTGTACACCGAGACCCTGCTGCCGTCGCTCGACGAGGGCGCGGCCAAGGTCGGCCGGACTGTCGCCGACATGGACCTGATGATCGAGGTCAAGGTCTCCTTCGATCCCGACCGCAGCCGGGCGCTCGACGACACCCGGCACTGGGCGGCCCTCGCCCTCTCGCCCGCGGAGAAGACCGGCGTGGAGGACCCCATCGAGATGGAGCGGCTCGCAGATGCGCTCCCGGTGGAGCGGGCGTCGTCACGGTGGATCGTGTCGGAGGATCCGGACGAGCACGTTGGGCGCATCGCGGAATACGCCGACCTCGGCTTCCGGCACCTGGTGTTCCACGCGCCCGGCCCCGACCAGGGCCGCTTCCTGCGGCTGTACGCCACCGAGATCCTGCCGCGGCTGCGCAAGCTCGAGGTCGCCTGACCGGCCGCCGCAGGCGCCAGTACCGGCCGTCCGCCCCGGACCGCCGGCCCCCGCCGGCCCTCGGCTCGGCGGCGGGACATCAGGCGTCCCAGGCGGTTCCGCAGTCGAGGCAGCGGTACAGCCGAGCCTGCGCGGCGAACTCGGGAGCGACGTGCTCGTCGGACGGGCCGAGCACCTCGGCCGACTCCGACCCGCACTCGGGGCAGCTCTGGCCGAGGGCCATGGCCGGCGTCGACGGCAGGTCATAGGCGACTCCGACAACGATCACGCCACCGTCGGTGGACTCGATCAGGCGCAGCGTGTCCGCCTCCTCGTCGCGATCGAGATCGTCCGCGCCCAGCGCCATGACGAGGTGCGGCGCGCTCGGCAGCCGGCCGCGCACCTGCTCGCTCGTCATGGCCACCACGTCGTCGGGAGAGCGTTCCACGGCGCGCCCGGCCACGGGCATCCACAGCGCCGCGACCGGCACCGCGCCCGGGGGCAGGGCCCGCTGAATCGCCTTGGTCTCCCACGGTTCTCGGGATTCATCCACCCTCGCGCTCCTCCTCGTCGTCGCGCCGTCGCCGCCGGATCGGGCGCGCGGCCGCTCGCTGTCACCAGTGTGTCGTGACCAGATCTTGACTCACAGATTGGATCTATTATCCTTTCATCAGTCCGGCGTTCGCCGCGACCCACCTGACCGCGGACGGGGAAGGACCCAGACCCACGATGGCAGAGAAGACGATCGACTCGATCGAAGAGATCGAGATCCGAGACCAGGCGCTGAGCGAGACGCCGAACAGCGAGATGACCAATCGGGAGGCCTGGAATCGGAAGAACCCGCCGACCGAGGCGGTCATCGTGAAGGACCTGCGGACCACCGAGCTGACCCCACGCGAGTTCCGCAACACGAAGGCGCGCTTCTACCGCCTGGGCGGCGACATCCGCCTGCAACCGCACGTGAGCGAGCTCCCCCCGCTCGGCGAGTCCGTGAACCACCGGCACACCACCGAGGCCGTGATCTACATCGTGCGGGGCACCGGCCACACGATCATCAGCTGGGACGGCATCAACAAGCAGCGCATCGACTGGGCCGAGGGCGACCTGTTCAGCTTCCCGGTCTGGATGTGGCACCAGCACTTCAACGACAGCGAGACCGAAGTGGCCCGCTACCTCGCGGTGCAGGACACCTTCGCCGTGAAGGCGTTGGGGCTGCACCAGATCGAGCGGTTCCCCGAGGACGGGGCGGCGGCCGGCCAGACCTCTCCCACCACCTGACGCCAGCACTCACCCCACACCTGCCCGACGGGCAGGGCGGACCGGCTGAGCCGGGCGGCCGGCCGGCCGCCCGGTCGCCGGCCCGCGGCATCGGATCTTGTCGGTGCCCCGCAGTTCCTATATGATTGGATCAAATATCCAGAAGGAGCGCGACGTGCGGACCACCCCGGTGACCTTCTACAGCGAGGGCACGCAGATCGCCGGCCTCTGGCGAACCCCGGATCAGCCGGCCGAGCGGCTGGCGGCCATCGTGCAAGGGCCAGGCTGGCTCGGTCTCAAGGACGCCAAGCTGTACCTGCGCTACCACGAGGCGCTCACCGCGGCCGGCTTCGGGGTGCTCATCTTCGACTACCGCGGGTTCGGCGATTCCGGCGGGGAGCGCATGCTCTCGCCGGCCAACCAGCTGCAGGACCTGCGCAACGCGGTGACCTACCTGAGCACACGCTCCGACGTCGACCCCGATCGGATCGGCGTGTTCGGCACGGGCGGCACCGGCGGCGGGAACGCGGTGCTGCTCGCCGCGCACGACGCCAGGGTGCGGGCCGCGGTCAGCCAGGTGCCCGTCGCGGACGGCGCCGACTGGTTGCACCGCATGCGATCCGAGTCCGAGTGGCTGGACTTCCAGCGCGACCTGGACACCGACCGTCGGCTGCGGGTGACCGAGGGCTCCGGCCGGCTGGTGCACCCGCGCGAGGAGATCATGGTGCCCACGCCCGAGCGGCGGGCGACCACGATCAAGGCGGACGTCGACGACAAGATCCCGACCAAGGTCTCGCTCGCCGCGGCGGACGAGATCCTCGAGTACCGGCCGATCGAGGCCGCGCGGGGCCTGCGCACCCCGCTGCTGGTCATCGGCGTGGAGGGCGATGCGACGACGCCCACCGATCACGCGCTCGCGCTGTTCGACGCGGCCGACGGCCCACGGCAGCTGGTCATGCAGCGGCACACCACGCACTACGCCGCCTACGACGACTACTGGGAGCAGGTCACCCCGCTGATCGTCGAGTGGTTCACCCGATACGTGACGCACGGCGCCGTGGTGGTCACGGACGCCGAGCCGGCGGAGTCCGCCGTTCGATACCTGGAGAAGAGCTGACATGGCGGTCGTGACGAGAATCGTTGGCGGGGAGGTCGTCACGGGCGACGGCACCGTGCGAGCGGACGTGCTGATCGACGAGGACGGCACCATCGCCGGCGTGGTGCGCGGCGGGCTCGAGGTCGGTGAGGGCGTCACGGACATCGACGCCGCCGGCAAGCTGGTGCTGCCGGGCATGGTCGACGTGCACGTGCACACCCGGGAGCCCGGGTACACGCACAAGGAGGACATCCGCACCACCACCGAGCAGGCGGCGGCCGGCGGCGTCACCACGATCTTCGGGATGCCGAACCTGGACCCGCCGACCACCGACCGGGAGCGGCTGGACCAGGTCTTCGAGCTGTACGCGCAGAAGTCGATCGTCGACTACAACCACAATCCGGCCGCGACGAACCCGGACGCGATCGCCGACATGGCGGCGGCCGGCGTGCGCGCCTTCAAGATCTACATGGTGGTCGACACCGGCCGCACCTACCCGCATCCGGCGGGCACCGGCATGCACGACCACGGGCACCTGCTGCAGATGATGGACACCATCGCGCCGACCGGCGCGCGGTTCATCATCCACCCGCACGACCAGGCGCTGATGGACTACATCGAGGGCGAGGTGCTCGCCCGCGGCGACAACACGCCCGAGGGCTACGCCGCCGCCTACGCCGCGCGCGAGGGCGTCATCTGGGACACCGCCATCGACGTGATCCTGCGGCTCGCGGAGGCCTCGGGCTGCCCGATCCACATCGCCCACATGCAGACGCGCCGGTCCATCGACGCGGTCCGCCGGGCCAAGGCGAGAGGCGTCGACGTCACGTGCGAGGTCAACCACTGGGCGCTGTTCCTGGCCCGCTGGTCCGACGTGCAGACCCTGGGCCCGTACGCGCTGTCGTACTGGGTGCCGGACGACGCGCGCGCGGCGGTCTGGGAGGGCCTGAACGACGGCACCATCGACATGATCTCCTCCGATCACGCGCCGCACACCCGCGAGGAGAAGGAGATCGGCTGGACCCAGATGTGGAGCGCGCACACCGGCACACCCGGGATCCAGTACTACTACCCGATGCTCGTCGACGCCGTGGGCCGGGGCCTGATCGACCTGCGCCGCGCCGTCGACGCGGCCGCGTGGCGCCCGGTCGACGCGTTCGGGCTGAGCGCGACCAAGGGCCGCATCGTCGTCGGCAAGGATGCCGACCTGGTGGTGATGGATCCCGCTGCGCCCTGGACGATCTCGAACGACGGCGTGTTGTCCCGGGTCGGCTGGACGCCGTACGACGGCCGGTCGATCTCGGCGAGCGTCGACACCACCCTGGTCCGCGGACAGGTGGTCTACACGGACGGAAAGGTCGTCGGCAGCCCCGGTTTCGGGCGTCTCGCACTGGCCCAAAGCACCGCGACGACGACGGAAGGGAACCGGCTGTGACGAAATACGGGTTGCTGCTGCCGCACTTCGGCGAGCACGCCTCGAAGGAGAACCTGCTCAGGGGCGCCCAGCGCGCCGAGGAGCTGGGCTTCGACTCCGTCTGGGTGCGCGACCACCTGGTGTTCGAGCCCCACGGCGAGATGGAGAAGCCGAACCGGACCTTCTACGACGCGCTCACCACGCTCACCGCGATCGGCGCGGTGACCGAACGCATCGAGCTCGGCACGGGCTCGCTGATCCCGTTCCGGCACCCGCTCACCACCGCGCTGATGGTCGGCACGATGACCCAGTTGCTCGGCCCCCGCGTCATTCTCGGGTTCGGCGCCGGCACGTTCGACCACGAGTTCGAGGCCATCGGCTGGGGCGACAAGGACCGCGTCGAGCTGGTCCGCTCCAACGCCGAGATCCTGCGCCGCGTCGCGCTGGAGAACGACGTCACGTACGCAGACGACCACTTCTCCTTCCAGGACGTGACGATCGAGCCGAAGCCGGTCGGCGGCCCCGTGCCGTTCTGGTACTGCGGCGGCACCCCGCGCTCCGCCCGCCTCGCGGTCGAGTTCTGTGACGGGTGGATGCCGGGGCGGATCGGCATGGCGACCCTGCGCAAGCGGATGGAGACGATCGAGAAGCTCTCGGCCGAGGCCGGCCGGGCCCGCCCGACCATCGCGGTCATCCCGCCGACGTCGGTGGAGCGCACCCGCGAGGAGGCACTGCGGCACGTCAACATCCCCGGCCTGCTGGCCTGGGCGAACAAGGCGAAGTTCGCGGTCAAGCCGCCGTCCGGGACGTTCGAGACCGCCGAGGATCTCGAGGGTCAGTTGATCGCCGGCGATCCCGACCAGGCGGTGGAGGAGTGCCGTAAGTTCGAAGCGGCCGGCGTCGAGCACCTGGTGTTCGACTTCCGCTTCAAGTTCGACGCGTGGTTCGACCAGATCGAGCTGCTCGGCGGCGAGGTGCTGCCCAAGCTCCGTGGCTGACCCGCCACGCCGGCCGGTCCCGCGATCGGTCCCGCCGGCGAGAACACAGTCCGGCGAGAGCACAGTCCGGCGAGAACACAGTATGAAGGGAGTTCCCGGTGCCTGCAGGCTTGTTCAGTCGTGCGCTGGCGGTGTCGTCCGACCCCGACAAGACGTGGGCGACGCTGGTCGACGTGCCGCGGCTGGTCGGCTGGATCTCGGTCGTGGAGGACGCCCGCGAGCTGGTGCCGCTGGAGTCGTACTCGGCCGTGCTGATGGACCGTATCGGCCCGTTCAAACTCCGCGCGGACCTGGACATCCGGATGGTCGACGTCGACGAGGGCAGGCACCTGGCGATCAACGTCGCCGGCGAGGACCGGCAGGTGGGATCCAGGGTGACGGTCGCGGCAACGCTGGACGTCGTGCCCCGCGACGACGGAGGATCGCAGGTGCAGATCGACGGAAGCTACGAGGTCACGGGCAAGGTGGCGTCGATGGGCACCGGAACCATCAGGAAGAAGGCCGACAAGGTGCTCGACGAGTTCTTCGACCGCGCCGGGGAATCCCTCGGGGTCGGTTGATGCTGCCGGGCTTCCAGCTGGCGCGGCCGACCAGCCTGCCGGACGCGCTCGGGCTGATCGGCGAGGAGGCCTTGCCGATCTGCGGTGGCACCGAGCTGCTGCTCTCGATGCGCGCGGGGCTGCAGCGGCCGCCGAGGCTGGTGGACCTCAAGCGCATCCCGGGCCTCGACCTGATCGGGATCGACGGCGACGAGCTGGTGATCGGCGGGCTCGCGCGGCACGCGCGCATCTCGGTCGATCCGACCGTCACCGCGCACTGTCCCATGCTCGCCGCCGTGGAGGGGAAGGTGGGCAACGCGCGCGTGCGTGCCCAGGGCTCGATCGGGGGCAACCTCTGCTTCGCGGAACCGAAGTCGGACGTCGGGACCTCGCTGCTCGCCCTCGACGCGACCGTGACCCTTGTGTCGCGGTCGGGCACCCGGCGGCTCGGCGTGGGTGACTTCATCCAGGGCGCCTACTACGCCGACCGCGAGCCGGAGGAGCTGCTCACCGAGATCCGCGTGCCGAACCGTCCGCGGCAGCGCGCCGCGTACCGGAAGTTCCAGATCACCGAGCGCCCGACGGTCGGGGTGGCGGTCGTCGTCGACGACGACTCCTCCTCCTGCGTGCTGGCCGTGGGCGCGGCCGGCGAGGTGCCGATCCGCGGTGAGTGCGCCTCGCTCGACGAGGCGGCCGACCTCGCCGACGATCTCGCCGCGGAGGTCGACTACATCTCCGACGTCACCGGTTCGCCGCGGTACAAGCGGCACCTGGTCGGGGTGATCGCCCGGCGGGCGATCGCTGCGGTCGATGCGGGGCCGCGATGACCACCGAGATCCGGCCCGACCGCAGCGATCCCACTGTGGCGAACCCCCCGGCGAACCCGCCGGCGAACCCGCCGGCGGACCCGCCGGCGGACCCGGCACCCGAGGAACGGCGTCCCGCGGAACGCGACCCCGCGGATGCGTTCCACTGGCACGCCACGGTCGCGGCCACGGTCAACGGCATCCAGGTCACCCGGCGCATCCCGGTGCGCCTGACGCTGGTCGAGTTCCTGCGCAACGAGCTGCATCTCACCGGTACGAAGGTCAGCTGCGCGCTCGAGGTATGCGGCGTCTGCACCGTGCTGGTGGACGGCCAGCCGGTCAGCGCGTGCACCTGCCTGGCGGTCGACGTCGACGGGCACGAGGTGCAGACGGTCGAGGGCCTCGCGAACGCCGACGGCCTGCACCCGCTGCAGCGCAGCTTCGTCGAGTGCTTTGCCCTGCAGTGCGGCTTCTGCACGCCGGGCTTCCTGATGATGGGCAAGGCCCTGCTCGACCGCAATCCGGCCCCGTCCCGCGACGACATCGTCGAGCACATCGACGGAAACCTGTGCCGCTGCACCGGCTACGAGCCGATCGTCACGGCGATCGACCGGGCGGCGAAGCAGCTCGCCGGCGACGATCCGGGGCAGTTCCATGCCTGAGCACGGGGTCGTCGGCCGGTCGGTGCTGCGCAGGGACCTGGTCGAGAAGGTCACGGGCGCGGCCGAGTACACGGTGGACGTGTCCCTGCCCGGCATGCTGCACGCCAAGGTCGTTCGCTCCAACCGAGCGCACGCGACGATCGAGAGCATCGAGACGACGGAGGCGCTGAAGTCGCCGGGCGTCGTGGCGGTGGTCACCGCGGACGACCTCACCGGGCTGTTCCCGCGGTTCGGCCACATCGTCGCCGACCACAACATTCTCGCGATCGGCAAGGTGCGGTTCTACGGCGAGCCGGTGGCGCTCGTGCTCGCCGAGACGCCGTACGAGGCCGCCGATGCCGCCGACCTGGTGCGGATCGACTACCGCGACCTCCCGGCGGCGCTGGATGTCGCGTCAGCGCTGGCGGAGGGCGCGCCGCTGGTCCACGAGGAGAGCTACGACAGCACGGGCGACGACTCCTTCAAGGTGCTCACCGGGCCGCAGATCGAGGCCGAGGCGGAGGTCGCGACGTCCAACGTCGCGCACGAGGTGACCATAGGCTGGGGCGATGTCGACGCGGCGTTCGCCGGGGCCCACCTCGTCGTGGAGAGCCGCAGCCGGTACCCGATGCTCTACGCCTACGCGATGGAGCCGTACAACGCCGTCGCGGCCTTCACCGAGCAGGGCCTGGACGTCACGTCCACCGCCCAGCACCCGTTCATGGTGCGCGACGACCTGGCGCGGATCTTCGGGCTGCCGCTGTCCCGGGTGCGCGTCCGGGTGCCGTACATCGGGGGCGGGTACGGCTCGAAGTCCTACACGAAGGTCGAGCCGCTGGCGGCCGTCGGCGCCTGGTACAGCCGGCGGCCGGTGAAGCTCGTCCTCGACGTGGAGGAGGCGATCTACACCACGCGGGCCGACCCTGCGGTGGTGACGACCCGGAGCGCGTTCGCCGCGGACGGCACGATCCTCGCCCGCGAGTTCGACATGGTGATGGATTCCGGTGCCTACGCGGACAATTCGCCGCTCGTGCTGGCCAAGGCGATCAACCGGTGCTTCGGCCCGTACCGAGTGCCGAACCTGCGGGCCCGCGGCCGGTCGATCTACACCAACACATCGCCCGCCTCGTCGTACCGCGGATTCGGCGCGCCGCAGGGCAATCTCGCGGGGGAGACGAACCTCGACCGGGCGGCCGAGCAGCTCGGCATCAGCCCCGCGGATATCCGGCGGCGCAACCTCGTCGACCCCGGTGAGGCGATCCTGCCCGGCAAGCGCGGCCTGGACGCCGACATCAAGGCGGACCTGGAACTCGTCGTCGCGTCCCTGGAGCGGGACCGGAAGTCGGTGCCGCGCTACGGCATCGGGTTCGGCTGCTCCGCCTCCGACGCCGGCGCCTATCCGATCTCGACCGCCCAGGTGCGGATCCAGACCGACGGGTCCGTCATCACCGCCAGCGGGTCGACGGAAATGGGTCAGGGCAGCCGGTCCGCCCTCGCCCAGATCACCGCGGAGGAGCTCGGGGTCGACCTCGACCGGGTGTCCGTCGTGCAGTCCGACACCGGCACCACGGCGTACGAGCGCACCACCGGTGCGAGCCGCACGACCACCCTCGTCGGGCTGGCGGTGCAGCGCGCGTGCGCCGATGCCCGTCGGCGGATCTGCGAGATGGCCGCGGAGGCATGGGGTGTCGATTCGGAGCGGGTCTCGGACGCGCCCGGCGGGGTGACCGTCGACGGGAAGCCGGTGGGGTTCGGCGAGGTCGTGGTCACCTGGTTCGGTGCGTCCGCCGGTGAGGTCACCGGCGTCGGCGTGCTGCGCCGCGACGGGGCGACCGACAAGATGCCGCCGTTCTGGGAGCTCGGCATGGTCGGCGTCGGGGTCGAGGTCGACGGGGACACCGGCGCGGTGCGCGTGGACCAGCTGGTCACCGTCGCCGACGTCGGCTTCGCCATCAACCCCGCGGCGGTGGAGGCGCAGGACCTCGGCGCGGCGACCCAGGGCCTGGGCGCCGCCCTGCACGAGGAGCTGATCTACGACGGCGCGCAGCTGGTGAACGCCAACGTCGTCGACTACCGGGTGCCCCGCGCGGGCGACCTGCCCGCCAAGCTGGATCTGATGATCGTGGAGCGCGGCGACGGGGTCGGGCCGTACGGCGCGAAGGGCGCCGGCGAGGGCGCGCTGAACCCGATCGGCGGCGCGGTGGCCGCCGCCGTGGCGCGGGCCATCGGTCGCTGGCCCGAGCGGCTGCCGCTCACCCCGGAACGGGTGTGGCGGCTGATGAACGACCTTCCCGACGAGGACTGACGCCTCGATGTCGGTGTTCGGCAGGATCGCCACGGTGGTGTCGGCATCGGGAACGCGTGACGTGGAGCGAGAACCGGTCCGGTCATGAGTTTTTCGGCCGGTAGACCTCGACGACGATGCCGGACTCGAAGGTCGTGACGTCGGCGAGGCGCAAGTGCGTGACCGGCATCCCGTCGAAACGGGAATCGCTGGCCCCGGCGATCACCGGGAACCGCCAGAGGTGGAACTCGTCGATGAGCCCGTGCTCGATCAGGCTCCGGGAGAAGGCGCCGCTGCCGAACTTGAGGAGGTTCGCTCCGGGCTGCTTCTTGAGCGCCGCAACGGCTTCGATCGCGTCGCCGGGCAGCGGCGTGGCGTTCCAGGTCATCGCGGCCGGATCGGTCAGGGTGGTCGTCGCCACGAACGTCGGCATGCTGTTGATGCGATCGGCGTACGCGTCGCCGTGGCGCTCCGGCCAGGAGACGCTGAAGCCGTCATACGTCCTGCGGCCCAGGACGAGCGCGTCGGCGGCAAACAGCAGCCCGCGCTCGTACGCGAAATACTCCTCGTCCCAGTACTCGGGCCCCCAGTCCATCAGCCGATGACTGACGTCTCCGTCGAGGCTCACGAACGTCGATTCGATCAGCGTGCGCATGCTCTTCCTCCAGGTCATTCCAGCGTTCGGTCGAGTTGGTCGAAGGCGACGCCCCAGCCCTGGTTGAACCCCTGGTCGGCGTGCCGGCGCCGGGTCCCGGCGTCGCCGTGCATGGCCAGGAGCGAGTAGGCGGTGCCCGACGACGACCCGGACGAGGCCGCGGCGAACCGCACGATCACCGTCATCGGGCGCCCCGGCCGGGACGGGGCGGGACGGAAGCCTCGCCCGAGGACCGTTGTCCAGACGAGCCGCTCGTGCTCGACGACCCGCAGGTAGCACCCGATGCTCTCGAGCGTCCGGCCCTGCGGGGACCGCATCACCGTGCGGAAGACGCCACCCGGCCGCGGATCGATCTCGGCGTCGGTCGTGGTGAACGGATGCGGCGCGAACCACCGCACGAGGTGCTCGGGCGTGACCCACGCGGCCCAGACCCGCTCGACGGGCGCGCCGACGAACCTGTCGATGACGAGGTCGAGCTCGGGGTCGGGCGTGGGTTCCGGATCAGTGCCGCCGCCTCGGTCGCTGTCCATCGTTCGCCGCCTCCCCTCCGTCGGTCACGAACCCGTCGAGCTGGTCGAGCCGGCGCTCCCAGAGGTCGCGCTGCGCGGCCATCCAGCGTTCCGCCTCGTCCAGCCGGTCACGCACGAGGCGGTAGGTGCGGACCCGCCCGCTCTTGCTCGATGTGACCAGGCCGGCCCGGCCCAGCACGTCGAGGTGCTGGGAGAACGACGGCAGCGCCATGTCGAACGGTCGGGCCAGCTCGGTCGTCGACACGGCGCCGCGACCCAGCCGCTCCACGATCGATCGGCGAGTCGGGTCGGCCAGCGCCCGGAAGACGAGGTCCAGGTCCGCCACACTGTCAGGCACTTGCCTGAGTATTCACTGCCCTAAAGGTCAGGTCAAGACCTCAGTGTTCACCGTGGCGCGCGGCGATCAGGTATGGATGGAGTGCCGGCGGATGTCCTGGATCAGGTCCTCGATCTCCATCTGCAGCGCCTCGGCGCCGGAGTCGGGCAACGACTCGGCCTCCGCGGCCAGCGCGGTCAGCCGCCGGATGCCCTCGTCGCGGCCGCGCCCGTCGGCGCCGTGCCAGCTCGCCTTGATCTCCTCGTACTGCGCCCGCATCTCCTCGACTGACATCGCGCACCTCCTCGTGGCGAAGGTACCGGTGGACGGGGGGTCGCGGCGCGTCGAGCCGGGCCGGCGCGCGAGGAGATTCGGCGCGGGGGATGCTGAGTCGGCGCGCGGTGCGCGCGGGAGGGAGCGCGCGTGGAGCGGCACGGATCGCGCGGGGGCGAAGCCCGTCGGAACGTCCGATGACGGCCGACCGCCTGCCGGTGATCGTTGACACCGACATCGGCAACGACATCGACGACGCCGTCTGCCTGGCCTACCTGCTGGCCCAGCCGCGGTGCGAGCTGCTCGGAATCACCACCGTCACGACGGATCCGATCGCGCGGGCCAGGCTGGCCGACGTGCTCTGCCGCAACGCCGGGCGCTCAGACGTGCCGATCCACCCGGGCGCCGCCGACCCGCTCGTCGGTCCGGCCCGGCAGCAACCGCCACCGCAGGCGACTGTGCTCGGGCGCTGGCCCCACCGCGCGTCCTTCCCCGAGCCCGGTGCGGTCGACTTCCTCAGCCGGGCCATCCGCGCGCGACCGGGCGAGGTGACGCTGCTGACCATCGGCCCGCTGACCAACGTGGGGCTGCTGTTCGAGCGCGAGCCGGACCTCCCGCCGCTGCTGCGGTCCCTCGTGATGATGGGCGGGAAGTACCTGGCCGACCCGGGCACGCCCGAATGGAACATGCACTGCGACCCGCGCGCCGCCCTCCTGGCGTTCGCGGCTCCGGTCCCCGACCTGCGCGCGGTGGGGCTGGACGTCACGCGCCGCGTCCGGCTGCCGGCCGCCGAGTTCCTCCGGCGGTGCGCGGTGCCCGCGCTGCGCCCGGTGGCGGACATGGCCGCGTCGTGGTTCGGCACCCGGACCGACGTGGTCTTCAACGACCCGCTCGCGGCCGCAACGCTTTTCGAGCCCGGGCTGTGCGACTTCGCGGCCGGTGAGATCCGCGTCGAGGTCGTGGACGGGCCGTCGGCCGGGCGCACGGGCTGGCGTCCCGGCCGGCCAGAGGACCCGCATCACGTTGCCGTCGACGTTCGGCCCGACGCCTTCCTCGACCACTACTTCTCCGTCGTCTCGTGAGCGCGCGGTGCGCGTCGCGCCGACGCTGCGTTGCGGGGCGGTGGATCGGGTGCGGCCGGGCTCGCGGATCGTCGGCGGCGACGCGGCCGGATCGGCGACCTCCGTTCGCGGTGATCAGCACCGGTGGGATCATCGGCACATGCTGGAACCGCATGCGCAGACCATCGCCTACCCGGCGCCCGGATCCCGGCCGTATCGGCGGGAGGCCGAGCACCTCGATCCGCACGTGGTCGTGCTGTTCGGCGCGACCGGCGACCTCTCCCGCCGAAAGCTCCTGCCGGGGCTGGCACACCTGGCGCTGTCGGCGCTGACGCCGGACATCCAGGTGGTGGCGACGTCCCTCGAGGACCTGTCGACCGAGGACTTCCGGGCAGTTCGCCCATCAGGCGGTGATGGAGTTCAGCACCCGCAAGCTCGACGAGAGTCAGTGGGACACGTTCGCGAGCCGGCTGCAGTACGTGCCGCAGAGCGCGGGACCCGACGCGCTGGCGAAGGCCGTCGCGACGGCCGAGGCCGAGCTCGGCGAGGACGTCCGGCGGCTGCACTACCTGAGCGTGCCGCCCAACGCGGCGCTCGCGGTGGTCACGATGCTGGACGACGCGAAGCTCGTCGAGCGCTCTCGGGTGGTGATGGAGAAGCCGTTCGGCACCGACCTGGAGAGCGCGATCGCGCTCAACGCCGAGGTGCACGCCGTCTTCGACGAGTCGCAGATCTTCCGGATCGACCACTTCCTGGGCAAGGAGGCGGCCCAGAACATCCTCGCGTTCCGGTTCGCGAACGGGCTGTTCGAGCCGATCTGGAACCGCAACTTCATCGACCACATCCAGATCGACATCCCCGAGACCCTGGGCCTCGACCGCCGGGCGGGCTTCTACGAGTCGACCGGCGCCTACAAGGACATGGTCGTGACCCACCTGTTCCAGGTGATGGCGTTCGTGGCCATGGAGCCGCCGACCGCCCTGGAGCCGCGAGCGATCAGCGAGGAGAAGAACAAGGTCTTCCGGTCGCTGCTGCCGATCGACCCGCGGCAGGTGGTGCGCGGCCAGTACAGCGGCTACCGCAACGAGGACGGGGTCTCGCCCGAGTCCGACACCGAGACGTTCATCGCGCTGAAGGCCAGGATCGACAACTGGCGCTGGGCCGGCGTTCCGATCTACCTGCGCACCGGCAAGCGGATGGCGGAGGGGCAGCGGATCATCTCGATCGCCTTCAAGGAGGCGCCGAAGACGATGTTCCCCGCGGGTTCCGGCGTCGGCACCCAGGGGCCCGACCACCTGACGTTCGATCTCGCCGACGAGACGAAGGTGTCGCTGTCGTTCTACGGCAAGCGGCCAGGTCCGGGGATGCGGCTGGACAAGCTGTCGATGCAGTTCTCCACGCACGACACCGACCGCGCGGGCGACGTTCTCGAGGCCTACGAGCGGCTGATCCTGGACGCGATGCGCGGCGACCACACGCTGTTCACCACCGCCGAGGGCATCGAAAGCCTCTGGGAGCGCTCGATTCCGCTGCTGGAGGATCCGCCGCCGGTGAAGCCGTACGCACCGGGCTCGTGGGGCCCGAACGCGATCCACCAGCTGATCGCGCCGCACGCCTGGCGGCTCCCGTTCGAGCGCACGTGGCGCGCGTCGCGCTGATCGCCGTGCCCGAGATCGACACCGCCGCTGCTGTCGTGGAGCTGTTCAACGACCGGATCTCCGCGGCCGATCTCGACGGGCTCGCCGCGTTGATGACGCCCGATCACCAGTTCGTCGACACGGCCGGCACCAGGATCAGCGGCCGGCCGGCCTGCGTCGAGGCCTGGCGCGACTTCTTCGCCGCGTTCCCCGGCTACCGGAACACCTTCACCTCCATGACGGAGCTGGATTCCGTGGCGACGGTCGTCGGATACTCGGAGTGCCCAGGCCAGCCGAGCCTCGAGGGCCCCGCCCTCTGGACAGTCCACGTGCGCGGCGATCTCGTGTCGAGCTGGCGGGTGTGGGACGACAATCCCACCACCCGCGAGCGGCTGGGAATCGCGCCCGCTTAGTCCCCGGCGGTTGACGGGCGCCGCGGTCGCGAGCGCGGCTTGGTGCCGACGATCTCGATCTTCGGTGCCGCTCCTGGAATCTCGCGACGCGTGCCCGGCGAACCTCGAGCATGGCGGCTTGATCGTCGTCGAGCAGCACTTCCGTGGCGCACGGGTCCCATCGACTGCACCGCTGCCGGTCAGGAGCACCATCCTGCACGTCGATCCGACCGGTCGTGGTTCACTCGGCGGCTGCGGCGAGGGCGGTTCCCGCGGCGTTGCAACACACGCCCCGAGTGACGGCGATCGTTACCCCGTCGTGACCCACAACCCCTGTGCGGATGGGGTTCTCGAACCCGGACTGTCGGTGGTGGGTTGTAGCGTCAGCGGTACGGATGGCACCCCGGTGGATACCCTCGAGGCGGCGGAATCCGTTGCCGCGGCGGTGCTCTCCGGGATCCGGGCGTTGCGGGACGCGCAGTTCTGGAAGCTGCAGCACCCGGAGCTGCTCGCCGTCGGGCAGCTGCTCGAGTCGATCGGCCGGTCGGTGTACGCGGCGCAGGTGCGGTGGGCCGGGGAGGTCGACGACACCGACCTGGCCGCCCAGCTGTCGGTGTCCTCCACCCGGGTGCTGCTGCGGGACACCCTGCGGATCACCGCCGGGGACGCCGCCGGCCGGGTCCGCGCCGCCCGCTGCACCCTGGAGCACGACCCGATCAGCGGCGGACACCGTCCCGGCCCGGCTCCCGCTGCTGGGCGCCGCGCTGGACGACGGCACCGTCGGCGAGGGGCACGTCGCGGTCATCACCCAGGCCATCCAGGCGCTCCCGCGAACCCTCGACGCGGAGCTGGTGGAGTCCGCGGAGCGGCTGCTGGTGGACACCGCCCGCGACACCGACCCGGCCCGGGTCGCGCTCGCCGCCCGGCACCTGGCCAACATCCTGGATCAGGACGGGCCCGAGCCGGACGAGCGGGAACCGGTCTGCCGGATGGAACTGCGGCTGGGACGGCGGAACCCGCGGACCGGTCTCACCCCGCTCACCGGCACCCTGGACGACGAGACCGTCGAGGTGTTCCGGCAGGTCACCGACCCGCTCACCACCCCCACCCCCGCGGTCGACGGCGTCAAGGACGCCCGCCCGCCCGCGGTGCGGCTGGCGCAGGCGCACGCCGCGGTGCTGCGCCGCTGCCTGGACGCCGGCGACCGGCCCACCGTGGGCGGGCAGGTCCCGCACATCAGCGTGACCATCGCCTACGACCCGCTCACCCAAGCGCCTTCGCCGACGCGGCGCTGGACTTCGCCGGACCCGTGCCCGCCGGCGCCGCGCGGCGCATCGCCTGCGACGCCGCCATCCTGCCGATGGTGCTGGGCGGCGCCTCCCAGGTGCTGGACGTCGGCCGCGCGCAACGGCTGTTCACCCCCGCCCAGCGGCGCGCGCTCACCGAGCGGGACCGGGGCTGCGCCTGGCCCGGCTGCGATCGCCCGCCCGGCTGGACGCAGGCCCACCACGTCGTCTCCTGGCTCGACGGCGGACCCACCGACCTCGACAACGGTGTGCTGCTCTGCCTTTTCCACCACCAACAGGCCCACCAGTCCGAATGGACCATCCGCCTCGGCCCCGACCGCAGACCCGACTTCATCCCACCCACCTGGATCGACCCCCGACAACAACCCCGCCGCAACCACACCCATCGACCGCTGCGGACATGAGCAGGGCGAATCCGAGCATTCGAAGTTTCGGGCAGGGGCGGCGTGCTCACCCGGAGCTGCGACAGCCGATCGAGCGCCGAACGCTCTTGGTCGCGCGCAGCGCGTATGCCCATCAGGCGGCCTTGGATCGTGATCGGCCGGGCCGAGGCACGTCGCGGGGTCGCCGGCGTCGGTCCGGCCGCCGCCGATTGAACCGTGACCGGTCAGATCGACGTGCGCAAGCGCGAAAGTGACCGGCATCGGTGCAGTCGACCGCCCATCACCCCCGAGTGAGTCGGTTGGGCGCCGACGAATCAGCGCTCCGGGCGAGTCGGGACACCAGGCCGCTCGCAACCCCGCGCCGGCTCAGGCGCGAGAGGCCTTTTCTCCCAGCGCGATCACGTCGCAGATCTCGTCGACGAAGGTCGGCCACAGCGGCTCGGGGAGGTCGTGGCCCATGCCGGGGTAGGTGACCAGGCGCGCGTCCGGGATGGCGGCGGTGAGCGCGCGGCCGCCGGACACCCCGATCAGCGGGTCGGCCAGGCCGTGCAGGACGAGTGTGGGGAGCGAGAGCGACCGCAGTGCAACCGTTCTGTCGGGCGAGGCGAGGATCGCGGCCAGCTGGCGGCTGCCGCCGGAGGGATCGTAGGCGCGGTCGTACGCGACACCCGCGAGCCGGCGGACGCGCTGCTCGTCGAGCTGGTAGCCGGGCGATCCGATGCGTCGCCACATCGACAGCGCCTGCTCGACTGCCTCGTCGCGCGAACCTGCGGGGCGGCGGGTGAGCATGCGGCGAACCACGTCCGGGTGCGGGTGGCCGACGCGCCGCGAGCCGGTGCTCGATGATATGAGGGTGAGACTCCGCGCAACGGAGGGATTCTGGAGGACCATGGTCTGCGAGATGCAGCCGCCCATCGACACTCCCACGACGTGCACACTGTCGTGCCCGAGGTGGTCGACGAGGCCCGCCGTGTCGGCGGCCATGTCGGACATCAGGTAGGCGGCGCGCCGCCGGAGGAAGGCACCGTACACGGTGCCGGACGGTGAGTCCGGAAGGTGGGTGGACAAGCCGCTGTCGCGGTTGTCGAAGCGCACGACCCGGTGCCCGCGGTCGGCGAGCTGTTCGCAGAAGCCGTCCGGCCACGCCAGCATCTGGCTGCCCAGACCCATCACCAGGAGCACCGGGACCGCGTCGGTTTCGCCGAAGGTCTCGTAGGCGATGGTGATCTGGCCGCAGGGGGCGTACTCGATGCCGCTCACGGGTAGCAGTGTCGCGCATTGCCGCGGGCGACGAGCGCGCAGGTAGCGTCGTGCGCGTGGCCTACGACTCGTCGATCGACCTGCTCGTCCTGCACGGCGTGCGCATCCAGGGCATGGCCGACGCGGCGTCCATCTCGCGGCGGTTCGCCCTGGACCGGGAAGCCGTCGAGGAACTCCTCCTCGACTTCGAGGCGCAGGGCTGGGTCAGCCGCGCGGCGTTCGCGGACCTCACAGGGTGGGGACTCACCCCCGCAGGCAGGGACGAGGGCGCGCGTCTGCTGGCCGTCGAGGTGGACCGGGCCGGGGTGGGTGGCACCGTCGCCGCAGCACACGACGCGTTCGTGCAGCTCAACGAGCGCTTCCTGCGGTTGATCACGCGGTGGCAGATCCGGCCGACCCGGACGGATCCGATGGCGGCGAACGACCACAGCGAGTGGCGCTGGGACGAGGACATCGTGAAGAGCCTCACCGGGATGTCGCGACAGCTCCGCCCCGTCGGAGACCAGCTGGCGGGTGCGCTGTCCCGGTTCGCCGGGTACCCGGAGCGGTTCGCCGCCGCCTTGGATCGGGTGGACAAGGGCGATCGCACGTGGGTCGACGGACCGAGAATCGATTCCTGTCACACGGTGTGGTTCGAGCTGCACGAGGATCTGCTGGCCACACTGGGTCTCGAGCGCGGCACCGGCGCCTGAGCGACAGTGAGTGAGCGACGGCGCCTGAGCGGCAGCGCCTCTCGGCGTGCGGAAGGCGGCGGACCCTGGCCGTGCCGGACGACTGTGCCTGAGAGGTCCGCCGCCGGCGCCCGACAGCGAGAGAGGGCGCCCCGTCGTGTGACAGGACGCCCTCTCCGCGTGGTGGTCAGCCGCGCAGGTCGATGCTGGCGAGCTCACCGCCGCGGACATCGACGGACCGCAGCCCCCGACCGACCCGATCGAGCACCCAGTAGCGGCCCTCGCGCAGCTCGGCGAACACCGCGGTGGTGACCGGTCCGCTCGGCGCATCCCTGACCCAGACCCCGGTGTGGATATCGGCCGCCGGCTCGTGCTCGCTGCGCAGGTGCAGCTCGCCGCCGGCGTCCTCGGCGGGCATCGTCGCGATGAGAGCTCCGATGTCCCCGCCGATGTCGAGGACCGACGGGCCGCCCCGCACGTGCGGGTACGACTCGCCCGGGGAATGCGAGTGGTCAGCGCCGTGCGGGTACGTCCCGTGCGCGTGCCCGTCGCGCGCGTGCATCTCGGACATCAGGACGCGGCATCCCGCAGCGGCAGGACGTTGTAGCCGCTCACCGGGTGGTCCAGGTAGGGGAACGTGTCCAGATAGCTGACCGTGTCGGGCAGCGTCCCCCCGTCGGTGATGTCGTAGATGAGTGACGCGGCGCCGTCCGGCGTGTACGTCGGGTCGACCAGCGGGATCGTCGCGCCCGCCACGGCCTGCAGCTCGATGGCCACCACGTTGTCGAACACGCGGCGCCCGTTGGGGAATCCGGCGAGGTCGCCGCCGAGGATCCCGTTGAGCTTCGGCGCCGCCGCCGGCGGGATCGCCACGTTCAGGCGCAGCAGGTCGGCCTGGGTGTTCCCGGTGTAGTTCTGGAACCCGGGCACGACGCCGCTCGGGATGCCGGTCAGCAGGATGGCCAGCAGGTCGGCACGATCCTTCGTGTAGGCGGCCAGGTTCGGGAAGACGTTCGGGTACAGCACCGGCAGCAGGCCGGCCAGCTCGGGCTTCGCGACGTACTTCGCGAACTCCGAGTCCCGTTGCGGCGGAAGCTGGTTCCACCGGTCCTTCCGGCTCATCGGGACGATGACCTCGTTGAACAGCGGGTTGGCAAGGCGCGACACCTGGGTGTACGGACCCGACCAGTAGCTCCGGTTCTCGTCGCGGTACCGCGACTTCTGCCGGTGCGCGGAGGCCCACACGCCGATCACCGAGTCCCGGGACGCCGGGTCGGTCGGCTGGTAGCCGCTCTTGGTCAGCTTCTTGATGGGCACCTGGATGGCGATGGTGTGCACGTTGAACGCCTGCACCGCATTCACGCCGGGGGCCGCCGGCGTCGGGATCAGGTGCAGGTTCTGGAACGGCCGCAGCGCACCGAGGTCGAACACCGAACCGAGGTCGACGTAGAACCCGTCGAGTCGCTGGCCCGCGAAGACCCTGATGCCGTCGCCCAGGTCGTAGATCGCCGCGTTGGCCAGCGCCGGATAGTTCGCGGTCGACCGGATGCCCACGTTGCACGGCGGGCACAGCAGCTTGCTGCCGAGCTCCCGCTTGCGATAGCCGCGGACCTCGGTGACCGAGTAGCTCTGCGGCCGGTTGAAGGCGGGGCTGTCGAGCGCGTCGATCGGTCCCGTGTTGTACAGGAACGTGTTCGGATTGCGGATCTTGGTGTTGAAGCGGAACTCGTAGACCACGTCCGCCTTGGCGTCACCGGTGTTGTCGATGCTGATCCGGTAGAGCACGTCGTCGCCGAACTCGAAGAAGTTCGGGCCGCCGGCCGGATCCTGCAGCGGGATGTAGTTGCTGATGATCGTGACCGTGTCGGGCCGGTCCGGGCTGACGAACGCGTAGGTGTCGGTGTTGTCGGCGACCGGGTCCTTCGAGATCTCCGGGGCCTCGCGATGGGATGACATGCCGGCCCCCTACGCCAGTGCCGAGCTGGAGCTCGACGAACGAACGGACGATGCCGACGTGGACGCCGCGGCGTGCAGGATGCGCGACACCAGGGTCCGGTCCACGACGACGACCTCGTTCTCGCCGTGCAGGATGGACACCTCGCCCCGCCGCGCGTCGTGCACGCAGAACATCACGGGGTGGTCGGCGGTGATGTCGGCCGCGACCTCGGTGGCGGCCGCGGGCGACGCGGTCAGCCCCGCCCGGTCGGCCGCGCCTGCCACCGACGTGCTGAGTGCGACCATCGGCACCGCGACCGCGGCTCCGGCCGTGGTTCGGAGGAGGTTCCTCCGGGACCATTCGTTCATGAGCGTCTCCTCGCTCCCGGCGGCCGGTCGATCCGGCTGCTCACCGGAGGGTTCGGGCCAGCCCACCACCCGGATGGGTGACGGCAGCGCCGGATCGCGGCACCGTCAGTGACGGGCGCCCGTTGTGATAAAGAATCCAATTTCGTACCCGCCGGGTCTGGCGCCGGAGCCGGGCCCGACCTAGTCTGCTCATCGGATCGTTCGTTCCGATGACCGCCGCGGATGGGATTCGCCCGAGGAAGCGCCATCGGAACGACCCATCCGACGTCGCGAACGCGGCGAAGGACTTCCGACGCCGCGGCACGGGCCCGACCTGGAGGCTGATACATGCACATCCCCGATGGGTTCATGAACGCGCCGACGTCGGTGGTCGGAGGGGTGATCGCCGCCGGGCTCATCGCGGTGTCCGTGAAGAAGGCGGCGTCGGACCTGGACGACCGCCAGGTGCCGCTCGCCGGGCTGACCGCCGCATTCATCTTCGCCGTGCAGATGCTGAACTTCCCCGTCGCCGGCGGCACCAGCGGGCACCTGCTCGGCGGCTGTCTGGCGGCGGTGCTCATCGGGCCGTGGGTGGGCGGCCTCGTGATGTCCGTCGTGTTCATCGTCCAGGCGCTCGTCTTCGCCGACGGCGGGCTGACGGCGCTCGGGCTGAACATCATCGTGATGGGCTACGTCACCTGCTTCGTGGGCTACGGCCTCTTCGCGCTGATCCGGCGCGTGCTGCCGGCCGCCCGCAGCGCCGTCGCGATCTCGTCCGGGATCGCCGCGTTCTTCGGGGTCGTCGCGGCCTCGGTGGCGTTCGTCCTGTTCTACGCGCTCGGCGGCACCGGAGACGCGCCGATCGGCACGGTCGCGGTCGCGATGGTCGGCGGTGCACTGCCTCATCGGCATCGGCGAGGGCGTCATCACCGGGGTCACCATCGGCGCGGTGATGGCCACCCGGCCCGACCTCGTCTACGGCGCCCGCCACCTGCGCCCCCGCCTGTCGACCCAGTCCGACACTCAGTCCGGCATCCAATCCGGCTCCGCCGCAGGGAGTCTCGCATGAGCGTCCGCCGCTCCACCTGGGTGTTCGTCGTAGCCGGCCTGGCCGTCGCCCTGCTCCTGGCGTTCTTCGTCAGCCCGCTGGCGAGCTCGTCCCCCGACGGGCTGGAGCGCGTCGCCATCGACCAGGGGTTCGAGGGGCAGGCGCAGGACCACGCCATGGCCGACGGTCCGCTCGCCGACTACGCGGTCGCCGGCGTGGACAACGAGTCGATCTCCACCGGCCTGGCCGGGATCGTCGGCGTCGTGCTGTGTTTCGCCGTGGCCGGCGTGGCCCTGATCGGGGTCAGGGCGGTGCGACGGTCGAGGGAGTCGGCGGCCGCCGACGCCACGGGCCAGAGCTGAACGGGACGCGTTCCATGATCACTCGTGCGGTCGAGACCGGAAGCGCCGGAGCAGATGCGCATGCTCCACGCGCACCCCGTGGTCAACCCCGGCGGCGGGCCACACAGCCACGTCTTCTTCGTGCACGCCGACTCGGGAGTGCATCGCCTCGCGCCGGAGTGCAAGCTCGTCGCGACCGTGCTGTTCGTCTTCGCGGTGGTCGCGACGCCCCGGGAAGCGTTCTGGGCCTTCGGTTTGCACGCGTCGATCCTGGTCGCGGTCGCGCTGGTGGCGCGCGTCCCGCTGCTCGCGCTGGCCCGCCGGCTGACGTTCGAGGCACCGTTCCTGGCGTTCGCGATCTTCCTGCCGATCGTCGGCCGGGATCCCCGGATCGAGGTCTGGTTCCTGTCGCTGTCCGAGCCGGGCCTGTGGGGGGCGTGGAACATCATCGTGAAGGGCACCCTGGGCGTGCTGGCGACGTCGCTGCTGATCGCCACCACGACGGTCCCCGAGCTCCTGCGCGCGCTCGAGCGGCTCCGGATGCCGCGCGCGATCGTCGGCATCGCCACGTTCATGATCCGGTACGGCGAGGTGCTGCGGGACGACCTGCGGCGCATGAAGATCGCCCGCATCTCCCGCGGTGCCGACCCGCGCTGGATCGGGCAGCTGCGCGCCGTCGCGATCACCGCCGGCGCGCTGTTCGTGCGGTCCTACGAGCGCGGCGAGCGGGTCTACGTCGCCATGCTGGCCCGGGGTTACGGCGGCGCGATGGTCCTCGATCCGGTCGGGGCGTCGCGCGGGACGGCGGCCAGTTGGACGCGGGCGCTGGCGGCCCCGCTGCTGGCCACCCTGGTGTGTACCGGCGCGATCGTGGCAGCCTCGTGAGCGTGTCCGTGGGTCGAGTGCAGCCTGCGATGGCCTCGGCCGGCGCGGGCGAGAACGCCGGCACTGAACCTGGTGTCGACACCGTGCTGGACGTCCGGGATCTGGCGTTCGCATATCCGGACGGGCGGCAGGTGCTGTTCGGGGTGAACCTGTCCGTGACCCGCGGCGAGCGCGTCGCCATCCTGGGGCCGAACGGCGCGGGCAAGACCACGCTGGTGCTGCACCTGAACGGCGTGCTCGGCGTCGGCGGCAACGCGGCCGGATCGGTGACGGTCGACGGGCTGACGGTGTCCACGTCGTCGCTCCGGGAGATCCGGCGGCGCGTCGGCATCGTGTTCCAGGACCCGGACGACCAGCTGTTCACCCCGACAGTCTGGGACGACATCGCCTTCGGACCGGCCAATCTCGGGCTCAGGGACGGGGAGCTGACCGCCAGGGTGGAGCGCGCGCTGGACGCGGTGGGGATGACCGAGTTCGCCCGCCGCCCGCCCCACCACCTGTCGTTCGGTCAGCGCCGCCGGGTCGCGGCCGCGACGGTGCTGTCGATGGACCCGTCGCTGCTGGTGCTCGACGAGCCGTCGTCGAACCTGGACCCGGCCGCGCGTCGCGAGTTCGCGGACATCGTGCAGGCGCTCGGCCTGACCACGCTGATGGTCACCCACGACCTGCTCTACGCGCTGCAACTCTGCCCGCGCTCGGTGATCATGAACGGCGGGCGCATCGTCGCCGACGGCCCGACGGCGGAGATCCTCGCCGATGCCGAGCTTCTCGCGGCCAACCGGCTCGAGCTCCCGTTCGGGTACAGGCTCCCGGGCTGACGGCCGCGGCGGTCGGGCCGCACCCGGTCAGCGCCGCAGGCGGGCGCACCAGTCCGCGAACGCCGCCTTCGTCCCGTGCGGGTTGTCGATCCAGGGGAAGTGGCCGGCATCCTCGATCCACCGATGCGTCACGTTCGACCCGCTGAAGCCCGCGGCGCCGGCCCAGAGTCGCTGGTCGACGATGTGGTCGTGCCTGCCGCTGACGATCAGCGTCGGGATCGCGGGGGTCCACGCGGCGCGGTAGTCCCGGTCGAAATGGGCGTCCGCCCACTCGACGGCCGCGTTGGCGTAGGGCATGCCGGCCAGCAGGGCGGTGCCCGCGCGCACGGCCGGGGCGGTGAAGTTCCAGGCGGCGGCGGCGACGGTCAGGTCGCGCAGCGTGCGGTCGCCGGGGGCGTCGGCGTAGCGCGCCGCGGCGGCCTCCAGGCCGGGCAGCGGATGGATCCGCGCGTACTCCTCGAAGCGCGGCCGCCAGGCGGCGTCCCGCGCGCTGTCGACGAGCACGAGCCCGCGCAGCCGGCCCTCGAGCTCGGGCGTGGCCAGGATGAACATCCCGCCGGTCGAATGCCCGACCATGATCACGTGATCGAGCCCCGTCGCGGCCTCCGCGAGCACGCGCGGCCAGTCCCGGAACGGGTCTGCGGGCACGGCGGGATGCCCGCGGTTCGAGCCGTCGCCCGGCAGGTCGACGAGCCAGCAGGTGCCGGGTGGCCGGACGGCGGCGGCCAGCCCGGCGAGCGACTCGGACCCGACCCCCGGGCCGCCGGGCACGAAGAGCCAGTTCCAGGGCCCGCCGCCGTCGCTGCCGGCCGGGCGCAGCCGCACGCCGCCGGGTGTCCACCGGGTGCCTGGTTCGGTCATGCGCGACCCTCCGCTGCGGCGCCGCCGCGACCTCGGCCGGACGCGGGTCTCAGAGGATCAGATCGGCGGACGGCAGCACCAGCCCGCGGACCTCGAACTCGACCGGCGACGGCAGGTCGGGCAGCGGCCCCTCGAACATCTGACCCATCACCGGGTCCACCACCTCGTCGTTGAATCTGGCGAAATGCTCCTGGGTTTCCCAGATCTCGAGAATCTGGAACCCGGTGTCGGTGGGCCGGCCGACGTGCACCAGCAGCCCGTCGCGTTCGGTCCCCGCGGCCTGCCCGACACCGGCGTACATGGCGTCGTAGATCTCGATCGGGGCGTGGAAGTCGTACGTGACGCTGTAGGTCATGGCCGACAGTGTGGCAGCCGCCCGCACGAGCCGTGCGGCAAGCCGCCAGAGGCGGCCGACGACGCAGCCGACGACCGAGCACTCGCTCCGCCGCCCGCGACGGTCGTCAGTGCCGCAGCCCGAGTCGATCATGCAGGCGCCGCAACGGTTTCGGGGCCCACCAGTTCCAGTCGCCGAGCAGCGTCATGGTCGCCGGCACGAGCAGGCAGCGGACGATCGTCGCATCGATGGCCACCGCCACGGCCAGCGCGACGCCCGTCTGCTTGATGATCAGCAACTCGCCGACGACGAACCCGGAGAACACCAGCACGACGATGAGCGCGGCCGACGTGATGATCCGGCCGGACTTCTGCAGGCCGTGCACGACGGCCTCGTCGTTGCTCATGCCCTGGTCGACGCACTCCTTGATCCGCGAGAGCAGGAACACCTCGTAGTCCATCGCCAGCCCGAAGCCCAACGCCAGCGCCAGGATCGGGATGACCGCCTCCACGCCACCGGTCGAGGCGAAGCCCAGGAGCGACTCCAGGTGACCCTCCTGGAAGATCCAGACGACGACACCGAGCGAGGCCCCGAGCGAGATCACGTTCATGATCAGGGCTTTGATCGGAATCAGCACCGACCCGGTCAGCAGGAAGAGCAACACGAACGTGGCCAGGATGACGACGGCGACCGCCCCGGGCGCATCGGCGGCCAGCGCAGCGGAGAAGTCGATCAGCCCCGCGGTCGGCCCGGTGACCCAGGTCGGGTAGTCCGGCGGGTCGCCGCGGATCGATTCGACGATCGCCCGCGCCTCGGGCGATCCGGGGTCGGGGTTCTCCATGTACACCGAGAAGGTCGAGTAGCCCTCGCCGACGGTGGCCGGCGGCGACACCAGTCGCACGCCGGGGTCCGCCGCGATCTCCGCGGCCAGCGGCGCCATGTCCTCCGGCGTGGTCTGCCCGACCACCTGGACGGCCGGGATGCTCAGCGTCGGGTAGTCCTCGGTCAGGGTGTCGAAGAACTGCCGGTCGGGCGCGCTCGGCGGGAGCAGGTTCACCCCGGAATTGCGCACCTCCAGCCGGAGGGCGGGCAGCGCGAGCAGTCCCAGCACCGCGACGACCCCGATGACGACCAGCCACGGATGGCGCTGGGTGCGGCGCGCGAGCCGGGAGAAGAAGCCCTCGTCGGGCGCCACGTCGCCGAGCCTGGCCACCAGCTGCTTGAAGCCGGGTAAGCGGCTCAGCGCGCCGGGCGTGATGAGCCTGCGGTTCGCCAGCGCGATCAGGGCGGGCACCAGCGTCAGCGCGACGAGCAGGGCGACGATCACCACGCTCACCCCGGCGGCGCCGATCGCCCGGAGGATCCGGGCGCGGAACAGCAGCAGGCCGGTGAGGCTGATGGCGACGGTCACCCCGGAGAACAGCACCGTGCGGCCCGCCGTCGCCATGGTGGCGACGAGGGCGTCCTCCCGCGCCCGCCGGGTCGAGCGGGTGCTGCTCTCGTCCAGCAGGCGGTGCAGCTCCTCGCGGTAGCGCGACACGATGAGCAGGCCGTAGTCGATGCACAGCCCGAGGCCCAGCACCGTGACGACGTTGACCACGGACGCGTCGAGGTCGATCAGGTACGAAAACGCCAGCAGGGCGGCCAGCGCGCCGCCGATGGACGCGATCGCGCCGACGATCGGCAGCCCAGCGGCGAGGAAGCCGCCGAACACCAGGATCATCACCAGGAGGCTGACCGGCAGGGCGATCAGCTCACCGGACAGCAGGTCCTGCTCCACCTGCCGGGTGATCGAGTCGAACACGATGGTGCCGCCGCCGACGAGCGTCGACGAACCCGGGACGGCCGCCGTGATCTCGGCGCCGAGGTCGGTCAGCTCCTGCTGGACGGCATCGAGCAGCGCGTCCTCGGACGTGCCGTCGAGGTCGGGCTCCAGGGTGACCGAGACGAGGAACCCGTTTCCGTCCTGCGCCGTCAGCGCGGCCGCCTGCGCCGCGACCTCGGGGGTCGCGGGCGCCCCCGGCGGGAGGACCGGGCTGACCGCGGACTGCACTCCGATCAGCGCGCCGACCTCGGCGGTCGTGGCCAGCACCGGCTCGGCGATCGCCGGGTCCGTCGGCGACACCCCGTCCACCACGAGCGAGACCGTCGGGCCGCTCGTCGACGCGGCGTTCAGGATGGCCCGGCCGTCGGTCGACTCGCTGGTCACCGAGGGTTCGCCGGCCGTCAGCCGCCCGAACAGACCCTCGCCGAAAACCCCCAGTGCGGCGGCGAAACCGGCGACGGTCGCGATCACCCAGATCAGCACGATCAGGCCCGCGTGGTGCGCGATGAACCGACCGAGGCGGGCGAGCATCCGACGATGGTGACAAGCGTCGCCGGATCGCGCGCGGGCGGGCCGGGTGATCGTCGCTGTGTTGATCGGCCGCGTTGATCCGTTCTGTTGATCGGCGGGGCTGATCGGGTTTGACGATTGGCCCCTTGAACCTCACGCCGCGTGCGGTCCTACGGTCGGTCCATGGGCGAGAGCGGCGGGCAGGGACAGAGCTGGCGGGTCGGAGAGCTGGCCCGCGCGACGGGCCTGACCGTGCGCACCCTGCACCACTACGACGACATCGGGCTGCTCACCGCGTCGGCGCGCAGCGAGGGCGGGCACCGGCTGTACGACGAGGTCGACGTGCAGCGCCTGTACCGGATCCGGCTGCTCCGCCGGCTGGGGCTGCCGCTGGACCAGATCGCCCACGCGCTGGACGACCCAGCGTGGTCGCTGCGCGCCGCGCTCACCCGGCACCGGCGCGACCTGGCCCAGCGCATCCGGCTCGAGCAGCAGCTCGAGCACCAACTCGACACGCTCATCGCGGCCATCGACCAGGCCGCCGAAGGCGCCGCCGCGGCTGCTCCCAGCCTGTCCGACCCACTGATGCAGACACTGGAGGGGATGACCATGCTCGACACCACCATCCAACGCCGGATCTCGATCCTCGTGTACGACGACATCGAGGCCGCCCACGACTATCTCGTCGGCATCTTCGGTCTCGGCTCCGGCGGCCTCACCCGGGACGCCGACGGCCGCGCGACCCACGGCGAGGTCTTCGCCGGCGACGGCGTGATCTGGTTGCACCGGGTGGCGCCGGAGTTCGGCCTGCGCTCGCCGAAGGAGCTCGGCTCGTCGACCGGCATGACCGCGGTGATGGTCGACGACGTCGACGCGCACTTCGCTCGGGTCCGGGAGCGCGGGGTGTCCGTGTCGTACGAGCCCGTCGACCAGCCGTACGGCTACCGGGAGTACACGGTGGCAGGGCCGGAGGGCGAGCTCTGGTCGTTCATGAGCCCGCTCGACTGACCCATCGCCGGCGAGATGCCAACCGGCCGGGGAGGTCGCGGGTGACGGGCCTGCGGATCAGGGCTTCAACGAGGTGGCAGCCTGCGAGCGCTGGCGCTGCTCGGCCATCTTCTCGTCGAACTCCGCGCGCCAGCTCTCGGTGAGCGCGATGCCCTTGGTGAGTGCCTCCTCGGTGGAGAGCTCGACGGGGAACCCGAAGGTGTCATACAGCGTGAACAACTCGGGACCGCCGACCGGGCCGGCCTTGGCGAAGGTCGTGAGCTGCTTGAGGCCCTTGGTCAGGGTGCGACGGAACGCCTTCTCCTCCTTGACGAGCACGGCGACCACCCTGGTGAGATTCTCATGAACCTCCGGGTAGTCCGCCACGTACATCTTCGCGACGACCGGGACCATGTCCGGGAAGAACTCGGTCGTCAGCCCGAGCTCGAAGGCGAATCGGATCGCCCGCCGGACCAACCGGCGCATCACGTAGCCCTGCGTCTTGTTGGACGGCACGACACCGTCGACGGCGAGGAACACCGCGCCGCGCAGGTGATCCGCGACCACCCGCATGGCGGTCGTGTGCTCCTCGTAGCTCTGCCCGGTCACCTTCTCCAGGTGCTCGACGATCGGCCAGAGCAGGTTGATCCGGTACACGTCCGGGCTGTCCATGGAGGCGGCCGCGATGCGCGCGAGGCCACCGCCGAAGTCCACGTTGCGACGGGGCAGCGGCGCGAACCCGGTCTCGGTCCGCACGAACTCCATGAACACCGAGTTGCCGATCTCCATGTAACGCCCGCAGTCGCAGTTCTGGTGGCACTGCGCACCGTAGGCCGGGTCGTGCTCGACCTGCGGATACAGGTAGAACAACTCGGAGTCGGGTCCGCCGGGCTCGCCGACCGGCATGTCCTCGGCCCTGCCCCCGCGGCACCACCAGTTCTTCTTGCTGTAGAACGCGATCCGCGCGCCCTGGTTGCCCACCTCGGCGCCGTGCTCCTCCGTGACGAGGTCGATCTGGTCGGCGCTCACCCCGGCCGCGTCGAACAGTTCGGTCCAGATCTCGGCGCTCTCGGTGTCCTTCTCGATGCCGTTCGCCTCGTCGCCGGAGAAGCAGCTCACGTAGATGCGGTTCGGGTCCAGCCCGACCCGCTCGGTGAGGAACTCCCACACCTGCGGCAGCTGCTCGCGCTTGAAGTAGTCGCCGAGGCTCCAGTTGCCGAGCATCTCGAAGAACGTGGTGTGCCGGTTGTCGCCGACATCCTCGATGTCCTGCGAGCGCAGGCACGTCTGGCTGTCGGCCAGCCGGTGACCCGCGGGGTGATCCGCACCGAGCAGGTAGGGCAGCAGCGGCTGCATGCCGCTGCCCGTGAACAGGGTGGTGGGGTCGTCCCGGGGGATGAGCGGGGCCCGCGGAATCACCACGTGACCGCGCTCGACCATGGAGTCCAGGTAGCTGCGGCGGATGTCGTCGGCGTCCATGGCACAAGATCATCGCATTGCGGGACGATCCCGGCACCGGCACGCCGCGGATCCGGTGGCGCGCACAGGTCGACGCCCCGTCGCCGAGACCGCGACCCCGGTCCACCGCGTCGCTCGTGGCGCCCGGGGCCGCGGCGGACGCCCGCCGGCATCGGTCCCCGGCTCCCGGAACTTTTCCGCACGACCTCTTGACGCCGGCTCGATGCGCTAATACTGTACGGCGTACAAATATTGTACAACGTACAGAATAGGGCCGGCCATGAAGCGCTCCGTGACCAGCATTCCGACCGCCACCCCGACCACCTCCAGCACCGCGACCTCCGTCACCACGACCCCGCCGGCCGCCGCCGCCGATCCGAATCATGATGGCGCGCAGAGTGTCTCGATCCGAGGGCGCAGGCTGACCGCGCTGCTGCTGGTCGCGGGTGCCGTCGTCGTCAACCTCGCCTTCCTCGGGCTCGGGTCGGTGATCAACTACCCCGACGTGCTCAACGAGCCCGCCGCCGACGTGCTCGCCGACTTCCACGAGAACCAGGTCGTGATCGGCGCGCTCTTCCTGCTGCTCGCCGCGGGCGCCGGGTTGCTGGCGCCGATCGCCATCCGGGTCGGCCGGCTCGGCAGCTCTCGCGCGCTGCGGGCCTCCGTGCCGGTCGGGGTGGCGGCGGCCGCCGTGCAGGTGATCGGGCTGCTGCGGTGGCCGACCCTGGTGCCGGGACTCGCCTCGGATGCGGGGTCCGCGTCGGCCGCCCGCACGTTCGACACGCTGAACCTGGTGCTGGGCACGGTCGTCGGGGAGACCTTCGGCTACGCGCTGACCGCCGTCTGGACCGTCCTGGTCGCGGTGGGCCTGCGCCGCTCGCTGCTCGGCCTGCCGCTCGCGATCGTGGGGATCGCGTCGGCGGCGATGGTCGCGGTGGGCGTCGTCGAGCCGCTGAACGTGCTGGGCGCCGGGCTGGTGAACTTCTTCGGCTACCTGGTCTGGAGCGCCTGGCTCGTCGCGGTGGCCGTGGCGGTCATCCGATCCGGGCGATCGGTCGCGGCCGCTTCCTGATCAACCGGCCGGATCACCCATGCGGCCCCCGTGACGTCGGTGCCTGTCGATCAGGCACCGACGTTCTCGTCGAGCCAGCGGTTCCACCGGTCCAGGCGCCGCCACGACCCGACGATCAGCTCGAGGCACCGTCGGTCGTGGATCTCCGGCGCCGGCGGGTACTGCACGGACGCGGTCAGCCGGGTGCGCCGGATCAGGTCGATGCGCGGGTGGTCCTTCGACCAGCCGCGCGGGACCGTCTTCAAGGGATGACCGTCGTCCAGCGGCACCCCGTCCGCGGCGAGGTCGCCGAGGGTCTCGTCCAGGTCGGCGGCCACGGCCGGGTCGTCCTGCAGGGTCCGGAAGCGCTGCAGCTGTTCGCGGCTCGGCTCGTACTGGCCGGACGCGAGGAACAGGCCGTCGGCGGACAGCGCGAGGAAGAGCACCCCCGTCGAGGCACCGTCGGCGCGGTCCGGCCGCACGCCCAGCCGGGCGTACTCGTGGTACGGCCGGCGGTCCGCGCTGAAACGCAGGTCGCGGTAGGGCCGGAAGATCTTGGGCTCGCCGAACTCCGGCTCGATCGCCGCCGCGAGCTCCCGCAGCGGCTCTGCGACGTCCGATGCGTACACGTCCGCGTGCCGGGTCCAATAGACCTTGCTGTTGTCGGCGGCGAGCCCCTCGTAGAACTCGAACGCCGCGGGCCCGAAGCCGGTGAACGTCATGCGGGCAGTCTTCGCCGCCGGTCGGGCCGGGTCGCATCCGGCCAACGCGCCGGACACGAGGCGTGGGCCGGCACCGACCCGGACCCGAAACCGGCACAGCTCAGCCAGGTACAACGGCGGCGAGATCGTCGAACGCGACCGTGGTGATCGACGGCGAGCCGCCGACGCTGAAGTACGACGACACGCCGACCCCGCCCGGCGCCTGAAGGGCGGCCACCGCGCTGTCGTTGGCGGAGACCTGCCAGCTCGCCGGCTCGGCCGTGCCGACCTTCCACACCCTGGCCTGCAACTGGGTCGGCGACGCCCCCGTGGCCCGCACCCGGATGCGCAGCGCATCACCGGTCGTATAGGTGAGCGCACCGATCGGCTGGCTGAGGATCGTCGTGGAAGATCGTCGGATCTGCAGCTGCACGCCGCCCGACGGGGCCACCAGGACCCGCGCCGCGTACTCCTCGGCGCCCACCCGCCGCGCCGCCAGGCCGACGTACACCGTCCCCCCTGCCGGCCGAACGAATGCCACGGAGGCGGTCAGATCGGTCGCCACCGACGACACGGCGCCGAGGCTGGCGGTTCTGGTGTGGCCGGCCGGCGTCGTGATCCGCCCGGCGCCACCGTCGACGCGATAGTCGGCGGGCGCGCCGCCCGCGACGGTCCACCCGCCGCCGGCCGGCGCGGTCCCCCAACCGCCGGTCACCGTCCGGGCGAACGAGTCGGCCGCGAGGGTTGTCGGTGGCGCCGCGGCGACGGTGACGTCCCTCGACGTCGACGACCGCGCACCCCGATCGTCCGTGACGGCGAGCGTGACGGGGTAGGTGCCGGCCGCGCCGTAGGCGTGCGTCGCCTGCCGCCCCGCGGCGACGGCGCCGTCGCCGAATGACCAGTCGTAGGACGCGATCGACCCGTCGGGATCGGAGGACGTGGAACCGTCCACGGCCACGGTGGTGCCGGTCGAACCGCTGCTGAACGAGGCGACCGGCGGCAGATTCCCGGGCGCGCCGGCGCCCGTCGACGCGACGAAGTCGTCGAACGACACGACGAGCGGATTCGGCGCGCCGTTGGCGCTGTAGTAGGTGACGAGGCCGACGGACCCGGATCCCTGGAGCCCGGCCGTCGCATCGGTGGTGGTCAGCAGGTACTCGGGCTCCGCCGTGCCCACCTTCCACGTTCGCGCCCGCAGCGTGGTGGGGGCGCTGCCCAGGGTCTCGAGCTGGAGGGTCAGGCGGTCATCCGTCGCGAGGGTCACGCCCGGGACCGTGGCCTGGACGATGGTCGATCCCTGGCGCTGGAGCTGGAGCCGGACGGACCCGTCCGGGGCGACGACCGCCCGCGCGGCGTACTCCGCCGCGCCGACTCGCCTGCCGATCACGCTGACGTAGACGCTGCCGATGGCGGGCCGCGGGAATGCCGCGCTGACGCGGACGTTCGTCGACGGCAACGAGACGCCCGCGAGGTACGCCGCTCTGGTGTCGCCCGGCCGCATGCTGATCCGGCCGCTGCCGCCGGCGACGGAATAGTTCGCCGGGGTGGTGATGCCCGACCAGGCGCCGCCGATGTCGGCGGACCCCCACCCGGTCGGCACGGTCCGGGAGAAGTTGTCCTGGGCGACGGTCGTGGCCGCGGCGCCGTCGAGCTTCGCCAGCTCGGTGGCGGCGAGCGTGAAGGCGCCGACGCAGTACGCGATCGACGTCGTCGTGCTCGGCGTGCCGGGAGCCTCGCCCACGCCCTGGCAGTTCGAGAGGAAACCGGACGGCTTCAGCGCCGTCGTCAGGAGACCGTCCCACGCCCTCTGCACCACGGGGCCGAAGACGGCCCTGTCGAGCAGGCCGGTCCGGATGCCGTACGCCATGGCGTAGGCGAAGAGAGCGGTACCGCTGGTCTCCGGGACGGGATAGACCGCCGGGCTGAGCAGGCTCGTCCGCCACACGCCGTCGGCCGGTTGGAGAGCGGCGATCCGCGCGGCCATCTTCTGCAGCATCTCGGCGTACCCGGCGTATTGCGGATCGCTCGGGGGCATGCCGGCGAGCGTGCGCGCCATCGCGGCGAGCACCCATCCGTTGCCGCGTGACCAGAAGACCTTGTGGCCCTGCGCGTCTCGTCGCGAGACGTACATGCAGTCGCGCCACCACAGGTTCTCGGTGGGGTCGAACAGTCCCGTGTTCGAGCAGCCGTCACGCCAGGTCGTCGCGCCCTGGGTCTTCAGGAACTGGTAGAACTCGGCGCCCTTCGCGCGGTACCGCGGGTCGCCGGTGCGGGTGGTCCACGTGGTCCACAGCGGCAGTCCCATGAACAGCGCGTCGATCCACCAGTACTGGCTGGGCGCGAGGCCCAGGTCCGACGCCATGGCCGCGTTCGAGGGTCCGAGGTCGGCGAGGACGCCCTGGCTCGACGAGCGCTCCCACACCTGGATGGCCGCACGACCGTCCGGATTCGACGTCGGGCTGGCCGGCTCGGTCGGATCCCAGTGATTGCGGTCGCCCCAGCGCTGCAGCCAGTCGCGGTACGTCGGATCGCCGGTCGCGCGACCGAGCTCCTCGACCCCCATGAAGAACGGTGCCCACCGCCACGAGGCGTCCGACGTCGCGCCGCCGTTGTTCGCGTAGAAGTAGTCGGTCGCCGACCGCGCGGCCGCGATGGCGCTCCCCGCGGTGGGCAGCGCCGCGGCGGTGGTGTCGGCCTCCCGGGCCATGCATCCTGTGACGAAGGCGATGACCCCGACGACGGCGACGGTCAGTCGCCTGGTCGCCGCCCCCCGCGGGCGCTCTCGGCGGCCCACCGTCATCGAGCCAGCCTAGTGAGGCCGTACAGCGGTGGCGGTGTCCAGAAGGCGCGGTGTCCAGAAGGCGCGGTGTCCAGAAGGCGCGGTGTCCAGAAGGCGCGGTGTCCAGAAGGCGCGGTGTCCAGAAGGCGCGGTGTCCAGAAGGCGCGGTGTCCAGAAGGCGCGGTGTCCAGAAGGCGCGGTGTCCAGAAGGCGCGGTGTCCAGAAGGCGCGGTGTCCAGAAGGCGCGGTGTCCAGAAGGCGCGGTGTCCAGAAGGCGCGGTGTCCAGAAGGCGCGGTGGGGCGCACGCCGCTGGGTAGTTTTCAGGGATGCCTGTCGCCATGGTCACCGGGGCCACCTCGGGAATCGGTTACGCGTTCGCCCGGCACCTCGCCGCGGAGGGGTACGGCCTGGTGCTGGTCGCCAGGGACGGCGGACGGCTGGCCCGCAGGCGGGACGAGCTGCTCGCCGCGGGTTCGCCGGCGGTCGAGGTGATCCCGGCGGACCTGACCGAACCGGCGGAGCTGGCCGCGGTGGCCGATCGCCTGCGGGCGCCGGCGGCGGCGATGGGCGTGGCCGGGACAGCGGTGGCGCCCGTCGACCTGCTGGTCAACAACGCGGGCGGCACCCTGGGTGTCGACTTCATCGACGCGGCCGAGGAGGACCTGATCCGGCAGGTCGACCTGCTCGTGATCGCCGTGATGGTGCTGACCCGGGCGGCGCTGCCGGGGATGCGGGACCGCGGGCACGGCGGCGTGATCAACGTGGCCTCGACGGCCGGCCTGGTGTCCGGACGCGGGTCGACGTACGCCGCGTCCAAGGCCTGGGTGGTGTCGTTCAGTGAGGGACTGGCGATGCAACTGCGAGACACCGGGGTGCGGATCCAGGCGCTGTGCCCCGGCTTCGTGCGCACCGAGTTCCACGAGCGCGCGCACATCGACATGAGCAGCACCCCGAACTGGGCCTACCTCGACGTCGACCACGTGGTCCGAACCTCGCTCGCCGACCTGCGCGCGAACCGCCCGCTGTCCGTGCCGGGCGCGCTGTACAAGACGATCGCGGTGGTCAGCCGCCTCGCCCCGCGCTCGCTCGTGCGACGGTCCGCGTCGAGGATCAAGGCGAAGGGGCGAACCTGACGGTCCCGCGGCCGCCCGGCGCCGCGCGGGACTCGCCCGCCGGGGACGAGAAAGGGCGGGCGCGGCTTCGTTGCCACGTCCGCCCCGCTCGTCGCGCCGGGATCAGGCTGCCGAACACGTCCCTGGCGGCATCCTTGGTCTTGTCGCCGGCCTGCTTGACGTCGGCCTCGGCCTGCTCGGCGCGACCTCGCGCCTCGAGGTCCTCGTCGTCGGTGACCTTGCCGGTGGTCTCCTTGACCTTGCCGACGGCTTTCTCTCGGCGGCGTGCTTGATCTTGTCCCCCATCGTCATGACGACCTCTTTCCTCAGATGGTGACCCGGCGCGATGGCTATCGCACCGCACAGGATCGGTACCCGGGGCAGGGGTCGGCCAAACCCGGTCGAGCCGGGAGCGTGGCGGACGCCGCGAATGCGCGCAGGCCCGGATACGGAGCGCGGCAAAAGGAACGTGCGCCGCTCGGATATGTGGTTGGCGCACGGGCGTTCGGGGTACTGCAGACCCGAGTGGTGCAGCGTGCTTCACGTCACCGTGAGCGGGCCGAGCCGGAGGTGTTCCGGAGCGACCGGCCGGGCGCGCTCGCATCGCACCGCCGCACGAACTGTCGTCGCCGACAGCCGCACGAACGACCGAGCATGGACGGTGACGTCCGCCTCCTGACGAGAAAGTGAGATCACGGTGGCAATCTTTTTGTGGATTCTGGCAGTCATCCTGGTGGTGGCAGGCATCTTCGCCCTGTTCCGCAAGCAGCTCCTGTGGGGGATCGTGCTGATCGTGGTCGGCCTGCTGGTCGGCCCCGGCGGTGTGAGCCTCTTCACCTGATCCACGGCGCGGTCGCGCGCGTGCTGCCACGTCGACCCGCGTGACCGACCGCCGCCGCCGCATCCGCGCGATCGCCCACCCGTGCCGGCGCACCACGGTTGTGACACGCTGAATCCGTGACGCCGAACGGCCAACCAGCGGGCACGCCGCTGGCCAGCAGCGGAATCACAGTCTCCCGACGGATCTCGCGAATCCGGCGCGCCCGCGCCGGTTCCGGACGGCGGCGCCACGGCGCGCCTGGCCGAGCTGGTCACCGAACTCGCGGTGGTGCACGGGCGGGTGACGCTGTCGTCCGGCCGCGAGGCCGACTACTACGTCGACCTGCGGCGCGCGACGCTGCATCACGAGGCCGGCCCGCTGATCGGCGTGCTGATGCGGCAGCTCACCGCGGACTGGGAGTTCGAGGCCGTCGGCGGGCTGACGCTGGGCGCCGATCCCGTGGCCACGGCGATGATGCACGCGCCGGGCCCGCCCTTGGACGCGTTCGTCGTGCGCAAGTCGACCAAGGAACACGGCATGCAGCGCCGGATCGAGGGACCGGACGTCGCCGGCCGTCGGGTGCTGGTCGTGGAGGACACGACGACGACCGGGGCATCGCCGCTGGCCGCGGTCGAGGCGCTCCGCGAGGGCGGCGCCGTGGTCGTCGGCGTCGCCACCATCGTGGACCGCGCGACCGGCGCCGACCGCGTGCTCGGCGAGGCCGGCCTGACCTACCGCTCCCTGCTCGGCCTGGCGGATCTCGGCCTGACCGCCCCGTGACCGCCGACGGCGGGGCGGCCGACGCCGGAATCGACGGGGGAATCGGCGACGGGGGATCGGCGACGGGGGAATCGGCGACGGGGGAATCGGCACGGTCGCGGGCCCGACGGAGTGGGCCGGTGCAGAGCCGGCCGTGGGCGTCGGGCCGCACCCTGAGCCCTGGCCCAGCGACCCGCGCCTGGATCCCGCGCTGCTCGCCGAGGGCGATCGGCGCAACGTGGTCGACGCCTACCGCTACTGGCGGCGCGACGCGATCGTCGCCGACCTCGACGGCCGGCGGCACCCGTTGCACGTGGCGATCGAGAACTTCGGCCACGACATGAACATCGGCACGGTCGTCCGGACGGCGAACGCGTTCGCGGTCGCGGCCGTGCACATCGTCGGCCGGCGCAGGTGGAACCGGCGGGGCGCGATGGTCACCGACCGGTACCAGCACCTGCTGCACCACGACTCGATCGCCTCACTCGCCGCCTTCGCGGCGGACCGAGGGCTGGCCGTGGTGGCGGTGGACAACCTGCCCGGCTCCGTCCCGCTGGAGACGACAGAGCTGCCCAGGCACGCGCTGCTGCTGTTCGGTCAGGAGTCGGCCGGGCTGACGGCGGACGCGCGGGCCGCGGCGGGGCTCACGGTGTCGATCGCGCAGTTCGGCTCGACGCGGTCGATCAACGCCGGGGTTGCGGCGGGCATCGCCATGCACGCCTGGGTCCGACAGCACGCGGACCTCGCCGCCGCCTGGTGACCCGCGCGGTCGCGCCTGCGACCCAGAGCGGCGGGATCAGGCCGGCGCGCACCACGACTCGGGCATCGCGACGTCGACGCCGAAGAAGGTGGTGGACGCCGCGCACGCCTCGCCCTTGACGCCGTTGGCGACGTCGATGACGTGCTGGCGCTGCTGCCATCCGAAGAAGATGAGGGCGGCGGCGAGCACCAGCGCGATGATCTTCCCGACGATCTTCTTGATCAGGATCGCGGCGACCAGGCCGATCACGCCGATCACGACCAGGCCCCACACGGCCGTGGTCTGGATCGTCTCCAGGTCGATGCTCACGACGGCCGAATATAACGGTCGATCCGGCCGGATCCGGCCGATATTGCCGGGACGCCGGCGGGTGTGCGGATGGTCACGGCAAGCCGGGCCTGCCAGATTGGCCGCCCGATCGGCCGTCCCTGTCGCGTTCCATCCCAACCGCCCGCGCGTCAGGCGGTGACGCCCGCGAGGACGGGCGCGTCGCCGGTCGAGGGGCGGTCGACGTCCGGCCGAATCGCCACGTAGTCGCTGGACAGCAGCGGCGACGAGATCAGCATGTCCGCGGTCGCGACGTTGGTGGCGACGGGGATGTTCCAGAGGGTGGCCAGCCGCAGCAGGGCCTTGACGTCCGGGTCGTGCGGCTGCGGCTCCAGCGGATCCCAGAAGAAGATCATCATGTCGATGTCGCCCTCGGCGATCTTCGCGCCGATCTGCTGGTCGCCGCCGAGCGGGCCGGACAGGAAACGGTGCACGGGCAGGCCGAGCTCGTACTCGAGCATCGTCCCGGTGGTGCCGGTGGCGGACAGGTGGTGGTGCTTGAGGGTGTGCCTGTTGAACTCCGCCCAGGTGAGCAGGTCGACCTTCTTGTTGTCATGCGCGACCATCGCGATTCGTCGCGTGATGATGGTGCTCATATCGGAGATCACTCCAGGTGCTGGCAGGTGTCGTGCCTGAGGGTGGTACATCAGGCAGACGCCTCCCGGCGCGATCGGTTGTCCCGCCCGGGACAGCTCACAGGCGGCGGACAGTTCGGCCCAGCCGCCTTCGGCCCCGTCGCCAGGCGAGCGGACTACTCCGCGATCTCCTGCGCGGCCGGCCCGCGGGCGGACCGTCGGCGGTGGATCCAGTGCGCGATGGCGGGCACCGCGGCGAACGCCACCACGATCACCACGGCGCCGACGACGATGAGGTCGACGTTGTCGGCCACGAAGTCGATCTGGCCCAGGTAGTAGCCGGCGACGGTCACCGAGCCGACCCAGAGCACGCCGCCGATGGCGGAGTAGATCGTGTAGATCTTGGCGTCCATCCGGGACGCCCCGGCCATCACGGTGGCTACGGTGCGCACCACGGGCACGAAGCGGGCCAAGACGACGGTGATCTTCCCGTACTTCGCGAAGAACGCCTCGGACTTCTCGATGTATTCGTGCTTGAGGAGCTTCGCGTTCGGCCGGCTGAACACCGGCGGACCGATCGTGTACCCGATCGCGTACCCGACCATGTTGCCGACGAATGCGGCGAGGGCCAGCAGGCCGATGAACAACCAGAGGTTGACGTCCAGGGCGCCGGTCGCGATGAAAAGGCCGGAGATGAACAGCAGCGTGTCGCCCGGCAGGAAGAAGCCGAGGAGGATGCCGCACTCGCAGAAGATGATCAGGAGGATGCCGAGCACCGCCCACGAGCCCATGGCCGTGATCAGGTTCGACGGGTCGAGCCAGCCCGGCAGGAGGGCGAGGTAGGAGGTCGTCACGGTTCTCCAGGGTACGGGTTGACGGGTCGGATTCCGGTGTGATTGTTCCGCCGGGAGAGTGCGGTCACAGCCGAGCAACCAGCCCGGACCTGCGGGAATCGGGCGGGCACCACGGCGGGGCCGGTCATGGAAAGTGCTGCACCCGGAGCCTGGCGGCGGCTCCGGGTGCCCAACGGGTTCGTGCGGTCGGCCCTGAAATCAGGCGGGGAGGTTCACTCCGTCGATGTCGATAGGTCGGTTGCGGCGCGGGCGCCGCTGGCCGGCTGATCCGGCTCGGGACAGGCGCTCCTGATAGCCAGAATGTCGTGACTTTCCGCTCGGCGATATCCGGCGTACGAGCCCTGTGCCGGTGGATGGCTCTGTCCGCCGATCGGCGGACAGAGCCGCGATACCTGCTGCTGCGCAGCGGGTCTCATGATCGACGGGGCGCGGCGGTTGGTCCGGCCGGTCAGTGGGCCGCCGCGGGCCGATGCCGGCCGAAGAACGTCCGCAGCTCCGCCGTCACCAGGTCCGGCACCTCCATCGCCGGGAAGTGGCCGCCGGCGTCGTACTCGGTCCAGGTCTCCATGGCGCCGACCGGGTCGATGACGGACCGGATGCTGTTGTCGCCGGCGAAGACCGCGACGCCGGTGGGCGGTCCGCCGGGCATCTCACCGGTGGCCGCGCCGGAGGCGACGAACTCCCGGAAGGCCTGCATGCCCTCGTAGGTGAAGTGGGCGGCCGTGGCGCCGGAGCCGGTGAACCAGTAGATGCTGACCGTGGTCAGCAGCTGGTCGAGGTCGACGGCGTCCTCCGGCAGCTGCGCGGCCGGGTCCGTCCACTCGGCGAACTTCTCCACGATCCAGGCCAGCTGCCCCACGGGGCTGTCGTTCAACAGGTAGGCCAGGGTCTGCGGTCGGGTCGCCTGCAGATGCAGGTAGCCCAGGCCGTCCTGCTGGTAGGCGTTGAACCGCTCCGCGCGCAACCGCTCGGCGCCGGCGAGCCCGTCGACCTCGATTGCGGGGCCGAACGGGAACGGCACAGGCCCGGTCACGTGCACCGCGTCGACGCGGTCGCGGGCGAGAATGCCGAGCATGCCGGCGATGCCGGAGCCCACATCGCCGCCGGCCGCGCCGTAGCGCTCGTAGCCGAGGCGGTGCATGAGCTCGGCGATGGCGCCGGCTGTCCGGAAGAGGTTGCCCCAGCCAGCGCCGGCCAGCGGCGCGGAGAATCCGAAGCCCGGAACCGACGGGATGACCAGGTGGAAAGCCTGGCCGGGCTCGCCGCCGTTGGCGCGCGGGTCCGTCAGCGGACCGATCACCCGCTCGAACTCGACGAACGAGCTCGGCCAGCCGTGCAGCAGGACGAGCGGGTACGCGTCGGGCTCGGGCGACCGGACGTGCACGAAGTGGATGTCCTGGCCGTCGACGGTCGTCACGAACTGGTCGAGGAGGTTCAGCCGCCGCTCGTGATCGCGCCAGTCGTACGACGTCCGCCAGTACTCCGCGACGCGGCGCAGGTACGCGCTCGGCACGCCGCGGGTCCAGCCGTCGAACGGCACGTCCGCCGGCCACCGGGTGCGCGGCCAGCCGGTCGGCGAGGTCGTCCACCGCCGCCTGCGGGATGTCGATGGTGAACGGCCGGATCGCCGTTCCTGTCTCGGTGGGGTTCGTCATGCGACGATGCTCGCGCGAAATGCGGAAGAGTTCGTTCCTCGATGACCGGGAGGATCGCGCCCATGTTGTCGACCTCCGCCCGCCTGCTGCGGCTCCTCGGCCTGCTGCAGTCCCGCCGCGACTGGACCGGACCGCAGCTGGCCGATCGCCTCGGCGTCACCACCAGGACCGTCCGGTCCGATGTCGACCGGCTGCGCCGGCTCGGGTACCCGGTCGACGCGACGGCGGGGGTGGCGGGCGGCTACCGGCTCGGCGTCGGCGCGGCGCTCCCGCCGCTGCTGCTCGACGACGAGGAGGCGGTCGCGATCGCGCTCGGGCTGAGGGCGGCCGCGGCGGACAGCGTGTCCGGCATCGAGGAGAGCTCGCAGCGGGCGCTGACGAAGCTGGAGCTCGTCCTGCCGAGCCACCTGCGGCACCGGCTGCAGACGCTGCAGGCCGCCACGGTCCCGCTTCCGGCGGTGGGCGACCGGGTCGACGCCGCGGTCATCACCGCGCTCGCCGCCGCCTGCCGGCGGCACGAGCGGCTTCGCTTCGACTACCGGGGCCACGACGGCACGCCCTCCTTCCGCGTCGTCGAACCGCACAAGCTCGTGCACGCGCGGCAGCGGTGGTACCTCGTCGCCTGGGACCTGGACAGGGACGAATGGCGCACGTTCCGCGCCGATCGGATCGACCCGCGGGCGAACCCGGGCCCGCGCTTCGAGCCGCGTGAGCCGCCGGGCGGCGACCTCGTCGCCTGGATCACCGACCGGCTGGCGAGCGTCACGTGGCAGTTCCGCGCCCGGGTGCGCGTGCATGCGTCCGCCGAGGCGTTCGCCCAGCTGCGCCCGGCCGGCGCCGGCGTCATCGAGCCGCGCGACGAGCGCAGCTGCTTCTTCCACACGGGCTCCGACTCGCCGCGGATGCTGGCGCTCTACCTGGCCTGGCTGGGCGTCGACTTCGACGCCGACGGCCCACCGGAGCTCGTCGCCGAGCTGCGCACCCTCGCCGGGCGGTACGCACGCGCGACCGAGCCGCGGTGACCGGCGAGCGATGGCCGGATGACGCGACCAGGGCGCCGGGCTACGGTCGGTTCATGGACGGACCATCGGGTGCCGCCGCGCCCGTGCTGCCCGCCGCGATGCATGCCGGGCAGCAGGTTTCGGGCTCGTCGCCGAACGGCGCGACCGGCCTGATCGACGCGCTGCGGGCGGCCGTCGGGCCGGGCGGCCTGCTGCTGGATCCCGACGTCACCGCCGCCTACAGCCGGGACATGATGCCGCTCGCGCCGGCGGGGGTGCCGCTCGCCGTCGTGCTGCCGACCAGCACGGCCGAGGTGGTCGCCGTGGTGCAGGCCTGCGCCGCCGCGGGCGTGCCGATCGTGCCGCGCGGGGCGGGCTCGGGACTGACCGGCGCGGCGAACGGCATCGACGGCGCCGTGTCGGTCGTGCTGACCCGCATGAACCGGATCCTGGAGATCGACGAGGGCAACCGGCTGGCCGTCGTCCAGCCCGGCGTGGTGAACCTCGACTTCCGCACGGCCGTCGAGTCGAAGGGCCTGTTCTACGCCCCCGACCCGTCGTCCTACGACTGGTGCACGATCGGCGGCAACCTGTCCACCAACGCCGGCGGGCTGTGCTGCGTGAAGTACGGCGTGACCACCGACGCCGTCCTCGGCCTCGAGGTCGTCCTCGCATCCGGCGAGGTGCTGCGGACCGGGCGCCGCACGGTGAAGGGCGTCGCCGGGTACGACCTCGCCAAGCTGTTCGTCGGCTCCGAGGGCACGCTCGGCGTCATCACCGAGGCGACGCTCGCGCTGCGTCCCAAGCCCGCTGCCCCCGTCACCTTCGTCGCCGCCTTCGCCTCCACCGAGGAGGCGGGCGCCGCCGTGGCCGGCGCCATCCGCGACGGGCTGGTGCCGTCGCTGCTCGAGATCATGGACGCCACCTGCATCCGAGCGGTGCAGGCGCACACGGGCACCGACATCGTCGGCGACGGCGACACTCCCGCCGCCCTGCTCATCGGCCAGTCCGACGCCGGAGCGCGCGTCGCCCGGGACGAGATGGACCGGCTGGAGCGGGTCTGCGTGGCGAACGGCGCGACGTTCAGCTACGTCACCGACGACCTGGCCGAGGGCCGGATGCTGCTGCAGGCCCGGCGCGCAGTGCTGACCTCACTCGAGGTGCTCGGCACCTGGCTGACCGACGACGTCTGCGTGCCGCGCACGGAGATCGCCCGCCTGATCGCCGGGTGCGAGCGGATCGCCGCGGAGGTCGGGCTCACGATCGGCGTCGTCGGCCACGCGGGCGACGGCAACATGCACCCGACCATCGTCTTCGACAGCGCCGATGCCGACCAGCGCGCGGCGGCCGAGGTCGCGTTCGGCGCGATCCTCGACGTCGGCCGGTCGCTCGGCGGGACGGTCACCGGCGAGCACGGCATCGGCCGGATCAAGCAGGACTTCCTCCGCGACGAGATCGGTCCCGTCGGCCTCGCGGCGCATCGGGCGATCAAGCGCGCGCTGGACCCGGCCGGGCTCTTCAACCCCGGCTCGATGTTCTCCGCCGAGGACCCGGCGTGATCGGCTGATCGCCTGACCGGCGCAGCCAGACCGCGCAGTCGGGCGGCATCGCGTCGAACACCGGGCAGCTCGCCAGCAGCACCTCGTACCCGTCCGGGAGCGGGCAGTCGGCGCCGGAGAGCGTCACGATGCAGCGCAGCCCGGCGCCGCGATCGAAGGCCAGCACCCCGGCGGGCGCATCCACCCAGACGAAGTCGGGCCCGAGCCAACCGGGATCCCCGCGGCGGAGGTCGAGCGCCGCCCGGTAGAGCGACAGCATGGACTGGGGGTCGCGGGCCTGCGCCTCGGCGGTGAGCGCCGACCAGTCCGCCGGTTGCGGGAGCCAGGGCCGCACGCCGGGCGCCGAGAAGCCGAACGGGGTCTCGTCGCCCGACCATGGCATCGGCACCCGGCAGCCGTCGCGCCCCTTCGATGTGTGACCGGAGCGCTCCCAGGTGGGGTCCTGCAGGGCGTCCTCCGGCAGGTCCTCCACCTCCGGCAGCCCGAGCTCCTCGCCCTGGTAGATGTACGCGGCCCCGGGCAGAGCAAGCGTCAGCAGGGCGGCCGCCCGCGCCCGCCTGGTGCCCAGCGCCAGGTCCGCCGGTGCCGCGGTGACGTCGAAACCCATGGTGGCGGCGGCCGTCTCGGTCCGGCCGAAGCGCGTGACGTGGCGGGTCTCGTCGTGGCTGGACAGCACCCAGGTGGCGACCGCACCGACCGGGGTGAGCGCCGCGAGCGTGCCGTCGATGACGGCGCGCAGCCGCGCCTCGTCCCATCCGGCCTTCAGGTAGTCGAAGTTGAAGGTGGTGTGCATCTCGTCAGGGCGGACGTAGCGGCTGAGGCGCTCGGCGCCGCGGACCACCGCCTCGCTGACGAAGACCCGGGGCGGGTCGTACGTGTCGCCGATGCGCCGCCACCGCCGCAGCACGTCGTGCAGGCTGTCCACGTCCCAGTGCGGGTTGTCCACCCACTCGGACGAGGCGAACAGCGCGCCCGGCGCGTGCCCCGCATCGGGCAGGCCGGGCTCCTTGCCCATCGCCGCCGCGGCGTCGACCCGCAGCCCGTCGACGCCGCGGTCGAACCAGAACCGCAGGACGCCGTCGAAGTGCTCCTGGATCACGGGATCGTGCCAGTCGACGTCCGGCTGCTGCGGCGCGAAGAGGTGCAGGTACCACTGCTCCGGCCGACCGCCCGGCCCGACGACGCGCGTCCAGGCGCGGCCGCCGAACGCGCTGATCCAGTCGTTCGGGGGCTCCGCGTCCTCCGGCCCGCGCCCGTCCCGGAAGTAGTAGCGGTCGCGTTCCGGGCTGCCCGGACCCGCGGCCAGCGCGGCCTGGAACATCGGGTGCCGGTCCGAGGTGTGGTTCGGCACCAGGTCGAGCAGCACGCGCAGGCCAAGGTCGTGCGCGTGCGCGAGCATCGCGTCGGCGTCGCGCAGGCTGCCGAACACCGGGTCGACGTCGGTGTAGTCGGCGATGTCGTAGCCGCCGTCGGCCATCGGCGACGGGTACCAGGGTGCGATCCAGATTGCGTCGACGCCGAGATCGGCGAGGTAGGGCAGCCGGGCGTCGATGCCGGGGATGTCGCCGACGCCGTCGTCGTTGCCGTCCATGAAGCTGCGCGGGTACACCTCGTAGATCACCGCGGACCGCCACCAGTCGGTCGCCGGCGTAGCGCCGGTGGTCGCGGCCGGCGAGGTGGCTGGCTCGGTCATCGCGCTCCTGCCCGGTCGGGCGCCGCCGAGCGGGCCCGGCGGCTCAGATCATCAGGGAGACGAGGCCGGCGACGCAGCCGATCAGCAGGCCGACGATCGCCGCGATGAGCATCACCTGTGCGGTGGACAACCGCCTCCCGGAGTGGGCTGCCGGCGCGCCGCACGCGGCCGCAGCCGCCGCGTCCGCCCGCGCCGGCTTCTCGCCGCCGGCCATCGCCCGCAGCGCCTGCGACAGCACCTGTTCCGCGCGCGACTCCTCGGGACCCGGTTCGCGGCCGGCGGGTGTGGTCATCGGGACGCCGGGCCGCGGCCCGGCCCGGCTGCGTCGGGCGAGCGGTTCGCGCGTGCCTCCGCCGCCGATGCCGAGATCACCGCAGCGCTCACGACAGAACCCGTCTCACGACTGGGCGCGCATGATGCCGCCGAGCTTGGCGACCGCCCGGCTGGCCGTCGACTTCACCGTGCCCTTCGACAGCCCCGTCGCCTCGGCGATCTCGGCCTCGGAGAGCCCGCCGTAGTAGCGCAGCACGAGCACCTCGCGCTGCCGCGGCGCCAGGTCGCCGAGCGCCCGGACGACCGCCTGGTGCTCGGTGGACAGCATCGCGAGGGACTCGGCGGAGCGCGCGGTGCCGGGGTCCGGCGGCACGTAGGCGCGCGCCGTCCGCCGGCGGCGCAGCATCGAGCGCGAGCCGTTCACCACCGCCGTGCGCAGGTAGCCGATCGCGGCCGCGCGGTCCCGCAGCCCGGACCAGTTGCGGTACAGCCCGGCGAACGCCTCCTGCACGACGTCCTCCGCGGACGCGAGGTCGTCGACGAGCAGGATCGCGAGCCGGACCATCTGCATGCGGTGGGTCCGGTAGAGGTCGTCGATCGTGACCGGCGCGGCGGGCGCCGCCGCCGCGTCCTCGACGTAGACGGGGTTGAGGGTGGCGAGAGTGCCCAGCGTGCGTTCGACCTCGGACTCGGACAGCGCGTGCTGATCCGTCATCGCCGTCGTGCTCCCATCGCCAATTCCTCGCCCACCCGTCGCGTCCATCACGAGCCCCCCGTCGATCACGGCGATCGTCGCGACCCTCGGACGATCCTGGCACGGACCGCTCCGCGCGGACCCCGGCGCCCGGACCCACGACCTGCTGAATCGTGGCGGGCGCGATCCGAGGAGCGGCCCGACCCGTGGATCGGGACACCCGCTCACTCGTTCGGCCCAACGCCGAACGGCGCAGCCGCGGGGCGACAGCGTTGTCACATCTTCCCCACGGGTTACTCAATCGTTACGCATCGATGTCGCATCTGGAGTTGCATGTGCCGATGCAAACGCTTTCAATCCGAGTGGCGTGTGAGCGCCCTCACATGCCTCACTCAGGAATCGGAGGTCGGCCGAGTGACCTACAGACCGGCGAAGAAGTTCGCCGCAACCATCGCAGGGATCAGCGCCGTTGCGCTGGTATTGACCGCATGCAGCAGCGGCGGCTCGTCGAGCACGACGTCCAGCGCCGCGCAGCCAGCGCCGCCGAGACGTCCCCGGCCGCGTCCAGTGCGCCGGAGAGCAGCGCAGATGTCTCCGCCGCCAGTCCCGCGGACGCCGCCGCTCCCCCTGCGGACAGCGGTTGGTGCGACACCGTCAAGGAGAAGTTCCCCGGGATCGAGGGCACGACGGTCGGCGTCTACACGACCATCGTCGCGCCCGAGGACAAGCCGTACGTTGACGCGTTCAAGCAGTTCACCGACTGCACCGGCGCGAACGTGCAGTACGAGGGCTCGAAGGAGTTCGAGGCGCAGATCGTCGTCCGCGTCCAGTCCGGCAACCCGCCGGACATCGGCATCTTCCCGCAGCCCGGCCTGCTGTCGCAGATCGTCAACGACACCGGCGCGGTCAAGCCGCTGTCCGTGGAGACTCGAGGAATTCGCCAAGCAGTACTTCCCCGAGGATTGGATGAACTACGGCCGGGTCAACGACATCCCGTTCGGCATCCCGAACAACGCCGACTTCAAGTCGCTGGTCTGGTACTCGCCGAAGACCTTCACGGAGAAGGGCTTACACGGTGCCGACGACCTGGGAGGAGCTGACGTCCCTGTACGAGGGCGATCGCGGCGTCCGGCACCAAGCCATGGTGCATCGGCATCGCGCTCCGGTGAGGCCACCGGCTGGCAGCTGACCGACTGGCTCGAGGAGTACGTCCTCCGGACTGTCCGGCCCGGACGTCTACGACCAGTGGGTCAGCCACGAGGTCAAGTTCAGCGATCCGCCCATCGCGGATGCGCTGGCCGAGATGGGCAAGATCCTCAAGGACCCGAAGTACGTCAACGCCGGCTTCGGCGACGTCGCCACCATCGCCTCCACCGACTTCCAGGATCCCGGCCACGCAGATCGTGAATGGCAACTGCACCGTCACCCGGCAGGCGGCCAACTACGACGCCAACTTCAAGGACGTCACGTTCGGCCCGGACGGGGACGTGAATGCGTTCTACTTCCCGCCGATCACCGAGGAGTTCGGCAAGACCGTGCTTGGCGGCGGCACGTTCTTCGCCGCCTTCCAGGACCGCCCGGAGGTGCAGGCGTTCATGTACTTCCTGGCCAGCCCCGAGTTCGCGAACGCGCGCGCCGAGGCCGGCAGCTGGATCAACGCCAACAAGGGCCTGGACCCGGAGAACGTCGCGAACGCGATCCAGAAGGAGGCGCTGAAGGTGCTGCAGGATCCGGAGACGGTCTTCCGCTTCGACGCCTCCGACCTGATGCCGGCGCCGGTCGGCTCGGACGCCGAGTGGAAGCAGTTCACCGCGTGGATCACCGGCCAGGACGACGCGACCACCCTGGCCAACATCGACGCCGCGTGGCCGGCGAACTGACGCCATGACCAGCGGCGGTTGACGGAAACGGTGGCCCGCAGGATTCTCGGAGCTTCCGCGGGCCGCCGCCCGTCGGCACAGGCCGATCTGCGGAAGGGAGTGTTGAGCATGGACTGGTTTCTGAGGCCCGAAACGGTCTTCGACAAGATCCTGGTGATGGTCGTCGCGATCCTGCTGTTCGTGCGCGATCATGGGTGTCATCCTGTGGCTGATCGACCGCCCGAAGGTGCCGAACTGGGTGGTCGTGGTCGGCTTCCTCGGCCCGGTGACGATCGCGCTGATCATCGGCCTGGTGTATCCCGCGCTGGGCACGGCCTACCGCTCGTTCCAGGTGAGCCAGGTCGTGCTCGGGCGAGAACGGCAAACCGATCATCGACCGGACTACCGGGCAACGATCGACCGAGCTGACCTTCAGCCTGGACAACTACACCCGCGTGTTCACCGACCCCGGATTCCAGAAGGTCCTGATCAACACCGTGTGGTGGGTCATCCTGGTGCCGGTGGTCGCCACGGCCTTTCGGTCTGATCTACGCGACGCTGGTGGACCGGACCCGGTTCGAGAAGGCGGCCAAGGCGCTGATCTTCCTGCCGATGGCCATCTCGATGGTCGGCGCCTCCATCATCTGGAAGTTCGTCTACGAGTACCGGCAGGCCGGCGCCAACCAGATCGGCCTGGCCAACCAGATCCTGGTCTGGCTCGGCCTCGAGCCCTACCAGTTCATCATCACCGAACCCTGGAACACGTTCTTCCTGATCGTCGTGATGATCTGGATCCAGGCGGGCTTCGCGATGACGGTGCTGTCCGCGGCCATCAAGGCCGTGCCGGACGACATCATCGAGGCGGCGCAGATCGACGGCGCGACGGGCTTCAAGCTGTTCACGAAGGTCACGGTGCCGACCATCCGGCCGGCCGTGGTCGTCGTGCTGACCACCATCGCCATGGGCACCCTGAAGGCCTTCGACGTCGTGCGCACCATGACCGGCGGCAACTTCGGCACGTCCATCGTGGCCAACGAGTTCTACACGCAGTCGTTCCGCCAGGGCGAGGGCGGCGTCGGCATCGGCGCGGCGCTGGCCGTGATCCTGTTCATCATCATCATCCCGGTCATCGCGTACAACGTGCGGCAGATGCGGCTTGTGGAGGAGACGCGATGAGCCAGTCAGGTCAGGCGATCGAACTCCCGATCCAGACCGATGCCACGCCCGAGGAGAAGCTGTCCGCCCGGCAGCTCAAGCGGCAGCTCCGCCTGCAGGACGCCAAGACCAAGCTGTCCTCTCCCTGGGCGAGCGGCCTGGCGATCATCCTGGCGATCCTGTGGACCATCCCGACGTTCGGCCTGTTCGTCACCTCGTTCCGGCCGGCCGCGGACATCGAGAACTCCGGCTGGTGGACGATCTTCGCCAACCCGGGGTTCACGCTGGACAACTACACGGACGCCTTCAGCGGCTCCGGCGGCCTCGCCGGGTTCTTCCTGAACTCGTTCGTCATCGTGCTGCCGGCGGTGCTCATCCCGATCACCCTGGCGCTGCTCGCGGCGTACGCGTTCGCCTGGATCGACTTCAGGGGCCGGGACTTCCTGTTCGTCGCGATCTTCGCGCTGCAGATCGTGCCGTTGCAGGTCGCCCTCATCCCGCTGCAGACGATCTTCGTGAACTTCGGCCTGCAGAACTCGTTCTGGCCGGTGTGGATCGCGCACACGATCTTCGGCCTGCCGCTGGCGATCTTCCTGCTGCACAACTTCATGAAGGAGGTGCCGCGGTCGATCGTCGAGGCCGCCCGGGTGGACGGGGCCGGGCACGTGAAGATCTTCTTCGTCGTGCTGCATGCCGCTGCTCATCCCGGCCATCGCGGCGTTCGGCATCTTCCAGTTCCTGTGGGTCTGGAACGACCTGCTGGTCGCGACGGTGTTCGCGCCCAGCCCGAACCTGCGGCCGATCACGGCGGCGATCGCCGAGCTCTCCGGCACCCGTGGCAGCGACTGGCAGCTGCTGTCCGCCGGCGCGTTCATCTCGATCATCGTTCCGCTGATCGTGTTCCTGTCCCTGCAGCGCTACTTCGTCCGCGGCCTCCTGGCCGGAGGCGTCAAGGGCTGAGCGAGTCCGGTGACCAGAGGATCGGCGGACCCGCCAGCCTCGTCCGGTCCACCTGTCGAGCCCGCCGGCATCGTCGAGGTCGCGGCGCTGTCGGGGTTCTCGCCAGCAACGGTGTCGCGGGCACTCCGGAATCTTCCCGGGGTGTCCGCGACGACCCGGCTCGCGGTGCAGGAGGCGGCGACCCAGCTCGGCTATGTGCCGTCCCCGTCGGCCGCCGCGTTGACCACGGGCCGGACGAACGCGGTGGGCGTGATGGCGCCGTGGGTATCGCGGTGGTTCTTCGCCGCGGTGATCGAGGGCATCCAGGAGGTCCTCGTCCACCACGGCTACGACCTGCTGCTCTACCCGGTGGGCGACGGCGGCTTCCGCCGCCCCGACGGGTTCGACTCCCGGGCGCTGAACAAGCGCATCGACGGCCTGCTCGCCATCAGCGTGCCGTTCTCCGACCCCACCGTGCTGTCCCTGGCCGACCTGCGCATCCCCGTGGTGACCATCGGCACCACCGTGGAGGGCGTCTGCGGCGTCCTGGTCGACAACGTCGAGGTGGGCCGCCAGGCCACCCAGCATCTGCTCTCGCTGGGGCATCGGCGGATCGCCTACCTGGGTGACGAGATCGAGGCCATCCACGGCTTCCACGTCGCGTCGGACCGGCGCCGCGGCTACGACCTCGCGCTGCGCGAGGCCGGGATCGAGCCCGACCCGACGCTGGTGCAGAGCACCGGCTTCACCGTCGACGGCGGCGAGGCGGCGGCACACCGGATCTTCGGCCCGAACCGGGTCGGCGAGCCCCCGACGGCGATCTTCGCGGTCAGCGACGAGGTCGCGATGGGCGTGCTCTACGCGGCCAGGGATCACGGGCTGAAGATCCCGCGCGACCTGTCCCTGATCGGCGTCGACGGCCACGACTACGCGTACCTGTTCGACCTGACGACCATGGCGCAGCCCGTCCGCGACCAGGGCCGGATCGCTGCCCGGCTGCTGATGGAGCAGATCAACACCATCGGTCCGCGGCTGCCGTCGGTGGTCTCGGTCGGTGCGGCGCTGATCCGCCGGCGCACCACCGGGCCGGTGTCGCACACCGGCGCCAGGTCGGCTCGAAACGCCGCGGACGGCGGCCCCGCTCGGGTATCCCGCCGAAAATCTGGTGGCGGCAAGGGTTCTCGGTCCAGGTTCGCTGGGGCCGGTGAGCCGCCCGCGCCGGACGAGGCGATGACGCCCCCCGCGTCCTGACGCCGCGGCCGCTGGATCTGCCCGGCGTGCCGTTCTGCGGAATACTCAGTCGCGGATCGATGTCGGAAGCCGCGGAAGGAACCACGCCATGCCTCTCGCCACCTCGGAGACCTACTCCGCCATGCTCGACCGGGCCAAGGAGGGCGGGTTCGCCTACCCCGCCATCAACATCACGTCGTCGGTGTCGATCAACGCCGCGCTCAAGGGCTTCGCCGACGCCGGGAGCGACGGCATCATCCAGGTGTCGACCGGCGGCGCGGAGTTCGCCGCAGGCACGAGCGTCAAGGACATGGTGGTCGGCGCCGAGGGGCTCGCCGAGTTCGCCACGGTGGTGGCGGCCAAGTACCCGATCACGGTCGCGCTGCACACCGACCACTGCCAGAAGGAGAAGCTCGACACCTACGTCAAGCCGCTGCTGGCGATCTCCACCGAGCGGGTCAAGGCCGGCGGGCAGCCGCTGTTCCAGTCGCACATGTGGGACGGCTCCGCGATCCCGCTCGACGAGAACCTGAAGATCGCCGAGGAGCTGCTCGCGCTCACCAAGGCCGCGAACGTCATCCTCGAGATCGAGGTCGGCGTGGTCGGTGGCGAGGAGGACGGCGTCGCGCACGAGATCAACGACAAGCTGTACACCTCGCCCGACGACTTCATCGCCACGCTCGATGCCCTCGGCCTGCCGGAGAACAACTCGTACATCGTGGCCGCGACGTTCGGCAACGTGCACGGCGTCTACAAGCCCGGTGGCGTCCAGCTGCGCCCGGCCGTGCTCAAGGAGGGCCAGGACGCGCTGGCCGCGAAGCTGGGCCTGCCTGCGGGGTCGAAGCCGTTCTCCCTGGTGTTCCACGGTGGCTCCGGTTCGTCGCCCGAGGAGATCGCGGAGGCCGTGTCGTACGGCGTCATCAAGATGAACATCGACACCGACACCCAGTACGCCTTCACCCGCCCCGTGGTCGGGCACTTCTTCCAGAACTACGACGGCGTGCTGAAGGTCGACGGCGAGGTCGGCAACAAGAAGGCGTACGACCCGCGCACCTACAACAAGCTGGCCGAGGTCGGCATGGCGGCGCGCATCGTGGAGGCCTGCGAACAGCTCGGTTCGGCCGGGAAGTCGCAGTCCGCCTGAGCTCTCGGCCCGTCTGGACGTCGGCCGCGGTCAGGCCTGTCCGCGGCCGCCACCCCGACCTTCCGCGGTGGCGCCGGCCGGATCGTCCTCGGCCAAACCCTCGGCGAGGGTGGTCTCCGTCGCGCCTCGCCGGCCGCGGGTGCGGGCAGTGGCGAGCACCGAACCCAGGATGACCAGCGGGAAGCCGATCGCCATGCCGATGGTGAACGGCTCGCTGAGGAGCAGCACGCCGAGCAGGATCGCCACGGCCGGGTTGATGTAGGTGATCACCGTGGCCCGGGCCGGTCCGGCCTCGGCGATCAGCGCGAAGAACACCACGAACGCCAGAGCGGTGCAGATCACGGCGAGGCCGACGATCGACCAGGCGGCCGACGCGGTGATGACGTCCGGCCACAGCCAGACACCGAACGGCGCGTAGATCACGGCGGCGACGATCAACGACGCCGTGACCACGCCGATCGGCGGGAGGTCGGCCAGCTTCCGGTTGATGATGATCGGGCCCACGGCGTACCCGATCGCGGTGAGCATCAGCGCGCCGACCGCGGGCAGGTCGGCGAAGTCGACGTCGAGACCGACCAGGCATGCGACGCCGCCGATGCCGACGACGAGCCCGAGGACGCGCCGGGCGTCCAGCCGGTCGTCGCCCATCACGGTGAGGATCACCGCTGCGATGAGCGGGACCACGGCGATCAGCAGCCCGGTCGTGGAGCTGTTCAGCTGGGTCTCCGCGTGCCCGATCAGCAGCCACGGGCCGGTGATCTCGACGACGGTGTAGACGAGCAGCACCTTCCAGTGCTTGAACACCGGGACGAGCGCCCGCTTGTACAGGGCGATGGGCAGCAGCAGCAGCGCGCCGATGACGGTGCGGCCGAAGGCGATCACCACGGGGTCGATGTCCGCGTTGACAGCGATCTTGATGAGCAGGTACGGCACGCCCCAGATCAGGCTCATCGCCCAGAAAAGGACCCACCCGCGCCGCGTCATCGCACTCCGTCCGTCCATCTCCGCCGCCAGGGCCGCACCCCGCGCCGCCACCGTCGCGCGCCGTTCCGATCTCCGACGACGGCTCGACCGGGCGCAACCCAGGACAGCTTTCTCCTGTCCACCGACAGCCTCTCCCACGACCCTGCGGTCGTGGGCCGTGCGGCCGCGAGAGTTTCTGTCGCCGACCGTGCAGGCCCGCTACACGATCGTTTCCGGCCACGCCTCCGACGCCTCGCCCGCCAGCGCGCCGGACCGCACTGGTCTTGGCTGGGTGCGGGGGGACCGCACGGTTTTCTTGGAGCGACCGCGCACGGCCCGTGCTGCACGTGCGATCGCTCGAACCCGGTGTGGCGCCTCGCGAGGCGCGGGCTGGGTGATGCCACCGATTCGCAGCAAAAGCGGCGCGCCCGCCGCGTGTCGCCACGGAAATGCTGGGGTGCTCGTGCAAACTGCGTTTGCTGGGACTCTTGTGACTTCTGTGACAGGTGAACTACGGTGATCGCGGGTCGCCCGAAAGGGTGATCCGCTCGACGCCGTGGCTCCCCGCTCCACGCGTCCGGCGAATGCGCCATGACCGAGGTCGAGCGGGGCGCGATCGGCAGTGGTGTCATTCATTGGGGAAGCGACACCGCTGACGGGCACCGAGGCGAGCCCAAGCGCGGGCCGCGCTTCGGTGTCCCGATCGACGCGGACGGCGGCCGAGGAAGGGCGCCCATGCGGCGTGCTCTGGCCATCGCGACCACCATCGCGACCGTCTGCGTGTCCTCCTTGGTGCTGATCGCGGCACCCGCGTCCGCCGACCCGTCCGCATCGGCGTGGGCGGCGCTGCGCCAGTGCGAGTCGTCCGGTCGCTACAACACGAACACCGGCAACGGCTACTACGGCGCCTACCAGTTCGACCTGCCCACGTGGCGTTCCGTCGGCGGCACGGGCAATCCCGCCGGCGCGAGCCCGTCGGAGCAGGACTACCGGGCGCTGCTGCTCTACCGCAAGCGCGGCTGGAACCCCTGGGTCTGCGCGCGACTGGTCGGCTTGACCGAGGACGGCGACGCGCGTTCCGGCGTCCTGCCGCCGGTGCAGGGCAACCAGACCGGTGGCGGTGGCGGCGCCGCCGAGGGCAGCGCCCCGGCCGCGTCGGGCGCCCCCGCCTACCCGGGCCGGCAGTTCTTCGAGGGCGACTCCTCCGAATCGCTGAAGCGCTGGCAGAAGCAGATGGGCACCCGCGGTTACGACCTCGTAGGCACCGGCTACTTCGGGCCCAAGACCAGGGCCGCTGTGCTGGACCTGCAGGCGAAGGCGGGGCTGAACGTCGTCGGGTACATCGGCCCGAAGACCTGGGCCGCGGCGTGGAGCGGCGCTCCCGCGGCGCCGGCGGCCGCTCCCGCCGCGGCGGCGGCGTACTCGCCGCCCACCAACGAGTCCTGCGGCGTCGGCAACGCGACGGCACCGGCGTGGCCCGGGCGGCAGTTCGTCGAGGGCGATGTCGCCGGCGAGCTGGCGTGCTTCCAACGGCAACTGGGCAGCCGGGGTTACGGTCTCACCGGAACCGGCTTCTACGGCACTGCCACCAAGGCGGCCGTGGTCAGCCTGCAGCAGCGGAACGGCATCAACCCGTCCGGGATCGTAGGCCCACAGACCTGGACTGCTGCATGGGAGGGTTCCTGACACCCTTTTGGCCCTCTGTCGGATGAACTCTGATAACGGATTGTCAAAGAATCGGCCGCGTCGGTAACACGTTTGTACGCACGGGACGACCCTGTTGGTAGGGGTGCCGGGATGCCGGCCTCCGACAACGTCCGTCCCGAGCGACGCCCGCCCGGGACGGAGCCCGAGAGGCCCGGAGCACGCCGCTGCCGGGCCTCTCTGCTACCTCGGATGCGGGTGGTCCCTAGGAAACGCTCGGGCCGATCGCGGGGACCGCTCCCGGCGACCTCCGCCTGGATGCCCGCCGGCACCCTGCCCGCCACCACCAGCCCGCCGCCACCAGCCCGCCGCCACCAGCCCGCTACCTGCCGTCACGGCGTCACCCGGCAGCGGCGAACACGGGTGGCAGCACCAGCAACAACGTCAGCGACCAGGTGCAGTGCGTCAGGATCGGACCGAGGATGCCGCCGCTGGCGCGTCGCTGGAGCCCGAGCAGCAGCCCGAGAAGCGCTGCCGAGAAGACCAGCATCAGGTTGCCGGTCGCGACCGTGGTCAGCGTGTAGATCACCGTGGAGATCGCCACCGGGTGCCACACGCCGATCGCGGCGAACAGCGCGCCGCGGAAGAAGATCTCCTCGGCGATGCCGTTCATCACCGTGATCAGCGCGACCAGGAAGAGGGAGGTCTGGTAGCGCGCGAAGGCCAGCACGTTCTCCGTGAGGTCGCGCAGCAGCGGGATCTCCCGCACGATCAGCGCGCCGACGATGAACACCGCCGCGGTGCCCAGGCCGATCAGGATGGGCTGCACGACCGGTCTGCGCAGCTCGCCGCGGAAGTGGATGCGCCCCAGGTGCAGCGGCCCGGACGCGAACCCGCCGATCACCCAGGTCGCCGCCAGCGCGACGGTCAGCGGGTAGAACGCGGGATTGTCGGACGGCACGTTGAGCGAAATGCCCAGCAGCGTGGCACCGACCACGAGCGTGATGCCGGATACCACCCGCCGCCGCACGAACTGGGCGTCGGGCTGGCGGTGGTCGCGCGGCACCTTGTCGACCAGGACGGGACGCAGGGCGCGGCCGACGTGTGCTGGCCAGCGCTTCATCGTTCGACCGCGCCTCGATCCGGCTCGGGGCGCTCCTCGGCTGCCGCCGTCGGCTCCCCCTTGCCGCGATGGTCGTCGGCGTCGCGCTCGGCCTGTTCGTCGGCCTGCTCGGCTGCCCGCTCCGCCAGCGCCAGCCGCACCGCGTCGTCGTAGGACATCAGCTCGAACGGCACGACCGAGCGGATGGCGGGGTCGCGCACGATCACCTCGTTGTTCATCGAGTCGACGAGGTTGCGCGCCGCGACCTGGTCCACGTCGGTCACGAGCGCGAGCCACATCGAGGACAGCTTCGGCGTGAGCAAGGGGACCGGCACGATCGGCGGGGTCCGGTGGTTCTGGATCTGCGCGGCGTGCCGCAGCATGTCGACGTACCGCAGCACCTCGGGGCCGCCGACCTCGTAGACCTGACCGATGGCCTCCGGCCGGTCGAGCACCCCGACGAGGTACCGCACGACGTCCGGCAGCGCGATGGGCTGGGTCTGCGTGCTGACCCACTTCGGGGTCACCATCGCCGGCAGGTGGTCGACGAGTTGGCGGGTGATCTCCCAGGAGATCCCGCCGTGACCGACCACCACCGCGGCCCTGAGCACCGTCACCGGAACGCCGCCGAGGCCCAGGAGCTGCTCGACGTCGCGCCGCGACCGCAGGTGCGCGGAGAGGTTGTCGTCGAGGTCGCCGAGGCCACCGAGGTAGACGATCTGCCGGAGCCCGGCGTCGGCGGCCGCGTGCCCGAAGGCCGTCGCCGCCTCGGCGTCGAGCTGTTCGAAGTTCTCCGAATCCAGGGAGTGCACGAGGTAGTACGCGGCACCCATCCCGGTCAGCGCCGCGCGCAGGCTCTCGATGTCGGCGACATCGCCGTACACGGCCTCGCCCGCACCGTCGTAGCGGTCGGGGTGCCTGGTCATGGCCCTGACCTCGTGACCCGCCTCGACCAGCGCGGGCGCGAGCCTCGAGCCGATGAAGCCGGAGGCGCCCGTGACCAGCACGCGTGTCGACATGCTGTACCTACCCGTGTTTGGTGCCGGTCGGATCACCGACGTGCTCAAGATCCCATGTCCGGGCGACATCGGTCGCCGGATGGGCCTCCAGTGCCCACTGGGCCGGGGGATTAGTCCCCAGGTGCCCGATCCATGCACACCACCTCGTGACCCGTGGCCGCCGGCGCCGCACGCGACGGACGCTGTGCTGGTCGTCGGCCCGGAGGTCGGGCACCGCTCCCTCGCTGGCTTCTGTGCTGAGCCGGCGGGTGGGACGGGGCGACCCGTCGAGAGGAGCGCACGCATGTCGCAGGACCCAGGGGGCGGGGCGGGCACGCTGTCCGTCGCCACCGACCGGATCGCCCAGACCGCCGGCGGTGTCGCGGACATCGCCGGGGCCCTGTCGCGAGAGATCGCCACCATGCACGACCTGCTCGGGCAGATCCGCGCCGGGTGGCAGTCCAGCGGCGCCGCCCCGGCGTTCCTGGCGGCGATGGACGCCCATCTGCAGGACGCGTCGGCCCTCAAGGACGCGTTGACCGGACACGGGTCCGCGCTCCAGGTGGCGGCGGACCGGTTCGCGCAAGCGGACGTCGAGCTGGCCGACGCCGTCACGGCGGTCGGCCGATGACCACCATCGCGGTGTCCTACGGCGCGATGGCCGGCGGACACGAGGGCCTGATCGCGACCTGGGGGCGGATCGAGGGCCTGCTCGCCGATCTCGACGCGGTGGCGAGCGGAACCGCGGGAATGACGGCGGAGACGGTGTCGCAGTACCTGGCCCTGAAGGCGCGGTGGGACGCCGCCGCGGAGGACCGGCAATTCGTCCTGCACTCGCTGGCAGAACTGGTGGGCGAAGCGGCGCAGCGGTACCGGCAGGTCGACGCTGCGATGGCGGCGCAGTTCGGCTAGCGGCCGCCGGGGATCGAACGGAGGGACCGACGGAGGGACCGACGGAGGGATCGGAGGGATGAATCGGGCGGAGGGATCGGACGGAGGAATCGGGCGGAGAATCGGACGGAGGGATCGGGTCCGGATACCGCGGGTGGCAGGATCGCCGCATGAGCTCCCCGAACCTGCTGGGCCCCGCCCCGATCCATCTCCCGGTCGATCCCGCCGCGGCCGAACTGGCGGCCGGCGAGTCGCCGGAGGAGGTCGTGCGACGCAATCCCGACGTCGAGCCTGGCCTGGGCGGTGCTGGCCGAGCGGTCGCTCGACGCCGGCGACGACATCGCGGGATATGCCTACGCCCGCGTCGGCTATCACCGCGGCCTCGACCTGCTCCGGCGATCGGGCTGGAAGGGCGCCGGCCCGATCCCGTGGTCGCACGAGCCGAATCGCGGCTTCCTGCGGTCGTTGTCGGCCCTCGGTCAGGCGGCGGCGCTGATCGAGGAGAAGGGCGAACTCGAGCGGGTGACGGCGTTCCTCCTGGACGCCGATCCGCAGATTCCCGCCGAGTTGCTGCCCTGACGACACGGCGCTTCGACCAGGGAGGCGGTGCATGGACAGGCTGTTGGTCTGGCGCGGGATCGACGAGTGGCGGGCGGAGGTCAGCCAGGTCCGCGTCGGCGACGCCGGTCTGACGGCGACCGGCACGCAGATGGGCGTGGCGCCGGTGCCGTACCGGGTGGACTACTCGCTGGAAGCGGGTCCGCGCTGGGTCACCACCCGGCTCGACGCGACCGCGACCGGGGACGGCTGGAGCCGGCGTCTCGATCTCCGGTCGGACGGGGCCGGGCACTGGACGTGCTCGGTCGAGGAGTCCGGTGAGGTCGACCTTCCGCCGGTCGGCGGCGACCTTGCCGCCGTCGAGGGCGCGCTGGACTGCGACCTGGCCTGCTCGCCGCTGACGAACGCGATGCCCGTGCTGCGACACCGGCTGCACGTCGGACCCGGCGAGCACGACTTCCTGATGGCCTGGATCTCGGTGCCCGACCTGCACGTGCACCCGTCCAAGCAGCGCTACGAGCACGTCGGGCAGGACGAGACGGGCGCCGTCGTCCGCTACGTCGGCGAGCACCGCGGGTTCGTCGGCATGCTGGCCCTCGACCGCGACGGGTTCGTCACGTACTACCCGGACCTCGCCCTGCGGGTGACCGGGCCCGCTCCGTCCTGAATTTCGGTCGCCAGGACGCGGCGCGCGGGGACTGCCCGCCGCCTTCGATCCGCGCAGGTCCACTCGACCCGAGGCGGGTCCCCGCGGCCGCGGCCGGACCGCCGACCGCGCGGACCGCGCGCCCCATGCATCGATTCGGCGGCTCCGGCGTGACGAAAGCCCCGGAGGGTGGCAGCGAAGATTTCGAAGCGACACCATCGAAGGTGGAGAGCGCGACTTCGCGATCGCCGACCACGGCGAGACATGGGGGCTGACCATGAGCGGTCCACGGGATGTCAGCGCCGTCCGGCCGTGGCTGCGCAGCGTGGCTGCGATCCCCCGCCGTCGGACGTGGTTCACGCTCGCCAAAGTGGTGCTCGTCGCCGGGGCGAGCCTGCTCGGCTTCCTCGCCGGCGCGGGCCCGCACCTCGGCTCTGCGCTCGGCGCGGCGGCGTGTCTCGTCCTCGTCGCACTGGTGGAGGGCCTGGACACCGCCATCCGGGACGACGAGCAGCGGGACGCGGAGCGGCGGCAGGCGCAGGCGCGCCAGGACCGCGAGGATGCCGTCACCGAATACGGGCAGCTGATCAACTACACCCTGACGCCGATCGCCGACGTCGTCGCGCGGATGCTCGTCACCCCGGACCGGCAGGTACGCAAGACCCTGTTCGCGAGCGTCTACACGCTCGCGGTCGAGGCCCTGTGCGATCTGCTGGCGCCGGCCGCGACCCGGGCGGCCTATTACGAACTCGCGGACGGTGTCGTGATCCGCGTGTTCGCCAATGGCCCCACCACGCAGCGCTCGCGGTTCGAGCCGGGCAGCGGCGCGGCCAAGGCGATCCTGCGGTTGATCAACAGCGGCGACTTCGTCTATGTCCCGGACGCTCGGCACAGCCCGGTGGTGAAGCCCTCGCCCGGAAGCTCCTACCGATCGGTGATCGCCTTCTCGGTGCGCACCGACGACCGCCCGTTCGGCATGCTGACCGTCGACTCGCCAGAAGTGGACGCGTTCTCGGAGAAGGACATCAGCACCGTGCGAGTGCTGGCGAAATTGGTCGCATCCGCCCGCGCCGCAGTCGATGCCACCGTGCCTCGATGACCGTATTCTTGTCCCCCAGGAGGTGGTTGCATGAGCGCCCCGATCTCCGGACCGGTACTCGACGACCTCGCCTCCCGGTGGATCGACGGCGACATCCCAGCCGGCGCCTATCTCAAGCAAGCACGCCGCCTCGCGCGCGAATCCGCCCGACGCGATCTCAGTCGCGAGGACGACCGCCGCGCCAACGGTTCCTTCGGCCGCAACGGCGCCGTCGACGACGATGCCGTCCTCGGTCATCCCGCCGACGACCCTCCCGGCGACGATCGTCCCTGAGCCCGAACCCGACGTCGCAACGCAGCAGGCCGGGCCGCTGACCATCCGGGCACGCTGATCGTCCGCATTCTGTCGCCCGTCGTCAGCGGACCGGGGGCGGAGCTACGGCCGGACGACCCGCAGCGGCTCGGTATGCAGGTACCAGGTCCAGCGCGTCATCGGCCGCGGGTGCGGGACACCGTCGCGGACGACCGTCGTCGGGGTGGTGGCGATCTGCACCGCCCGGCCGAGCGCCGTCACCGGCCGCCGGCCGAGCAGCGGCACCCGCCGCGGATGGACGGTGATCGTGACGGCGAGGCCCCGCGTCGCGTCCGGCGCCACCCGCAGCTCGTGCGCGGGGCCGCCCAGGACCCGGTGCTCGTCCACGTACACCGGACCCTCGAGGGGCGAGATCCGGCCGTCCGCGACCAGCACCCCGCCGGCGTCGTCGCGGACCAGCGGCGCCGACCGCGCGACGCCCGCGATCGCGCACGCCGCCTGCGCGTCGGCGCGCTCGGGCAGACCCCAGAGCCGCGTCGCCGCGGTGGACGCACCCGGCACGTACCCGACCTCCACCGCGGGCAGCAGGTCGCGACGGAGCAGCCGCAGCACCACGGCGGCGAGGTCCGCATCGTCGCCGACGACGATCAGCCGGCCCGCCAGCTCTGCGTCGATCTGCTTGCCGGGACGCGGGCCCACGTGCAGCGCCGGCAGGCCGGCCAGCGCCGCCGGCACGGTGGCGCCGCCGGCGGTGGCCGCCGCTCGGACCGCCCCGGGCGCGCCCGGATCCGGCCGGCAGATCAGCACGGAGACCGGCTGCGCACCGGCCGCCGCGGAGTCGATCACCGACTACCCTTCGCTCTGGCGCTGCACCGATCGGCGACGATCCGGCAACGGCCCGACCGCCGCCGGTCCGCGGACGGCAGTCGAACGACGAAACGTGGCCCGATCGCCGCCGGCCCGCCCCGGGCCGCGAACGTGGGGAGTGTGTCATGGCCGTGATGGTGCTCATCGGCGCCCAGTGGGGTGACGAGGGCAAGGGCAAGGCCACCGACCTCTACGGCGAGCGCGTCCAGTGGGTCGTCCGCTACCAGGGCGGCAACAACGCGGGGCACACCGTCGTGCTGCCCGACGGGCAGAGCTTCGCCCTGCACCTCATCCCGTCCGGGATCCTCACGCCGGGCGTGACTAACGTGATCGGCAACGGCGTGGTGATCGATCCCGGCGTGTTGCTCACCGAGCTGGCCGGCCTGGACGAGCGCGGCATCGACACCAGCCGGCTGCTCATCTCGCACGACGCGCACCTGATCATGCCGTACCACGTGGCCATCGATAAGGTCTCCGAGCGCTACCTCGGCAAGGCGAAGATCGGCACGACCGGGCGGGGCATCGGACCCGCCTACGGCGACAAGGTCGCGCGGCTCGGCGTCCGCGTCCAGGACCTGCTCGACCCGCCGATCCTCGCGCAGAAGGTCGAGGCCGCCCTCGACATCAAGAACCAGATCCTGGTCAAGATCTACAACCGGCGGGCGCTCGACTGCGGCCGCATCGTCGACGACGTGCTCGAGCAGGCGGAGGGGTTCAAGCACCGCATCGCGGACACCAAGCTCGCGCTCGGCGAGGCCGTGGAGCGCGGCGACCACATCCTGCTCGAGGGCTCGCAGGGCACCCTGCTCGACGTCGACCACGGCACCTACCCGTACGTGACCTCGTCGAACCCGACCGCGGGCGGCGCGGCCGTCGGTGCGGGCATCGGCCCGACCGCGATCACCTCGGTGCTCGGCATCCTCAAGGCCTACACGACCCGGGTCGGCGAGGGACCGTTCCCGACGGAGCTGCACGACGAGTGGGGCGAGTACCTGCGCAAGACCGGCGGCGAGGTCGGCGTGACGACCGGCCGGCTGCGGCGCTGCGGCTGGTTCGACGCGGTCATCGCCCGCTATGCCTCGCGGGTCAACGGCATCACCGACTTCTTCCTCACCAAGCTCGACGTGCTCTCCTCGCTGGAGCAGGTGCCGATCTGCGTCGGCTACCAGGTCGATGGCGAACGCTTCGACGAGATGCCGCCCACCCAAACGGGTTTCCACCACAGCAAGCCGGTCTACGAGATGCTGCCGGGCTGGTTCGAGGACATCACCGGCTGCCGTGAGTTCGACGAGTTGCCGCCGAACGCGCGGGCGTACGTGCGGCGGCTCGAGGAGCTGTCCGGCTCGCGCATCTCGTCCATCGGCGTCGGGCCCGGCCGCGATCAGACGATCGTGCTGCACGACGTGCTGGACGAGGCGGCCTGACGGCGTGGCGGATTGGGACGGCGCGGGCTACGAGCGGATCAGCGCGCTGCAGCGCTGGCTCGCGGAGCGCTCGCTCGCAGGTATCGAGTTCGGCGGGGACGAGCGGCTGCTCGACGTCGGCTGCGGCGACGGCTTCGTCACCCGCGCCCTCGCCGCCAGGCTGCCGCGCGGCGAGGCGCTCGGCCTCGACGCGTCGCCGCGGATGATCGCCGTCGCCCGGGAGCGCCCGATGCCGACCGGAGCGCGGCTGCGCTTCGAGCAGCGGGACGCCCTCGACCTGGCCGGGCTCGGCGCGTTCGACGTCGTCGTCTCGTTCAACACCCTGCACTGGCTGCACGACCAGCGAGCCGCGCTGGCGGCGATCGCGAGCGTCACGTCGCCGGGCGGCCGGGTGATCGTGCAGCAGGTCTGCGCCGGGCCGCGGCCGAGCCTGGAGAGCGTCGGCATGCAGGTGTGCGAGCGACCGCGCTGGGCGCCGTATTTCCGGGGATTCCGGGCCCCGTTCGTGCACGTCGACCCGGCCGGCTACCCGGCCATCGCCGCGGCGGCGGGCCTGGCCGTGCGGACGCTCGACGTTCAGGACCTCACCTGGGATTTCGAGTCGCGGGACGCCTTCGCCCAGTGGGTGGCCGTGGGATCGACGGACTGGACGGGGCACCTGCCGCCCGGGGACGCCGACGCGTGGGTGGCCGACGAGATCGCCGCGTACGAGCCGATCGCCGGCGCGCCCGGCCGCTTCCGCTTCATGCAGCTGCGCGCCGAGCTCACCCCCGCGAGGTAGCCCGGCCGGGGAGCACGGCCGCGCCGCGACACGCCGGCTGCACGCTCCCGGCGCACCGACCCCGAACCGTCACGACCAGCGCACCCGGACCTGCTCGCGCCAGTGCCCGAGCGCGTCGACGGCACCGGTCTCGGCGATGTCGTCGCCCCGGTTCCACAGCCCGAGATACAGCGCCGCGGCCGTGCCCCTGAGCTCGGCGTCGGCGCCGGCGTCGGCACCCGGGGTCGTCACGGGCGGCTCCGCGGACACGGCGATGGTCCAACCCGCGTCGACGTCCGTGGCGCGGATCGCGATCCGGAACGGCTCCTCGGTGCGCAGCCGCGTGGAGCGACGCGGCAGGAACCCGCGAACGAGCTCGTCGATCCCGTCCGCGGCGAGGTCGGTGGCGACCTCCGCCTCGCTGGTGGTCGGCAGCCGGCCGAGCCGGGCCGCGAGCATGTCGACGCGGTGGATCGTCGCCTCGTGCGCCTGCCGGCGCGCCCAGAAGTGCCGCGGCGGCGGCGCGTTCTTGAGGAACCACATCGCCTCGAGGTCCGCCGGGGCGGCCGACAGCGCGGCCGTCAGACCCTTCGACCCGGTTCGGAACCATTCGCTCAGCGTCGCCGCCACCGTCTCGGAGTCCGGGCCCGATGCGCCGTCCGGCAGCTGGAACAGCGCCGCCATCTCGTCCTCGGTGGGGCTCGTGGTGCGGCCGCGCGCCACGATCTCGGCGGCCCAGCGCTGCACCCCGCCGAGATGAGCGATCAGCTCGGCGGTGGTCCACCGCGGGCACGTGGGCACCGGGTCGCCGGGCAACACCCGGGCGAACTCGTCGGCGAGCAGGGCGGACTCGGCGGCGATCGCGGCGATCAGCCGCTCGGTGTCCGGCGGGTCGGGCGGGTGGGTCACCGGCACAGCGTCGCACGACGGAACGACGGCCCGGCGACGGCACGGGACCGCCCGGGACGGGCGCGAGCCGCGCGACGCGGCGTGGCGCCGGCGCCGGCCCGCCACCGCCGGCAACGGTGACGGTGACGGCGACCCACACAAGACCGCTACTCTGCCGGTCGTGCGGATTCTGGTGGTCGGCTCGGGTGCCCGTGAGCACGCCATCCTCCGCGCGCTGCGCCGCGATCCCGGCGTCGACGACCTGCACATCGCGCCCGGCAACGCCGGCACCAGCGCACTGGCCAGCCCGCACCCGGTCGACGTGGCCGACCGCGCGGCGATCACCGCGCTCGCCCTCGAGATCGCCCCCGACCTGGTGGTGATCGGGCCCGAGGTGCCGTTGGTCAACGGCGCCGCCGACGCGCTGCGCGCCGCAGGGGTGCCGGTGTTCGGGCCCAGCGCCGCCGCCGCGCGGATCGAGGGCTCGAAGACCTTCGCCAAGGACGTGATGGCGGCAGCGGGCGTGGCCACCGCCGCCGCCGTGACCGTCCGCGATCCGGAGGGAATCGAGGCCGCGCTGGACACCTGCGGCGCGCCCTACGTGGTCAAGGACGACGGTCTCGCCGCCGGGAAGGGCGTGGTGGTCACGGACGACCGTGCGGCCGCCCGCGCCCACGCCGAGTCTGTGCTCGCCGCCGGCCACCAGGTCGTGGTGGAGGAGTACCTGGCCGGGCCCGAGGTGTCGCTCTTCGCGATCTGTGACGGACGCACCGCGCTGCCGCTGCTGCCCGCCCAGGACTTCAAGCGGATCGGCGACAACGACGCGGGCCCGAACACCGGGGGCATGGGCGCGTACGCGCCGTTGCCGTGGGCGCCGGCGGGCATGGTGGATCACGTCCAGCGCACCATCCTCGATCCGGTCATCGCCGAGATGTCCTTCCGTGGGACGCCTTTCACCGGCGTGCTGTACGCCGGGCTGGCGCTCACCGCCGACGGCCCCCGCGTCATCGAGTTCAACTGCCGCTTCGGTGACCCGGAGACGCAGGTCGTCCTGGAACTGCTCGACACCCCGCTCGGGTCCCTGCTCGCGGCCGCCTCCGCCGGGCGGCTCGCCGAGGCCGGCCCGCTGTCCTGGCGCGCGGGCGCCGCGGTGACGGTGGTGATCGCCGCCGAGAACTATCCGGGCGCCCCCGTGACCGGCGACGTGATCAGCGGCGCCGACGCCGACGGCATCCTGCACGCGGGCACCGCGGTCGCCGCCGACGGCAGCCTGGTGTCGGCCGGCGGGCGCGTGCTGTCGGTGGTCGCCACCGGTCAGGACCTGACTGCTGCGCGTTCCTCCGCGTACGCGCTCGTCGACCGGATCGGGCTGCGCGGCTCGCAGCACCGCACCGACATCGCGCTGGCCGCCACCCAGGGCCGCGTCCTGGTGCCGGGCCAGGCCTGAAAGCCCGACCCACCCGGTCGCCGACCGAGCGGCCCGACCGACCGCCCGGCCGGCCGGCCGACGCGCGCCACTCACTGTCGTACCGTGCTGGGGTGCGCACCACGCCCGCGAGCGACCGGATCGGGCCGCTGTCGGCGGCCGCGGCCCGGGAGGCGCGGCGGATCGCGCCCGCCGAACGGTCGGCCGTCGCGCCGTTCTACGTGATGCGGGTGCTCGCCGCCGCCGCCCGCCGCGCCGAGCGCGGCGACGAGCTGTTCAACCTGGCCGCGGGGCAGCCGTCGACGCCGGCGCCGAAGCCCGTGCTGGCGGCCGCCCACCGGGCGCTGCACGGCGAGATCCTCGGCTACACCGAGACTCCTGGCATCGCGCCGCTGCGCCAGGCGATCTCGGGTCACTACCGCCGCCGCTACGCCATGGACGTCGACCCCGAGGACGTGGTGGTCACCACCGGCTCGTCCGGCGGATTCCTCCTCGCGTTCCTATCCGCGTTCGACGTCGGTGACCGGGTCGGGCTCGCCCGCCCCGGCTATCCGGCGTACCGGAACATCTTGCACGCCTTGGGGTGTGAGGTCGTCGACATCCCGTGTGGCCCCGAGACGCGGTACCAGCCGACCGCGGCGATGGTCGACGGGCTGGAACTCGACGGCGTGGTGGTCGCGAGCCCGGCCAACCCCACGGGCACGATGCTCGATCCGGCGGAGCTGGCCGCGCTGGCGCGGCACTGCGCCGCGACGGGGGTGCGGCTGATCTCCGACGAGATCTACCACGGCATCACCTACACGGGCCTGACGTCGAGCAGCTGGGAGACCGACCGCTCGGGGTTCGTCGTCAATTCGTTCTCCAAGTACTTCTCGATGACCGGCTGGCGGATCGGCTGGCTGCTGGTGCCCGACGACTGCGCCGACGTGCTGGACGCCCTCGCCGGCAACCTGGCGATCTGCCCGCCCGCGCCCGCACAATTCGCCGCGCTCGCGGCCTTCGACGCCTACGAGGAGTGCGACGGACATGTCCGCCGCTACGCGGTCAACCGCGCGCTCCTGCTCGATGGCCTGCGTGGCCTCGGCATCGACCGGCTCGCGCCCGCCGACGGAGCGTTCTATGTCTACGCCGACATCTCGCACCTCACCGACGACTCCGCTGCGTTCTGCGCCGACCTGCTGCAGACGGCCGGGGTCGCGGCGGCGCCCGGGGTCGACTTCGATCCGGTGGACGGTCACCGGTTCCTCCGGCTGTCCTTCGCCGGTGCCACCGACGCCGTCGCCGGCGCCGTCGGGGCGCTCGGTCGATATCTCGAGGATCTGTAGCGCGCCCGGCCGGCGCCGGCCGCAGGGGGAACGTTCTCCACCACGGGGGCGTTGATCAGGGTGACGAACGGCGCCCGGAGCGGGCAACCCTGAGACCGAAATCAGGGTTGGCACCTGAGGTCGAGGCACCGGACATCGTGGACAGTGGTACTCACAGGGCCGGTGATCGGCCACCGGCGTCGGGCCGGTAGAGGTGTCATCGGCAGGAGGAAGACATGGACAAGTTCCTGAAGATTCTCGGCATCGTGCTGCTGGCGTGGATCGCCATCAGCCTGATCGGCTGGGTGATCGGCGCGGTGTTCTCCGGGCTGTTCTGGATCGCGCTCATCGCGGGCGGCATCTGGGCGGTCGCGGCGATCTCCAACAAGCGCCGGCAGAACCAGGTCGGCTACCGCTCCTGAGGCGCGCCGGCCCGAGCGATCGGGCCGGCTGCGACATCGGCAGTTCGGGTTCGACCCGGGGTGATCGACCCGGGTGATCGACCCGGGTGATCGACCGGGGTGACAGACCCAGAGTGATCGGCCCAGGGGTGAATCGACCTGGTGAATCGACCTGGTGAATCGACCTGGTGTATGACCGGGTCGACCGGAGCACGGCGAACGGCGGGTCCTCGCGAGAGCATCGCGGGACCCGCCGTTGGCGTCTCACGTGGCCGGACGGCCCGCGCAGGTCGTAGTGCCGCGCAGGCCGCCGACGGCGTGTCGACGGCCTGCGGGCGTGCGACCGGCGGGCTCGCGTGAGCAGCCGGACGCGTCCTTCGATCAGCCGGCCGCCGGCGGCATCAGCACGGAGTCGATCAGGTAGACGGTCGCGTTCTTGGTCTTCACGCCGCCGCAGATGACGTTGGCGTCGTTGACCTTCAGGGAGTCGCCCGAACCGGTGACCGTGAGCATCGCGCCGTTGGCGGTCGGGTGGGTGCCGACGACCTGGCTCGGGTCCAGCTGACCGGGCACCACGTGGTAGGTGAGGATGCCGGACAGCAGCTCGGCGTTCGTCTTGAGCGTGTCCATGGTGCCGGCGTCGATCGTGGCGAAGGCCTCGTCGACCGGAGCGAAGACGGTGAACTCGCCGTTGTTCAGCGTGGTGACGAGATCCACCTGCGGGTTGACCTTGCCGGACACCGCGGCGACCAGCGTGGTCAGCAGCGGATTGTTGGACGCCGCGGTGGCGACCGGGTCCAGGGCCATGCCCTCGACCGAGCCGGCGCCGGAGGGCACCGCTGCCGCGTAGGCGGCACAACCGGGGCCGACGAGCGCGGCGGGCATGGCCTCGCCCGAGGTCATCGAGCCCATGGACCCCATCGACTCGGATGACATGGACTCGGACGACATCGACTCGGATGTCATGGACTCGGAGGTCATCGACTGGGAGGACATCGGCTCGGCGGTCATCGACTCGGAGGTCATCGGCGCCGAGGTCATCGACTCGGCAGACGAGCTCGTGGCGGCGCTGCTGCTGGCGGCGGGGGTCGAGCTGGACCCGCAGGCCACCAGCGTGACGGCGAGGGCCGCCCCGGCGGCCAGAGTGAGGGCGCGCTTGATCAACATGAATGCTCCTTGGTGGCGGTGGTCGCCGACAGAGGGCCGGCGATGGCGTGCAGAGCGCTGCGGACCGCACCGACTGCTCGGGACTGCTCAGGGTGGTCGCCAGGGAGGAACCTCCCCCGACGGCGACCGGATGGCGACCGGTTGGCGGTGAACCCGCCGGTCGGACTCTCACGCCGTGCTCGGTGCAGGTGGTGCAGCAGGACGGTCGTGCAGGCGGTGCTGGGTGCGTCGGTACGGATCGGCCTCGTCAGGCCGTCACGGACACCTGGCGGGTATCGAGACCCGTTGACCCGTCCGGCATCACCCCCCGGATCTCATCGGTCTGGATCTCGCCGGCGGCATCGATCGCGCGGCAGCGGATGACATGGTTGCCGGTCCCGGAGGCCTGCCACTCGTAGGACCACTGGCGCCAGGTGTCGATGCTGACGTCGCCGGACAGCGTGGCGTCCTGCCACTCGCCGTCGTCGATCTGCACCTGGACCGCGGAGACGCCGCGGTGCTGGGCCCAGGCCACGCCCGCGACGACGACCGGGCCCTCGGTGAGCTGCGCGAAGCTCCCGGGCACGTCGATCCGGGACGCGGTCTTGATCGGCGCCTGCGGCGCCCAGCCGCGGTCGGTCCAGTAGGCGGTGACGTCCGAGAAGCGGGTCAGCTCGAGGTCGACGACCCACTTGGTGGCCGACACGTAGCCGTACAGCCCGGGCGTGACCATGCGCACGGGGAAACCGTGCTCGATGGGCAGCGGCTCGCCGTTCATGCCGAACGCGAGCAGGGCGTCGCGGCCGTCCGTCAGCGCGGCCAGCGGGGTCGTCACGGTGAACCCGTCGACGCTCGTGGACAGCACGCAGTCGGCGTCGGCCTGCGGGCCGGCCATCGCGAGCACGTCCGCGATGCGAACGCCGTGCCAGCGCGCGTTGCCGGCGAGGTCGCCGCCGACCTCGTTGGAGACGCAGGTCAACGTGACCATCCGCTCGATGGACGGCATCGACGTGAGGTCGGTGTAGCCGACGGTGATCTCGCGGTCCACCAGGCCGTGCACCCGTAGTTGCCAGTCGCTCGTGGTGAGCCGCGGCACCAGGAAGGCGGTGTCCACGCGATAGAACTCGGCGTTGTCCGTGACGAACGGGGTGATGCCGTCCACCTGCAGGGAGATCGCGGGGACGTCGACGTCCTGGACGTCCACCGGGGTCGGCAGGCTCACCCCGGCGCGGCTCTCGACGACCTCGGAGGCGCTGGGGATCCAGCGGGCGAGCGCCCCGGCGGCCGCGGCGACCAGGGCACCGATGCCGACGAGCTTGAAGAAGCCGCGGCGGTCGAGACCGGAGCGCGTGGCGCCGGCCGACGACGCGGCGGCCATCGGGTGCCCGGACCCGGATGTCGAGAGCTTGGCGCTGCCCGGGTCGTCCCAGGGGGCGGTCGTCCCCGCCGGCGGGTGCTGGAGCGACGTGCCGTCCGGCGCGGGCAGCTGACGGCGGAAGGCGGCGACGAGGAGATAGATCCCCGCGGCGCCGCCGATCAGGATCGGCAGCAGGTCCAGGACGCCGGCGCCGGTGCGGCTCAGGATCGCCGCACAGGTGACGATGACCAGCACGACCGTCATGCCGACGGCGATCCGCGGGCTGCGCCGGCCGATCAGCCCGATGACGGCGGCGACGATGGCGAGCGTCACCACCATGCCGGCGGTGAGCGCCGCCTTGTCGTTCTCGCCGAACGTGCGGATGGCGAATTCCTTCAGCCATTCCGGGGTGAACTGGATGAAGGTCTGGCCGAGCGAATTGAGCGGCGAGGACGCCACGTGCAGCAGGCCGATCCACTGACCGAGCGCGGAGAGCAGCTCGGCCAGGCCCATGGCCAGCGCGACCGAGACGACTCCGACGAGCGCCGCGCCGGCCGGTCCCGGGCGCCATTGCGCCGCGGGGTGGCCGGGCCCCGCCTGGGTGGGTAGCTCGCTGGTCGTCACGACGGGCGTTCGGATTGGCCGTTGATCCGGATGGGTGAGGTTTGCCGAATCGTGATCGCGACCGGGGTCGCTCAGGGGCGGGTGGTCGGACACCTCCTCATCGTCCGCCCCCGCGGGGCGGGGCGGCCGCTCCCGTCACGAACCCGTAAGGAAGCGGTCGATGGTCCCGGTGCGGATGCGCATCGCGCGCGCCCCGCGGTATAGGGCACGGCGCTCGTCTGAAGCCATCCGGGTGAGGGTCGGTGACGAATACCCGCCGATGTCCCACGCACCGCCTTCCCGGGACGAAAGGATGTGGCCATGCCGCCTCCGGGACCAGCCCGACCCGAACGGGGGCGCTCGGATGCCGCCGGCCGGACGGACGCGCCGCTGAGCGCCGTGCCGGACGAGCCGGCGGCGCAGACGCCCGAGGACCTGCTGCGGCTGACCGCGCTCGGCCAGACGCCCGCGTTCGAGCAGCTGTACACGCTGTTCGCCGCCAGGGTGTTCGGGCTCGCCCGGCGCATCGTTCGCGACCCCAGCCAGGCCGAGGAGGTCGCGCAGGAGGTCTTCCTCGAGATCTGGCGCCGCGCAAGCCGCTTCGATGCAGCCAAGGGCTCGGGAACCTCGTGGATCATGACCATGACGCACGCCAGGGCCGTCGACCGCGTCCGCTCGGCGCAGGCGTCGATCGACCGTGAGGTCAAGGTCGCGCAGTCATCCACCGAGCGCGACGTCGACTCGGTGATCGAGGCGGTCGAGTCCAGCTTCGAGCGCCGGGCCGTGCAGCGATGTCTCGGGACGCTCACCGACCTGCAACGGGAGTCGATCACCCTTGCGTACTACAGCGGATACACCTATCGGGAAGTCGCAGAGCTCTTGACGGCTCCGCTTCCGACCATCAAGACCAGGTTGCGCGACGGCCTGATCCGATTGCGAGATTGTCTGGGGGTGGCGGCATGAGCGCGGACCTGCACCTGGACACGGGCGTCCTCGCCGTCGGCGCGTTGCCACCCGAGGAGCTGCCCGACGTCGAGGCGCACCTCGAGACCTGCGCATCCTGCGCGCTGGAGCTCGCCGGTTTCCTGGAGACCGTCGCGCTGCTGGGCGGTGCGGCCGCGGAGACGCCACCAGCCTCGCTGCGCCGATCGGTGATGCAGGCCATCGCGGTCACGCCGCAGTTGCCGCCCCTGCCGGCGCGGCCGGACGCCCCCGGTACGCCGTTGATTCCCGGCCCGGGCGCGCACCGCGCCGCGGACGTCGAGACCGGCGACATCCAGCCGGCCGGCGAGACCGGCGAGGAGCCGGCGGATCACACCGACGCCGACCACGACGGAACCGACCAGCCGGCCGACCGCGGACCGGGCTCGGTCACCCCGATCCGCCGCCGCTGGTACCGCCGCCCCGGCACGTATCTGATCGCGGCGGCGGCCGCGGCCATCCTGGCGACGGGCACCGTCGTCGCGGTGAACCAGTTCACGGGGCCGGACGCCCAGACCGCGCTGCAGGAGTGCATCGAGCAGGCGCCGGACCGCGACCAGCTGAGCCCGGCGGCGGGCAGCGGCGGCGTGACGATCGCCCCGTCCTGCGCGGGCGTGCTGGTCGACGTCTCCGGCCTGCCCCAGCTGCAGGACGATCGGACATACCAGCTGTGGATGCTCACCGACGCGACCAACCCGCGTTCGCTCAGCCTGCTGCCCGCGGTGGCCGACGGCGGCCAGCAGGTCGTCGTCGCGCCGACGCAGCCGGGCGACACGGCGATCGGCGTCACCAACGAGCCGGCGGCCGGCTCCGAGCAACCCACGTCCACCCCGGTCTGGGCGGTCCCGCTGGAGTCCTGAGCGATGTCGGGAGAACCCCGACCCGGGCGAGCGCCGACGCCAGGCGTGGTCAGCCGCCGAGCTTCGGCACCTCGTCCGGGTGCGGGGGGTCGTGGACGTGCCGCGGACCTGTCTCCACGATGACCATCGCCGTCAGCATCAGCACCCCGCCGACCACGATCCGCCAGGTCAGCGGCTCACCGAGCAGGGTGATCGAGAACAGCGCCGCCCAGGCGGGCTCCGTCGCCATGATGATCGCGGCCCGGGAGGGCGCCAGGTGGGCCTGCGCCCACGATTGCACCACCATCGCGACCGCTCCGGCGACGACGGCCAGGAACACGATCGCGAACCAGTCGAAGCCCGTGGTCGGGAGCGTGACGCCGCCCTCCACGACGAGCGCGCAGCCGATGCTGAGGGCCGCCGTCACCGCCAGCTGGACGACGGACAGCCCGACCGCGTCCCGCGCGGTGGTCCAGGCGCCCAGACCCACGATGTGCAGCGCGTAGACCACCGCGGAGGCGAGCGTAATCGCCTCGCCGATGCCGATCGACAGGCCGTTCAGGCCCAGGATGGCCAGCCCCACCGTCGCGATGCCGGAGCCGATCCAGACCCGCGGCCCGATCCGGCTGTGCAGCAGCAGCGCCGCCCACATCGGGGTCAGCACCACGTAGGTCCCGGTGATGAACCCGGAGATGCTCGCCGGGGTGTACTCGAGCCCGATCGTCTGCAGGATCTGGCCGACCCCGAACGCGAGGCCCAGCCAGAGGCCGCGAACGAGCGCCCGGCGGGAGAGGCGACGCATCGCCGGGAAGAAGACGATCGCCAGCAGCGCGGCCGCGATGGTGAACCGGACGGCCAGGAAGTTGAGCGGCGTCATCCGCTCGAGCAGCGCCTTCGTCAGCGGGAAGCTCGACCCCCACGCCGCCGCGACGGCGAGCAGACCGGCGAGCGACCACGCCGTGGCGCGGGTGTTGAACACCGCGGTCGCGGACGCCAGCCTGCTCACCCGCAGATCATCCGCCATCGACCGCCGGCGTCCGGCGCAGAACAAGATCACGATCGCGGGACCAGGGCAGGCCGCGCCACGGCGGCGCGTCGGCCGCCGGTCGTGCAACCGCCGACCCGCTAGGTTCCGTCCAACGGATACGGCAGGAGGACTGGTGGGGCCGGAGGAGGAGGCTGAGTTCGCCGTGTACGTGACCGAGCGTCGCGACCGGGTGCGACGGACGGCGTACCTGCTCTGTGGCGACTGGCACCGCGCGGACGACCTCACCCAGCTGGCCTTCGTCAAGCTGTACGGGGCGTGGGACCGGGTGCGCGACAAGGGCGCGCTGGACGCCTACGTGCGGACGTCGCTGGTCCGGTCGGTCGTCGACGAGTCGCGACGGCCGTGGCGGCGGGAGCAGTTCGTCGACGAGGTGCCGGAGGTCGGCTCCGGCCGCACAGCCGATGTGGACCTGTCCGCCGTCATCGCCGACCGGGCGGTGATGCGTGAGGCGCTCGAGCAGGTGCCGCCCGGCCAGCGCGCGGTCCTCGTCCTGCGGTACTACGAGGGCGCGAGCGTCGCCGAGGCGGCAGCGATCCTGGACTGCGCCGAGGGCACGGTGAAGTCGCAGACCGCGAGGGGCCTGGTGGCGCTGAAGGCGGCGCTCGCCGGGCTGGGCGCGCTCCCCGACGACCCGCGGTCGGGTGCCGCGCCGGCGCGTCCCGCCGCCCGCCCGCCAGCCGCCGACCGGACCGACGACGAGGACGAGGGGGGCGTGCGCGGTGACCGACCCGAACGATCCGACCCGCCCCGGTGACCCCGCCGACCCCGCCGACTCTCCCGACGACGCCGATCTCGACCCGCGCTCCCGCCGGCTCGCCGAGCTGCTGCGCGATCTCGCCGACGACCCGGCCGCTCCGCCGTCCTCCGTCACGCCGCTCGCGGTGATCGCCGCCGCGCGCCGCGCCGCCGCCGGACCCGCCCGCGACGGGACCGCCGCGTCCGACACGCACGGGCCGAGCGCTCCGGCGGCGACGCCGTGGTTCCGCCGCACCCGGCTGCTGATCGGCGCCGCGGTCGCCGCCAGCGTGGTGGCGATCGCCGCGATCGTCATCCCCATCGCCGCGCGCTCCGGACCGAGCACCACGGCCGGGTCCGCCGCGGACAATCTCGATTCGGCAGCGGTCTCGGCCGCCGCGCCCGCGGCCGGCAGCGACCAGCGCGCGACGTCGGGCGATTCGGCCGCCGCGGAACTGGCCCAACCGTCGTCGGCGGCGAGCTCTGCGGCGAGCGCTGCACCGACCTCGGCGGCGGGCGGCGGCCGGTCCGGCGACGCGAGCGCCGGCGGCGGCGCCGCACCGCCGACCGGTTCGGCGGCTCAGGAGAGCGCGGCCGGTGCCGCGCCGGACGCGGACACCTGCGACTGGCCGCTCCTCGATGACGGCGCGGCCCGGGCCGCGGTCGCGGCGTTCCCCGCCGGCCGGGTCACCGGCTCCGCCACCGCGGAGGGCCCGTGTGCCGGCGATCGGGTCGGCGCCGCGACGTTCGTGGACGAGCAGGGCTCCGGCGACGTGGTCGTGCTGGTCTCCCGTGCCGGCGTCGCGGCCTGCACGCTCGAGGCCCCGGCGGCGGCGGGGCCGTGCGCGCTCGCCTCGGACGGGACGTACCGGGTGCCCGCGGGACCCGACGGCGCGCAGCGGGTCTACGTGTACGGCGACGGTTACCAGGTCGGAGGTCGGCACGGCCGGCACGGGCTTCAGCGACGACGAGTTGGCCGCGGTGGCCGCGGCGGTGCTGGCCGCGCTCGACTGATCCGGCGCCAGGCTGCCCACCGGGTCCCGGCGCGTCAGGCGGCGGTGCTCGGGTCCTCCGCGATGCGGCCGAGGATCTCGCCGATGGTGGCCGCGGGGGACAGCGCGGCCAGGTCGGGGGAGTTCAGCTGGTCGGTCAGCATCGCGGCCAGGTCCCGCACCTTGATGTTGCACTGCTGGGACTGCCAGCGGAGCAGCGCGAACGCCTCCTGCTCGTCGATGGCGTAGGTGACCATCAGCGCGCCCTTGGCCTGCTCGATGACGGCCCTGCTCTCCGCCGATCGCTCCACCGCCTCGTGGCTGTACTCGTCCAGGTCGCGCTGGAGCGAGTCGGTGATGTCGATGAAGTAGCCGCGCAACTGCAGCACCGACCCGGGGCCGCGCACGCCCTCGCCGATCGTGACCACCATCCGGTCCCGGCCGTCCGAGTCGACGATGCGATGCCGCGAGCTGAACGGCAGGCCGTTCTCGATCGCCGCCTCGAGCACCTCGACGCTGCGTGCCCGGTCGTCGGGGTGCTGGTGCACCATCATCAGCTCGGTGGTGGGCACCACCTCTCCGTGCTCGAAACCGTGCATGGCGTAGACGCTCTCGGACCACCACCAGGTGTCCGCCGAGACGTCGTAGCGGAATCTGCCCACCTGCTCGGTGGTTGCGCCGGTGACCGCCGCCAACGCCGGAAGGGCGTCCTCAGTCATCGCACTCCCTGTCTTTCCCTGCGACCGTCCGCGCCCGCGCGGACCCTCCATGTACCGGCATGGAACCGACCGCGGATGCACGACCCTACGGCCTCCATTCTCACCCGCGCACGCCCGTCGCGCGGGACTCAGCCGGTCAATATCAGCATGGCGGTGAGCGCCAGGATCACCGCGCTCGAGACCAGACCGATCACCAGGCGGCCGGTCCGTCCGGTGACCAGCCTGCCCAGCATCGTGCCGCCGGCGACCAGCAGGAGTTGCCAGCTCGCGGAGGCGAGAAAGACCGCGACCACGAAGACGCCCCCGCCGCCCGCCGAATCACCGGTCGCCCGACTGCCCAGGACGAGGGCGGCGAAGTAGACGATCGTCGCGGGGTTCAGCAAGGTGATGCCGAGGAAGGTCAGGAACGCGCGCCCGGGCCCCGTCACCGCCCCCGCCGGCACCGGCCGATCGTCGGCCGCCGACTGCCGGTGATCGCGGATGGCGGTCCAGGCGATCCTGACGGCGACGGCCACGAGGACCGCGACCGCCACCCAGCGCAGCGGTGTCGCGACGGCCTCGATCAGCCCGGTGAGGGCGGCCCCGCCGACGACCGCGATCAGCGCGTAGACCCCGTCCGCGGTCGCCACGCCGAGCGCCGCGGCCCCGCCCACCCGCGCCGAGGTCCGGGCGGTGAGCGTCACGAGGTAGGTGGCGACAGCGCCGACCGGCATGGCGATGCCGTAGCCCGCGACGAGGCCGGCGAGCGCGGCATCCCATGGCGCGCTCACCGGGGCGGCCGGCGCGCGCGGGTCACCGGAGGGCGGGTCACCGGAGGATGGTGTCCGCCGCGCGGCCGCCCGGCAAGCGCTTTCGATCGGGCGGCCCGGCATCGGCGGTCGGCCGCCCTCACGCGGGCGCGTCGATCTGCGGGCCGCGGGCCGATCTCTGCGTGCACGGCGACCTCATTGCTGCACGGATGACGTCCTCGCTGCGGCCCGGGCGGTCGCGGAGGCGCGAACGCCGTCGCGGAGATGGCCGGTGTTGCGGCGACGAGGCCCGCCCGCGACCCCGGCGGGCGCCCACGTCACCCGCGCCGACCCGAGCCGGACGCGGCGGCTGGAACAATCGCACGGTGAAACCACGCGTGGAGAACGTGCTGGCGCAGCGGTACGCGTCGGCGGAGATGGTCGCGATCTGGTCGCCCGAGGCCAAGATCGTCGCGGAGCGGCGGCTGTGGCTCGCGGTGCTGCGGGCGCAGCGGGCCGCGGGCGTCGACATCCCGGACCCGCGATCGCCGACTACGATGGCCGTTCTCGACCGCGTGGACCTGGACTCGATCGCCGCGCGCGAGCGGGTCACCCGGCACGACGTGAAGGCGCGGATCGAGGAGTTCAACGCGCTGGCCGGTCACGAGCAGATCCATAAGGGCATGACCAGCAGGGATCTCACCGAGAACACCGAGCAGGCGCAGGTGCTGGCCGCGCTGTCGCTGGTGCGGGACAAGTCTGTAGCGGCGCTCGCTCGGCTGGCCGGCCGCGCGGCCGAGTACGCCGGCCTGGTGATCAGCGGCCGCTCGCACAACGTCCCGGCGCAGGCGACGACGCTCGGCAAGCGCTTCGCGTCGGCCGCCGAGGAGCTGCTCGTCGCCTACCAGCGCGTCGGCGACCTGCTCGACCGCTACCCCGTTCGGGGGATCAAGGGCCCGGTCGGCACAGCGCAGGACATGCTCGACCTGCTGGGCTCCGCCGAGGCGGTGGACACCCTGGAGGACGCGGTCGTGCGCGAGCTGGTGGGCCCGCACCGGGTGCTGGACAGCGTGGGTCAGGTGTACCCGCGATCGCTGGACTACGAGGTGCTCTCTGCGCTGGTGCAGGTCGCCGCGGGCCCGTCGTCCCTCGCGACCACGATCCGGCTGATGGCCGGCGCCGAGCTGGCGACCGAGGGCTTCCAGCCGGGCCAGGTCGGCTCGTCCGCCATGCCGCACAAGATGAACGCCCGGTCCTGCGAGCGGATCAACGGCCTGGCCGTGGTGCTGCGCGGGTACGCGTCGATGGGCGGCGAGCTCGCCGGCACCCAGTGGAACGAGGGGGACGTGTCCTGCTCGGTCGTCCGTCGCATCGCCCTGCCGGACGCCTTCTATGCGATCGACGGGCTCTTCGAGACGTTCCTGACCGTGCTCGAGGACTTCGGTGCCTACCCGGCCGTGATCGAGCGCGAGCTGGAGCGCTACCTGCCGTTCCTCGCCACGACGAAGGTGCTGATGGGTGCCGTCCGGGCCGGCGTCGGACGCGAGCAGGCGCACGAGGCGATCAAGCAGCACGCGGTGGCGGTCGCCCTGGCGATGCGCGAGAAGGGCCAGGTCGCCAACGATCTCGTCGACCGGCTGGCGGCGGACGAGCGGGTGCCGCTCGACGCCGGCCAGCTCGGGGCGATGCTGGCCGACCCGATCTCGTTCACCGGGCTGGCCGAGCGACAGGTCGCCGCGGTCCTGGAGCGCATCGCCGCGGTCGCGGCGGAACACCCGGCCGCCGCCGCGTACCACCCCGGCGCGATCCTCTGAGCCGGTTGGCGGGCACCGGTCGCCCGAATTGTTCATCGGGTCAACACTTCTCGCCGCGTCAAGGGCCGCCCAGGTGGGTGGTCGGTGATCACCGAACGTCACCCGTTTGCGCCACCGCCGGCGGTCGATACCGCCGTTCGAGCCTTCCGGTTGGTTATAACGCCCTGTAACCTTGTGGCTACCGGGACGTGCCGAGCGCAGCACCCGGATGGCAACCGCGGATCCCTCCGAGGCTCAGGCTTCAGGGGGTCGCGGGCGCCGCGGTCAAGGTCGACCGGTCATCGCGTCTGGGGCGGTGTGTCGCGTCACGAGATCGTTTGTGCTGCGCCCTGCTCGGGTCCAGCCGGCTCGAGTACGTCCCGCCCGAACGATCGAGCGAGTTTCCCGCCCGGTCGTGCCCACCGAACAGGTCCCATCGATCGCCTGCCAGGAGGCCGCCATGACCGACATCGACGGTGAGTTCACCGCGGTCCAGGAGGACCCGAGCTCCTTCCTGATGGATTGGCCGGTGATCGGTCCCTCGAATGCCGAGACGCGCTCGGGTGGGTCGGTTTTCATCCTCGACCGGATGGGTCGCACCGTGTCGTCGACGCGGCTGGACGTCGTGATCCCCGCGCCGGACGCGCAGGGCGGTCGGTCCGACGACGCGGCGGACGGCGCGCTGCAGACGCTGGGCTGGTCGCGCCGCGGCCCGTGGGTGTCCGACGGGTTCGGCCGGCACACCGCCCGGGTCGTCGCCACCGCCGCCCACGAGCCGATCCCCGCGCAGGCACGCAGCAGCCTGTCGCTGGCCGAGGAGGCCGCCTTCCACTTCGCCTGAGCGCCGGGTCCGCGGGCCGCCCGCGTTTACGGACGATCCCCGTCCGTCGAGAGTTGCCTGGTCAGAGGGTTTGTCGAAGCGACGTCCGGGGAATAATGCCTGGATGGACGATCCCGTGGGCCTCGGCGAGCGGAACCGCAGGGATCGGCACGAGACCCGGCTGCAGCAATTGGACCGGAACTGGTCCGACCTGCTGCAGGAGCTCAGGGTCGCGCAGACCGGGGTGCAGCTGCTCACCGGCTTCCTGATGGTGCTTCCGTTCCAACCCCGGTTCGCCGACCTGACGCCCTTCCAGCAGGACGCCTACCTCGTCACGCTCGGCGCCTCGGTCATCGCCACGGCATTCCTCATCGCCCCGGTCAGCATCCACCGCATGCTCTTCCGCCGGCACGAGCGGCGGGCCACCGTGCAGATCGCCCACCGGCTGGCCCAGATCGGCCTGGCGCTGCTGGGCGTCGCGATCGTCGGCGTGGTGTTGCTCATCTTCTCGTTCGTGCTCGGCACGGTCGCCGGCGTGGTGGCCGCCGTCCTCGCCGGCCTGTTGCTGCTCGGGCTCTGGGTGCTGCTTCCGCTCCGGGTGCTGACGGACGGCCGGGACGACGACGACACGGTGACGCGCGACGGCGGGTAGGCGGCCGGCCGACTCGAAGGCCGAGGGCGTCAGGCGGTGGTCGACTCCTGCCGCGGTTCGCGGCGGCGGCGGCGCCGGGCGGCGGGCGGCGCGAACACCGCCAGGAACTGCTTGAGATCGACGTGTGCCTCCGCGGGATGCCGGAGAGTGCCCGCCGGGACCGAGTAGATGTTGCGCCGGCCCTCGCGCCGGCGGACGAGGAAGTCCGCCTCGACCAGGTCGTGCAGGATCATCTGCGCTCCGCGCGTGGTGATGCCGACCCGCTGAGCGATCTCCGCGATGCGCGCGTTGGGGTCGAGGTACACCGACACGAGGACGTGTCCATGGTTGCTGAGCAGCGTCCACGGGCGCGACGTGCCCTGCGAATCCATGACGTCCCTTCCTACCCCACTCGGTGGATCCGGGATCCCGGATGGTCGGGCGCGACCGGCGCTGAGGCGTTCATTTTAGGAGTGCTCACGGTCTGTCGCTCGGCAAACGATTGCAGGCCGCGGCCGGCGCCCGACGTCGATCGACACCCACGAACCGGATCTCACGTCGTCGGCCCGGGTCGCCAGTCGGCGGCCGGGCCGGGTCGGGCCCGCCGCCGAGCGCGCGGCGGGGCGGGCGACCCGCCGCGGACCCGCACCCGGGAGGATGGGGGCATGACGTTCGACTCGCTGTACGCGCACGGGTTCGCGCGGGTCGCGGCGTGCACCGCCGATGTCTTCATCGCGGACCCCCCGCGCAATGCGCAGAGCGTCATCGACGTCGGGCGCCGGCTGTCATCGGCCGGGGTCGCGGTCGCGGTGTTCCCCGAGCTCACGCTGACCGGGTACGCGATCGACGATCTGCTCGGCCAGGATCCCGTCCTTGACGCCGTGCACGACGGACTGGACGCGATCGTCCGGGCCAGCGCCGACCTGCTGCCCGTGATCATCGTCGGCGCGCCGCTGCGACACCGGTCGCGACTGTTCAACACGGCCGTCGTCATCCATCGCGGAGCCGTGCTCGGCGTGGTGCCGAAGATCCACCTGCCGAACTACCGGGAGTTCTACGAGCGCCGCCAGTTCGCCTCCGGGCGCGGGATCGCCGGGCTGGAGGTCACGGTCGCCGGGCGCCGGGCGCCGTTCGGCGCCGATCTGCTCTTCGACGCCGTCGACGTGCCGGGCCTGACGGTCGGGGTGGAGCTCTGCGAGGACATGTTCGTCCCGGTGCCGCCCTCCAGCGGACTGGCCCTGGCGGGCGCCACGGTACTGGCCAACCTGTCCGGCAGCCCGATCACGATCGGCCGGGCCGACACCCGCAGCCTCCTCTGCCGGACGCAGTCGATGCGCTGCCTCGCTGCGTACCTGTACTCGGCCGCCGGGCAGGGCGAGTCGACGACGGACCTCAGCTGGGACGGCCAGACGAGCGTCTTCGAGAACGGCGTGCTCCTCGGCAAGGGGGCGCGATTCGAGGAGGACCCGCAGCTCACCGTCGCCGACGTCGACCTCGACCTGCTGCGGCAGGAGCGCGCGCGGCAGGGCACCTTCGAGGACAACCGCCGGGTGGCGGCGCCCGATGCCGCGTATCGAACGGTGGAGTTCTCGATCGGCCCGCCCGACGAGGATCTCGGCCTGCGGCGCTCCGTGGAGCGGTTCCCGTTCGTCCCGGCCGATCCCGAGCGGCTCGCCCAGGACTGCTACGAGGCCTACAACATCCAGGTGGACGGGCTGGTCCAGCGGCTGCGCGCGATCGCCACCGAGCGCGTGGTCATCGGCGTGTCGGGCGGGCTGGACTCCACCCACGCACTGATCGTCGCGGCCAGGGCGATGGACCTGCTCGGGCTGCCCCGGACGAACATCCTGGGCTTCACCATGCCGGGCTTCGCGACCGGGGACGCCACCAAGTCCAACGCCTGGGCGCTGATGCGGTCCCTCGGCATCACGGCGGCCGAGCTGGACATCCGGCCGGCGGCGCGGCAGATGCTGGCGGACCTGGACCACCCGTACGCGCGGGGCGCGGAGGTCTACGACGTCACGTTCGAGAACGTGCAGGCCGGGTTGCGCACCGACTACCTCTTCCGGCTGGCGAATCACCACCGGGCGATCGTGCTGGGCACCGGCGACCTGTCCGAGCTGGCCCTGGGCTGGAGCACGTACGGCGTCGGCGACCAGATGTCGCACTACAACGTCAATTCAGGCGTCCCGAAGACGCTGATCCAGCACCTGATCCGGTGGGTCAGCGGGCTCGACGACTTCTCCGACCAGGTCGACGACATCCTGCTGTCGATCCTGAACACCGAGATCTCCCCGGAGTTGATCCCGGTCAAGGAGGGCGAGGTCCCGCAGAGCACGGAGAAGTCCATCGGGCCCTACGAGCTGCAGGATTTCACGCTGTACTACACGCTGCGATACGGCTTCCGGCCGTCGAAGATCGCGTTCCTCGCGCTGCACGCCTGGCGCGACGTGGAGCACGGCGGCTGGCCCGTCGGGTTCCCCCAGGAGCGCCGGCGCGCGTACGACCTGCCCGCCATCCGGAGGTGGCTGGTGGTGTTCGTCCAGCGATTCTTCGGCTTCAGCCAGTTCAAGCGCTCCGCCATGCCGAACGGACCCAAGGTGTCCGCCGGGGGGTCGCTGAGCCCGCGCGGCGACTGGCGGGCGCCCTCGGACGGCAACGCGGCCGTCTGGCTCGCCGAGATCGAGCGGAACGTGCCGGGCGGCCCCGGCTGAACCTGCGCCACCGGGGCCGAAGGGCCCGGGCCGGGTCCGTCGGCACGGGCGCCCGAACGGCGGCCGCGGCTACCAGCGGTCGTGCACCAGCGCGCGGATCCGTCGGTCGTAGAGCTCGACGACTCGGGCCAGGACGTCGTCGCCCAGGGCGGGCGCCGCGGCGGCCGCGGCGTTGGCGCGGACCTGGTCGACCGACCGCGCGCCGGGAATGACCGTCGTGACGCCCGGCTGCTGGATGATCCAGCGCAGCGCGGCCTGCGCCGGGGTCGTGCCCGCGGCCCCCGCCGACACGAGCTCCGCGAACTCGCCCGCCGCCTGCACGCCGGTGTCGTAGTCGACCCCGGCGAAGGTCTCCCCGACGTCGAACGCCTCGCCGTGCCGGTTGAAGGCGCGGTGGTCGGTCGGGTCGAAGACGGTGTCGGAGCGGAACCGGCCGGACAGCAGGCCTGACGCCAGCGGGACGCGGGCGATCACGCCGACGCCGGCCGCGGCGGCCGCCGGCAGCACCCGCTCCAGCGGCTTCTGCCGGAATGCGTTGAGGATGATCTGCACCGACGCCAGCCGCGGTCGGCCGATGGCGGCCAGCGCCTGGTCGCAGGTCTCCACGCTGACGCCGTAGGCGGCGATCCGGCCGTCGGACACGAGAGCGTCCAGGGCGTCGAACACGCGATCGTCGTGGAAGACCGCCTCTGGCGGGCAGTGCAGCTGGACCAGGTCGAGCGTGTCCGCGCGCAGGTTGCGGCGGGACCGGTCGATCCAGGAGCGGAACGCCGCGGGCGTGTACTCGGCGGGGTCCAGCGGCGCGCGCCGGCCCATCTTGGTCGCCACCGTCAGGCCCGGCGCCGCTCGCCCCGCCAGGAACCGGCCGATCAGCTGCTCGCTGCGGCCATCACCGTAGACGTCCGCCGTGTCCAGGAGCGTGATGCCCGCATCGACCGCCGCGTCCAGCACCGCGAACGCATCGCGCTCCTCGACGGCTCCCCAGTCGCCGCCGAGCTGCCAGGTGCCGAGGCCGACGACCGAGACCTGCCTGCCGGTGCGGCCGAGGGGACGATGATCCACCGGACGAGCCTAATGAGCCGTCCGCGTCGCGGCTCCCCTGGCTGGGGCCCGCGGCCGCGCGGGCGCGTGCCGTCTACCCGGCGGATCCCGCCTCCACACCCGATCGAGACGAGTGTCACGCCGGCGCCGACAACGTTGGCGACGTCACGCGTGCTCGGAACCGGGAGTGTTGTGATGTGGCCCATGAGAGCGCATGAAATCGTCGAGCTCACCTAGAATGAAGGGGATTCAGCTCCGCGGGCGACGGTCGATGACGCCGGTCTCGCGCGGCAGCCAACCCGGTGACGGCCACAACAGCGTCGGCCAGCCATCCCCTCCGGGCGGCATCGAGACTCGTCGCATCCCCGCACGCCCGGCCACGTCGGCCGGGCCGTCGCCGGACCCGTCCGCATCCGTACGGCGGTCGGGCGGCTCGCGGGACAGCCCCCGAACGAGGGGCCCGCTCGCCGCGGGATCGCGGCGGCGCCGCAACCCTGAATCGAAAGCAGAGCGTCGACATGAAAATCGTCCAGGACACACTTCTGGTGACATCGGCCGTGCTGGTGACGGCGGCCGCCGTCCTCGGCCTCGCCGTGGCCGCCGGCCTGTCCTCGTGGGACCTGCTGTGAGGGCCCGGCGGGCCGATCACGCCGGCGCCGACGCCGGTGTCCGCGTCGGGCGCCGCGCCGTCCTCCGCGCGGCGGATCGGCTGCTGCATCCCCCAGCCGTGCGCGGCTGGTTGCACCGGAAGCTGCAGAGCCTGCCCGACGTCGCGGAACTGGTGTGACAGCCCATGCGGCACCGATGGTTTCCGTGGCCGGCGGCACCACCGGCCGGTTCGGCCGCATCCGTCGGTCGCACGACGCCGGCGCCGCCGGGTCGCGCACCTACGAGCTGTACGTGCCGTCCACCTACCGTGGCGAGCCGGTGCCGCTGATCGTGATGCTGCACGGCGGCACGCAGGATGCGGCGGTCTTCGCGGCGGGCACCGGCATGAACGACCTCGCGGAGCAGCACGCCTTCCTCGTTGCCTACCCGGAGCAGTCGTCGCGGGCAAACTCCACCCTGCTGTGGAACTGGTTCCGTCCCGAGGATCAGGCGCGCGACGGCGGCGAGCCGGCGATCATCGCGGGCATCACCCGGGAGGTGATGCGGGATCTCGCGGTCGATCCCGGCCGGGTGTTCGTCGCCGGAATGTCCGCCGGCGGCGCGATGGCCGACACGCTGGCGCACACCCACCCCGACCTGTACGCCGCGGTGGGCGTGCATTCGGGTGTGGCTCACGCTGCGGCGCGCGACCAGGTGTCTGCGCTCGTCGCGATGCGCGCGGGCGGCCCGCCCGCCGCCCCGAATGCGGTGCCGGTCATCGTGTTTCACGGCGACGCCGACAGCACGGTCACCGCGGCGAACGCCGATCGCATCGTCCGCGCGCGCGTGGACGATGCGGCGGCGAGCAGCTCGCAGGTCCGCACGGGCCGGATCGCGGGCCAGGGCGGGCGCGCGTACAGCAGGACGGTGCACGCGGACCCGGCGGGCGGCACGATCGCCGAGGCCTGGATCGTGCAGGGCGCCGGGCATCGATGGTCGGGGGGACGGCCGGAGGGCAGCTACACCGACCCGCAGGGGCCCGACGCGTCGAGCGCGATGGTGCGATTCTTCCTGCGCCGCAACCGGTCGGCCACCGGTTCGAGCCATGCCGTCCGGTCCGCGAGCGCGACGACCCCGTCGGGAGCCGCCGGCATCGTGCGATCGGGGGCGGCGGTCAGGCGGTGACCGGTCGCGCCGGCGCGTCCTGGGCCGCGCCGATCCCGTACGCGCCGAGGAACACGCGGACGCCGGAGCGGGCGATCCGCTCGAGCTCCGCGGCGGGCAGCCGCTCCTCGCCGCCCGCGAACATGGCCCGGTTCAGCGGCACCCACAGGACGAGGCCGGCCAGGTGCTGGGCGGCCAGCTGCGGATCGTCGACCGCCAGCCGCCCCCGGCGCGCGAGCGTGTCGATGCTGCCGGCGAGCGCCGAGACGCCGGCCTGGAAGCCCCGCTCCCAGTAGGCGAGCCCGAGCTGAGGGAAGCGCCCGGCCTCGCCGATCACCAGGCGCCGCAGCCGGAGCACCTCCGGCTGCCAGATCGACGCGATCAGCTGCTCGGCGAGCGCCACGAGGTCGGCCTCGATGTCGGTCCGGATGTGCTCCCCCTCCGCGATGGCGAGGGTCGCGCCGCGCACCAGCGCGTCGTTCGCGCGGCCCATGGTGTCCAGGATGATCGCGGTGAACAGCTGCTCCTTGTCGGAGAACTGCTTGTAGACGGTCTGTTTCGAGACGGCTGCAGCCGCGGCGATCTGGTCCATGCTGGTGCCGGCGTACCCCTGGTCCAGGAACGCGGCAGCGGCCGCCGCCATGATCGCGCCGCGCTTGCGATCGGTGCGGGACAGGTCCATGCGGAGATAGTACTAGACAGTCCAGTTCTACGCTGAGTACTGTACGGTCCAGTTCCCATACCGACGAAAGGACGCACCATGGCCGCCCAGACCGCCCCCAGCATCGTCACCGTCACCGTCACCGGCACCGTCACCTCGCGAGACGGCACTGAGATCGCCTTCGACCGCCGCGGCTCCGGCCCCGCGGTCGTGCTGGTGCCCGCGGTGCTGAGCACCCGGACGTTCGATCCGCTGACGGGCGCGCTCGCGGAGCGACTCGCGGCGGACCACACGGTGTTCTTCTACGACCGCCGAGGTCGCGGGGAGAGCGGCGACACCCCGCCGTACGCCGTGGACCGCGAGATTGAGGACATCGCGGCGATCGTGGAAGCCGCAGGCGGATCGGCCGCGCTGTACGGGCTGTCGTCCGGCGCGGTGCTCGCGCTCAGGGCCGCCCTGGCGCTGCCGTCCATCACCCGGGTGGCCGTCTACGAGCCGCCGTTCATCGTCGACGATGTCCGCCCCCCGTTGCCGGACGACTACGTGACGCAGGTGGAACGTGCGGTCGCCGACGGCCGCCGCGGCGACGCGGTCGAGATCCTGATGACGCAGGCGATCGGCGTGCCCGCCGAGTACATCGGGGGGATGAAGGCCGACCCGTCCTGGGCGGAGATGGAAGCCGTGGCCCACACCATCGCCTACGACGGCCGCATCATGGCCGACGCCATGTCCGGTCGCCCGCTGCCCGCCGAGTTCGGCGAGATTCCCGTGGAGACCCTGGTTCTCGACGGCGGCAACAGCGAGCGGTTTCTGCACGACGGCGCCGACGCGCTGGCCGCCCTCGTCCCCGCCGCTACCCGCCGCACCCTGGACGGCCAGGATCACGCGGTCGATCCGGCGGTGCTCGCCCCGCTGCTGACGGAGTTCTTCGGGCGGTGACGGGCCGCGTCGCCGGCGGGCGCGCGACGCCTGCGGGCATCGCGAGACCGCCCCGCTCCGGACACGCCTCGGACGCGGTGGGGGTCGCGCGGCGCTCGTACCATCGCCGGGAGTCGCGTCCGCGCCCGCGTCGACGATCAAGCGCCACCGAGCGTCAGGAGACCACCGTTGATCTTCATCACCGCCAAGTTCAGGGTCCTGCCCGAGGACGCGGACCGCTGGCCGGAGATCGCCGGGCCGTTCACCGCCGCGACCCGCGCCGAGCCGGGGAACCTGTGGTTCGACTGGTCCAGGAGCCTCGAGGACCCCACGGAGTACGTCCTGATCGAGGCATTCCGGGACGACGCGGCCGGGGCGGCGCACGTGCAGTCCGCACACTTCGCGCAGGCCCAGCGGGACTGCCCGGGCACCTGGTCGAGACCCCGCGCATCGTGAACTTCTCCGTGCCGCACGACGACTGGTCGGAGCTCGGCGAGATGGCCGTCGAGCGCCGAGGGTAATAAATTTGGGGTAGCTCGAAACTTGTAGTGACTTGATGTTTAGTGCCACACTAGGTGCATGGGTGCATCGGGACTCCGTGAACGCAAGAGGCTGCTGACCCACCGGTCCATCGCCGAGACCGCGTGGGCGCTGTTCGCCGAGCGCGGGTACGAGCAGGTCACCGTCGCGGACGTCGCCAGGGTGGCCGCCGTGTCCGAGGCGACGATTTTCAACTACTTCCGCACCAAGGAAGCGCTGGTCTTCGACGGCATGGAGGCGTTCGAGGCCGCCCTCCTGGACGCCGTTCGCCGGCGGGACCCGGGCGAGAGCGCCGCCGCCGCGTTCGAGCGGTTCCTGCTCGGGCAGGCCGACAACGCGTCCGCGGCCGACGCCGGCGACCGGATCGCCCAGGCGAGCCGGATGGTGGCCGCGAGCCCGGCGCTGCGCAGCCGCGAATCGGAGATCATCACGGGCCACGCGTTCCTGCTCGCGAGACTCCTGGCCGAGAACACCGGCGCGGATGCCGAGGACCCGGAGCCGCTCGCCGCGGCGCACAGCCTGATGGGCGTGCACCGGATCATGCTCCACACCGTGCGCCGGCGCGCCGAGTCCGGCCTGCGCGGCGCCGAGCTCACCGCCGCGGTCGCGGATACCGTGCGCCGCGCCATGGCCACCCTCACCGACGGGCTGCACGACTACGCGCGACGCCCGGCCTGACACCGCCGTCCCGGCGCGCACCACCCGGACAACACGACACCCGACACACGCCGCGAGCCGACCGCGATCGGCTCCGCGGTACCGGGCTCGCCCGGAACCGGAGGACCGACGATGCGCGTGAGCATCTCCATCACGGACTACACCTGGCCGGACGCCCCCCGCGGCATCGCGGCCACCCTCCGAGACGTCGTGCGCGCCGCTGGCGCGGCGGGCGTCGACACGGTCTGGGTCGCCGACCACCTGCTGCAGGCCGACCCCAACAGCCGGCCCGACGCCGAGATGCTCGAGGCGTACACCGTTCTCGGGTACCTGGCCGGCTTCACGGAGCGGGTGAGGCTCGGCACACTGGTCAGCGCCGCAACCTACCGCCCGCCCGCCGTGCTGATCAAGGCGGTCACCACGGTGGACGTGCTGTCCCACGGCTGGGCCTGGCTGGGCATCGGCGCCGGTTACCTCGAGGACGTGGCGGCGGCCTATGACCTGCCGCTGCCGCCGGTCCCGGAGCGCTTCGAGATCCTGGAGGACACCGTGCGTCTCGCGCTCCAGATGTGGTCGGGCGATGCTCGCCCGTTCGAGGGAACCCGGCACCGGCCGGCCCGCCCGGTGGGCAACCCGCGGCCCCTGGCCGATCCGCGGCCGCCGCTGCTGATCGGCGGCACCGGCGAGCGTCGGACCCTGCGGCTGGCCGCGCGGTACGCGGATGCCTGCAACCTGTTCGACATCCCCGACGGGGGGAGAACTCTCCGCCGGAAGCTGGCGGTGCTCGCCGGGCACTGCGAGGCGCTCGGGCGGCCCTATGCAGCCGTCGAGAGGACGGTGAGCAGCCGGTGGCCGGCGGCCGAGCCCCTCGACGACTTCGTCGGCCGGTGCGCGGGTCTGGCGGCGCTCGGCATCGGGCACGTGATCCTGCTCGCCTCGGGCGCGTGGACCACGCGGGCGGTTTCCGCGCTGGCTCCGGCGATCTCGGCGGCCTCGCGGCCGCCGACCCACCACCCCTGACCTGAGCGGAGCACGTCATGGAATCGACGATCCAGCACCACCAGCAGCGACTCGACCGCGCGGAGCACAATCTGGCGACCTACGCCGACCAGCACGTCGACATCACCACCCGGATGTCCCAGGCGGGGGTCGACCGGGGCGCGGACCGCTGGCAGCTGGCCGGGATCCAGTTCAGCCCGATGTCGTCCGGTTGAGCCGGCCCGGGTGCGCCGCGATCAGGGCGTCCCGGTCAGGTGGCTGGCGGTCCGGCAGGGCGATCGGGGGGTCCGGCAGGGCGATCGGGGGGTTCGGCAGGGCGATCGGGGGGTTCGGCAGGGCGATCGGGGGGTCCGGCCGGGCGATCCGGGGTATCCGTGGGACCCGCGGGGTAGCCGGTGGGGCCGGCAGGGTAATCCGTGGGGCCGGCGGGGTAACCGGTGGGGCCGGCGGGGTAACCGGTGGGGCCGGCGGGGTAACCGGTGGGGCCGGCGGGGTAACCGGTGGGGCCGGCGGGATAGTACGGCGGCGGCTCGGGCACCCTACGCGCACCGATCACCACCAGCACGATCCCGCCGATGAGCAGGACCGCGCCCACGACGATCACCAGGACCCACAGTCGGGTCGAATCGGGGATGCTGACGCCCACGGAGACGTCCGCGGTCACGCCCGCCGACCCGTCGGCGTTCATGACGACGATCTCGTAGCGCCCGTCGCTGATCGGCCACGAGAACTCCGTCGCGGTCGCCGAGTCGAGCTGGGCCACCCAGAAGGGCTGCTCGCCCGGACTGCCGGCGTCCTGCGCGCCGTCCTGGCGGACAACGCTCAGGTTGAAGGGCGACAGCTCGAATTCGGTGATGCGGTCGCTCGCGACACCCGACAGGTATCGTTCGACGTCCGCGGTCGGGCCGATTCCGATGAATGTCGGCTTCGCGCCGGAATTCGTGCTCGAGACGACGAGGTTCGGTACGCCGGTCCACATCCGGGTGGTGCCGACATTCTGGATGGTGCCGAGATCGGAAACCAGCACGGGGGTGGGCGACGAGAGCGTCCGCAGCCCCGAGGTCACCGCGGCGTTGCTGCCGAACAGCACCAGCAGGATCACGCCGGAGAGCGCGGTGAGAAAGCCGATCACGATCAGGATCCAGCCGATGACCATGGACACGACGGAACGGCGACGCGGCCTGATCCGGCTCGGCGGCGGCGGTGGCGGTGGATAGTTCGGTGCTGACACGGCGAACTCCTCACGTGGGACCGACCGGACAAACGGAACGCTCGGCCCCGGGAGGCTAACCGGATCCCGGATACGAGGGCAAGATCAGCCGGATAACACTCCGGCCGCACCGGGATCCGTCCTTTGCGGATTTAGCCGCCGGTCGCCTGGCCGTTGCCGTTTCCCTGGCCGTTGTTCTGCCCATTCCCGTTGCCGGTCCCGTTCCCGGTGCCGTTGCCCTGGGCGGTGCCCGGCGCCGGCGTGACCGGTGGGCTGGACGGCTCCGTCGGGGTCGATGCGCTGGGTGTGGTGGGCGTCGTCGCGGTCGTGGGCGGCGTGGTGGGCGTCGTCGCAGTCGTGGTCGCCGTGGTGGGCGTGGTGGGCGTCGTCTCCGAGGTCGCGCTCGACGCTGTGGTCCGGGGTTCCGAGCTGCTGACGCTCTCCGACGACGGCGCGCTGGTCTGCGGCGACGTGGTCACGTCGGGCACCGTCGGGGTGCTCCCCCCGGATCGCAGGAGGGCGACGACCGCCACCACGCCGGCCGCGATCAGCACGATGATCAGGACTGCGATCCCGACGATCCGTCCGGTGCTGCGTCCCGGCGGCTGATAGGGCGGCGGGGCGGCGACCGGTGGACCGGTCGGGAGCGCCGGCATCGGCTGGGGCAGTGTCGCGGTGGCCGCCGCAGCCGCGACGAAGGGCGTGCCCGCCGGTGCCACCAGCGCCGCCGCGACCTGCTCCGCCGTCGGGCGCAGGCGCGGATCGGACTGCGTCATCGCGCGGAGCAGCGCGGGCCACGGTGCCGGCAGGTCGGCCGGCACCGCGGGATCGCGCATGAGCCGTGCCATCGCGGACTCCACCGCCTTGCCCGGGAACTCGCGCCGGCCGGTCAGCGACTCGAGCAGCACGAGCCCGAGCGCGTACATGTCGGTCGGTGGGCCGACGTCGCCGCCCCTGGCCTGCTCGGGGCTCAGGTACGCCGCGGTGCCGATGACGTCGGCCGCGGCGGTGAGTCGTTCCGCCTCGAGCTCGCGGGCGATCCCGAAGTCGCTGAGCTTCACGTCACCCGAGCGGGACAGCAGGATGTTGGCCGGCTTGATGTCCCGGTGCACGAGGCCGGACCGGTGCACGACCGCCAGCGCGCCCGCGACTGCGGCACCGATCCGCGCGACCTCCGCCGCCGGCAGCCCGCGCGGGGTGATGCGGCCGGCGAGGGTGCCGCCGGGCACGAGCTCCATCACCAGATAGGACAGTGCGGGCGTTCCCGAGCTCCCCGGCTCGGTCTCGTCGGTGAGCTTCGCGTCGTAGACCATCACCAGGTTCGGATGCTGCAGCTTGGCCAGCACCTGCATCTCCGTGCGCTGCCTGGCCACCGACACGTGATCGCCGACGCCCTGATGGAAGACCTTGACTGCGATCTCGCGGCCGAGCAGCTGGTCGCGGCCGCGATACACCTCGGCGGTCGCGCCCCGGCCGAGCAGCGCCTCGAGCCGATAGCGCCCGTCCAGCACGTCGCCCACGCCCGCGGCGGAGGGCCGGTGCGCGCTCCCGGGGTCCGCCGCCGTGCCCGGCGCGTCGAGGGCCGCGCCCGCGATGCGGTCGGTGGCGGTGGTGCCCGCGCCGGATCCGGGCAGCGGCTCCGGCAACGGTGCCGCCCCGTCAGAAGCGTCGCCGGACCCAGGGGCCGGGTGCGCGCGGGTGGCGATCGGATCGCCGAGATCGCGTTGCGTCGGTGCCGGGTCGGCCCCCGCGTGCTGGGGCCCACGATCGGCACCGGCCTGGCCGCGTCCCCGATCGTCGCCGTTCGCGGGCGCGAGAGTGCCGTCGTGGTCGGCGTTTTCGTCGGGCGTCGGGGGTCCATGGGGGGCGGCGTCATCGCCCTTGTCGCCATCGCCCGCCACCGGGACAGACTAGACGGTGGGCGGATCCGGGGCCCGGACGCGGCAGGGCTTGCGCCTCGCCGAGAACTTAGGTTAGGCTAATCTCGCTCGGCAGGGACACCATCTGACAGGTCGGTCACGTCCCGCGGCGGGGACAGAGCACTGCTCCCGGCGTGTCGGATGGCGTGCGGTGATTGCGCCACCTGCCGAGGCCAGGGCGCTCGGGGTGACCCGAGCGCCCTGGCCATCAGCACTCCCACGTCCCCCTGCGTTTCCCCCGGCCCGCCGGCCGCGACCGCTGCACTACCCTGCCGGGGTGCCCGACCGCGCGACGCTGAGCGACTACCGCCACCTCGGTTCGGGCAAGGTGCGCGAGCTGTACGCGGTCGACGCCGACACCCTGCTGATGGTGGCCACGGACCGGATCTCGGCGTTCGACCACGTGCTCGCCACGCCCATCCCGGACAAGGGCCGGGTGCTGACGGCCATGAGCGTCTTCTGGTTCGGGCTGCTCGCCGACGTGCTCCCGCACCACGTCGTCGCCGCCGACGATCCGCGCATTCCCCACGAGGTCGCCGGCCGCGCGCTGTTGGTGCGCCGGCTGGACATGGTGCCCGTGGAGTGCGTCGCGCGCGGGTACCTCACCGGATCCGGCCTGCTCGACTACCGGCGCAGCGGCGAGATCTGCGGCGTGCCGCTGCCGCCGGGGCTCGTGGAGGCGTCCGCGCTGCCGGAGCCGATCTTCACCCCCGCCACCAAGGCCGAGCTGGGCTCGCACGACGAGAACGTGTCGTTCGACGACGTCGCGGCCCGGGTCGGTGCCGAACTCGCCGGACGACTCCGCACGCAGACCCTCCGGGTGTACGACCGCGCGCGGGCGCACGCGGCCGACGCCGGGCTCATCCTGGCCGACACCAAGCTCGAGTTCGGCCTGCTGGGCGGTGATCTCGTGCTGGGCGACGAGGTGCTGACTCCGGACTCGTCGCGCTTCTGGCCGGCGGCGGGATATCGCGCCGGCCGGGTGCAGCCGTCCTTCGACAAGCAGTTCGTGCGGAACTGGTTGACCTCGCCGGAATCCGGCTGGGATCGCGCCGGGGCCGCCGCCCCGCCGCCGCTGCCTGCTGAGGTGGTCGAGGCGACGCGCGAGCGCTATGTCCAGGCGTACGAACGGATCTCGGGACGCCGGTTCAGCGACTGGCCGGGCTGACCGGACCGGCCGGGATGACCGCGCCGGCGCCCAGCAGCTCGTTCAGCTGGCGCCGCACGGACGCGGCCGGATCGCGCACGCCCTCCGAGAGCGCGCCGACGGCGGCGCCATCCACGAGCGAGATCAGCGTGCCCGGCTCGAGTGACGTGTCGATCTCGGCGCGCTCCAGGATCCGGGCCACGGCGCCGGCCAGCGCGGGGCGCAGCCGGGCGAGTGCCGCCGCGGCGGTCGGGATCCGGGCCGCGGCGAGGAGATGCTCGTACCGGCCCTGGATCTCGGCCGCGGAGGCCGGCTGCGGGAGCAGCGCGGCGGTCAGCGCCCGCGCCGCGCCGGCGGCCCCGCGATCCGATGCCCGGGCCGTCCGGTCGGCGACCGCCGTCGCCTGCGCGAGCCAGCGGTCGAGTACGACGGCGAGCGCCGCGCCCAGCAGGTCGTCCAGCCGGGGGAAGTAGTAGCTGACCGACGCCAGCGGCACCCCGGCCGAGGTCGCCACCGCACGGGCGGAGAAGGCCGCGGGACCGCGCGCCGAGATGAGGTCGACCGCACCGTCGAGCAGGGCGGCCGCCCGGTCCTCGGCGCGTTGCTGGCGCGGCGTCCGGGCCGTCACGGCGCCGGCACCGGTTGCTGTTGCGGCATTCTCAGTGCCCCGAGCCTGCGACCTGGAGCCCGACGACGCCGGCGATGATCAGCACGATCGAACCGACGGTGACGATGTTGACGGGGTCCTTGAAGGCGATCATCCCGATCACGGCGGTGAGCACGGCGCCGATGCCGACCCAGACCGCGTACGCGGGGCCGACTGGGAGCGATTTCAGCGCGTACATCAGCCCGGCCATCGACGCCACCAGCAGCACGACGAACGCCACCGAGGGCCAGAGCCGGCTGAAGCCGTCGGACGCCTTGAGGGACAGGGCCCAGCCCGCCTCCAACATGCCGGACACCACCAGGACCACCCACGCGACGGACACGATGCCCTCGTTTCACTCGACAGGCGGCCGATCTCCGGCCGCCTCCAGGAACAGGTACGACTGTACCAATAAAGCTGTACGGCCGTACAGGTAAGAGCGGAGTGATCTCGGCCACCGCCGGTTGCCGGATTGCTCACGAAGGCCGGGAGAGAGCCCGGGACAGCAGTTCTCGGATCAGGCCGGCGACTTCGGACGGCGTGAAATCCAGCGCGTTCACCCCGACGATCACCTCGAAGCTGCATCGGTGCGGGTCGGCCGCGGTGCGGACCCGCAGCGTGAGCTGGATGCCGCGCTCGGCGATCAACTCGCGCAGCGCACGGTCGACCGACGCGGCCGGACGTCGAGATGGGTGGCAGGGTGCGCGGCGAAGGCGGGACGGCCGGTGCGCTCCGCATGGATGCGCAGCGCGACCTGCTGGGCCATCGCACCCGTGGGAAAGAACAGCGCAGCCGGGGTTCCGAGCAGCCCGGCGATGCGCCGCTCGAGCACGGCGACGGGTCCGGTGGGCCCGTCGGCGGGAGTGTCGGGCGGTAGGTAGTCGATCAGCCTCCGCAGCACCTCGTGCGGCCGCCGGCGCAGCGGAGCGTGCAGGGCGAGCGACCGCCTGATCCGCCCGCCCGGTTCGGGGGTCGGTTCCATCCGGGCATTGTGCCGCCCTCGTCAGGGAGCCAGGATGCGTGCCGCCACGCGGCGGAGCTTGGCCGGGTTTCGCATCAGGTAAATGCCGCTGACCCGACCGCCGGCGACCTCCACGGCGAGGACCGAGTCGAGCACGCCGTCGAGGTATCCGAGGGTCCCGATGAGTCCGTTGACCACGGCCGGACGGAACTCGGCGCCCGCCGCGCCCTTCGCGTGGGCGCCGACGAGGAGGCGCGCCACCTTGTCGGCCGAGCGCACGGGCCGCAGGGGCGCGGTTCGCGCGCCGCCGCCGTCGGCGAGCAGCACCACGTCCGGGGCGAGAACGTCCATCAGGCCCTGCACATCACCCGTCATCGCGGCCCGCATGAACCGGTCGGCGACGGCCTGGACGTCCGGCCCCCGGGTGGCCCTGGCGCCGGCGTAACGCGGGCGGCGGGCCTGCACGTCCGAGCGTGCGCGGTGCGCGATCTGCCGCACCGCTGCCGGCGTCTTGTCGACGGCGCCGGCGATCTCGTCGTAGTCGAAGCCGAAGACCTCGCGCAGCACGAACACCGCTCGCTCGTCCGGCGACAGGCGTTCCACCACCAGGAGCATCGCGATCGACACCGACTCGGCGAGCATGACGTCGTCGGCGATGTCCGGTGCGGTGATCAGGGGCTCGGGGAGCCACGGCCCCACGTAGTCCTCGCGGATGCGGGAGCGGCTGCGCAGGCTGTTCAGGGCGAGCCGGGTGGCGACCTGCGCGAGGTACGCCCGCGGGTTCCGCACCGTCCCGCCGCCCCGCGCCGGCCGTGGCAGCGCCGACCAGCGCAGGTAGGTCTCCTGCACGACGTCCTCGGCATCGGCGACGGAGCCGGTGATCTCGTACGCGATGGTGAACAGCAGGTCCCGGTGCCGGGTGAACAGCTCGACCGGGTCGTCCGCGACGGGATCGGCCTCGACGGTGTCCGTGGCGCCGCCCGCCGGCGGGTCCGGCGGTGGCACCGGACCCGCGGCGGGCGGACGATCGGATTCGCTCACGGCACCCGGCAGGACTCCGAGAAGCCCTGCGACGCCAGCCCGAGCGCGGTGTTGAAGCGCGAGCGGATGTTCTCCACGCCGACCATCATCGTCAGCTCGACGAGGGCGGCGTCCCCCAGATCCGCGCGCAGCGCCGCGACGAGCTCGTCGGTGACGGTCGGCGGGGTGGCCGTCATCGCCTCGGCGTACTCGATGACCCGGCGCTCGGTGGGGGTGAAGAGCTCGCTCGCCCGCCACGACCCGACGGCCGCGAGCTTGGCCGTGTCCAGGCCCTGGGCATGTGCCGCGTAGAAGCCGAAGTCGAGGCACCAGGTGCACTCGATGTCCTTCGCCGCGGCCATCTCGGCGAGGATCCTCAGCTGCGGATCGAGCGCATTCCACGACGCCACGCCCCGCTCGAACCGCAGGTAGCCGAACAGCACCTTGCGGTTGTGCCAGAACGCGGACAGGTTGTCCGGCAGCTGGCCGTACTGGCGGACGGCATACCGGGTGAGCAGCGAGCCGATCAGTCCGGCGGGCCTGGTCAACGGGATCCGGGCCCGGCTGGCGCGCTCGGGGGCGCTGACGGGCGGGGCGGGAATCACGCTCATGGCGATCCTTCCTGTCAGGACGCCGGCCGATCAGCCGGCGGCGGGGGACGGTCGTTGGTCCGTCGTGCATGTGACACCGCACGGCGCCCGGCTGTGACAGGCGACGGCTCTGGATGCCCGTGATCCCCTTCACATCGCGATGCGCGGTGCCCCGTACCCGCTACGACCGGTGAGACATGACATCCGACGGGGCGCAGCGCGAATCGCCGTTGGTCCAGATGCCAGCTGCCCCCGATCGAGCTTCTTGCTGATCCAGCTGGGGCTTGCCGGGGCCCTCGACAGGGGAGGTCGGCACGAAGCGCCTGCCGGGCGTGCGGTCTGGCGGCGCCTACCTCAGGAGCCGGTGGTCTCCTTGACCCTGGTCGACGCGAGCGCCGCCCGCCGCCGTCGACCCAGGTGCAACAGTCCAGGAACGACGAGCGCGGCGAGCACGATGAGCCACAGCACGATGGACGTCGGGCTCGACACGAGGATCGACGGGTCGCCCTCGGACAGCGTGAGAGCGCGCCGCAGCTGCGTCTCCGCGATCGGTCCGAGGATGAGCCCGACGACGGCTGGGGCGACGGGGAAATCGCCCAGTCGCAACAGCAGGCCGAGTAGCCCGATCACCGTGAGCAGGAGCAGGTCCGTCGTGGACCCGCCGGCGGCGAACGCGCCGAGGCAGGCGAACACCAGCACCGACGCGTAGATCGCCCATGCGGGGATCGTCAGCAGCCGCGCCCACACCTTGGCCAGCGGCAGGTTCAGCACGAGCAGCATCACGTTGCCGATGTAGAGCGACGCGATGAGCGCCCATACCAGCGGCCCGGACTCGGAGAACAGCTGCGGACCCGGCTGCAGGCCGTAGGACTGGAACGCGGTGAGGATGACGGCCGCCGTCGCCGACGTGGGCAGGCCGATGGTCAGCAGCGGCACGAGCACCCCGGCCGCGGCCGCGTTGTTGGCCGCCTCCGGCCCGGCGACGCCCTCGATCGCGCCGTGACCGAACTCCTCCGGGTGCTTGGACAGCTTCTTCTCCGTCGCGTACGACAGGAAGGTCGGGATCTCCGCGCCGCCGGCTGGCAGGGCGCCGATCGGGAAGCCGTACGCCGTGCCTCGCAGCCAGGCGGGCCAGGAGCGCCGGAAGTCCTCGCGGCTGAGGACGGCGCGGCCTCGCAGCGGGGTCACTGTGGACCGCCCGGTGCCCGCGAATGCGTGGCCGAAGGATTCCCCGAGCGCGAACAGCGCGACGACGACGAGCACGACGTCGATGCCGTCGAGGAGCGTCGGGATGCCGAATGTCAGCCGCGCTTGCCCGGATTGGGTGTCGATGCCGACGAGGCCGATCGCCAGCCCGATCACCAGGCTCGACGCGCCCTTGAGGAAGCTCGGACCGAGCAGCGCGCTGACGGTCACGAAGGCGATCGCCATCAGCGCGACGTATTCCGCCGGGCCGAGTTTCACCGCGATGTCTGCGACCCACGGCGCAACGAAGGTCAGGGCGATGGTCCCGATTGTTCCGGCCACGAATGAGCCGATGGCCGCGGTCGCGAGCGCGGAAGCCGCCCGACCGGATCTGGCCATCTTGTTGCCCTCGAGGCTGGCGACGATGGACGCGCTTTCGCCCGGGGTGTTCAGCAGGATCGCCGTCGTCGACCCGCCGTACATGCCGCCGTAGTAGATGCCGGCGAAAAGGATCAGCGCGCTGGCGGGCTCGAGCTTGAAGGTGATCGGCAGCAGCAGGGCGACGGTGAGTGCGGGCCCGATGCCGGGCAGGACGCCGACGGCGGTGCCGATGGTGACGCCGAGGAGGGCCCAGAGGAGGTTCACGGGGGTGAATGCCGTTGCGAACCCCTCGGCGAGCAGTGACAGCTGGTCCATGTCAGAACCCCCATGGCCCGACGGGCAGCGACAGGCCGATCAGCCGGTCGAAGATCAGGAAGACCGCGGCGGCGAGGATCCAGCCGTAGAGGATCAGCTGCCACTTCGGGGGTGCGTCGAGCAGCAGGGCGGCGCCGGCGAACAGCAGCGCGGAACACAGCACGAACCCGAGGAGGGGCAGCAGGAGCGCGAACGCGATGAGCAGGGCGACCAGCCCGGCGACCCGTAGCAGGCGGGGAAGGTGTTCGCGCGGCGCGCCGCCTCGCCAGTATCGCAGCGCCGGTCGGACGTAACGGAGGACGAGCAGCATGCCGAGGAGGATGAGCAGGCCGCCGACCAGCGTCGGCATGGCGCGCGGGCCGAGCGGGTCGCTCGCGGCCTTGAGGTCGAGAGCGTCGACGACGATGACGATCCCGCCGATCGCCATGATCACGCCGAGGGTGGTCGACGAGATGCTGCCGGCGCCGGGGACCGCGGTGAGGCCGATGGGGGGCGTCGACTTGCCCTCGGGGAGGTGCGGGTGGCGGACCGCGTCCGGCAGGTGCGGGTGGTGGCGCTGGTGCGGACCGCCGGTCGCGTGGGCGGTGTCCGTCGGTTGCGAGCCGTCCGGGCGCGGCTCGGGTCCCGTTCCGGAGCTGTCGTGCGGCGTGCTCACGAGATCACCCCAGTCCTAGCTGATCGAGGACCTCCGCGGTTCGCGTCTGCTCCTCGGCGAGAAACGACTCGAGTTCGCTGCCCTGCAGGAACGCGTCCGACCAGCCCCGTCGCTCGAGCGTGGCCTGCCAGTCGGGGGTTTCATGCATCACGCCGATGATTTCCTCGAGCGCCGCGCGTTGCTGATCGGTGATTCCGGGCGCGGCCATCACCGCTCGCCAGTTCGTGAGCACGACGTCCACGCCCGCCTCCCGCAGCGTCGGCACGTCGGGAAGCGTCGAGGACCGTTCCTCGCCGGAGACGGCGACGGCGCGCAGGTTGCCGGCTTCGATCTGTGGCTGGATCTCGGAGACGCTGGACATGGCGGCCGTCGCGGCTCCGGAAAGCACCGTCGCGAGCGCCTCGCCGCCGCCGGAATGGGGAACGTAGGAGACCTCGGCGGGATTCGCCCCGACGGCCTGCGCCATCAGGCCGGACAGGATCTGCTCGACGCCGCCGGCGGACCCGCCGGCGATGCTCACACCTCCGATGTCGGCCTGCATTTGCGCGGCGAGGTCCTGCATGGTCTGGATCGGCGAGTCGGTCGGCACGACGACCACCACCTGATCGGCGGTGAGCCGGGCGATCGGCACGACGTCGGTGAGCGAGACGGGGGAGTCGTTGCTCTCGATCGCGCCGACCATCACTGCGCCGGTGACCATCAGTTGGGTCGGATCGCTTTCCAGCTGCGTGAACTGGCTCAGCCCGATGGTGCCCCCCGCACCGCCGACGTTCACGACCTCGCTGCGGCCGATGACGTCACGCAGCGATTTCTGCATCTCCCGCGCGGTCTGGTCCCAGCCCCCGCCGGGGTTGGCCGGAGCCATGATGCGCAGCTGCCGACCGTCGAGCACGTCCTCCGCCGCGAGTCCCGGCCCGTTATCGCGCGGTGCGGTGAGGACCAGCCCGATGGTGACGAGCAGTGCGAGGACGACCGGCACGACGATGCCGGCAGCCTTTGAGCGCTTCGCGCGCGTGGTGCCGCCCTGGTCCGGCGGCGGGTCCGGCGCGACCGCCGGTGTGGTCGACGTGAGCGGGGATGGGGAATCGTCCTGCGGCATCGATGCCACCTCGTTCGCCCGAACGGCAACTCCTGTGACGCATGTATACGCCCGGGAACGTCACTCCGCGACCCGCAACAACGCTCGCCGGCTGCCCGCGCAGAGCGGTTCCACGACAGGATGATGAGATCGGCGGTGTGGTCCGGCGCGGCCGCGAGCCGCTTGGTACGTCGACCCGTTCACGACGTTCGACCAGGACGTGAGCCAGCCCGCCTCGGACATTCTGTACCGCAGGTAGCACGCTTGCTTTCGGCGCCCGCGACGCCCGGACGGGATGTCGGGTCGCGGCCCTAGAGTGCGCGCATGCGATTCCTGATGCTGATGTGGGCGGACACCGACGCCACCGGCGGCGACGAGAGCGACCTGCAGGCGTGGGTGGACTTCGACGAGCAGGTGAAGGCCGCCGGCGCGTTCGTGCTGAACGGAGCGCTCACCCCGGCGGCCACCGAGGCCCGGTTGGTGCGCACCGCCATCGCGGGACACCCGCTCGACGGCGCGGTGGACCGCCGGCCCTTCGCCGACGGCGAGCGCCAGATCCAGGCGTTCTACATCATGGAGTGCCCCTCGATGGACGCCGCGCTGGAATGGGCGAACAGGCTGCCGACCTACGGCTACGTCGAGGTCCGGGAGCTGCTGCAGTTCTGAGCGCGAGCGCCGGCAGCAGGCCAGGTCAGACCGAGACGAGCCCGCGCCGCGGCGTCAGCAGGAACGCGCACAGGTACAGCACGGCCACCAGGATCAGCAGGTTCCGGTACCCGGTGAGCAGCGCCGCGTACTCCAGGCACCCGCCGAGCATCGCGCCCAGCAGGTTGAGCCCGAACGCGGATCGCGAGTCGTCCGACGCGGCAAAGCGTTTCGAGAACGCCACGTTGGCGAGGTAGATCGGGATGAAGGCGAGCAGGATCGCCACGACCAGCCGTGGCACGAACGGCATGGAGAGCAGCCAGTCCGGCTGCACGAGGTAGCTGACCGCCAGCGAGACGGCGATGCCCGCGAAGACGATGGGCAGCGGTGGCGTGCGGAATCGTCTGGTCGTCTCGACAGCGGCCAGCACGATCACGAGCACACCTGCGAACACCAGCGCGTTGACCACCCAGGTGGTGCCGAAGAGCAGCGCGAACGTCGCGATGTTCTTGGTCTCGAGCAGCAGGAACGCGGCGCCCATGAAGAACAGGTCGGCGTACGGGCGCATGGCCCGGAACGGCCCGCCCAGGATGCGCACGCCGATCACGCTGATCAGCAGGATGCCGGCGAGGGTCCACAGGTAGATCGCGGGGATCGCGCCGCCCTGGTAATAGAGGAACGGCCGGTCGTCGGTGGCGGGCGCGATCACGGGGCCGGACGCGGCGTACGGGGTCGCGCACGACTGGTTCGACTCGTCGAGCGCGGCGGTGACGACGGCCTGGCTGCCGTACGCCTTGTCCACGCACGGCTCGTGCCCGAACGCCGCGGCGGCGGTGCCGGCGAGCCGGTCGATCAGCCAGTCCTCGCGGTAGTAGTTGTACATCGCGAACGCGCCGTCGGGGGTGAGGTGATCGCGGGCGGACTGCAGCGCCTCCTCGGTGAACAGGAAGCTCTCCAGCCGGATCTGCGAGGCGCCCGTGACCAGGGCCAGCGAGTCCGGCAGCGCGAACAGGATGAGGTCGTACTTCTGGTCCGTGGTCTGCAGGAACGCGCGTCCGTCGTTGACGTAGCGGGTCACCCGCGGGTCGTTGTAGGCCCCGTCCGGATTCTTCTCGACGCCGAGCTCCATGATCCGCGGGTCGATGTCGACCGCGTCGATGTGCTGGGCGCCCTTGGACAGCGCGATGGCGACGTCCGAGCCCGAGCCGGCGCCGATGATCAGCACGTTGCCGAGGGGGTTGTCCGGCGTGCGCTCGTAGGGCAGGCCGTACTGCGGCTCCTCCCGGAGCCTGGTCTCGGCCGCGCGCATGATCTGGTGCGGCACGCCGTTCACCGAGATGTCCGTCAGCGGCACCCCGCCGACGATCCGGTCGCCCGTCAGCACCTTGTAGTACGGCGACCACGAGACGCCGGGGGTGAGCGACTCCATCAGCAGCAGGCCGACCAGGAGCGCCCCGGCCGCGCCCGCCAGGATGCGCTGCCAGCCGCCGATCAGAACCAGGAAGCGCGACGGTGACGAGAACGCCCCACACGACGGACGGGGCGCGCACGAACGACAGCAGCGTGAAGCCGATGATGCCGATCAACGACCCGATCAGGTCCCAGCGGTAGGCGGTGAGGGGCCGCAGGTCGGCGAAGCAGCGGCCGACGACCTCGGCCGGACCGGCGAGGACAGCGGCGACGAGCACGAAGATCACCGGCAGCGCGAGCCAGGCGGGCGGGCCGGTGGTGCCGAGCGAGGTGAAGTAGATGACGTCGTTGCCGGCGCGGTCGATCGTCACCGGCGCCAGGAAGGTGCCGAGCACCAGCAGCGCCAGGATCACCGGCGTCGCGGGCAGCACCGACCAGCGGCGCCGGGAGATCAGGAAGCCCAGCCCGATGCCCAGGAACGAGCCCAGCAGCACGAAGTTCGAGAAGTAGCTCAGGTGCACGACGTTCGCGCCGAGCCAGCGGATCAGGGCCAGCTCGAGGAAGAGCATCAGCGCTGAGCCGAGGACGAGCCGCCGCACCACTCGCGGATCCGCCCGCTCGGTCTCCAGCGGGTTCGACCGACGCCGCCACCAGCGCCCGCCGCCCGCGGGGGACGGTCCGGTGCCGACCGCCGGCAGCGCGGGTCGATCCGGCAGGGACCCCCCGAGCGAGGCCGATGAAGCCGGCACCTGACCCCCGCCGCCGTCCGCCATCTACATCCTCCGGGTCACCGCGCCGTGCCGGCCCGATTCCGGGCCGCACACGAGTCGCCTCGTCTCCGCTGACTTGCTGGTCTGGTCCGACTCCTGACGTGCCGCTGGAGTGCCGGGCGCCGCGCGCCGGGTGCGCGCCGTGCCATCGTGCATTCCGGACGCCGGGGCGGGCAAATCCGACCACGCGGCGACGCCACCGATCGGCCTGACGTTCGCCGCTACAGCTCCTCGGTGTGACCGTCGTCGAGGTCCAGCCAGCGCGATGTGGTCGGGCCGAGCCGGGTGAGCAGGGAGTGCACCATCGCCGTCGTGGCGAGCATGCCCTCGTGGATGGGGATCGCGACCTGCGGCGACACGGCGCGGAGGTACTCGACGGCCTCCTTGATCGCCATCCAGGGGGCGGCCACCGGCACGGCGAGGATCTCCACGTCGACCGGCGGCACGGTGAACGAGTCGCCAGGGTGCAGCAGCCGCCCGCCCACCAGGTAGGCGGCATTGGGAATGACCGGGATGTCGGCGTGGACCACGGCGTGGTCGCGCCCATAGACCGCGACCGGAACGCCGACATCGAGCACGTCGCCGGCCTGCACCGGCGTCGCCCGGAGCCCGTGCTCGGCCAGCGTGGCGACGCTGCCCACGTCCGCGTAGACCGTGGCGTCGGGATTCGCCTCGAGCAGTCCGGGGAGCCGGTCGAGGTCGGCGTGGTCGGGATGCTGGTGGGTGATGAGCACCGCGGTCAGCCCGGTCAGCGTCTCGAACCCCCGGGCGAACGAGCCCGGGTCGATCAGCACGTTGGCCGGGCCGTCCTGCACCTGCAGGCAGGAGTGGCCGTACTTGGTGATCCGCATGCCGCCGCCCTCCGGAGCTACCCCCGGCGGCCAGGCTACCGAGCGACGATCTGCTGCACCGCCCAGCCGTTGCCATCCGGATCGGAAAAGAAGACGAACCGACCCCACGGGAAGTCCTGCACGTCGCTGACCTCGACGCCCTTCGCGGCGAGCTGGTCGTGCGCGGCCTGCACGTCGGCGACGACGACCTGCAACCCCTCGACCGATCCCGGCGCCTTCTCGGTCAGGCCGGTGCCGATCGAGATCGAGCACGCCGACCCCGGCGGGGTGAGCTGGACGAACCGCAGCTCGTCGGTGACCCGGTGGTCGTGGTCGGCGTTGAATCCGACCTGATCGACATAGAACGCCTTTGCCCGGTCCACGTCCGACACCGGAACCGAGATCAGCTCCAGCTTCCAGTCCATCGTCGCCTCCGCCTCTCGTCGTACCACCGGGCCGGCCGGCCCGAGCGGCTGCGCACGACGCTATGCCCTGCCGCCGACAGCCCGTCGACCAGCCGCGGCGGGGCCCGGGATCGCCGCTACTGCAACACCAACCAGGCGGCGAAGAAGGCGAGCGAGTTCGTCCCCCAGTGGAACAGGATCGACGTCTTCACGCCCTTGCCGAGCCGGGCGATGCCGCACAGGCCCACGCCGACCGCCAGCGTGGACAGGACCGCCAGGACCGTGGTGAGGCGCTGGTCGCTGCCGAGCGCGTCGCCGATCGCCGCGTTGGCCTTGTTCATGCCGATCGACGGCAGGATGTGCCAGCAGCCGAACAGCAGGGACGAGCCGAGCACGGGCCCCCACCGCCAGCGGATGGACGGCGCGGCCCCCATCAGCGCGGGCAGCACGCCGCGGAACGCGATCTCCTCCAGCAGCACGGTGCCGAGCGGGATCTGCACCAGCACGACCCAGACCATCTGCGCCGTGCTCGCGTCCGCGACCCGGCTGTCCAGGAACGCGTCCCGGAACGTCGGAAGCGCGAGGCCGAGCGCGTAGATGACCGCCATGCCGCCGGCGAGCAGCAGGCCGACGCCGACCGGCCGGTGCCAGTGCCGGATGCCGAGCCCGACCGCGATCGGGCCGGCGCCGCCCTGGGCGGCGATGCCGAGCAGGACGAACGCCATCCCGACGTTCCACGGCACGTACGCCCACTCGGGAAGAACCCGGTTGGACAGGATGTTGCTGAAGACGAGGGCGAGGATCGCGGCCAGCAGCGCCCAGTGACGGCGCCGGTCCGCCCGGAGTGTGACCAGGGGACGGACCTGGATCGCGAAACCCACCCTCCTATCGTGGACCTAGACAGCTTCCAGGGGCCACGATGGAGACACGCGGTATCGCCCCGCGAGACGTCCGGGAGGGAGGAGCGGTCGTGAGCGTCCGTACCGGATCCGCTTCCCAGACGCGGGATCCGTTCGCCGACTTCCTCCGCGCCTTCTCGCTGCTCGTGGTCATCCTCTGGCACTGGTGTTTCACGATCCTGATCTGGGACAACGGCATCACCTCGGCGACGAACCCGCTCGCCTACACGCCCGGGGTCTGGATCATCACCTGGCTGCTGCAGGTGGTGCCGCTGTTCTTCTACATCGGGTCGTACGTGCACCTGCGCTCCTGGGAGCGCGCATCCGCGCGCGGCGAGACCCTCGTGCACTTCGCGTTCCGGCAGGCGAAGTCCCTCGCGGTGCCTTCCGCCGTGCTGGTCGTTGTCTGGTCCGCCATCGGGGTGCTCATCGCGACCACGTTCGACCTGGACTGGGTCGTGTTCGCGGTCTTCCTGGTGCTCTCGCCGCTCTGGTTCGTGCTCGTCTACCTCTTCTTCGTCTGCGCCATGCCCGTCACGGTCTGGCTGCACCGCCGGTTCGACTCGCTGGTGCTCGTGGTGCTCGCCGGCCTCGCCGTGGTCGTCGACCTGATCGGGATGCGCTACGACCAGGACTGGGTGCAGTGGTTCAACACGATCTTCGTCTGGGGCTTCGCGTTCCAGCTGGGCTACTTCCACAGCCGGATCTCCGGCCTCGACAAGGCGCCGCGCGACGCCGACGGCCGGGTCGACTGGGCCTACCAGACGCGCACGACCGTGCTGCGGGCGTGGGGGTTGACGCTCGGCGGCCTCTTCGCCCTGGTCGGCCTGGTCTTCTCCGGCGTCTACCCGGGCGCCATGGTCGGTGTCCCCGACCAGTACTCCAACATGGCCCCGCCGACCATCTGCCTGATTGCGCTGACGCTGTTCCAGGTCGGCATCGCCGAGCTCCTCCGCCCGACGGTGCTGCGCTGGCTGGCCAGGGGCGGGCTGCTCGCGCGGGCGACCGACGGATTCACCCGGTTCGCGTTGCCCCTCTTCCTGTTCCACACCACCGGCATGGCCATCGCGCTGGCCATCGAGTGGGCCGTCTTCGGGCCCGACCCCCCGCCCAGCGCGCTCGACGCGGGTTGGTGGCTGACGCGGCCGTTCGCGATCATCTCGCCGCTGCTCGCCACCCTCGTGATCATCTGGCTGTTCGGCCGGCGGTTCGCCGCGCCGGTCGTGAACCCGCCGCCGCCAGGCGGGCCGACGCTGTCCGAGGCGGCCGCCGGCCCGTCGTCAAACGGGTCCGCGCTGCCCGAAGGCCAGCCGCCGAGCGCACCGGGACCGGCCGGACAGGCGGCGGCGGACGCGCCCGCCGTCGAGGAGCACCAGCCGACCCGGCACTTCGTCCTGCCGCGCCGGGCCCGCACCCCCCGTCGCTGATCCCGGCCCCGTCGCCGCGGTGGTCGCGGCGACCGGGAGGCGGGTGCCGCCCGTATAGGCTGGGCGAGGACAGCGGCGGAGCCGGGATTCCGCGAGGGCCGGCACTCCGAGCGGCAACCGCACCGGCAGTGGCGCCGGCCCACCGAGCGGCACCGCGCTCCGCCCGTCCGGACACCTGATCGCAGCCGAACACCGCTGGGGAGCGCCGTGGCCCGCGTGGCAGTCGACGTCGTCATCAAGCCGGAGATCCTCGACCCGCAGGGCAAGGCGATCCTCGCCGCGCTCGCCAGGATCGGGTACGCGGGTGTCTCGTCGGTCCGGCAGGGCAAGCACTTCGACCTCGAGGTCGACGACTCGGTGAGCGACGCCGACCTCGAGGAGATCGCCGGCACGCTGCTGGCCAACCCGGTCATCGAGTCCTGGACCGTGGTCCGCCAGGACCGAGCCGGGACGCCGTCGTGACCGTCGCGGCTCTCGGCAGCGAGCTGGACGCGCCGGCCGTGGCAGGGCCCCGGATCGGCGTCATCACCTTCCCCGGCACGCTCGACGACGTCGACGCGGCCCGCGCCGTCCGGTATGCCGCGGCCGAGCCCGTCGCCCTCTGGCACGCCGACGACAACCTGCGCGGGGTCGATGCCGTGCTGGTGCCGGGCGGCTTCTCGTACGGCGACTACCTGCGCGCGGGCGCGATCGCCGCGCAGGCCCCGGTGATGCAGGCCGTCATCCGCGCCGCGCGCCAGGGGATGCCCGTACTGGGCATCTGCAACGGCTTCCAGATCCTCTGCGAGGCCGGCCTGCTGCCGGGCGCGCTGCTGCGCAACGCCGGGCTGCGCTTCGTCTGCCGCGACCAGTGGCTGCGGGTGGAGAACACGTCCACCGTCTGGACCTCCCGCTTCGAGCCGGGCGCGGAGATCCTCGTGCCGATCAAGAACGCGGAGGGCCGGTACGTCGCCGACGAGTCCGTGCTGGACGAGCTCGAGGCCGAGGGCCGGGTCCTGTTCCGCTACGTCGTGGACGGGTCGGGGCGCGGCAATCCGAACGGGGCGCTGCGGGACATCGCCGGGATCTGCTCCGCGGACGGCAGGGTCGCCGGGCTGATGCCGCACCCCGAGCACTCCATCGACGCGCTGACCGGGCCGACGGACGACGGCCTCGGGCTGTTCCTGTCGCTGGTCGACTGGATCGGCGGCGCGGGTCCCGCGCCGGCCGAGCCCGCCACCGCCGGCGAAGGGGCAGCCGGATGAGCACCGCCACGCTGACCGACACGGTCGAGCACGCGGCGTCGACACCCGAACTGCCGCAACCGTTCCGCGAGCTCGGGCTGAAGGACGACGAGTACGAGCGCATCCGCGCGATCCTCGGCCGGCGGCCCACCGACGCCGAGCTGGCCATGTACTCGGTGATGTGGTCGGAGCACTGCTCCTACAAGTCGTCCAAGGTGCACCTGGCGTACTTCGGCGAGACCACGACGCCCGAGATGCGCCGCACCATGCTCGCCGGCATCGGCGAGAACGCCGGCGTGGTCGACATCGGCGACGGCTGGGCGGTCACCTTCAAGATCGAGTCGCACAACCACCCCTCCTTCGTGGAGCCGTACCAGGGCGCCGCAACGGGTGTCGGCGGCATCGTCCGCGACATCCTCGCGATGGGCGCGCGTCCCGTCGCCGTGCTGGACCAGCTGCGGTTCGGCCCACTCGACGCCGCCGACTCGCAGCGCGTGGTGCCCGGGGTGGTCGCCGGCATCTCCGGGTACGGAAACTCGCTGGGGCTGCCCAACATCGGCGGCGAGGTGGTGTTCGACGCGTCCTACGCCGGTAACCCGCTGGTCAACGCGGCCTGCATCGGCGTGCTGCGCAGCGCCGACCTGCACACCGCGCACGCGACCGGGGTGGGCAACAAGATCATCCTGTACGGCTCGCGCACCGGGCTCGACGGGATCGGCGGCGTCTCCGTGTTGGCCTCGGAGACCTTCGCCGGCGACGAGTCGGGCGGTGGCGACGTCGACGCGTCGGACCCTCAGTTCGGACCCGCAGCAGGTCCTCCGTGGGAGGTTCGGACCCTGCAAGCAGGTCCTCCGCACGCAAGAAGCTCCCGAGCGTCCAGGTCGGCGATCCCTTCGCCGAGAAGGTGCTCATCGAATGCACCCTGGAGGCGTTCGCCGCCGGCCTGGTGGCCGGCATCCAGGACCTGGGCGGCGCCGGATTGTCCTGCGCCACCTCCGAACTCGCCTCGGCCGGCGACGGTGGGATGCACGTCGTGCTGGACGCCGTGCCGCTGCGCGCCGAGGGCATGACGGCCGCGGAGATCCTGTCCAGCGAGTCGCAGGAGCGGATGTGCGCGGTCGTCACCCCCGACCGGGTCGACGACTTCCTGGCGGTCTGCGCGAAGTGGGAGGTGCAGGCGGACGTCATCGGCGAGGTGACCGACACGGGCCGGCTCGTCGTGGAGTTCCGGGGCGAGGTGGTGGTGGACGTGCCGCCGCGCACGGTCGCGCACGAGGGTCCCGTGTACCGCCGGGCCGTCGCCCGCCCGGACCGTCAGGATGCCTTGCAGGCCGACACGTCCGCGTCCCTGGCGAGGCCGGCGCCTGTCGACCTCGGCGCGCTGGTGCTGCGGATGGCGGCCTCGCCCAACCTCTGCTCGCGCGCCTGGGTCACCGACCAGTACGACCGCTACGTCCGCGGCAACACCGTGCTGGCCCAGCCGGCGGACTCCGGGATCGTGCGGGTCGCCGAGAACGGTGCCGACGCATCCGGTGTCGATGCCGCGGCGACGGGGCCCGAGCGCGGGCTGGCCATGGCCAGCGACTGCAACGGCCGGTACACCCTGCTCGATCCGTACGCCGGCGCGCAGCTCGCGCTCGCCGAGGCGTACCGGAACGTCGCCACCACCGGGGCCGTCCCGGTCGCCGTGACGAACTGCCTGAACTTCGGCTCGCCCGAGGACCCGGCGGTCATGTGGCAGTTCGAGCGGGCCGTGCGCGGCCTCGCGGACGGCTGCGCCACCCTCGGGATCCCCGTCACCGGCGGCAATGTCAGCCTGTACAACCAGACCGGCGGCACGGCGATCCTGCCCACGCCGGTCGTCGGCGTGCTGGGCGTGCTGGACGACGTGCGCCGGCGCACGATTCCGGGGATCGGGCAGGACACCGGCGAGACCCTCCTGCTGCTCGGCACGACCCGCGACGAGTTCGACGGCAGCGAGTGGGCGTCGGTGGTGCACGGCCACCTCGGCGGCCGTCCGCCCGTCGTCGACCTGGCGGCCGAGAAGCTGCTCGCCGACGTGCTCGTCGCCGGCTCGCGCGACGGGATGATCTCGGCGGCCCACGACCTGTCAGAGGGCGGCCTCGCGCAGGCGCTGGTGGAGATGTGCCTGGCGGGCGAGACCGGCGCCCGCGTCGTGCTTCCCGAGGGCGCGGACCCCTTCGTCTGGCTGTTCTCCGAGTCGACCGCGCGCGTGGTGGTCGCCGTACCGCGCACCGAGGAGTTGCGGTTCACCGAGATGTGCACGGTGCGGGGGCAGTCCTGGGTGAGGATCGGCGTGGTCGACGCGGGCGACACCGGCGCCTGGGACGAGCAGGCGCTGGACATCCAGGACATCGCCCGCCTCCCGCTGGCGGAGCTGCGAACCGCCTGGGCGGGCACGCTTCCCGCGTCCTTCGGCTGAACGTCCCGTCGGGGCCGGACGTGGTACGCCCTGATCATCGAGAACGAGGAGGCCGTCGTGCCAGAGGGATCCGACCTGCCGGACGTCGAGGAGCTCCGCACCACCCTGTCGTACATCACCGGCCGGGTGAACCGCCCGGACGGCCGCACGCGCGCCCGGGACCACGAGACGCTGACGAGCATGCAGTCCGAGGTGAACGAGACCCTGCGCCGCGAGCGGCCGCCCGGCTACGCGACCGACGACGAGCTGCGGGCGCTGCTGGAGCAGATCAACACCGCGCTCGGGGACGGCTGAGCGGCAAAGGTTCTCACGATCCGGCGGGATGACCATGGCCGATCATGGGCTGCGCGGCGTCCGTCATCCGCAGCTGCGGCGCCCACCGGATCATGGTCATCGCGAGCAGGTCCAGCGCGAGCACAACGTACACGGGCCAGATGGCGCCCTGGATGTGGGCGAGTGCGGCCAGGCCGGCGGCGATGATCGCGGAGGCGATCCCGATCACCACCTGGCTGAAGCTGATGATGAGCAGCCGATCCTCGCCGGCCCTGCGGAGCAACCACACCTGCTTCGCGGTGGACACCGCCAGCGCCGACACCGCGGCGAGCGCCAGCACGATCCCGTAGAGCCAGACCGCCGCGGTCAGGTGGAACGCGTCGGCCACCACGCACAGCGCCGCCGCGGTGAACGCGAGACCGCCGGCCAGCCAGTACATCCCGCGCAGCGTGATGTGCGGCCGGAGTGGTATCCAGACGACCGCGAAGACCAGGAGCCCGACGGAGCTCACGGCGACGATCAGGTGCAGGCTGCCGCCGACGGACCCGTGCAACGTCGCGCCGTGCGCGCTGAAGAAGGCCGATCCCAGCGACACGCTCAGGAACAGCGTCTGCACCACCAGGTAGCGGCGGAGCCAGCGCGTGCTGCGGGTGAGGGCGAACCCGCGCGCGAGGGTGTCCACGAGTCGCGCGTGCCCGGGCCGCGCGGAGGTGGCGGCCGGAAGGAACAGGCAGCTGAGCGCCGCCACGAGCAGCGCGACGGCGCCGAGCCACAGCAGCCGGATGTGGTCGGACGAACCGCCCCCGCTGCCGAAGACCCACTGATCGACCGTGGTGATCGTGAGCACCAGCACGGCGGCGAGCGAACTCTGCAGCACGGGCAGCCGGCTCTGCTGCCCCGGCACCAGCGCGCCGGCGACGACGTCGAAGAAGCACACGGTGCTGACGCCCCCGAGGAAGCCCAGCGCGGCCGCGGTGGCGACGAACCCGGTGGCCATCCGCTCGCCGAGCACGGAGCTGCCCAGGGCGTTGGCCGCCGTGAACACGGCGGCGCCGACGAGAGCGATCGTCAGGATGGCCTTCGAGGATCGACCCGCCGCCAGGATCTTCGGCGTCATCACCGCGCCGACGAGATAGGCCAGCGTGAGACCGGGTAGATCAGGGTGGCGGCCAGCAGCGGGCCGCCGAGCGCCACGGCGATGAACGGCAGCACGACCGCCGCCGCGGTGAGCTGGTTACCCAGGTTCGACGCCACGCTCTCGCTGGCCACGATCCGGAACTCCCGCGAGCGCCGTGCCGCGGCGGGCGGCGGCGGGTCGGCGGGTGGGCGGGCGGTCGGGCCGGGCGTGGACTCGACTTCGCGCCGATCGGCCATACACCCCTCCTGCCACCACCCACCCGCGGGGCTGTCTTCGCGCCATGTTCCGCTCTATATCGTGGGCCTGCACGATCGGATTGCGAAAGGGCCCGTCACCGATGCCGACCGAGACCACCATCGAATTCCAGGCCGAGGCGCGTCAGCTGCTGCAGCTGATGATCCACTCGATCTACTCGACGCGGGACGTCTTCCTGCGCGAGCTCATCTCCAACTCCTCGGACGCCCTGGACAAGCTGCGCCTGGCCGCGTACCAGGACAAGGACCTCGATGCCGACGTCGGCGACCTGCACATCGAGGTGAGCATCGACCCCGACGCCCGCACGCTGACCGTCCGCGACAACGGCATCGGGATGACGCGCGACGAGGTCGTCGACCTGATCGGCACGATCGCGAAGTCCGGCACCGCCGAGATGCTGGCGGCCCTGCGCGCGGCGCGCGAGGGCGGCGGGTCCGAGCAGGCCACCGCCGACATGATCGGCCAGTTCGGCGTCGGGTTCTACTCGGGCTTCATGGTCGCGGACCGGGTCGAGCTCGTCACCCGGCGGGCCGGCACGCAGGCCGGCGTGCGCTGGGCAGTCCACGGGCGAGGGCTCGTACACGATCGCGGACCTCCCGGACGCGCCGCAGGGCACCGCCGTCACCCTGCATCTGAAGCCCGCGGACGCCGAGGACGGCACCGCCGACTTCAGCGACCCCGCGACCGTCCGCCGGATCATCAAGCGGTACTCGGACTTCATCACCTGGCCGATCCGGATGGCGCCGGCCGACGGCACCGGCGAGCCGGAGATCGTCAACTCCCGGCGGGCCCTCTGGTCGCGCCCGCAGCAGGACGTCTCCGACGCCGAGTACGCCGAGTTCTACCGCCACGTGAGCCACGACTGGCGCGAGCCGTTGGAGACCATCCGGCTGTCCGCCGAGGGCACCTTCGAGTACCAGGCGCTGCTGTTCATCCCCGGGCACGCGCCGATGGACCTGTTCATGCGCGACGCCCGACGGGGCGTTCAGCTGTACGTCCGGCGCGTGTTCATCATGGACGACTGCGAAGCCCTCGTCCCCGAGTACCTGCGCTTCGTCAAGGGCGTCGTCGACGCGAACGACCTCTCGCTGAACATCTCTCGCGAGATCCTCCAGCAGGACCGGCAGATCGCGCTGATCCGGCGCCGGCTGGTGAAGAAGGTGCTGGCCACCATCTCGTCGATGCTCGAGAAGGAGCCGGAGAAGTACGCGACGTTCTGGTCCGAGCTCGGCAGGGCGGTGAAGGAGGGGTTGCTCACCGATCAGGACAACAGGCAGGCGATCCTGGAGATCTGTTCGTTCCCGTCGACCCACGACGCGGAGAAGCCGACCACCCTGCACGACTATGTGGCGCGCATGCCCGAGGGTCAGGAGTCGATCTACTACCTGACCGGCGAGTCCCGGTCCGCGGCCGAGCAGTCGCCGCACATGGAGGCGTTCCGCGCCAAGGGCTACGAGGTGCTGCTGCTCACCGACCCGATCGATCAGCTCTGGGTCGACACGGTGCCGGCCTTCGAGGAGAAGCAGCTGGCGTCGATCGCCGCCGGGGAGATCGACCTGGGCGACACGGGCGACGCGGCGACGTCGGAGGACGGGCGGCTCGCCCTCGAGGGGCTGGTCACGTGGATGGCGTCGACGCTGTCCGACGAGGTGAGCGGCGTCCGGCTGTCCCGCCGGCTGACGACCTCGCCGGCGTGCCTGGTCGGCGACCCGGGGGACCTCACCCCGACCCTGGAGAAGATGTACCGGGCGATGGGCCAGGAACCGCCGACGGTGAAGCGGACGCTGGAGCTGAACCCCACGCATCCGCTGGTCACCGGGCTCGGCAGGGCACACGAATCGGCGCCCGACGATCCCGCGCTGGGCGACACCGCGCGCATCCTCTACTCGATGGCGCTGCTGGCCGAGGGCGGCGAGCTCGCCGAGCCCGCCGCGTTCGTCTCGCTGCTCTCCCGGCAGCTCGAGAAGACGCTGGCCTGATCGGGTGCGGCGCTAGTCGGCAGCGGCCAGCGGTGTGTCGTCGAGCGCCTCCCGCAGGTCGACCAGGGAGTCGAAGACGCGGGACGCCCCGCTCTCGCGCAGTTCGTCGACGGAGAATCCGCCGGTGCGGATCGCCAGCGTGGGAATGCCGAGCTTACCGGCGGCGATGCAGTCCCACGTCGAGTCGCCGACCATCACCGCTGTCCTGCCACCGACCTTGTCCATCGCGACCTGGACGAGATCGGGTGCCGGCTTGGTCTTCTCGACGTCGTCCGAGGTGGTCCAGGCCTCGGCGACGGAGCGCGCGTCGATCAGGTCCAGGAAGTGATCGACGTCGCTCGCGCGTGCGGAGCTGGCCAGCACGACGCGAAATCCGCGATCCCTCACCGCCCGCAGCAATGCGTGCGCTCCCTCGATCGGCCGAGTCTCGTCGATCAGCTCGGCGAACTCGTCCTTGACGAGATCCCGCAGCTCGTCGCCGTGCCGATCCTCGACGTCCTGCCCGGCGACGTGCGCCACCAGCTGGTCACCGCCCATGCCGATCGCGCGGTGGATCCGCCACAGCGGCAGCGTGATGTGCAGCCGCCGGAACGCGCGGTACCACGACAGGGCGTGGTGGTAGTTCGTGTCGACCAGCGTGCCGTCGACGTCGAAGATCGCGGTATCCGCCATGTTCACGAGCCCTCTTCGGTCTGGTCGCTGCGGATCAGGAGCGGCGACAGCCCTCATCATGGGCCCGGTTTCCGTGGCGTGCAGTCGTTCGCGTGGAAGGGTCCGGCAACCGTGGCGGCGCTTGTCGCGAGGTGAGTGGTCAGCGCCCGGTCGCGGACTGACTGTTTCGCCGCGGGGCACCTGCGGACCCACCCGACGGCGACCCGTTCGGCTCCGGCTCGCCCAGCTCGCTGGAGCCGCCCGGCAGCGGCGCGATCTTCGCCGACGACCCGTCGTCCGCCTCGTTCGCGACGGCGGACACGACCTCGGGCTGCTCGACGAACTCGCGGACGAACTTCTCCGAGCCCGAGACGTAGGCGACGGCGAGCCGGCCCATGACGTTCACGTCGACCGGGTACTCGCCGGTGGCCTCGGCCGTGCGCTCGATCGCCAGGTGCATCTGCTCCTCGACCTGCGCCGGCTCCGGCGCGACGCCCGCCTTGCGGCGCAGCCGCACGACCGCGTTGACCGGCTCGTCCGTGCCCTTGGCGTCGTCCAACTGCTTCAGCAGCTCCGGATCGGTCTGGCTCAACGCCACGGGTCACCTCCAGCGACACCGCCATGGTATCCGCGCCGCCCGACGGCCCTCGGCCCGCGATCTCGGCCGCTCGGGTGAGCGCCACGCTCGGTGCGTGCGGTCGCTGTGAACCAGTGCGGTCCGCCGCCCTATCGGCGCCGCGGCACACAGGGCACCCGTCAGGTCGCTGGACCCTCCGGCCGGTCGCTCCACAGCGCCGAGAGCGGCGGGGCGGAGGACGCGCCGGGATGGTCGGATCCGAGCACCGAGGAGCCGGGCTCGGGCCGCAGGCCGAGCCGCCGGATGATCTGCGCGGCCTCCTCGGCGGGCTTGGAGCCCACGTCGACGACGATCGCGCTCTCGTCCGCGCCCGGGGGCTCCAGCGTGGCGATCTGCGAGTCCAGCAACGCCGCCGGCATGTAGTGGTCGGTCCGCGCAGCCAGGCGCGTCCCGATGGCGTCCTTGCCGCCTGCCAGGTGCACGAAGACGACGTTCGGGCCGCGCATTCGGTCGCGGTAGATCTTCTTCAGCGCCGAGCAGGTGATGATCCCGGGGAGCCCGGCCCTGGTGTGGTCGGTGATCCAGTCGGCCACCCGATCGAGCCATGGCCACCGATCGTCGTCCGTCAGCGGGTGGCCGGCCGCCATCTTGGCGACGTTCGATGCGGGGTGCAGGTCGTCGCCCTCCTCCAGGTCCCATCCCAGCTGGCCCGCGAGAATGCCGGCCACCGTTGACTTCCCGGACCCGGACACGCCCATGATCACGAGAACCGGCTGCTGCGAGCCGCTGTCGGCTCCGGTCGTTGTCTGATTCATCGATGAGTCCTCCATGATCGGCCGTCGGGCTCAGACGAAGATGCTGACGATGAGGACGCCGCCGAGGCCGCAGACCGAGATGATGCACTCCATCACAGCCCAAGTCTTCAGGTTCTGCCTGGTGGTCGTGCTCATGTGCTCCGGGACCAGCCAGAAGCGGCGTCGTTGACGTGGGACAGGGACAGCGAACCGAACCGATGGCGAGCGCCATCAGCGCCACGATCGGGCCCGTCCGCCGCGGACCTGATCATCCGGTGTGCCCGGATGCGCCGACACCCGCGCCGCGGCGGCGAGGGGTGCGGGGCCGGTGGTGTCGGACCCCGGCGGCAGGATCTGCTCGACGAGGTCGACCGACAGCGGTCGGGAGGGAGTGCGCACATGGCCGAGGTGCTGTTGTTCCATCACGCGCAGGGCCGAACGCCGGGCGTGCTGGCGTTCGCGGAGAGGCTCGAGCGGGCGGGGCACGTCGTGCACGTCCCCGACCTGTACGACGGCCGCACGTTCGACGACCTGCCGACCGGCATCGGCTACGCCGAGGAGATCGGGTTCGGCACGGTGATCCAGCGGGGCGTCGCCGCCGCCGAGGCGCTGCCGGCCGAGCTGTTCTACGTCGGGCTCTCGCTCGGCGTGATGCCGGCCCAGCAGCTCACCCAGACCCGGCCGGGCGCGACGGGCGCGGTCTTCGTCGGCTCGTGCGTCCCGGTCGACTACTTCGCCCCGGCGTGGCCCGAGGGCGTGCCCGCCCAGATCCACGGCATGGACGCGGACCCGATCTTCGTCGGCGAGGGCGACGTCGACGCCGCGCGGGGGCTCGTCGCGGCCGTGCCGACCGCCGAGCTGTTCCTCTACCAGGGCGACCGGCACCTGTTCGTCGACGACAGCCTGCCCGCGTTCGACGCCCCGGCGACCGGGCTGCTGGTCGAGCGGATGCTCGGCTTGCTCGCCACCGTCCCGGGCTGACCCGACCGGCAGCGTCGCCCGCGACGAGTGCGGGCGCGAGGCCCGCCGGGCGGCGTCAGGCCAGCAGCGCCTTGAGCGCCCGCGGACCGTCGACGGCGCCGCGGTTGGCCCGCTCGACGTCCATCGTGCCGCGATCGGTGGAGGCGAAGATCGCGCGCTCGAGTCCGGCCACGGTGACGTCCGGCTTGGCCTCCAGGAGCAGGGCGGCCAGGCCGGCGACGTGCGGCGTCGCCATCGACGACCCGGACAGCGACCGCCAGCCACCACCCGGGGCGGCCGAGATGACGTCCACGCCGGGCGCGACCAGGTCGGGCGCGAGCGGCTGCGAGCGCCGCTTGAACCGCTGGCTGGAGGAGAAGTCGGCGACGGCGAAGCGCGCGTCGTGCGCCCCGACGGACAGCGCCTTCGGGTAGTTGCCGGGGGAGCGACTGGTGCCGGGCCCCTCGTTGCCCACGGCGACGACGGGCAGCACCTTGCTGTCGCGCAGCACGGTGACGATGTCCAGGAAGTCGGCCACCAGCCCGCGGATGCCGAGCGACATCGACAGGATCCGCACGCCCTGGCCGATCGCCCAGTCCATGCCGCCGAAGATGCGCGCGACGACGTCCCCGCCCTCGATCACCAGCGCCGAGTAGAGCTCCGCGCCGGGCGCGACACCGACGTGCCTGCCGCGGACGAGCCGGCCCGCAACGGTGGCGGCGGTGTGCGTGCCGTGGCCGTCCCGGTCGTCGGAGTCGCGCGGCGCGGCGTCCGCGACGACGCGGCCGCCGAGGTCGAATTCCGCGAAGGCGCCGATGGCCGTCCGCAGCGCCGGGTGCGACCCGTCGACGCCCGTGTCCAGGTGCGCGACCTTCACCCCCGCCCCGGTCAGGCCCTGGTCCCACAGCTCCGGGATGTGCATGCTCTCCAGGCCCCAGGTGAACGCGCTCCGCGGCGTGGCAGCGGCCGCGGTCACCGGCCGGATGAGGCTGAACTGATTGGCGGCCTTGATCGTGCGGACGGCCGGCTCCGCCTTCAGCGCGGCGAGGCCGACCGGGTCGACGGTGCCGTACACGACGCCCAGGTTGGGGTACACGCGTGCCCTGGCCGCCTCCGGCGCCGCGTCCCCGCGACGGGTCGCGGCCATCAACGACGCCCCGCCGAGCGGCGACGTCGGCTCGACGACGAAGTGCTCGCGCAGCCGCGCCGCCTGGTCCTTCTGCTGGCGATCCAGCACCACGTACACCGGAGCGAAACCGATCTGGCTCATGCTCTGGGCAATCGTCGTCATCCCTGGCCCCCTCGGAACAGCAGTATGGCCGCCGCGGTCGCGGCGTAGCCCCCCGCTACCAGGAGCGGCCGGCGGCCCTCCGTGATCCGGTCTAACAGCGTCAATCCACTGATCGCCGCCATCGTGACCAGCCCGCCGGGGACGACGAGCATGGCGAGCATCGGCGGGCCGCAGAGCGGCAGCCCGCGCACGGCGGAGACCAGGCCGGCGCGGGCACAGTCCGCGTCGGCGCTCCACCCGCGGTCGCGCAGCCGGCCGATCCGGTCGTGCGTCACCAGCCTGCGACCCGGCACGAACAGCACGGCCGCGCAGGCCACCAGCAGCAGCACCGCGGCCGCCTGCGCGCCGAGCCAGCCGGTGAGCACGCCGCCGATCACGGCCAGCGGGATCGTCGCCAGGATCCAGCCGACCGAGAAGGCGAGGAAGAACCAGAGCGCGGCGCGGCCCGCCCGCCACCAGCGGCTGCCCGCGGCGACCGCGCGGACACCGGGGATGGCGAGGGGGCTCATCATCGCGAGCGCCATCACCGACGTCGCCAGCAGCGAGGGCAGCACGGTGGTTCCCGCGCCGATCGCGGCGAGCGTCTCGTGGTGACCGGCGGGCACGGTCACAGATCCGCGCACGGCACCGGGCGCGGCGCCGGACGCCGCCGACACGGCGGGCGCGGACGACGCGGACGGCCATCCGACCAGCGCCGCCCACGCGGCGACAGCGGTGGCCACGGGCAGGATCTCGGGCCGGCGGGCGAGCAGCGACGGCCCGCGGGTGCGCGCCCCGGCCGCCGTCACGGGCAGCTCCCGCTGTGTCGTCACCGCGGCTTCCGGGCCTCGTCCTGGTACAGGCTGATGGTGCCGACGATCACCGGTCCGGCGGGCGGGCGCGGCGCCTGCGCGCCACCGGCGGCGAGTCCCTCGTCCTCGTCCCCGGGCGGCACCTCCTCCGGCGGCGTGATCGGCAGCAGGGTCACCCGCAGGTCCGCCGGCGTCCAGCCGGCGCGCGCCCGCAGCCTGCCCACCAGGTCGGTGACATCGAAGCTGTACCGCATGCCGTGCCGTTCCGTGCGGGTGGCGGCGGCTGTGATCGGGTCGGTGGACTCGATGCCGAAGAACGACACGAGGCCGGCCAGATGGTCGGCGCGGACCTCGTCGTCCGGGTCCGCGTCCGCCGCCTGTGGGGGAAGGTTGAGGTACACGCCGTACACCACCCCCGGATTCCGGGTGCCCTGGATGTCGGCGAGATTCAGGTACACGCGGGAGGTGTCGGCGGCGAGGCCGGCCCGCTCCGGCAGCGGCGTGACGTCCAGGTGGGTCGTCGCGCCGGTCGCCTCGACCTGGATCGGCGCCTCGCTCGAGCCGATCAGCATCGGCCGCGTCCGTTTCGCCGGCACGCTCCTCCTCGGTGCCACCCCGGCCACGATGGGCAGGTCCTCGTACGTGTAGTCGAGCTGGCCGACGATGTCCAGCACGCCGCTGGGCCGCAGCCGCTCGGTCTGCCCGGCCGGGTTGCGGAGCGGGAACGACCGACCGGACCACGCGCTGACGGTCGGGTTCGGCCCGCCGCCGATGTTCCAGACCTCCCAGAGCCGATCGATGTTGGCGTGGTGCAACCAGAAGATCGGGTCGAGCGCCGCCGTGTTCGGGTCGGTCATGAGGCCACCGCCGCCGCCGACCTGGACGTGCACCGGTCCGTGCGGCTGCGCCTCGAGCTCCCCGAACGCCGGTCCCTGGTGCGCGAAACCCGTGCGGGGGCCGCCGAATCCGGTGCTGGCGCCCAGGCCGGACACCGTGAAGGCCGTCTCCCCGAGCGCGGCGGACGTGCTGGTCACCACGCCCGGCAGCGGGGTGCCGGCGTTTACCGAGGGCCGGCGCCTGGCCACGAACAGCGGGTTCGACGAGCCGTCGGGCATCGTCGGGGCGCGGAAGGCCGGCGGCAGCGCGTGGCCAGGCGCCCCGTTGCTGTAGTCCCAGAACGGCAGCGACCAGGTCGCGCGGTCCGCCGCGGGCAGGAACGACCGGACGATGCGCTCGAACTGCCAGAGGTACATCCGGTGCCAGGGCAGGAAGTACCACGAGGCGTGCTGGCAGTTGTTCCACGGCGCTCCGCTCGGCCGGGTCGCGCGGTAGGTGCCGTGGATGGCCGCCTGGTAGGTCCAGCTGCGCGTGTCGGTGACGGGCAGCCCCTGCATCGCCTTGATCCCGTTGGCATATCCGAGAGTGACGGGATGCCAAGGGTTCTGCGCGGTGCCCAGTTTCCAGATGTTGCGCCGGACCGTCGTCACGCTGACCTCCTGGAACGCTCCGGCGCACCGTGCCGCCGCGGTGAGCCCCGGCGACCGATGCCGCGGGTGCACCCAGGGATACCACCATCGGCGCAGATCGGCACCCGTTATGTCCGGTGTGCGCCCGCAGTGTGTGCGGAGGGTGCCCGGGCAGGCACCCGATGCCACCCGTTCGAGTCGGTCACCGTCCGTATCTCGGGCGGTCCGGGCCGCTCCTGGATCGCATGTCGATGATCACTTTCGACCGGCCGGCCCGCGCGATGCGCGAGATCCCTTGGTGGGCAGCCCCTGTCGACCCTGGACCCGGATGGGGGAACCAGCCCCCGACGGTCGGGCGGGACCTGCCGGGCGCGGCCCGCGCGTGCTACGGGTGCGCCGGCGTCCTGGAGGCGACGGACCCAGCGGCCGCGTCGGCGGCGGGACCCGCTGCCGGAGCGTCGGTGGGATTTCCCGCGTCGGCATGGCGCAGCACGGCTCCGACGCCGTCGGCGGCCAGCCGATGCCAGCGCCGCGCGAACCGGATCATCGTGTGACCACCGTTCGGAATCACCGTCGAGTCGACGATCGCGCCCGCAGCGACGGCCCTGGCCAGCCACGCCCGGGTGCTGGCTTCCGGGATGACGCGATCGCGGGTGCCCTGCACGACCGCCAGCGGCACGCCGCCGCGCAGCTGCTCGACCGGATCGTGCGGGTCCGCCCACGGCGCGAGCAGCACGGCGCCGACGGCGGGCGGGGTCGACGCGAGGCACAGCGCCACGCGACCGCCCAGCGAGTGGCCGACGAGCACCACCGGTAGTCCGGGGTGCCGCTCGGCGATCGCGGCGAGGGCCCAGCGGGTGTCGTCGAGCACGCCGCCGCCGTCGCCGTTCCAGCCGCGCACTGAGAACCGCAGGCGGTACACCGCGGCATCCGGATGCCGCCGGGCGATCGCCCTCGCGACCGGCACCAGCCGCAGCAGGGCGACGCTGAACTTCGCGACCCGCATCTCCGAGTCGGCCGAGCCGCCGTGCAGCACGAGGACAGCGGCGGTCGGCCGGGCCGGGATCGAGGTGGCGTAGAGGCCGGCGCCGTCGGGGCTGTGGGTCGGGGACGGCCGCCGCGCCGGGGCGCGCCCGGCCGCCGCTGCGGACGCGGGGGCGGCTTTCCGGGGACGGGTCACATCCTGAGTATCCGTAACGAACCTGGGAGGCGGATGGGCACGCTTCGCCCCGCGGCCGTTCTCGGCTCGGGACGGTCAGCCGGTCACGTCGATCGGCGTGCGCAACGGGGTGTACGCGGCGCGGTAGGACATCGGGCCCACGAGCGGTGCCAGCAGGTCGCGGACGCGGATCGGCACGCGGGCCAGCCGGGACATCCGGTCGGTGGCCGACTGGACGTGGTCGACCCTGGGGCGCCGCCGCCGGTCGAACTCGGCGCCGACGGCGGTCCATGGCCGATCGCCGGCCAGCAGCGACGCCAGCACCAGGGCGTCCTCCAGCGCCAACGCGGCGCCCTGCGCCCACACCGGCGCGGTGGCGTGCGCCGCGTCGCCGATCACGGCCAGCCGGCCGGAGCTCCATCGCGGGCAACGCACCTCCTGCACCGGGGAGTGGTAGAGCGCCGCCGGGTCGGCCAGCGCGCGCTGGATGACGGCCGGCACCGGCGCCGGGAACTCCGCGAAGGTGGCGGCCAGCCACGCCGGGTCGGCCGCCGCGCTGCCGCCGCGGGTCGCGGCGCCGTACCCGTAGAGCAGGCCCGGTGCGACCGGGATGAGCAGGAACGTCGCGTCCGCGCCCGACCACACGGTCCAGCAGTCGATGCCGGGATCGGGACCGACGAACCGCCAGCTGGCCTCGGTCATCAGCGACGAGCGGACCTCGACGCCCGCCGACACCGCGGGGCGCACCGTCGACCGCACCCCGTCCGCGCCGACGACGAAGTCGTACGTCTCGGACTGCCCGGAGTCCAGCTCGACCCGCACCGTGTCGCCCGCCTGCTCGACGTGCTCGACGCCGGTGTTCCACCGCGGAGCGGGATCGCTGCCGGCGAGCAGGATCTGCAGGAGGGCGCCGCGGCGGATGCAGACCGTCGGGGCACCCCAGAACGCCTCCTCGTCCACGGCGAACAGCAGCCGGCCGCTGCCGCTGCGGTACTCGCGGCGCCGGATCGGCCGCCCGCGTTCCGCGACCTGGTCCGCGATCCCGAGGTCGCCGAGCGCGCGCACCGCGTTGCCGGGCAGGTTGAGGCCGAGTCCGGCATCGGTGGGCGGCGCGGCCCGATCGACGACCGTGCACGGCACGCCGCGGGCGACGAGCGCGCGACGGAGCGCGAGGCCGGCGATGCCCGCACCGACGATCAGGACGTGCCCGCTCATGGCCCCCCCTCGATGCCTGTCCGCTGGATTCCTCCGGCGTCGATCCTTCTCCTTCATTCTCGACGGCCGTGCACCCCGTTTTCGGGCCCCTGCCCGCTGCCCCGAGGAGCGATCCGGGAGCCCGGCCGCCAACCGGCTTCCCGACGAGGGCGCGGCATGGGGCCGAGCACGACCGGCATCCGGTTCCGGCGTGGCGGAGGATCGGCGTCATGAATGCGATCGCGGTCGTGGAGCACGAACGCAAGGTGCCGGCGTCGACCCGCCGAGAGTTGCGCGAGGCGTTGGCGGCGGCGGGCAGGGAGCCGGTGTCCTGGGTGGCGGTGCGGAAGGCCAGGAAGACGACGGCCGCCGTCGCCGAGGCCGTGGCCGCCGGCGCCGACATCGTCGTGGTGTGCGGAGGTGACGGCACTGTGCGGGCGGCCGCGGAGGCGCTGGTCGACACCGGCGTGGCCGTGGCCGTGGTGCCGACCGGCACGGCCAACGCCTTCGCCCGCGGGATCGGGCTGCCCAGCGATCCGGCGGCGATCGTCGAGTCGATCGCGGTCGGCACCCTGCGCACGCTCGACACGGGGAGGTGCAACGACCTGACGTTCACCGTGATGGCCGGCGCGGGGCTCGACGCGGCCATGGTCGACGAGGCGGATTCGACCGCGGGCAAGCGGCGGCTCGGGGTGCTGTCGTACTTTCGGGCCGGCCTGATGCACGCGCGGCGCCAGGAGCCGTTCCGGGCCACGATCACGGTGGACGACGCACCGTTCTTCGACGGGCTGACGACGTGTGTGCTGGTCGGCAACCTGGGCGTGCTGTCCGCGGGCCTCGTGGCGTTTCCGAACGCGTCGCCGACCGACGGGCTCCTTGATGTCGGCGTGGTCACGGCGGCGGGACTGCGGGAGTGGGCCGGGTTGCTCGTCGAGGCGGCGCGCGGCCGCCACGAGACCTCCGCCCACGCGCAGCTCACGCAGGGCGCCAGCATCGATGTCCGGATGGCCGCCGAACATCGGTTCGAGCTCGACGGCGGTCTGAAGGGCACGTCGAGCCACCTGCGGTTCGAGGTGCGGCCCCGATCGCTGGTGGTGTGCGCGCCGGCATGAACGGCGCGGGGCGCGCGAATCAGTCCGGGCGCGGAATCGCGGTGCCCCGCGGCCGCGTCGAGAAGGGATCGCCGAGCTGGAGCGCCGTGCCACCGAAGATCACGGCGCAGATCACGAACCAGCCGTAGCCGATGGCGAGGCCCGCGACGATGTCCGTGAGCCAGTGCACGCCGAGCAGTGCCCTGCTCGCCGCGACCGCGACGGCGATCAGCGCCGCACCCGCCGCGAGCAGCGCCCTCGGCACGCGCGCCGAGCCCCGTCCGAGGACGAATGCCACGGCCGGCCACGCGACGGCAGCGGCCGCGGCGTGCCCCGAGGGGAACGACGGGCCATCCCAGCCGACCAGCGGCATGAGGTCGGGCCGCACGCGGTCGACGATCTCCTTGAGCCCGTTGACGATCAGCTTCTCGCCCACGATCGCCGCGCCGAGGAAGGCGAACACCGCGAGGCGACGGTGCCGGAGGTAGTCCACCAGGCCCGCAGCGAGCAGGGCCGCGACTACGACGACGGTGTCGCCGAGCCAGGTGATGAGCCGGAGCACGTCGATGGATGCCGAGTCGGCGTTGGAGACCCCCCAGCCGGCGACGTCGTCGTCGAGCGACGCCATCCCGACAGATTGGTCGATCATGTCCAGGAGGATGCCGACCACCGCTGCGACGACGACGGTCACGAGCAGGCAGACGCTCAGCGCCAGCCCACCCGCGGTGCGGCGGTCGAGCCGTTCGCGGACGAAGCGTCGCAGCCGACGGTGCCTCTCGACGGCTCCCACGACGGCGCGCTCCTGCGCGGTCGGATCGATGGGGTCCGGCAGGGACCTTGCCGCGGAGAGGACGAAGGCCAGCACGGCGGCCGCGGCCGCGGCCAGCAGCACGGCCAGGGTGACCGTCACCGACGGACCTGCGGAGGCTCGGGACGTGCGCCCACGGCACGGATCCGGTGGTCGAAGCACAACCGGACGACGAGGTACACCCCGGCCACGCACGCGACGCCGAGCGCGATGCCACCGACCACGTCGGTGAGGTAGTGCACGCCCCGGTACATCCGCGAGACGCCGACGATGAGGGGCGTGGCGACCGCGAGCGCGACCGTGGCCGCGCGGATCACCCGGTTGCGGGTGCGCTCGAAGATCACGATGGCGACGGCGGCGTAGGCGGCGGCCGCGGCCGCGTGACCCGACGGGAAACTGGTGCCGACCGACACGTCCTCGAGCGCGGGTACGTCCGGCCGCGGCCGGCCGACGATGTAGGTCACCGTGACGAAGACGGCGGCCTCCAGGAGGAGCGAGCCGCAGACGAGGAACGGCTCCCGCCAGGATCGCCAGGCGACGAACATGCCGGCCGCGATCGCGGCCGTGACGATGATCTTGACCCAGGTCTCGGCCAGCAACGAGCCGACGTGCGTCCAGCCGTCGAGCGCCGGCGAGCGGTGCTCGACCAGCCACCGGGCCGCCGCCTGGTCGGCGGCACCGAGCGTGTCGGCGAACGGCCCGGTGAGGAGCAGGCCGAGACCGGCCCAGACGGCGACGAGGAGCACGAAGAGCAGCACCAGCAGTGCGCCCGCCCGGGCGACCGCACGTCGACCGGTCGGCGGAGGACGGTCCGACGGAGGGCGACCGTGCACGGTTTCGCCGTGCATGCCGCGATCGTCGGCGCGGGTCCGGGGCTCGTCGGCTGGCGCACCGGTCATGCCAGCGAGGTTCCCGGTGGCATCGACCGGTAACCGACGAGAGGGTCGGGATTCCGTCGGCGCGCCAGGCAGCCGGGCGGACCGCGCCCCGCCGGCCGCCCGCGTTCGACGCCGTACGCTCAGCCCTCGTGGCCGCCAAGCGAGCCGTCACCAGGGACGAGCTGATCGACGCGCTCGCCGTCGCGCGCGGCGAGCCCGACCGGGCGGCGACGGCCGCTGCCGTCCGGACGACGCTGCGCTGGCTCGCCCAGCAGCACCCCGGCCGCTCCGTGGAGATCAGGGTGCCGCCGTTCGGGGCGGTGCAGGCCGTCACCGGGCCGACGCACACCAGGGGCACGCCCTCGAACGTGGTGGAGATGGACGCGCACACTTGGCTCCGGCTCGCCGCCGGCGCGGCGCGACTGGGCGGACGCGGTGACCCGCGGCCTGGTGTCTGCGAGCGGCACGAGGGCCGACCTGTCCGCCGTGCTGCCGCTGGACCCTGGGCCGGGGACGTGACCGCGCGGCCGGGCGATGGCGACCCACCCGACAGCGACCTCTGGATCGATCCGCCGGGAGCCGGCCCGCCCGACAGCGACCTACCGGTCGACTCGTCGGCGGGCGACGGGCCGGCGCGCGATGCGCGGAGTGGCGGCGGCCGGGTCGCGACGGAGCGCTGGCTCGCCGCGAACGGCCTGCCGGCGTGCGTGCAGGGGCACAGCCGGCCGGGGGCGGTGCTGCGCCGCCCGCTGCAGCTTCTCAGTACCTTCCTGGTGATCTTCGGCGGCCTCGTCACGCTGTCCCTGCTCGCCGATCTCGGGATCGAGAAGACGCCGCCGATCGTGGTCGGCGCCGTGCTGGCGTGCGTCGCGGTCAGCTACCTGCTCACCGCCGTCGGCGTGCCGGCACTGGCGATCTTCACGATCACCTGGTTCGTCCGCGCGCTGTGGCGCACCGGGACGGGCCTCGCGCACGTGCTCCCGCTGCTGCTCGTCGCCGTCACGTTCTTCTTCCTCACGGGCGAGACCTGGATGTCCATCGGCCGGCTCACCGGAATCCCGTTCCTGCTGGCGTTCGTGCTCGTGGTCGGGCTCGCGCTCGGCGCGCTGGCCCGCCGGGAGAACAGCGGGCTCTCGGACCGTCGCGTCGAACCGGACGCAGCGTGGTTCCACCAGGCGGTGCCGCGCCAGCTGCTGCCCGACGGGCCAGTGCGCTACCTGGACCCGCCGCTGCGGTTCGGCGAGCGGCTGAACCTGCGGCTCGTCTCGATCCTCGGCCGCGCGCTGGTCGCGGTCGTCGTCGGCCTGGTGGTCGCGACGTTCTTTCTGGTGTTCGGCGTGATCGTGGTGGACGCCACCGTCGCCGAGACCTTCTCGGGCGCACCCCCACGGATCTGGTGGGAGATCACCTTCGCCAACCACACGTACGTGCTCACGGCTGAGCACTTCCGGGTGTCCGCGTTCCTGGGCGCCTTCGCGGCGCTCTACTTCATCGTCTCGTCGTCGGCGGACTCCGACCTGGCCGCGGCCTTGTCCGGCGACACCCGTATCCACCTGCGGCGCGCGCTCGCCGTCCGCGCCGTGTACCGGGCCGAGCTGGATCCCGACCAGGCGCAGCTGGCGCCGGAGCCTGGCGGGCGAGCCTGAGGGCGTGGCCGATCGCCCGGCCTGCGGGTCCTGTCCTGACCCGGTCGATGCACGCCAACGCCGGTCGTGAGATCGGCCGAGCGGCAGGCGGAAACCCGCCCGATGCCGGGCGCGGGAGGGAGAATCGGCACAGATCCAGCAGGTACAGTGGGGTACCGCGATCCTTCTGGTACGACTCGCTCGCAGAGGAGCACGGTTACGTGGGTACAGGCCCGTCACCGACCCCGACGCACTCCGCATCACCCTCCCCGCTCCCGGCTACCCCCTCTGTGACCTCTGCCGTCGTCGGCGGTCGCCTCCCGCTGAGCGTCGTCGACCGCGAATCCGACGTCCTGACTGACAGCGGCCCCCGCGAGGAGTGCGGCGTTTTCGGCGTCTGGGCCCCCGGCGAGGACGTCTCCAAGCTCACCTACTACGGGCTGTACGCGCTGCAGCACCGCGGCCAGGAGGCCGCCGGCATCGCGGTCGCCGACGGCAGCCAGATCGTCGTGTTCAAGGATCTCGGCCTGGTCTCCCAGGTCTTCGACGAGCAGACGCTGTCCTCGCTGTCCGGGCATATCGCGGTCGGCCACTGCCGCTACTCCACCACCGGGTCGACCACCTGGGAGAACGCCCAGCCGACCTTCGCCATCACCGACGTCGGCACGGGCATCGCGCTGGGCCACAACGGCAACCTGGTGAACACGGTCGAACTCGCCTCGCGGGTCGCCCGCCTGCCGGGGCCGGCCGGCCGCGGCAAGTGCACGACCGACTCGGACGTCGTCACCCAGCTGCTCGCGTCCGCCTCCGCCGACTCCGGCCTCGAGGCCGCCGCGATGGACCTGCTGCCGACCCTGCGCGGCGCCTTCTCCTTCGTGTTCTGCGACGAGCACACGCTCTACGCCGCCCGCGACCCGCACGGCGTCCGGCCGCTCGTGCTCGGCCGCCTCGACCGCGGCTGGGTGATCGCCTCCGAGACCGCCGCGCTGGACATCGTCGGCGCGAGCTTCGTCCGCGAGGTCGAGCCCGGCGAGCTGCTCGCCATCGACGCGGACGGGCTGCGCAGCGAGCACTTCGCGCCGCCCGAGCCCAAGGGCTGCGTCTTCGAGTACGTCTACCTCGCCCGGCCGGACACCACCATCGCCGGCCGCGGCGTGCAGGCCACCCGCGTGGAGATCGGCCGCCGGCTCGCTGTCGAGCACCCGGTCGAGGCGGACCTGGTCATCCCGACGCCCGAGTCCGGTACCCCGGCGGCGATCGGCTTCGCCGAGGCCTCCGGCATCCCGTACGGGCAGGGCCTGGTGAAGAACGCCTACGTCGGCCGCACCTTCATCCAGCCCTCGCAGACCATCCGCCAGCTCGGCATCCGGCTCAAGCTGAACCCGCTGCGCGACGTCATCCGGGGCAAGCGGCTGGTCGTCGTCGACGACTCGATCGTCCGCGGCAACACCCAGCGCGCGCTGGTGCGGATGCTGCGGGAGTCGGGCGCGCTGGAGGTGCACGTGCGGATCGCCTCGCCGCCCGTGCGCTGGCCCTGCTTCTACGGCATCGACTTCGCCTCGCGGGCCGAGCTGATCGCCAACGCCGGCGACGTCGAGGCGATCCGCCGCTCGATCGGCGCCGACACGCTCGGGTACGCGTCGCTGGAGGCGCTGGTCGCCTCCTCCGAGCAGCCGCGAAACCGGTTGTGCACGGCGTGTTTCACCGGCGACTATCCGATCGCCATCCCGGACCAGGTCGGCAAGCACGTCCTCGAGGGGATCGCGCGCGGCGTCGTCGACCCGGTCCACGTGCACGGCGTGCCGGCCGGCGACCCGCTGGCCAGGGGCGGGATGGACGGCTACGAGCGCGGCATCGCCGGGGACGCGGAGCCCCTGACGACCGCCGGGTACGGCGCCGAAGACGCGCTGACCCGGCCGTGAGGTGACCACCCGCATGAACCCTCGGCATCCCATCGGATCCGGCGCGACCTACGCCGGCTCCGGCGTGTCGATCGCCGCCGGCGAGGCGGCCGTCGACCTGATGAAGCCGTTCACCCGCAAGACCCACCGCTCCGAGGTCATCGGCGGCATCGGCGGCTTCGCCTCACTGTTCCGGCTGCCCGTGCAGCGGTTCCGGGAGCCGGTGCTGGCGTCCTCGACGGATGGGGTCGGCACCAAGTCGGCGATCGCGCAGGCGATGGACGTGCACGACACCATCGGCATCGACCTGGTCGCGATGGTGGTCGACGACCTCGTGCCGTGCGGCGCCGAGCCGCTGTTCCTGCTCGACTACATCGCCTGCGGCAAGCTCGCCCCCGAACGCATCGCGGCCATCGTGTCGGGCATCGCGGATGGCTGCGTGCGGGCGGGCTGCTCGCTCGTGGGCGGCGAGACCGCCGAGCACCCCGGACTGATGGATCCCGAGGACTACGACCTTGCCGCGACCGCGGTCGGCGTGGTGGAGGCGGAGGGCATCCTCGGGCCGGACCGGGTGCGCCCGGGCGACGTCGTGCTCGGCATGGGCTCCTCAGGCCTGCACTCGAACGGCTACTCGCTCGTCCGGCACGTCCTGCTGGACATCGCCCGGCTGCCCCTGGACGGGCACGTCGAGGAGTTCGGCCGGACCCTCGGCGAGGAGTTGCTCGAGCCCTGCCGCATCTACGCCCTTGACTGCCTCGCGCTCGCCCGGGAGACCGACGTGCACGCGTACGCGCACATCACCGGCGGCGGCCTGGCCGGCAATCTCGCCAGGGTGATCCCCGGCGGCCTGACCGCCACCGTCGACCGCCGCACCTGGACCCCGCTGCCGGTCTTCGGCTACATCTCCTCGCACGGCCGGGTGGCCCGCGACGAGATGGAGAAGGCGTTCAACATGGGCATCGGGATGGTCGCCGTGCTGCCGCCCGAGGACGTCGATCGAGCGATGGCGATGCTGACCGCGCGGCACGTGTGGAATGTCGTGCTCGGCACCGTCGACAAGTCGCGCGACAGCACCGATCGGGTGCGGCTCTGCGGGGACCACCCGCGCTTCTGAGCGGACCTCGACCGCGTCCCGAGATGGGTTGGCCCGGCGACCCGGTGCCGCGCGCCGTGGGCGTGCCGCGGGCGGCCGCTCACCCTTGCTCACCGCGACCAGCGAGACGAGCAGGCATGCCAGTGCGACGACGATGATCGACACGGGGACTCCGAGCTGATCCGCCAGCGGCCCGGCGAGCAGCGAGCCCACCGCGATCGCCCCGACGTTGAGCTGGTCGTAGACGCCGAACACCCGTGCCGTCACGGCCGGCGGGGCCGCCCGCTGCAGCAGGGTCACCGCGACCACCTCGGCGACGAGCGTGCCCGCGCCCGCGCCGATGACCATCACCACCGCGGCCGGCAGCGAGCTGAACAGGCCGCTGACCCCGAGCAGGGCGACGGTGCCCGCGAAGCCGGCCATCGCGATGCCGAGCTGCAGCACCGGCCGGCAGTGGGCGGTCAGCCGGGTGACCAGCAGCATCGACACCAGGGCCCCGATGGACAGGCCCGCGTTCAGCCAGCCCACGGCGTCGCCAGCACGGCCGCCACGGCGGCGGCGAGCACCAGCACCGGCACGGGCCAGGCGAGCGGAAGCCCCGCGGCGAGCACGGCCGCGCAGGCCGCGCGGGACCCGAACGACCAGGCCAGCACGACGCTGCGGGAGTGCCGGTCGGCGAGCAGGCCGGCGTGGCCCGAGAACACGACGTACGGCGCGAAGCCGAGCGCCACCGTCACCGACACCGACACGCTCGACTCGGTCCTGGCCAGTACATCGATTCCGACCGCCACCGTGATCATCAGCTGGGCCAGCGTGCCGCCCAGATGCCCCAGCATGAGGTTGCGGAAGTTCCGGCGGCGCACGACATCTCGGAACGTGACCGTCGTCGGCATGCGCGCGTCCCCCTGTGTTCCGGCCCCGTCGTCCGCCCCCGGACCCCTTGGTCGGAGTGCAGCCGTCGGGCTGTGATACGCGCCACACGGCGATTCCGGTTCTCTGCGGGCCTGGCAGGCGACGGCCGCCATCGTTGTCGGGGCGCCGGGTGCCGTTCGCCCCGCGGGCGCAGAATGGCGCCGTGGTCAACGTCAGGCTGGTCGACGCGAGCGGCGAGCACGAGCACTCCGTCGACGAGATCCCGGACCTGATGGCCCTCCCCGAGGGCATCGTCTGGATCGACATCCCGGAGTGGAGTGACGAGGCCGAGCACCTGCTGACGAGCCAGTTCTACGTCCATCCGCTGGCCATTCGGGACTGCAAGCAGCGCAACCAGGTGCCGAAGGTGCACGTGTACGACGACCACGTGTTCGTGGTCCTGCACGCCCCCGAGGAGGGCGCCGCGGGGCACGTGCACTACGTGGAACTGGACCAGTTCATCGGCGCCCGGTTCCTCATCACCGTGCACGGCCCGCTGAACCCCGCGGTGTCACCGGAGAAGGCGATGAACGAGGTCAACGCCGTGGTGCACCGGCTGGACCTGCACAGGCTGCAGCCGAAGACGCCCTACGAGATCTCCTACGCCCTGGTCTCGGCGCTCACCGGCCGGCTGCGCGACTACCTCGCCGAGCTCACCCGCGAGGTCTGGCGGCTGGAGCAGCGGGTCACCGGCGACCACCTGGGCGACCCGGAGCAGTTCCTGGACGAGATGTTCCGGGCGCGGCACGGGCTGCTCACCGTGCGCACCATGTCCACGCTCAGCCGGGAGGTCTACGCGCGGATGGCCAAGATCCAGGCGTTCGGGCCCAAGCGCGGGCAGCGGCTCATCGAGGACACCGTCGACCAGTTCCACCGGGTGGGCGCGATGGCCGAGGGCCAGAAGGACTACCTGCAGGGCACGATCGAGTTCTACCAGGCGCGGACCAACACCAAGATGACGATCGCCGCCGAGCGGCTGGCGGTCATCGCCGCGGTCACGCTGCCCATCACGGCGTTGTCGTCGATCCTCGGCATGAACGTCATCGTCAACGACGAGACGCACCCGTACCTGCTGGCGATCGCCCTGGCGATCATGCTGGTCATGTCCGTCTCGCTGCTCATCTGGGCCAAGCGCAAGGGCTGGTGGTAGGCGGGTCATGCCCGCCGGCTCTCCCCGAGGGGACCGGCCGCGGCCCGGGAGGTGTTGATCATGGGGCAGGTGTCCGGTTAAGCCTGAACAGTCGACCCCAGCCGAGCCGATCGATCCGCAAGCCCAAACCCGGCGATCGATCCGCCGGCCTCAGGACACCGCGCCGGTCGCGAGGCCTCGCAGCCGCGCCAGCCGATCGGCCTCGTTGGCCCGCACCCACTCGTCCGCTTCCAGCAGGTCGACCGCCCGCCGCGCCGCCGCGGAGACCTCGTCGGCGGGCAGTCCGACGCGCGACGCCCAGCTCGGCCAGCTCCTCGAACACGTAGCCGTCATCGGGTCCGGCGGCGGCGAGCAGGCGCTGGATCTCCAGCGCCTCGTCGAACCGGCCGACCGACCGCAGCGCCCTGGCCACGGACCACTGCGCGATGCGCACCTGCTCGGCGGTGCCGTGCCGGGTGTACGCGGCCAGTGCGTCCCCGAAGTCCCGCAGCGCCCCCGGAAAGTCGGCCGCCTCGTGCCGCGACCACCCCGAGTTGGTGTACAGCGGGCCCGCCCACCGCGCGACGCGCGGGTCCGCGGACGCTCGCACGATGGCCAGCGCCCGGTCGGTCCAGGCGGACGCCCGGTCGCCGTCGACGATCGCCAGCATGTGTGCGGCATCGGCCGCGAGGAAGTCCTCACCCGCGCCCGCGGCGACGTCGAGCGCGCCGGTGAACAGCGGTATCGACTCCGCGGCGGCTCCCGACGAGTTCAGCAGCCGCCCGCGCTCCAGCCGCACCCGTGCCAGCACCACCGGGTCCTCGTGCGCGGCGAGCGGATCGAGCAGGGCCCGCGCCTCGTCGAAGCGGCCCTGCAGCCCCACGGCGCGCGCCAGCTGGGTGGTCAGCTCCGCGCGCGCCGCGGGGTAGAGGTCGAGGTCCGCGAGGGCCCCGCGGAACCGATGCTCGGAGCCCGCCGGGTCATCGAAGTCCCACAGCTCGTCGAGGAGCTCTGGATCCAGGCCGGTGGGCCGACGTTCGTCAGCGACGACGGGAGGGTGCGGCGTAGCCGCCGGCCGGTTCGTCGTCGTCCTCGGACGCGTAGTCCGCGTACGACGCGTAGGGGTCCTCGTCGTCGGTCTCGTCGTCCACCGGGGGCGGCGACGATTGACCGATCGCGTCGCCGGACCCGCCGGCGAGTTCGCGCTGCAAGGCGTTCACGTCGATCGACGAGGAGTGGTACTTCAGCTCCCGGGCGACCTTCGTCTGCTTCGCCTTCTGACGGCCGCGCCCCATGGCCGACCCCCTTGCAGTAAGAAGCGGGGCGGCCGCTGGTCACGACCAGCCGGCGGCCCCGGAATCAGTTATGTGTCGTGCCTCAACAGTACAGGCTCCGATCGATGACGTCGCCACCCCCGGGGGCGCGGGGGCGGCTCAGAACACGTGCGGCGCGAGTTCCACCGTCCCGACGGGGTGACCCCCGCCGAGCACCCGTCCGGCGGCCATCTCGTCGATCTGGGCCGAGGCCAGGCCGAGGGTTCGCAGGCCGCCGACCAGCACCGGCATCCGCGCCCGGTCGCCGCCGTCGGTGATCTTCACCGCGACGCACCGTCCGTCCTCCAGCGCGGCGCAGTGCACGCCCTCCGCGCCCCCCTTGACCAGCAGGTTCCGGTGCGCACGCATGAGCAGCGTGTCGTCCCGCCCGGTGCCGCCGACCATCTCCGGATGCGCCCGCATCGCGTCGGCCACGCGTCGCTCCGGGGTGCCGTCCTGCGCCGCCGCCACCCGGCCGAACGCCCGTGCCAGGGCCTCGAGCGGAATCGCATACAGCGGGGCGCCGCAGCCGTCGATTCCGACCGCGGCCGGCGTCTCGTCGGACAGCCGGGCGACGACCGCGGCGACGCCGCGCTGCAGCGGATGGTCGGGGCTGAGATAGTCCTCGATCGGCCAGCCGGCGGCGACGCAGGCCGCGAGCATGCCGGCGTGCTTACCGGAGCAGTTCATGTACAGCCTGCCGGGATGCCCGCCGGCCGCCAGCACGTCGGCGCGCGCCGCCTCGTCCATGGGCAGCGCGGTGGGGCAGCCCAGGTCGTCCTCGGTGAGCCCGATGCGGTCGAGCATCGCCCGCACCCGCTCGACGTGCATCGGCTCGCCCGAGTGCGACGCGGCCGCCAGCGCCAGGTCCGCGCCCGCGAGGTCGGCCCCGGCGAGCAGCATCGCGACCGCCTGGAAAGGCTTGTTCGACGAGCGCGGGAAGACGGGGCTCTGCACGTCGCCGCGCTGGTGCAGCACCGTCCCGGTGGGTCCGGTGACGACGACGGAGCCGTAGTGCGAGCCCTCGTGGAACCCCGAGCGGTAGACGCGGACGAGCTCGGCCGGCGCGGTCGTCACCCCTCGACTCCCCACAATTCGCGCGCCGCCCTGCCCTCGACGGGCGGGCGCCCGGCGATCCTGGCCAGCCCGCTCGCCCTCGCGACGAGCGCGGCGTCGTCCTTGCCGCGTTCCCGCGGATCCGCACGCAGGTCGGTCGGCGCGGGCGCGAGCGGTGTGTGCGCCGTCCCCGCCATCACGTGCAGCCCGGCGGCGAGCGCGGCGAACAGCACCGGGATGGCCGCGCCGCCCCGCCCGCCGACGCTGATCAGCCCGGTCGCGTCCGCGCCGGCGGCGATCCGGCCGACCTCGGACACCAGCTCGGCCTGCCGCGGGCCCTGGTCCAGCACCACGTCGGTGACGACCGTCGGCAGCGTGTCCAGCAGCCCCTCGGCGGGATGGCCGGGATCGGCGGTGACGATCAGCTCGGTGTTCTGCCGCAGCCCGTGCAGCAGCGCGACGATGTCGTCCTGGTCCTGGGCGAGGTGGATCCGGCTGGCCCCGACCTGCTCGGCGTCGATGGCGACCCGCAGCACGTGGCCCCACTCACCGGCGACCGGCACCAGGGTGATCAGGGTCCCGGTCCGCCGCCGCGCGGTCGGATCCGTCATCCGGACATCAGCCGCGCCAGCACGGCCGGATCGATGTTGCCGCCGGACACGATCGCCACCGTGCGGCCGGGCGGCAGCCTGTCGCGGTGGTGCAGGAACGCCGCCGTCGCCACGGCCCCGCTCGGCTCGGCGACCAGGCGCGCCTCGAGCACCAGACGCCTGGTGGCGTCAGCGATCTCGTCCTCCGTGACGGTGACGATGTCGCGCACCTGGCTGCTGATGTGCCGCCACGGCAGGTCGCCGACGCTGAAGGTGCGCAGCCCGTCGGCCATCGTGCGGGCGGTCTGCTCGGGTCGCCATGCGACCTTGTGCCCCGCGGCGAACGACTCGGCCGCGTCGCCCGCCAGCTCCGGCTCGACGCCGATCACCGCGACGTCGGGCAGCAGCTCGGCCAGCGCGGCCGCGATTCCCGAGATCAGACCGCCGCCGGAGACGGGCACCAGCACGACGTCGACATCGGGCATGTCCTGTGCGATCTCGAGACCGATCGTGCCCTGGCCGGAGATCACGTCGGGGTGGTCGAACGGTGGGATCAGCGCCTTCCCGGTCTGCTCGGCGAGCTCGAGCGGCCGGCTGAACCGCTGGGCGACCGGGACCAGCTCCACGGTCGCACCGAGGTCGCGGGTGGCCTGCACCTTCCGGTCCGGCGCGTTGTCGGGGATGACGATGTGCGAATCGATGCCGAAGGCGCGCGCGGTGTAGGCGACTGCCTGGGCGTGATTCCCCGACGAGTGCGCGAGCACGCCGGCCGCGCGCTGCTCCGGGGTCAGCCGGGAGATCGCGGTGGCGGCCCCGCGGATCTTGAAAGCACCGATCGGCTGCAGGTTCTCCGGCTTGAGCCAGAGGCCCTCCCACGGCGCGGCGAGCAGCGGCGTGCGCAGCGCGTAGGACCGGATCCGTTCCGCGGCGTCGCGGATCAGCGCCAGGTCGACCAGGGGTCGGTCGTCGATCGGTGAGATGTCCTGTGGGGCTTCGTCTTTGACGGCGGTCACGGTCGGGGTGCGCTCCTGGTGGTCGGGCGACGCAGGTCCGGCAGCGTCCGCCGATCGATGGCGGACACCGGCGTCCGCGCCGTCTCAGGGTCCTCCTGGTCGGCGGGGTCGACGATTGCGTCGACGGATCCCGCCACCAGCGGGGCGCCTTGGGCCGCAGCGCGTTTGACGAGGGCGAGGGCGATCGGGCCGTCCTCGTGGTGCTGAGCGACGGTGCCGACGCGACCGACGGTGCGACCCTGCGCGTTCAGCACCGGGTCGCCGGTCTGCGGCATCGTGTCGTTCGAGCCGTCGAGGTTGAGCAGCACGAGCGTGCGCGGCGGCCGGCCGAGATTGTGCACCCGGGCGACGGTCTCCTGCCCGCGATAGCAGCCCTTCGACAGGTGCACCGCGGTCGCCAGCCAGGAGACCTCGTTCGGGATGGTGCGCTCGTCCGTGTCCACCCCCATGCGGGGGCGCCGGGTCGGGATGCGCAGCGCGTCCGCCGCCCAGCTGCCGGCCGGCGTGGCGCCGGCGGCGATCAGCGCCGATGCGGTGTCCGCGAGGGTCGCCCGGGGGATCAAGAGTTCCCATGCGTCGTCGATGCAGCGGGCGAGCCCGCCGCCGGTCAGCGGCTGCGCGACACCCGGTGCGGCGGCGGCGCTGTCGACCCCCAGTACGGCGTCGAGCGCCGAAGCGGCCGCCGGTCCCATGAGCCGGAGCAGCGCGAGATCAGCCGACACGTCGGTGATCTCGACGTCTGACCAGAACTTCATCATGTCCAGGTACGCCCGCAGCGCGGGCCCGCGGGCGGGCTCGACGTCCAGGTGGACGACCCCGGCCAGCTCGGTCAGCACCATGTGGTGCTCGACGTGACCCTGCGGCGACAGCACGAGCGCCTCGGTGGACGCGCCCTCGCCGAGCCCGAGCAGCTCCTGCGAGGTGATGGTGTTGAGCCAGGTCAGCCGGTCGGGCCCGGCGACCGTCAGCACGTCGCGGTGCGACCGGTCGAACAGCGCGGCGCGTCGGGCCCCGGCCCGCTGCTCGCCCATGGGGTCGCCGTAGTGCCACGCGACCCCCGCGTCGGCACCCGCACCGGCGACCGCGCCGGGCAGCGCGAGCAGCGGCGACCGGTAGGCACCGGCGGGTTCGTCGGCGGCGGGCGGTGTGCCCGCCGCGCGCGATGCGTCGACGGGATCGGTGTCGAAAGCCCCGGCGTCGGGACCGATGCCAGGAGCCATGGGCCCATGGTAGGCGGGCGACCGCACGCCCCGCGGCAGCGGTGAGCGGTGGTGCCCGGCGCGCGGGCGGCCCGTCCGCGCATCGATCGTCGATTCAGTGGCTGGCGGGGCCGGCCGCCGCATGGATGGTGTTCAGCGCAGAGGGGCCCGGACGATCAACACGGACAGTGTGCGCGGACCGTGCACGCCCTCGACGCGTTCGAGTTCGATGTCGCTGGTCGCGGAGGGCCCCGCGATCATGGTGAGCGGCCGCACCGGGTCGAGCCGGGCGATGGCCTCGGGCACGGTCTGCACCACCTGGTTCGCGTGCAGCACGACCACATGGAAGTCGGGCACCAGCGTGATGGCCCGCCGCCCCTGACCGGGCCCGCCGTCCAGGACGATCGTGCCGGAGAGTGCGATGGCGACCCTGGCGGTGGAGACGACAGCGTCGATCGCGTCCAGCCGGGCCGGGGGCAGCACGTCCGGATCCCCGTCCACGGTCACGGTCCGGTCGCCGCGTCCGGCCGCCTCGACGAGGCCGGCGTCCAGGTCCCGGGCGACCACGACGGACCGTTGCCCGCCCAGGGCCTCGTCGATGGCGGCCGCCAGGTCGGCCGGGTCCACCTCCCGGACCTGAGCCTTGTAGTCGACCAGCCGGTCGATCATCAGCTCCAGCACCGGTCCGCTGCCCGGCGGGTTCGACCCGACCCGGATGTACTCGCGGGGCACCGGCGGCGGGGGCTCGGTGTCGGCGGCGAGGGCCGCGCGGATCCGGCCGAGAACGACCTCCCGGCTGTTCACTCCTGGCCTCCGTGGGTTTCCTGCCACCATTGCCGGAACGTCTGCTTCGGCGGCGCGGGCAGGTCTTTGCTGTGCGTCCACGCCGATCCCGGGAACGGCAGATGTTTGATCTTCTTGTCGGGGCCGGCCACCAGCCGTCCGAGGGTCAGCGCCTTCTCGGCGGCGGCGAACCGCTTGGCATCGCTCATCACCCACGACGCCGCCTTCATCGCCGCATCCCAGCCACCGGGGATCATCCGCCCCCGGTCCGAGTCCACCGCCCGGCCGCGGAGCTCCACCAGCAGCGTCGGGATGTCGATCTTCACCGGGCAGGCGTCGAAGCATGCGCCGCACAGCGTGGAGGCGTAGGGCAGCGTGGAGTTCACGTCGTGGTGACCGTGCATGCCGGTCAGCTGCGGGGTGAGCACCGCCCCGATCGGCCCCGGATACACCGAGCCGTAGGCGTGGCCGCCGGTCCGCTCGTACACCGGGCAGACGTTCAGGCACGCCGAGCAGCGGATGCAGTGCAGCGCCGCCCGACCCACCTGGTCGGCCAGGGCGTTGGTCCGGCCGTTGTCGAGCAGCACGATGTGGACGTTCTGCGGTCCGTCCCCGGGCGTCACCCCGGTCCACAGCGACGTGTACGGGTTCATCCGCTCGCCGGTGGACGAGCGGGGCAGCAACTGCAGGAACACCTCGAGGTCGGTGAACGTGGGCAGGATCTTCTCGATGCCCATGACGGTGATCAGGGTGTCCGGCAGTGTCACGCACATCCGGCCGTTGCCCTCGGACTCGACCACGCCGATCGTCCCGGTCTCGGCGATGCCGAAGTTGGTCCCGGAGATGGCGACCTTGGTGCGCAGGAACTTGCGCCGCAGATGTGCGCGGGCGGCCATCGCCAATCGGCGGGGTTCGTCGGTGAGGTCGGCGGGCGCGTCGTCCATCTCGTCCAGGAAGATGTCCCGCACCTCGGTCCGGTTGCGATGGATGGCCGGTACCAGGATGTGCGAGGACGTGTCGTGGCCCAACTGCACGATCAGCTCGGCGAGATCCGTTTCGACCGCGGCGATGCCGTTGTCCGCCAGGTACTCGTTGAGACCGATCTCCTGGGTGGCCATCGACTTGACCTTGATCACCTCGTCGACGCCCTGGTCGCGGACGAGATCGGTGACGATCCGGTTGGCCTCCGCCGCGTCCCGCGCCCAGTGCACGACTCCGCCCCGGGCGACCACGTTCGCCTCGAACTGCTCGAGAAGGTCCGGCAGCCGTGCCATCACCTGCGTCTTGACCGCGGATCCGGCTTCCCGCAACGCCTCCCAGTCCGGCATCTCGCCGACCACCAGGTCCCGCTTGGACCGGATGACCGAGGTGGCGTGCGCCAGGTTACGGCGCAGCTGCTCGTTGGCCAGCGCACTGTGCGCCGCCTTCGGGAACGGCAGCGAACCGCGCAGCGGCGACTCCTGCTCCTGTGCCTTGCGCCTCGGCAGACCGAGGAACGTCGTCATGCCGCCACCCGCTCTCGCGTCGAAGCCAGGATCTCGGCCAGATGGACGGTGCGCACGCCGGTGTCGTCTCGGGACAGCCCACCGCCGATGTTCATCAGGCAGGACGCGTCACCTGCGGCACACCGGTCGGCGCCGGTGCTGACCACGTTGCTGACCTTGTCGGCGAGCATCGCCGACGACGTGTCGGAATTCTTGATCGAGAACGTGCCACCGAACCCGCAGCACTGATCGGCCCCGGGCAGCTCGACGAGGTCGATGCCCGCCACCTCCCGCAGCAGCTGCAGGGGCTTGTCGCCCACCCGCAGCATCCGCAGCGAATGGCAGGTCGGGTGGTAGGTGACCCGGTGCGGGTAATACGCCCCGACATCGGTGACGCCGAGCACGTCGACCAGCAGTTCGGACAGCTCGTACGTCCGGCCGGACAACTCGGTGGCCCGCTGTGCCAGCGCGGCGTCGCCGGCCCGGCGGGCGACCATCGCCTGCTGATGCCGTACCGAGCCGACGCACGACCCGGATGGCGCGACGGCCACGTCGAACGAGGCGGCCTCGAACACCTCGACGTGGTGCCGGACGACCGGCAGGGCCTCGGCCAGGTAGCCGGTGTTCACGTGCATCTGCCCGCAGCAGACCTGGTCGGCCGGGAAGACCACCTCGTGACCGAGCCGCTCCAGCAGCCGGGTGGTGGCCTTGCCCACCTCGGGGAACAACGCGTCCCCCAGACAGGTGGCGATCAGTGCGATCCGCATCAGGACCTCCTGACGGGCCGCCGACCGGCGGGCATTCTCATCGGGAGCGGCCCGCGGGTACCGGGCGGGGCTCGTACGCGGTGGTGCCGACCGCGCCGCGGAGGTGGGCCCGCAGATCCCACAGGTCGCCGCGCAGGGCACCGTGGGTGCGGGCCTGGACGAGCACATTGCCCAGCGCGGTGGCCTCGACGGGGCCGGCAACGACGCGGCGACGGGCGGCGTCGGCGACGAGCTGGCACAACAGGGTGTTGCGGGAACCGCCGCCGACGATGTGGATCACGTCGATGCTGCGGCCTGACAGACGCTGGGCGTCCCCGATCCGGGCGGCGAAGGTGACGGCGAGGCTGTCCAGGATGCAGCGGACGATCTCACCGGGGCTGGTGGGGACCGACTGGTCGGTGGCCCGGCAGGCGGCGGCGATCCGGGCCGGCATGTCCCCTGGCGCCAGGAATTCGGGTGCGTCGGGGTCGAACACCGGGCCACCGGCCGGGACGCGCGCAGCCTCCTCGAGCGACCCGGACAGGGTGCCCTTGCTGCCCTGGAGCTGCCACGTGCGCAGGGTCTCGGACAGGATCCACAGGCCCATCACGTTGCGCAGGTAGCGGACCGTGCCGTCCACGCCGGCCTCGTTGGTGAAGTTCGCGGCGCGGCTTTCCCCGGTGAGCACCGGCGCCTGCAGCTCGACGCCGACCAGACCCCAGGTCCCGCAGGAGATGTAGGCGAAGTTCGGAGTCTCGGCGGGCACCCCGACGATGGCGGAGGCGGTGTCGTGGGAGCCGACGGTGGTGACCGGAATGGGCCGGTCGATGCCGGTGTCGGCGCGGACGTCAGCCGTGAGCTCACCTACGGTCGACCCGGGTGGCACGACGAGGGGCAGCAGCCCGCGGGGTAGGTCCAGGGCCGCGAGCAGGCCGCGGTCCCACTCGCCGGTGACGGCGTTGAGCAGGCCGGTGGTGGAGGCGTTGGTCCGTTCGGCGACCTGGCGTCCGGTGAGCCAGTACCCGAGCAGGTCGGGGATGAGCAGCGCCCGCCGACCCTCGAGGCCCGATTCGGCGGCGAACTGGTACAGGGTGTTGAACGGCAGGTGCTGCAGGCCGTTGGCCGCGTACAGGTCGGCCGCCGAGACTCGTTGCTGCACGGTGTCGATCACCGGGTCGGTGCGGGCGTCCCGGTAATGGCGGGGGTTGCCCTGCAGGCGGCCGTCCCCGTCGAGGAGCCCGTAGTCGACCGCCCAGGAGTCGATGCCGATTCCGGCCAGTTCCGGCGCCTGCCGGTAGGCATCGCGCAACCCGATCAGGATGTCCTGATACAGGCCCAGGATGTCCCAGTACAGGCCGTCGGGCAGCCGGACGGCGCCGTTGCGGAAGCGGTGCACCTCGGTGAGCTCGAGCCGATCGGGCCCGACCCGGCCGAGCATGACCCGGCCGCTGGAGGCACCGAGATCCACCGCCGCGACGGCGGTCTCGCCGCTGCTCACCGGAGGAACGCGGCGGCGACGCCGGAGTCGACCGGGATGTGCAGCCCGGTGGTCTGGGACAGGTCGCCGGCGGTGAGCGCGTACACGGCGTCGGCGACGTGCTCGGGGAGGACCTCCTTGCCCAGCAGGGTGCGCTTGGCGTAGTAGGCGCCGAGGTCCTCCTCGCTTGACCCCGTAGACCTCGGCGCGTTTGGCGCCCCAGCCGCCGGCGAAGATGCCGGAGCCGCGGACCACACCGTCGGGGTTGATCCCGTTGACCCGGATGCCGTGCTCACCGAGTTCGGCGGCCAGCAGCCGCACCTGGTGGGCCTGGTCGGCCTTGGTCGCCGAGTAGGCGATGTTGTTCGGACCGGCGAAGATCGAGTTCTTGCTGGAGATGTAGACGATGTCGCCGCCCAGCTGCTGCTCGATCATGACCCGCGCGGCCTCCCGGGACACCAGGAACGAGCCCTTGGCCATCACGTTGTGCTGCAGATCCCAGTCCTTGACGCTGGTCTCCAGCAGCGGCTTGGACAGCGACAGGCCGGCGTTGTTCACGACCAGGTCCACCCCGCCGAACGCCAGTGACGCGGCGGCGAACAACTCGGCGACGGCCGTCTCTTCCGAGACGTCCGCCCGGAGGGCGACCGCGACGTCGGGGCCGCCGAGCTCGTCGGCCACGGCCTGCGCGCCCTCCAGGTTCAGGTCGGCGATGACGACGCAGCCGCCCTCGGCGGCGATCCGGGTGGCGATGGCCTTGCCGATGCCGGACCCGGCGCCGGTCACCAGGGCGACCCGGGTCGCCAGCGACTTGGGCTGGGGCATGCGCTGGATCTTGGCCTCTTCCAGGGCCCAGTACTCGATGGCGAACTTCTCGGCCTCGCTGATCGGCGCGTAGGCGGAGACGGATTCGGCGCCGCGCATGACGTTGATGGCGTTGACGTAGAACTCGCCGGCCACCCTGGCGGTCTGCTTGTCCTTGCCGAAGGAGAACATGCCCACCCCGGGGACCAGCACGATCGCCGGGTCCGCGCCCCGGATGGCCGGGGAATCGGAGGTGGCGTTGCGGTCGTAGTAGCCCTGATAGTCGACCCGGTACGCCTCGTGCAGGTCCTTGAGGCGGGCGAGCACCTGCTCGACCGGCGCGTCCGCGGGTAGATCCACCACCAGCGGCTTGACCTTGGTGCGCAGGAAGTGGTCCGGGCAGGATGTGCCCAGTTCGGCGAGGGGGGCCAGCTTCTCCCTCGACAGGAATTCCAGCACCTCCTCCGAGTCGGTGTAGTGGCCGACCTGCGGCTTGTCGGTGGACGCGAGGCCCCGGATGGTCGGAAAGATCGCTGCCGCCTTCGCGTGCCGCTCGGACTCCGGCAGCGGCTCGTACCCGGAAACGACCGAGCCGAACGGTTCCGCGGACCCGTTGTCGTCGAGGAATCGTTCCGCGGTCCGAATGATCTCCAGCGAGTTCGCCTCCGCCTGTTCGGAGCTGTCGCCCCATGCGGTGATGCCGTGTCCGCCGAGGATGCAGCCGATCGCCTGCGGGTTCGCGGTCTTGATCGCCGCGATGTCCAGGCCGAGCTGGAAGCCGGGTCGCCGCCAGGGCACCCACACCACCCGGTCGCCGAAGCACTGCTCGGTCAGCTTTTCCCCGTCGGCCGCGGTGGCTAGCGCGATCCCGGAGTCGGGGTGCAGGTGATCCACGTGCGCGGCATCGACCAGACCGTGCATCGCGGTGTCGATACTCGGTGCGGCGCCGCCCTTGCCGTGCAGGCAGTAGTCGAATGCGGCGACCATCTCGTCCTCGCGGTCGACTCCGGGGTAGACATCGACGAGGGCACGGAGCCGGTCCAGCCGCAGCACCGCCAGGTTCTTCTCCGTCAGGGTGCCGAGATCACCCCCGGACCCCTTCACCCACACCAGCTCGACCGGCGCCCCGGTGACCGGGTCGGTCTGGGTGCCCTTCGCGGAGGTGTTCCCGCCGGCATAGTTGGTGTTGCGAGGGTCGGCGCCGAGCCGGTTGGACCGCTCGACGAGGTGCTGAACGACGGTGCTCTCACTCATGATTCGTTGCTCCTGGATGGCGTGGCGGGTCAGGGTGTGGTCGTGGTGGTGCGGGCCGGTCAGGCGCCCCAGCCGGCCTGGGTGCCGCCCACCCGGTCGGCGGCGACCGTGGTGGCGTAGCCGGACTCGGCGAAGGCCCGCAAGGGGTTCCGGGGCAGGCCGCGCTCCTCCCGTCGGTCGGCGAGCAGGCCGCGGACGTCGGTGTCGTAGGCGTCCATCAGCACCGCGTGCGCACCCAGCACGTCACCGGCCCGCTGCGCGTCGGCCAGCGCGTTGCGGTCGACCAGCAGCGCCTTGGCCAGCGCCTGCTCCACGTTCAGCACGGACCGGATCTGCCCGGGGATCTTCTCCTCGATGTTGTGGCACTGATCGAGCATGAAGTTGACTCCCGATGACGGGCGGTGCGCGCCCTGGGCGACGATCTGGTCCAGGATCCGGAACAGCTGGAACGGATCCGCCGACCCGACGATGAGGTCGTCGTCGGCGTAGTTGCGGGAGTTGAAGTCGAAGGCGCCCAAACGGTTCTGCCGCACCAGCTGCATGACGATGAACTCGATGTTCGTGGACGGCGCATGGTGTCCGGTGTCCAGGATGACCTTCGCGCGTTCGCCCAGGGCCAGGCAATGCAGCAGCGAGGTGCCCCAGTCCGGCACGTCCATCGTGTAGAAGTACGGCTCGAAGATCTTGTACTCCAACAGGAGCCGTTCGTCGCCCTGGAGCCGGGCGTAGATCTGGGCGAGGGAGTCGGCCAGCCGGTCCTGCCGGCCGACCAGCGAGTCCTGGCCGGGATAGTTGGTGCCGTCGGGCAACCAGATCTTCAGATCGGTCGACCCTGCCTGTCGCATGATCTCGATGCACTCGCCGTGATGGGCGATCGCCTTCGCCCGGATCCGCTCGTCGGAGTTGGTCAGCGAGCCGAGCCGGTAGTCGTCGTCCTGGAACAGGTTCGAGTTGATCCCGCCGATCGCCACCCCGTGGTCGGCGGCGAATGCGGCCAGCTTGCCGAAGTCGTCCACCCGATCCCACGGGATGTGCAGGGACACCTTCGGCGCCAACCCGGTCAACGCATGCACCTGCGCCGCATCCGCGATCTTCTCCCACGGATCCCGCGGGGTCCCCTCTGTGCCGAACACCTTGAACCGGGTGCCCGAGTTCCCGTACGCCCAGCTGGGCACCTCGATGCCGAAGTCCTCGAGATCGGACAGCGCTGCGTGGATGTCGGTCATGGGTGGACGTCCTCGTCTCGGTGGATGCAGCTGCTCGATGTGCGCTCTCCGATTGTGTATTGAGACGTTTCAGTTGTCAATACCCGAAGGCGGTCGGAGCCGGCAGGAGTTGCGGATGCCGAGCATGAATGACGGATAATCGGTTCCGGACCGTGGTTCGCTAAAACGACTCATACACACCGGGGAGCGCCGGGCGATGCGATGTGCACGACCGGCGGATGTGACCGCCCGGCGGCGTGTCGTCCATCTCCTCGCGCGTTCCCAGATCCCGTCCCCGAACCGACGACGAGGCATCGGGTCGACCCCGCCCGGCGCGCCGCGCGACTCCCGTCGTCATCGACGGACGTCTGACTCGGCGCCGCGGGTGGCACCGGTGCTCCAATCGAGTGTGCCCTCCCAGTCCCCGCGCACCGCACAGACCAGCGCGCCCATCTTCGCCCCGCTCGTCAGGCACGTCTCGATGGGGTTCTTGTCGGCGAGCTCCGCCAGGAACGCGCCGACGAACGCGTCGCCGGCGCCGACCGGGTCGAGCGGTTCGATGGGGACGATCGGGTGGGTGTAGACGGTTCCGTCCGCGAGCGCCAGAGCGCCCAGGGATCCGAGTTTGATGACGACGATGCGTGGACCGAGGGAGCAGACCCGGTGTGCGAGTTGAGTGGCGGCTCGCCACGGGTCGTCGATGTCGGCGGCGTCCGAGTCGCCGGGGAACAGGATCGCTGCCTCTTCCGGCCCCGCGAAGAGGACGTCGGACGAACTGGCGAGTTCCCGCAGGATGGGGGCGGCTGCGTCCGGGGACCACAGAGTCGCGCGATAGTTGACGTCGAACGAGATCCTGGCCCCTCCGCCGCGGGCGACCGCGATGGCGTGCTGCATCGCCGCTCGTGCGGTGTCGCCGAGAGCTGCGGTGATGCCCGTCAGATGAACGATGTCCGCGGCTGCGAGAGAGTCCTGATCCAGGTCATCGGGTCCGAGGCGCGACCCGGCGCTGTGCTTGCGGTAGTAGCGCACGTGCGTGGGCTTCCCGCGTCGGTGTTCTTTGACCATCAAGCCGGTGGGTGCCTCCGCGTCCCGAGGCGCGTGCACGGTCACTCCTTGCCCGCGAAGCTCGCGCACCACCAGGGCGCCGAGATCGTCATCGCCGACTCGGCCGATCCACGTCGTACTCGCGCCCAGCTGGGTGGCCGCGATCGCGACGTTCGATTCCGCCCCACCGATGGTGAGCGACGGAGCCGAGCCGGACCGGAGCAGGCCATGGTCGGGGGTGCCGAGCAGTGCCATGGTTTCCCCGATGGTGACAATGCTTGACCGCATGCTCAGCTCCTGATCGCTCACGCGGCCGGGAGCGGTCGCGGTGTGGGTTCCATGGGCGCAGCAAGATTGCGCTGTGCCCGTCCTGTGGCCTGCTGCGGCGTACCTCGGTCGTCGAGAGTTGACCGGCTTATTCCCCCCCGGAGACCAGGAGCAACCTATCCGCCAACGTCCAGCACACTCTAGATGGTTTCAATTCTGGCACGGCCCAAGGGCGGGGGTCAACCAGCAGCATGACTCCGACAATAGATGCAGGTAGAGCGTACTTCAGAGCCGGATGGCCGCCTGAAGGGAGGATCGGTCGAAGATGGGGGTTGACGTCGTTGAAACGATATATTACGGTTCTGTTCAACCCAGACTGCCGCAGCGCACGGCTCCACGACCCAGCCAGTGGGTCGAGCCGGTCGAGCCGGAGTTTCCCCATCCCAGAGGGCCGCGTCGGCCCCTGTCACCGTCGACGAAGGAGATGTGCCCGTGAGCACTGCACCAGTTCCCGAACAGGAAGTCGGGCGACGCGATCCGAAGAAGGCCGCGCTGAGCGGCTGGATCGGAGCGCACTCGAGTACTACGACTTCGCGCTGTACTCGCTGTCTGCGGCTCTTGTGTTCCCGACGGTCTTCTTCCCCGCAGGTGACCCGACCATCGCGCTGATCGGCTCGCTGGCCACCTACGCGGTCGGGTACTTCGCCCGACCCATCGGCGCCGTCGTTCTGGGCGCCTGGGGTGACCGTCACGGCCGCAAGCACGTCCTGGTCTTCGCGATGCTCCTGATGGGGTTTCGACGCTCCTGGTCGGCCTGTTGCCCACCTTCGCCCAGGTCGGCTATCTCGCGCCGATCCTGCTTGTCGTACTGCGCGTGGTCCAGGGCTTCGCCGTGGCCGGCGAGCTCGGCGGTGCCAGCGCGATGATCGTGGAGCACTCCCCGGACGGCAAGCGCGGGTTCTTCGCGAGTTTCGCCCTGCAGGGCACCCAGGCCGGCTCGATCCTGGCCACCGCCGCGTTGCTTCCCCTCGCCGCGTTCCTCCCCGAGGAGTCATTCCAGACCTGGGGCTGGCGCATCCCGTTCCTGCTGAGCGCCTTTGTCATCCTGGCCGGCTACCTCATCCGCCGGAATGTGGAGGAGCCGCCGGCTTTCGCCGCGCAGGCGGACACCGCGGTCAAGCGCAAGCTGCCGCTCATCGACCTGCTGCGCACCCATCCGTGGGGAACGGTGAAGTGCATCCTGATGACCTTCACCAACGTGATCGGCTCCGCCACGCTCGTCTTCGGTGTGTCCTACGGAACCTCCAAGGGCTACGGGATCGGGTTCACCACCAGCGACATGCTCTGGGTGACACTGGTGGCCAACATTGTCGCGGTGGCGACCATCCCGCTCTTCGGCGCACTCTCCGACCGCATCGGACGTCGCTCCCTCATGATCTTCGGCGGACTCGGCGGCGGCCTGCTCTCCGGCCTGTACCTGTACACGGTCGAGCAGAAGAACCTCATCCTGGTCATCCTGATGGTCAT